>CALUTR010000001.1 GCA_944323755.1 uncultured Helicobacteraceae bacterium
CAGCAACAGCAGCTAAAACTCCTAAGATTACTATAACAAATACTAATTCGATCATTGAAAAACCACTTCTTTTCATTCTTTATCCTTTTATAAAATAAAATTGATCATCTTTTAATCAAATTAAATATTTGAATAAAAGTTAATGAATTATAAACATTTTTTTTTTTGAATCTCTGCTTAAAAGCAGTTATTTATTTAAAATTTGTTAATTTTACTTATTATTTATATATTTTCTTTAGATTTTTTATATTTGCACTAGCATTGATTAATAACATATCAGCAAGGATTAGTGCAAGCATAGATTCTGCAACGATACTCCCACGCACAGCGATACAAGGATCGTGTCTACCTTTTAGGTTTAGTATAGTTTCTTTGTTTTGTGTAGATATTGTTTTTTGTGTTTGAAAGATACTTGGTGTTGGCTTGAAGTGTACTTTTATATTGATTATATCGCCATTGCTTATACCTCCAAGCATTCCACCGCTATTATTGCTTAAAAAACCATTATTACAAATTTCATCATTATTTTTACTTCCAAATGTTTTTGATGATTCTACTCCATTGCCAATTTCTACTGCTTTTACTCCATTTAGTCCTAGCATTTGAGCACCAATTGCAGAATCTAACTTATAATATAATGGCTCACCAAGTCCAATGGGAACACCAAAAGCACTAATGAGCGCCACGCCACCTATGCTATCGTGATTTTGCCTTGCTTTTTTTATGACTTGTTTTTGTGCATTTTCTACATTTTTATCAAGGCTGTAAATTTCACTATTTATCGTGTTATTAAAATCTATATCTTTGCATTCTATACCACCTATGCTATAGATTCCGCTTTTTATTGTTATGTTAAATTCATTTAATAATAATTTTGCAAATGCTCCGCTTGCCACCCTTGCTACGCTTTCTCTTGCACTACTTCTTCCTCCACCTCTGTAATCTCTAATATTGTATTTATGAAAATATGTAAAATCCGCGTGACTAGGGCGAAATAAATCTTTTATATTTTCATAGTCGCTACTTTTTGCATTATTGTTTTTTATAAAAATTCCAATTGGTATGCCTGTTGTATATCCATCAAACACACCACTTAGAATCTCGACAATATCAGATTCTTTTCGTTGTGTAGAGTATAGATTTAATCCACCTCTCCTTCTATCTACTTCATTTTGTATAAAATCCATATCGATTTTTATATTTGATGGCATACCATCAATAACGCAACCAATACCACTACCGTGAGATTCTCCAAAAGTTGTAATCCTTAATCTCTCACCAAAAGTATTCATTTTTATATTCCCTTTTTTAATTTTTCATATGCGACTTTTGCACAGGCTTGCTCTGCTTCTTTTTTACTTTTTCCATTTTTTGTTGCATATTCCATACCGTTGATTGTGATTCTCATTTTAAAAATTTTATTGTGGTCTGGTCCGCTTGAATCTATTAATTCATATTCAGGTATTAAGCCACAAATACTTTGTGTAAGCTCTTGAAGAAGGGTTTTATAATCTTTAAATAATGTTTCTGGATCAAGTTTTTTATATACTCTTTCTATTAGCATATAACTGATTTTTTTTGCATTATTTATATTGCTATCTAGGTATACCGCTCCAATTAATGCTTCTAGTGCATTTGATAGTATCGATGGTTTATCTCTACCTTTATTTTTAATCTCTGCATTTGAGATAAATAGATAATCACCTAGCTTGATTGCTTTTGCAAGCTTTGCAAAACTCGCTTCATTGACCATACTTGCGCGTAACTTTGTAAGATCTCCCTCACTACTTTTTGGTAACTTTTTGAATACATATTCACCGATTAATAGATCAAGCACCGCATCACCTAAAAATTCTAATCTTTCATTGTTGTTGTTTTTGTTATAGCTCTTATGTGTGAGGGATTCTAGTAATAGCATTTTGTTTTTGAAATGATATTTTATGCTATCTTGTAGTTTTTCTAATGATTCTTTGCTGCATTCATATAAATCATAATCACTGCTTTTCATTTGATTATCCCTTTAGTTTAGATTCTTTTAATTTTCTTGCCTCTTCTTTGGCTAAATGATCGCATAATTCATTTTCTTTATGGTTATTATGTCCTTTAATCCAAGTAGCCTTTATCTTGTGATGTTTTGTTAATGAGAGATACTCTTTCCATAAGTCTGGATTTTTAACTTGTTTGAAATCCTTTTTAATCCAACTATCTAACCACATATTAATGGCATTGCATACATATTGTGAATCGCTAATGATTTCTATATCGCAAGGATATTTTATTAATTTCAATGCTTCAATAACGCTTAGTAACTCCATTCTATTATTTGTAGTGTTTGATACGCTTCCTTTTATAATTTTTTCATGGTTTTTGTATCTAAGGATAGAGCAGTATCCGCCATAATTGATATCTAGATGATTGTATAGTGTAGAACCATCAGAGTAAATTGTGATTTGTTTCATAAGTATCTTCCATAATTTCTAGCACTAAATGAATTCCGCCTAGTTCTGAGCAATTTGGGCATCTAAATACTTCAAATGGGTAGATTCCCTGACAAAAACTACATTTATACTTAAATCCTAGATTTCCGACTTTGCCAGAGTATTTATTCATAAGCCTTAATGCCTCAAGCTCAAAAATATCACATTCAATATCATCGCATATGATGCCTTTTGCACGATAGACATCTGCAATATGTTTGTTATCTTTGATTTTATCTATTGGTGGATTTTTTATATTCCACAAAATATCAATATAGTTTAATATGTCACTACTAGCATATATAAGCTCCCAGAATCTTTGGATATTATATGTTTTAAAATAATTTAATACTATTTTATTTGTGATTTTACTTGTTTTGTTAATGTTTAAGATTTCAATCTCGCGTTCATTTAATGGCATCAAGCTATCATTGATTAGTATCAAAATTTGCATATACTTTTTTACTTCATCTACTTTCTCATCAATCTCTTCAAGGCAGGATACAACAGATAATGCATTTTTGTATTCACCTAGAATCTCATATGTTTGCACAAGCATTAGTAATACTTTTGTATTTCTTGGGTGGTGTTTTAGAATCTCAATGAATATGTTTTTGGCTCTTTGCATAAATCCAGCTTTGTAATAAGCCATTCCAAGAAGTTCTAAAGTTTGTATTTTTTCACCTAGATTTTGTGTTTTATCTAGTATGGTTAGATACATTTTTATTGCTTCGCCGAAATTTCCATTTGCAACATATATATTTGCGATAAAAGTGAAAGTTGATGCTGGATATTTCGATGTATCTAATAAGCTGCCTATATTTTCATCTGTTCCATAATTTTCAAAATTTTTTGCAAAATCACTCAAGCTTTGTTGTTTTATTTTTTGTTTGTATCGATTTTTTGTGTAATCAGCTATTGCAACTAAAGTGATAATCGCAATAATAACAATAATACTAAATAGCGGATCTTTATAGATGATTGAAAAATAATCCAAAATTATCTCCGATTTTTAAGATTACTGCATTATATCTCAAAGTGGCTTGGCTGATTGTGTATCGTGGCTTAAAGCCACGCTTTATGAATTATTTTACAGCGGCTAAAGCAGCATCGTAGTTTGGTTCACTTGTGATTTCATCGCATATTTCTACATAAATCACTTTACCTTCTTTATTTACTACGATTACAGCTCTTGCGAGTAATCCTTCTAATGGAGAATCTTCTAATAATAATCCATATGCTTTGCCAAATTCTTTTTTTGCAAAATCACTTAAAGTATTTAGATTTTTTATTTCATTTGTTGAGCAGAATCTCTCTTGTGCAAATGGTAAATCCATAGATACCACATTTACCTCTACATCACTTAAATTTGCAGCATTTTTATTAAATGTTTTTGCTTGAATTGAGCATATAGGAGTATCAAGGCTTGGCACAACATTTATGATTTGGATTTTGTCTTTTTTACCACCAACTTGAAATGTGCTTAAATCTCTTGCTTTTAAAAGTATTTCTGGTGCTTGATCATTTATTTTTATTTGATTTCCATATAGTTTTACTTCACTACCTTTAAATTTTACTGACATATTGATTCCTTTAATTGTTTTATTTTACGTGTAAGATTATAATTAAAAACGCATTCAAAAATTCATAAATTAATCTTAAAGGACATCAATTTGGGTAAGAAAAAATATCTTTTAGATACATCTATAATATTAGATGATATTGAGAATCTAATTTATCTATATCAAGATGGTGAAAATGATATTTTTATTTCGGAGGTTGTTTTAGAGGAGTTAGATAAAAAGAAAGATTTGCAAAATGAGCTTGGATATTTTAGCAGGGAGTTTTTTCGTGCTATTAATTCAAATGATGTCATCAAGAATCAATGCGATTCCATCGCAGATGATATGATTTATAAAATGAATTTTAAAAATAAAACAATAGAGCTTCCGCTTTATATTATCTATCGTCCAAAATATAAAACGCAGAATCTTGATTATGGTTTAAATGATAGTAGAATCTTAGAGATTGCAAAAGATTATGATTTTGTATTACTCACAAATGATATATCATTGAAGATAAAAGCCTTATCACAAGGTGTAAAAGCAGAATCTATCTTTAGAAATATGGTTGAAAATCCAAGTGATATAGAGTTTTTGTTTAGACTTAATTTACATAAAGATTCTAGCTTACTTGATTTAGAATCTAGTAGTTCATTTAGTATGCTAAAAAATTGGAGCATCATTGAACTTCTTGAAGAAGATAACACAGATAATTCCCTTTACTTAACAGGAAAGAAAAGGTTTGGGTTTAAAATTGATGGGAAGTTTGAAGAGCAGAATCTTGACTTAATTGTTGAAGAAAATTCACCATATATACGCCCAATAAACCTTGAGCAAAAATTGCTATATGCATTGCTTATTAATCCAAAAAATAAAGTAAGCATAGTTACAGGTAGCACTGGTAGTGGCAAGACTTTAATGACTTTACAAGCAGGGCTTACTTTATTTAAAAGGGGTGTTGTAGATGGAATTATATATATGCGAAATACAATAACTTCAAATGATAAAGAAGCAGAGCTTGGTTATAGAAAAGGTGATGAAAATCAAAAATTGAGTTACTTTATGTATCCATTATATAGTGCTATTAATTTCACAATTGATAAACTTCAAGAGAGTTCACTTGCAAAACGAATAGAATATAATGGTGATGTAAATACTATAGAAAAACGAGATGTAACAGATTATTTTATTAAAAAGCATAATATTGAGATAATGGATATAGCACATGCAAGAGGTGTAAGCATAGCAAGAAAATTTGTGATTTTTGATGAAGCACAAAATGCCCAAGATTCTACTATTAAATTAATTGGCACTCGTATAGCACAGGATTGCAAAATTGTATTTTTAGGTGATTGGAAGCAGATAGATCATCCATATCTAAGTAAGTTTAGAAATGGTGCAGTTACAATGTTGCAAAAAGCACAAAATAGCGATTTTGTAAGTGGCATTCAACTTAAAAATACAATTAGAAGTGATATTGCACAATGGTTTGAAGAGAATATGTGATTATTGTGTTAATTGTGTAAAATATTCTATTTCTATATCATACAATTCATATCTAATATGTTTAAAATCAATATAATTTCCAATGTTTTTGTCTAATTTTAGTATTTCCTCTAATACTCTTGCACTTTCTTGGGCGCGCTTAAAATTTGCAATAGCAATATCATTTAAACTATCACGCCTTTCTTCACTTTTATTGCTTTGTTTTGATACATCATTTTTAATATCTCTAGAGTATAGTAGAGTGGCATTTATTCTTGCTTTATGTCTAATATCTTTTAGTTTTTTAGAAAGATTCTGATTGTTTAGGGAATATCGCGCTATATCTTCTACTACGCGTATTCCTTCTTTTAATCTATTTAAATTAGCATCTAATATTCTATATATCATTCTTTATTTGTTGATAATAACTGCAATAAAGAGATAAATAGATTTAAAACATCTAAATATAAACTAATTGCAGCCATTACTGGGCTATCATATCTCCCTCTTATTATATTTTGTGTATCATATGCTATATACAAGCTGAATATAACAGCTCCAACTGCAGCTATTATTACTTGAAGTAACGGACTCCCTAAAAATAGATTTACCAAGCTAGCAATTACTATAACAATTAATGCTACAAATAGCATTTTGCCCATATTTGCTAAATCTTTTGTAGTTTTTAGTGCAAAAAATGACATAACACCAAATATAATTGTTGTCATCAATAATGCTTGAGCTACTATCGATGCTCCGCCCTTTAGGCTTAATACGCTAGCAAGTAATGGAACCAATGTAACGCCTGTAATGAAAGTGAAAGCAAATAACAGCATTACATTTACAACTGGTTTTGACTTAAAGAACATTAACCCAAATAATAGTGCAAATTCTAATACAACAAGACCAATGAATACAGGCATAGTCATATATTGCACAAATCCCATTCCAATATAAGCACCAATTGTCGCAAACAATACTGATGCTGCAAAGAATTTGTAAGTCTGTTTTACAAAATTCACAAGTGCATTTTCACTAGTCTCAAATGCAATATCGGCACTGCTAGTGTAGTTTCTATCATATAAAGACATTTAAATCTCCTTATTATTTTTGATATATATTATTATACTATGATATTATGATTTTTCAATTATGCCTTATTTAATCTCATTGAATTTAATACTACACTAATTGAGCTAAGCCCCATAGCAACCCCTGCAATCATAGGGTTAAGCGATATATTTATCCCAAATATATATGGTATGCCAAGTGCTATAGGTATCGCGCATATATTATAAATAAATGCAAATGCAAGATTCTCCTTTATATTTTGAATTGTTTTTTTAGAAAGTAAAATCGCATTATAAATATTATTTAGATTTGAATTTAGTAGCAAAATATCAGCTTGTTTTATTGCTATATCATTTGCAACTGATAGAGAGATCCCTATATCAGCTTTTTTTAGTGCTAGTGCATCATTTATCCCATCTCCAATAAATGCAACTTTTTTATTTTCATTTTGCAGTTTTGTGATGAATGCTAATTTTTCATCTGGCAATTGTGAATGATAATAGCTTTCTATTCCACACTCATCAGCTATTCTTTTTACACATTCTTTTGTATCGCCACTTAATATAATGCTTTGTATATTGATAGATTTTAGATTTGATATTAATTCTTGTGTATTCTCTCTTATTGCATCGCCTACTTCAAGTATCGCACATATTGTGTTATCTATTGATACATATACTAAGGTGTATTTAGAGATTATAATTTCAGAATCTAAGCCTACAAATCTTGCATTTCCAATTTTTATGATTTTATTATCTATGCGTCCGCTTATACCACTCCCTATTGTTGTCTGTATTTCTAATGCTTCTATATTTTTATTGATATTGTTCTTTGAAAGATGCTTTATTATAGCTTGTGCAATGATGTGTTCGCTTTTGTGCTCTATTGCGTATATATATGATAAAAGCTTATTTGTATCAATGATTTTTTTATCAATAAAATTTATAATCTCTAGGCTTCCTGTTGTGATTGTCCCTGTTTTGTCAAATACTACTACATCTATTGTAGATAGTTTTTCTAAGCTTTCTCCACTTTTGAAATATATTGCTTTTTTTGATGCTTTATTTGTAGCTACTAATATACTAAGTGGTGTAGCAAGTCCAAGCGCACAAGGGCAAGAAATAAGTAGTGTTGAGGTTAAAATGATAAACGAAAAATGCAGATCACCTTTTGCTAAATACCATAGAGCAGCTCCAGCTATCGCAATAAAAATTACAATTGGCACGAAATAAGCAGATACAATATCAGCTATCCTTGCAATGGGGGCTTTTTTTATGCCTTGCATTAGATTGATTATTTTTCCTATTGTAGAATCTAAAGCCTGTGTCGTAACTTTTAATAAAATTTGCTCACCATAATTTATACTTCCACTTAGTATAGCTTCACCTTTTTGTTTATATGTTTTTTTACTCTCACCTGTTATTAGGCTTGTATCAAGTATGCATTTATCATCTAATAAGATTCCATCAAGGCTCACCATAGAACCCTTTGGTATAGCAATAATATCGCCTATATTAATATCTTCTATGTTTTTTTGTATGGTTGTATTATTTTCATATTTTAGTGCTGTTTTTGGTGCTAGATTCATAAGGGATTCTAGAGCACTTTTTGCATTATTTGTTGCGTTGTGTTCTAGCTTTTTCCCTAGCATAATAACTGCAATAATCACTCCAGCACTCTCAAAATATATATTATGTAGCAGTGAATCATTGATTCCATTAATGTATAAGATTAGCATATAAAGGCTATACAAAATAGCAGATCCACTACCAAGCATAACAAGGGAATCCATATTTGGCACCATTCTAAGTAGCGAGAGGAATCCTTTTTTATACATTTGTGAGCCTGCATAAAGTATAGGAAGCATCAATGCTATCTCAATGATGCAAATGAGCAATTCATTGCTGATATGAAAAAACATACTTCCCATCGAGATGAAAAATAAAGGAATGGCAAATATGATTGCTATTAGGTATTTATTGTTTGTGCTTTGCATAGAATCTTCGTTTTCATTGATTTGAGCTTTGTATCCTAGCTTTTCTATATGATTTATTATGTCTTGTTTTGTTGTGAGATTCTCATCATATACGATAAATGCCTTTGCATTTACCAAATCAACTTCAATTTTATTGATAAATTTTTTTCTAGATAATGATCTTTCAATAGAACTAGAACAAGCAGCACAGCTCATTCCATCGATTTTTAGCCTTAGCTCTTTCATTATTATTTCCTAATAAAATTAAATTTTGTAACTATATCCTAGTGTAAATATGATGTTGTTTTTGATTATGATATTTTTTGTGTATATTGTATAAAATGGTATGGTTACGCCAAAGTCAATAGCACTATACCCAAGTTGTTTACTTAAACCAAGATTAATATTTATGCCTTGTGATAAAAATTTTTGCATTGTGTAATATTCGCCACCATATCCAATACCAGCATATATATGAAATATTTTTAAATTAAGCAAGAAATCAACATTGCCACTAAATGATAGTGTCGTTGGGTTTGAATTATCGATTGGTAGCCGTGTACCAAGATTGATATACGCCCTAATTGCATTTAAATTCAAATATCTAAAATATCCTATTTTTGCATATAAATCTCCTGATATTTGTCTTTTATCATCGTGTGCATATAGTGCTATCCCGCCACCAATTCCAAGTAAAAAATAATCAACTCTAGGATTTGTTTGTGGATATCCATTTAGTCTATTTAGTGCTTGTTGATTATTGATAATTTCTTTTCTATTATAGTCTGGCTCTTTTTCTACTCTAGGTGGTCTTTGTGGTTTGTATATAGATGATGGATGTAATTTTTTATCAGGATCTATTTTTAATGGAGGATCTTTTAATTTATTATAATTTGCATCAAAATTATCTAATCTATAATAATGATCACTTGCGTATAAATGGACGCTTAGTGTAATCATTATAATTACAGTAAGCTTCTTATATATTTGATTTTTATTACTTCTTATCGCATTGTCCATTGCTTGAGCCATATATCAATCCACCCGGAGAAATACATATAGTAGCTGTTTGATTATGTCGTTTTAATACAATTTTTACATTAGTATTTAACCTTTGTGGCATCGATGTAGCTGTATTCCCATTGATAGTTACTTTACCGCAATAAGGCAATCCTGTGCTATCAAAATAGATTCTTGCTGTATTTGTTTCATTACATGCTTGTTGTATATCTATTCGATCTATAATCACATCATATGTTTCTTGCAATCTTACCTCTTTTGCTATATTATTATTGCATTCAGATGGTAAGTTATTTGCACTATATCCACTCAAACAAGTTTTATTTTGTGGATCTTTTGCTATTAAATCACCACTCATAGGTCTTCCATCAAAGTTTGTAGTAGCTGCATTTCTTGCTGTGTCTGCATATATGCTATAACTATTTGCTGTTGTGCTACCAGTTAAATGAAATTGGACTTGCCACATACCAGCTTGCCAGAATCTAGCTTGAGTGTTAGAATATGAATTTAGGCTGCTATCTTTCATAGCAAAGTATCTATCATCAGTTTGTGCTAGAGACTTTGCATATTTTATATTTTGTATCATATAATCAGCCGCTTGTTGCAGCTTTGTTTGTGGTATATACATCACAGATACTGCAGCCATAACACCAAGCATAACCAAGATAAACACCATCTCTAGCATACTAAATGCTTTTCTCACTTACAATATCTCCTTATGTAATTTAATTTGATCATTTATTTTAGTATATATTTGATTAATAATAAATTCATTTTATTAATTTATCATTAACAAAAATATTAAATTTATGTTATTTGGGTTAGGATTTTATGAATTTAGAAATATTCTAGATAAATATCTATAAATCATTTTTAAGATATATTAATTCCTTATTGTTTTCTTTCTTGAATAAGTTTTAGTGCTTCAAATTGTATAAAGAAACTTTTATATATACCATATGTATAGTTTCATCACTGTATTTATATATGTAGTTATAGTGAATGTGATTTATTGTTTTATGTATAATTACTATAGTTAATATACTATAAGATTTAAGGAAAAATATGCAAAACAACCTCACGCAGTTATTGCAAGAACAGAGATTATATTATACAAGTGGTCAAACTAGATCTATTCAAGTAAAATTAAAAGCTCTTACTTGCTTACAAGATTCTATAAAACAATATGAGAATGAAATTGTTGATGCACTTTACAAAGATTTAAATAAATGTAAAGAAGAAGCCTATTTATCTGAGGTATTTCAAATTTATGAAGAAATTAAATCTGCCAAAGAATGGATAAAACAGCTTGATAAAGTAAAATCTGTTAAAACACCATTAAGTCATTTTGGTGGAAAAAGTGAGATTTATTACGAACCATATGGTGTTGTGCTTATTGTTTCTCCTTGGAATTATCCATTTAATCTTAGTTTAAGTCCGCTTATTGGAGCTATTGCTTGTGGCAATTGTGTTGTGTTAAAGCCATCAGAATATGCACCAAATTGTGCCAAGATTTTAGAGAAGATATTGCAAGAAGTTTTTAGTATTAATCATGTAGCAGTTATCCAAGGTGATAGTGCTGTAGGCGAAGCTTTGTTGCAACAAAAATTTGATTATATATTCTTTACTGGTAGTGTAAATGTAGGTCGGATTGTTATGCAAGAAGCAGCAAAAATGCTTACCCCTGTAACTCTTGAGCTTGGTGGGAAAAATCCTTGCATTGTAGAAGATTATAAAGATAGTAGTATTGCAAAACGCATCGTGTGGGGAAAGTTGCTTAATGTTGGACAAACTTGTACTGCTCCTGATTATCTTCTTATACGCAAAGATTTGAAAGATGAGTTTGTATCTAAGCTTATAGAATCCATTATATCTTTGTATGCTCCAAATGTAGAATCTAAGAAAAATATGCATGATATAGCTTTAAGCATTATTTCTAATAAAGAGTATGGAAAGATCATTTCACCTAGGCATTTTAAACGAATTATTTCACTTTTTGAAGATGCTAAAAATAAATTAGGCTCAGACTCTATAATCTTTGGTGGTGTAAATAATGAAGAATTATTAAAAATATCTCCAACACTTATTGAGATGGGTGATATATTGCCATATACTCCTAATAATACTGCAGATTCTAAAGATGCCAATTTATGTAGTATGCGTATTTTGCATGAAGAGATTTTTGCACCTATATTGCCAATTTTTACATATAATAATTTAGATGAGTGCAAAGAATTTATAAGAAGTTTTCAAAAGCCATTGTCTCTTTATTTATTTAGTGATGATAAGCAAAAACAACGCGATATTATAGAATCTATAAGCTTTGGTGGGGGTTGCATAAATGATTGTATTATCCACTTAGCAAATAATAACTTACCATTTGGAGGGGTTGGCAATAGTGGTATGGGCAATTATCATGGAAAATATAGTGCAAAAACTTTTTCAAGAGAAAAGGCTATCTACAAAGCACCAAATATTGATTTACCACTTCGCTACCCACCATTTAATAAGAAAATTTTTGGTTTGAGTAAGATTTCGATATCGCGTAAAATATTTGGGGTGTAGTGACAATGTATTATGCAAGAAATAACCAAAGTTTATATTTATTATATTTTTCAAATAAATAAAACTCTATTTATCTAAAAATATCATTAATAACTTTTCTAGACATTCTTTCACAAAGGTAATTTGTGATAATTTTTGTTCAATACCATATGTTTTTGCATAGTTTTTCAAGCTTTTATAATTTGCATTGAATGCAAAAGGGTATATTATCTTATTAGATGTTGTATTAATTTCTATGAAACCGACAAACCATGATATTCCTGAATCATCCCATTTGCTTAACCCTGTTTTACCATATAGTTTATATTTGTTGTTATCTTCTAATTTTATTGTTTCAATTACTTCTTTTTGTGCTTTTTTAGAGATAGGTAAACTAAGATTGCTTAATAGGGTTATGAGCTCTAATTGTTCTATAGCACTAATTTGAAGACTATCATCAAGCCAAAAACTACTAATATCTTTGCCTATCTTTTCATTGCCATAGTGTATTTTATTAAGATAACTTTGCATTCTATTTCTACCAATTTTTCTTGCTAGTTCTTGAAATGCTGGGACTTGTGATATTTGCATACCGCTTTTAAGATTTGCATCTCTTTTCCAAGATTCTATACTTACAGGCTCCCCATGGTATCTATAAAATATTTCTTTATTATCACGAACTACACCTAAATCAAGCCCAAAAAGTGCATTATAAATCTTGAAGGTTGAGGCAGGCATATAACGCAATTTTGCCCTTTTTACATTGTTACTTATGAACTTATCTTGTATATTTATAATAAGAGTACCTTTGATATCGTATTTGCTAAAAAGCTTTTGCAATGTGGCGTTAGTTTGCAAATTCTGTGTAGGATTTGTAGAAACTACATTTGTATTTGCATAAGCTATGCTAAAAAGTAATAAAAAGATTAAAGATAGTTTTTGCATAGGGTTCCTTATAATTTATTTTATATCTAGTTACTAGAAGCTAATTTAAGTTAGCTTTGTTTTAAAATCCTTTGATTAATATGGCTGGTATACATATATTGCTATATTTCGCTTTGAGTGCTTGTAATAAATTTCGGATATTCTCTATAAAGCTTATTATCAAGCAAAGCACCATTCTCTTTCTTATTTCGTTTTATACCATCGCCTCCCCAAGTCCCCCATTGCTTAAAGAAAAATGCTACTTTTTGCTCTTTGCATTGTCTTTTAATATTTAAAACCCAAGATTCTTGCATACATTTAATTTGCATTAACTTAAAAACTATTCAAAAAAGATTCTATCAATATAAGCAATAGCTTTTCTTACACTTGAAATTTGTGTTTTTTTGTTGTTTTGGACACAATAGCCATAAAGATTATGGAGTTCTGCTAATATATAAATTTTATCAATTTCTTCTTTATTGTAGTTCATAATTGCAATAGAAATCTTACCTATATCACCATCTTTTTTAATTGTTTCCAACAAATTATTTTTATTGTTTATCTTTTCTGTAAATTCATTTGTAATTTCTGATTTTTTAGGTTCATTACTCTTAAGTCGCTCTATTTTCTGATTAACAAAATTCTTTTTTGTAGTATCCTTAGCAATACTTTCAATAAATTGTATCAATTTATCTTTATCCATCTCTGATTTTTTGGCAAAATACCTCATGGGCAATAATGAGGCTTGAAACTTAGACATAGCCTCTATACAAGCTTTGGCATTTTGCTTATCAATATCTTTTTGTAAGCAAAATATTTCATAAATATATTTCTCATCAATATTTTTAAGAACATCGTGAGAAACAACAAGTCCATCAGCAGACAACAACTCCACATTCCCTTTTAGAATCAATGCTGGTGTTCCGCTTTTCTCTACAAAATGCCCTTCCTTGATAAAGGCAATTTTTGGCAATAAATCCTTACTAATCAAAAAATTACCACCTTTTCCTTCGACTTCACCTGTTATCACATTTAAAATTGCTGAATTCTCAATGCCATTTTTAAATATATTTTCTATATGTTTTTGCATAGTTAAATGTAGTTCTTTTTCTTTTCTTTCATTAATGATTCTTAGTAAATCTAGCTTTGCAATCTTTCTTGTTTCTGCATTGTATCGATAATAAATATCCCCATTATTGTTAATCAGTGGTTTATCATTGGATTCAAAAATTTGTATATATGCTACTAACTTCTGATTAATTTCTTTACAATCCCTTTTAAATCTAATACTTTCTCTAAAATTAGAATTTAAAACTTCATTGATTCTTTTATTATCTTGCATAAAGCTTTTGTATTGTTTTTCATCTATTCCTTTGATGTAATATTTTTTTATACTATCATTATTTTCTTCGGAAATTCCAAAAACTATAAACCCACCTTTATTATTTGCCATTCCTTGAATGCTTCTTAATAACTTATCATCTTTAATTGCACCAAATGATTGCTTATATTCTATGGTCTCACTTTCTTCATTTTCTATATAATCATCTTTAAATTTAAAAACACTACAAAAATCATCATTCATTGTTATTTGATATTGTGCTCTAAAATTGTTCACTACATCATCCAAAGCAAGTGGTATATCTTTCCCTATTTTTCCACTTTTTATATCGCTAATCCTCCCTGAATTGATATGCTTAAGTTTGTTTGCTTCTCTATACCGATTTATATAAGCCAAAATATCTTGATTTTCATATTTTGAATTAATTAATACTTTAATAATGCCAATTTCATAATCTGATATTGGATTTTTTGCCATTTTTTGTCCTAATGAAGTTAATAAGTTAATACACCACTCTAAGCCTATCACTTAGGCTAGAATCAAGATTTAAAAAGTCTTCTAAGTTTATATCCTCAAAGCCATCAATAAAGATGTATTCATTTTGGCTCTTGCGTAAAAACTCTAAAACTTCCTTATCACAAGCTATTAAGTAGAGGCAATCCTCGCATTGATAGAGCTTGTTTTCAAAGATAGTTTTTAGCGGCTTATCTAGTGTTTTACCACTTTGCAAGGCAAGGTTTAGGGCTTTATCAAATGGGCTTAACTCTGCGTTACTAAGTAATCCTAAAGTGCCTTGTTTGTCTGTAATGAGTTCGCTCTTGTCGCTTAGGCTTAGCACACTAAAGCGGATAGTAAAATCTGGATTTGCATTTGCGATTTTCGCACTTGCTCTTTTTACTCTTTCTATCGTTATATCGCTAATAACGGGGCTTTTGCTTTTTAATTCATTTTTACAAAAATCATAAGCAGTTTTGCTTTTAGATTCTATAATCTCTTCATCAATTTGCACTAGGATAAATTTACGATTGCCCTTATCTTCTACATTTAGCTCCATTACTGCCTGTGCGGTCGTGCCACTACCGGCAAAGAAGTCAAGGATAATGTCGGAATTATCATTTGTTGCGTGATTAATTATTTCTTTCATAAATTCAACGCTTTTAGGATAAGTAAAATACTCCCCCAAACCTAAAGCCAAAAGCTCTTTTGTTGCAGCTTGATTCATAAACTTATTATCCACAAACTTTAAAGAATCAAAAGTTTTTAAAGTTGTTTGCAGGTCTTTTAAATAGCGTTTATAGATAAAACCTCTTTCATCATCTTTATGCTCTCTCTTAAAACAAATATGTCCTTCATCAATGTGTTTCTGCATGGTATTTTGAGAAAAACGCCAAAATCTGCCATTTGTTGGATAATCTTCTTTTCCTGTATAAGGATTTTTCACTGCAAAATAACCAGTTTTAAGGTCGCCACTTTTTGCGGTGGGGTCGCTAGAAACCCAAGCTCCATTTGGATCGTTGTCGGGATTTTTATACTTGTTTAAATCTTTTTGACCACCTAGTAAATTTGCCCTTTCTTTATCTTTTGCATAGCAAAGTAAAAATTCGTGTTGATAATTGAGTCCTATTTTTGCATCATTTGTGGTTGATTTTGTCTTACGGATAAAATCCCCTACAAAATTCTCCTCCCCAAAAATCTCATCACAGAGAATCTTTAGATTTGCCTGTTCATTATCATCAATGCTTATAAATATCACACCATCTTCACGTAATAAATCTCTAGCAAGTTTCAGACGCGGTAGCATAAAGGCTAGCCACCCGCTATGCGTGCGAGTGCTTTGTATATTTTTAAAAAACTGCAGGGTTTCAGATTCTACTTCATTTCCTTCATCATCTATCTCTAGTAGTCCTACTTCTTGTAAAATCGCTTTATAGTCTTTTCTAAAATTATCTGGATAGATGAAATTCTCATTTTTTGTATTATAAGGCGGGTCGATATAGATCATTTTGATTTTTTCACTATAGGCTGCTTTGAGAATCTTCAATACATCTAAGTTATCGCCTTTGATGATAAAGTTAGAATCTTCTTTGCTAGATTCTGCACTGCGGACATTAAATGATTCTTCAAATTTAAGTAATTTTTGAGTAGGTGTGCTATAAAGTGCATTTGCAAGTGCTTTGCCTGTAAATGTAAGCTCATAGCCCTGAATGCTCGCTGCTTCATTTAAGCCCAAAAGAGTAGCGATAGCATGTAAATCTACTTGATTATCTTTGATGGTTTGTGGGAAATGCGTTTTAAGATTCTCAAACAAGGCATTGTGCGACTCCTTAGAATCTATGATTTTTATACCTTTTTTTGTCGCCTCATCTTTGTGTATCATTTACTCTCCTTGTGCTTGTTTTAAGCTTGTCAATAAATCTTGCTTCTTAATGCGGGTGTTATAGATTATCTTGATATTTTTATCTTTAAGACTTTCTTGCAAAGCCTTAAAAAATCTTTTTGCATAATCTACCTTTTTTCTCTCAATTTCTGGGATTTGTGAGGTATCATCATAGCCCTTTGTCTCACAGATGAAAAAGATTCTTTGTCCTTTTTTATCCTTTAAAAGATAGGCAAAATCTGGCTCATAATTTTTAAAAGGTGTGGGAATGCTAAACTTTGGCAGTTTGGCAAAGACGATTATTTCTTTCTCATCTATACTTTGATTTTCCTCTAATATCACTTCTTTTTCGATTTGACTATCATACACAATTTTTTCGAAAAGGTAGTTTGACGCTGGGGCTAAAGGCTCATTATTTGTAGAATCTCTAGCGATAAATTTACCAAGTTTGTGTGCCTCTATATCCTCTCTTGGCTTACCATGCTCATCATATAAAATATCATCATATACATTTAGTGTATCATTAGAATAACTTTGGACAAATTCATACCCCACGCTTAGAAGTAGATTTTTATGTAGCTCCTCTTTAAAAATATTTTTTAAAGATTCAAAAGCCTTTTTTGGAGAATTATTAAAATTCTCTCTATCAAGGCTATTTAAAAGCCTAAGTAAAAAGGGAAGTGGGATTTGATTATCCCTAGCAAAGTCAAGGGCTAGAGATTTAAAATCCTTATCTAGTGCTTTTGTATAGTCTTTTGTGCCAATCTCTTGCAATTCTTTAGTAATAATTTTATTGTTTTTAGAATCAAAAACCTTGGTTTCATAACGAATCGATTCTTTTGGGATTGTATTTTGATTAAAGCTTTGGGCTATTGCTTCTATCAAAAATTCTTGGTTGATGTTTTTATACACTAAGGTTGATTTTTGATTAATCGTGTGCCATAACTCTTTAAATTCCTGTGCTAGATTTGTTTTTATCTTTACTCTCTCTTTGGGGAGGTTCGCATTTTGCACTTGTTCTTTTGTGGTGCTTTGTATTTTAAAAGATTGCAAAACTAAATCAAACTTATCCTCTAAAAGTCTTTTTAGCTTCTCATCATCTTTGATAGACTCATAAATAGGAGCTATGATTTTATAGATATTGCTATTTTCATCAAATTCTACTAGATTTAAATCCTCTAAGGCAATTAAGAATCTACTAGCCTCTCTTGCATTTAGCCCTATACTTTCTAACTTTTCTTGATTAATAAATACCGAATCTAGCACAAAGCTAGAGTCCATTATCTCTTTTTGCAAGCCCTCAATAAAGCCTCGCTCCTCGCTGCTTACAAGCATATCAAGCTGATTAATGTCAAAAAACTCATTTTCATTGTTTCCCAAAAATCTCTGCGTGATTCTTTTGCCCTCATTATTCACACAGATTCTAAGTCCTCGCCCAACTTGTTGATGTCTGCTTGTATCGCTGCTTGAGTTTGCAAGTTTAGTGAGAGTAAAGATATTTGGATTATCCCAACCCTCTTGTAAAGCCCAAACGCTAAAGATAAAACGCAAAGAGGTATCAAAAGAAAGAAGTTTTTCTTTTTCTTGCAAAATGAGTTTTATATCATTTGCTTCTAGGTTTTCTTTATTACTCTCTTTTTTCTTATTAGCAAGATTGCTATCGCCACTAAAATAGCCCTGATGCACCCTTAAATTCCCCTCCTCATCAAAGTCTTTTTCTAAATATTCCCTATATTTGCTATCTAAATTTGATTCTAAGACTTCTTTGCGTTTCAGCTTATAAAGCCTCTCAAATTCATCTTTGATAAAGGGATTTTCTCCCCTAAAGTCTTTAATCTCTGGGATAAAAAATAGGCTTAAGGCTTTGATATTTTGCTTAAACAACCGCTCTTCTTTTTCAAAATGCAAATCGATTGCTCTATCCAAAAGGCTTGTAATCTCCTCATTGCTAAGTTTATAAGACTTTTTCTTTTCTATCACTGTGCCATTGCTTAAGTAAGCTTTGTCTTTATTAATATTTTCTAGGCTAATGTCTGCAAAGCTAGGATCTAGCTCACCTAAATTATTTTTTTGCAAAATTTTTGTGCGTTTTTCTATGCCGTCTTTAAAGAAAGAAAAAGTTGCGGATTTTGGTTTGGCTGTGTTTGTAGCGATTAAAAAAGGGGTGGTATTATCTTGGATTAGCGTATGCACACGGATTTGTTTCACAAGGTAAGACCTAAAGGCGCAAATAGAATCAAGACAATATGCAACATTGCTTAACTCATACTCTTTTTCTTTAGGGAAGGTCGCACCAAAACGAAAATACAAAGAATTGAGTTTTGAAAAATATTTATTAAAAGCCTCGCCTTTAAGCAAATGCGGCTCATCTATGATAGAAATAGGCTTTAGGGCGGCGATATTTTCAAAGATACTTTGTATGTTAAAAAGATTTTCGTTATTTTTGTTTAGCACATTATCCTTTTTGTCAATCGCACTATTGGTTAAGATAAGCACACTTAGTTCATCTTCATTTTTAATGTAATGATTGATGATTAAAGATTGGGATTTGCTATCTGTGTAGGTATAGGCTTTTAGATGTTTTTTATACTCGCTATAAAAATAGTCTTTTGTGAGAGTGATATTTTGCTTGACAGATTCTAAAATCGCTTTTCTTGGGACAAAAATGATAAATTTGTTTTGCTTGAATTGCTTATTGAGTTCAAAAATAAGATTAAGATAGGTAAAAGTTTTGCCCGTGCCTGTTTCCATTAAAATGTCTAAATGTAGTTTATTATCAATATTGTGTGTTGGTAAGCTTGTGCTTTTATAAAATTCTTGCAAACATTCTTTTAAATTATCTTGTTTTGTAAAGTCAAAATTTTGCAAAATCTTGCTGATATTTTCTATACATTCTTGCTGATAGTCTTGTTTTTCAAAAATCATCTTTGCTCCGTTTGCATTTTTGCTCTGTTTAGGTGATAGCTAGATAATCTATACCATTCTTTTGCTTACTAATAAGCAATATTGCCATTTTCCCCCATAGTATTATTTCCTTTTGTTTTTTTAGAACTCCCTGCCGTCCTCTAGCACCTTAGAATCTCCATTAGAATCAACTAAATATTATAATATAGGATAATTTTGCTATTTATTTTTATACTCATTTAAATGTAGCAATTATGGTATATAAGTGATGATTTTGTATTCCACATCATTTTCCTCTAAAAATTTCTTTACGCCATAGTCAAGATTCTCACAGCTTGTTATGAAAACCCGCCTTACATTCTTTTTAGCAAATATTTTTTTGGTTTTTTCTAAATACGTTGCACAATCGCCCCAAGAATATACATAAATGGCAGGGGATTTGCAAACACCTTTGTTTTATCTGCGTATTCTTTCAGTTTAAAATTATGATTTAATTCTATTTAAAATCTCATCAGCCAATACACTAGCACGTTTATTCAAGAATTTATCATAATCATTTTCTAATACACCAAAGTCTTTTAAGTCGATATAATGCGTTTTTAAGCTCTGTTCTAACTCTGGATTATCTTTAAGAAAATCTTTGATATAAATGCTTGGAGCTTTGTCTTTGATGACTCTTTTATTTATATAATCATCAACCAAAGTAATATTAGCCAAACAATTTATCTCATCTTCATCATATTTATTCAGCTTTTTTAGATATGCCTTTGGAAAAAAGTGATGATAGTTTTTGGAACTTGCAATATTTAGCCAAGAATTATCAAGCCTCACAGATGAATTATCATTAAATTTTTTAGGCTCTTTATAAGCAAGAATGCATAATACTGCCTTATACCAAGCACTAGAAGTTGAAAATCCATATTTAAGCCAATCTTCATAATATTTCTTAGTTTCATCACAAGCAATCTCTTTTTTAAAATCTATCTTTTCATTTTTGCAAATTTTTTCTACAAGTTTTATATCTTCGTTAAGCTTTGATTCTGTGCTTGAGGAAAATCTTTCTCCAAAAGCTGCCCTAAAAAAATATATGTGCAAATTCTCAAGTTGCTTTTTTGTTGGTGGTTTTTTATCGTTAATATAATAAAAATATGCAAAAGGAATAATAAGAGCATAATATGGTAAAAGCTTTGAAGCAGGGATCTTTAAAGAATCTCTAATCTTGTCAATGGAAAGCTTTAGACATTCTACAACATGATCCCATTCTTTTATAAAAATGTGCTTATCTATTGATAAAATTGCCTCTCTTTTTGCACTCTTTTTTAGAATCAATGCCATAAGTTGCAAAATAATATTTTTATTTTCTGCGATAGACTCATATCCACTGCGTTCCAAGTCTTTAATAAGAATATCAAATTTTTCTTCTAAGTCAAAACCCTCTTGCTCTTTTGTTGCTTCAGTATATATCTTTGCATTCACAATTTCAAAAAGCGTAAGCTCTTTGCCACTTGTGTTGATTCTTGTAAAAATATCTGCTATCTTATCTAAAGACTGGTTTTCAATCTCTATAGTGGAAAATTCATAGTTTTCTATTCGTTTCCTTAGCTCATTAGCTTGATTAGCAATATCTCTGCCAAATTCATCGCTAATTTCCAAAATATCCCTATTCATCAAATCATAAAAACTAATATGCTTTTGCGGTTTATCACACACGCAAACATCATCGTCATTTTCTACATTCTTATCTAAATCTATAAATATTTCTTTGTAGTCATTTTTATCTATTGTTAATCCTCTAATGGCTAGATATAAAGAAGTGATTCTTTGCTGCCCATCAAGTATATAATAGACAAAATCACCCTCTTCACTCTCTTTTAAAATTTTTCCACCTAGTTTTTTAAGCGATTTTAATCGCTCTTTGGTTTTCCACAAAATAAAGCTTCCAATAGGATAGCCTTTTAGTAAGCTTTCAATCAATTTTGCACTTTTATTCTTATCCCAAACAAAATCTCTTTGAAATTTTGGAATCTGATAGATGCCATTTTCAATATTTCTTATAATATCATCGTATTTTCTACTAATGGGTTTTGGTTGTTGCATAATATCTCCTTGTAATCAAAATGTATTTTTTTACTCCGTCCATCCTCTAGCACCCTAGATTCACCATTAGAATCAATTTCTAGCACGACATAAGGTAAGCCTTGTTTGTTTAGCTCTGCCATAAATGGATCGGGATCGTTTTGCTCCATATTTTATGCTTAAAAGCCTTGCATACATTCAATGGGTAAAAATAAAGTTATTATAACCAAAAATCTTTATTATGATGTTTGCCTTTCCACCACCCAAACATACTCTTTAATGTATCTTTGATGAGATTTTGATTGACTTTTAAAACGTGGATAAACAATCTCTTCAAGCTCAACTTTGCCTATATTTTTTAAGATTCTATCAATTTCCTCTTTTTTCATAAGACCTTCACTATTATAGCTTAAGATAAGGTAACGATATTTTTTTAAATTCACGATTTTTTCTAACTCGTTTAACGCTGTTTTAACATTACAGAATCTTGATTTTTGTGTAGCATAGTCTCTTAATCCCGCTATACCCTTTATGCTGGGATTATCATATTTGGCTATTGTCTCTAAAAGATGATAATTTGGTGCATATTGTCTATGGTTATAAGGTGGGTCAAGATATAAAATATCATAGTATTTGCCATTGTTTAATATATTAAAACTATCTCCACAAAAAGATTCTCCCGATACCCCCTCAATAAGATTCAATGGTTTTAATTTAAAATCCTTTAATGCTCTGTTATCCCACTGCTTACAAAATGCACCATATACGCCTGTTATATTAGCATACAGCGATACAGATTCTATGAGTGTAGCTAGTAATAGATAATATTCATTCTCACGTAAATCTAATCTCCATTTTTCTATTTGTATTCTTATGGAATCAATTTTTTTGGCATTGCTATCGCTAAAATACATTCTAGTTATCCCTGTTTTTTTACTACCGCTTGGTGCATAATTCTTATAAATAAAGCCATTTGTGCCTTGAAGCTCATTTAAATATTCCAAAACATTCAAATACGCATTGTTGAATAAACTTTTATTGCATTGCTTTAAATTGTCAAATGCTAAATGACAATCACCTAAATATGCTCTTTGCAGACAATAAGAAAAATACATTAAATCACAACTTGCAACCTTAAACCCCTCTTTCTTAAAATATTTTCCAACACTAGCACTACCAGCAAACACATCAAAAAAGCTCATATTAGAATCTAAGTTTATATATTTTTGCATTATTTTGTGGATTATCGGGATTAGTTTTTCTTTGTTACCTATATATCTCATATTTCATTCTTTAGTAATTTGTAATCAATACTTCTTGCGTTTGATTCTTATCTTTGTATTTTGTTTGATAGTTTGCATTCGTGTAATGAGAATCTATGTTGTGTATTGTATATTTTCTACTCTGTATCCATTTTTTTAATATTTTGTTTTCGTTTTGCTTGTGATACAGCACATTTGATAAAGCAAAATATATATTTTGAGAATTTAATTCATCAAGGGAATACAAGAGTTTTTGTTCTAAATATTCATTCCAGCCACTAAATCCCCTCTTACCATCGTTATATGTGCTTTGTGTGATGAGGTAAGGCGGGTCAGCATAGACAAAACTCTTTTGAGGAATATTTTCTAAGGCTTTGGTAAAATCAAGCTTTGAAAAATGTATTTCTTTTTCTTGTATAGTTTTAATAAATGCTATAAGATTGTTTTTCATAGTATCATTAAAACTTGATTTATTTTTACCAAAAGGATTATTAAAGTGATGAGAATTATTAAATCGTATTTGATGATTAAAGCAAAAAGCTATAAGGCATAGTAAAAAAATCGGGGATTTTTTCTTATTATAGTCATTCCTTAATGCGTAATAACCATTTTCATTTGTTTTGTTTAGCGTATATTTTTTGATTGTTTCTTGTGTTTGTTCTAATGTTGATTGTATGGAATTGCTTTGTAAAAATTCTAACAGCTCAATAAGATAAATTAAATTATCATTACACAGAATCTTTTTTGCCTCTACATTGATAGCTACATTACATCCGCCGCAAAACAAATCTACAAAGGTACTAATATTTGTTGGAAAAAGGGGCATGATTTGTGAGAGCAACTTATATTTACCGCCTATATAGTTTAGGGGTGATTTTAAAAATCGTGTTTGCTTCATTTTGGATTCCAAAAAGCTATTAGGTTGCTAAGGGATTGTATGAATACTTTTGGGGCTTTTATACCTAGAATCATTCTCCCTTTAGCATTAAGTAAAAATCCAACTTCTATTTCTACTATATGTTCCTCATTAGAACCATACAATACCAATGTCCTAATGATTGTATATTGTGGATAATATTTTTTGATATAAGCTTGTTCTATAAAATCATAATTTTGTAGTTCTTTTAAGCCTTGAGCCTTATTATCATATTTTTTACCCTCTATATTGATGATTTCTAAATGCTCTACATCAAGTAAAATCAAATCTGGAATAAAGGCGATAGCATTCTTATCCCCGCTTTTATAGGCTTCTTTATTTTCATATTTTTCTAAGGCTATATGCTCTCCATTGGGTGTGAGAAAATAACCCTTTTCACATCCCGCGTGGTTCTCAAAAATGCCATATCCTTTACTAAAATAAGTAACAGCCAAATGAATAAAAATAGTCGCTAGCTTCTCACTATTTGTCTCATAATGCCAATATTGTTTGTTTATTTTTATTTTTGGAATCTTTAATCCTTGCAAACTTATATCTAAAAGATTTGCAATTTGGATAAATTTATTATTGTTGCCAATATGTTTTTGTTCTAAGCCGTGTGAAATTATTTCTATTTTCTTATCAAAACCAAGTTTTCTTAAAGTCGCACAAATACCACTTAGTGCACCAATATTTGGGTCGTGTGCTAAATGATTATTTTTAATAAGTCTAGCAGAAATTTGTATTTTTGTTATTTCTTTATTTTCTGGTATTGTATATATGTGTGTATCTCGTGGAATACTATCACAAGATATTTCACTATCACATACCTTTATTGTAATAGGTACATTGCCTTTTGGTGGCTTTCTCATTACATTTTTAGATTCTATAAACTCTTTTATATCACTAAAGGGCTTCAAACTTGTGCCATTAAGATTAAAATTCTTGCCTACAATTTCAACACCAAGTGTTTGCAAGATTCTCGTTCCAAAAATAGATGTTTGAGTTGGTTTCTCTTTTTGCTTCACTTTAATATTATAGAGCATAATCTTTTTTGTGTTTGGATAAAAATGCGAAATATACACAAATTTTGTAATTCGCTGATATACGCCCGTATTGCGAGATTCGCTATCATCAGTTTTGGTTTCCTCAATAGCATATAATGGCATATCGCTGGTATTTGGCTCTTTATCTTGAAAATATACCAAATAATCAACAAAGCTACTATTGCCGCTCACGATTTTAAGATAGATTTTCTCTATGCTTTTACAAGAAATACCCAAAATCTCATAATAAAAGCAAAATAATCCATTCTTTATAATAGGAATGATTTTTAGAGAATCTACAAAAGCACAATATCCCTTATCATGCAAAAATATTTGTATAATTTCTTTTATAACCTCCTCTTTTGGTCGCTCCTCTGTCAAGACGTAGAGATTCATTTATTTCTCCCGTCCTCTAGCACTTTTCTCTCACCTTTAGAATCTATCTCACACACGACATATGGGAGTCCTTGTTTGTTTAGCTCTGCCATAAATGGATCGGGATCGTTTTGCTCCATATTCCACACACCACCACCATTATTAGAATCTATCCCTTGATATTCTCCGCCTTTTGGTATATCACTATTATCTGCGTTGTTTGGTATTTTTGGCATATTTAGCCCCCATTTGCCCTCACATATCAACTTTGCTCCTATCATCGCTGGCACTCCTGTGGTATAGCTAACCCCTTGTGCATTTACCTCCTTGTAGCACGCCTCGTGATCACAGATATTATAGATATAGATTGTCCTATCTTTGCCATCTTTTTTACCCTTGATGTAGCAGCCGATGTGTGTTTGTCCTTTGGTGCGGGGCGCTAAGGAAGCTGGGTCTGGCAGAAGGGCTTTTAGCACTTGGATAGGCACGATTTTTTGCCCGTTATGCTCTATTTCATCTACACGCAAAAGCCCTACATTTTCTAGGCATTTCATATGTGTTAGATAAGATTCTCCAAAAGTCATAAAAAAGCGAATTCTCTTTAAGCCTTTGATATTGCGGATAAGCGATTCTAACTCCTCGTGGTACAGTAGATAGCTATTTTTCACGCCTACTTCTGGGTATTCCCACTCTTTCATTAAATCAAGTGGAGCGACATCTCGCCACTCTCCATTAAAATAGCTTTCATTTTTTAAATCTTGTGTGTTTGCTTCTAGTTTGAAGTGTTTTTCTTCTCGCTCAAATTTGCGATAGGTAGTGTCCTTTTTTAAATCAGGATTTAGGGCTTGATTTATAGAATCTGAATTAGATTCTGTATCGTTTGCGAGAGGGTGGAGGGGCTTGAATTGCGAAGTCGCTCCCTCCCCCCTCTCAACCTCTCCTCCCACCCCGACGACGCTTCTAGAGGTAGCGCTAAAGCGCGAATTTAATTCAGTATTGCTTACCCAAAATCTTGCTTTGGAGCTTACCTCACGCAAATTTATCTCTGGATTAAAGTTTGTAGCAAAGGCATAGCCGTGATCTCCTGCATTGCAATCAAGTATATCTATTGTATGAATCTCATCAAAATAATGCTTTTGCGCATACGCACAAAATACATTGGTAACGCCTGGATCAAATCCACTGCCTAAAAGCCCAAAGATCCCTGCTTCTTTATAACGCGTATCATATGCCCATTGTTCTTTGTATTCAAAGTGTGCAGAATCTGGGTGCTCATAGTTTGCAGTATCTAAGTAATGCGTCTTTGTGCGTAAGCACGCTTCCATTATGGTTAGATCTTGATAAGGGAGGGCTACATTTACTACTAGCTTTGGCTTGTATTTATCTATCAAAGCTACGATAGAATCCACATTATTTGCATCTACACTTTCACAAATAATCTCACCCAAGCCTTTAGAGCGGATAGATTCTGCGATTGCATCACATTTAGAAAGCGTGCGAGAAGCTAGGATAATTTGTGAAAAAACATCTCTATTCATAGCCATTTTGTGCGCCACTACGCCACCTACGCCACCTGCACCGATTTGTAAAACTATATTTTCATTTACCATTTAAAACTCCAAAAAGCTATTTTTTTGAATTCTATCAAATTTGCAATGTGCAATGGTTTTTGTTGTTTGTGAAACTTTATTGTATATGCTTGAATTTGTATTGATATGTCCTAAGTAATGCTATAAAAAATGCGCTCATCGTAGGACCAATGATAATCCCCCAAAACCCAAAGCTAGCAAGCCCTGCTAAAATGGAAATAAATATGACCATTTCATTGATTTTCACTGGATTTTTTAGCATTATTTTATTGACTATATTGATTATAAGCGGTTTTATTACATTGTCTATTATTGTTCCAATAAAAATCATAGAATATAGTGCTATAAATATCGCTCCACTTAAATCACCGCTCCAATAGATATAAAAACTTACAGGCAGCCACACTATGGCACCGCCTACCACAGGTATAATTGATGCAATGCCATATAACACACCAAATAAGATTCCACTAAATCCAAAAAATGAAACTGCGATACCAAAGCTTAATCCTTGCAAAATCATAGATATAATCGTGCTAAAAAATACAACTTTTAGCACACCGCTTACTTCATTTAATATCTCTTTGCTATCAAGTTTGTCAAAAGGTATGATGTCGATTATGTAGTTTTTCAAAAAGATGCCATAGTAATAAAATAAATATAAAAAGATTAATATAAATGTAAAATCTGCAACAAAATTGATCCCTATTTTTCCTATAGTGCCACTGATATTTACAGCGTGGCTTGCTATCGTATTGATATTGATTGATTTAATTGAATCTATCGCATTATCCTTTATTGATGAAGGGAATTGCTCAAGTAACTCTATGCTTTGTTGTTTAGATTCATTGATGAATTTTGATAATTGATTGACATTGATTTTTGTTATATCATTTATTGTGCTATTGATTACCAAAGTGAGTGGGAGAATGAAGATTCCAAGAAAAATTACAATTGTTATAAATGATGAGATAAAGTTGTATTTTATAAATCTATCTACAAATCGTTTAAGTCCAAATGTCGCTACACATAGGAGTAGTGCTACTACTAAATTCATCAAAAATGGCTTATATAGCTGTAATATCCAATAAAATGTAAAAGCAAAAATAATCCAAAAGAAATATTTTGGTTTCAAATTCATCTCCTAAAATAAACTATCATCTGCAACACCCAATAAATCATAAGTTTTCTTTGTAGCGATGCGTCCTTTTGGTGTCCTTTCTACATAATTATTTGCTAAAAGATATGGCTCAATTATATCTTCTATTGTCCTCTCATCTTCGCTTAGTGCTGCTGCTATTGTGCTAAGACCTATTGCTCTTCCTTTTGCTTTTGCTAATAAATTTAAAAATGCTAAATCTAACTCGTCAAATCCGTTTTCATCTACACCAAGTTCATTTAGTGCCTTTATCGTGGTATCAATGCTTATTGCATCTTCATCATAATATTCTGAAAAATCTCTAATTCGTTTTAGTAATCTAAGTGCGATTCTAGGAGTGCCTCTTGAGCGCTTTGCTATCTCATTGCTTGAATCTTGCATTATAGCTTTATTTAGTTTTTTTGCTGCAAGCGTTACTATCAAGGATAATTCATCTTGTTCATAAAATTGCATTCTAAAAGTCATACCAAATCTATCTCTAAGCGGATTGCTTAGCATTCCAGCTCGTGTTGTGGCGCCAATGAGTGTAAATTTCTCTATATCTACCTTTATTGTTTGTGCTGCCGGACCAGAACCAATGATAATATCTAATCTAAAATCTTCCATAGCAGAGTAGAGTATTTCTTCTATATTGTTACCCAACCTATGAATCTCATCGATAAATAATATATCACCTTTATTGAGATTTGTTAATATCGCAGCTAAATCACCACTTTTTTCTATCATAGGCGCTGATGTAATTTTTATGTTTGCATTCATTTCATTTGCAATAACAAAACTTAGCGTAGTTTTGCCAAGACCTGGTGGTCCAAAAAGCAATATATGATCTAAAAATTCACCTCGTTTTTTACTCGCACTTATTGCTATGTGGAGATTTTTTTTAATATTTTTTTGCCCTATGTATTCATTGAAATTTTGTGGTCTAAGTGAGCTTTCTTCTTTTTCTTCAAAATCTATTTTTTCAATTTCTACTATACGCTGCATCAATAGCTTTCATCTTCGTTTGGGAATTGCATTGTTTTTACATCATTTGTGTATTTTTTAATTGCATTTTTTAGCAATTCTTTTCCATTTAGATATTGTCTTACAAATTTTGGTTTAAACTCATCAAAAAATCCAAATGCATCGCTCCAAACTAAAATTTGCCCATCTGTGGAATTCCCGCTACCAATACCTATGGTTGGTATTTTTAGATTTTGTGTTATCTCTTTTGCAATATCGCTTTTTGTACCTTCAATGAGTAATCCAAACGCGCCAGCATCTTGTAGTTTTAGCGCCAGTTCAAGCATACTATCTTTTTGCTCTTGGCTTTTTCCTTTTATTTTATAGCCACCTTCAAATCGATAAAATTGCGGCATAAGCCCAATGTGCGGCATAGTTGCTATACCATTGTCGCTTAGCATTTTTACCATATCAATTTTACTCTCATTGACTTCTATTTTAATCGCGTCGGCTCCACCTTTTTTATAAAGCTTCGTTGCATTTTTTAAAGCAGATTTGTTTGTATTGTATGATCCAAAGGGCATATCTGCAATAAGTAGAGATTGTTTTACTGCTTTTGATACAGCCTGTGTATGATATATCATAGAATCTATGCTTAGTGGGATTGTGTCTTTATTGCCACCAAAGCTCATTGATAGGCTATCTCCAACCAAAATCATATCAACTTCACCATCAAAAATTCCTGCAAATAGTGCATCATAAGCGGTAATTGATGTAATCTTGCTATTTCCTTTTAGTTTTTGAAAAGCAGAAATTGTAATTTTCATATATTTGCCTTTATTGTGATGCTTTAGGGAAACTTTTGTGTAAGATTCCCTAAAATTTATAGCACACCTTGATCAATCATAGAATCTGCAACTTTTCTAAACCCTGCTATATTTGCACCTACCACAAGATTCCCCGCAGCATTGAATTCCTTTGCAGTTTCACTTGCATTACTAAAAATACTTTCCATAATTTGATGTAGTTTTTTATCAGTTTGCTCAAAACTCCATGGAGTCATACTTGCATTTTGTGCCATTTCTAGACCACTTACTGCAACACCACCTGCATTTGCAGCCTTGCCTGGTCCATAGCATATTTTTGCATTGATAAATTCATGGACGGCTTCTATCGTAGAAGGCATATTTGCACCCTCACTAACGCATTTACAACCATTCTTTAGTAATGCTTTTGCATCTTCTAAATTTAGTTCGTTTTGCGTTGCACTTGGAAATGCTGCAAAGCAAGGTATATGCCATACTGGATTGATCCCATCTTTGTATTGCGATATTGGTGTGTATTGTGCGTTTTTCTTTTCTTTTGCATATTCTTCAAGGCTTGCCCTTTTTACTTCTTTTATCTCTTTTAGTAATGCTAGATCTATGCCTTCTTTGTCATATATCATACCTTTTGAATCACTTATTGTGACTGCTAATGCACCAAATTGTTGTAGCTTCTCTATCGTATATATTGCGACATTTCCGCTTCCAGAAACGGTGCAGATCTTACCATCTAGATTTTCACCTATTTCTTTTAGCATTTCTTGAGCAAAATAAACGCAACCATAGCCAGTAGCTTCTGTTCTAACTAAGCTTCCACCCCAATTTAGAGCCTTTCCAGTTAGCACTCCATCAAATCGATTTGTAATTTTTCGATATTGCCCATATAGATATCCTATTTCTCTAGCTCCAACACCTATATCACCTGCTGGCACATCGGTATGGGCACCAATGTGTCTATATAATTCATTCATAAATGCTTGACAGAATCGCATTACTTCAGCATCGCTTTTACCTTTAGGATCAAAGTCGCTTCCACCTTTACCACCACCCATTGCAAGTGTTGTGAGTGCATTTTTAAAAATTTGTTCAAATCCTAAAAATTTAATAATCCCTGGATTTACACTTGGATGAAATCTTAATCCACCTTTATATGGGCCTATCGCAGAGTTGAATTCTATTCTGTAAGCCCTATTTACTTGCACTTTACCATTATCATCAACCCAAGTTACGCGAAAATGTATCTCTCTATCTGGCGTAACTAAACGCTCCAAAATAGCATTTTGCTCGTATTTGCCATATTTTTTTAAAACAGGTTCTAGAGATTCTGTTACTTCCCTTACTGCTTGATGAAATTCAAGCTGCATAGGATATTTTTCTTTAATTAAATTATTTATATTGTTTATATATTCCATATTTTACCCCCTAATTTTTGAAATATAAATTCTAATCTTCTATATATTTTTTGAGATTCTTGCCTACCCTAGGATGTTTTAGCTTTTTGATCGCGCTAGATTCTATTTGACGCACTCTTTCTCTTGTTACATTTAACTCTTTGCCAATTTCTTCAAGAGTTCTATCGCTTTCATCATCTAATAATCCAAATCGCATTTTTATTACAGCTCGCTCCCTTTCATTGAGCTGTAATAAAACCTCATCTATTTGTCCTCTTAAGTCTTCTTTTAGGACTTGCTCCATTGGTCCTATTGTATTTTTATCCTCTACAAAATCACCATATTTTCCATCTTCATCATTTCCAATTGGAGCATCAAGACTGATTGGTTCTTTTGTCATTTTAATTACATTTTTTATCTTATCTGCTGGAAGTGATACTTCTTTTGCGATATATTCTATATCTGGCTCTTTTCCGTATTTTTGAATATAGTCTCGTTGAGTTTTATTTATTTTATTTACCGTATCAATCATATGAATTGGGATTCTAATTGTTCTTGCTTGATCTGCGATCGCTCTGCTTATTGCCTGCTTGATCCACCAAGTCGCATATGTTGAAAATCGATAATCTCTCTTGTATTCGAATTTATCTACAGCTTTCATTAATCCTATATTGCCCTCTTGTATAAGATCAAGAAAAGGTAAACCTCGATTTGTGTATTTTTTTGCATTTGATACAACAAGTCTTAAATTGCTTTTTGCCATTTTATTTTTTGCTTTATCAACGATTAATTTACCTCTTTTGATTTGCTCTAGAATCTCTTTTAATTTTTCTGGATCAAGATTAAAGCTATCTTTTGATGCTTCTTTTGTTTGTAGTAATTTTTTTATTTCTACATAAGTGCTAACCATAGTTGTTTCAGGCACAGCTTGAGCTATATCTGCTTTTGACATATTGAGTATGTTTGATAATATTTTTTTATGGTTTTTAATGAGTGTTTCATTAAATAATGGAAGTTTGTATTCAAGCCTTTTCATCTCTTTTTCAAAGCTTTCATCGCCTTTTACTACATTTTCCATTATTTTTACAATTTCTGTAATTAGCTTGCTTGTTGGACCAAGTGCTACTAATTTTTCTTTTAGAACCTCTTTTTTATGTGCCAATAATAGTATATGTCCTAAATCATTTGGATCTTTAGGGACGATCTCTAGCGCTTTTAATCTTTCTTTTTTTGCTTTATCTAGTTCTTTAAATGCTGCAATGATAGTCTTTACCCTTTCACTATCTTTTGATGAGACTTTTTCATTATTTCTTTCTTCTTCATCATCATTTTCATCATTGTCTATATCATCAAAGGAATCTTTATCATCTTTGTCTTCAAAATTCTTAAATAATTCTTTTACTCTCCTTTCTCTATTAATCAATGCATCTCTGTAATTATAAATAAAGTCCGTTAAATACGGTACTGAACATATTGCATCAATAATTATATTTTCACCTGTTTCTATATTTTTCCCAAGTTCTTTTTCTTCTTCTTTTGTTAGTAATTGGATTTGCCCCATTTCTCTTAAATACATTCTTACAGGGCTATCACTTCTACTCCATTCTAAAGATTCTCTTTCTTTTGCAAGATCAAATTCATCTTCTAGATTCTCATTGATCTGCTTTTGCTTATTTTCTTTCTCTAAGATTTTTTCTTCATAGTTTAATTGTTTTGCTAATTCTGATGAGCTAAGGAAAGTTTTTTTGTATTTTTTTGCCAACTCTTGAATTTTTTTTACTTGAGTTGCTGTGGCTGGTTTTTTTAATATATATGCTATTTCTTCATAAGCTACAAACTCGCCATCTCTTTGAAATAGCTCTTCTAGCTGATCTGCTACTGATTTCACTTTTGCTTCGCTGGATTTAGACATTACTGCATTCCTTATAGAAGTTTTGTAAAAGGGGTCAATTATACTATTTTAATATTAATTGTATCTTAGTATTATCTAAAGCCCCAATCTTCCTTTGCTTCATCAAGGATTGCTTTCTTGATTTCGCTTACCATAATCCCTTCTTTGTCGCCTAGTGTATCACCTAGATCCCCATCAGGTAACGCAATAAAAGAATCTCCATAAAATTTCCAAATAATATTATCTTCTATATATTCACCAACTCTATTTACTCTAACCACAAAACAATTATTTAAAAAACTCCTTGTTTGAAGCAATCTAGCCCATCTAGCATTTGAATTAAAAGTGCTTGCAGTAGGCACTATAACAATATCTACATCTTTCTTTTTTAATTTTATCCATAACTCATCAAAATGTGCTTCAAATCCAAACAATACACCAATATTAAAACCATTGATTTTGAATACCATAGGCTCTCTTAATTTTAAATCATTGTTAAAAAAATCACATTCATTCCAATGATTCATTTGCATTAATTTTTGTGATTGATATAGATTTGTTTTTTTATCATTTATTATTGCAATGCTTTTAAAGATTTTATCATTACTGCACTCAATAATAGGTGCAACTATTGTTGTTTTATACTTTGCAGCAATTGACTGCAGGTAAGATTCTAATGATAAGAATTCTTTGTGTAGTTTGCTGTAGTTTGGCTTTAATTCTTTAAAAAATCCATTTAAGACATATTCTCCAATAATTATCATATCTATATCTTTTTTTTTGCAAGCACTACTTAGATATTTATTGAAAGTTTTACTATTTGGTTTGATGGCTTCAAATTGTGAAATTAGTATTTTCATTACATTCCTTCATTACTGCTTTTTGTATCTTGCGAGGAATCTTTTATCTCTTCATATTGAATTTTTGCTTCTTCTAGCATTTTTTGAGCTTGATTGATCGCATCGATACCTTCTTTGTATAATTTCATTCCTTCATTCAAGCTCAATTCGTTGTTATTTAATGACTCTAATATTTCTTTTACTCTTTTTACCTTTTGTTCAAAGCTCATATTGATTATCCGTGATAATTGGGTGCTTCTTGTGTGATATCAACATCATGTACATGGGATTCTCTAAGTCCTGCACTTGTGATTTCTACAAACTCTACTTTTTCCCAAAGGCTTTGAATATCTTTACTTCCTAGATATCCCATAGAGCTTCGTAATCCACCTTCAAGTTGAAATACGATATCCGCAATTTTACCTCTATATGGAACTCTTCCTTCAATCCCTTCTGGCACTAATTTATCTTGTGCTACACCTTCTTGAAAATACCTATCACTGCTACCTGCTGTCATAGCACCAATACTTCCCATTCCTCTATAGCTTTTATATTGTCGCCCTTGATATATAACTAAATCACCAGGAGATTCTTCGCAGCCTGCAAGTAGGCTTCCTATCATAACAGAGCTAGCACCAAGTGCAATTGCCTTTGCCACATCACCTGAATACTTAATCCCACCATCTGCAATTATTGGAATGTTGTGCTTTTTTGCTTCACTTGCACAATCCATAATAGCTGATATTTGTGGCATTCCAACACCAGCAACAATTCTAGTTGTGCATATGCTTCCAGGTCCAATCCCGACTTTTACACCATCTGCACCTGCATTGATCAAATCTCTTGTTGCTTCTTTTGTAACGACATTACCAACGATCAAATCTACGCTTACTTGTTTTTTGATTAATTCTATTGTCTTTAATACATTTAGTGAATGTCCATGCGCAGAATCTAGTACTATTACATCGACACCGGCTTCAGCAAGAGCCCTTGCTCTTTCAACTTGAAATACACCAATTGCAGCGCCAACTCTAAGTCTTCCAAAGTCATCTTTATTTGAATTTGGATATTCAATTCTTTTTTGTATATCTTTTATTGTGATTAATCCCTTTAGGATATTGTCTTCATTTACTATTGGTAGTTTTTCTATTTTGTGGCTATGCATAATGTTTTTTGCTTCTTCTAAGCTAGTGTTTTCTTTGGCTGTAATAAGCGGTGCTTTTGTCATTACCTCGCCTACTTTTTTACTCAAATCTGTTTCGAATCTAGTATCTCTATTTGTTAGGATTCCAATTAGTTTTCCATTAGCATCTATTACGGGGACACCAGAGATTTTGTAATTATCAGTTATTAATTTTGCATCTGCGAGCGTTCTATCAGCTTGTATGTAAATTGGGTCATTTATTACTCCGCTTTCACTTTTTTTCACTTTTTTTACTTCATTGATTTGTGCGCTTGTATCCATATTTTTATGAATGATTCCAATGCCACCCATTCTTGCCATAGATATTGCAGCTCTATGCTCTGTTACTGTATCCATCGCTGCGCTTACAAATGGTGAATTTAGTGTGATATTTTTTGTTAATTTTGTCTTTAGATTTACTTCTTTGGGTAATACTTCAGAATATGCAGGAATTAATAAAATGTCTTCAAAAGTTAATGCTTTTTTTATTGCTTTCATTATTCTCCTTTTAGATTAGATTCTACATTGAGTGCTAAATCAAGAATATCTTGTTCTTTAAAGTGATTGCCGATGAATTGCATACCAATTGGCATATTTTGACTATTTGTATCAACAGGAATACAGACTCCACAAAGTCCCGCTAAATTCACGCCAATTGTATAAATATCGCTTAAATACATTTCTAAAGGATTGCTTTGTTCACCTAGCTTTGGTGCTACATTTGGAGCAATAGGGCTTAATATCACATCTACACTTTTAAAAATTTCACTATATTGAAAACTTATATAATCTCTTACTTTTTGTGCTTTTAGATAGTATGCATCGTAATATCCACTTGATAATACAAAATTCCCTATTAAGATTCGGCGTTTTACCTCACTTCCAAATCCATTACTTCTAGTTTTTATATACAGATCTTTTAAGCTTGTGGCATCATTTGCTCTATTTCCATAACGCACACCATCAAATCTAGCGAGATTTGAACTAGCTTCTGCCATTGAAGTGATGTAGTAGCTAGAGATTTGAAAATTACTATCAATTAAATCTATTTCTTTTATGCTATGACTAAGCTTTATAAGCTTATCAACTAGATTTGAGTATGATGTTGCTATTTCGTCGTTTGCATCTTTTAGCGCATTTTTTAAGATTCCAATTTTGAATTTTCTATCTTTATTTAGATTTTCAAATGTACTATCTTTTGGCGTATTTACATTACTTGTAGAATCCATTTTGTCATAGCCTTTTATGTAGTCAAATAATAATGCGCAATCTTTTACATCTTGAGTTATTGGCCCTATTTGATCCAAGCTTGAGCTATATGCTATTAGTCCATACCTGCTTACGCTTCCGTATGTTGGCTTTAATCCGACGCATCCACAATACCCAGCTGGCTGTCGTATAGATCCTCCTGTATCGCTTCCAAGTGCAGCTATAGCGAGATTGCCTGCAACTGCTGCAGCACTTCCGCTACTGCTGCCGCCAGGCACTCTTGATTGATCTATTGGGTTTTTTGTTGCTCCATATATGCTAGATTCTCCAGTGCTCCCCATAGCAAATTCATCCATATTTGCCCTGCCAAATGGTGTTAGATTCTGCTCTTTTAGTTTATTAATTACACTTGCGTTGTATGGAGATTTATAGCCTTTTAAAATACCACTTGCACAAGTGATCTCCCAGTCTTTTACATTGATATTATCTTTGATTAATATCGGGACGCCTTTGTTGTTTATATCAAGTGAATTTTCATCTATTATGTATGCGTTTAATTGAGAGTTTTTAGCTTCTTGAATGATTTTTTGTTTGATTTCTTTTAGTTCTTCTTCTTGCAATTTGATTGCTTCTCTTAGTTTTATCATTTTTGCTCCGTTGTAAAATTGCCATAAAATTATAACTTTTGATTTCTCTTATGCCACTTAAAATTTAATCTACAATTTGCATATTAAACTTAGAATCTAATTTACTATAAAATGCAAAATTCGCGTATTCAAGGTTGTCGCTAGATTCCACTTCTAGCACATCTAGCATCGCATTATCTTGTAAATTTCTAGCTATTTTAAATTGATTTCTGTTATTTACTATCCCAATTTTTACAATATCTTTATTTTTCAACACATAAAGAAAAGTATTTAAATGAGGATTATCTATATTTATCGCGATAGAATCTGATTGAAATTCATCAAAGATTCTATCAATTTTTATATTTCTTAGCTGTGTAAATGGCTTTTTAGTATTGAAAAATTTAAAATAGAATCTATCATTTTTAGCCTTTTTGTGTGTTAAATTTAATTTATGTATGAATTTTCCACCACCATTTTGAAAGATTTCATTACTATTGCATAAGATTCCACTGCTTCCTATGCTAAATATCATATATGCTTTATGTGGCATTATGTGATCACATCTGATAATACTTTGATGATTTTTTGGTATTTTTGTGTGCAAATAAAGACTATCATACAAATCATCACAATCAATTAATAATATAGAATCTTCCATAATCGCGTGATTTTTATAAATTTCCAAGTCATTTTCATTTGTAATTTTTAGTATTTTATTATGTATGTATGAGTTTATTTCATCGCTAAATTTTGCATCTTTGTGGTGGAATATTTTGTATTTATTCTTTGTATTTATAGTTTCACCTATGATGTTTATCCCCATATCAAGCAGTTTTTTTGCATTTTCTATATCTTGTGTTTGGCTAAAAATTATTTTATTTTGCATTTGACACCATTCTTTATATAATGAAAATCAACATTATTGTAAAATTCGCCTAAAAATTTATAAGGGTTTATTATTTTGGTTATTGTAGTTGTAGTTGATTGCTTTGTGGATAAAAGCAATGGAACAGCAGTAAGTGCTAATAATTTAGTAAAAACACTAAGACAAAAAGGACATATAGTAAGAGTTGTAGCGCCTTATGTTGAAGGCAATGGTGCGTATAGGGTAGATGAGAGATATATTCCATTTGTAACTGAAATCTCACACAAACAACATATGCATTTTGGTAAAGCAGATAAAAAAGTCTTGAGAGAAGCTTTTGATGGTGCAGATATAATTCATTTTTTCTTACCATTTAAGCTTGAAATTATTGGTGTCAAAATAGCAAAAGAAATGAAAGTGCCATATATTTGCGGGTTTCATTTGCAACCAGAAAATATCACATATAATGCGCATTTAACTTGGATTCCATTTATTCATCAATTTATATTTTGGCTTTTTAAATACAGAATCTATAGGCATACAAAGTATATTCATTGCCCTTCGCAGCTAATTGCCGATGAATTGAAGCGTCATAATTATAATTCAAAGCTTTATGTTATATCAAATGGCTTTACACCAAAACTTAGAAAATTAGAAAAAATTAAAAAAGATGATTACTTTCATATTGCAATGACTGGTAGATATACACAAGAAAAACGCCAAGACTTACTTATTGAGGCTGTATATTTAAGTAAATATGAGAAGCAAATAAAATTACATATAAAAGGTCTTGGCCCAAGGGAAGAAGAATATAAAAAGCTAGCATCAAAGCTTACATATGGTGCAGATTTGGGATTTGTAAGTGATGAGGAATTAGAAGAGCTTTATTCTTATACGGATTTATATGTGCATACATCTGATGTTGATATAGAATCAATTGCAACGCTAGAGGCTATATCAAATGGAATTGTTCCTATTATTTCAGATAGTAAAACTTCGGCTACAAAACAATTTGCATTAAATGATCATTGCTTGTTTAAAGCAGGAGATGCAAGGGATTTAGCAAAGAAAATAGACTTTTTTATAGAAAATCAACATTATTTAAAAGAATTAAGCTGTGAATACGAAAAGGTAGCATTAAAATATGATCTGTCATCTTGTGTAGATAAAATGATAGATTTATATAAAGAGGCTATATTAGATTTCAAGGTATCATAAATATCTAGATCTAAAAGTTGCTTTTATAATCTGTAATATTTTTGTATGTTATGAAAAAGCAAGTTTGGTTTGGTTTTGGAGTTGAAGATTCTATTGTATGAAAATATGTATCAATTAGCATTGTTTTATTTGTGGCATCTTTGCATACTTCATTTACTTTTGTGCTTACACCATAGTTATCAAATGCAGCAACACTCCAATCCCATTCGTGCTGTAAATTTGGAATCAATCTATCTATTAAAGGGTAGTGGATTTTTGATTTTGCTATTACGGGATTAACACCTGAATGACCTAGTATGTTGATATTAAATGTGGAGTTTGTTTCCATATGGCTTGTATTGATGAATTTTCCTAAATCATTTAGCATTATGGTAAATCTAAATGTTTGATAATCGCTTTGTGCTTTGAGACTCTGTCCGTAGTAATTTGCAAATACAATTAGAAAATGCATAAACATAATTGTTATGATATTAGATAAGATTTTTCCTTTGTAAATAGAATATATACACAAGATACCAATAAATACCCCAAAGCCTATGAAGCTTCGTGGTGTAAAAGTTGGCGTTACTATTATCAAATACAAGCCAAATGACAGGATGAAAAGAATAATCACTATAGCGATACTAAAAAATAATGCGGCGATTTTATTGATTTTTGCATTTAATGTAGATTTTACGACAAATATAAGTGCAAATCCAAAAATAAAATGTAGATATACTCTATTTGCTCCACCCCAATCGCTATATATTGTGTATATGTAGTTTGTGATATGTTTATCAAGCCCAATTAATAGATATTTAAGCGGAATGATATTTGTATTTGCATATGTTGCTTCTGGTTTGTATATCATTAGATACAAGATTCCAACAGCAAGATATGAGATGCAAAACATAATAATGATTCTAAATGCTTCTTTTTTATCATTTTTTATAATCTTTTGAAACACCAAGAAAGTCGCGATTATTATGTAGATTCCGCTACTTGCTTGATAGCTTGTAAGCATTATTAAAAGGCTAATAATTGAAGTTAAGATAAATATTTTTTTATACTTGATAAATAAAAATGGAAAAATGCTTGCAAATACGCTTAGCGCCATAAATGGTGCATCGAATTTGTATGATAAATTTTCTAGATAATAAGGTGATAATCCTATGCTGGCACTTGCAATTAGCGCAATTTTGCTATCTAGAAGTTTGTTGTCTATGATTTTTAATAAAATGATAGATGAGACACTTAAAAGAAAAATACTAATTAATAAGCTATATGGAAATGTAGCTAAGAAATATTCTGTATTTAGGCTTAATATTGAAGCCATAATAGTCGAAGTGTGTCTATTCCACCAACTAAATGCGAATGTTCCATATAGGATTCTGTGTATATCATCAATGTAGTTGAAGTTTGCAAGTATTAGCGCAAGTGTGCCAATTATGTAAATGCAAAATACAAATAGGATTTTATATTTTAGTTTTAGTAATTGTCTTATCTTTGCTGTAAAAATAAAATCTATTCTTGCTTGCATTTATTTTTCGTATTCTATGAAGTAGTGTGGTCTGTTTTTGCTTTGCTCATATATCCTAGCTATGTATTCGCCAATAATGCCAAGTAGTATGATTTGCAATCCACCAAAAAATGAGATTAAAGTGACAATGCTTGGATACCCCTTTACATCATTGCCAAATAATATTGTATCTATGATCATATAGATTCCATAAAGTGATGACAATGCAAATATGGTAAACCCAATTAATGTAATGATTTTAAGCGGCACTGTGGAAAAACTGACAATTCCTTCAATTGCATATATAAATAATTTTAAAAAATTCCATTTGCTACTTCCAGATTCTCTATCTATGTAGTCGTATTCTATAACTTCCTTTTTGAAGCCCACAAACTCAAATATCGCTTTTGAAAATCTATGGTATTCATTGATATCTAAGATAGAATCTAGCGCATCTCTATGTATCAACCTAAAATCTCTAACGCCAGATTCTAGTTTTATTGGCGATATGAGATTGTTGATTTTATAGAATCCCTCCGAAAAAATAGCCCTAATTTTAGAATCTCCACTTCGATTCTTTCGTTTTGCTGTGATCATTTTTAGATCGCCATTACTTCTTTTGTATCTATCAATCATTTCTAAAAGCAATTCAGGTGGATCTTGCAAATCGCAATCCATTATACAAGTCAAGATTGTTTTACTTGCTTTCAATCCAGCTAGCATAGCACTTTCTTTGCCAAAATTTCGTGAAAATTTAATGTATTTGATGTTGCTATTAGATTGTTTGAGATTTAAGATTTCTGTTTCTGTATTATCAGTGCTTCCATCATCAATAAAAATAAAATATATATTTTGAAACTTTAGACTGCCCCCCCCATAATGGTTTTTACTTTATCGTAGAATTTTTTTACATTTTGTTCTTCATTAAAACAAGGGATTATGATGCTTAATTCTAATTTATCCATTTTGTATCTTTATATTTAGATTCTACAGCACTCAGGCATATCAAAGCTAATTTCAAAATTTCTTTCCCTCCACCCTATAAATCCACCAATAAGGATTGACACATTTTGATATCCAAGATTTTTTGCCCATATTGTAGCAGTGATTGCATTAGTTTCTCCATTGTCATAAAAAATAATTTCTTTATCTTTGTTGCCTAAAAATTCTAGAAATTTTTCTTTTGGATTCTTTGTATCCTCTTCCCAAATGCCGCTAAATTCACTATTGAATTCAAAGTTTTTAGCACCTTTGATGAAACCAAGTGTGTAGAGGCCTATAGGCACTACAGCTATGATTTCTATATTTTCATTATTATCTAATTTGTGTTTTAAATCTATTGTAGTGATTAATTTGTAGTTATATTTTTTTGCATTTTCAATATGAGATTTTGCTATTTCTCTCTCTTTTGTTGTTAATATTTGTGTGTTGTTTATGTTGTTTTCTATGTTGATAAATGATACTTCATCTTTGTTGCACCCGATAAAAAGCACCATCATAACAACGAATATTAATTGCTGCATAATGTGCTAATCTCACTTTGTATTTTTGATAGCTTTTCTTTTGCTTCATTGAGTGCATTTTGATTTGATTCTATAAGCTCTTTTGGTGCATTTTTGATGAAGTTTTGGTTATTTAGCATAGAATCTAATTTTTCTATTTCTTTTAATATTTTTTCTTGTTTTTTATATAGTTTTGCTTTTATTTCATCAAGATTGATTTTATCTGTTGGGATATAAATCTCACTATATTCACCAATATCAAATATTACTTTTTCTACCTTTTGTTCTATGAATTCTATATTTTCGCATTTACTTAGCTTTGGTATAAAAGTCTTTAGTATATCTATATCCGCTTTTTTGTTTAGTTTAATATAGCAAAGTGGTATGCTTTTGTTTGCACAATCAATGGTAATCTTTGCCCTTCTAATTGATGTTACTATATCTTTTATGATTTCAAATTCTAGCATTTCATCTATATCGTGATTTGGCTTTGGAAATTGTTCTATCATTATAGATTTTGCTTGTTCTAATGTTGTGTTTTTTATCGTTTGATATGCAAATTCACTTAAAAATGGCATAAATGGGTGTAATAGCTTCATTGCTTCTTTGAAGATTCCACCAAGCTCAAATACAGCATTTTTATCTGCTTTTACAAATTCTATGCCCCAATCACAAAAGTCATTAAATAAAAATCTATAAATACAGCTTGCAGCATCATTGAATCTATAAGATTCTAAAGCATTTCGCATATCACTTACACATACATTGAATTTTTGATATATATATTTTCCAAGCGGAGATTGTATGTTTTTTATCTCTACAAAGCTTTTATTAGCATCTTGTTGGTTTTTATACATTATTAAGAAATTTAATGCATTAACAACCTTTGTGGCAAGGGCATTTCCAATGCTTAGACTTTTTTGACTTATTCTTATATCGCGCCCTTGAATGCAGTTGTATGCAAGCGTAAATCGCAATATATCACTACTATGTGTTTGTATAAGCTCAAGTGGATTGATTACATTACCTTTTGATTTGCTCATTTTTGCACCGAACTCATCGCATACTAAAGCGTGTAAATATATATCTTTAAATGGCAGTTCCCCAATTAAATTCTCTCCGCTAAATAGCATTCTTGCAACCCAGAAAAATAAAATATCAAAACTTGTTATAAGCAGGTTGTTTGGATAAAAATCTTTTAAATCACTTTCATTATATAGAGATTCTGTATTATTGTCATTTCCCCAGCCAAGCGTGCTAAATGCCCAAAGTCCAGAGCTAAACCAAGTATCAAGCACATCATCATCTTGGCGCATCTCATTTCCACAAGTGTTGCATATTTCATTAGAATTAATGCTTGCTATTTTTGTATTACAATGATCACAATAAAAAATAGGAATCCTATGCCCCCACCAAAGCTGCCTGCTAATGCACCAAGGTCTAAGATCATTCATCCACGCGTTGTAGTTGTTTAGCCATTGTTGTGGATAGAATTTTGCTTCTTTGTTATTTACTTTGCGTATTGCTTCTTTTGCGACATCACTTTTTACAAACCATTGCTTAGATATGTATGGCTCTACTATATTGCCACATCTATAGCATTTACCTACTTGATTTGTGTAATCTGTAATTTTTTCAATAAATCCATTTTGCTTTAATTTTTCTACTATTTTATCTCTAGCTTCAAGCCTCTCAAGTCCGCAGAATTCACCACAATGCTCATTTAGGATTCCAGATTTATCAAATATGGTTATAAATTCAAGATTATGTCTTTTTCCAACTTCATAGTCGTTTATATCGTGTGAAGGCGTTACTTTTACAGCACCGCTACCAAATTCCATATCAACATAAGAATCTGCGATAATCTCAATTTCCTTATCTATAAGCGGAAGTATTACCTTTTTGCCTATTAGATCTTTATATCTATCATCATTTGGATTTACCATTACTGCTGTATCACCAAAATATGTCTCTGGGCGCGTGGTTGCAACGATTATATATCTATTACTATCTTTAATTAAGTATTTCATATAGTATAGTTTGGTTTTGTTTTCTTCGTATTCTACTTCTATATCTGATAATGCCCCATCGTGTGTGCACCAATTTACCATATAGTCACCTTGTATGATAAATCCTTTGTTGTACCACTCTACAAAAGCTTTTTTTACAGCACTTTGCAAGCCTTTATCCATAGTAAATCTTAATCTCTTCCAATTTGGCGATGCTCCTAATCGCTTTAGCTGTGAAATTATCGTGCCACCGCTTTCATCTTTCCATTTCCATACAGCTTTTAGAAATTCTTCCCTGCCTATATCTTCTTTTTTTATACCTTTTGCTAATAATTGACGCTCAACTACATTTTGTGTAGCGATACCAGCGTGGTCAATGCCTGGTTGCCATAGTGTTCTATATCCATCCATTCGCTTAAATCTAGTGATGATATCTTGAAGTGTGTATGTTAGAGCGTGCCCCATATGAAGTGCACCTGTAATGTTTGGTGGTGGCATCATAATGCAGAAATTTTTACCATTTTGTATTTCTTTGTTTGAATCTAATTCAAAATACCCTCTTTCTTCCCAAATCTTGTAATACTTTTCTTCTATTTTTTGAGGATTATATTTTTCTATATTTTCGTTATTTTGTGTTTCTTGCATTAGTAAAGCCTTAAAATTATGTTGGTATGAAAATTGCTTTTTAGATTAAAAAAATTTGGAGTGTGCATTTTATCCAAAATTAAATTAATACTAGGAATTTATCGTGGTCTTTGAATTAGTATCGCCAATACTTGGCTTTGAAAATGTGAATTTTTTAGAATTTAAAAAGATTGATGATTGTTTTTCAAATATTAGTAGCAAAGAGGGTTATACTTGGACTTTAGTAAATCCGTTTTTGCTTAGATCGTATTCATTTGAGATTCCGCATTATGCGAGAATTTTATTGGATATAAAAGATGGTAGTGAGATTGAGGTTTATTGTGTTGTTATATTGCAAAATCCACTTGAATATTCTAAAGTACATTTTCTTGCCCCAATAATACTTAATCACACGAATAAAAAGGCGATTCAGCTGGTTTTATCTCCATATAGTTATCCTGAATTTGCAAAATTAGAATCCCTTAAATCATTTGCCAAATAATTGCCATTAAGTTTATTAAATAAAGAGCAGTTGCAAGCTGCTCGTGCTCCACTAGGACGCAACCTCATCATAGCATCTGCTGGTACTGGAAAAACATCAACCATAGTTGGTAGAATCGCCTATTTGTTGCAAAGCGGGATAGATGCAAGTAAGATTATGTTGCTTACCTTCACTAATAAAGCTTCAAGTGAGATGATAAAACGCCTTGAATCATATTTTGCAAAAGATGTTTTAAAAGACATTCAGGCGGGCACATTTCATGCTATTGCGTATCGGTATTTGAAAGATAATCATAAGATATTGCTAAAGCAACCAAAAGAATTAAAAGTTTTACTTAGAAGTATCTATAATAATAGAATTTTTAGTGATATAGGCTCTAGCGCGCCATATAAGGCTGACTATTTGTATGATTTATTTTCATTGTATTTGAATTCTTATTCCGGAAGTTTTAGTGATTTTATAATCAAGCGTTCAAGTGATCACGAGATGTATGCTCCAATTTATGATGATGTATTTATGGAGTTTATGGAATTAAAGCGACAATATAATTACGCATCATACGATGATTTGTTGATTTTGTATCGTGATAAAATTAAAGAAGATTCTATGTTTTTTGAGGAGATTTTGGTTGATGAGTATCAAGATACAAATTATTTGCAAAATAGCATCATAATCAATACAAAGTCGAATTCTTTATTTTGCGTTGGGGATTATGATCAAAGTATTTATGCATTTAATGGATCTGATATCGGGATAATAGCGTCATTTAAAGATAGATTTAGCGATGCAAATGTATTTAGTCTTACTAAAAATTATCGATCCAGTGCAAAGATTTTAGATGTCGCAAATAAGGTGATTGCAAATAATCCTAGAATCTATCCAAAGCATTTAGAAGTGCTAAAAGATGTGAAAGATTCTATTGTTAAGTTGCTTGAATTTAGTGATACAAAGGATCAATACCAATCTATAGCAAGGCAAATTAGAGATTCCAAAACAAAGCTAATAGATACGGCAATTATTTTTAGAAATAATACAAGCTCTGATTATATGGAAGCTGCGCTTAGAGAGTTAGGCATTAGTGTGCGTAAAAAGGGTGGTAGGAGCTTTTTTGAAAGCAAGGAAATTAGTCTTTTTATTGATATATTGAATTTATTTTTCAATAAGCATGATATGATGGCTTTTGTGCATATATTATCTATTGGAAATGGTATTGGTGAGAGTATCGCAAAAGATATTTATGATTGTTTGATTAATCTAGGTGATGGTGATATAAAAAGAGGGCTATTTTACCCAAAAGATATAAAAAAGCCATATAAAAATAAAGTAAAAAATGCGCAACTTGGGCTTTTTGATGATGTTTTTATAGAAGAAGATTCTGCTAGATTTAATCACTCAATCAGCAAATCGTTTGCTTCTCATCGGCTATTATCGCACCCAAAATTAAAATTAGAAAGCGCAGTGTTTTTGGATAAATTTTATAATTTATTTAGTGTGAAATATAGCAATCTTGATGATTTGTTCAAAGGTATTGTAAATAGTGATTTTTTCAGTGTGATAAAAGAGAGTCTAAGTATTAATAGAACACGAAATAAATACAAAAGTGTGCAAAAAGAAAAAATCCAAGAAGAAAAAAATAATATAGATAAAAAAGTGTCTATCCTTTATAATCTATCAAAAGGATACAATGATTTGGGGAGATTTTTAAATTCTATTACACTAAATAGTGCAGAATCTAGCAGTGGTGATGGTGTGAATCTACTTACAATACACGCATCAAAGGGGTTAGAATTTGATGATGTATATGTGATAGATCTTATGGAAGGAAGATTTCCAAATATGAAACTAGTATCAAAAAGTGGTAGTTTAGAAGAGGAGAGGAGGCTATTTTATGTGGCTGCTACGCGCGCTAAATATAATATATATTTTTCATATGCACATAAGGATTTTGCAAAAAATACAAACTATATTCCATCTGTATTTTTAAGAGAAGCTGGTCTCATCTTGTAAGATCGTTTCATTGAGGTTCAACTCTTTTGAATATATTTTTTTGAATTTTTCAAAGCTTTCTTCTATATTTTGATTGCCATAAAACTTGATTTGTATATCATTGTTATTTAATAGTCCTATTTCAACTAAGCCATAGATTTTTTCTTTGCTTGATATATTTGATAGGCGAATATAATCAGCAAAAACTTCGCCAATTAGCACAATATCACTTTTTTGTGTTGGCTTAAAATCGCTTATTATAAATTGTTGAATATAATTACATTTTAGTATGGAGAGGTAGTTTTTTAGAGCTTTTTGTGTCGCTGTGTAAATGAATCTAGAATCAATATTGACACCAAAAAGCAAGCTTTTATCATCATTTATATCGTATTTGTTTGTTTCATTTTCATTAATACATTCTGCGAATAACTCTATAAAATCATCAAATCTATTCCGCAAGAATTCAACATCGCGCTTGAGGGATTCTTGTGATTCTGTTTTACTTGCTAATTCCACCTGCAGCGTATTTATAGTGGATTCTAGCTCTTGTATGTATTCTTTCTTATTTAGTGTTTGTAATTCATTTTTTAGAGTAATTATTTCATCTTTTAGACATTGATTTTCTTCTTTTAGTTTTTTATTTGTTTCTTTTAGATCATTGGTTATCGTCACTAAATAATCTTCCATACTCATTCTTTATAATGAAATCTAGGGCATTGATATAGCTTTTTGTATTTGCTTTATTCTTGTATGCAATATCAAATGCTACTCCGTGATCAACAGATGTTCTTAAAATCGGTAATCCAAGAGTTATGTTTATACTTTCTTCAAAATAAAGAGCCTTTAGCGGGATCAATCCTTGATCGTGATACATCGCTATAAAAATTTTATATTTTTTACGATTTTCTTTGCTAAATGCTACATCAGGAGATATTGCTCCATGGAATACATTTTTCTTTAGCTTTTTATTTATATGGTTTATTGCTTGATTTATAATTTCATCTTCAGATCCCAATACGCCATTATCACCAGCGTGTGGATTGAGCCCAAGAACTAATGCTCTATTGAATTTAAAATTTTTATAAATCTTTTCTAGAAATTCACATAGTGCATCAAAGTTTATTGTTTGTGGCACTTTATAAAGTGGTATATGATCGCTAAATAATGCTACAAATAATTTATTACTCCCAAGCATCATTATTCCATTATCGTTGAAATACTTGCTTAAGAAATCTGTATGCCCAATATAATCTATCCCTGCTAGATTCCACGCTTTTTTATGTATAGGAAGTGTAAGGAGTGCGTCTGCTTTTTTGTTATTTACATATTGAAGTGCACATTGCAAACTCTTAAAGCTATATTCGCCACTCTCTCTAGTGATTTTTGCGGGATTTATTAGATTTGTTATGGAATCTTGAACTTTTTTTGAGCAATGCTTTTTGATACTTTTATTATGAAAACCTTTTGGGATCTTTATATCTAAAAGCTTGCTGGCATTATGCAGTATTTCATCATCTACAAAATATATTGGTTTGCATAGCTTTGATATTTTTTTGTGGGATTTAAGGGCTATCTCTAGACCTATACCATTTATATCTCCTATGCTAATTGCTACTTTTTTCATTTTATTAGATTTAACATTTCTTTTATTGCATTTTCAAGACCACAAAATACCGCTCTTGCAATGATGCTATGTCCTATGTTTAATTCAGAAATTTCATCTATTTTTATTATTTCACTTACATTTTGATAGTTTAATCCGTGTCCAGCATATACTTTAAGCCCTAACTTCTTTGCAAATTTTGCAGAATCTTTTAATTTCTCTAATGATGCAGTATATTTTTGAAGAGGATTTTCTATATTGATTTTATTGTGTGTTTGATTAATATTTGTATTTAATATCAAATGTAAATTCGCAAATAATCCCGTGTGTAGCTCGATTGCATCTGCATTAAATTCTTTTGCTTTTTGTATATCATCATTTGATGGATCAAGGAATAATGACACTTTGATACCATTGTCTTTAATTTTATTTATTATTTCTTTTGTGTGATTTTGTATTTTTAAGCCACCTTCTGTTGTTACTTCCATTCTATTTTCTGGTACTAGTGTTATTGAGTGTGGTTTTAGCTTGATTAAATAATCAATAATATCTTTGTTTGTGCTAGATTCTACATTGACTTTGATTTGATGAGATTCTATGATTTTTCTTACATCATCATCGTGTATATGCCTTCTATCTTCTCTTAGATGGATTGTTATTTGATTTGCACCTGCATTTTTCACGATAAATATCGCCTCTAGCGGATCTGGAGCATTTATTTTTCTTGCTTCTCTTAGTGTTGCTATGTGATCTATATTTACACCCAATTTCATATTAATCCTTTATATTATCTTTTGTGTAACTTCCTAACCATCTTAATTTGTCTTTTTTGAGATTGAATATTTCTTTGATATTTTCATCATCGATATGCCCTTCAAATTCTATGTAAAACCAAAAACTAAAACCTTTATTTTTGTGGAGTGGTCTTGATTCAAGTTTTACTAGATTGATATTTTTTTGATCAAATTCATATAATAGCTTTGCTAGTGTGCCTGGTTTATCGGAATTATTTATGAACGCACATATTGATGTTTTGTCATTGTTTGTTGGAGTTGTTTTAAAATCGCTAATGATGAAAAATCGCGTTGTGTTGTTACTGCTATCTTCTATGTTTTCAAACATAATTGGAAGATTGCAGATTTTTGCAGCGATATTTGAGCAGATAGCTGCGCTATTTGGTGTCTCCATAGCGACTTTTGCGGCTTTTGCAGTTGAATCTAAAGGGATTAACTCTATATTTTGCAATGAATAGTTATTTAAAAATTCCCTGCATTGTCCAAAAGCGATATCTTTTGAAAATACTTTTTTGATATTTGATATTAGTTTTTCATTTGAAGCAAAACTATGATGTATCGCTAGATTCGCCTCTGCTACGATCTTTACATCATATTTTGCTAGATAGTCAAGGCTTTCACTTACAATGCCGTTGCTATTATTTTCAATGGGAATTACACCGTATTTTACACTGCCATTTGCTACAGCTTTAAAGATGGATTCTATATTTTTGCTTGATATGTATTCACTTACTTTGCCAAATTTAGATACAGCGACTTGATGTGTAAAGCTCCCTATTGGTCCAAGAAATGCGACTCTCTCTGGTAATTCTAAGAATCTACTTGTGGCAAAAATCTCTTGATAGATTGATTCGATCCCCTTTGGTGTTATATTTGTTTTACCTTGTTTTATAAGTCTTTGAAGTATCTCTTTTTCTCTTTTTGGGTGATATATTGCTACATTTGATTTGAGTTTTAATTTTCCTACTTCTTTTACAACTTTCATTCTTTTATCAAGTAGTTTTAGTATTTCATCATCAATTTTATCAATTTCTTGTCTTAGATTTTTTAAATCCATTATCATTCTCCCAAAAATGGCTCTTCATTTGCTATTAAGTCTTCAAAATTCTCTCTTTTTCTAATTAATTTTTCTTTGCCATCTATTATTGCCACTTCTGCACATTTTGTCCTTGAGTTATAATTACTTGACATACTAAAACCATATGCTCCAGCGGATTCTATGATGATTAAATCTCCACTTTGTGTAGGAGGTAGTGATATATCTTTTGCTAAATAATCACCACTTTCACAAATTGGACCAACTACATCAGCTTTGTTAATAAAATCATTTTTATCTTTTAATAATTGTGGTATTTCTATTGTATTTTTGTTTATGCTTATGTGCTTTATGCTGTGTTTTGCGTTGTATAATGCAGGTCGTAGTAAATCATTCATCGCAGCATCGATTATGCAGAATCGTTTATTTTTGTTATATTTTTCATAGATTACTTTTGATATAAGGATTCCATTGTTTCCAACGATGTATCTACCTGGTTCTACAATAATACTTAAATCAAGACCATTTAATGCTTTTAATATACCTTGTGCATACGAATATAGATCTATTGTTTGCTCATTTTCATATTTGATACCTATCCCGCCGCCTATATCGATAAACTTTAAATCAATCTTTAGTGCCAATAATCCAAACACTAAATCTATCACTTTTTCTGCGCTTTGCATAATGGGGGTAGAATCTAATATCTGACTTCCTATATGAAAGTGTATACCTATTGGATTTAGATATTTTGAATTATTTGCATAAATATACATAGCTTTTGCAGTATCCATATCTACACCAAATTTATTTTCTTTTAATCCTGTGGATATATAAGGGTGGGTTTTTGCATCTACATCTGGATTAACTCTAATGCTAATTCGTGCATCTTTTTTCATAGATTCTGCAATAGATTCTATTCTTAGTAGCTCCATTTTTGATTCTACATTTATGAATAATATATCAAGCTCTAGTGCTTCTTTTATATCATCATCTGTTTTGCCAACACCACTATAAATAATTTTATATTTTGGCATTCCTGCTTTAAGTGCTCTTTTGACTTCATTGATAGACACACAATCCCCACCACAATCTAATTTTGCTAAATAAGAGAGTAGTGATAAATTTGAATTTGCTTTTAGTGCATAACAAAGTATTGATTTCCTAGCTTTAAATGCCTTTTTGAATTCTAATACTCTATTTTTTATACCATTAAAATCATATATATATAATGGAGTATTGTATTTTTCTGCAAGCTTTATAATAGAATCATTTGTAATCAACTTTATATTCCCTTATGTAAATATTAAAATCTTGATTCTAAGATAAAAAATAGCAAATAAAGCTTAGCTTTATTTGCTATTTAAATATGATTGTAAAGCTTTCACAAGTATGTATTGCAATGATGTAGTATCACCTTGTAGATTTTTAATCATTGCACAATTAAATACATTTGCAAGTATATTATCATCTATAGATTCAAGTGTTGGATTGTATAGCTCTTTAACAATAATACTTAACAAAGCTGTATTTATAAGTTCTATTGATTCTAATAGAGGTTTATTTGCAATTATTGTTTCTAATTTGCTTGCATCTAATTTATGATCAACTTCATCACTTAAATCTATATCTACATGTCTTATATTATCTAATTTATTACTTAGTATGCTTAGTATTTGTTTTATTGTAAGAGGTGTATGTTGTATTATATCTTCTGTGTTTATTTTGATAGTGTCATTATCTTGAAATGAGTATTCTCTTGGTTTTGTTGTATCCTGTATATTATGCATAAAGTCACTAAATATTTTATTATCATTAAGAATATCTTCAAGTTTTTCTTCCTCTATATCTAGTCCATTTATTTGTCCTCTTGGCCTTATTTCTGCATTATCAAGTTTGTCATATGGATCTATCTCATTTATAATTTTTTTATTATCTAAAAATTCATCTTTTAAATCTTTTGGATCTATAATATTGCATTTGTAATTACCTATATTAAAAGTATCACCTAATTCCATAATGGTTTCATATCCTGAATTAAGTTTTGAAAAAGAATCATTATAGAATATGTCAGCATCTCCAATGCTAGAAATAGTAAAACAGCCATCTTCATATTGTATCTTTGCATGTTTTTCATGTATTTGTGAATCTTGTAGGCAAAGATTATTTGTAGAGCTACTTCCTATTGTGCCTCCATTTTCATCAAATATATGATATTGGATATTTGCATTTGCATTATTTAAATCTTGTGCAATGATAGCTATTTTATCCATCTAAACCCTTTACATAATATCTTGCGGTAGTTTAAGATTTGATATAACATTTAGCACTCTAACTAATTCATCTTTATTTGGTGTGATTTTAAAATCAAAATACAATTTTTTGTTATTATTGAAATTAATAGAATTTATAGAATTACTTGTTGTATGCATATCTTTTAAAAATTTAAACCAAGCCCATTCACCAGTGTATAATTTTTTGTATTTAGGGTTTTGATTGTAATCATTTGCAATAAAACTAAATTCTGTTGAGGTAGAAAATTGTTCTGTTATAATATATATTTTTTCATCAATATTATGTTCATATCTAAGATTTTTGTCATTATAGCTTATATCAAGTGAGCTAAAATCTGATGATAGATCTAAGCAATTAATATAAAAACTAAGTTTTAGATTGTTATTGCTATCAAATATGGAGCTTATTATGCTTGCCTTGTTTAGAAAATCTATAAATTCTTTTGATATATTTACTCTTTTTTGATAATTTGCATTAATATAATATGTATTGCCTTTTTTAGTTAAGATATTATTTAGATATTGCTTATAAAATGCATTTATTTTACCTTGATTGCCAAAGAAATTTTTAAATTTATCTAATGATACGGATTCATTTGTGTATGCATTAAATGGATAAAAATTTGATATATCATTAATAAATTGAGTGTAGATTTCATTTCTCCATGCATTATTAAACAAATCTCTAGAGTTATTTTCAATTATCTTCCAAGATAGCAACAATACATCATTATAATATTTTGCTATGTCGCTTGGAAGTGTTGCAATATCTATACCAAATTTTTTAAATGGATCATTATCATCATTGCTTCCTTGTAGTATGTAGTCAATTTTTGACTTTATATCTTGTGTATTATCTTGAGTAAAATCATTAATTTTTACATATATATTTTTTACATCCATTGCTATATTTTCTTTTATATTATTTTGTGTAGAAGATTCTTGATTAGATTCTATTGTTTTGTTAATAGCACTAATTTTTGAATTAATAAATGATTCTGTTTTTGCAAAGTCATAATATGGTTGAAAATGATTACTAATTTTTGCAAACTTTGCTTTTATATCAGTACTTGGCAACCCTAGACTATAAGCATAATTTAGTAGCAATGTATCACTAAGATATGTGTTATCACTTACTATTGAAATAAATGTATTAAGTGGATTTTCTATATTTGATAGAATTTGCAATTGATTTAATATACCTTCTTTTGTAGTATATTTTTTTGGTTTTAATGCTATTAGCATATCTTGCCATACTTGTCTATATGTATTTAAATAAATATCAATAATATCAAGATATAGTTCTTTGATATTATTATTTTGTGTTGAATTATTTAATATCCATGCATCAATCTTTGCCGCATTTTGTATATTTGCATCTAGATTTCCTAGAAATTCCCTTAGACCATTTTTTGTAAAATCATAATTTATTAAGAAAAACTGTTCAGCATTTTCAAATATTGTGTTAAATTTACTTCCAACTCTATCTTTTATATTATATAACTGTTGTTTTTTTAGACTATTTTTAAAATTAATAAGTATATATATTCTTTCTTGTTTAGGTATTTGTCCTATTCTACTTCTAATAGAATCTAATTTAGTTTCATCTGGAGAGTATGTTCTTGAAAGATTTGATGCAGAAATATCTTCTATGCTTGCTATGAAATCATCTTGAGGAATTTTGTATTTATTAAAATATTTCCAATTTTTTATAATCCAAGATGATAAAAGGTTTTTATCAAAATGGTTTTCATCAAATAATGCCATATACATATACATAGTTTCAACAATCATTTCTTGTGTATTATTTTCTTTAAAGATATTTTCCATTTCTTTTATTATGGTATTACTTATTACATCTTTATTTATTGCATAATATAGGCTTTTTGCAGGAGTAAATCCTTGATATGATATATCTAGCATAGGATATTGCTTTATGTTATTACCATAAAATAGATTTGGATAATTTTTTAGTATAGCCTTTAAATTAAGCATTAGATTGGCTTTTTCATTTAGGCTCATATATTTATACTGCTTGGTTTGATTAAGAAGTGTTTTTATATTGTTTAAATGCATATCACTTTGTGCTATTTCTTTATTTGCTTTACTTACAAAATATGCACTAAGACCATATGATAATATACAGTAAATAATAATTGCAATACTTATTTTTATAGCAACATTTCTCATAATAATGCCACTTAGATGCGAATCTCTTAAAATGAGATTTTCTAAAAGCGGTTTCACAAAATAACTTTTTTTATTATTTTTTGTTGCAGATTTAGCTGGTGGCTTTTTTATTTCATATTTATCACATATTGCATCAAGCAAATAATTTCTTGGCATATTCTCTTGATATGCTGAAGTAAAATAAACCCCCCTTATATATGATTTATTTTTTAATTTATTTTGTGCATCAGCTTGGATAATAAAATCTGTTGCTAATGAAAACAAGCAATCTAATTGTTTTAAAAATAAAAATGCAAGATTTTTATCACTAATGGAGTGAAAAGATTTATTCCTATTCATAAAAGAATATAAAAGAGAATTGCTAATTTCTTTAAAACTTGATTCAATGTGTTGTTTATTTAATTGAGATTCTATTGTTATACCTAGTATATTATCTGTAATATTATCATTAAATATCTTCCAATATTCGCTCATTCCTTCTATTAAATCAATTTTGCTAAATATTATATATATTGGCAACTTTATATTTAGAGTTTCTTCGCATTCATTTATTCTTTTTGTTAAGTATCTAATAATATTATTACTGTATTCTTTTGGATTTACAAAAAATGCTTGAGTATCTATGACAACTATAGCACCATTTAATTTATTGTGAAAAGTATTTTTATTAAGAAAAGATAAAAATTTTTTCCATACACTTTGTTTTATTATAAATTCTTTATTTTTATTACAATCATCTTCTGGAATCTCATCTGTGCTATTTGGATTAAAGAAAGATTCTTGTGAGAAATAATTTCCTTCTGTATCAATTAACGCACCATTTTTTGATATATAAAGACTAAAGTTATTTGTTGGTTGATGTATTTTCTTATATGATTGTAAACTATCACTTAATGGATATTCTATATTTGAATAATTTATAATTGCACTTTTTCCAGCACCTTCATTTCCAATAATCATTACTAATGGAGTTTCTTTTAGATCTAAATGTCTTTTCCAGGTACTCTTTGCATCATTTATTGAAATAGTATAATTTCTTTTTATCTTATGGAATATTTTGGATACTTCTCTTCTTAGATTCTTTTTTAATTTTCTTTTTTCATTTTTAAATGATTGTATAAATTCGATTAATGGTTTAAGTAAAAAATAAAAGAATACAACAGCCCATATTATGACTATAAAACCTATCCGCGCAAATATATTGCCAAATATATGTATATCATCAAAAGCTATTAAAGGAGCATATAGGTAGAAAAATATACTAAATATTATTAGTGTTACAAAAAATAATATGTATAAGAATATTTTACTGGTAAAAAAATTGATTATTTTCTTAAACATACTTTTCACTTCCTGCTAATATTTTATTGAATAAATTGTTTTATATCTTTCATAAGTTCATCATGAACTATATTATTGTGAGATTCTAACTTCAGATAAGAAAATAAAAATACCACGATAACTACCCCAATAACACCAAATATAAAAAGTGGTTTTAGATATTTTCTTCTCCATCTATCTAAAAGATTAATCTTTTGAGTATTTTTATAAGCTAATTCAAAAGCTTTATTTTCACTAGTATCTAATACTGGTGCAATAGCAAGCGCTATATCATTACAGAATCTATCTATTTTATCTTTATCTTTTGCATCTAATGCATATTTGCCTTTGTATCCAAGAACAATACAAGCATATATAAATTCAAGCATATCTTTGTATTTATTTGGACTTAATAACCATTGTCCTGCTATATCATAAAATTTATCACCACCTAACATTTCATCAAACAATCTTATAGTAAGTGTATTATGTGCAAATTGGCTATTTATAAAGCTTTCGTTTCTTAATAACATTTCATCTATAAATACACATAAACAATATCTTAATTTTATTAAATCTTTATCCTCATAAATATTTAGTGTTCCAAGATTGCTGCTAATAGTTAGAATTTCACTAACAAAAATTTCTTTTATATTTGCTATGTATTCAGAATCTAAATTTTTAGTTTTTGATAGTCTTGTTGCAAGTATTAAAATAGGTAAGCTATAATCCAATATTTTATTATTACTCAATCCTTCAAGATTATGTTCAAGAAGCAAAGAGTGTGGTTTATTAATTTGGTGTGAATCTTTTATATTTATAGACATTAATTACCTTTTTATAATAAAGCCCATAATTTTATATCTGGATTGGCAATGTTATTTGTTAAATATATGCTGATAGTATTTTGATTGGTAAAATACGAGAATATAGGATCTTTTTTATCAAGTTTAAAATATGCATATCCACTTAAATGAGGTATAGCAGATGGTATACTAGGTATAGGTTCAACATTTAATCCTCTAAGTTGTGATGCCACAATACCTTTTATTGATGCTTGTGTATGTATTTTGCTTTGTGATGAAAAATTCTCAAGTAGTGCATTCATAGGCATTGTTGAGCTTATAGCTAAAAATATTTCACCATTTTGTAATATTGATGCATTATCAAATATGCAATCAAAGAAACCATTGCCATTATCTATTACATTTGCCATCGCATATTTTGGTGATGTAATATTTGCAAAAAGTATACGAATATTGTTTGTAAGTGGTATAAAAACAGATGATAAGTCACTATGTGAATATGACACAAAGTCAAATTCTTCACTATTGCTTAATGTTAATAAATCTCCCTGAAAGTCTATCAATTTTTCATATAAAAATTCTGGGTGTAATTTTTCTTTGTTAGTTAAATAAGAAAATACTAAGTAATACTTTTTTAGTAAATTTAATGCTAAGTAAGTATTAAAGTCAAGTGTATTTTTTGTTTGGTTTATACCTTTAAAAATTTGACTAAATGTTTGTTTGTGTTGTTTGATACTAAATAGCATTTCTTCTAGGAAAGTTTTGATAAAAGCATTGTTTGATATATCAAGACTTGTTGGAATAAATTTTTCATCAAGCTCTATTTTTCCATTAGAGTGTATATTTTTTATTTTTCCAATAGGTATCTCAAGCTCATTTGGTGTTTTATCACCTAATAAGCCCAATCTAAGTCTAAGGCTTCCAGCGACAATAGATATCTTTTCTTGTATATATTGTATCTGTTGCATAGATTGATTTACATCATTATTGTCTATATCATCGTGAACTTTGGATACTATTGGTATGTTTGTAGCTATGTATTTTGAGTTTGGAAATGCATTTTGCAATGAAATATCTGCAATAGAATCTGTATTTGTAGGTATTTTAATGGTAATAATTGGGGATGTAAGATTGTGTCCAATTTCTAGTATTTCTGGAAGTAAGTCATCTATTGGTGCATTAAACACACTTCCATCTCTTGATACACCACTTATTCTTGTAAGTGCAATTTTGCCTAAGTTTAATAATTCGTTAGAAAATTCTACTTCAAATATTCCATAAAGATTACAAAACGACCTTGCAGTTTTTGCATTGATAAGTTTTTCTATGTATCTCTCTTGTTGTTCAAAATGGACTTTGTCCATATGCATTCCATTATACCAAGCTACTTTAAGGCTATTATTCATCGACTATCATCTCTCTTATTTTGTATTATCATCAAATTCTGTTATTCCATTCTTTGTTATATTTATCTTTATAATGTTTTCAAAAACAGAATTTAGCTTTTTGTAGAATTTTTGTTTTTTTCCCTTTATATTAGAAAATAATGCCAGAATACCTATGTAGTCACCTTCTTTTTCATTAAATTCTGCAACAAGGATTTCCTTTTCATTAGGTGGTACTTGTATTTTTATGGAATCTATTTTATCTCTACCAAGTGCCACACTTTCTCTGCTTATCAAATCTTTCGGTGATGCATATTCAAATTTTTTGCTATCTTTTAGTTGATATACGATTAATGTTATAGGAACATTATCTCCACGGTTGTTTAAATTGGAATCTTCATAATTTGATACTATTACTTGTATTGGTGTGCTGCATGCAGTAGAGAATAATGCAATTATGATTGCCATTAGCAAGTATTTTAAAATCATCATATTAAATTTATACTCTATATCTTTAAAAAATTTTCTTTGTTAGATTTCTTTAGTATGTAATAATATCTTAAATCTAAAAATTTACATATTTTAAAATAGTTTTGCTTAAATTCAGTTCTATAGTGATAGAATACAGCCTTAAATCTTTAATAAATTTCTAAGAAAGGAAGCATGCATTAATGCCAGAAAATTCTACTCCACCAAAAGAGCGTATAAATATCACATATAAATCAAAAACAAATGGTCAAAATCCAGAAGTAGAACTGCCGTTAAAATTAATGGTATTGGCTAGTTTTACTGGAGGTAGTAAAATTCCATTGGAAGAGAGGGAGGCTGTATCAATCAATAAGAATAACTTTAATCAAGTTATGCAGAAGATGGATATAGAAACGCATTTTAGTGTTAAGAATGTTTTACATCAAGATTCTGATGAATTAAATGTTGATCTTAAAATAAGCGATATGAAAGATTTTACTCCAGATAACATTGCTAGTCAAATTCCTGAGTTAAACAAGTTGCTTAAGTTGCGAGAAGCACTTGTGGCATTGAAAGGTCCTATGGGTAATATCCCAGATTTTAGAAAAGCTGTTTTAGAAGCTTTGAAAGACAAAGATACAAAAGAAAAACTTTTACTAGAGATACAGCAAAATCAAGAATAAAATTTTCATGTTTTATAAAGGAATATATTTATGAATGACACAATAAATAATCAAACTACTACTCAAATTAAGGAAAGTTCTATTATCGATAGTATTATGCAAAAAAGTAAATATGCTAAAGATGATGAGAGTTATAGTATTGCAAAAATGGGAGTAGCTGAATTTATAACAGAAATCGTAAAATCTGATAATGCAGAGACAAAAGTAAATCGCTTTACCTTAGATGAGATGATTGCACATATTGATGAGCTTATTTCGGCACAGATGGATGAGATTTTGCATAATGAGCAATTTCAGCAGCTAGAATCTACTTGGAGAGGTTTGTATTTTTTAGTGGAGAGAACAAATTTTCAAGAGAATATTAAAATTAATTTACTTGATGTTACACAACAGGAAGCACTAGAAGACTTTGATTCAAATCCAGATATTACTAATACTACACTCTATAGACATATCTATTCATCAGAATATGGCCAATTTGGTGGTGAACCTGTAGGGGCGATTATCGGAGATTATGCCTTGAGTGCTTCTACTCCTGATATGAATTTTCTTTCAAAAATGTCTTCTATCGCGGCGATGAGTCATGCTCCATTTTTAACTTCTATTAGTGCAAAATTCTTTGGGCTTGATAATTATGCTGAACTTAGTCAAATTCAAGATTTAAATAGCCTTTTAGAGGGGCCACAATATACAAAATGGCGCACTTTTAGAGAAAATGAAGATTCTAAATACGCAGGTCTTTTGGTAACAAGATTTCTTACAAGGTCACCTTATGATCCTCAAGAAAATCCTATTAAGAGTTTCAATTACAAAGAAAATGTGCACAAATCACACAATCATCTTCTATGGGGCAACACAGCTTATGCATTTGCTACACGTCTTACTGATAGTTTTGCACAATATAGATGGTGTGGTAATATTATAGGACCAAGAGCAGGTGGTACAGTCACTGATTTGCCAACATATGTATACGATAATTTTGGAACAATTGAATCAAAAATACCAACTGAAGTATTGATCACAGATAGAAGAGAGTATGAGCTTTCTGAATCTGGCTTCATTGCTTTTACATTGCGTAGAGATAGCAATAATGCTACATTCTTTTCTGCTAATGCTGCATTAAAACCAAAAATATTCCCAAATACACCAGAAGGTAAAGAAGCAGAAACAAATTATAGACTTGGTACTCAACTTCCATATATATTCTTAATTTCACGCCTTGCACATTATGTGAAAGTGTTGCAAAGAGAAGAAATTGGTAGCTGGAAAGAGCGTAGTGATATAGAAAAGGGATTGAATGAATGGATAAGACAATATGTATCTGATCAAGAAAATCCACCAGCAGAAGTAAGAAGTAGAAGACCATTTAGGGGTGCAAAAATTAATGTCAGCGAAGTAGATGGTGAAGCAGGGTGGTATAGAGTTGATTTAAATGTTCGTCCTCATTTTAAGTTTATGGGTGCTAATTTTGAACTTTCTTTGGTAGGAAAGCTAGATAAAGAATAGTAATGTCATTTATTGATAAGGTAATTCACACTCTTGATGATTGCAAGGATGATTCATACATAGAAGATGATTTGCATTCTATTAAAGAGCATATTAAGGTTTTGATAAATTCAAAAGATGATAATAAAGGTCTATCATCTTTGGGTGAGTTAGATTTAAATGTCAAAAATCTTTCTGTTTTGATGTCAGAAAAAATATACCATATCATTTCTACCTATGAACATAGGATAAGGATTTTAAGTATAGAATATGACGACTTATTATCTCCTTGGCAACTTACTTTTTTTATACGATTTTGTTATATTAATGATAATTTTAAAGAATTTAGTATCCAGATTATTTTTAGAAATAATCGATATTGTGAGGTTTTATGACAGAAGATGTATATTATTTTCGAAAAGAGCTCGATTATTTGCATAAGACAAGACAATTACTTATTAGTAAATATCCAAAGCTCGCACCTTTCTTAGCATATAATAGTAATGATCCAGATGTAGAACGCATAATTGAATCTCTAGCTATTTTAAGTTCTAGAATAAATAAAGAATTAGATGCAAATATTCCATTTATAGCTGAATCTCTTATTAATATACTTATTCCAAATTATACAAATTCTATTCCTTCTGTGTGTATGCAAGAATTTAAAATGAGTGATAATTGTAGTGATAATAAATTGCTCATTCCAGCTAATACTGTATTGAAGTCTGCATTAGTTGGAACTACTTCATGTGAATTTCGTACAATTTATGATGTCTATTTATATCCAGTTAAAATTACCAATGTTGCTATTAATAGTGAAGGTAAATATAATGCATTAACCATTGATATAGAAACCACAAGAAATAATTTGTTTATTTCAGATTTAGCAATGGATTATTTGAATATTTATCTTGGAAATGATGTTTATACATCTAATACATTGCTTTTATGGTTACTACAATATGTTAAAGATATCATTATCATGTCGTATGATAGTAAAGAGCAAGTAAAAATACCACTTTCTTCTATAGAATCTATAGGATTTTTAAAGAGTGAGAACCTTCTGAATAATGATGATATAGGATTTAGCTCTTTTGCTTTATTGCAAGAGCTACTTCTTATGCCAGAAAAATTTCATTTTATTAGATTAAGAAATTTAAATATTGTAAATCAATTTAAAGTAAAAAAAATTGGTGTTAAATTTATTTTTAACAAAGATGTGCCAAAAGATTGTATGCCAAGAATAAATCATTTTTCATTATCTGCTACACCAGCTATAAACTTATTTCCAATGCAGGCAGAACCTATACTGCTTGATCATACAAGAGAAGGATATAGAATATTTGTAGATAGATCTAACATGCAGTCGTATTCTGCAATACAAGTATTAAAAGTAAAGGCGCATAGTAGTGATACGGGTCGTAGAATCTTAAAAAATTATTATAGTTTTGAGAGATTTGCATTCATTAATAATAAAGGTGATTTTTATTCTTTAGCAAATAAGATAGATTCTAATGGTGAATATTATAAAGAAATATCATTTTATTCAACTAAAGAAAATAAAGAAACAATTTCTATTGATCTTTTATGTAGTAATAATAATTTACCATCTTCGTTAAAACTTGGTGAAATTAATGAAGTAGTTGGTTACAAAGATGTTAATACCAGTAATTTGACTTTGCCAACAAATATCAAGCATGTAAAAATCGACAATAGTATTGCTTGGAATCTTGTATCAACATTATCTTTTAGCTATCAAACTATGTTAAATAAAGAAAGTTTTTTGAGTATTGTTTATACCTATCTCTCTATATTTGAAACTTATGATACTCATTTTTTTACTAATTTATCAGATGCACTTATTGATATCAAACCAGAAGTGATTTATAGGATTGAGGGTTTTATAACGCGTAGAGGTGTTCAATCAATTTTATATATTGATGATTCTAAGTTTTATTGTATAGGTGAGGTTTATAAAATAGGATTGGTATTATCACACTTTTTTTCATCTTTTGCATCTATTAATTCATTTTGTGAACTCCGTATTATCTGCACTTCAAGTGATGTTAATTTTACATTTCCAATGGTAAATGGAAATAAAGCATTAATATAAATTATTAAATGAAAACTTTTTATCTATTAATTTCATCACTTCTTAAAAAATATAAAAAAGAGGATATCTTTCTTCGTTCATCTCAATATTTGGGCCATTCTTATAAAGAGATAGATATGGTAAATGTGGAGAAAATTGATAACAATACAGATAATGTAAAATCTTTAGAAATTATGACTTATTTTTTTGGTTTACTTGGGAGTAAATCTCCATTGCCAAATTATATTCTTGATAAATTTTCAAAAAATTATGATGATAATAATGGATTTAGTTTATTTTTTGATTTTTTTAATAATCATTTTTTATGGCTTTTATATGAAAGTTTCACTACTAGAAGTTATCCAAGATCGTTTAAACATTCATTAGATGATAGAATATCAGAAATCTTTCTACATTTATTAGGTATTCATAACAAGGATATAGCAAAAGAATATCTTCCATTTGCATCACTTGTTGCAAATATAAGAAAGCCAAAATTATATATAGAGAAAGTTTTAGAACACAATTTTAATTTAAAGTCAAAAATACACATTATAGAGAATGTCCCTCAAAAGATATTTATAGAGTATAAGCAACAACAAACTTTAGGGATTTCAAATAATGCTCTTGGAAAAAGTTTTATTTTAGGTTCTTACATTGTGTCACATCAAAATAAAATTAATATTTTAATTGATGATATTTCGTATCAAGAAGCCTTAGACTATTTGCCACATCAAGTAAAATTTAATAAACTTAAGGAAAGTATAATATTTCTTACAAATAATGAATTTAGTGTTGATATGATACTTGGAATACAATATAGTAAAAAAATGCATTCTGTGCTAGGTGATCCATCATATGCAAAATTAGGATATGCAAAGGTGCTTGGAAAGTCATTATTAGATTCTAAAAATTATTTTTGGCGGATCAAACTTTGTGATTAAAAATTTGTTTATTTTTTATTAAAACTTCAAAGAATCTAAGTTATACTTCAAATGATGTAGATAAATTTTAAATATTAACTAAGGAGTATGTATGGCACAACCAGTGTATATAAAAATAGAAGGTTCTACACAAGGATTAATATCAAGTGGGGCATCAACTCAAGATAGTATAGGAAATAGATATCAATCAGGACATGAAGATGAAATAATGGCTCAAGAGGTTTCTCATATTATCACAGTTCCAACAGATCCACAAAGTGGACAACCAAGTGGACAGAGGGTGCACAAGCCATTTTCTTTTACCTGTTCTCTAAATAAAGCTGTGCCATTGCTTTATAACGCATTAACAAAAGGTGAAAGGTTGACAACAGTAGAGGTGTATTGGTATAGGACATCAAGTGGTGGTGGATCGGAGCATTATTTTACTACAATATTAGAAGATGCTATTATCACTGATATAGATCTTTTTATGCCAAATGCTCAAGATAAAAACAATAATGACAAAACAGAGTTATTTAAAGTTTCTTTAAATTATAGAAAAATTGTATGGGAGCATGTGATAGCTGGAACAAGTGGTAGTGATGATTGGAGAAATGCATAGTTTTTATTAATTATTAGCTTTTAAAGATTTTATCATGCTTCATCCACTTTTAGAAAATGATATTTGCAAGTGTGCACATTCTGGTATTGTTCAGATTAAATCAGGTAGTAAAAGTTTGCTTACTATTAATAATGTAGGAGTTATTACTATAAATGATTTAGCACAAGCAAGTATTGTTGGCTGTACAAATAATATATCAGGAGTTCCTGCTCCATGCACTAAACTTGTTAACATGCCAGTTTCTATCACTTCTTCATTGATTGATGTGGGAGGGCAAAAAGTTGTATTAGCTGAAAAGATTAGTCAAATTACCACCGACAAAGGATCTCCCTTGATGCTTCAAGGAAGTCCAAAAGCAAGTGGTGTATTTGAAGTTAATAAGTAGAATTATATTAGGTGTAGCTTTTCAAACATTTCTGCATTCCATTTATTAGAATCTTTTGGATATATAGGATTGCAAAATTCTACAAAAGATTGCCTATTGTCATCTAATTCAAAATAGTAATTTCCTGATGGTGATGGATTATATCTTGTCTGTATATTATGGATATAATCTTCGGATTGTTTTATATTATTTGGTGAGATAAATGAATGTGCACTTTTTGTTTTGTTGTAAAATCCAGATTCATCATTTGGTAGATAATTTATTGCATTAATATAAAAGCATCCATTATTATTTATGTAATATGCATTTTTACAGAATTTTATTTCATCTTTTATAGACTGTTCTATATCTTTGTAATACTTATCCTGAATTAATCTGCAATAATAATATTCTCTAGGTTCATTTATTATTTTTGAATCATCTACATATGCAGCCTGATTAAATATTAGATTATTTTTTTCTTGTATATTTCCTTGAAAATAAAGTAAAGCATATTCTCTTAAACTATATATAAAGTATGGATAAAATAATTCATCAAATAATGTAACTATTTGTGTTAATTTTTCTTGTTTCATATAATCTAGCGTTATTAGTAGTCCATTTTTTGTTGGGAATTTAACATTGCCTTTCCATATAAACATATCTTTTGTTAGTATATTATCATTTAATAATTTGTCATATATTTCATTTGTCGGCATATATGTGACTATACCTTGATTTACATTGATGTTTTCTATATGTTCTTCTATTAATTTCGTATTTAATCTATATAGATTGATAAAATATGAAATAATTTGTTCTTTATTTAGAATTATATTATCTTGATTTATTTTACAATTTACTTTTATGTTGTTTATATCAAATGTTTTGTATTCTGCTATCATATTATCATAATTTGTTTGTGCTGGTATGTAGTCTTTATTTATCTCATTAAGCCATAATTTATTGATTTTTTTAATCTCATCTTCTAATACAGTTTCATCTATATCTATTGGTATGTATTTTGGTATTAAATTGTTATATTTATTTTTTTTAAACACTACTTTTCCAAGATATAATCCTGCACTGTGCTCTTGGATATTGTTGTTACTATTTGGAGACCAATCGCCTATACAATTTATGTTTGTATTAATTGCTAAATAAACTTCTTTTTCTGTTCTATTTCTTAATAATTCATTATGTTTTGTATAATTTGGTGGTGGTAATAGTTTCATGTAGCCATTCCTGTTTTTTTTCTAAATTTATATGCTGCAACTCTTGCATCTCTTTCACTTGGTTGTAGATAGTATAGTGGTGATGAATTACAATCTGAACTTAGATATGTTTCTCCTTTTTTAAATATTCCATCTTCATATATATCACAATCTGCACATTGTTTATTATAGGCATCAAATATATTTTTATAAGCATAATTTGCATATATTTTAGTGTTATAATAAATTAATTGGGCTAAATGTATACTATGTAATTGGTGTTCTTTATCATATTTAAATATACAATCTATATAAAAATGTCTGAATTCATGAACTATTGTATCCATAAATTCTATAAATGAATTATAATCATTTGGTGTTGGTTTGCCTGTGCTTAAAATATTTGTTTTACTATTATATACTCCAGCCCTACCACTTGATGGATCAAAATCTAAACCAGGTAAGAATTCTTGTTTTATATTTAAAGCATTACCAATATCAGATATAAAATTTTTTAATAGCTGTTCTTGATCAATATTTTCATCATCGTTTAAAAATGCTTGTTTAAATTGCGCTTCATATGTTTTTGCATTTATTAATTTGCTATTATAAACTTCTGCAATTTTGCTAGCATAGAACTCTACATTGTTTATATATTCTTCATCTTCACATGTTATAAAATTTTCATTATTTAAATCAAACCTATAATAAATGTATGCAATTTTGCCTGCTAATTGTGGATACACTCTATAGTAGTCAACACTACTTAGATGTTGTTTCATTAACATAAATATATTTGCTTGCAGGAAGTCTATAGCTTCTTTTACATTATATATAGTTTCTATTTTATTCCATGCTTTTAAATTTTCTATAGATGTTTGATTGTATACCATATGCTGTGCTATCGAAGTCATTTCCCTCTCAGTTTCAATGACTTCTTCATCCTCTCCTTCACCAACCCTAAAGCTCATATCTATTACTATAAATGGATCGTTGATGCTTGGTATGCCTACTTCACAGTCGTATGCAAATATGATTACATAATATTTATCAAACTCCTCTGTATCTCTCATTGGTAGTGAGAATGCAACTTTGTGATATTGTTTTTCTTCTTCAAAAACATTATTATATGTTGATAGATCCCTTATATCAGTAAAATTATCATAATCAATAGCAACATCTTCATTTAATATATCATCTAATTCATCTTGGCTTCTAGCTATTACATATCCCCACATTGTATATTCTACTTCTGCTAATGATTGAGCTTCTAGTGTTATATAAGTTCCTGGTGCAAACGGAGCATCTATATTTAAATATTCTTCATTTATTTCTGCTCCTTGTTCTGTTGTTTTTGTAAATGTAGTTTGATTTTGTCCTCTTTTAGAATATATTACATCAAGAGATATACTAGATTCACTTTCTATACAATGTTGTATTTTGCTAAATATAATTCCATTATGTTTTGATATCCTTATGTCACCATTATTATTAGTTTTAATACCACTCTTTTTTAATTTAAACTTACTTCTATTTGTTTTAGATTCTACTTGATTGCTGCATTTATCATTTGTATAAATCTCAAGGCTTTCTGTATTAATACTTATATTTTTTGCTTTGATATAATATTTACCCTCTGGTATTACACCTTCATTTGTTTTTTGATAATTAGAATCTACACAACAGTAAGTAAGGTTTGATTTGCTAGTATTTATTTCATCTTTATTATTAGACTTATTAGTTTGTTTGTTATTATCTTTTTTGTTAGATGAGTTATTTTTATCTAAATCTTTATATCTAAGAAAACTTTCACATTTTTCTTCTTTTTGTAATCTATTTTTTTCTTCTATAGTTAATTCTTTACCACTTATTGCATCGCATGAAGCTATAGTTTGATTTCCTTGCAATAAACATAATTTACTACCATTAAATAATAAAGATATACTAGATTTAAAATATAAAATACAATGATGGTTTTGATAGTTATTTGGTGTTAATACTTTCTTTGTAAATTCTTCTTTATTATTAGAATCTTTGGCAAGATTATATGGAAGAGGATTATAGTTTTTATCACCTATTAATCTTACACTAAAAAAATCTCCTATTTCTATTTTATCTATACTAAATGTTGCTATACCTCTAGAATCTGTTGTTTTTGGAGGATATTTTTTATTTTTATCATTATTAGTTATTTCTATTTTTTTATTAGATAATGGTTCTAAACTACAATAATCTTTTATTTGAAATGAAAAATTAATTTGACTCATTATCTTAACCTTATTTATATTTATTTACTATTTGTTGTATTTTACATAATAAATTAGTAAATGATTATTAAACTATTTTTATACCATTCCTATTTTTTTTCTAAATTTATATGCTGCAATTCTTGCATCTCTTTCACTTGGTTGTATGTAATAAATTGGTGGAGTTTGATTATCTATACTAAAATATGTACTACCTTTCTTAAACAATCCACCTTCTACAATGTCGCAATCTGCACATTGTTTATTATATGCATTGAATATATTTCGATAGTATGAGCCAATGTATATATTTGTATTTGCGTATATTAGCTTTGCTATATCATTTGTATGCAGTTTATGCTCTTTTGCCTGTGTAAATATATAATCTATATAAAAATGTCTGAATTCATGAACTATTGTATCCATAAAATTTATAAATTCTTCTTCATCATGTGCATCAGGAATACCTATGCTTAATGTTTTTGTCTCATCATTATATAGTCCAACTACATTATTTGTTGGATTAAAATCTATATTTGGCATACAAGATATATCAATCCCTAATACTGCACATATATTTTTTATAAAGTCTTTTATAATCTTTTCTTTGTCTATATTTGGATCATCCTCAAAAAAAGCTTTTCTTAGATAGACGCTATATGACCTTGTATTTGTTCCATATATACAAGATGGTAAAAATGAATTGTAATCACCTTTATAAACTTTTGCTATTTTGTTTGCAAAATTCTTTACATCATTTATATATTCATTGTTATTATTAAATAATACTCCATTATGGTTTTTTATACTTCTTATAAATCCTTTATTGTTTAAATCAAACCTATAATAAATATATGCAATTTTACCTGCTAATTGTGGATGTATTTTGTAGTAATCTATTATTCTTTGGTCTTTACTATTTTGCAGGTTTTCATTCGTCTTTAAAAATTCTATAGCTTCTTTGACTGTACATATAGATTCTAATTTATTCCAAGCATCCATATTTGTTATAGATGTCGCACTGTATAGCAGTTTTTGATTTTCATTTTGTTTTTTTCTGTCAGATTCTCTTACCTTGTAATCCTCTCCTTCACCAACCCTAAAGCTCATATCTATTACTATAAATGGATCGTTGATGCTTGGTAGGCCAACTAATTCATCATATGCAAATATGATTATATAATATTTATCAAACTCCTCTGTATCTCTCATTGGTAGTGAGAATGCAACTTTGTGATATTCATGTCGAAATTCAAAGCATTTTCTATATGAAACCATTCTTCTAATATCAAATATGTCAGAGTCTTCTATTGTTATTCTTTCATTTAATATATCATCTAATTCATCTTGGCTTCTAGCTATTACATATCCCCACATTGTATATTCTACTTCTGCTAATGATTGAGCTTCTAGTGTTATATAAGTTCCTGGTGCAAACGGAGCATCTATATTTAAATATTCTTCATTTATTTCTGCTCCTTGTTCTGTTGTTTTTGTAAATGTAGTTTGATTTTGTCCTCTTTTAGAATATATTACATCAAGAGATATACTAGATTCACTTTCTATACAATGTTGTATTTTGCTAAATATAATTCCATTATGTTTTGATATCCTTATGTCACCATTATTATTAGTTTTAATACCACTCTTTTTTAATTTAAACTTACTTCTATTTGTTTTAGATTCTACTTGATTGCTGCATTTATCATTTGTATAAATCTCAAGGCTTTCTGTATTAATACTTATATTTTTTGCTTTGATATAATATTTACCCTCTGGTATTACACCTTCATTTGTTTTTTGATAATTAGAATCTACACAACAGTAAGTAAGGTTTGATTTGCTAGTATTTATTTCATCTTTATTATTAGACTTATTAGTTTGTTTGTTATTATCTTTTTTGTTAGATGAGTTATTTTTATCTAAATCTTTATATCTAAGAAAACTTTCACATTTTTCTTCTTTTTGTAATCTATTTTTTTCTTCTATAGTTAATTCTTTACCACTTATTGCATCGCATGAAGCTATAGTTTGATTTCCTTGCAATAAACATAATTTACTACCATTAAATAATAAAGATATACTAGATTTAAAATATAAAATACAATGATGGTTTTGATAGTTATTTGGTGTTAATACTTTCTTTGTAAATTCTTCTTTATTATTAGAATCTTTGGCAAGATTATATGGAAGAGGATTATAGTTTTTATCACCTATTAATCTTACACTAAAAAAATCTCCTATTTCTATTTTATCTATACTAAATGTTGCTATACCTCTAGAATCTGTTGTTTTTGGAGGATATTTTTTATTTTTATCATTATTAGTTATTTCTATTTTTTTATTAGATAATGGTTCTAAACTACAATAATCTTTTATTTGAAATGAAAAATTAATTTGACTCATTATCTTAACCTTATTTATATTTATTTACTATTTGTTGTATTTTACATAATTGAAATAATAAATATTGTTAGATATTGTTTATAGCCATTATCATTTAATCTGTAATTTTTTATTACTTGTTATACCATTTTTATTAATTGTTAGTTCAGTATCTTTGACTTTGAATATTATTTCATCCTTTGATATAGAAATAATAGAGCTTTCACCAATAGATAATGTAAAATTATCATCTATATAACACTCTAATTCCTTTTTTCCAATCATATAGATATTATTTGCATTAATTGTTAGGTTTTCATCACTTTTAAGCCCCAATGATTGTTTTGTAAACAATAATAAGTTATTTTGTGATGTTAATGCCAATTCATCATTAGCGCTTAGATGTAGATTTTCATTAGAATGTATGCTGAAGTGTTTATTGGCTTTGTCTATTTTGTTGCCATAAATATGTCTAGTTTCATCATTTTCTATATTTGTATTTAAATTTCCTACAATCTTTACATCTTTATCTCCACCTATATATTCACTACTATCATTTGCTACTCTTAATTTATTGCTAGCACCTATGTTTAGTGTATTTGATAGTCCTACTTGGGTATCTTTTGATAGTGCCACATTTGTTAAATATTCTCCACCAACACGAACATCTTTTAAACCGCCTACCGTCTGCCTATGATATTTTAAAATAGATTCTACTTGACTGCCATTTATTGTTGAATTTTTATTTTTATGCACTTTTTCTTCAAAATTATTTTTAATTTCTTGTGAATAATTTTTTTCTGCTTTAATACTTATCTCTTCATCATTTTTTAAATTAGATAAAGTAATTTCATTTACTCCTTTTTCTTGTGATCCTAATGTTCTAGATGAAATTGATGTTTGGTGATATTTTTCTGGATTTATATGTTTATTAGTATTATTGTATAGAGAACCTGTTATTATGGGCTTATCTATATCACCATCTAAATAGCTTATTAGAACTTCATCACCAACTCTAGGGATACCAAAAAAACCTCCACCATTTGATGCAATAGGTGATAAGACTCTTATAAATGCTGTATGTGTATGCATATTTTTAAATGAAGCTGCATCATCATTTGATAAATCTTTATTTCTAGTATATTTTTGCATTTCTTGCTCTTGGATTCTATACAGATCACCAGTATCTATGAATGCATTTAATCTTACTTTGACTCTATCAAGAGAATCTGTGTATATGGTATTTTCTTCATTTTTTATTGATTCATTTGCTTCTTTCATTGTTGTTGCTTTTAGATATCCTTCTCCTATAACAATTCCTTGTGTTAAATTTGGTGGCATTGGTTTTGCTTTTGTATTTGGTGTAAATGGTAAATATTTTGGTATTAAAGTTAATGTATTTGTATATGTTAATAATTCTTGCATATCTTGGTTGATATATGTTTCTTCACCATTTATACCATCGTTATTTATGAGTGTTTGTTCCATTCCTATGATCATAAATTGATTATCTTTTGTAATTTGGTTATTTTCTATAGATATGTCCGAACCTAATATTAAGTTATATATATTGCTTGTGGCCATATATATAGAATCTGCTATATTTGCTCTTAATTGTTCTAAATGCAATTGAGATTTTATATCTGCAGTATCTAATAATGATGATTGCCCCCCCCCCCCATCAAAGTTATGTATATGATATTTATTTTTATTTTCTGTGTCATCAAATAAAGCATCTTTAAATATAGTTTGATATGCAACATTGCTAGGGTTGTTAAAATCAGAATAAGAGATACTAAATGTATTTGATACCAGTCTTTTATGTCTTGTGATTGATGATATACAAGGTTCATTTAGATTATTATTTGTATTTGAATTAAATATTATAGATCTGCTTTCTTCTTTTTTATATTGATCTTTTATATCAGTTTGTTTGTGATAGACAGAATCTGTTTGAAAGTAAATTTTATTTTCATCCTCATAGAAATAAATACCATTGTTAAAGCATAATCTAGTGATAAACTCAAGATCTGATTCTTGATATTGAGTTATAATATCTTGTTTAGTTAATACACTTGGGAGCAAAGAGAAATCTAACTCTTTGTAAATAACTGTTGCATATTTTTTTAATATTTCTTTTATCACATCTAATATTGATGTATTGGTATAAATTCTGTTTGATTTATTGAGGCTTAGTAAAAAAAGTGTTGAAGTGATATTTAATGAAAAATAATGCCTAACATTTGCAGATTTTAAAACTTTACTTAGTGATGTATTATTTTTGTATCCTAAATAATCAACACCACTTATTACACCTGTATATATCTTTGAATTTCTTTGATTAAAATCAATAATCTTTTTTTGTGTGTTATAGGGATTATTGATTTCTAGTTTCGCAATAGAATTTTTTATATGATTTGGATTGAACAATAGAGGATATATAACTTTGTTGTTTTGTTTAATAGGATAAAAAATATCTTTGTATATAGTTTCTATGTATCCCTCTAAGTTTATTTCAAAAATAGCTTCTAGACTTTCTTTTATTTTTGCTTTTGTAACTACAAATGACTCTAATGTTGTTATCTCTGAGTTATCATCTAATATTTCTATTTTAAGCTTTAAATAAGACATATATTTTCCTTGGTAAAATATTTTAATTAAATCACTAGACCTAAATATTATATTAATTGTATTTATAATATTTTATATAATGATAATTGGATATTTTATTATTTGTAATATTATAAATATTAAAATATGATTCTAATAATCAAATAAATCATTCTTGCAATAGGAGCTACATAATATTATGTATGATTATAAAAATGAGACTGATACTAGATTAATTCTTCCAAAAATGTCAAAAGTTGTGATGTTAAATGATGATTATACAACACAAGATTTTGTTGTATCTATATTAAAAGAAGTTTTTAGTAAAAATGCAGATGAAGCTATAAATATTATGCTTGAAATTCACAATAATGGCAGGGGGGTTTGTGGAATCTACACTTATGATATTGCACAGACAAAAGCAAGTATTGCTATACAAAAGTCAAGACAAGCAGGATTCCCACTAAAAATCATAGTAGAAGAAGAGTGATGAAAAAAATTGATGATAATTTACACGAAGTGATTAATAACGCATTTGAATTGGCGCAGGAATTAGAGCATAGCATCATTACTACTGAGCATATTTTTGCATCATTGTTAAATAATGATGATATTAGTAATTTTATAAAGAAATTAGGTGGAGATACAGATGAATTACATACACAGCTTTTGAATTATTTGCATACTTTTATAGATAAGGCAAATAGTTTTGAAAAGCCAATATACACGGTGCCTTTAGAGAATATTTTTAGCATTATGGTAAATGTATCTGAAAGTGCAAAAAAATCTTCTGTTGATATATATGATTTGTTGATTGCAATTACATATGACAAAAAGGCATATAGCACTATATTATTAGAATCTCAAAATATACAACGAGTAGATATTTTAGAATCCATAACAAACGCAGATTCAAATCAAATAAACAAAAATAGTAACCAAAATGATCCACTAGCACTTTATACAATAGAATTAGTCGAGCTTGCAAAAAAGGGCAAAATAGATCCAGTGATTGGTAGAGATGAGGAGATAAAGCGGGTTTGCGAGGTTTTGTGTAGAAGAAAGAAAAATAATCCTTTATTAGTTGGAGAACCAGGTGTTGGTAAAACAGCAATTGCAGAGGGTATAGCATTGAATATTGCCAATAACAATGTGATTGATGAGATGAAACATTGCAAGATTTACTCACTTGATCTTGGCGCACTACTTGCAGGGACGAAATATAGAGGTGATTTTGAAAAACGCATAAAAGATATTTTGGTTGCATTAGAAAATATAAAAGATGCGATTATTTTTATTGATGAGATTCATACGATAGTTGGCGCAGGTAGCACAAGTGGAGGCAGTATTGATGTATCAAATCTTTTAAAACCAGCACTTGCAAATGGCACACTTCGATGCATTGGTGCTACAACTCATAGTGAATTTAGAAATCATTTTGATAAGGATAAGGCATTATCGCGTCGTTTCGCAAAGATAAATATAGATGAGCCAAGCATAGAAGATGCAATTATGATACTTACATCACTTGCGCCAATTTATGAAAAATTCCATAAAGTTTCATATACTAAAGAGGCGATAGAATCTTGTGTTACTTTATCAAATAAGTTTATTAATGATAAATTTTTGCCAGATAAGGCTATAGATTTATTAGATGAGGCAGGGGCGTATTTTAAAATTTATGGTAAATCAAAATCAAAAAAGATAAAAATTGATCGAGCTGATATTGAATTTTTGATTTCAAAAAATACCAAACTTCCACTATCACAGAATCTTGATGAAAAGGCATTGCTAAAATCCTTACAGAAACGACTTCAGGCTAGGATATTTGGTCAAAATAATGCAATAGAATCGCTTTATAAAAGCTTGTTAAAAAATAAGGCAGGACTTGGTAATGCAAATAAGCCAATAGGTGTATTTTTATTTACGGGTGCAACAGGAGTTGGAAAGAGTGAATTAGCAAAAGAGCTTGCACTTAATTTAAATATTAATTTTTTGCGATTTGATATGAGTGAATATAGTGAGCCTCATACGATATCTAGATTAATTGGCGCACCTGCAGGTTATGTTGGATTTGAGCAAGGTGGATTATTGGTTGAATCTATTAGAAAAACTCCGCATTGTGTTTTGCTTTTAGATGAGATAGAGAAAGCTCACGAGAGTATTTATAATTTATTACTGCAAGTATTTGACAATGCCACTTTGACTGATAATAGCGGTAATAAAGCTGACTTTAGGAATGTAATTATTATTATGACTTCAAATATCACAGCAAAAAATCTCCCAACACTTGGTTTTGGCATGGATCAAAACTCTTCAAATGATAGATCAATAAAAGATTTATTTTCTCCAGAGCTTAGAAATAGAATTGATTGTATATGCCACTTTAATCACCTAGATGATGATTGTTTGAAATTAATCATTAAAAAGCAAATACAAGATCTAAACTCACAGCTAAAAAATGTAAGTATCGTGCTTAGCGCGAATGTGTATGACTACTTACTTAGATTGGACTTTGATAGGACTTTGGGTGCAAGAGAGATTGCAAGATTGATTGATGTTCATATCAAAACAAATCTTAGTGAGCTTTTGCTGTTTGGTAATTTAAAAAATAATGCAAAAATCCATATATCCTGTAAAAATAACAAATTAGATTTTAGCTTGAAGTATTCTTAAGTATTGCATCTTGTGCTAAAATTAAGACTTATCTTACTTTAAATCTTGGATATTGCTATGATTAGAAAAATTGATACCAATTGGAAAATATGTGATGCATTTATTTGGCGAGGTGAGTATCTTCACCCGATACAAGATTTTAATACATTTGATTTGCGGGATTTAATAGGCATTGATGAGCAAAAAGAAATGTTGCTAAAAAATACAGAATCTTTTTTGAGCAATAATGGTGGATTGAATGTATTATTATATGGTCCAAGAGGTTGTGGAAAAAGCACATTAGCACGGGCTGTATTTACTCATTTTTTAAACAATGGATTAAAGATTATTCAAGTATCTACTCAAGATATTGCTATTATTCCTGTGCTTTTAGATTCAATGAGAATCCAACCATATAAATTTATCATTTTTTGCGATGACTTGAGTTTTGAGGAAGGTGATACTTCATATAAGGCGCTAAAAGTTGTCCTTGATGGTTCTATTGAGAAGATCCCAAGTAATATTCTTATTTATGCTACATCAAACAGAAAACATATAATACCTGAATATGAAAACGATAATTTAAATGTAGCTATTGTCAATAAAGAGATGCATTTTGCAGATGTAGTTGAAGAGCGTATTTCGCTTAGTGATAGATTTGGACTTATTATTCCATTTTATAAAATTACTTCAGAGGAGTATTTACGCATTGTTGGTATGTATTTTAACGAAGACTTAAGTGAAGATTTGAAAAATAAAGCTTTGGCATATGCTACAAAAAAAGGTCAGAGAAGGGGTCGTGTCGCTTATGATTTTTTTAGAGCGAATAAAATTGGTTTAATATAATATGAAAGGTTTGTTATGATTAGAAAATGCCTATTTCCTGCTGCTGGTTATGGAACGAGATTTTTACCTGCTACAAAGGCTATCCCAAAAGAAATGCTACCTGTTAATACAAAACCACTTATTCAATATGGTGTGGAAGAGGCATTGGAGGCTTGCTGTGATACTATGGCAATAGTAACAGGAAGGGGTAAGAGAGCCATTGAAGACCACTTTGATATAAGCTATGAGTTAGAACATCAACTAAAAAGTGCAAAAAAAGAGCATTTATTGAAAGAAACAATTGATGTGATTAATAATTGTGCATTTACATATATCCGTCAAAAAGAGATGAAAGGATTGGGGCACGCGATACTCACTGGTGAAAATCTCATTGGCAATGAACCATTTGGTGTGATTTTAGCAGATGATTTGTGTATTAATAATAATGGCAAGAGTGTGTTAGGGCAGATGGTTGATTTGTATAATAGATTTAAATGCCCAATTGTCGCGATACAAGAAGTAGAATCTAAAGATTTAGATAAATATGGTGTAATTGATGGTGTAATGCTTGAAGATTCTATCTATGAGATTAAGAGTATGGTAGAGAAGCCAAATCCAAAAGATGCGCCAAGTAATCTAGCTGTTATTGGTAGATATATTTTGACACCAGATATTTTTCCAATTCTATATGCAACGACACCAGATAAACGAGGTGAAATACAAATAACAGACGCACTAAATAAATATGCTAAAAATAATAGAGTTCTAGCTTATGTATTTAAAGGCACTAGATATGATTGTGGAAGTATTGATGGCTTCATTAAGGCAAATGTAGATCTATATAACAAAATGAAAGCATAGCATTGTATCAGATATCATATATTTTATTTTTTTATCTCATTGCAATTATAATTTTTATTGTTTTGATATTTTGTTTGTTTTTTAGTGGTTTTTTTAGCTCAACAAAAGAAAAAGCAATACCTAAAACAACGCTTGATTTGCTCATAGATCAAGTGCAAAAATCAAATAATGACAAAGAGATTTTAGATTCTGTTATGCACGAATTTTATACACATTTTTACAATATATCTTCGCAAAGCACGAATTTTAGTAGTTGGTTAAAGCTTATACAAGAAATTACTATGCTTGATTATATGAGTGTTGAACAGGTGGCGGAGTTTAGAGATGATTTATCACTAAAAAATACAAGCATCAAAAAAGAAATAGAGCAAGTAATAGGTGTGAGTTTGAAACACAGAGAAGATAGTAAAAAAAGGAAGTAAATTGTGGATTATTTAAAGATTGAAAAAAGTGATAATTTGCACGGCAGTGTGGATATTAGTGGTGCAAAAAATGCAGCTTTACCGCTGATTGCAGCAACAATTTTGTCAAAAAATGATGTAGTGTTAGAAAATTTACCTGATGTTGTAGATGTAAAGGTTTTAATAAAGCTACTTATGATGCTTGGTGCAAATAGTAAAGAAATCAATGAAAATATAATAAATATAAATACAAGTGGTATTAATAATACACAAGTTGTGTATGATATGGTGCGAAAAATGCGTGCTTCTATCTTACTACTTGGTCCGCTGCTTGCTAGATTTGGTAAATGTCAAGTAAGTCTTCCAGGTGGCTGTGCAATTGGTGCTAGACCTGTTGATTTGCATATTAAGGCTATGAGTAATATGGGTGCTGATATTAGCATAGTAAATGGATATATCAATGCAAGTGCTCCAAAGGGACTTAAAGGTGGCAATATTATATTTGATAAAATCACAGTAACAGGCACAGAAAATGTAATAATGGCAGCTGCTTTAGCAAAAGGTACAACAACGATAATTAATCCAGCAAAAGAGCCAGAAATCATTCAATTATGTGATGTTTTAAAACAGGCAGGAGTTGAAATTAGCGGTCAAGGAAGTGATGAGATTGTTATAGTTGGTAGCGATGGTGAGCTTTTGAATTTATCAAATATATCAATTATACCAGATAGAATAGAGGCAGGGACTTACCTATGTGCTGGTGCTATTACAAATTCAAGTATCACAATAAATAATGTCATACCAAAACATCTTGAAGCTATCACAAATAAATTAAAAGAAATAGGCTTTGGTGTAGAAATAGATTCTAGTAGTATCACGATTTTAAAGGCACGCGAATTAAATGCATTTGAAATTACAACAAGCGAATATCCTGGATTTCCAACTGATATGCAAGCTCAATTTATGGCTTTAGCTACGCAATGCAATGGTGTAAGCACGATTAAAGAGAGATTATTTGAAAATCGCTTTATGCATGTAAATGAACTACAAAGGCTTGGTGCAAGTATATCATTGCTTGGAAATGTCGCAAACATAAATGGAAGAAGTGATCTAATAGGCGCTGATGTTATGGCTACGGATTTGCGTGCTAGTAGTGCATTGATATTGGCAGCACTTATTGCAAGTGGTGAAACAAAAATACATAGAATCTATCATCTTGATAGAGGATATGAAAAAATAGAACAAAAATTATCAAAAATAGGCGTAAAAATAAAGCGATTAAAGGGTGATAGAATCTAAATTTTATTTGCTGCTACAAAAATCGCAGCTGTTTTTGAGCGCATTATAAGTGGATTATTAATTCCAAATGATCTATCTTTTAGCACTTCTTTTTCATTTTTGCTAAATCCTCCTTCTGGACCGATGATAAAGCTATTATAGCTTTTGATATTGCATTGATTTGCATTAAAATCTAGTGCTATTGCGTCTTTATTACAGTCTAGCACCTCTTGTAGATTATTTAGTATTTCTAATTTCATAATGCTCATTCTTCCACATTGCATTGATGAGTTGATTAGGATTTTATTTAGTTTTTCTATATTTATTTTTTCATTTCTTTGACTAAAATCGCTGTAAAAAAATGTGATTTTTTCTACAAATAGCTCATTTAGATATGGCAGTGTTTTGTAGAATTCATTCATATCGATGATTGATTGAATGATGTGTGTATTTTTACTTGTTTGTTCTATTGTATTTGAATCTATTAAATCAAGTAAGGCTTTCTTTTTTTCTACTTTTAGAATCCTATATTTATAAAGCGTAGAATCTTGCATATTTGCCAGTGTTAAATGATTGTTATCTGCCTTTTTGCGTCTTACATTAAAAACATAATGAAAGGCTTCATCTTCTAAAGTTAATTCTTGTTTTCCAGCCTCTATTTGATATAAGAATTGCAAGGTATTATCCTAGCATTAACATTAACAAAACTGCAATCAAATAGCTTGTGTATAGAAAGCCACTTTGTAGTTTATAGCGATTTATTAGTGATGGTTTTGTCCTTACAATGCGTAATTTTTTTATCCTTATGATTTCAAACACGATGATAGCGATATTAATGATAACCATTAATATTATGCTTGTGTTGATATGGAAATGATTCATAGCAAGAATGCTAAAACCACTAATCATCATTATAGATAAGATACCAAATATCATAGGTGTCATATACCACATATATTTATGGACTTTGTAAAAATCTTTTATCAATAAGATTCCAATGTTTAAAAGAATAATTGCAGCTAATATCACCCCGATTGTATAGTGGAATTGTATAGCGTGCTTTAGTGCGATTGCCTCCATTGCGTGCTCCTAATTCATCGTATAGTTATAAATATTTTGATTAAGTATAATTTGCGTTCTATCTGTGCATATCAAACCCTCATTTTTTAACTCTTTTAAGATTCTAGATACTGCTTCTCTGGCACTTCCTATGTGATTTTCGAGATTCTCTTGACTGATTGTTATTGCATCATCTTTTGCATTTTCTTTTAAATATTTAATGACTCTATTTTTTAGGCTTTTAAAAGTTATATCATCGATTGTATTAATGCTTTGCTTTAGTCTCCTTGAGATCAATGCTATGTTAAACTGTAGTATTTTTTCATTGTTTTGGCATAGTTTTTCAAATATAGCATTTGGAATGATAAACACCTCCGAATCATCGATAAATTCTAGCATTACATCAGATTGAAAATAATCATTCATACATTTTGTTGATAGTATGCAAGATTCATCTTTGTTGATTGAAAAAATTGTTATTTCTTTTGCATTTAGTGATTGTAGAAAAAATCTAATTTTGCCCTTTATTAAATATAAGAATCCAAGGCATTCATCACTATAGATTCTGCTATGTTTTTTAAATTTTTTTATAATCCCCTTTGTTTTTATCACTTCTAAACTTTCTTCATTACCATTGATGTGATGATTGATTTTTGTTGATAAATTTATATTGTTATTCTGTGATAAAGTTACATTTTCCACTTCATTTTTCCCTACAATTTGGCAAAAATTATAACATAAGGTAAGGATAATTATGCAAAGACGAAATTTTTTGAAATCTCTAGCACTTAGCCCTGTTATTGCTTCTTTTTTAAGTGCTACACAAAATACAAATACAATTAAAAATGATGAAACTCTAGGCAAGGCAAGTATCATAGATCTTGATAAATGCGATGGGTGCAAGGATTTTGCTACTCCAAAGTGCGTGAGTGCGTGCAAAGATAAGAATCTATCAAACTTCCCAGAACCAATAAAAGATATACCTCCTTACTTCCCACGCAAAGGCTATGAAGACTACTCAAAAAATATAGAAGATATTTCACGCCTCACACCTTATAATTGGACTTTTGTAGAAAGTGGAGGTTGATGGCAAGGAAGTGTCTATCCCTAGGCGTTGTATGCATTGTGATGATCCCACTTGCCAAAAAGTCTGCCCATTTGGCGTGATTGGTAAGGAAAGCAGCAATGCTGTGCATATTGATGATACTTTTTGCTTTGGTGGGGCAAAGTGTAGAGATGTCTGTCCGTGGGGGATACCGCAACGCCAAGCAGGAGTTGGAATCTATTTAAAAATAGCACCAAAACTAGCCGGTGGTGACGCAATGTAATGTGATATGTGTAAAGACTTGCTAGAACAGGGAGAGAGACCAGCCTGTTAGACTTCTTGTCCAAAAGAAGCCATAATCTTTGATGATAAGCAAAAGATTTTGCAAATGGTGCAACAAGCCAAGAATGAGGGCAAATGCATCTATGGAGATAGCCAAAATGGTGGCACAAATACATTTTATATCTCTAGTGTAGACTTCCAAAAAATCGATGAAGCCATTGCTAAAAAATATGGAAAAGAATCTGGCGTGCTTGATGCTAAAAGCCAAAAGGTAGGGCGCCCTCATATGAATGTAGAAGTTAAAAATATGCTAAATGAAGATTCAGCGCTTGTAAAATCCGTGCTGTTTGCACCTGTGGCAGGAGTGATTGCCGGAGCCATAGCAGTAGCAAAAAGCAAAAATAACAAAAACATCAATCTTAAATTTATAGAATCTAAACCTTAGGAGCAAAAATGAAAAAAGATAATAACGATAGCACTATCATAAGACATAGCTTACAAAATAGAATCACTCATTGGGGGATCGCACTTAGCACTTTTAGCCTTATTATTAGTTGGATTTTTCAGCTACCAATTGCTAAACGCTATATGATAAATGAACTCCCACTTTTAGCTTGGAGTGCTGATTATCACATAAGTCTTGTGATGCATTATGTGGGGGCGTTTTTCTTGGTATTTTTTGTTGCGTTTCATTTGTATTTTCATATAGTAAGAAAAGAATTTGATATTTTCCCCAAAAAGGGCGATACCAAAAAAGCATAGAGATAATTAAAGCAATGATTTTGAAAAAAGAAGAGCCAAAGAGTGAAAAATACTTGCCAGAGCAACGCTTAGCGTATGCTTTTATTGGTATTACATTGTTATTGCTTGTAGTTACGGGGCTTATTAAAACTTTTAAAAATCTTGCAGGCTTGAATATTTCAAATGATACATATTTTTGGGTAGCACAACTCCATAATTTAGGCTTAGGGCTTATTATCTTTGGAATTACTGTGCATCTAGCAGCATTTATTTTCAAAGCAAATCGTCCATACTTAGCTCTATGTTTAGCGGTAAAGTAAGTGCAAAATACACACTAGAGCGCCATAGTCTATGGAAAGAGGGAGTTGAAGAAAGCAAACAAGCTTTAGATTCTAAAGCATCATAAGCAATAGCTGCAAGTGGAATCTATGCGCCAAAATGGTGATATAATACGCGCTAAATATTTTCTAGTGGGTTATTATGAGGGCGTTTATTTATTTGTTTTTTTGCAGTGTTTTGTCTGCATACAGATGAGTATCAAAACAATATAGAATCTTTCATTGATAGGGCAAAATAAAACTAAGCCTCCACAAAAGCCGAGCTAGAAAATAACCTATAAGTTGGAGATTCTATCATTAATCTTTATTTTTCGATTCTTTTGCTTTTCTCATTATGACGATTTTAGTGCTACCTTGGGCGACTAATATGGAAATAAAAAATGTAAATATTAGAATTATTGATTTTGATAATAGTGCGCTTACGCGTGATCTCATAGCCAAGATAGAATCTTCAAGCTATTTTAGAGTGCAATTTTTTGGTAAAGATATAAAAAGTGCACAGAATTGTATTAATGAAAATATATGTGATATTATTTTAGAACTACCAAATCAATTTGAACGCGATTTTTTACAATTTAGTGCCTAAAGCTAGAATCTATGCCAATGCGATAAATAGTATTAAGGGCACGCTTGGTTCAGGCTCTAAGTAATATCATCTTAGAATTTGCACAAGAAAAAGCCTCATTGAAGCGCCTAAGTCCTCCTGCTTCTTTTAGCAATGCACTTAGTCTTCAGTTTAATACAATACAATCTAGTCTATATCTTAAAAATTTTTATCGCTTCAATCCTAATCTTGATTACAAAATCTATATGTTTCTAGCCCTTAGCGTGATGATTTTGCACTTATTTGCGGTTTTTTACCTACTTTTAATATTGTTAGCAAGAAAGAAAAGGGTAATATCGATCAAATCAATGTTACGCCTATTTTAAAATTTCACTTTATTTTAGCTAAACTCATTCCATATTGGATCATCGGACTTCTTGTACTTAGCCTTTGTTTTTTTGATAGCCTATCTTGCGTATGGGCTTACCCCAAAAGGAAACTTGTGGCTTATCTATCTTTTTGCGCTTGTTTATATTTTTGTCGTGGCAGGGCTTTGGCTTATTATCTCAAATTATTCTCACACGATGCAGCAAGCAATGTTTGTGATATTTTTCTTTGTGCTTATTTTAGTGCTTATGAGCGGTCTTTAACTTTGATTAAATCAATGCCAACTTGGTCGTATATCTTAACCTATTTTAACCTACTCAAATACTTTAATAGAATCTTTGCGTCTTATGTTTTTAAAGGGTAGCACTTTTTAAATCTTTGGCATAATCTTTTGGTAATACTAAGCTATAAAAAGCAAAATTAGTTTGATAAATTCATTCTTTATAAGTCACCATTTTATAATTTTTAAGTGGTGGCTTAATTAGCGCTTTATTCTTATGCTTGCTCCACCATTAAATTACCCATCATACCTAAACTTTCGTGCTCTAATATATGGCAGTGATACATTCTTAGTCCTCTAAAATCTTGGCGGATTTTTATCGTGATTTCCTCATCTGGGCGTAAGTTTATCGTATCGTGTAATGATCGCACTTTTGGCGTGATTATTTTGCCTTTTAGATTGCTACGCATTATTTCAAATTGTGTGCCATGTATGTGAAATGGGTGATCCATATGTGATTTATTGATAATCTTCCATTCTTCTATCGCACCTTCGCTAGAGTGTAGATCTATGCGATTTGGATCATAGATTTTATTATCCATTAAAAACATTTGTGCAAGTGCCTCTTTTATCTCTTGAGTGCTTTTTTTACTTAAGCCGTGCATTTGTGAGTGATCCTCGCTCATAGTAATTGTTTTACTAGCTGTTGGTATGCCAAGTTTTGGTATTTCTCTTAGGATTTTTGGTAGCTCAATGCTTTTAGATTCTATATTGAGCGTAGCAAGGTTTATAGGATCTTGATTAGGCGTATCTTGCATCATTTTATCGCGATCATAATATAAACTTTGCAACATTGCATTCTCTATATTAATGTCTTTATTTGGCTTTAATATCACTTCTGCCCTTGAGGCTGGACATAAAAATAACTCCTCTTGCACTATGGGAGATTGCATTAATCCTCCATCACTTCCTGCAACTATAAAATCCACTCCTTCAATCTTAAGACGCAAATATCTTGCAGCAGTGGCATTGTAGATTCTAAGGCGCTTTGTATCTGTGAGATTTATTTTTGGCTTAAAGCACCCATTTATAAGCACGAATTCCCCTTCCCTGCCATTTAACCAATCAGAAAGGGTATTTGGGCGTATTTTAGCTTCACTATCTAATCCCACATCGCTTATAAACCAATCTTGCTCATTTAAATGTGAAAGAGAATCTTTAGCTTTCACTACAAATGCTCCTGCCAATCCTCTAGCTACTTGTTTTGCAGTGATGAAATGTGGATGTGGATGATACCAATAAGTCCCCGCACTTCCTTCTGGTAGTGTGAATTCATATACGCGCTCTGTGTGTGGTGCTATAGGGTCGTGAGGGTTGCCATCTTGCTCTGGAGGGACAGGAAGTCCGTGCCAATGGATTGTAGTTGGCTCATCTAAATGGTTTATAACTTTTATGATGACTTTATCACCCTCATTTACTTCTATTTTTGGTCCAGGTATCACGCCATTATAAGTATAAAATCTTGTTTTTTTGTCTTTAGCAAGGCTAATGTCTTGCTCTTTAATATTGATTGTGGCTTCAAAAGTATTTGGTTTTGTGCTTGTGTTTTTAAGCAAAGGCAAGGCTTTTAAGTCCTTATTTATTGGGATAGAATCTTGTGATAAAAGTTCTGTATTTTCAACTATATCAATAAAAGAAGTATCCATATTAGTTTGATTTTCTGGTATATGGTGCATATTATGCATTGAGTGATGATTATGATCTTGATGATGAGGCATTGCATAAATAGCACTTAGACTTAGCGCACCTAGCGCATTAAAGCGTAAAAAATTTCTTCTATTCATATTATTTCCTTAATCAATAGTAAATAAAAATTAGTATTTTATTTTTAAACTATATATAAATAGTAAAGATTGTTTATATTTTTGTGATAAGGTTACATCATTATGTGTATTTTTAAATTAGAATTGCCACTTGTAAAATAAGTATAAGGATCTTAAAAAGATGAACACTCAACCAAAATTAGCATATTTTTCTATCGCACTTTTTGCTTCTGTGATGGGCATTGGCGGACTTGCTCTTGCGTTTAAAAAAGTAAGTTTATTTAAAGAATTTGCATTTTCATCATTTTTTAATATCTCTAGTATGACTTTTGGAATCTTAGCAAGTGTGATTTTTGTGATTTTTTTGTGATTTTATTGATTTCTTATATTTTACGAATGTTTTTATATATAGAACATTTTAAGGCAGATATAAAACATCAAGTAAAGATTAACTTTTTATCAAGCATTCCAATTAGTATGCTTATTCTTGTTGCATTTTGGAGCTCATATAAAGATTCTATTATTATAGAATTAAATATTATTTTTTATTCTGCAAGTATTTTACAGCTTGTTATCGCGCTTTATGTGATTTCCTTTTGGTTTAAAAATAGTATGAAAAATAATCTCCTATCCCCTGCGTGGTTTATCCCATAGTTGGGAATCTAATCATCCCATTGGCCGCACATACAATCAATGCCTCAAAAGAGATTATGCTTTTTTTGGATTATACTTACAGCCATTGTTATGCAACGCCTCATCTTTGAAGCAAGCCTAGAGCAGAAATTCCTGCCTACACTTTTTATTTTTATTGCGCCACCAAGTGTTTTTGTTGTGGATTTTTATGCTATTTTTGGATTTTATAATGAATTTAGCTTGTTGGTTTATTTTATAGGGTTATTTTTTGTGTTTTTATTGCTTTCCCTTAGTAAAATATTTTTGAATATTAAATTTGCACTCTCTTGGTGGGCTTTTACTTTTCTATTATGTGCTTTTAGTATTGCTAGTAGCGATTTATATATATCATAATTCAAATAGTATGCTCTATAAAGCACTTGGTATCATAGGTTTGATTTGTGCTTTTTTGCTGTGCTTGTTATTTTTATAAAAACATTTATTGCTATGAAAGATGGAGAGGTATTTGTTGTAGAATAAATGTAACTTTGTTACGAAATAAATTTTTGCAATCTCATATAATCATTTTAATCATTCATAATAAAGGAGGGTTAAAGTGAAAAAGAACTATTCAAGACGAGATGCGCTAAAAATATTTGGTGCTGGTGCAATAATCGCAGGAGTGGAGCAGGCATACTTGCTACAAAAGCAGAAGCCAAATCACTTGATCTCTCGCCCAAAGTCGCTATCATTAGTGGGTGACTTGGAGGCATAACAATAAATACTTCGATACTAAAGCAACTGCCAAAAGCGGAAGTTAGCATCTTTGATAAAGATGAGACATTTTACTATCAGCCTAGCTTTACGCTTATTGCCGCTGGGATTTATAACCTAGATGATGTCAAGTATGATAAAAAAGAGCTCATCAACGAAAAAGTACAATGGATAAAGCAAAATATCGCTAAAATCAATCCAGAATCTAACACAATCCAAACTGAGAGTGGAGAGAGCTTTGGTTATGATATTCTAGTTATAGCTACAGGTGTTGTCTATGAATTTGAATCTATCAAAGGGCTTATTCAAGAAATTGTTGATGTAAGTGCGCCAAATATTGCCACAATTTATACACCACAATCCTCACTCAAAGCACAAAAACTCGTGCAAAAAATCGCTAAAGAAGGTGGAGAGGTAATATTTAGCGAGCAAAAAACTCAAAATAAATGTGGTGGAGCTAATAAAAAGCTTAATTTCCTTATAGAAGATCTTTCTCACACACAAGGCACGAGATATAAGTTTAAAGGCCATCTCTACACTGGGTGCAAAGCTATGCTTTCAAGCCCACTGCACGCAAAGATGATAGAGCAAATGTATGTAGAGCGCGATATGCCTTATTCTATGCTTCATCAGCTCATTGAAGTCGATGTGGCTAAAAATACCGCACTCTTTCAACGCAGCTATGTCATAGATGGCGAAGTTAGAGAATCTAGCACTTTTGAGCGAAGTTTTGATTATCTTTTTATGGTGCCTAAAATGAAAGCCCCTGATTTCATCGCACAAGCAAACCTCCACACACAAAGTGAGAAAGGAAATTTGGTGGATGTAGATAAATTCACACTGCAACACAAGAACTTTAAAAATATCTTTGCTATTGGCGATTGCGCTGGTATCCCAAAAGGCAAAACAGGAGCTTCAATTAGCAAGCAATATCCCGTAGTAACGCAAAATATTATTGATTATTTGCAAAACAAAGAGCTAAGCGCGAAATTTAGCGGCTATACAGCGTGTCCGCTTCTGACAAAATATGGCAAAGTGGTAATGGTTGAGTTTGACTACAATGGTCCTGCACCTATGATGGAGTGCTTTGGAGCGACAAGAGAGAGCTATATCAATTGGTTTATTAAAGTCAAACTTATGAAACCAATGGTTATGAAAGGTATGATCTATGCGCGCGCATAGAATCTAGATTCTATAAATATTTATTAAGGAGAACACAATGGGAAATATTGATAAAACTATATGCTTACTTGTAGCGGGGATTTTGTTTTTTATCTTTGGATTTGTTTGTCAAAGTTGGTGGTGGCGTATCTCGCTTTTGCCACTTTTAATCGCAGTGTATGGGTATTGTCCGCTATATAAAGCATTAAAATCAAAATAAATTATATGCACTCATAATCTTTAGTTTATGAGTGTTATTATTTTAAGCCTTCATAAGAATTTTTATTATATTATCCATTTTCTATATTTTTAACCTTAGGGTAATGCTTTGAATGATATGCAAACTAACATAGATGAAGCCGTAGTTCTTTTAAATATGGGTGGTCCAAATAATTTATTTGAGGTCGAAACTTTTTTAAAAAATATGTTTAATGATCCATTGATCTTAACTATTAAGAACCCTTTTATACGCAAATTTGTTGCAAATATGATTATTAATTCAAGATTAGAAAAGGCGCAAAATAACTATAAGCACATTGGGTCTAAATCACCATTGGTAGAGCTTACATTTAGTCTGACAAAAGTTTTGCAGAATCTTGATCCATCGAGATTTTATACTTATGCTATGCGGTATACGCCACCATATAGTGATTTGGTAATTAGAGAGTTGATTGAGAAAGGTATTTCAAAAATTACACTTTTTTCTATGTATCCACAGTATTCAAATACAACAACATTATCATCTGTGCGAGAATTTATGCGCTGTGTTAAGGAGCTTGATTATAAGGCAGAGATAAAAATTATTGAAAATTATCCAACTTATAGTGGGTTTATTCAATCTTGCATAGAGCGAATAAAAGAATACAGCGTGGATTATAGTGATTATGTATTGCTTTTATCAGCGCATTCTATACCAAAGCAAATGGTAGATTCTGGTGATCCATATAAAGATGAAATAGAAAATAGTGCCTCATCTTTAAAAGAGGAATTATCAAAGCAGGGTATAAATTTTAAAAAAATTATTATTTGTTATCAGTCAAAAATAGGACCAGTAAAGTGGCTTGAGCCATATACAGTTGATGTTATAAAAAAATATAAAGATTATAATATTATGATTTATCCACTTGCCTTTAGTATAGATAATTCAGAGACCGTTTATGAACTTGAGATTGAAAATAGAAAAATAGCAAATCAACTTGGAATTAAAGATTATATTGTTTGTAAATGCCCAAATGATTCTACTACTTTTGCCAAAGCTATTATTGATTTAATTAATTCGAAAGGAAAGAATATAAATGATGCAAAGATTTAATGTATTTTTTACAATATTTTTTAGTTTATTGTTAATATCTTGTAGCGATCATAAAATAGATTCCGATGTGATTTCTAATGGCTCTACTATGAGTGCTGAAGCTAGAGAGGCAGAGAAAAATTTAGACAAAGCTAGCTATGCTGATATAGCAGATATATTTTTAGATACAAATGAAATTAGTTTTGATAAAAATATCTTAATTATCTTTGGTAAAAATAATTGCCAATATTGTGATATGCTAAAAGATATGATAAAAAAAGATGAGAATCTAAAACAAACAATAAAAGATAATTTTAATCCATATTATATAAATATTAGTTATTCAAAAATACATTCAATTAATTTTAATGACAAACAAAGTAAGGTAGATACAGGCTCTATAGCGTCATTGTTTGCTGTTGATTTTACTCCATCAATTGTGTTTTTAGGCAGAGATGGTAATGTGCGGTATTTGTTTCCAGGGTTTACACCAAAATTTAAAGATTTGGTATTAGAAGTTATCAGAAAAGATGGTCCTATGGGAGAGTATGAAAGCTTAAATAATAAAATACATAATTTATAAAGGTTAACTAATGAAGTTTTTTAATAATCTATTTGCTTCTTTGTATGCTGCAATTCCCCTTATGGCTATTTATGCAATTTTAATCGCAATTGCAACTTTTATAGAAAATGATTTTGGCACAAATGCTGCAAGAGCCCTTATTTATGATACTTGGTTTTTTAATTTTTTGCATTTATGGCTTTTGATATGTTTGCTTGGTGTAATTTGGCGATATAAATTGTTACAACAAAAAAAATACGCATCTTTTATACTTCATTTTTCATTTGTAATCATTATCATTGGTGCGGGGATAACTAGATTTTTCGGACACGAAGGTCTTATGCATATTAGAGAGGGTGAGAGCACATCATCTTATATTAGCAATGATAATTATTTAAATTTTCTTGTAGTAGATGGTGAAAATAAATATAATCTCCACATTCCAACAAGTATTAGTTTTGCCTCATCGAAAAAATTAGATGAAAAAGTTATTTTTGGTGATAAGAATTTTGAGATAAAGTCATATAGCATTACAAAAATGAATAATGACAAAGCTGATGCTACTTCTATAATGAAAGGTTCTATTTTTTATAATGGTACAGAATATCCACTTACTTTAATTGGTGGTAGTCAAAATGCCAAAGATTCTGTTTTAGATCTAAATGGCATAAAGGTAATTATTAATTGGGGACCACGAATGATTGAGCTACCATTTTCTATTAAGCTTGATGATTTTATTTTAGAGCGATATCCTGGCTCTATGTCTCCATCATCATATGAAGCGAAAGTTGTATTACTAGATGAGAGAAATAATATCGAAATGCCATACCATATTTATATGAATCATACTCTTGATTATGATGGATATAGATTTTTTCAAGCGCATTATGACGAAGATGAATTAGGGACTATTTTGAGTGTGAATAATGATCCAGGTAAATTGCCTACATATATAGGCTACTTTTTACTAATTATTGGTTCATTTTGGGTAATTTTTACAAAAAATGGAAGATTTAGAAAATTAAGCAAGTTTCTGCAATCTCAAAGTATCTATGCTATCGCTTTAGTATCTCTAATAGCGCTTAATACTCCAATCATAGCTGAAGAAGTGAATAATGATTCAATAATAGAGCGTTTAACAAAATTACGAGAAAATTCAAAAGAGCACTCAGAGGCATTTGGTAGAATCCAAGTTCAAGATTATCAAGGCAGAATCAAGCCTATGGATACTTTAGCAAGTGAATTGGTGCATAAAATTACAAAAGATGATGGATTTTTAAAATTATCAAATATGCAAATTGTGCTTGGAATGCTTGTTTATCCATCTGATTGGCAAAATATTAAAATGATAAAAATATCTACACCAAAGTTAAAAGAAATTATTGGTGTAAGTAAAGATAGTAATTATATTTCATTCATGGATTTATTAAATGAAGATGGTACATATAAAATCACTAATTATATTGAAGAAGCAAATAGGAAAAAACCAGCTGAAAGAAGCACTTTTGATAAAGATTTGTTAAATGTTGATGAGCGATACAATATAGCATTTGGGATTTTTTCTGGGCAGTTTATTAAGATTTTTCCTATGCCAAATCACGGAAAAGTTTGGCTATCTCCGATTGATATTATGACTTTTAGTGATAATGATACTTCAAATGCGATTAAAACGATGCTTATGTCATATTTTGATGGCTTTAAAAAAGGAGTAGATGATAATAATTGGACTGATGCTTTAAAATCACTAGATAATATAGTGAATTATCAAAAAACATATACAGATCAAACAATATATCTTGATGAAAATAAGTTAAATGCAGAGATATTGCTAAATAATATTAATCTATTTAAACAGCTTATACTTCCTTATATTATCGCAAGTATTTTGATGTTTATTGTTGTGTTTATTTGTATTTTTAAACCAAGCGATAAATTAATCAAAACACTTAGAATCTTTTATTATATAAGTTTTGCAATTTTGCTCTTGCATTTATTTGCACTTTTATTAAGATGGTATGTAGCAGGGCACGCACCTTGGAGTAATGCTTATGAATCTATGTTATACATTGCATTTGTATCTGCTGTCTCTGGTATTGTGTTTTTTAGAAAATCATATTTGGCTATTTCCGCATCATTATTCCTTGCTGGAATGTCGCTTATGGTGGCCAATATCGGATTTATGGATCCACAGATTGGAAATCTCGTTCCAGTTTTAAAATCATATTGGCTTAATATCCATGTATCTGTGATAACGGCTAGCTATGGATTTTTGGGATTGTGTTTCTTTTTAGGGGTTATTGCACTTGTTCTTATGATTTTTAGGAGATTTAAATCCGATAAATTAGATTCTACTATTAATTCAATTACTGTGATAAATGAAATGTCTATGATTTTTGGTTTATTATTGCTTTGTGTTGGGAATTTTCTTGGTGGAATCTGGGCAAATGAATCTTGGGGGCGATATTGGGGCTGGGATGCAAAAGAGACTTGGGCATTAGTTTCTATTGGAGTTTATGCTATTATCTTGCATCTAAGGTTTATTGTAAAAGAGAATTTTCAATATATTTTCTCTAGCGCTAGTGTTGTAGGATTTTTTAGTATATTAATGACTTACTATGGTGTTAATTATTATTTATCCGGTTTGCATTCATATGCAGCAGGAGATCCAATGCCTATACCAAAATTTTTATATTTTATGGTCGCAGGGATTGTTTTATTGATTTTAGGAGCATTTTTTACAAGAAAAATGGAAAAAATAAAAATATAAAAAAGAGAGTTTTAATGTTTAAAAAGTTTTTGTTAATTTTACTTAGTTTGGTTATTATTGTTGTAGTTACATTGTCTGTGCTTTTATTTACTCCATTTGGTAACAATATATTAAAACCACAGATTCAAAAACAAATTGATAAATATTCGCCAATACCACTAACTTTAGATATATTTTCCATTAGATTAGGTAGTTTTAATATTGTATTAAATTCATATGATAATATAAATATTGCTTCAAATGGAACTTTTTCATTAATTAATCAAAATATTGATATATCATTAGATATTCTGCTTAAAAATCCTTTAGCTGATGGTGCTTCAAATGTAGCACCAAAAGAGTTATTTATAGAAAATGTAATCAAAGGTAAAATCACAGATTTTGAAGTTCATACTATGAGTAACTCTTTAAATGGTGATTTTAGAATTGATACAAATGTGATTAATTTCAAACCACTAAAGATACTTGCTAATATCAAAAATATCCAATTAGAAACAATATTTGCTTTACTTGGTAAAAAACCTTATGCAAAAGGCAAAATTGATGTGATCGCAAATATTGTTGGTGATAATAATATGAAATTCAATGGTCAAGCTTTAGCAAAGATAAGCAGTGGAGAGATTGTACCTAAGCTTGTAAAAGAGGATTTTAATATAACGATACCAGATACATCATTTATTCTAAATCTAGTTGCTAATTTTGATGGTGCAAATATATTGCATAAATTGGAATTGTTGTCTAATGTAGGGAATGTGCATTCAAATGGTAGCACTGCAATTGAAACATTAAATACAAATTCTACATATGATATTAATATAAGTAATTTATCTCCACTTACACCAATTGTTGGTATGCCTCTAAGGGGTAAATTTAAAACAAATGGTAAAATAGTTGGTGGTTCAAAATGGATTAATTTTGATGGCAAAAGTGATGTAGCAGATAGTGATACGATGTATTCTATATCATTAGAGCAATATGTAAATCCAAAAGATGTTATCTTAAAAGTTAAAAATTTAAAAATTGAAAAATTGCTTTATATGCTTGTTCAGCCAATTTATGTTGATGGATTGTTAAATGTTAATGCTAATTTAAATAATATTATAAGCGGCATTAATGGACATTATACTCATAATGTAAATGGTGAAATAAAGGGTAAAACAATAAAAAGTGAGTTTGATGTCAATATGCCAAATATGGACTATGAACACAATGTTAATATAGAGTTGATAAAAGGTAGTGGTAGTCTAAATGCAGATATTACTACTCCTGCTGCAAATTTAATAATCAAAAATGCATTGGTTAATATTGATTCTTTAGGTGTTAATGCACCATATGTTCTTGATGTAAAAGATTTTAAAAAGCTTGCATTTGTAACAGGAAAAGAATTGAAAGGTAATTTAGTTGCAAATGGCGATGTGATATGGACACCAGTATCTCTTCGTGGTAGTTTAAAGAGTGATATTTTTGGTGGGAATCTTGATGTATTGATTAATAATCACTTAATCAATGCCACGATAAAAAATATGAATTCAATTGGTGTATTAGATATGTTGCAGTATCCTAAGATATTTAATTCTACAATTAATGGTGATTTTAAATATGATAGGCAAACACAGATAGGGAATATAGGTCTTATTTTATCTCAAGGTGTATTTAGTAATGATAATAAATTGATGTCTGTGTTAGAAAAGGTGTTGAAATTTAATGGAACAAAAGAAATTTATAATAACATTACAATTGATGGAAACATTAATAAAAGACTTGTTACAGCGAATTTAAATATGCTTAGTAATAATACAAGTATCACATCAAATAATGCTACTTTAAACTTAGATAATGATAATATTAGTGCGGATTTATTGTTTAATGTGAAAGGCTATGAATTATATGGTGCGCTAAGTGGTAAAGCGACGAATCCTAATTTAAAAATTGATACTAGTAAGTTAGGTAAAGCTATTGTTGATGAGGTAGTAAAAAACCCAAAAGTACAAGAAGGGATACAAAAGCTAGAGGATCAGGCAAAAGATATTATCAATAAGGGATTTGGTAATTTATTTAAATAAATGGGTGATTTTAAACATATATCAGTCCTATTGAATGAAGTTCTTGATGTTTTTAAAGATTCTAAAGGGACGATAATTGATGCTACTCTTGGTCTTGGAGGGCATTCATTAGCATTATTAGAACAAAATAAAAATATTAATATCATAGGCATTGATAAGGATATAGAGGCAATCAATCTTGCTAAAATTAGATTGAATAAATTTAAATCTAGAATCAAAATTATCAATTCTAGTTTTTCAGATGGGATAAAAGAGGCATTACTTGCAAATGATGTTGTTGGTATTTTGGCTGATATTGGAATCTCATCTTATCAAATTGATAATTTGAATCGTGGATTTAGTTTCTATAGTAATAGTCTTGATATGAGGATGGATATTAACTCTCACCTTACAGCAAAAATGGTGATTAATTCATATTCAAAAGAAGAATTGCATAGAATCTTTATTGAATATGGTGAGATTAAAAATCCAATTCCAATTACGAAAATCATACTTGATCATCGCAAAAAATATACAATTAATAGTGCAAAGGAATTAAGTCTTTTAATAGAGGCAAATTCTAAAATTAATGCAAAAATACATCCAGCTACATTGGTCTTTCAAGCTTTGCGTATAGAAGTTAATGATGAATTAGGTGAGCTTAAGAGGCTATTAAAAAATATAGAAAGCGTAAAAAATGCAAAAGTTGCTATAATTTCATTCCATTCACTTGAGGATAGAATCGTAAAAGAGGCATTTAAATCGTGGTCAAAATCTTGTATTTGTGATGATGATGCCATTAGATGTATATGTGGAAACAATTACAAAAGAGGTTATGTAATAAATAAAAAACCAATTATCCCAAGTCAAAATGAAATCAATGTAAATAAGCGTGCAAGAAGTGCAAAAATGAGGTGTTTTAAATTTTATGGATAACAATGAAAAAACAGAGGTTAGCTTAGAAGAAAAGCAACTATTGCTTGATGAGGTAGATTCTAATGATGTAGGGATTGAGCTCATACATATTATATTTGCTTATGGTTTTTTATTGGTTTGTATTATTTTTATTGCGCCAAAAATATATATTGCAAATAATATTTACTATGTAAGCAAAGAAATACAAGATTTGCGATCAATTAAAGAGGCATTAAAGTCACAAAATTCTGATTTGCAACAAAAATTAGAGAGTGTAAAGTTTAATTTTTTAACACTTGAAATTGAAGAAATTAAATAAAGATTCTAAAAGAATCTACATTAGATTCTTTTAGAATTGTAAGCCAACTTCAGCACCATAAGATTTATAGTTTTTTATCGGTGCATTGTATGTGAAAAATAATTGTCCAAATATATCAACAGCACCACCAATTGCATATCCAATTCCAGCATATACTTTTCCACCTAGAAGAAAATTGTAGTTGAATTTTTCTTTAGCATCATCAAAGAATATTGCTTTTAGGTTTAATCCATATCTTATTTTTAGGTTTTTAAGCCCACTTTCATCTTCTCCCCAAAAACCAAATGGTAAATATATATAATTGATTGTAGTTTTGATATTGTTTATTTTTGTAGTCAAGCTTTGATAACCAAGCCCTAAATAAGCGCTACCTGATAGCATTCCAAGCTTTGCCATATCATTATCCATTCTGCTACCAAATCTATATTCAGCTTCCCAATTTGTGTATTTTGCTGCTATTTTTTCACTTGCAGCTTTTATATTTACATCAGATGCAAAGGCAGCTCTTCCTAAGATTTCGTGTGTAAAATGATCCGTAAAAAATATTGCTCTAAGCCCACCATCTTGAATGGTGCCATTTAGCTTACCTTGATTATTTGGTGTATTAATTTCTGCATAACTGTACAATGCCTCAAGGCTAAAAGTTTTTGCAAACAGAAATGATGAAGATATTAAAGTAGCTACAATTATCTTTTTAAGCATATTAAAACCTTTATTGTCTAATTTGAAAATCTTTGTATCGCGTAATTCTATCATAAGTTATTGTTTTAACATAGTATAATCATTAAATAAATATTAAGTATAGTTTTTTGGGTAATAAAATGGATAATTTGCAACAATTATTAGATCAACATTATGAAATTAGAAATACGACATTTGAATTAAGCTTAGATAAGCCAGATCCGCTTTTTGCTGTAAAGAACTACTTAGATTCTCGTTACTTAGGTGAAATAGCAATTATTTGTGCGCTTTTATCTTATGGTAATGCAAAGCAAATTTTAAAAACATTGCTTTCGATAGATTTTAATATCATTGAAAGTAGAGAATCTATCTTGAATGCGTCATTTCCTCTGTATAGATTCCAAAGTAGAGATGATGTAAAAAATATTTTTTTGTGTATGAATGATATTATTAATAGTGGTGGAATTAAAGATATTTTTGTTAATGCCTATAATAAAGATAATGATGTAATATGCGGTATTAATGCGATGATAGAGGCGCTTAGAAGTAGAGTTGAGATTACAAATGGGCTTGATTTTTTGATAGGTAGAAAAAGCATAAAAACTAGTGCCTCATCTCCATTAAAACGATGGAATATGTTTCTTAGATGGGTTGTTAGAAAAGATAATATTGATATTGGCATATGGGGTGATAAAATAAGCCCAAAGCATCTTATTTTACCGCTTGATACGCATACATTTAGACTATCTAAAAAGCTTGGTTTATTAAGTAGGAAAAGTTATGATTTGCAGTCTGCATTGGATATTACAGAGAGTTTGCGTAAGTTTAATGAAAATGATCCGATAAAATATGATTTTGCTCTATATAGAATAGGGCAAGAAAAGATACTTTAGATTCTGCTTAATTGCGCATTATTTTCTATATCATTTAACCATAGTAAAATTTTTGCTACACATAGGTTAGATTCTGTGTTGACTTCATCATCTATGTTTAGATTAATTAGAGAATCTACAATGTCTTTGTTTTGAAACATCGGTATATTGTATTGTTTTGCTTTTTGGATAATTTCAAATGCTATTTTATCTTTTCCACTTGCTGTAATCTTTAATGCATTTGTATTATCTCCATATGCCAATGCAACAGCTTTTTTAATATCCATTAATAGCTCGATAGTATAGAATCTATATCACTCCATTTTGGAGTTGATTTGCGTTGTGTATGCTGCAGTATATGATGAATGCTTCTATTTATAATATCAGTTTCTATATTTACCCTTCTATTTATTTTATATGTGTGAAATAGTGTGTTATAAAAAGTATGTGGTATGATTGTTAATTTAAACACATCATTTTGCAGTGAATTTATAGTAAGGCTTATTCCATCTATTGCTATACTGCCTTTTGGTACGATCAGAGGTGCTTTTTCTTGATTAAATCTTATATAAAAATCAACACCATTTTCATTTTGTTGGATTTTTGTGATTATTCCTATGCAATCAATATGCCCTTGCACTATATGCCCATCTAATCTATCATTTAGCATTAAAGCTTCCTCTAAATGCACTTTACCTTTTAGATTCTCAATTGCGATATTATCTCTACTTTCTTTGCTAAGTATCGCATCAAATTCACCATCTTTGTATCGTGTTACAGTTAAACATATACCATTTACAGCAATACTTGCACCGATTTTAGGCTTTATATCACTTTGTATGGTTATTGTTTCTCCGCTAAATTTCTTTACAATTCCTATCGTTTTTACTAATCCACTAAACATAAAATCCTCGCTTTATAGCTTTTAGAATCTGCTATTATTTTAACTTATTTTTTATTAGGAGTTGAGTTTGTATATTGATACGCATTGTCATTTAGATAGTCAAAAATATAAAGAAAATCTTGATGAAGTCATTGCAAATAGCTTGGAACTTGGTGTTGAAAAAATAATTATTCCTGGTGCTGATATAAATGATTTAGACTATGCAATAGCAATTTCGCAAAAATATGATAGTGTTTATTTTGCAAGTGGGATTCACCCAACTGAAATACAAAATTTAGATTCTAATGCAAAAGCAAAAATAAAAGACGCTATAACCAACCCAAAGTGCGTTGCCATAGGTGAGATAGGGCTTGATTATCATTATTTTGATACTGATGATTGTAGTGAATTAAAATTAGCGCAAGAAAGAGCTTTTAGATTCCAGATAGAATTAGCACTTAGCAATAATTTGCCAATTATTATACATACTAGAGATTCTAATGATGATGTAGTTAGGATTTTAAAAGATTATGATAATGATATTATAGGCTTAGTTTTTCATTGTTTTGGTGGAGATAAGGTATTGTTAAATGCACTAAATTGTCCTACTTATTATGGAATAGGTGGTGTTGTTAGCTTTAAGAATGCACAAATTTTAAGGGATACTTTGAGAGACATTCCTTTGTCATCGTTGATTTTAGAGACAGATGCACCATATTTAGCACCAGTCCCACATAGAGGGAAAGTTAATACACCAGAATATATACCACTTATTGCATCACATTTGGCGCAAACGCTAAATTTTGACATCAATACTATTGCCGCAAGTACAACAAGCAGCGCTAAAAAGCTGTTTTTTTGATTTGAATTTAGTTTAAGAAAAAATCAGTATAATCATAGGTTTTATATAATTCTAAAATAAATTTTAAATAGAGGTTTTAGTGCAAAATATTTTATTAAAGCTTTTATGCATTGCTATGTTTATTTCGCTTAGCAACGCGAGTTTTTATGAGAATAGGTTTAGCGCAAGTCAGACTATTTTGAGTGCATTTGATATTGACACTTCGTTTCAAGCAGATGTAAATTTGTTTGAATTACACAATCAAACAATAAGTGGTGAGAGATGGGAATCTTTTCTAAATAGCTTTGATCGTGGTTATGTTTATATACCAATTTTAAAACAAATGTTAAGTGATGTTGGGATTCCGCAGGAATTTTTATATTTAGCTATGGCTGAATCTGAATTCTCTCCAAGAGCATATTCTCCAAAAAAGGCATCTGGTATTTGGCAGATTATGCCTAGTACAGGGAGGCAATTAGGGCTTAGGATAGACGATTTTATTGATGAAAGAAGAGATCCTATAAAATCTACAGCTGCAGCTGTCAAATATTTAAAATTTTTATACAATGCAACCGGTAAATGGTATTTAGCAGCTATGGCTTATAATTGTGGCATAGGACGACTTCAAAGAGCCATCAAAGAGGCAGGAAGCGATGATGTTTGGGTTTTAATGGATGAAAATAAAAAATATATTCCAGCAGAAACTAGAAATTATATAAGAATGATTATATCTATGGGTGTTGCATTTAATGATATTAGTATTTTAAAAAATGAGCAAAAAGAATATTTTTTAAATCGTGGAGCAACATCTACTTTAGCATCAATCAAGCTTTCAGGTGGAGTTAGTTTGGAATCTATTGCAAAAGGTGCAGGTATTAGTCTAAAAGATCTAAAGCAATACAATAGGCAATTTAAATACGATTTTTTACCTCCATTTGAAAATACAGAGTTCGATGTGTATCTTCCATATGAAAATTTATTAAGTTTTAAGCAGAATTTTAAGCCAAAAAAAATTGATTTGAAAAAATATTTTGTCATATATATGGTTAAAAAAGGCGATAGTTTGTATGGTATATCAAAGAAATATGGTGTTAGTGTGAATTCTATAAAAGCTGCGAATAAGCTTAATAAAACGCTAATTTCAGTCAATCAAAAATTGATAATTCCACTTGCAAATAGTAAATACACAATAGCAAATAATTCGGTAAATGGGAGATAGTGTTGTATAAAATTATTTATTTATCTATATTTTTTGTAATATTTATTTTTAATGGTTGTGCTGGCACTAGCACATATCGTGGTGGAGTTGGTGCGTTTCAAGATTATGATGGATTCCAAGATTATTTAAATGGATATTCTCCTTCAGATTCTGGTTATTATGAAAATAATACATATAGTAGCAATTATGGAAATAATTATGAAGCTAATGTAAATACTAATACTTCTAGTGGTGCAACACAGGGGCAAAATATGCAGCAAAATACTTCAACACTTCCGCCTCCAGAAAATATACAATTAGGCAATGCAAGGGATTCTGAAGCATTGCAGAGAGCTACTATGAAGCCTTATCAAATTAATGGTAAATGGTATTATCCACAAAAAGTAAGTATTGGTGAAAGTTATGATGGTATTGCTAGTTGGTATGGTCATGATTTTCATGATAAAAAAACATCAAATGGTGAAATATATGATATGAATCTTCACACAGCTGCGCATAAAACATTACCTATGAATACGATAGTAAAAGTTATAAGCAAGGATACAAATAAAAGCACAATTGTTAGGATTAATGATAGAGGTCCATTTGTTGAGGGGCGCATTATAGACCTTTCTGCTGCAGCTGCAAAAGATATTGATATGATAAAAACAGGCACTGCTAAGGTGAATATCGAGGTTATTGGTTTTGGTGGAGTTATTTCAAATGATGCTGCAAATCAATCAACAATAATAAAAGATATGGTAAATTCAAGTGAGTTGAAAAATGAATTTAAAACAGGTGATGTGGAATCTAGTGTATCTGGTGGAAATTTTGCAGTTCAAATTGGTGCATTTAGAAAAGAAAGTGGTGCTAGTATCTTTAAAAATACTCATATCTACAATGGCTATTCAACGATCATTAAACAAGGTGAGTTGGGTGGTGAGCCGATTTACAGGGTATTTGTTACAGGCTTTAAGAGTGAAGATGAGGTTAGAGATTTTATAAAGGATAATAAAATCGATGGTTTCTTTATAAGAGATTAGGGGTAATATGATGAAAACGCTAACTAGAACCACAAAAGAGACAAATATAACAGCGAGTTTAAATCTTTATGGCAGCTCAAAGAGTTCTATTGATACGGGTATAGGTTTTTTTGATCATATGCTTGATTCGTTTGTTAGACATAGTATTGTTGATTTAGAATTACAATGCAAGGGCGATGTTTGTGTTGATTATCATCATAGTGTTGAGGATTGTGGTATTGTAATTGGAAAATTACTGCACCAAAGCCTTTATCCTGTTGGTGGAATTGAAAGATTTGGTTATTCTAGTGTTGTGATGGATGAAGCTTGTGTAGAGTGCTCTATTGATATATCAAATCGTGCTTTTTTTGTATTTGAAGTTCCACTAATTGGGAAAATTGGGGTATTTGATGTTGAGTTGGTAGAAGAGTTTTTTAGAGCATTGGTCTTTAATGCAAATTTGAGTGTACATATAATTTTTAAACGGGGCAAAAATCTTCATCATATAAGTGAAGCTGTATTTAAAAGCTTTGCTGTGGCCTTTAGAAATGCAATAAAACCAAATGATAGGATTACGCTTCCTTCTACAAAAGGGATTCTGTGATCAAGCTTTTATGTCTTGATGTCGATGGAACATTAAGTGATGGTAAGCTGTATTTTTCATTTGACCATACTATAAATAAATCTTATGAAGTTATCAAAAAATTCTGTGTGAAAGATGGACTTGGTATAGCATATTGGAATCACATAGGCAGGCATAGCGCTATAATTACCGGTAGAAATAGTCCTATTATCGAGCATAGGGCTAAAGAAATAGGCATTGGTTATGTTTTTATGGGGGTAAGAGATAAGGGTGAATGTGTTAGAGAATTACAGCAAAAGTTAGGTATAGATTCTAGTAATTGTGCTGCAATAGGCGATGATTTGAATGATATATCAATGTTTAAAGAAGTAGCCCTTAGTTTTGCTCCAAATAATTGTGCAAATGAAATATATAAAATCGCAGATATTAAGCTTAATAGCAATGGCGGCAATGGTGCTGTGAGAGAGGCTATCGAATATATATTAAAACAAGAAGACGCTTATGAAGAATTTATTAAATATTGGGAATAGTGTCTCCTTTTTTTTTATTTTTCTGCTTATTTTTAGCGTAATAGCAATTTTTTCATTTGATAATAATAGAACTACATCGTATTTAAATCCAATAGATGTGCCAAAAATAGAGTTTAATAATTTCACTATATATCAAATCAATAATGAGAATCTCCTTACAAAATTACAGGCAAAAAATGCTAAGCAGTTTGATAAATTTGAAGAGTTTAATGATGTTGTATTGGAGAGATTAAATAATAATATTATTGATAAAATCATCACATCAAATGCTATTAAAAAAGAAGATGCAATATTTTTTAATAACGGTGTAAATAATTTTAGAGATGGCTATGATTTGCATACTAAATCAGGAGTTTATTATATAGATAGTAATATCTTAGATGGCAATGGAGATTTTTATATAAAGGGTAATTTTCAGGATATAAAGGGTGAAGATATTTACTATGATGCAAATAAGGGCATAATAACTGCAAAAAATATTAATGCCAAGCTTAAAGTTGAAAATACCAATAAAGGTAAAAAATGATATTTAGAATATTGCTTTGTTGTATATGTTTGTTTATAAATGCAGATGATTTAGAAGTTAAGGCTCTATATTTTAAAGCAGATGAAAAAAAGGGTGTTATTGAACTTAATGAAAATGTTGAAATTAAGCGATATAAAGATGAGCTATATGCTGAATCAGTGATTATCAATATAGATAAAGATAGAATGCCAACTCATTATTCTGCATATGGTAATGTGAATTTCGTTGTAGTTACAAATGATAATAGGCGTTTAGTTGGTAATGCAAATGAGTTATATTATAATGCATTAAATGGTGAGTATAGATTAGTTGGCAATGCAAAGGTGGTAGAGGATAATACTACAAATCTAGTTACAGGTGAAGAAATAATATTAAATAATGATATTGGTTATGTTAATGTTACAGGGACACATAAAAAGCCAGCAAAATTGATATTTAAACTAGAAGAGGGTAGTAAAGATAATGCAAAATAGTCAAGTTTGCGTTCTTTCATCGTCCTTTGTTAAATCTATTGAGCATAAATCTCAAGCACCAAGTGTGTTATATAGTGAAATTGCAATTCTTGGACGAAGCAATGTAGGAAAATCTAGTATAATAAATTTACTTTTGAATAATAAAAATCTAGCAAAGTCATCATCAACGCCAGGAAAAACAAGATTGATTAATTTCTTTTTATCATCGTGGAGATTAGATGGCGTTGTTTATGATTTGAGATTTATTGATTTTCCGGGCTTTGGGTATGCAAAAGTATCAAAAGAAGAAAGAAATATGTGGGATAGAAATCTAAGCGCATTTTTAAAAGTAAGAGATTCTATAAAATTATTTATTCATTTAATTGATTCAAGGCATACAAATCTTGTAATTGATAATGAGATTAAAAACTTTTTAAATAGTGTGTTGAGATCAGATTCTAAGATTCTTAGTGTCTTTACAAAGTCAGATAAATTAACAAAAAATGATTTAACAAAATTGAAACAAAACAATTGTCTATGCGTTTCACATAATGATAAGCAAAGCATAGAATCCTTGCGATTGATGATATTAAATAGTCTTTATGGGGTGTAAATGGATTTTAGGATTTTTAAGCCAATACTTTCTGATATACCAAATATGAGAAATTTAGTTTTACCAGAAGTGCAAAATGGTGTGATATTAGATAGAAGTGAAGATGAGATTGCAAATACTATACGCTCATACAAGGTTGTTAAAAATGCAAATGATGAAATTGTTGCATTTAGCGCACTTTATATTTATTCTATGATTTTAGGCGAGATTAGATCATTGGTTGTTAGAGAAGATTGCAGAAGAAAAGGGCTTGCTAGCTTGCTAATTAATACATTAATAGAAGATGCAAAAGATATAGGTTTAAAAGAGATTTTAGTATTGACTTATAAAAGAGAGGTTTTTGAAAAATTAGATTTTAAAGAGATTGATAAAGCAAAAATACCAAATCACAAAATTTGGGCAGATTGCATCAAATGTAAACGGTTTCCTGTATGCGACGAGATAGCACTTATCAAAACTTTATAAAAGCAAGTCTTTTTCAAGGCTTTTTACTTGCTTATAATATCCTAAGCAGTATGTATTTATTTTTGCCACCATTATTTGGTGCTCTTTTTTTGTATTTTATTTTACTTTTAAAGCTTGAAAGATATTACTCTCTTTTGTCATTTGTTGTTGTAATGATTGTTTTTGAAGTTAGCAAAGGATTTTATCCAGGAATCTTGCTTATTACATATTCGCTTGTGTATATGTTTTTATTTCCAAATATTGTAAAAATTTTTGATAATTTTAATATTTTTGAGTTTTTTTACTCGCCTATTATTTATATTATTTATTTTGTTTTAAATTTTTCTGTAATGCTGTTTTATAATTATGATGTCCATATTTGGACCTATATGATTTTTTATTATATGCTTATTGAAAGTATTATTATGTTGGTTGCACGATGGATATTCGGTATAAAATAGTTATTAATATCATTGCGTTAGTCTTTTTGATTATTTTGGCTAGATTATATTTTTTATCTGTGGTTTCGCACGAAGAATATGAAAATCAAGCAAGGCATAATATCACAAGAATAGAACAGCTCATTCCAGCACGCGGACAGATTCTAGATAGAAATAATCAGCCACTTGCTGTAAATAATCTAGGCTATTCTATATCACTTAGCCCTTATTTAGGTAGAAAAAAGAATCTAGAAATATTAGATCAAGAAATAGCAAAAATAACTTCATTGCTTCCAAATTTAAATCCAGAGCAACTAAGAGAGACATATTTGAATTCTTATTCATCATATAATCATAATTACATTCCAATAGTGAGTTATATTCCGTATGAGGATATGTATAAGGCATATACGATACTAACGCAAAGTGACAATATTAAGGTAAGCAATGCTACAAAAAGGTATTATCCAAATAATACTTTAGCATCACACATTATTGGTTATATAGGTCCTGCAACAGATAGTGATATACAAAAGAATGAAAATTTGAAATTTATAGGATTAGTTGGTAAAACTGGGCTAGAGAGATATTATAATGATTTTTTACAAGGAGAATTGGGTTATATAAAGACAAAAGTTGATGTTTTAAACCAAACAGTAGAAGTGATTGATGAGATAACAGCAAATAAACGCCATGATATGGTTCTTGGCATAGATATAGAATTACAAAAAACGCTTGATTTAGAGTTTGAGGGTAAGGCTGGAGCCGCTATTGTTATGGACGCACATAGCGGAGAGATTCTAGCAGCAGGGAGTTATCCTGAATATAATCTTAATTATTTTATTGATGGTATGAGTAATGAACAATGGAGTGAACTCGTAAATAGTCCCAATAATCCATTTTTGAATAAAATGATTAATGGTACATACCCGCCTGGTAGTGTTATAAAAATGGGCGTTGGATTGTCATTTTTGGAGTTTGCAGGTATTAATGAAAATACTATTATAGATACTCCATCTTATATTGAAGTTGGTAATAGGCGTTTTAGGGATTGGAAGGATGGAGGTCATGGAAGTGCAGATTTGATAAAAGCTATAAGAAGAAGTGTTGATGTTTATTTTTATAAACTTAGTCAAAAAATAGGTGATGACAAAATGGCTTCCACACTTTCATCTATGGGTTTTGGTAAAAAAACAGGTGTTGATTTGCCAAATGAATCTAGTGGAATTTTGCCTACAAAAGAGTGGAAATTAACAAATAGAGGAGAACCATGGTTAATTGGTGATACCATTATTACATCAATAGGGCAGGGTCTGTTTTTATCTACTCCTATGCAAATTGCTAGATATACAGCACTTATTGCCACTTCAAAGCTTCCCACTCCTCATTTTGTAAAAAAATTAGGTGATGAGGAAATCAAGTTTGAATCAAAAGATGTTTTAAATGACTTTCAAAAGAGTAAATTAGGAGCCTTATCTCTTGGTATGTATCAAGTTTGTAATTCAGAAGATGGCACTGCATATAGAGTTACTATGAAGTCCCCAGTCCCTTTAGCTTGTAAAACAGGAACTGCACAAGTTGTCGGGATTCCACAAGATATAATAAGCAGAATTCCAGAAAGCCAAATGGAATATTATCATAGATCGCATGCTTGGATTACAGCATTTTTACCATATAAGAATCCAAAATATGTAATAACAATATTAGTTGAGCATGGAGGGGGTGGCGGATCTGCTACAGGTCCTATTATTACAGATATTGTAGCAAAGATGGTTGAGCTTGGTTATGTTAAAAAATAACTTTTTATAACTCTTGATAAAGGATATACTTTGCTAAATAAGATTGATAATAAAACTATATTGATAACAGGTGGCACAGGTAGCTTTGGTAAGGAATTTGTTAAAACATTGCTAGAAAAATACAATCCAAAAAAGATTATTGTTTATAGTCGCGATGAGTTGAAGCAATACGAAATGGCATTGCAATTTAATGATAAACGAATGAGATATTTTATAGGTGATGTGCGTGATTTAAAGCGATTACTTAGTGCATTAAATGGTGTAGATGTATGTATTCACGCAGCAGCATTAAAGCAAGTCCCAATTGCTGAATATAATCCAATGGAATGTATTAAGACAAATATAAATGGTGCTAGTAATGTGATAGAGGCTTGTTTGAAAATGGAGGTAAGTGATGTTATTGCGCTTAGCACAGATAAGGCAGCAAATCCAATTAATCTATATGGAGCCACTAAACTATGCAGTGATAAGCTTTTTGTGAGTGCTAATAATATAAGAGGAACATTGCAGTCAAAATTTAGTGTTGTAAGGTATGGTAATGTTGTTGGTAGTAGAGGAAGTGTTGTGCCATTTTTTAAACAATTAAAACAAGAAAATGCTAAATTTATCCCAATTACCGATAAGAGAATGACTAGATTCTTTATTACGCTTAAAGAGGGTGTTGAATTTGTATTGAAATCTTTAGAGCGTATGCAAGGTGGTGAGATTTTTGTGCCTAAGATTCCAAGTGTAAAAATTACAACTTTAGCAAATGCAATTGCATTTAATATCCCACATAAAATAGTAGGAGTTAGACCAGGTGAGAAGCTACATGAAGTGATGATTCCTCGTGATGATTCTAGACTCTGCTATGAATTTGATGATTTTTATATATTGCGACCAAGTATTAATTTTAATTCTAATATTGACTATTCTTTAACTATGCTTAATGAAGTTGGTAAAGTTGTTCGCGATGACTTTGAATATAATAGTAATACAAATACTAGATGGCTATCTGAAGATGATTTAAGGCAAATTCTTTAGCGTTTTAAAATTTGCACAAATAAACTATAATACAAATTTATTTAAGGCTATAAGGATAAAGTTTTGACTTTAGGGTATGAAGTTCCGCAGGGTAGCAAAATACATTTTGGGATTAGTGCTAAAATTAAGCGAGATATAGAGCTTAAAGCTGTTGATATTTTTTATAAAAATGGTTTTGAAGAAATATCCACGCCTAGTTTTAGCTTTAGTAATGATAATAAAGTATCGCGAAATACCATTAGAATTAGTTCTAATAATAATAAGCAGATGATTTTAAGGAATGATAATACAACAGATGTTATAAAAATTATTCATCGTCATTTGGTTAGTAATAATCATAAAAAATGGTTTTATATTCAGCCTTTTTTTGCATATCCAAGCACTGAGATTAATCAAATTGGAGCAGAATTTTTAGATAAAGATTCTCTTGGGAACCTTCTATGTGTGGCTGTAAGTATTTTTTTAGAATTATCAATTGAACCAATTTTGCAAATTTCAAATATGAATATTCCGCGTCTATGTGCACAAGAAGGGAATTTAGATATTGAAATATTTTCTAAAGCAAAGGTTGATCACATTTTAAAATCTGCATCATATTTTGCTGATTTGATATCTGTCCAGACAAAACAAGATTTGGAATCTTATATAAAAATAGCGCCAAGTTTTTTAAAGCAGGAATTGGAGGTTTTACTGCATAGTGCTAGCTATTGTCATTATGAAAATACGATTTTTTCTCCACTTTATTATTCACCAAATGGATATTATGATAGCTTATTTTTTAGAATGTTTGATGGTAACAAAATACTACTACTTGGGGGAAAATATGAGATTGATGATATTCAATCTTGTGGATTTGCTATTTATACAAATGATGTTGTTGAGTATATTTTAAATAAGGTGGTTAAATGAGTAAATGTGATGTTGTGGTTGGGATTCAATGGGGTGATGAAGGAAAAGGTAAGATTGTAGATAACTTAGCCAAAAATTATGATATTGTTGTTCGATATCAAGGTGGACATAATGCTGGACACACGATAGTTGTAGATGGTAAAAAAGTCGCACTCCATTTAGTTCCAAGTGGAATCTTATATGATAAATGTGTAAACCTAATAGGGAATGGTGTTGTTATCAATGTGGATGCATTTTTTGAAGAGATTTCACAATTTAAAAACATCGAAGGCAGAATCTTTATAAGTCCAAAAGCACATTTAATATTGCCATATCACGAGATTATTGATAAATTTAAAGAAAAAGATGCAAAGCGTTCTATTGGCACAACTTGCAAAGGCATAGGACCTGCATATATTGACAAGGTTGGCAGGATGGGCTTTAGGGTTGGTGATTTATTAGATGTAGATAATATGATTGATAAAATGAAAGATTATCTAAAGTCAATTGAATTTTACAGTAGTATTTATGGCATTCCTCTTCCTGATATTAATGAGATCGCATCAAAAATAATGGAATATTCATCACGCATTAGACCATTTATAAGAGATACAAGTGAAATATTGTGGAATGGAATTGATAGTAATAAAAAAATATTATTAGAGGGTGCACAAGGGAGTATGCTTGATATTGATCATGGTACATATCCTTTTGTTACTAGTTCAAATACTATTTCTGCAGGTGCTTGTATTGGTAGCGGAATCTCACCTAGTGATATTGGTGAAGTTATAGGCATTGCTAAAGCTTATTGTACAAGAGTTGGCAAAGGTTATTTCCCAAGCGAAGATTTTGGTGATGATGGAAAAATGCTACAAGAAAAGGGTGGTGAATTTGGAACTACCACAGGGAGAGCAAGACGATGTGGTTGGTTTGATGTAGTTGCTTGTAAATATGCTATGAGATTAAATGGTGTAACATCTCTTTCATTGATGAAGCTTGATGTGTTAGATGGATTTGATCGTATTAAAGTTTGTGTTGGATATAAAAAAAATGGAGATGAAATCAAAGGTTTTCCTTATAGTTTAGATGGAGTAGAGCCAATTTATAGAGAATTTAGCGGTTTTGATGGCGTGAGTGGTGTGAGAGAGTTTGATAAGCTGCCAGTAAAAGCACAGGAATACATACTAGGCTTAGAAAAGATCTTAGATACTAAAATATCTATGATTTCAACAAGTCCAGAAAGAGATGATATTATCAAAAGATGACTACAAAATTTGATTCAATTCTAAAAATTAAAAAAAACATTGTAGATAGAATTGAACAAGAATTGATTAATATTAATAACGCAATTACTCTAAAAGAAAATGAAATAGTACTATTAAAAGAGCAGTTACATGCAATGAAAGTTCCAAATGTAAGCGTGTATCACGAATTGCTTGCATTTAAAGATGCTACTTTAGCGTTTCAAGAAGAGATTATACAAGAGCAAAACTTATTAGAAATGATGTATTCAAGCAAAATAGATATAAATAAACGCTACAAAGCGGCAATGGTTGAATATGAAAAGATTAATTATTTACATTTAGAGGAATTAAAAACAAAGCTAGATAGGGCGAATAAGGAAGAACAGAAATTTATCGATGAGGTTGGTGGAATCTTGCATCATTTAAAAGATGAATTACCAAAATACAATATATAAAACTGTGCTAATTGGGAGATTTTGATGATTAGATTATTGTTTTTGTGGCTTATATGTGGCTTATTTGCTTTTGGAGATGATAATATCGTCAATTGTAATATCATTTTTGAGCAGCGCAAAGATGAATTGCTTCGTGAGATTCGTAATATTGAGGAGCAAAAAAGGACTATGATAACTCTTCATAATGAGCAACAAGCATTGAATGATAAAAAACTTCAAGAATTGCAGCTAAAAGAGCAAAGAGTAGAATCTCTACTAAAAGAAGCAAGGGAGAAAGAAGCTGAAATTCGAGCATTAATAAAACAAAATGAAGATGTTTTATCTAGTATCCAAAATGCAAATAGTGATAAAATAAGTCAAACTTATTCTAGAATGCAAGATTCCAAGGCAGCTCCAATTATAGAAAATATGCCATTAAAAGATGCAGCCGAGCTTCTTTATTCTATGGAGGCAAAAGATATGGGAAAGATTCTATCAAAGATGAATCCACAAAAAGCCGCGAAGCTCACAGAAATATTAAAATTGGGACCACCATTTGAAGACTTAGAGTGATATTATATATTACCAAATCTTCTATCACGCTTTTTGAAATCACATATAATTTGCTCTAATTCATTGCTTTTAAAGTCTGGGAATAATGTATCTGAAAAATAAAGCTCTGCATATGCACTTTGTAGTAGTAGAAAATTTGATAATCTTTTTTCACCACCTGTGCGTATAAGTAAATCAACATCTGGAATTTCTGCTGTATCTAGATTAGATTCTATTAGTTTTAATATTTCATTTTTTGTGATATTGTTTTGTATATTTATTTTAGAAACTGCCCTTGCAAGCTCATCTTTTGAGCCATAATTGAGTGCTAAAATTTGAGTGAGTGCAGTGTTGTTTGCTGTTTTCTCTTCTAATGATAATATAAGATCTCTAAGTTTGTTTGAGAAACCAAGCATATCGCCAATAACTTTAAATTTTATATTATTCTCCATATATGTTGATGCTTCTTTTGTTAGATATTTTTCCAATAATTTCATTAGAAAATCAACTTCTATTTTTGGACGCGACCAATTCTCTGTAGAAAATGCATATAAACTTAAATATGAAATATTATTTTTAGCACACCATTTTGTTATATCTCTAACTACATTTACACCTTCTTTATGTCCTTCGGTGCGTTTTAGATTTCTTTGTTTTGCCCATCGCCCATTTCCATCCATTATAATTGCAAGATGTTTCAAATTATTCAATATTATCCTTTGAGAGTAACTTCATCTACAAGATATGCTATATTTTGCCATTTTATATTGCTGTAATCATTTAGCCCTATTTCACAAGTAGTGGAGCTACTAAACCCTCTCTTTATAGTTGTCGTATCATAGAAGTTTTTTAATTTTTTGAGTGCATTTTTGTTTAATTCAGGTGTAAAAAATCCTTTATTTCCAGCAAATCCACAGCAAAATACAGAATTTTTTATAATTTTTCCATTTGTGCAAAGTTTGCTTATATCTTCTATGATATTTTCTTGATTGCTCTTTTTTAGTGCACACATAGCATATACGGCTACATTTTCATCGATTTTCTTGATTGTTATTTTTTGCATTATTACTTCATAAATATATTGCGGTAAATCATAGATTTTTAATTTAGAATCTCTTAGTATTTTTTGTAAATGGATGCTGCAAGCACTGTGATCAAGTATGATTGGTATTTTTCCATTATCACTTGTTGTTAGTAGTATTTGCAGGATTTTTTTTGTATTTTGTAATTCTAGGTCTTTGTATTGTGAAAATGCCTTTCCACAGCACATATTATTAATTTCTTTAGGATATATAATATCAATATTTGCTTTATTACATAGGGATTCTACGACTTTATATAGTGGAGTTTGATTTGTTTTAAATGTTCTATTTATGCAAGTTGTAAAATAAATTACAGAATCTTTATATTGTGCGCTTTTTATGCTTGGTGTAAATTTATTACCTAGTGGAGTATTTTTTGGTATATATGGTATTTTTTTACTTATATTTCTAGCTTTTATTGATAGCTTATTAAGTGGCTTTATTCCTAATGTATGAATGGCATTTAATCCAATAACTGCACTTTTTGAATAAAATGATATGTTGTTTATGATATGTTTTACTAGTTTGCTTGAATCTTGTTGGCGTAGATTGATAGCAATATTTGCAGTATCAATTTCTAAAGGACATAAAGTAGCGCACATAGAGCACGCAGCACAAGTTTCATCTCCCATATATTCATATTGTTGTTTTAATTCTTTTAGTAATGATAGTGATTCTTTTGTATTTAGATTATTTAAGCGTTTCATCTCACGCCATATTGTGATTCTTTGTCTAGGATTTAGAGTGAGTGTATTGCTAGGACAAGCTTTTTCACAGAATCCACATTCCATACATTTATTGATATAATCTTCAATTTTTACCATTTCTTTTATGTTTTTTGTATGTATGAGCGGATCATTTGTGATTATTACATCTGGATTTAGCAATCTCTTGCTATCAAAAATATTTTTAATCTTTTGGTTGATTATATATGCGTCTTTTCCCCATTCCATTTCTACAAATGGAGCCATCATTCGTCCTGTGCCGTGTTCTGCTTTGATGCTTCCGCCCATACTAGATACTATTTGTGCCATATCAAATACGAGATTTTCAAAATTTTCTTTTTCTATTTTGTTGTTTAAATTTGGTGTGATAATGAAGTGTATATTTCCACTAAGTGCGTGTCCAAATATAATCCCATTAAAATTATATTTTTTAAATAAATTTTCTATTTTTGATACACCTTCACCTAGCTTGTCTATCTCAAAACATACATCTTCTGTGATTACAGAGCTACCATCATTTCTTGCCATTGAAGCGATAGGTAATAGCCCTTTTCTTATCTTCCACCATTTGTTGAATTCATTTTCATCTTGACTATAAAGTGGCTTTAGGATCATATTTGTATTTTTTATAGAATCTTGTATGATTGCTAGATTATTTTCAAGCTCATTTTTGCAATCACTTTCTGTTTGTATTAATATACAAGTGTATCCCTCTTTAATTTCAAGCAGTATATCTGGTATCCCCTTTAGGTTTTGCACACTTTTTAATGAATTGTAATCCATAATTTCAGCACTTTGTATGATTTCATCATTTTTTGCTAGGATTTTTACTGCTTCGCTTGCTTCTAATATGTTTTTGTAGAATAGCAAGCCACACGCTTTGAATCTGCAATCTTTAATGCTATATAATTCAACGCTTGATATGAATCCTAAAGTGCCTTCAGAACCAACAAAAATATGATTTAGAATATCTTTAATATCTTCAAAATCAATGAGTGAATTAATTGAATATCCTGTTGTGTTTTTTATTTTGTATTTTTTTTTGATTAATGCACAAAGTGTAGAATCTTGCAATACTTGTTCTCTTAAATCTAATAGCGAATCTACTATGTGTTTATGTGTTTTAAGAAATGATTTTATGCTATCATCGCTAGATGTATCAAGCAATGTTCCATCTTGAAGTATAACTCGGATTGATTTTATTGTCTGATAGCTATTCTGCTTTACGCCACAGCACATTCCGCTAGAGTTATTTGATACGATGCCACCAATTGAAGCCATAGTGATTGTTGCTGGATCAGGACCGATTTTTTTATTCATACTTTTTAAGGCAATGTTTGCATCACTTCCAATAACGCCACAATCAAGCTTTATTGAATCGTCATTTATTTGTATATTATCCCAATTCGTTGTCGCAATTACTAGAATACTATCACTTAGGCTTTGCCCAGAAAGTGAGCTTCCATACGCTCTAAATGTAAGTGGTAGGTTTAACTTATCACTTAATTTTAGTATTTTTATAATCTCATCTTCGCTATATGCTCTAATTACAACTTGCGGTATATATCTATAACAAGATGCATCAGTGCCTAGCGCAAATCTTGATAGATAATCGATATATATCCTATCTTGCAAAAATAATTTTGCTTTATTGTAAAATTCTCTATGCTTCAATGAAATTTCATTCATCACTCTTCCTTAAAAAATTAAGTTGTCATTGAGATTATTTGTTCTTTGTTTTGGAATCTTCGATTTTATCGTGTAGTAGTAATCATCACCATTTACATTCTGCTTCCAAACACCATCTGGTATATCAAAACTCCTTTTTAATCCTGGCTCAAATTTTAAAATATTGTTAAAAAAGTTTGCAAACGCAGGTGCAGCTACAACGCCACCAGATTCATATTGACCAATTGGTGTATTGTCATCTCTTCCATACCATACCACAACTTGCAATGTCGGTGAGAATCCACTAAACCAAGCATCAATATTTTCATTTGATGTTCCAGTTTTGCCTGCTAGTTCGATGCCATTCACTTTTGCTCGTTTTCCTGTTCCATTTGCAACGATATTTCTTAGCGCATCGATTGTGAGAAATGCTTGATCTTTTGTTGTAATCTCTATTTGATTGTTATTGTTTTCATAAAGTTCTTCATTGTTCATATTTATTACACTTTTTATTAGTTTTGGTTTATTGATAGTGCCATAGTTTGCAAATAATGAATAATGTTTGGCAGCTTCAATTGGGGATAGAGCCACGCTACCTAATACAATTGACATATCCTTTTGGAGATTCTCAAAACCATAATCTATCATTTTTTCATAAACATTTTGGAATCCAAGAATATCTACTAGATTTATCGTAGCAAGATTTAAAGAGTATCTAAGTGCTTCTTTTAGCGTTACTAATCCATTAAAATTTTCATTGAAATTTCTTGGTTTCCATATCATTTCTTCTTCACTTATTTCATCTTGACTTATCTCTAGGTTATTTTCATCTACTTCTGGACCAAAGCTCTTTGCTGTATCAGATATATTGCTTGCAGGTGAATACCCCATATCAAAAGCGATTTGATATATAAATGGCTTTATTGTGCTTCCAAATTGCCTTTGTGATTGTGTAGCACGATTAAAATTACTCTTTGTGTAATCTATACCACCAACCAAAGCAAGTATATTTCCAGTTGCATTTTCAGTAACAACAATCGCTCCATTTAGTGTATCAATCTTACTTTCATCTTTATTTGTATCTTTTTTTGTATCTCTGCTTTGTAATCTTTTTTGGATATTATTGTATCCATATATAAGCGCATTATGTGCGATTTTCTGATAGTCTAGATCGATATTTGTTTTTACTACATATCCTCCAGTTTTTAAGTCTTTGATGTGAGCTAATTGTCTTAATACTTCATCTACTATGTATGGAGCTAAATTCTGACTTAGTGTTTGATTATATACATTTGGGCGCTCTTTTATTGCTTCTTCATACTCATCTTTGTCTATCCAGCCAATAGAATACATTCTTTCTAGTATATTATTTGCCCTTGAAATTGAGAATTCAAAATTTTTCACCGGATCATAATATGATGGCGCTCTAGGCAGTGCCATAAGCATTGCTATTTCTTTGAGTGTGAGATTTTGTAATTCTTTATTAAAATATCCGTGTGCGGCAGTTCTCACACCATAATATCCGTGTCCAAAATAAATATGATTGAGATATTTTTCTAAAATTTCTTCTTTTGTGATCGCATTTTCTACTTGTATTGCAAGGATTGCTTCTTTTAATTTTCTATCGATTGTTTTTTCGCTTGATAGGGCTACATTTTTTACTAATTGTTGTGTGATCGTGCTGCCACCTTCTGTGTATCCACCGCTTTTTATATTTTTTATCATCGCTCGTGATATTGCATCAAAATTAACACCATTGTGTTCAAAAAACATAGTATCTTCTACTGCAAGCAATGTTTCTATAATTCTTGGTGGAATCTCATCAAAATCTACAAAATATCTAAATTCGTCTTCAAATACATTTGCTATTAATTTATCGTTTCTATCTAAGATTCTAAGTGCTATTTTTGGTTTATAATTTTTTATCTCTGATACTTTGCTTTGCGTGTTGTAGATTAATATAATAACTAACCCAATAATAAAAAATGCAGCCAAAAATAACAATGCAAATAATATTTTTTTGTTTATTCTTTTAGCAGTTTGCATAATTTTTGAATATCCTTTTTTTTGTGTTTATATGAAAAAACAATCCGTAAAATTGGCATTTTTGTCGTTGGTTTTCTGATTGCACCAACTAAAATATTGTTTCTTTTTAGTAATTTTGCTTTTTCTATCATATCTGTTTGATTTTGGAATTTTAGTGAAAATATTTGAGAATCTAATTTAATGTTAAATTCTTTATTTATAATCTCTTTAATACTTGTTATTTTTTGAATGATTTTATTTTTATGTTTTTGTATATATTTTATATTAACTAATGCAAGTGCAGTATCAAAGCTAGACAATGCAGTTGAGTAGATGATAGGTTTTGCTCTAGTTTGTAGATATTCATTGATGTGGTTGCTAGATAATATATATGCACCATAGCTGCCATATGCTTTTGATAGTGTTCCTAATTTAATGAAATTTTGGTGATTTCTTATATGGTAGTAGTCAAAATATCCAAGTAAGTTATCACCTATTGTGCCTGCACTATGTGCTTCATCAACGATCAAAATAGCATTATAGTCAATTGCAATTTGAGCAAATTCTTTTTTTGCGATATTACCACTCATTGAATATACGCCTTCAATTGCAATTATAATACGCGAATTTTTGCCATATATCGCAGAATATAATTTGTTTTTTAAATCAAATTCATCATTGTGTTTGAAAAATACTACTCTATTATTTATTAATTTTGTAGCTAAGATTCCACTTGCGTGGTATTCTTCATCAATAAATATAATATCTCCATTTCTACATAGACTTTCAAATAATGCGATATTTGCTAAAAATCCACTCCCTACCAAGATGCAATTTTCAAATTGATTAATTGATGAGAGCTTATTTTCTAGTTTTTGATGCAATATTGAATATCCATTTATAAGCATTGATGCGCGCGGTGAATTTATATTTTTATTTCTTGCTAGTTTATATGCTTTTTTTAATGATTTTTTATTTTGTGATAAATTTATATAGTCATTTGATGCAAAATCTATGCAATCTTTGCTAAAAATCCTCCTTTGACGAAGGATTTTTTTATGTTTTAGTGTGCTTAATTCTTTTGTGTAAAACATAGCCTAGTATCTAGGCTTTAGTAAGTGTTTGTATTTCTGCTAGTGTATCTGATAGTTTTTCATTTAGCATTTCATCAATTGCATTAAAGATTTGATTGCTAGATTCTTCTATTGTTTTTATCTTTTCATCTATTACACTTTTTGGAGTTGATTGATTTGTATCAAGTAGTTGTTTGGCTAGATTATTTGCCTCACTGTGTATGATATTGTGCGGATTCTCTACTTTTTTATAACCAATTGTATTTGAGAATTCTTTTTTTCCTATTCCTTCATAATACCACTTTCCAAATCTACATGATTTGCTATCTAGTTGATTAAAATCTCCTGTGAGTTTGAATATAAGTGAATATATAGCTTGCTTATATGCTACATGATCTACTTTTGCTAATCCACAGAAAATTCTATCATTTGAGCAAGATATTTTTAATTTTGCTAAATATGCATTATCTTTAAATGATCTCACCATAGTGTGCAATTCATCAATATCACTTTTTACGCTTTCTGTAACTTCATTAATATCTTCTGTGCTTGTTTGGATATCGCTTGCTTCTTGTTGCATTGATTTTACTACTATTGCAATTTCTTTTGTTGCTTTTTGGGTCTTTTCTGCTAGTTTTCTAACTTCATCAGCAACAACAGCAAATCCTCTTCCGTGTTCTCCTGCACGCGCTGCTTCTATTGTAGCATTTAGTGCTAATAGATTTGTTTGTTCTGCTATGTCATCAATAAGTGAAATTACATTTGTGATCTCATTGCTTCTTTGGATTAGTGAGCTAACAAGGCTAATTGCACTTTGCATTTTCTCGTATAAAACATTGATTTTCTGTGCTGATGAATCTGATATTTCTAAGCCTTTACTCATTCCTACTTCTGCAGAGAGCGCTGAATCAAAAATTTCGTGTAATTCTTCTACTAGTTTTGATAGTATTTCTTGAGTGAATTCTGTTCCTATTTTCATACTATCGCAGTATGATTTTAGCAGATCTGCACCTTGTCCTGGTTTTGGTATGGTTCTTGTATTTTCTTCTACCAATGAAAATATGGTGATGCCTTCAATTCGCTTTGATTTCACTAATAAGCAATGATCACTTGTGTTGATTCTAGTTACTCCCTCTTGAAGTTCTGATTTTATATATTCAAATTGGCTAAGTTTCGCTGCTTGCTCGTTTTTAAATATAACTTCATTATCTCTTATTGCTATTACTGCTTCATCATAAGAAAAACCAGCAATAACTTTATACAGCTCGCATTCTTGTTTTAATTCTTGAATTTCCCTTTTATAAGCATTCAATTCTTCTGCATTGTTAGCCCTTGAACCAAACATAATAACTCCTTATTGTAACAACTATAGATATTGTTATTGTATTCTAACATAAATCATTAAATAAATAACAAGCCTATATTAATTTGCATATATTTAAGTTATAATCATTTTAATTATTTAGTATTTTTTGTTTAACTAATAAAGTTTATATAAAGGTGATATATGGCATCAAAATTGAGCAACCAAGAGATAAAGAAGACAGAATCTTTAGAATCTATCTTAAATAAATTAAGACAAGTAGTGGTGGCAAAAAAACTTAAAACATCAAAACAAAGAGAAGATATTTTATCAATCATTTATAACAGCAAAGTTCATTTAAGCAGTGAAGGTATTGCTGCTGTTATGAAAAATAATAATAAAAATTGTTCCGTTTCATCGGTGTATAGAATCTTGCAATTCTTGGAGACATACGGCTTTGTATCTTCAATTGATGTCGATAAAAGTGGTAAAAAATATGAAATCGCATCAAAAGAGCCGCATTATCACATCATTTGTCTTAGTTGCGGGAATATTGTAGAATTTATCGATACGGATATAAAAAATAAGCAGCTTGAAATCGCAGAATCTTTGCAATTTCAATTAATTAGTGATAATCTTAGATTGTTTGTTATTTGTGATAAATGTATAAAAAAGCAAAAAGGATTCTGATTATTTAAAGCTATCCCATTTTAGCGGCTCGCCAAATTTTAAATCTTTTGTTGCGATTTTGCCTAATATTTCATTTAAATATTTTGGTGCTAGCCCATTATTTGGGCGAATAGATTTTATATTTTCTGTGGTAAGCTTTTGACCTTTTTTGATATCTTTGCTTACAAAAAGGCTTCTTGCAAACTCTCTTCCTTTTGGATATTGATCATTTATCTCATTGATGTTTGTAGAATCTATATGGTAATTATAATCTCCTATTGCATCTTTTGCTTGTTTGATTGCTTTGACTAGTTCTTTAAATTCAAATCTATCCATACTAAATTCACAGTCTAGGCCACCATATTTTTTATCTAAGATAAAATGTTTTTCAATCATACTTGCCTTTAGTGCTACGGCGATGATTGCTGCATTTGTTCCTATACTGTGATCTGATATGCCGTATTTTGTTCCGTATTTTTTCCTAAAAGTAAGCATCATAGAAAGATTTAGAGTATTCATTGGTGCTGGGTATGAACTTGTGCATTTTAGTATTGTTATATCATTGTTTCCTTCTTGTTTGATCGTATTTACTGCATTTTGCATTTCATCATTTATTGCAATTCCACTTGAGAGAATGATTGGTTTTTGTTTTTTTGCTATGTATTGTATGAGTGGAATATCTGTTATTTCAAAACTTGCGATTTTGTATATTGGATTGTTTAGTTGTTCTAATAAATCAACACTTTCTTTATCAAATGCACTGCTAAAGCATATCAAATCTATTTTTCTTGCTAGTTCGAATAATTCAGCATTCCATTCTAGTGGCATATATGCCTCTTTGTATAAGTCATACAAGTATTTGTTATCCCAAATTGTATTTGAATTGATTTTAAAAATATTACTTTTACAATTTAGCGTTAGGCTATCTGGAGTGTATGTTTGTAGTTTTACTGCGTTTGCACCGCATTCTTTTATCGCATATAGACTTTCTTTTGCAAGATTTAAATCTTGATTATGATTTGCACTAAGCTCTGCGACAATAAACATTGCTACTCCTTTGTTAAAATTAACTCTATTACATCAATGAATTTATCGTATTTGTTTATGTAATTAGGTATTATTCGCCATTCTTTAAAGCCTTCTTTTGCGTAGAATCTAAGCGCTTTATTATTTCCTTTTAGGCATTGTGCAAATAATTTTTTTAGTCTCATTTGCTTGAATCCTATATGTTTTATTATTTGCATTAATAAGCTGCCATTTTGTGCATTGATATTTGGATTTGTATATATTCCGATGTATGCGCTTTTTTCACCTAGATTTATATTTGTTAGTGATATTACGCCTAGTATTTCTTGATTTTTATTTTTTATTGCAAGGTAGATTCTATCTGTTTGCATATTTAGCATTTTTATGAACTCAAAATGCTCTTGCTGCGTGATTTCTTTATTGGAAAACATCCATTTTGAGATTCTGATATCATTTCTTATATTTAGTATTTCTAATAGATCATCTTTCCCTAGGTTTATGAAGTTTATAGCATTTGCATTATCAAAGCTAAAATTCGATTGGATAGCGTATTTAAGCATTATATTTGCTAACTAAAATATTAATAAATTCATCTACTTTTGCACCTATTTCTATTTTTGCTAGATGGTTTGAGAGTTTTTTTCTATCTTTGAATTTTCTTAGTGTTTTTAGTAATCCTTTAATTTGATAGATATTTGTTGCTATTCTTAGTCCTTCTTTTTGCCATACTCGTAGTTGATAGGCTTGATTTGATGCTATTTGCATAGCGATACTTGGTGTGCAAGTGGATTGTAATTCTACCATTGTTACACCACCTCCGCTTATTGCAAGATCGCAATCTAGCATTAAATTTTTTATCACGCTAGGGCTTAGATTTTTATGTATATTTGTGTTGAAGTTATAGCTAATTGGTTTGTATGTCTTTCCTAAGATAACATCAATCATAGCATATGGGCATTCTTTTTCCATTATTTCCAATATCGCTTGAGTATTGTTTGCATAGTCATTTCCACCAAGTGTGATTAAGATTTTACCTATATCTTTATTGATAATTTTTTGCTCTCTTTTTCTAAACTCTTTCCTTAGCACATAGTATTCAATACCCGCAAAAATTTCATTTTTCACATCAGTGTAAAATCTACCTCCGCGTAATGCGCCATTTAAAATAATTGAATCTTTTGGATATTGAATTCTATTAAAATCATCAAAAAATACACATATTTTTGCTTTACTATTTATGTAATCACATAATTTACTATCTGCATAATAAGAATCCACTACGACGAGATTATTATTGCCTAGTGCCTCATCGATTTTTGAATAATCATCATCAAGCCATTCTAAATGTGTGCAATCAAGTGATATATAATCACCTCTGCAATAAATAGTAACTGTAAAGCCTGTATTTTCTAAATAATCTCTTAGTGCATCACATCTACTTAAATGTCCAAGCCCAAATCCACTGCCTGCTTCTGTAAAAATTATTGCTTGCATAGTATTTTGTATTTTATCTCCGCAATTTCCCAATCATCTTGAGTGTTAATATCGGCAACATTAATCTCTGGTAATATAATCAATGTAGAATCCTCACTAAAAATAGATTTTTTGTCTGCGAAATTCTTCGCATATCCAAAATAAAATTGTCCAGCATCAAAATATATCGTTTCCATATCTTGAGTTCTAGAGTTAATAAAACTCTTATCAAATAATTGTAGTTTTCCATTTTTTATATAAAATCCTCTTAATGGATTTGCATTAAAAGCGCATGCACTAAAACAATATGCATTTTTCTTTAGATTCTTTAATCCATTTTGTAAAAACATAGGATTTAATAGCGGTGTTGTAGGGTATATACAGCATACGATGTCATCACTTTTTAGATTTAAATTTTTTACTTCATAGCTTATTACATCTAGTGTTGTAGTGAAATCATCGCTTAGATTATCTGGGCGTAATGAAGGTACTTCTGCTCCAAATTGTAGGGCTATATCCTTTATTTCATTGCTATTTGTGCTCACTATAATCCTATCAAAAATTTTAGATTCTTTTGCAACATTAATTGCATATGAAATAATTGGCTTTCCAAAAAATGGTTTTATATTTTTATTTTTTATTCTTTTGCTGCCGTCTCTTGCAGGAATTATTGCTACATTCATTAATATGGCCACGCTTGCTCTAGTTCTTGGCTACCCCATTGTTTATGGCGTTTATTGCTTATATCTCCTTCGCTTGTGTAATTAAGCTTTAATTCTGAAATAAATTTAGATTCTATGCTGTTGTCTGATGCAATATCATATGGTCTTATTACACCACTTATTAAAATGATTTTTTTCTCGCCATCAACCATAATCTGCCTTGTCCCTTCTATATAGTAATTGCCATTATTTAGCACTTTGATTACCCTTGCTGTTATTTCAAGCTCTACATTTTCATTTCTATTTTGTGATCCACCGCCATTAAAATTTGAATTACTCGCTCCTAAAGTCATATTAAATGAGCTTCCATCTTTAAATTCTTGTATATTTTGTGCTATTTCTTGATTATTCCCTGTGTAATTTACAATAGGAGCATTTAACTCACCACCTTGTGTGCCATTGTATGTTTTTTGTGTGCTAAATGTTGCATTAGAGCTTTCATTGACTTTTACTAGCAAGATATCATTTACTCTCATTGCCCTTCTATCTGCAAACATTGGTCTTTCACCTTGACCAAATAATGAACCTAGCTTTGGAAATTCTTCTATAAAATCTTTATCTGGGAGTTCTTCAACATATTGTGGTGGGCTAAAATCCATAATAGGATCTGCATATGCGCTATAAATAAATAATATAGATAGCAAGATTATTTGTTTTTTTATCATTATTTTTACCAATTCTTTCATTATAATTTTAATTTTTAAAGCAAAGTCTATTCCAACAATGTAGATGATATTTATAAAATAAGGATTCATTATGAGCATAAAAGATAGAATGAAAGCTGATTTGAAAGCTGCTATGATTGCAAATGATACTTTAAGGCGTGATGTTATTAGACTTCTTAATTCTGCATTAAAGCAGGTTGAAGTTGATAAGAGGATAGAACTAAGCGATGATGATGTGATTTCAATCTTACTTACAGCAAAAAAACAAAGAACAGATTCCATTGAGGCGTATAAAAAAGCAAATCGTGATGATTTGGTTAAAAAAGAAGAGTATGAATTGAGTGTTATTTTAGAATATTTACCAAAGCAACTAGATGATGATGAGTTAAAGATCGAAATAACAAAAATTGTAACTTCTATAGGTGCAAATAGCATTAAAGATTTAGGTAAAGTTATGGCTGCAGCAAAATCACTGCATTCAATGGCTGATGGTAGTAGAATTAGCAAAATTGCAAAAGAGATGCTATCTTGATATTTAGGCATTTAGTGTGTGATTTGAAATGTGTTTTTAGGTTATATAGGCTATAATTGTTTTGTTTTTAAATTTTAAAATAAAAAAGGAGATGCTGATGAAGAAAGCATTAGTTCTGTTATTGACTATAGGGTTTACTTGTGGTTTATATGCAGATGGTTTTGAAATAAAAGGAATTATCAATAACATTGATCAAAATGCAAAAACAATTGTAGTAAATAATATTGCTGTCCAAGTAATGCCTCAAACTCATATCAAACTTGATGATTGTGGTATTTTTGGTATGGATTTAAATGGAAAGTTTGTTGATTTAGCTGTTGGGTCTTTTGTAGAGATTGAAGCGTGGCCAAATTCCGCTGTAAATGGCGCTCCACAAAATGCTTCCGTTAGTTATATTGCTTCTGAAATTGAGCAAAAATGTGTAAGCAATAGAGCTTATTAATATTTTAAACTTCTAACATAAGAATCTCTTTGTTTAAAGAGATTCTAGCTTTTGTATTGTGAGGGAAGTATGAATTTATTAAATAATATCAATGATTTTAATGAAGCAAAGAGTGTGATACCAGGTGGTGTGAATTCTCCTGTTAGGGCATTTAAATCTGTTGGTGGTAATCCAAGAATTATTCGTGATGCCAATGAATGCTATTTGATTGATGAAGATGGTAATAAATATATTGATTTTATTCAAAGTTGGGGACCATTAATTTTAGGACATAAAGATTCTGATGTTATTAATGCAGTAAAAGATGCTTTAAATAGAGGTTTAGGTTATGGAGCTCCAACCGTTGGTGAGACAAAAATTGCAAAAGAAATTATCTCTACTTATGACTGCATTGATAAGATTAGACTTGTAAGCAGTGGCACTGAAGCGACAATGAGTGCCATTAGATTAGCTAGAGCCTACACGGGTAAAAATGATATTATAAAGTTTGATGGCAATTATCACGGACATAGTGATAGTTTGCTTGTTAGCGCAGGAAGTGGCTGTGCCACATTTGGTTCTCCAAGTTCTCCAGGTGTGCCTAGTGATTTTAGTAAGCATACATTGGTTGCTAGATATAATGATTTAGATTCAGTTGAATCTTGTTTTAAAGCTAGTGGTGATGTGGCGTGTGTGATAATAGAACCTATCGCTGGGAATATGGGGCTTGTGCCAGGTAGTGTAGAATTTATCAATGGCTTGCGTGTGTTATGTGATAAATATAATGCTTTGTTGGTTTTTGATGAAGTGATGAGTGGATTTAGAGCGTCGTTAAAAGGCGCATTTAGCTACTATGATATTACGCCTGATTTAGTTACATTTGGTAAAGTTATAGGTGGTGGACTTCCACTTGCTGCTTTTGGTGGAACAAGTGATATTATGGATCTTTTATCACCTCTTGGTAGTGTTTATCAGGCAGGCACGCTAAGTGGGAATCCAATAGCAGTGGCAGCTGGATATGCAACATTAAAAAAAATTAAACAAGATGTATCAATTTATAATCGTTTAGAAAAATTGGCATTATTATTAACTCAAGGTATGGCAAGCAAAGCTCGTAATTTTGGATTTGATATTCAGGTGTGCGTTAGAGGAAGTATGTTTGGCTTCTTTTTTAGTGAAAGTGAAATTAAGAATTTTGATGATGCAAAAAAGGTGAATACAGAGCTTTTTGCTAAATTCCATCAAAAGATGCTAGAGCGCGGTGTGTATTTTGCACCTTCTAGTTTTGAGAGTGGATTTATTTGTGCTCCTATGAATGAGAGTATTATTAATGAAGTTGTTGAAAAAAGTGAAGTTGTATTTGGCGAGTTGGCAAATGAACAATGATGAACCAAAATACAAGGGACTCTTAAGTGGTATTGCTGGATTATCTTTAGGTATTTCAATCATTGTTGCATTGCTTCTTGGTGTAGGTATTGGTGTATTGTTACAAAAATTATTTGGAGTATTTTGGGTTTTTTGGATAGGTGTTTTTTGGGGTGTATGTGCAGCTATTTTAAATGTATATAAGGCATATAAAGCTCAAGTAAAAGAATTTGAAAAATTAGCAGAAGATCCAAAATATAGTCATCATAGGCAATGATATTATTGATATTTAATATTGTTGCAGCACTTATTGTTGCAGCTTTTGATGTTAAGTATTTGTATAGCTTTGAGATTTCATTTATTTGTTCTTTATTTATTTTCATTTCATCGTTTAAGGCGGTGCAAAAAAAAGTTAATGCTATGGTTGAAGTATCAAAAATCGATCTTAAAAATGATGAAGAACTCGATATATCAAAAAAAGAACGATTTTTTATTGGAAGTAGGATCTCATTTGGGTTTTTTAGGATTTTTTCATATATAATTCTTGGGCTTTGTGTTGTTGGCTTGGTAAATAATCAATTATTTTTTATTATTCCATTTATTTTAGGGACTTTTGTATCTAGTTTTGGCTTAGCTATTGTATTACTAAAGAAGCGCTACCTATCTTTTAAAGATAGGTAGCAGTTATTTAGCAAGTATAATTTGCATATTTTTCCCATCTAGTTTGATTTCTTTATTATTTCCAGAGATTCTAAAGTCTCCATTTAAATACTTTAAATATGTATTTTCAAAATTATTGTCTTCTTCATTTGGGCAATACATTCTAGTTGCTCCAGCTGTACCGATTGTGATACTATCACTTCCTCTGCTAAATCCAGCAAAATAGCTATTGCAACCAGAATTTCCATAGATTCTATCGCCATCTATATTGAAAGTTGCACTTTGTGGAATCTTTACATCATCATTATTAATTATGATTTTTTTGATTTTATATTTACCGTTTCCTAGATTGATTTTTGTGTTATTTGTTGATACTTCTGCACAGCCATTTAAACCATATAACATAATAATTGCTAATATTAATTTTTTCATTTTATTTTTTCTATCTCCTGTAAAATTTGTGTTTTTGATTGTGGTTCAACTAATCTAGAACCAACCTCTTTTCCATCTTTGAAAAACACTAGAGTGGGTATTCTTCTAATGCCATATTCATTGGATAGATTCTCGTTTTCATCTATGTTGATTTTTATAATTTTGTATTCTTTTTCTAATTCTTTTATGATTGGATCAATTCTTACACAATCCCCACACCACGGAGCATAAAAATCTACTACAACAAATCCGCTTGAGATTTCATTTTTAAAACCTTCCATTCCTTCCTCCTATAATTTTGTTACTGCAAAAAAGCTAAGTATAGCAAGAAAAACAAATAATACAATAGATAATATAAATATCTTTGAGCCCATCTGCTTTATTTTTTTAAAGTCGATTTGTAAGCCTAATGCGATCATTGCAAACACTAAAAATACTTTGGATGTAGTTTTTATGATTAGTAGTATATTTTCTGGGATTGGTATAGTTGAATTAATAATAATTGCAATTAAGAAAAATATAGCAAACCATGGGATATAAAGACTTCCATTTCTCTCATTTTTACTTATGAAAAATGCAATGATTAACAACAATGGCACAAGTAAGATTACTCTAATCATTTTTATAATGATAGCGCCTTCTAGTATTGTCGTGCTGTTTGGGCTTGTTATCGCTCCAGCTGCACCTACGACATTTGCAACTTCGTGTAGAGATGCACCTAAAAATAACCCCTTTTGCATTTCATCAAGTGGAATTATGCCACTATTGATTAATATAGGGAATAAAAACATTCCAAGTAATCCAAATATAACTATGCTTGCAACAGCAATTACGCTTTTGTATGATTCGCTTTTAAGGACAGATTCTAATGCTAATATAGCGGCTGCACCACATACTGCACTACCTATGCTAATAAGCATTGATGTTTGCTTATCTAGATTTAAAATTTTATATCCAATAATATATCCAAGTATAAAAATCACGCTTACAATGATTAATGCGATTACTACTCCCTTTATGCCTAGATTTGCTATGCCGCTTAAGCTTACATTGAATCCAAAAAGCACAATCCCAAGTCTAAGAAGGCGTTTTGCACTAAAATTGACACCATTTTCTAAGGTATGTTTGTATCTTAAGAATATAAATGAGCACATTACGCCAAGGCAGATTCCAATGATTAGCTCGGATATGTGCATATTTTTGATATAGCTTGTATTTGCGATTATGAAGGATAAAATCGCAAGTATCGCTACAAAACAAATCCCTAAATGCGTATTTTTTATAAAGCCATATATTTTATTTTGCATAAATACTCCAATTTTGTTTTAAACAATAAAATCATATCTTAAAGATTTATGCTTTTAAAGACTTCATTAATCGATTTATATTACAATTCAAAGCTTAAGGTGTGGCAGGCGATTGCTTGACTATTCAAGAGGAAAGTCCGGACTACAATGAAGCAGGATTCCATCTAACAGATGGCTATCGTAAGATAAGGGAAAGTGCAACAGAAAATAAACCGCTATTTTATAGCAAGGGTGAAACGGCGAGGTAAGAGCTCACCGGATTTTAAGTAATTAAAATCGCTATGTAAACCCAATCCGTAGCAAAAAGAGTAGGTTAGAAGCTTCATAATTTTAGCTCTTTGCTGAAAAATTATTGTGAAATAATTTTTAGATAAATAATCGCCCTAAATAGATATTTAGACAGAATCCGGCTTATCGCTACACCTTAATTATCTTTGTTGATGTTCTTTTGATACAAAAGCTAGATTCTCCTTTTAAGATGGAATCTAATCTATCTTTAGTACGGCAAGAAATGTATCTTGTGGTAATTCCACTTTTCCTATAGCCTTTAAGCGTTTTTTACCTTCTTTTTGTTTTTCTAAAAGCTTTCTTTTTCTTGTTATATCACCACCATAGCATTTTGCAGTAACATTTTTACCCATTGATTTTATTGTTTCCCTAGCTATTACTTTGTTGCCTATGCTTGCTTGTATTGCTACTTCAAAAAGCTGTCTTGGAATGATATCTTTCATCATACCAACCAAGTTTTTACCTTTTTCATAGGCTTTTTGTCTTGCTACGATTATGCTTAATGCATCGACTACTTCCCCTGCAACTTTTATATCTAGTTTTATTAGATCACCTTCTTTGTATCCAATTGGTTCATAATCAAAACTTGCATATCCTTTTGTAGATGATTTTAATTTGTCATAAAAATCCATAATGATTTCATTTGTTGGTATTGAATACGATAATAGTACCCTATCTTGAGTGATATATTCCATTTTATCTTGGATTCCGCGTCTATTTTGGATTAGTTTTATTACATTGCCTAAAAATTCTGCTGGAGTTATTATGGTAGCTTTTACATAAGGTTCTTCTATTTTTGATATTTTTTGTTCTTGTGGTAATTCGGAAGGATTCTGCACTTGCACTATGTTTCCATCTGTTAGATGCACATTATATAGCACAGTTGGGGCAGTAGCGATTAAATCAAGATCAAATTCACGCTCAAGCCTTTCTTTTATAACTTCCATATGTAGCAATCCTAAGAATCCAACTCTAAAGCCAAATCCAAGTGCTATTGATGTTTCTGGCTCAAATACAAGCGATGAGTCGTTTAGTTGTAGTTTGTTTAATGCATCTCTTAAATCTTCAAATTTATCTGTTTGTATTGGATAGATTCCAGCAAATACAAATGGTTTTGCTTGTTTGAATCCACTTATTGGTTCATCAGCTTTGTTATTTTTATGTGTCATTGTATCGCCCACAGCGATATCATTTACTTGTTTTAATCCTAAACATACTATGCCTATTTCTCCGCATTTAATTGTATTTGTCTTTTTTGGATAAAGTGGATGTGGATACATAAGATTGATCACTTTATGGCTTTTATTTGTGCTCATTACTAGTATTTCATCATCTATATTGATACTTCCATCAATCACTCTAACCAATGCTAAAGCGCCTAAGTAGTTATCAAACCATGAATCATATATTAATGCTTTTAGTTTATTATCTGCTTTTCCGCTTGGTGGTGGTATATTATATATGATTGTCTCTAGTAATTCCTTTATCCCAATGCCACTTTTTGCGGATACTTCAAGTGCATTTGTGCAATCAAGTCCTATTGTGTTTTCTATCTCATCTTTTACTCTTTGTGGGTTTGCAGCAGGTAAATCGATTTTATTGATAACAGGAATAATCTCAAGATTATTTTCTAGTGCTATATATACATTTGCTATTGTTTGAGCTTCTACGCCTTGGCTTGCATCTACAACAAGTAATGCCCCTTCGCAAGAACTAAGCGATCGCGATACTTCATAGCTAAAATCTACATGTCCTGGTGTGTCTATTAGATTTAGAATATAGTTTACTCCATCAAGATTGTAATTTAATCTAACACTTTGTGCTTTGATTGTTATACCTCTTTCTTTTTCTATATCCATTGTGTCCATTACTTGAGAACTCATCTCTCTGCAATCTATCGCTCCACATTCTTGTATTAATCTATCTGCAAGCGTGCTTTTGCCATGATCGATATGGGCAATAATTGAAAAATTTCTTATATTTTCCATATTTTTATCTTAATGTAAAAAATGTCTCTTACCGCTAAAATATATAGCGATATTGTGCTCATTTGCTGCTTGTATGACTTCATTATCTCTTATGCTTCCACCAGGCTGTATAATGGCTTTTACCCCATATTGATTTGCTAGGTCAATGCTATCTCTAAATGGAAAAAAGGCTTCACTAGCTAGGCTTGATCCTTCTAGGTTTAGTCCCATTTCCTTTGCTTTAAGTGATGCCAATTTGCTTGCATCAACTCTACTTGTAAGACCCATACCAATCCCAACTAATGCAGAATCTTTTACATATGTAACGCAATTTGATTTGCTTAGCGCTGCTAGTTTGTATGCGATTAATAAATCATCGATTTGGTTTTTATCTGCTTTGACTTTGCCCATTTGTTTTGCATCTAATACTTCGCTATCTAGCACAACATCTTGTTCTTGTAGCAAGAATCCTCCATTAATATGCCTAAAATCAATCTTATCAATTTTGTTGTTATTTAGTGTAAATAGCCTTACTCGCTTTTTATTGTTAAATATTTCTATTGCATCATTTGTTATCGAGTGTGCAACTATTGCTTCAAAAAAAGTTTCATTTATTAATGTTGCTAGATTTACATCTAATGTGCCATTTATAGCGATTACACCACCATATGCTGATAAATGATCGCATTTTAGTGCAGATTTGTAAGATTCTATTAAATTTTCTTTTATTGCAAAGCCACAAGGATTCCCGTGTTTTACGATACATATTGCATTCTTCGTAAATGAATTTACTATTCTTGCTGCTGCATTGATATCTAATAAATTATTAAAGCTACTTTCTCCCTTTAGCGTATTGAAATTTTTACTCCACATATCATCAAATTCATACAATGCACCTTTTTGATGTGGGTTCTCACCGTATTTTGTATCTATGTATTTTTTACCAACGATAAACTTGCTCTTGCCAAATCCATTATGAAATCTATCATTCATATAGTTTGCAATAAATGAGTCGTATTCTGCCGTATGAGAGAATGCCTTAATCATTAATTCTTTTCTAAAATCGATGGAATTATTATTATTTTTGATATTTGATATAACTACATCATAATCACTAGAATCTACCACTACAATAACGCTTTTGTAGTTTTTTGCAGCGGCTCTAATGAGGCTTGGGCCACCAATATCAATATTTTCTATAATTTCATCAAAATCATCTGTTTGTATGGTTGTTTGTTTAAATGGATATAGATTCACACATACTAGGTCAATGGAATCAATGTTGTTATTTGCTGCACTTTCTATATCATCTTTATTATCGCGTCTAAATAGTATCCCTCCGTGAATCTTTGGGTGTAGAGTTTTCACTCTTCCTGAAAATAATTCTTGTGCATTTGTATATTGGCTTATATCAATTGCATTGATATTATGTTTTTGTAGATGGGCTAAAGTTCCACCTGTGCTTAATATTTCATATCCAAGAGAGACTAATTCTTTGGCAAAAATTTCAATATTTTTTTTATCGCTAACACTTAAAATTGCTTTCAATGTCTAACCTTTCAAATAATTATAAATTTTATTTACGATATTGCACTTAGAATCTAACGCATCAATCGTATAGTGCGCCATATTTTGATATATTTGCAATCTTCTATCATATAGCGCTTTGGCTTGCTTTATATCTTTCATAAGTGGTCTGTTATTGTCATTTTCTATTCGTTTTTGTATTTCATCAAATGTGATATCTAGATATACAACTTTACCTAGATCTCTCATATCATATATTGTTGGCATACCGCCACCTGTAGATATAACAGAATTTGTGAGATTATTTTTTATCCAATTACAAATATTTTTTTCTATTTCTCTAAAATTGTCTTCACCAAATATGTTAAAAAAATCACTAATTTTTGTATCATAATTGATCTCAATGAGGCTATCTGTGTCTATTAGAATGCTATTTAACTTCTTTGCTAACTCCCTTCCAATCGTAGTTTTACCAGACCCCATAAAACCTATCAATATAATGTTATTGCACATTTATTGCAATTCCATTTTGCATTTGTTTTATATTGTAAATATAACTCCCATCAAGCTCTATTACAATTCTTAAAAAATCATTATGCAAGCCATATCTTACAGACTTAAAATAAGGCTTATCTAAAATTATTTTGTTTGTTTTGTAATATTTGATATTTTTCTCAAAATCAAGCACAAGTCGGCTTTTATCGTGATCTTTGATGATGAAATCTCTAAGCAGTTTGCCTTCGTATTTTATGTAGATATTATTTGATTCTACTGATATATCTTCTGTTTTTGTTATTCTGCTTGTATTTGTTTCTTGTAAAATTTGTGATACTTTAAGTGGCATTCTCCAGTCTATTTTTCCGCTTACATCTATACTTTGTGATTCAATTGATCCATCAATATTTTGGTATGTGATTTCTACTTTTTTAATCAACCTAGCACTACTTGGCAATCGTATCTCTGCTTCATCAAATACGCTTGTCTCTCCATAATATGGACGCACAGAATCTTTTGGCACTATTATTGGGTCAAATGGATTATCTCTACCAAAAACTGAAACAACGATCAATCCAAGCCATATAATGTTTATTTTCAAAATCCTTCTCCAGTAATTTCAAAAATTTCTTTTTGCAGATACGCATTTTGCTTTTTATAGAATCTAACACTCTCTTGCAATTCTTTTTGCTCTTCTTTTAGCTCAAGTAAAACAAATAAAGATTTATTGCCAAAGAGTAAGAAAAAAATATACACAAAAATGCCTACAATGATAGCAATAATAATAATATATGGCTTATATAGTTTTATTTTATCAAGTAGATTTGTTTTTTCTTCAAATAGTTCTGACATTTTTATTTAAACAATCTCCAACCTAAATATTCTGGATTATCAAGTTCATTTTCTATCTCTAATAATCTATTATATTTCGCGATTCTCTCACTTCGTGCTGTGCTACCTGTTTTGATTTCACCTGTGTTTAATCCAACTGCAAAATCCGCTATGAAAGTATCTTCACTCTCACCACTTCTATGACTCATAATGCATTTATAGTTATTTCTTTGAGCAAGCCTTACTGTTTGCATTGTTTGCGTTACTGAACCAATTTGATTTGGTTTTATTAATACAGCATTTGCTATGTTTTTTTCTATTCCTTCACTTAGAATCTTCTCATTTGTAACAAATAAATCATCACCAACAAGCTGAATCTTATTCCCTAATTTGTTTGTTAAATAGCTCCAGCCATTCCAATCATCTTCGCTTAATCCATCTTCAATTGAAACTATAGGATATTTAGCACATAAGTTCTCATAGTATCCAACCAATTCTTCGGAATTTAGTGTTCTATTCTCCGCACTTAAAAAGTATTCTTTTTTGTCATTTACAAATTCACTACTTGCCACATCAAGTGCTATTGCAATTTGCACCCCATCTTTATATCCAGCTCGCTTTATTGCTTGTAATATCACTTCAATTGGCTCTTCATTGTTTTTGAGATTTGGTGCGAATCCTCCTTCATCTCCTATGCTTGTTATATGTCCATTTTCTTTTAATATATTTTTTAGATGACCATAAACTTCACTACTTGCTCTTAATGCCTCTCTAAAGCTATTAAATCCAAGTGGCATAATCATATATTCTTGAAAATCAACTGTATTATCTGCGTGGCTTCCGCCATTGATTATATTTAGCATAGGGACTGGAAGTATATTTGCATTTATCCCACCAATATATCTATATAATGGTATTTCTAGTGCATATGCAGCAGCTTTTGTTATTGCCATAGATATCCCAAGTATTGCATTTGCTCCTAATTTTGAGTAATTATCAGTGCTATCTAGATTTTTCATTATATTATCTATTTCGCCTTGATTAAATGGTGATATTCCAATTAGCTTTTCAGCAATGATTAAATTTACATTTTCACAAGCTTTTAGCACACCTTTACCTAAAAATCTATTTTTATCGCCATCTCTTAACTCTAAAGCTTCTCTTTTCCCTGTAGAAGCACCACTTGGCACTATCGCATTACAAGTGATTCCATTATTAAGTGATATTGTAGCTCTAATTGTTGGATTACCCCTGCTATCTAATACCTCATCAGCAAAAATATCATCAATATAAACCATTAATTTTCCTTTGTATCTTGATTGATTTCTTCATCTTCTATATTGTCATCTATGAATTCCATAATTTCATCATTTGCACCAATTTGTTCTTTTATTTTGTTTTCAATTTCTTTTGCTATGTGCTCATTTTCACTTAGGAAAATTTTAGAATTTTCTTTTCCTTGGCCCATCTTTTTATCTTTATAGCTAAACCAAGCACCACTTTTATCGATTATATCAAGCTTTACTCCATAATCTATCAATTCTCCCAGTTTTGATATCCCTTCTCCAAACATAATATCAAATTCTGCTTCTCTAAATGGAGGTGCCACTTTGTTTTTGACCACCTTTGCTCTAACTGTATTCCCCATAGCTTGTTCATTAACTTTTAATGTTTTTACTCTTCTTACATCAATTCTAACACTTGAGTAGAATTTTAATGCATTTCCACCTGTTGTTGTTTCTGGATTCCCATATCCTATATTGCCAATTTTCATTCTTATTTGATTGATGAATATAACAGTCGTATTCATTCTATGGATTACCCCTGTTATTTTCCTTAATGCTTGACTCATAAGCCTTGCTTGTAAGCCTACATGTGTATCGCCCATATCTCCATCTATTTCAGCTTTTGGGGTTAGTGCAGCAACGGAATCTACAACAATTAGATCAATCCCACCACTTCTAGTTAATGTTTCTAAAATTTCTAGTGCTTGTTCTCCATAATCTGGCTGTGATACATAGAGATTTTCTACATCAACACCTAGTTTTTTAGCATAATACACATCAAGTGCGTGTTCTGCATCTATAAAGGCACAGATTCCCCCTTGTTTTTGACATTCTGCTGCGATCTGTAAGCTTAGTGTTGTTTTTCCGCTAGATTCTGGTCCATATATTTCAATAATTCTTCCTTTTGGTATCCCACCAATTCCAAGTGCTAAATCAAGTCCTAATGAACCTGTTGATATGCATTCTATTTTTTCTTTTTGTTTATCGCCAAGTCTTATTAAAGCACCCTTACCAAAAGCCTTATCAACTTGTTTTAAAGCCAATTCAACGGCTTTTAGTTTTTCATTATCAGCCATATATATTTTGCTCCTAAAAATAAAAATAATTAGAGATTCTATCTATTTTTTGGTTAAAATTAATTTGAATTTCACTAAGCAAAGAGGGTTTGTATTACTTATGAGTAAAATTATTGTTGCGCATTCTCCAGATGCAGATGATATATTTATGTATTATGCTATTTATTTTGGTTGGGTTGGATCTAGTAATATAAAATTTGATAATATCGCACTTGATATAGAAAGTTTAAATGAAGGTGTTGTAGATTCTAAATATTTGATTTCTGCTATATCATTTGGTTTGTATCCATTTGTTAGAGATAATTATGCATTGCTTAATACGGCTATGTCTTTTGGTAATGGATATGGACCAAAGCTTGTGAAAAAGAAAGGTAAATCTTTAAAATCTAATTTTAAAGTTGCATTAAGCGGAAAATGGACCACAAATGCAATGATTTTTAAAATGAAATATCCAAACGCAAGGATTGTATATAAAAATTTTTTAGAAATAGAACAGAGCGTATTAGATGGTGAGGTTGATGCTGGTGTGTTAATACATGAATCTATACTTAATTTTGATAATTCTCTTGAAGTTGAAGCTCATTTATGGGATATTTGGGTGGATTTTATAAAAGATGAACTACCTCTTCCTCTTGGAGGTATGGCTATATCTAGATCAATACCATTGCTTAGGGCAATTGAATGCCAAGAAATATTAAGCAAAGCTGTGGAAGTAGCTGTCAATAATAAAAAAATATTATCAAGAATGCTTAAAGATAAAGTAAGAGTAAATCAAGATGAACTTAATATATATTTAAATATGTATGCAAATAAAGATTCCATTATTTTGAGTGAGATTCAAATAAAGGCATTAAATATGTTGTTTAAGGTTGGCTATGATAACAAAATTTATAAAGACTTAATTAATATAGAGGATTACTTATTGCCTATTGATTATAAGTATTATAGATTTTCTTAATCTTAATACTTAACTGCATTTGAACTTGTTAAATGAACTTTAATTTCCATATTACTATTATAACTTTGAGCAAATATTTTGCAAAAACTAGATGCTTTTGTATTTATATTTTTTGGTAAAAAATGTATTTCAGCTTTTGTAGTATCTATATATAGATAGTTACCATCACATAATACTTTGTTTGTATTTGTAGCATCATTTGTATACGATATTGCGACAACTCCATTTTGCGTTGCTTTCCATCTTGTTGGATCAAGAACTGATATATGCATCAACCAATCACCCCAAGTCTTAAAGCCACTTGGTGGGTTTGTGCTAATATTTATATCTGATGCCATAACTTCTGCGGGGACCTGTTTAAGCAAAGTTGATATGTCACTTTTTAACATAGCTACTTGAGAATCTGTTCTTGTTTGTAGCAACCAAGTAGTAGCTGTTCCTGCTAATGCACCAAGTATTATTATTACAAATAACAATTCAACCATAGTAAACCCATGCCTATTCATATTATACCTGCCTAAAAGTGTATTTTGTTTTAAATGGTAATGAAAACAATTAATCGCAGTATTGTAGCTGAAATATTTACTTTTTATTTAATGTATCTGTAATTTTTAAATTTCTAAATCTAAAATATTATCGCTATATAGGTTGAATAGGATATCTATATGTTCATCTTGCATTATATGAATTTCTTCAAATTTTTCAAAATCTTCTAGTTTGTTGATATTAGATTCTAGGATTTTTTTTACATAATGGAATTGCACTTTTATAATCAAAGCCTGATAGCCATAAATGCTTCCATTTATTATTCCTAAATTATTTAATATTGCGCTAAATTCTATTTTGTCTTTCTTTTGTTTTTTTATCTGTAAGAGCATTTCTTTATTTTTATCTTTTATAACGAGATTTATGATTTTCCTATTTAGCGCTACTAGTGAGTTTGTAAGAAATAAAAAATCATCTTTTGAAGATGCATTGATGATTTTTTGTTCTAGGTTTTCACTAAAATTCTGTATAAATCGAGAATCTTTTAGCATTTCTTTTAATTCATTAATCTCAAATTTTAAACTAGAATCTTTTATGATTTCAAAAATTTTTGGCCTATTTATTAGGTTTGAAATTATAATTTCACCATTTTTGTTTTCATTGATAATCGCCCAGTATTTTCCACCAATCTGCAGTAAATTTGCACTTTTTGCCTCTATGATGTTGTTTCCAAGCTTTAGTAGATATCCTGTTTTTGTTTTATCTATGATTTGAAGAAGCAGAGGGAGAGTGTTGTTATAGCGTGTTTGATGCTCTAAATTCTTTGCAATTTGTGTGATATTTAGAATCTTACTTATCATCTTTTTGTAATTGTTCTTTTATGGATTGGATAATCTCAAAGCTAAGCTGCAGTTTGTCTTTTTTAGATAGCATTTTTGTAGTGTTTTTACTTATTATGGTGATTTCGTTATGCGTGCCACCTATTTTATTGTTTTCATCGATGATATTTAAGAGCACCATATCACAGCCTTTTCCGCCATCTTGTATTGATTGTAGCATTTTTATGGCACTTTTTTCTCCATCTTTAGTGCTTTCAGCTTTAAATCCAATTTTGAATTTGCACTTTATTTGTTTTAGTAAATCTTCGTTTTGCACTAATTCTAGATTCCATATTTTGCCGATTACATCTTTTTTAATTTTTTCTTTACTTGGCTTTTTGACTACATAATCACTTATAGCTGCCGCCATAATAACAATAGCATTTTTTGTATCTTGTAATGCATCTTTATATTCTTTGCTTGAGCTTACTTTGATTGTTTCTATATCAATTGGTAGGTTTATTGGGAATTTTGATGATATGAGTTTTACTTTTGCACCACTTAAATAAAATGCAAGCGCAAGTGCAGAAGCTTGCAGTCCGCTTGAATTATTTGAGATATGTCTGATTGTATCGATTTGCTCTATGCTTCCACCACCTGTAATAATGATTGTTTGATCATTCCAAAATGGATCTTTTGTAAATTCTTGCTTTATATTAAAAATGATCTCTTGAACTTCTGCCATAGCACCTTTTGCAATGATATTACAAGCAAGCAGTGTTTCTCGTGGCGGAATGATTTTGTATCCCATTTTTTTTAAAGATTCTAAGTTTTGTTTATTTTGCTTAGATTCCATCATATTTATATTTGCACTTGGTGCTATTAGAATCTTGCATTTACAAGCAAGCAATGTCGTAATCACTATGCTATCACTTATGCCGTAGTTTAATTTTGCAATGCTATTTATACTAGCTGGAGCAAAAATCGCTATATCTGCCCATAGTGCGTAATTAATATGATTGGGTGCATCAGGGTTGTCGTATTTTTGTGATTTTTTATGCAATACCGCCTTATTACTAAGTGATTCAAAAGTGAGAGGTTGTATAAAATCAAGCGCATCATCACTCATTACAACTGCTATTTTTGCATTTGATTTTTTTAAACTGCTTATTAAATCAAGTGTTTTATATATCGCTATTGAGCCGCTTACTAGTATGAGTATGTTTTTGTTTTCTAGGATATGATCATTTAGCATCAAATAATCCTCTAATATTTTTTAGAAGCTAGAATCTTATCTTAAAAATCCCTAAGCGTTGCATTTGTGTATTTTTTTTAATACAATTTATTTTATTTCTTACAATAAAAATTTAAAACATCACTTAAGGATAGAGGCTTGAAATTATTAAATTTGTCTAATTGGGGGGGGGGGCAGCAGAGTTATTATAAAACTTTAATATTCTTATATTTTCTTGTTTTTGTTTATTTGATAAATCTTGCTCTTTTCCAGAATTTTGGTGTTATTGATGATCATATTTTGGTTGATACACTATTTATCGGTAAGCAAATACCGCTATTTGTTTTACCAGAAATTGGAAGATTCTATCCTCTTGATGGACAAGATTTAAATATTCTTTCTTTTTTATTTAGCGTTGATGCAAATGTATTTTATATATTTAGTGCAATTTTTGCTTTTGTGTTAATTTGCTGCTTATTTGTAAGCTTAAATTACATTTTGAAATCTAAAATATATAGTATGTTATGGATATTGCTGTTGCTTTTATCTCCGGCATTTTCTACATCATTTTTAAGATTATTTGTCCCAGAAAAATTAGAAAGTGTGTTTTTTGCGATTTTTATTTATGCTTTTATTAGATTCCACATTGGCAATAAAATATCATTTTTCATACTTGCTATAATTGCTGCAAACTTTGCTCTTTATTACAAAGAAACTGCATTTATTATGCTTTTTACATTTGCATTTTTTCATATATTGTTTTGTTATAAAAAATACATAAAACAAGTTCTCATTCTTGATTTATTACTCATTTTTAGCTGTGTAGTTTGGGTTATTTGTTATTTTGTGTTTGTTCTATCTGTTAAAACTACTAGTGGCTATTATGGGGATACCCCATATGGCTTTATCATTGTGTTTTTGAAGAATATTACAAATTACACTTTAAGTGAACCATTTTTATTTCTTGGTGTATTTGTATTATTATTTTTTAGAATCTATCTAGTTGTATTTAAGAAAATGAAAATTAATCCAATTTTAGATTCTATGCTTCTTGCTAGCGCTATTCATTCTCTTGCGTATTTTGTGCTAAATATCTATTCATTTCACTATCCTTTGCCTGCATATATTTTTGCTTTAGCTCCAATTGCATTTTATTTTAGAGAGTATTTTAGATTTTTATTTGTAAAGATTCTGTTATCAGTTTGTATTTTTATTTTCATTTTTAATCAACTTCCAGCATTTGTATATCAATTCAATCATTACAAGGCAGTGCCAAATAACTTCCAACGCACAATTGATTTTTTAGATTCTTATATTAAGGATAACCCTCATACAGCTATATATCTTGATGGTGTTAATCGTGCTAGTAGCGGTGAAGTATATGCTAGCTTTATAAAAAATCTAGAATTTAAAGGTAATGTTGATTTTGATTTTAGGTCTGATTTGCCAATTGATAATGTTCTACTTGGCGCAGAAAATAGAGATTCTAAATATAGTGTTTTTAGGAGTAATAAAATTATTGATAAGCAAAGTGGTGATTTAGTCGTTTTTACTCCGTATTCAACCAAAGTGTTAGATTCTAATCATTATGAGTTATTATTTTATAGTGATTATGGTTTTAATATACCATTTTTAGGGATTAAATCGATTCTAAAGTCATTTTTTGTTAGTAATTCTAATGATTTAATCTTAAGCCAAAATATCAATATGCTGCCAATACATTTTAGCGTCTATAGGGTGAAATGATGAATTATGGTGCTACCCCCCCCCACCTATATTTAGAGGGATTCCAAAGCTTGCAATTGTCGTGCCTTTTTATAATGAAGAGGAGATTTTACGCACAAGTATTAATGCATTTATTCAAAAATTAGAGAATCTAAAATCAAAAGATTTAGTATCTAGCGATAGTTTTTTAGTTTTTATTGATGATGGTAGTGTAGATTCTAGCTTTGAAATTTTACATTCTTTTATTAATACAAATAATATCATCGCATTAAAATTAAGCAAAAATGTAGGGCATCAAAATGCTTTACTTGCGGGCTTAGAATATGTCTGTGATAAATGTGATTGTGCTATTAGTATTGATTGTGATTTAGAGCAAGATATTAATAAAATTGATGAATTTTTATATTGTTTTAGAAATGGTTGTGATATTGTTTTTGGTGTTAGAAATAATAGAAAAAGTGATGGATTATTTAAGAAAGCTAGCGCAATTTTGTTTTATACATTGATGAATATTTTTGGTGTGAAAATTATAAAAAACCACGCTGATTATCGATTGCTAAGCGCTAAGGCATTGCGATTTTTATCAGAGTTTAAAGAGGTAAATCTATTTTTACGGGGCATTTTTTTAGAAATGGGTTTAAAGAGTGCTATTGTGTATTTTGATGTTAAGCAAAGAGAATGTGGCAAAAGTAAATATAGTTTGTCTAAAATGCTATCTTTGGCGTTAAATGGTATTACAAGTTTTAGCACCGCTCCTCTTAGAATGATTTTTATTCTTGGATTCTTAATTGCAATTTGTAGTGGAATCTTTGGTATTTATGGATTGGCAGTAGCGATTTTTAGTGATTCTGTTGTGCCTGGCTGGGCTTCTATTGTCATTCCTGTGTATTTTTTAGGTGGTATTCAAATATTAAGTCTTGGTATTATTGGTGAGTATTTAGGCAAGATTTACAAAGAGAGTAAATCTCGCCCTAGATATTTTATAGATAAAGTTATCATCTCAAAGAAGTTAAAAGTTGTATCCGACTAACACCATTGCTTTTGTGTAATTTGTTTTGTATTTTTTATCAATTGCTCCTGTTGTTGGTTCGTTGATAACCTCATTTTTCATAGATCCCTTTATAAATCTAATTCCCATTGTGAAGTTTGAACTAAAATTAAACCCAAGACCGCCACCATATATGAAACCCTGTGATATTGTTTTTGTATTTGCATCTTTAAAGATTCCTATATCAGCACCTGGTGGAGCGTATTTTAAGCTATCATTAAGCCAGCTTAAATTGTATCCACCCATTGCTTGAATGTAGAATCCACCAATATCAAGCCCAAATATAAGTGGTACTTGCAGTGCTACTCCATATCCAGAGCCTTTATTGTGCGTACCTTGTAGATTGCTACCTTTTGAATCAAAAAATATTGGAGCACTTACTTCAATTGCTGTGTATGGCCTTACAAAGCCTTTTTTGGATATAAAAACGGCAGATGTCCCAATCTCTACTGCTTGATATGATGCTTCATTTAGCATTACATAAGAGTATCCAATCGTAGTTTGCTTTATTGTGAGCGCATATACATTTGATAGCATACATATCATTGTTATAAATAAAATCCTTTTCATTCGCGCATTCCTTTAATGATATTTTAATTGCAGAAATTATTCCATAATTGTCAAAAAAATTGTTAGTTAAAATATTTTGCTTTTGATATAATTTCGCGTATTTTTTTAAATAAGGATTATTATGGGACGCGCTTTTGAATATAGGAGAGCAAGTAAAGAAAAACGATGGGATAAAATGTCAAAACTTTTCCCAAAACTTGCAAAGGCAATTACTTTAGCAGCTAAGGAGGGTGGAACTGATCCAGAAGGTAATGCAAAATTAAGAGCTGCGATACTAAATGCAAAAGCACAGAATTTACCTAAAGATAATATAGAAGCTGCAATCAAACGAGCTAGTGGTAAAGATACGGAACTAAGTGAAGTGATTTATGAAGCAAAAGCGCAATTTGGCGTTATGATGATTATTGAATGCGCTACAGATAATGCAACAAGAACAATAGCAAATATCAAAAGTTATTGTAATAAACACAATGCACAAGTGATTCCAAATGGTTCGCTAGAATTTATGTTTAATAGAAAGGCGATATTTCAAATCAATCACTTAGGACATAATCTTGATGATATTGAGCTTGAGTTGATTGATTATGGTTTAGAGAGCTTGCAAAATCAAGATGATGGAGTATTTTTATATGCTAATTATAAGGATTTTGGCAATCTATCTAGTGCATTAAAGAATCTAAATATTGAAGTTTTACATTCAGGGCTTCAGTATATTCCTACATCTCCTATTGATCTTGATGAAAATCAAGTTGCAGAAATAGAAAAATTACTTGACAAAATTGAAGATGATGATGATGTGCAAAATGTTTATACAAATATCAATTAAGATTCCAATCTATTTCTTTAATATTGTGATTTCTTAGAATCTCATTGCACTTGCTAAAATGTGAGCAACCTATAAATCCTCTTGCAAGCGGCGATGGGTGCGGAGCTTCTAGTATATGATGCTTTGATGTGTCAATTAGTATTTTTTTACTCCTTGCGTAATTCCCCCACAGCATAAAAACAATATTTTCTCGCTTTTTAGATAGTAATTCAATGATTCTGTTTGTAAAGATTTCCCACCCAAAATTAGCGTGTGATAGTGGTTTTTTATGCTCCACACTTAGTATTGAATTAAGTAGTAGCACACCTTCTTTTGCCCAAGATGTAAGATCTCCATGTTTTGGAATTGTTAATCCCAAATCTCTATTTAATTCTTTAAAAATATTTTTCAATGAAGGCGGCGGATTCACCCCAAGCGGCACGCTAAATGATAACCCATGAGCTTGTGGTATGTTATTTTCTATATTATGATATGGATCTTGTCCTAATATTACCACCTTTACATCACTAAATTTTACTAGCCAAAATGCATTAAATAGGAATTTTGGTGGTGGCATAATGATTGCGTTTTTTATTGCTTGGCGGTATTTTTCTCTTATGTTTAAGAAATATTCTTTAGAGAATTCATCATTTAGAATCTCTTTCCAAGAATCTTCTATTTTTACATCAATCATTAAGCAATATTATTCAACTATTTTTGGCACTATGAAAAATCTTTCACTTACCTTTGGAGCATTTTGTAATATATGGTCTGAAATATCACTTAAAATTGGTTCATCTTCTCTAAGTGGTGTGTTTTGTTTTTGTATTTTAGTGGCATTGTCTATTTCTAATTTATTTAGATTCTCGACAAAATTCAAAATATCACTCAATTCGCCTTTTATGCTTTCTTTTTTATTGTCATCTATTTTTATTGCACTTAGATTTTCAAGTTTTGCTAATAATTTATCATCAATTATCATTACTGCATTGCCTTTATTGTTGATTTGAGGATTTGGATTCTATCATTTTGAACATTTAGAATCTACAAAGTTTTTGATATTTTCCTCAACACTCTGTAATAATCTAGCTCTACTTTCTTTATACGCCCAAGCAATATGTGGTGTGATGATTATTTTATGCTGAATTTCTTTACTTAAAAATGGATGATTTGTGTTCATTGGCTCTTTTTCTAATACATCGCAAGCATAATAAAAATCTTTTTCTTTTAGCATATTTGCTACATCTTCTTCATTTACAATGCCACCTCTGCCCACATTAATCACAATAGCATCTTTTTTTAGCATTGATAATTCTTTCTTTGTAATGAGATTTTTTGTTGCTTCATTAAGTGGCGCGTGTATTGAAATAATATCGCTATTTTTTATTAGATTCTCTAGATTTTCTTCTTTATTGAAGTTTGCATTTATGTTTCTTCCGCTTGTTGAGAAATATTTCACATTGGCACCAAAAGCGTTTGCAAGTATGGCTACTTTTTGTCCTATGTTTCCAAAGCCTATGATTCCCCAATTTTTGTTTTCTAGATCATAAAGTTCAAAACTTCCATTTATATGCGTAAAAATCTCACTATTTGCCCATTTTCCACTTTTTACAAAATCATCATAATAATTTTGCTTTCCAAGTAGATTTAGCGCTAACATTAATGTGTGTTGTGCTACTGATTGTGTGCTGTAATTTGCTACATTTTTTACTTCGATATTTAATTTTTTTGCGTATTCCAAGTCTATATTATTTGTCCCTGTTGCAGTTACACATATCAATTTTAATTTTGGTAGTTTTTCTAATATTTCTTTGTTCAATACTACTTTGTTTGTAAGTATAATATCTGCGTCTCTAGACCTCTCTATGACTTCATCTGTTTTTGTTATTTCATATGATTTAAAGTTGCCTAGCTTTGCTATTGTTTTTGAGAATCCATCCCCTAGAGTCTGTGCATCAAGTAATACAATATTCATCATTATCCCCTTGTAGTTGTTGTATGTCTTTGTTGTATGTCTTTAAGGTATAATAACAAAAAAGCGAATCAAATACTTTAAATGATTATTTAAGGATTGTAGTGTTTAGTAAAATCAAAATAGCAGATATATTGGTAGATTCTATTCCATTTATACAAGAATTTCGAGATAGAGTGATTGTGATTAAATATGGTGGTTCAGCACAGCAGAATCTAGATCTTAGAGATAAATTTGCCCGTGATATTATACTTTTGTATATGCTTGGGATAAAGCCAATTATCATTCACGGCGGTGGTCCAAAAATCACTCAAATGCTTCAGCAATTTAATGTGGATAATAAATTCATAGATGGTGTAAGAGTTACATCAAAAGAGGCTATGAAGATTGTTGAAATGGTATTAAGCGGCTATATAAATAGAGAATTGACATTCTTTTTCAATTATCACGGTGTGAAAGCAATTGGTGTTAGCGGAAAAGATTCTATGTTGTTTAAAGCTAAGCCAAAAAATTTTGAATTATTTGGCTATACAGGTGAGATTACTGAAGTAAATATCTCGATTTTACAAAAATTACTAGATGATGGCTTTGTTCCTATTATTGCACCGATTGCAGCTGGGGATTCTATAGATCATCCTGGTTTTAATATTAATGCAGATAGTGTAGCTTGTGAAATAGCAAAAGCTATTAATGCACATAAAGTTATATTTTTAACAGATATAAAGGGTGTATTAGATGCTAATGGTGAGTTAATATCTACGATAACGCCAAGTGATGCAAAAAAATATAAAAATGATGGTGTTATTACAGGGGGTATGATACCAAAGATAGATGCCTGTGTATCGTGCATAAATAGTGGTGTGAAAAAGGTTCATATTATAGATGGTAGAATCTTGCATTCTATACTATTAGAGTTATTTACCATAAATGGTATTGGCACACAGATTATTCCGGAGTAGGGATGTTTAATAGCGCAACTTCAGCTTTATTTGATTTTTATAAATATAGTTTTATAGATAGAATCTTAATTAGAATTCAAACACGAGCGCTTGGTGTGAAATTTGAGCGTTTGTTTGTCATCATTCCTGTGTTAATATATATGAATAATACAGATAAGCAAAAGCTAGTAAGCAATGCAAAGAAATTTTTGTTTGATACGATAACACCAAAAAACCTTGCAACTTTAGTTTATGATAGGATTATCTTGCAATTGTTAGCATATAAAAATGATGAGGATTTATATAAACAAGATAGGAAGAAAGCATTTGATATTTTGCGACAAAATATCCAACTTTATTTGGTTGTCGATGCTATATTAGATGATGATTTTATTGAACAAAAAGAAGAAATTACACGCATTATAAAAGAAGAATATGACAAAGCTTATTTTTTGAACGATCATTGTTTAAATCTGCTTAGATTCCAAGAGCAACATTTTGTAAATTAATTTAAACTTAAATTAAGATATTATTAAGTTTGATCTTCTATAATACCACCTTTTAAATCAATATAAAGGCATTATTATGAATCTAACTTCTGCACTTAAAAAGAATGAAATACAGAGGGATTGGATTGTGCTAGATGCAAAAGATGAAATTTTTGGTAGATTGATAACAAAAGCAGCAGTTTATCTACGCGGAAAACATAAGCCTTGTTATACACCAAATGTTGATTGCGGAGATTTTGTAGTGATTATCAACGCTAAAGATGTGAAATTTAGTGGTTTGAAATTAAACAATAAAGAATACTTCACGCATTCAGGTTATTTTGGTAGCACAAAATCAAAAACACTTGCAGAAATGCTTGAAAAAAGCCCAGAGAAATTATTTAGATTGGCTGTAAGAGGAATGTTGCCAAAAACAAAATTAGGTAGGGAGATGATTGGTAAGCTTAAAGTATATAGCGGAAGTGAGCATCCACATACTGCTCAAGTAAGCAAACAAAGTAAAAAGGACTAATAAAATATGACAAAAGTTTATGCAACTGGTAAAAGAAAAAGTGCAATAGCAAAGGTATGGATTAAGGCTGGCAAGGGAACTCTAAGTATTAATGGTAAAAGCTTAGATGAATGGCTTGGAGGTCATGAGGCAATTAAGATGAAGGTTATTCAACCATTAGTATTGACTTCACAGGAAAAGGCACTAGATATTGTTGCTATCACTTTTGGTGGTGGTTATAGTGCTCAAGCTGAAGCATTAAGACATGGAATTTCAAAAGCTCTTAATTTATATGATATTTCTTTTAGAGCTATTTTGAAACCTAAAGGTCTCTTAACAAGAGATTCTAGAGTTGTTGAGCGTAAAAAATACGGAAAAAGAAAGGCAAGAAGAAGTCCTCAATTTTCTAAAAGATAATTTTATTCCTCTTTTTTGGGGACATAAAAGTGTTTTAAAGGATAATGTGATGTTGGCAAAGTCACATATAGCTCTTGGTTTGCTTGGCGGACTTGGTGCATCTTATTTAATACACGATCAACTGCATAATAGTATTATTTTATTACCTTTAGTTGTTCTTGGCTCTGTGCTACCCGATATCGATGAGCCAAGAAGCTTTATTGGTAGAAAGTTCCCTGTAATTTCTCATATAGTAAGCTTAAGTTTTACGCATCGAGGTTTTACGCATTTCTTTATATTTCCATTATTAATATTTTTACTTGGTTTTATTTTATTTGCATATTATGAGGCGCTTGCTATGTGCTGTTTTGCTATTGGATTTGGAGTTTTTATGCATCAAATAGGAGATATGCTTACAATTAGTGGCATTCCATATTATTTTTTTCCTATTTCAAATGTTAGAGCTGTTTTGTTGCCTAAAACATTACGATTTAAAACAGGTGGCTTGGTGGAAAAATCGATTTTTGGCGTTATACTTCTACCATTAGTATTGTTATTTGGGGCGCAATATTTGCATTTGTTAAATAATTTTGATGTTTATAAAGTGATAGGTTTTATAGGAGGTTTGCTATAAGAGTAGGGCAGATGCAGTATCTAAGAATATCTAGATTCAGCAAAAATGGTGCTTATTTGATAGATGATAATAAAAATGAAGTATTGCTTCCAAATAGGTATATTTTAGATGATATGGAAGTTGGTAGCTTTGTTTGGGTGTTTGTATATAGTGATAGCGATGATAGATTAGTCGCGATAACTACACTTCCTAAAGGTTTTGTTGGGGATATTTTATCATTAGAAATTATTGATATCGTTCATAATGGTGCATATCTTGATCTTGGAATCCCAAAAGATATATTTATGCCTAGTAAAAATACATCAAATCTGCATATAGGACAAAAAGTGGTGATTAAATTAATGTTAGATAAGCAAAATAGGCTTATTGCTAGGCAGAATCTATCTTATTATCTTGAAAAATTAAATCAAGAATCAAAAATCAAAAATGTTGATATTCTTCCATTTTTAAAAACTGATATTGGATTTAATTGTGTTGTAAATAATCGATATTTTGGGATCATTCATAATAATGATATTAATATTAGACTTGAAATTGGTAGTGTAATCAAAGGCGTCATCAAAAAAATAAGAAAAGATGGCAAAGTTGATTTGGGTCTTATTTCTGATATTGAATATGCAAAAAATATGATTTTAGATAGATTAAATGATGGTGTGCTACAATTAAATTTTGATTCAAATAGTAATGATATTTTTGATATTTTAGGGATTAGTAAAAAGCTTTTTAAGACTGCATCAAGCTGTCTTATTAAAAATAATCAAGCACAATTTATAAAAAATTATAATGGTGTATTTGAATTGCATAAAATATATAAGGAATAAAAATGAATATGATACCTAATAGGGGGGGGGGAAGAAAGAAGCTTAATTTTAATTCCAACTTATAATGAAGCTCAAAATATTCGAGATTTAATTACTTCAATTTTTTCCCTCTATCCAAAAATAAACATTCTCATTATAGATGGTAACTCAAATGACGATACGCGTTCTATAGTTGCTTTGCTATCCAATACATATCCAAATTTACATATGTTTAAACAGCAATCTAAAAATGGTCTTGGTAAAGCTTATATTTGTGGTTTTCAAATAGGTATTAAAAATGGATATGAGTATTTCATTCAAATGGATGCCGATTTCTCTCACAATCCAAAATATATTCAACAAATTCTGCAGTATTTGACATCTTATGATGTTGTAATTGGGTCTAGAAATATTAAGGGAGGTGGTGTTGTAGGCTGGAATCTATTTAGAAAAGTACTTTCATATGGAGGCAGTGCTTATGCACGATTTGTGCTTGGTTGTAAGATTATGGATTTTACAGGTGGATTTAATGCATATACAAAAAATGCCATAGATGCTATCAATATAAACACTATAAATTCAAATGGTTATTGTTTCCAAATTGAGATGAAATACAAAGCATTTTTGCGTAAATTATCTATCAAAGAATTTCCAATTATTTTTGAAGATAGATTGTATGGTAAGTCAAAAATGAGCAAAAAAATTATCTTTGAGGCAATATATAAAACGATACTACTTAGGTTTAGCTCTAAATGATGTTAATAAAATTTGCCTTTGTTGGCGGTCTTGGTAGTGTTACAAATTTAGCAGTGTTTTATGTGTTATCAAATTTTAGTATTCATTATATGCTTAATTCTTGCATTTGTTTTTTGATTGCTGTTAGTCAGAACTATTTCTTAAATGCTTTATTTACATTTCAATCTAAAGAATTATCTCTAGTGCAATACATAAGCTATGTGTTTGCTAATATTTTTGGGCTATGTATCAATTTATGTGTGTTGTTTATTTTTAGGAATTTTATTTTTAATGATCTTCATTTTAAAGATTTATTGTCGCAGGCATTTGGTGTTGCATCCGCGATGATTATTAATTTTTTATTATCTAAATATTTTGTATTTCATAGGAAAAATAATGAATAGAATTTATGTGGCATTTTGTGTTTTTATCTCTGTTTTTATTATGGTCGCAAAGCTTGTGTATAGTGGAAATTATAGTAAGTTAGATAATGTTTTTGAACCAGTTAATGTAAGTATTGTTGCAAAAGATTGTTCATTATATGGGCTTTTGGCAGATTCTGGGAATATTGATTTATTATATACGCAATCAAATGATGCAATTGGTTTTTATCCATATAGTGCGCCAAAAGAATCTATTTGTAATATGAATAGGAATGTGATTGAAGTTGGTATAAAAAATCTAATTTTGCGATCACATCTAGAATCTGCACTAAAAGATATACAATCAATAAATATTGCCATTGGAAGTAGAAATTTCCATTTACATAAAGATGATATTAGCATAACAAGTGATAGTTCAGAATCTTATTTTATTGATTTGTCACATTTTAGACTAAATAATGATAGTGAATTTATGAATAATGCCAACAGTTTATGGTTTGATATTTTTATTATGCTTATATCGCCACCTTATAGTTTGATTTGGATTGTTGTATTGATATTTTTGCTTCCAGTGAATATTACAAATTTTAAGGCATTTATCGCTAATCATTATATTTTTGTGATGTGTGCTATTGTTGCTCTTGGTTTTGCACTAAGATTGCATAATTTCACATTGCTTTCATTGTGGGGTGATGAACTTTATTCTGTTGGCGTTGTTGGTTATCCTTATGATAGTGTGCTTAGTGTTTTTAGTGATCCGGGGAATCCTCCATTTTATAATTTAATTTTAAATCAATGGTTGCGCCTATTTGGGTATTCAGCAGAATCTGCTAGGTTGTTATCAGTTATCATCGGTTCAATGGCGCCAATTAGTATTTTTATTTTTATGAAAAATCATACAAATAATATATTCGCTTCTTTGCTTGGTGCGCTATTTATGTCTATATCACAAGTTGCAATCGGATCTTCTCATGAAGTTCGAGGCTATGTTTTGGAGCTTGTGCTTATTCCGCTTGTATGCAACTATTTGTTTAATTTTTATAAAACTTATAAGATTAGAGACCTTGCATTTTATGTATTATTTGCGATAATGCTGTGTAATACACATTATTTTGGTGCGATATTTGTATTTACTAGTTTTGTGGTTAGCATTTTTATGTTATTAAAAGCAAGACAAATATTTATGCTTTTTATTGCTGATGTGGTGATTGCTTTATCTTTATTGCCATATTTTTATATAACAGCATTTAATAAATCACTAATGGATACAAGTTTTAATACTTGGATTAAAATGCCTGGTTTGAATGATATTTTTATACTTCCATTTCAAATGCTTGGAAGCGATATCTCTGTTGTATTGTTTTTTATATTTTTATTATGTTCTTTATTACATAGGAGCAGAATCTTGTATTTTATCTTTGGGGTATGTATTTTGATGGTTGCTATTCCATATATGGCAAGTTATGTCCGCCCAATTTATATTACAAAATATGTGATTTTTGTCATTTATCCGCTTGTTATTGTTTTTATTAGTTGGATAATTTTTACATTAAAAGTTCCATATAGAGTTTTGTTTATTCCATTATGCGCGTATATTTTTAGTATATCTTTATTTGATTCTAATGTTTCGCCAATTGGTAGAGGTGATAACTCAAGAGCAAAGTTTGAGTTTATAACGCAAGATTCTATGCATTATGATAATGCCTATATATTGGATTTAAATAATTATATGGCTTTAAAGGAAAGACAGTATGAAGTTTATGGTTTACAACCAAATGTTTCTTTTGTAAAAAATATCGATGGTATAAAGTCCGGAGTATTTTATTTTGATAATTACTACACAGAATCTTCTGAAGTTATAAAAGAACTACAAGAAAAAGGTGCACTTGTATATAAGATTCCATTTGGTAGAAATAATAGTGAAAAATTGCAAGAAAGAAATGATTTTATATATAAGGTTATTTTGTAGTTGATAGGAAATCTATCAACTACAAAATTATAATTTAGAAGCATTTTCTGCTAGATATTCAGCTACACCTTTAGCATCAGCTTTCATTCCCTTGTCGCCTTTGTTCCAACCAGCTGGGCATACTTCCCCATTTTCTTCAAAGAATAATAGAGCATCAACCATTCTTAATGTCTCATCTACATTTCTTCCAAGTGGCAAGTCATTAATTGTAGCGTGGCGAATGATTTTGTTTCTATCAATTAGGAATGTTCCTCTTAATGCAACAGCGCCATTGAATAACACATCATAGTCTCTTGATATTGATTTAGTGATATCTGACACCATTGGGAAATTGATAGCACCTATGCCGCCATTTTTCACTTCTGTGTTTCTCCATGCAAAATGAACTTCTTTAGAATCAATAGAAACGCCAATTAGGTTGATTCCCCTATCATTAAATTCCTTGATTCTGTTATTAAACGCTATGATTTCTGAAGGACAAACAAAAGTAAAATCTTTTGGCCAAAAGAATAGTATCGCACCATTTTTTCCTATGTTATTATATAGTTCAAATTTATCATCAAATCCACCCTCTGCAGTTACAGCTTCCGCTATGAAATTTGGAGCTTGTTTTGTTACTAGCATAGAATTCTCCTATTTAAATTTTTAGTAAATTAACTTTAAAAATTATTACTAGACAATTATTATCATTTTTAAAGTTTGAGAATTATACATTCCATAATATTAAAAATATTTAAAATGCTTTTTAATAGTAAAATTTAATTTTTTAATGATAGAATTTTAGGAAATTTTAAAATACAAGGTGAATTTATGAAAAATGAGTTTTTATTTACTTCAGAATCTGTAACAGAAGGGCATCCAGATAAAATGGCAGATCAAATAAGTGATGCTATTTTAGACTATATTATAGAAAGAGATAAAAACGCAAGAGTAGCTTGTGAGACACTTTTATCTAATGGTTTTGGCGTAATTGCTGGTGAGTTAAAAACTACGACTTATGTCCCTATGCAAGATATTGCAAGAGAAGTAATCAAAGATATAGGATATACAGATGCCTTGTATGGTTTTGATTATAGAAGTGCTGGAATCTTAAATGGTGTTGGTGAGCAAAGTCCAGATATTAATCAAGGTGTAGATAGAGAAGATGGAGAGATTGGCGCAGGTGATCAGGGCTTGATGTTTGGATATGCTTGTAAGGAAACAGACACATTGATGCCGCTTCCTATATATCTATCACATAGATTAACAGAAGGATTGTCTATAGCAAGAAAAAATGGAACATTGCCATTTTTACGACCAGATGGTAAGTCTCAAGTTACAATTAAATACGAAGATGGGAAGCCAGTTTGCATAGATACTATTGTTATTTCAACCCAGCACGCACCAGATGTAAAATATAATCATTTAAAAGATGCAGTAATAGAAGAAATAGTGCAAAAAGTTATACCAAAGGAATATATGCAAGATAATATCAAGTATCATATCAATCCAACCGGTAAGTTTGTAATTGGCGGTCCACAAGGTGATGCAGGTCTTACAGGTAGAAAGATTATAGTTGATACTTATGGTGGAAGTTGTCCTCATGGTGGAGGGGCATTTAGCGGTAAAGATCCTAGTAAAGTAGATAGAAGTGGGGCATATATAGCTAGATATATAGCAAAGAATCTTGTCGCAGCTGGAGTTAGCTCTAAAGCAACTGTTCAAATTTCTTATGCTATTGGTGTAGTTGAACCTGTTTCAATTTATATTAATACCCATAATGATTCTAAGTTTGATTCATCTGAGATAGAAAAATGTGTTAGATCAGTGTTTAGACTTACTCCAAAAGGAATTATAGAATCTTTAGATTTACTTAGGCCAATATATAGAAAAACTGCTGCATATGGGCATTTTGGTAGAGAGCTAAAAGAATTTACTTGGGAAGCTACAAATAAAGTGGATGAAATTCGTGATTACTTAAAAATAAAATAATTTTCTGCAGTAAATTTGAATTTGATTGCATAAAAATTGTTATACTTTTGATGGCATTAGCCAAAACATAACGATAAATAACTTAAATTGGAGGTGCAAAGTGGCTGTTAAGATTACTGATTTATGCATTTCTTGTGGATCTTGTATAGATGAGTGCCCAGTTAGCGCTATTGTTGATGATGATGATAACCCAACAGGCGAGGGAATCTACTATGTTTATTCAGATAAATGTGTAGAGTGTGTTGGATATAATGAAATGCCAGCTTGTGCTACTGCGTGTCCTACTGAAGGTTGCATTGTATGGAGTCTTAGAGATGCAACAAGTAGAGATGATATATCTGATGCAAACAGAAACGATACAGTACCTGTTATGTAATTTTTAAGAATCTTGAAGTGTATCAAGATTCTTCCTCTTTAATTAACTGCTTAAATATAAAATAAATCACAATTATAAATCATTTTTAAAGTGTGTATAAAAATATTTTGCTAAAATCCTGCTTTATTTTAAAAGTATTTTAGGAGTTCTATATGGAAAAAACGCTTTCAATAATAAAGCCAGATGCAGTAAAAAAGAATGTGATTGGCAAGATTATTGATAGATTTGAGAGTAATGGACTAAGAATTGCGGCTATGAAAAAGTTGCTACTTGATAGAAACACGGCAGGTGAATTTTATGCAGTTCATAAAGAGAGACCATTTTATAATGATTTGGTAGATTTTATGACAAGTGGTCCAGTTATTGTGATGGTTTTAGAGGGAGACAATGCTGTTAAAAAAAATAGAGAGTTAATGGGGGATACTGATCCTAAAAAGGCACAATCAGGCACTATAAGGGCTGACTTTGCAGATAGTATAGATGCAAATGCCGTGCATGGTAGCGATAGTATAGAGAATGCAGTAAATGAAATTGCATTCTTTTTTGCACAAACTGAAATTAAATAACATTGAAAATAGAAGCCAGAAAGATTACATCAAATCCTAGAAAGTTTTCATTAGATTTGGTAGGCGATAGCTATAATATAAAAGTAGAAGGACAATTGTTAAAACTTAGCAATGGTTTAATTAAAATAGATTCTACTATTAGTGGCGAAATGGATTGTGTTTGTGATTTAAGTGGTGAAGATTTCAAGAACAATATTAATGATAACATTATATTGTTTGCTAAAGATGGTATTTGGGATAGCCATCAAGATAGAGATTATTTTGATGTAATTGAATTTTTTGATGGCTATATAGATTTAGAATTTATTTTTAAAAGTGAGCTGGAATCTATGCAGCTTGATTATCATATAAAAGAATAAGGAGTATAGAATGGCAGTTGTTCCAAAAAGAAGGGTTAGTAAAACTAGAGGATTAAAAAGAAGAACTCATTATAAAGTAAAGCTTGCTACACCAATAAAAGATAAAAATGGAAATTGGAAATTACCACATACAATTAGCAAAGAGACTGGAAATTATAAGTAAGTATATCAATGCTTAAAGTAGTTATAGATGCAATGGGTGGCGATAATGGCGTTGAGCCAATTGTGATGGGTATAAAACAAGCGCTCAAAACAAGAAAATTTCAGGCTGTTATTGTTGGCGATAAAACGCTTATTGAAACTTGTTTAGATTCTGATGACAAAATAGAAATTATTGATTGTCCAGATTATATTAGAATGGAAAATAATGCGACAGATGCTTTAAAGAGAAAAGATTCTTCTATATATAAAGCTATTGAAATTGTTAGAAACAATGAAGCAGATGTTGTGATTTCTGCTGGACATAGTGGTGCTAGTATGAGCCTTGCTACACTTAGATTTGGTAGAATAGATGGTGTAAGTCGTCCGGCAATTTGCACTACTATGCCTAGAATTGATGGTAAAGCAACTATTATTTTAGATGCTGGTGCTAATGTTGATTGTAAAGTTGATAATTTAGTAGAGTTTGCACGAATGGGTTATGAATACGCAAAATCAGTACTTGGTTATGAAAATCCTAAGGTTGGGTTGCTTGCTAATGGCGAAGAGGATAATAAAGGTAATGAGCTTACAAAAGAGGCATTCAAACTACTAAAAGAATTACCATATTTTAAGGGCAATGTGGAAGGTAATGATATTTTTAATGCAAGTGTTGATGTTGTGGTATGTGATGGTTTTTCTGGAAATTTGGTTTTGAAAGCTAGTGAAGGTGTGGCAGAGGCTATAAGCAAAATTCTAAAAGAAGAAATAAAAAAGTCATTTTTCTCACGAATTGGAGCTATTTTTATGTTTAAGGCGTTTAAGTCATTAAAAAAGAGGACTCATTATGCTGAATATGGTGGAGCACCTCTTCTTGGAGTGAGTAAAAATATTATTATTTGTCATGGTAAAAGTAATGCTAGAGCGATTGAATGTGCTATTTATCAAGGTATTAATGCAGTAGAATCTAAAGTAATTGACAAAATAGCAAATAATTTTACAAAATAATTTATCCAAGGAGGCTTTATTGGAGAAAATATATGCATCAATGAAATCCATAGCTTCCTATGTGCCAAAAAATTGTATCAGTAATGCGGATTTTGAAAAAATACTTGATACATCTGATGAGTGGATTACAAAAAGAACAGGGATTAAAACTCGCTATTTTGCCGATGATGATGAGGATTCAAGTGCGCTTGGAGTGAAGGCAGCAGAAATTGCTATCAAGCGTGCAGGTATGCAATCTAGTGATATAGATCTTGTTATTTGTGCTACTTTATCTCCAGATTATTTGGGTATGCCATCAAATGCTTGTTTGATTTCAAGTAGGCTTGGGATAGAAAATAAGCCAGCATTTGATATAACTACCGCTTGTAGTGGTTTTATATATCTTTTATCTCTTGCTAAATCATTCATAGAATCTCACACATATAGTAATATTCTCATTGTTGGTGCAGAAAAGATTAGCTCTATTTTAGATTTTAGTGATAGAAGCACTTGTGTATTGTTTGGAGATGGTGCAGGTGCTGCTGTTATTGGCTCTACAAAAAATGAAAATGAGAGAATAGTGGATGTTAATATTAGTGCAAATGGTAAATATAATGATTTTCTAATGACACCGCGATGTTTAGGAACAAAATTACATTTTTCTAACGAGTTTAGTGTATCGCAAGTTGACAAAATTCATAGTTATTTGAAAATGAAAGGCAATGAAACATTTAAGTTAGCTGTGAAAACACTGGCAAATGATGTAAAAGAAATATTGCTAAAAAATGATATTAATATTAAAGATGTGAGTTATTTCATACCGCATCAAGCGAATCTTAGGATAATAAATGCAGTTGGTGATATGATAGAAATCGATCCATCTAAGGTTGTGATAACCGTTCAAAAATATGGCAATACTTCAGCTGCTAGTATTCCTATGGCTATTGATGATATTTATAAAAATGGGAGGCTTAAAAAAGGTGATTTGTTGTTACTAGATGCCTTTGGTGGAGGTCTTACTTGGGGTTCAAGTTTGCTTTATTTTAATGGTGAGTAATTGAAGTTTTTAATTATTTTGCTCATTGGTTTTCTTTGTGTTTATGGCAATGAAACTCAAAATGTGCAAACTATAGAGAATCCATCTAATTTAAATCTTCAAGATAAATTTTTTAATAATCCTACTTCAAAAGGCAATTCAAATATAGATTCAAATAATCAATCAACTTCATCTATGCTAAAACAGGTATTTCCAAATAGTTATATTGAAAATATTATTACAGGTTTTATTGATGGCTTAGAAGAAACCTTGCTGAAAATTGATATAAGGCGCATTGCTATTGATTTCTCAAATACGACGATTAATGTAAGTGATGAGTATAGGGATTTAGGTATTAATCAGTTTAGTGGTGATAATACAACACTTGCAAATTTTGTAGCAGATCTTGCGTTGGAGCATAATTTTGAAAATAGCAGATTAAGCAATACCTTATTTGCTGAATATGGTATGGTTATAGTAAATCCAAAATACAAATCAATTACAAAAAATGAAACAGCTGATAATTTAATTTTTAATACAGGATATACGCGTAAAGCATTTTTGTTTGAAAATGGATTTTTGGGCCCATTTATTGATGGCGAATATCAAACAGAATTCACAAGGAAGGAAGATGGCTCAAGAAATCAGTATTTACGTTACAAAGCAGGGCTTAGATTTTTAGATGGTAAGTATATTGATGAGTTCTATTTATCTGGAGTTGGTGAGATTGATCTATCATATAGCCCAGTTAGCATTAAAGGTGCTTTGGAGACTGGAATTAGGGCAAAAACTCCAATTAATGATGACTTAAAACTTATATATCAAGGGTTTGTAAGGCAGTATGTAGGATATTCTAGATTTAGAGATAGTGATTTGCTATATAATGTAAATTTAAGTGTTAGACTTGATGTTAGCATTAATAGTGGAATTGCATTTTCCCCTTTTGTTTCAGCTAGATTTGCACAAATAAGAAAGGCTAAACGATCAGGTAGTAATATAATGACTGGAATCTCTTTATTATTTTCAAGTAGTATCAATGCAATATCAAGTATTCAAGGCGCTCAAGATGCTATGTTAAGTGAATATTTTAAATCAATACAATAATCTAAAATTCGTATTATTGCCTAAGATGAAAATTGCAGAATAAAAATATTTACTTATATCACATAAATATTAAAAACTATGATATTTAATTAATGATAAATATTTTTTTCTATATTATTATCACCTTAAAAAAATAATAATTTAAAGTAGAGGAAAATGAATAATTTTACAAAATTAGGTTTTATATTGGCAACTTTGGGAAGCTCTATTGGATTAGGGCATATTTGGAGATTCCCATATATGACAGGCGAATATGGAGGAAGTGCATTTGTTTTGGTTTATATACTTTTGACTATTTTTATTGGGATTCCAATTCTTGTAGCAAAAATGGTTATTGGAAACAAAACACAAACAAATGTTGTTAGGGCTTTTGATGAGCTAGATCCTACAGCAAAGAAACATTGGAAAAAAGCAAGTATAATGATTATTGGAGGGCCTTTAATACTTACATTTTATGCTGTTGTGCTTGGTTGGGTATTTTATTATTTGGTTGTTGTTTCCTTTAATCTTCCAGATACAATAGAGCAATCAAATAATATATTTGCTACATTAGTTACAGATAGCATTCTTGCTTCGATTGGTTCATTTGCATTTTGTATTTTTTTAACTGGCTATATCGTATCAAAGGGTGTAAAAAATGGATTAGAAAAATATAATTTCATTTTAATGCCATTATTATTTTTGATTTTTATTGGATTATTTTTTTATGCGATGACGATGGATTCCTTTAAGCAGTCTATTTCATTTTTATTTTCATTTAATATTCATGAAATTAATACAAATGTTATTGTTATGGCTTTAAGTCAAATGTTTTTCTCTCTTTCTATTGGTGTTGGGACGATCATTACTTATAGTTCATCTGCAAAAAAAGGTGATAATCTACTAAGTAGCGCCGCTTGGATAGCGTTATCAGGTGTCGTTATATCGCTTGTTGCAGGAATTATTATTTTTACATTTTTATTTAATCACGGACAATCAGCTAGTGAAGGTTCTGGAATGCTATTTAAAGCGATTCCACTGGTATTTGGTCAAATGGCTTATGGTGAGATCATATCTTTATTATTTTTTGCAGCAGTATTATTTGCTGGCATAACATCTACGATATCTATTTTAGAGCCACCTGTGGCATATCTATCTGACACATACAATATAAGTCGTGCAAAAGTTGCATATTTGATATGTCTTGCAATTTTTATTGTTGGATTAGTTGTTATATTGTCCAATACAAAAGCATATGGTGCTTATTTTACATTTTTTAATAAGTCGTTTATGGATTGGATTGATTTCTTCACAGCAGCCATCATTATGCCTCTTGGTGGATTGTTAGCATTGATCTTTTTAGGATTTGCTGTTAATAAAAAGATTATATATAAGTTCGTAAAAGGCTTTATGAGTAGAGAAGTCTTTAATGTATGGTATTTTGTGATTAAATATATCGCTCCATTGGTTATTTTCATTGTTTTGGTTGCTAAATTTGTCGAAACTTTTGCAAAGGCTGTAAATTGAGTAGTTTTACACATCTTCATTTGCACAGTGAGTATTCTTTGCTTGATGGTGCAAATCAAATTAAAAAATTGGCAAAAAGGCTAAAAGAGCTAAATATGAAAGCCGTTGCATTAACAGATCACGGCTGTATGTTTGGTGCGCTTGATTTTTATATTAATATGCTAAAAGAGGGGATAAAGCCTATTATTGGTATTGAAACCTATATACACAATGATGATGATTTAGGATCAAAAAATCCACTTAGATATCATTTATGTTTATATGCAAAGAATTTAACAGGCTATAAGAATCTAATGTATCTTAGCTCACAAGCTTACATTAATGGATTTTACAAGAATCCAAGAATTAATAAAAAGATTCTAAGAGAACATTCAGAGGGGCTTATTTGCTCATCTGCTTGCCTTCAAGGTGAAGTGAATTATCATTTAAATACAATTAGTGCAAAAAATAATGCAAAGGGCTTTGAGCACGCAAAAGAAGTTGCGTTGGAATATAAAGATATTTTTGGCGATGATTTTTATTTAGAGATTATGCGACATGGGATCTTGGAACAAAGATTTATTGATGATCAAATTATTCATTTATCTCGTCAAACAGGGATAAAAATCATTGCTACAAACGATACCCACTATACGACAAAAAAAGATGCATTTTCTCAAGAGGTGCTTATGTGTATTTCTATGGGTAAGACACTAGTTGATAACAATAGATTGAAGCACTCTGTGAATGAATTTTATGTTAAGCCAATTGATGAAATGGAGAGATTGTTTGTTGATATTCCAGATGCATTGCAAAATACGCAAGAATTAGTAGAAAAATGTGATTTGATTATAGATTTAAAAAGTATTGAAATAAAAGATCCAGATGGCAATATCATAACCAAAAACACACCACCTACAGCACCAACATTTAAATTTACTAAAGAATATGCAAAAAATGATGGTTTAGATTTTGAAGATGATGATTCTTATTTTATGTATAAATGCAAAGAAGGGCTTGAGCGTAGGCTAAAAAATGTAAAAGAAGAAAACCATCAAATATATAGGGATAGACTTGAATATGAAATGCAAGTCATCAAAGGAATGAAATTTTCTGGTTATATGCTTATTGTATGGGATTTTGTAAGAGAGGCAAAAAGGCAAAATATACCAGTTGGACCTGGTAGGGGTAGCGCAGCGGGTAGTTTGGTGGCGTTTTGTTTGGAGATTACAGATATTGATCCGATAAAACATATATTGCTATTTGAGCGATTTTTGAATCCAGAGCGTGTTAGTATGCCAGATATTGATATGGATTTTTGTCAAGATCGAAGAGGTGATATTATTAACTATGTTGTGAATAAATATGGTGAAAATAATGTAGCACATGTTGTAACCTTTAACTCTATGTCTGCAAAATCTGTTATACGAGATGTTGCGCGGGTCTTTGGCGTTGAATACAAGAAGGCTGATGAATTTGCAAAATTAATCCCAAATAAACTAAAAATTCAGCTACAAACAGGCGAACAAAATGATAAAGATAAAATGGGTGCTTTTGAGTTAGAGCCAAAAATTTCAGAAACTATCAAAAATGATAAAACGCTAAATGATGTATGGGAAACTGCATTGGTGTTAGAAAATCAAAAAAGAAATCTAGGAACTCACGCAGCTGCTATTGTTATTAATAGTGAAAATGAGTTGTGGGAGAAGATACCGCTATGTAGAATAGGTGATAAAATCGCAACGCAGTATTCTATGGATTATTTAGAAAAGGTTGATTTGATTAAGTTTGATTTTTTAGGATTAAAGACACTAAGTGTTATCCATAAAACATTTGAACTCATTAACCAAAAGATAGATTTTAATACTATTGATCTAAATGATCAAAAGGTATATGAGACTATTCAAAATGGTGATACCATAGGTATATTCCAAATAGAATCTAGTGGTATGCAGGCATTAAATAAAAAATTAAGAACAAATAGTTTTGATGATTTGGTTGCGGTGCTTGCATTGTTTCGTCCAGGACCTATGGAATCTGGAATGGTTAATGATTTTATTGATAGAAAACACGGTATCAAAAAAACAGAATATATATTTCCTGAGTTAGAGGAGATTTTAAAAAGCACTTATGGTGTTATTGTTTATCAAGAGCAGGTTATGCAGATAGTGCAAACAATAGGTGGATTCTCACTTGGCGAAGCTGATCTTATCCGTAGAGCTATGGGTAAGAAAGACAATAAAATTATGGCTGAAAATAAAGCAAAATTCTTAAATGGCGCAAAAAATAATGGATTTGATGTAGCAAGGAGTGATGAATTATGGGAACTTATAGTTAAATTTGCAGGATATGGATTTAATAAATCTCATTCAGCGGCATATGCTATGATTTCTTTTCAAACGGCTTACTTAAAAACTTATTACAAACACGAATTTATGGCAGCGTTATTATCAAGTGAAAAGAACAATGTTGATAAAATTAATCAATACATACAAGAATGTAGAAATATAGGTATTGATGTTTTACCCCCTCATATTAATATTTCTATGGAAGATTTTAGTGTTGATGTTATAGATGGAGAGAAGAAAATTATATTTGGATTTAGTGCTATTAAAGGAATTGGTGCAAATCCAATACAAATGATTTTAAAGGCGCGAGGTGATAAAAAATTTGAAACTTTAGAGGAGTTTTTAAGTAAATCAGATTCCAAAATCATTAATAAAAAGGTTATAGAATCATTAGCAAAATCTGGTACTCTTAAAGGTCTTGGATATAGTATTAAAACTATTGTAAATAATCTTGATTTACTTTCTGATGTAATTAGAAATAATTCTAAGAATTTAGAAATGATTACTTCTATGGATTCTCTATTTAAGGATTGTGATGAAACAAGTAGTGATTTGGTTTTAAATATCAACAATGAAGCTGAATATAGTAAAAATGAGTTATTAGATTTTGAATATGAAATGCTTGGAATCTTTATGAGCGGAAATCCACTTGATAGCTTTAATGATGATATAAATAGTATTAATGGTATTGTTTTGAGTTATGATATAGGTCGCTTAAAAGATGGCTCAAGGGCTCTTATAGTTGGTTTTATCAAGGATATTAAGACAAAGCTTAGCAAGAAAGGTAATCGTTTTGCGGAGATTCTTGTCGTTGATAAGGGCGGGAATATTGTGCTTCAAGTATTTGAAAAGCATTTAGATCAAATAGAAAATGCGCCACAAAATACACCTATATGTCTAAAATGTAGAGCAAATCTTAGAGATAGTTCAATATCATTGCAGATAGAAAAAATCATCTCTTTACAAGAAGCAAAAAATGAAAAAATTACTATTGAATTTAGTGAAGATGATGATAAAGATTCTATGTTAGTTGTTGATGATGAGGTAAAAGATGATATCGTTGAATATATTTTAGATTTATCTTGTAATATAACATATGAAATGTTAAAAGACATACAGGCACTTGCGATTGAGAATAACGGTAATGAACGCCTTGTCTTTAGGGTAAGAAATGATAAACTTGTGTATTTACTTTACTCTAATTATAAAATCAATAATAATTTTAAAGATAAGATAAAGAATTTTAAGATTGCATAATGAGATTAAATAAGTGGATTTCTCATCATACGCAGTTTTCTAGGCGTGAAGCCGATGAATTAATACGGAATGGTAAAGTAAAATTAAATCATAAAATCGCTACTTTTGGGGATAGTGTTATTGATCAAAAGATCTTTATTGATGGCAGGGAAGTTAAGCCAAAGGATTCATCAAAATATAGTGTAATTGTCTATCATAAGCCAAAGAATGAACTTGTTAGCAAGAGCGATGATAGAGGCAGAAAAGTAATTTATGATACTTTGGAATCTAAATTTAGGCACTATATTCCAGTTGGTAGATTGGATTTTGCATCAAGTGGTTTATTACTTCTAACAGATAATCCAGATATTGCAACAAAGCTTATGGCAAGTAAGTTAGTTAGGGTTTATAATTTAAAACTAAGTGGTAAAATTAATCAAAAAGTCATAAATGCTATGAATGAGGGATTGAGTTTGTCTGATGCGAGTGCTGGTGCTCATAAATATAGCCAGATAAAGTCTATGGATTTTGCACCATTTAATTTTTTTGAAGTGGTAAGAGAGTGTGATACTTGGGTAAAAATCAAAGTTGGCATCACAGAGGGAAAGAATAGAGAATTACGCAGATTTTTTGCGTATTTTGGTCTTGATGTGATTAGTTTAAAGCGTGTTAGCTATGGTTTTGTAGAGCTTAATGCTCTCCCTAGTGGTAAAAGTCGCTATCTAAGTCGTAGCGATTATAATAAACTTAGATCTTTTTTGAAAGAATTTGATAAAAATAAAAAGGTTGTAAATGCTAATAGAAACAAGAGGAAATGATGGCTTAAGAGACGCGCATATTGGGTTATATGAAGCTATATTAAAGCCTATTGCGAGTTTTAATGGGTTGTGGAGTCTTGATAAGATCCCATATATTAACATTGATGACATAAAAGATCTATCGTACAATGATCTTACAAGGTATGTTTTTAAGATTTTAGGGGCAGATTCTAGCTTGCTTGATGAAGCACTTATGAGCTATGAAACATTTGATAATTTAAATGCTCCTTTAGAATTTAGCAAACTAGATGATGATTTATTTTTACAAAAGTTATATACAGGACCAACTCGAGCATTTAAAGATATGGCAATGCAGCCATTTGGCAGGATTCTATGTAATCTTGCAAAACAAGATAGTAAAAAATATCTAATACTTACTGCTACAAGCGGTGATACAGGTCCTGCAACGCTAGAAGCTATCAAAAATCAACCAAATATTTATGCAATTTGTATGTATCCAAACAATGGCACAAGTGATGTTCAAAGATTACAAATGACTACAAATGATGCCTCAAATATTAAAGTATTGGCGTTAAATGGTGATTTTGATGATGCACAAAGTGCATTAAAAAAACTTCTTAATGATTCGGAATTTAGGGATTTTTTGACTAAGAATAATTTTTCTATATCTGCTACGAATTCTGTGAATTTTGGGAGAATTATTTTTCAAATTATTTATCATATATACTCATACACATATTTACTAAGACATAATATTATAAAATCTACAGAATCTATTAATATTATCGTGCCAAGCGGTAATTTTGGCAATGCCTTAGGTGCTTTTTATGCAAAAAAAATGGGAGTAAAAATCAATAAAATCATCATTGCTACAAATGCAAATTCTGTATTATTTGATTTTATTAAAACTGGTAAGTATAATATATTAAATCGTAAGTTATTAAAGACAAATTCCCCTGCTATGGATATTTTGAAGAGTTCAAATATGGAGCGTGTGTTATTTCATTTATATGGATCATCGCGCACAAAAGAATTAATGGAGAATCTAGATTTACATAAAACTTATGAAATAAATAGTGATGAATTAATGGAGTTAAATACTTATTTTGACGCCTATGTAAGTAGTGATGATGATGTATTGTCTATCATAAAAGAATATGCACAAAAAAATGTAATCATTGATCCACATACGGCAACTGCTTTACTTGCTTATAAAAATAGTAGTAAGAATGATGGTAGAAAAAATATTATCGTATCGACAGCTGAATGGAGTAAGTTTGCGCCAACTATTACAAAAGCATTGCATTTGGATTCTATAAACAATGATAAAGATGCTTTGCATTACATATCTAACAAATTTGCCTTACCAATTCACAAAAATATAGAATCTCTATTTAATAAAAATGAATGCAATAAAACAATTATAAATAATGATAATATAAGTGATGTTATAAAAGAATGGCTAAAGACTATAAGCTAAGGATATTATAGAGCTTATATTGACTTTTGCCAACTAGATTTTTTGTTGCGCCATCTATTGTGTATGTTATTTTAATGCTATGAATGATTATGTATTTGTGAATGTTATCTGTCGTTAAATTTGATATGGCTACATCTTTTTTATTGTAATTCATTTTTATATTTATTTCCATATTTGCATCTATTTTGATATTTGAATTTATCGCTTGTATAAATGGATCTATGGCTTCATTGATATAAAAAATATTTTTAATATTGTTTATATGGATATTATTATCTGTGTTATTGTGTATGCTAAAACTGCCTTTATTGATATTTACCCTTATTTCGTTGTTTGAATAAAATATCTCATCTGGTTGCACATCTATTCCATTTATAAAATCTACTATCACTTCAGAATCTGCATATAATTGCTTTTTTGATGTGCATTTTAATCGCATTTCTTTAATAATGTAATTTATCTCTAATTCTTGATTATTGATCGTAATGTTTGTTTTTTCTATGAGATTTGGGTTTGATAAATTTGATTGATTGTAGTAGTTTTTTAGCATATCTGCATTAAGAGAGCTTTTTTGTGTTATAAAAGATTCTATATCATATATTCCATCTGGATACATTGTTTTAAAGATATTGATTAATGAATCTCTTATGTTTGTTTTTGCTAGATTCTGTAATTCTTGTGATATTTTGTTATTTAGCTTGCTATACAATTCTTCATTTGTGTATGTTATATTTGTTTTATCTATTATGTTTAGATTGATTTTCATATCATTTAATTTATTGATATATAGCGTTTTGTATTCTGTGATTTTATCTAGCAAGAATATCATATCATTGTATATTTTATTTGCAATAATGTTGATTTTGTTATTTACTATTGCTTCTATGAATTGAAATGTTTTTAACCCTGAATTTTCCTCAAAAAATATAGAATCTTTTTTTATTGGATAGAATGTGAATTCATTATTGGCGCGTCCTACTTTTATAATTTCATCTCCATTTTCATTATTGTTGTGGCTAACAAAATGAACTTGATTATCACTCAAATATATAAAAAATATCGCTTCATCTGTATTATGTATGCTAAATTCTGGTATTTTTGATGGCACAATCGTATTTAGCAGTATTTTGATTTTGTGTTTAACTTTATTATTGATGCCCTTTAATATGCCTTCCATTACAAAACCCTTGACTTACTTTATACTCAACTTTGTTAAGAATGGCTACAATTCTACAATAATTTTATATGAAGGTGATAGACATTGAAAATAGTAGCTGGAAATTTTAAATCTAATCTAACTAGAAGTGCTAGTATGGAGTATTTAACTGCATTAGATTCTATGCTAAATACTGAAATGTGCAGAAATAAAGATATTTATATTTTTCCATCAAATACATCTCTAGTACAAAATAATTATAAGCATATCACATTGGGTGCGCAAAATTGCAATGATAGTGATAGTGGAGCATTTACTGGAGAGGCTTCGTTGTTGCATTTGCAAGAATTTGAAATTAATACTATTTTAATAGGCCACAGCGAAAGGCGGAATATATTTTTTGAAAATGATAATATCTGTGCAAGAAAGTTTGAATACTTTAAATCGCATAATTTTAAGATATTTTATTGCATTGGTGAGAGCTTGGGCATAAGAGAAGGTGGCAAATATTTGGAGTTTTTGGAATCTCAATTAAGTTTTATAGATACAAATTATAAGAATTTAATCATAGCATATGAGCCTATTTGGGCTATTGGCACTGGATTGAATGCTAGTGTAGAGCAAATTTGTGAATGCATTAGTCATTTGCGCGGCATTAGCAATGCGCCTATTATTTATGGTGGCAGTGTTAATGAAAATAACTCAAATGATATTTTAAGAATCAGCGATGGTATATTGGTAGGTAGTGCTAGTTTGGATATAAATAAGTTCTATAAAATTATTAGTGATTAGCGTTATGATAAGCGCGTGAATACTATTTTAGAATCGTAAGATTCTAAAATAGTATTATATTCTTGCTTCTTCTCGTCTTTGAAGATATTCCCATCGTTTATTCACATCTTTTTGGAATTGTTCAATTATATGCTCATTTTCTGGTTTAAATAAATGCTTAAATCTTGCTTGAGCACCTAAATAATCCCTAACAGGAATAATATTTTTTGGTCTATATGTTATGTTTAACTCTCTTCCATCTATGATTTCAAATAGTGGAAACACTAGAGAATCTACAGCCAAATCGCTAACCTCAACAGTTTTATTAGAGCTAAACCTCCATTCTGTAGTGCAAGCACTCATTGCATTGATAAAAGTCGGACCTTCTGTATCAAGTGCTTTTTTTATTTTTTTATTCATATCTTTCCATTTATTTGGAGCTACTTGTGCTACATATGGTGCTCCATGTGCTGCCATAATTAACACTATATCCTTTTTCTTCTCTTTTTTTCCATAGCTTGTTGTTCCTGCTGGTGATGTAGAAGTTGAAGATCCAAGTGGTGTAGATCCACTTCTTTGACCACCAGTATTAGCATACACTTCATTATCAAGGCAGATGTAGGTTATATCGTGTCCTCGTTCAAAACAACCACTAATCCATTGGAAGCCTATATCATAAGTAGATCCATCGCCTCCAAATGCCACGAATTTTGGCTTTTCACCTGTATATTTACCTTTTTTTACCAATGCTTTATACATTGCTTCAGCTCCAGCAATCGCAGTAGAGCTATTTTCAAATCCAATGTGAATCCAAGGAACATTCCAAGAAGTATATGGATAGACAGCAGTAGATACTTCAAGACAACCAGTTGAAGCTCCAATTAGTAATGGACCTTCAACTGCATTTAACACTTCGCGGACAATCATACCGTGTGCGCAACCAGGGCATAATAAATGTGATCCTTCAAATCTCTCTGCTACACTTGAAAATTGTTTTAAATTTTTTATTTCTCTTGTCATTGTCAGCTCCTATTAAAAAAATCCTAAATTTTTTCCACGAAGACCTAAAAATTGCTGTGTAGGGTGTGTCAATTTTCCAGCTTTTGCATTGTCATTTAATTGCATATAAACATCTTCTAAATTTTTTTGTGTCAGATCTCTACCGCCTAAGCCATAGATGTAATTTGACATAATAGGGTGCTTTGTCCCTTGTGTTTGATATACCGCTGCAGCTATTTCATTGAATAACATACCTAGAGTTCCTGCAGGAAGACTTCTATCAAGTGTAGCTATAGCTTTTGCATTTTTTAATGCTTCTCCAAGTTCAATATATGGGAATGGTCGTAATGATCTAAAGGATACAACACCGGTTTTAATCCCCTTTTCACGCATTTTTTTACTTGCTACTCTTGCAGATTCTACGGTTGTGCCAAGTGCTACTATTATCAAATCTGCATCATCTGCATCATATTTTTCAACTATATTGTATTTTCTTCCAGTTAGCTTTGCAAACTCATCAAAAACTTCTTGTATCACTTCTTTTGATTGCATAATTGCGTGGTGCAGCTGTGCTTTGTGCTCAAAGTGCCAATCTTCTTCTGTTTGCGATCCATATGTAACAGGTTTGTCAAAATCTAGCATCGCATTATGTTTTTTATAATCACCTACAAATTTATATGCTTCATCATCGCTTAATGGACTTACATTTTGTGCAGTATGTGAGCATATGAAACCATCTTGATTGATTATAATTGGCACTCTCACTCTTAGATCTTCAGCGATTCTAAAACCCATAAGATTGAAATCATAAGCTTCTTGTGGATTATATGTGCATAGATTTATCCACCCTGTATCTCTACTTAGATACATATCAGAGTGGTCGCCATTTACATTTAGTGGAGCAGCTAGTGCCCTATTTACTAGATTTAATAGTATTGGCAGTCTCATTCCTGATGCTTGATATAGCACTTCAACCATCAATGCAAATCCTTGAGAGCTTGTTGCAGTTGCCACTCGTCCTCCAGCGGCTGCAGCACCGACACACCCACTCATAGCTGCGTGTTCAGATTCTACCATTACAAACTCTCCATCTATGTATCCATTTGAGATGAAGCTACCATAATTTTGAACAATCGGAGTAGATGGAGTTATGGGATAAGCTGCTACAACATCAATCTGTGCTTGTCTCATAGCTTGAGATGCTGCCATATTGCCATCCCAGACTTCAACTTTTTGTAATTCCATTTTTAATGCCATAATTTCCCCCTTATTTCTTTCTTTCTTCTTTTTGTGGCCATTGTTGTATCAATTCTTCATTATCTTTGTAATCACTATACATAAGGAGTGATTTTGGGTTTGTAGGGCATACACTAGAACAAATTCCACAACCTTTGCAATGCACATAATCTACGCCTTGCATAGATTCACTTCTAACAAGTATTGAGCTATCAGGGCAATATAGCCAGCAATTAAAGCAATTAATGCAGTGATCTGCATTAAATACAGGCTTGTCAACTCGCCAGTGAGCCACACTTGCTGTGTATGAACTATTTTGTGTGTAGTTTCTATCTTCTTGTTGCTTAGAGATATTGTCACCAGAATCTTCAAATGGAAATAATGCGGATCCTATTTCAAATTCATTCCAACCTTTTTTCATAATATACTCCTTTACCTTACTTCATTGTATGCTCTTCTTATAGCTACCATATTTTGATCTATAATTGCTTGAGGAAGCTTTTTCCCTAAGACTTTTTTGAAAGATTCTAAGAAGAAATCCAAATCTAATAATCCTGATATTTTAATAAACGCTCCAAGCATAGGCGCATTTGGTATTGGTTTGCCTAATTCTTCTTGTGATATTTTTATGCAATCAAGTATAAAAACTTGCTTCCCTTTTAACTCTGGTTTTTTTGCTATTAATTCTTCTTTGCTTAGATGCGTTGTTATGATGTATTTTGTATCCTGTTTTTCAAATTCGCATATATCTGTGATAAATGTCAATCCCGGGTCTATAACTAATACATAGTCTGGATTCATAAATTTCTCATGATTTATGATTGTTTCATCATCGATTCTGTTATATGCTGTCATCGCAGCACCTCTTTTTGCAGAACCATAAAATGCAAATGCTTGAACTTTTTTCCCTGTTCCTGATACCACATCAGCTAGTCCTTTTGCTCCTGTTACCGCTCCTTGACCTGCACGGCTGTGCCATCTAATTTCTAGCATACTTCACTCCTAAAAATTAAAGTTAAGCGTATCTTTTGATACTTGCTTTTATAAAAAAGCATTCATGAATGTTGTTTTTAATAAAAAAGTCAATACATTATTCTTTTTTAATAAAGCTTAATTATATATTTTCTTACATAATTTTAAGCTGTAATTCTTTTTTGTTATATACCTAAGCTTTTGTTTATTGCTTTGCTGTTTGGTAATTTTTGTATAATCCTTAGCTTAAATATTTAATTTTTTGGTAGTTTTTGAATAGCAAAATTGCTAGGCGGTTAATTCTTGGGTATGTATTAATAGCTATTTTGGTGCTATATTGCTTAGTTTGCCAATTAGTCAAGTCAAACATAGTAATTTTTTAGATGCACTATTTACATCATCATCGGCTGTAAGTTTAACTGGCCTTATTGTGAAAAATACAGCGACTGATTGGAGTGTGTTTGGTCAAATTGTAACTTGTATTGATACAATTAGGTGGTGTGGGTTATATGGCTCTTGTTAGCCTTGCTTATATAGCTTTAAGGGTGGATATAAATTTTTCTAAACGCACTATATTGAAAACTTCTTTTGCATATCCAAGCACAGAGAATATGACATATTTTATTAAAAACTATTTTTATTTACTATTGTGATAGAAGCATTTGGCGCATTTATTTTAAGTTTAATATTTATGCTTGAAATGTCAATTGGTGATGCTATTTGGGCTGGAATCTTCCATTCTATTTCTGCATTTAATAATGCTGGTTTTTCTATATTTGAGGTTACTTCTGCGATAGCTACAGTTGATGTATCAGCAGGTGATGGCGGTGTATTAAGCTTGTCTGCGTTGTTTAGTGATAGTGGGAAATTACTCATTATTGTTTTGATGTTATGTGGTAAGGTTGGTATATTGTTATTTTCTGTCGCAATTTTTATGAATAAGCAATGTAGTCATATAAAATATTTAGAAGATAAGATTCTTATTTGATGTTAAGGGGTGAAAATGAATAATCAAACTTTTGGTGTTATTGGTCTTGGTAATTTTGGATATTATATAGCTCGTGATTTGATATTAGATGGTAGAAAAGTGATTATCGATGATAAGAATGAAGAAGCATTTAAAGAGCTTAAAGATTTAAATGAAAATTCTTTTATTTTGGATTCTACAGATAAAAATGCTCTAAAAGAAGCTGGTTTTGGTGATACAGATGTTGTTATCGTAAGCATTGGTGAAAATATAGAATCTAGGACTTTAACCTTTATGGCGCTAAAATAATTGAATATAAAAACAATTATTGCAAAGGCTATTAATCAAACACATGGAAAAATACTATCAAAACTTGGCGTAAATAAAGTCATTTATCCAGAGAGATATACCGCAAATAAGCTTATAAGAGCTTTTAGTGCATCAGGAGTTTGAAATAATTCATGTTACAAATTCGCTAAAAGTTGCGCGGATTTTAGTTAGCGATATTTTATCTGGATTGAGTGTCGAGGAAGTTGCTAAACGATCAAATACTATGGTAACTGCGATTAAGCATAGTGATAGTTGGATTATAAATCCACCGCTAGATATGATGTGTTATCAAGGCGATATGTTGATAGTATTTGGTAAAAGCGAATTTGTAGAATCATTTGTTCATTGATGTAGTGTTTTAATGAAACTCACTGCCTCAAGCGTATCTTTGAATGTATATGGGCTTATATTGTTTAGATCTTTGAGTGTACCATATCCGCTTAATACACCAATGCCAACAACTCCTGCATTTTTTGCCGCATTTAAATCAAGTATGGTATCTCCAATCATATAAGTTTTGTTTTTATCAATATTTAAATTTAGAGAATCTAGTGCCTTTAATATAGGCTCTTTATGTGGCTTTGTATGATTTACATCTTCTCTTCCTATGATTGTTTTAAAATATTTATCTATGCCAAAATTTGCTAGTAATTCTTTTGAAGATCTACTTGATTTTGTAGTTACGATTCCTAAATGCGCAAAGCTACTTGCTAGTATTATAGAATCTCTTGCATTTGTTATTAGATGTGTGTATTGATTGCATATTTTTATATAGTGGCTTTTGTATTCATCGCAGTATCGTGGTATGCACTCCTCTTTTGCACCAAAAAATTTAAACATATCATTTAGTGTATAACCAATAAATTTTGATACTTCTTTCTTGCTTAACTCTGGCATATTATTATCTATAAAGACTTTTGAAAAGCTTTTATAGATGGCATCTGTTGAATCTATTAGTGTGCCGTCCATATCAAATAAAATTATTGTATCCATTTTAATCCTTGTTTATTTTGAAGTGTTTTAATTCTTTTTTTAATATATAGATTCCAATGATAAAAGCGCAAAATAGCGATACTGGATAACTAGCCCAAATACCTGTCATTTGAAAGAAATACGCAAAAATCGGTAATAATATCATCATAAATACTAAATTATGTGCTGCGGATACTATTGTAGAGCTTATATTTCTCCCTGTTGCTTGCAAGAATGCTGCGATTATGATGTTTGATCCAAGAAATAAATATCCAAAGAAATATATTTTTACAGCAAATATTAGATCATTTAGTATTGTTGTGTCATTTTGTAGAAAGATTTTTGCGATATATTGGATTCCAAAAAATAGCACAATGTATATAGCCGCGCCCATAGCTGTCGCAAATATCATACCAATTTTTAGTGTTTTTAGTGTACGCTCTATTTGTCCTGCACCAAAATTGTAGCTTACAATTGGCTGTAATCCATGTGAAATTGACAATATAGCTCCAAAACAAATTGCACCAATATACATAATGATGCCAAGTATTGCAGCTCCTTGTTGTCCAGATATTTTTATTAAAAATATATTCATAAGAATTATTGTAAAACCAAATGCAAATTCCGATAATGAAGGTGCTACACCGCTTTTTATAGCCATTTTTACAGCTTGAATGCTAAAGATTTTAATGAAATATAATTCGCCTTTTTTGAATACGAAATGCCATAAAATGATAATAAGCCCAAATAAATGCCCAAGTATCGTTGAAAATGCTGCTCCAAACATACCCCATTTAAATATAAATATGAATATGTAGTTTAAGATAATATTTATAATTGATCCTGAGACAAATGATATCATCGCTAAATTCGGTGCTTTATCATTTCTTGCAAATGTGCATAATGTAGATTGTAATAAGATTATTGTGCTACCTATGATGATAATACTTAAGTATGGCATCACATAACTAAAAAGCTCATCATTGCTACCAAGCATTACTGCTAATTTTTCTTTAAAAATATACATTATTATTGATGTAAAAATCCCAAGTAAAGTTAAGCAGTAAATAATAGAGCTAAATATAATTCTTGCTTTATGTGCTTTGTTTTTACCAAGTGACATACTAACTAATGCCGATCCACCTATGCCAAATAAAAGTTCAATCCCAATAAATAATGAAAATATAGGTGTTACTATGCCAATAGCACCAAGTCCTGATTCTCCAATACCCTTGCCAACAAAGATTCCATCGACAATTACATATGTTGATAATACAAACATACTTACAAATGATGGTATAAAATAAGATAAAAATAATTTAAAAATAGGTGTATTTATGAGATCTTTTGCCATAACGGATTCCAAGTATTTTTTCGTAATTCTAGTGTGTTAGAAATATAAGTCAAGAAGCTAAATTAATGGAATCTTGACTTTAAAAAAGCATTAATTTTTAATTGTGATTGTATCATCTCCATTTTGTTGGTCTGCAAAATTAATATTTTGAAGTCTAAGCTTAAGATCTGAAGGTGATGTAGCTTTTTCCATAGCTGCTTCTTCACTTACAATACCATTTGTTACAAGTTCAAATAGATGTTGATCGAATGTTTGTGTGTGATATATCTCTTTTCCTTCGGCTAACGCTTCTAGAATTTCACTATCTCTTCCTTCATTTACAATTAATTCAATTCTTGGTGTTTTGAATAATAACTCAACAGCTGCAACTCGTCCGCCATTTATTGATTTTAAAAGTCTTTGTGATACGACAGCAGAAAGTGTGCTAGCTAGAGTTGTGCGTATTCTTGTTTGTTCATTACTTGGGAATACGGATATTACTCTATTTATTGTTTCTTTTGCATCAAGTGTGTGCAATGTGGATAATACTAAATGCCCTGTTTCTGCTGCGTGGAGTGCCATTTCTATTGTCTCGATATCTCTCATCTCACCAACAAGAATGATATCTGGATCTTCACGGAGTGCAGCTTTTAGAGCTTTTGCAAAGCTATTTGTATCCATTCCAACACTTCTTTGATTTATCATACTTTTTGCATCTTGGTGGACGAATTCTATTGGATCTTCTATCGTTATTATATGCTTTGCTTTCTTTTGATTGATTTCGTTGATTATTGCAGCTAGTGTTGTTGATTTACCTGAACCTGTGATACCTGTAACTAGCACTAAGCCGCGTTCCATATCTACAATTTTATTTAATGCATCTGGAAGTCCTAATTCATCTATCGTTCCGTGTGTTGTTGGTATCTTTCTAAATGCAAATGACACACCTTCCATTTGGAAAAATATATTAACCCTAAATCTTGTATTTGCATCATAAATATAAGTCATATCTAATTCTTTTTCAATAGTTAAATCGTGGAATCTACCTCTAGTGAGTTCTTTAGCGAATATGAGTGCATCTTCTTTGCTTAGTATATCTTCACTAAAAATCACTATATCTCCATTTATTCTTGCTCGAATCTTGCTACCTGCTTTTAAATGTAAGTCACTGCCGCCACTATTGATAAGTTTTTTAAGATATGTTCTAACGCGTTTTGTGAGACTAAAATCTAGCTGATTTACATCTACTTTTATTTGTGATAATTCATTGTTTCTATCTATGCTATCTATGTAATTATTTGTAATAGCATTTTTTAGCATATCATCATTTAAGTCGTTTGTTGTGATTTTTGTTTGTGGTGCTTTAGGCATTTGGTTTTGTATGTTTTGCTTATTTGTAGGTGGAGTTTGCGGATTTGTGGCTTTTTGTGGTTGTGGAGGCAGTGTGGTTTCTTTTGGTTTTATTTCATTTTTGATGATTTGTTGTGTTTGTGATTTTTGACTTGGAGTTTGTTGCATTATAATACTTGGTTTTGTAGATTCTGGTTGTTGTGCCGGTTTTGCTATATTTTGTGGTTGTATTGGTTTAGTGGTGTTTAAATTGACACTATTTTTCATATTTTGCTGTGCTTGATTATTTGTCACTACATCAATATTTGGTTCATTTTGTTTTGGATTGTTTAACTTTATAGGTTTTGCGTTTGCAAGCATATCAATTCCATTAATCTTTGGCACAGATGTAGTTTGTTGATTGTTAAGCTTTATTCCCATCATAACCTCATTTAAAATAAGTTGATTAGGGCATTGTATTAAAAATTAAGTAAAATGTAAATTTGATTTGTTGTAGTTTGTGATTTGGTTATGATATTTAAGGAATATTTAATTACAATGATTGAATCTAAACGAAAAGTAAAAATTAAATGCAAGGATTGATATGAAAAGAGCTGGTTTTAATATGATAGAACTTGTATTTGTGATTGTTATAGTTGGAGTTTTAACTGCTATTGCTATTCCTAGATTATCAGTAAGTCGTGATGATGCTTGTTTTGTGAAGCTTAGAGCGAGTTTGTCCGAAACAGAGACTGTATTATCAAGGGAATATACAAAGAGATTTCTTCAGAGCAAGCAAATGACAAATAATGAATTAATCCAATATTTAAAAACATTAGAATCTAGCAATAGTGATGGTTGCTCATTTAAGGTGAATAATGTAAATAGTGTAACTGCTAGCATTAGATCAAATAATATTGATTTAAAGGTTGCAATTGATGCTACTACAAAATCCCCAACCCTTACTTGCGATGCTAATAATGATTTATGTAGAAAATTAACCGGTAAGGCAAAACCATAGTTATTTTATAGCTATTCTATTTTTAGATTAATATTATAGGTCTCATTTATAGAATTGATAATCTCTATAATCTCGAGGCTTTTTTTGATAGCAGCTTCATTGCTTAATAGGTTAAAAAATACAATATCTGGGTGTTTTTTTGATACATTTAGTGATATCTTATCTATTTTTCCATTGATTATTTTGTATGAGCCTTCCATAATTTGATTGAAATAATTTAGTGCTAATTTTGTATTTTTTCCTTTATTTATATCTTTTGTTATCTCTTTTAGAATATTTGCAAGTTTTGTATTAGTTGCTTTATTATCTTTTGTTTTTAGTTGCATTTTTATGCTATTTATGCTGTATTCATAAAAGCTTGGTGTAGTATTATCAAACCACTCTTTTAAAATGTAAAATATACTTTTATTTTGGAATTTTTTCTCTCTTAATAATAAATTTAACTCTGCATTTAAATCAAAATCATTAAAATCAAAATAGATAGATCGTTCAAGTGTTACAAATCCTAGTTTAGAATCTTCTTTATGCAGGTTTAGTGTGTATGTGAATCTATTTGGCAATAGCAATAGATGCGGATTTTTATTGTTATGTTTGATATCTCCTATTTCTATGGCAACACTTATATTATCATATGTGATATCTTTGATTTTTAATTTTATGTCATTTAGTTCTATATTTATTTTATTGTTATATATATTTGTGCTTTTAATAGTGCATATATGTTTTATGAATCCTTGACATTCAATTTGTGATATTTGGGTGTTAAGTAAGTAGCCTTGCAATTCATCTTGTATTGACTTTATGTAGGTTTCTATCGCATTTTGCTCCAGGCGTTTTAGGTATTCATTTGCAATAAATACAAAGATTCCACTAGTTAAAATAATAAAAATAATGATAAAAATAACCTTTTTTTTCAAATTAATCCTAATTTTGATTTAAATTTGCTAATGATAACGAAGTTATTTTTAAAAGCTAATTGGTATGGTGGAGTATCCATACCAATGTTTTTATTTTACAGGATTGTCTATTTTTGTATGCATATATGGCTTGATATTTTTGTCTAACTCAAGATTTTCTTTTGGAGGATTGCCATTTACATTTAGATGTTCATAATATCTATCACCAGCTTTGTGTCCATTCATATCAACTTTATATTTGATTTCACCTGGATTTAATTTCTGTAAATCTTCAAATGTGGCATTACTTGGTTTGTAATCTATATTATATCTTCCAGCAATAATTGCAAGTGCAGTTTGTCCTTGTCTTGCCATTTCTACTGCTTGTAATAACATTCTGCTTGCTTCTCTTGGATTATGGAATCCTGTTGAGTTCTCAGCACCGACAAAATCGCCCCTCATTTGTCCTTTTCTATGCAATTCTAGTGGTTCTTTTAGAATCTCATTTATTTCATTATCGCTTTTACCTTGCTTACTTAGCTCATCTCTTATTTTTTTGATATCCCAAATCAAGCTCACAGTAGCGTATTCTGCGCTTCTTAAGTCAAATGCAATTGATTTTTGAATATCTGCAATTTGATTTCTTATGACTTCTTCACTTTGGTTGTGGCATGTTTTGCAAGAGCTATTGATATCAGCAAGTGGCGATGTTATATTGTGCTGTGTGATCTTTTTTGCACCAGATCTTACATAAGGCATATGACAATCAGCGCAGCTTACTCCATTTGCAGCATGAACACTACCGCTATATAGCTCAAATTCTGGGTGTTGTATTTTTAGCATAGGTGCTTTTGTATCTTTATGTATCCAATCAGATTTAAATGCTTTGCCATCACCAAGTGCGCCAACTTTTGCATAATGTTCATCAAACATTTCGATTCTAAAAGGCATTCCTTTTTTCCACGCACTCCATGGGAATACTAATTCTATACCATCGGTTTGTATTTCTGTAGGTTTATTTCCATCTCTCCAAGAATCAAATTCATCATAAGTTTTTTGTGTACCATCAAACCATTTTTTACTTGGATCATTTGCAATAGATTCACCCATCACTTTTACTTTGCTGCCTGTCGGTTTAAAATAATACTCAACATGGCATTGTGCGCAAACTAATGTTCGCATTTCATTTCTATCTGCTTTTATGCCCTGTATCGAATCTTTTTCATATCCACGCATTACAAGAGAATTAATTAAGCCCTGTCTTGTAATTCTTAATGTCATATCATTTGGATTATGACAATCAGCACAGGTAACTCCCATTCTCTTTCCTCCGTGTGGTCCGCTATGTTCAGGTGAATTTTCGGTTATACCATTTACAGCGGGGATATTTTTTATCATAGTCCAATATTTTGTAGAGTTAAATGCAACCCAATCACCTTTTGCTACATTTTTATAAAGCCACGGAGACCAGCCACTATGGCAGTTCATACACGCTGTTGGCTGCCCTGCAAACGCTTTGAAACCGTGTGCATTTAAAAAATCTTTATTGTTTCGTGCTGTATCCATTTGATCTACTTGAATCCAAAAATGTCCCCTTTCTTCATTTGCGTCAATTGAAAATGGATACCCCGCCCAAAGTATTGTTAATTGTGGATATCTAATTAATTTGCTATATGCTAAATTGCCACCAAAATCTGTTGCTCGTGGTGCTTCTGTTTCTACTTTTAGATACATATCAAGATATTCTGGATACATCTTTCCCCAATGATCAAATGTAGGATTATCATCATTTAGCTCCACAGGACTTTTTGGCGCTAGACCTATGGTTTCATTTTTCTTTGTATTAATATTTATTAGCAATGCGACGATGCCAATGCCTATAATAATAGCTAGTATAAGCACAATTGGCATTGCTATAGATTTTTTGTTAGACATATTTCCTCCTTTGGTTAAATTAAAAATTCCTTATGTGTCCGACATTCTTATGGCACGATACGCAGCTTAATGAATTATCATAGTTGTGGATTTTTTTTGTTGTTGGGTTGATTGCATTGCTTGCTACTTTAGAATGGCATCTGATGCAATTATTTTGCACATCAATTTTTGTTTTTTGTGTTGCACTAAGAGTAGTTGGCAAATCTTTAAATGTAAAAGCATAGGCGTGGCTTAAGCCACTTTGTGCTTTTGTCATCCACTTTGATATGAATTCATTTGGTATGTGGCAATCATTGCAAGTGGCGTGCTCTCTATGGCTTCCGCTTCTCCAATCTCTATAGACTTCATTCATGATATGGCAATTATTGCAAGCTTCACTTTTATTACTAAAATATGAGAATCCTTCTGCATAATAAAATGTAAAGCCACCTATTGCAATAGTAAAAGTAACTGCTATTGTGGTTGCTATAGTAAGAATGGAAAATTTCTTTTTGTTTTGATTATTTTCCAAGAATCTCTCCTATTGCATTGAAGTAAATGCTTTATAATGATACTTTTTATTTAGTACAGATTCTTGACTGCAGTCAAATAATTAATAAATAATGTAGAAATTGTTAAGAAATTTTTATTTTACAAAGGAAGCTTTTTATTCACTTTTACACCCAAATCTTCTAATTTTTTTATTTTATCTATGATTGAGCCTTTGCCATCTTTTAGCGTGATTAGCATTTTTTTATACTCATCATCTACTTTATTGATAGCTTTTCCTATGGATTCTATTGTGTCGTATAATGTGTGGAATTTATCATATAAACTACTTGCTGTTTTAAGGATTTCATCTATATTTTTATTTTGCCGTTCGTTGCGCCATATATTTTCAATAGTCCTTAGTGTCGCATAAAGCGTTGTTGGGCTTACTAGAATGATATTTTTATTGTATGCAAATTGAAACAATTCATTATCTTTTTTTATTGCATCTAAAAATGCGCCTTCAATGGGGATAAACATTAAAATAAAATCAAGCTTTAAGCTATCCCCTAATTCATTGTATCTTTTTACGCTTAGGGATTTTATATGATTTTTAATTGATGTTATATGTGCATTAAGATTACTATCTTCATTATTGTTTGTATATCGTTCATAATCAATTAATGATACTTTAGAATCTATAATAATCACCTTTTCATTTGGAAGCTTGATGATTACATCAGGGCGCATTCTGTCCCCATTGTCATTTGCATAGCTTTTCTCTCTAAAGTATTCTCTATCTTTAATTAAACCAGAATCTTCAAGCAACTTTTCTAGTATTATTTCTCCCCAGTTTCCTTGAATCTTATTGTTTCCTTTGAGTGCATTTGTTAGATTGATGGCATCTTTTGATATTTGATTATTTAGATCTTTTAGGATTTTTATCTCACCAACTAATTCATTTCTATTTTTAGATTCCCTTTCATATACATCTTGGACTTGTTTTTTAAAGCTTTCTATTTGCACTTGAAGTGGTTTTATGATGTTGATCAAGCCTTCTTCTTGAGCATTTTTATGGCTTTTTATTTTTTCATCAAGTATGTTTTGAGATAGGACTTTAAATTCATTTTTTGTTTGCTCTTTTAGCGCTATTAAGTCATCAATCTTTTCTTGATTAATTTTCTTCTCATATTCTATTGCGGTTTGTAATTTTGCATTTTGTTCTATTAGCTCTTTGGTATCGTTGTTTAATTTTTTATTTTCGCATTCAAGTTTGTTGATTGTATTTATCTTATCTTTTAAGATTTCATTTATATTTCTATATTTTAATATTACAAAGATCAGTATAGCAGCACAAATGCCAATAATAATCATAAATGACCAATAATGCATATTTACCTCTTTATATCATCATACTTTCATCTTTTTTGCCACCAAAATTTGTGATTAATCCTTGTGTTAGTCGCATTCCATATAAAATCACAACCCAAGAGCAATAAATCCATAATATAAAAAACATTAATATAGAAAATGATCCATATATTGTCGTATATGCTTTATTGAAAAATACATAATATACAAATGCCCATTTTAGCAAGCTCCATACAATCATCGTAATAAGTGATGATAGCATTAGCGATACAAATGGTAGGGGTTTGTTGGCTAGAATCTTAAATAAAATAAAAAATATAGCCCATATTAATATATATGGTAATAAATCAAATAAATCTAATAGATTTGCATCTTTTAGTAATGTTTGCACTTCAAGGCTAAAATAAAGAGATGCTCCCATTCCAAGAGGAAAGAGCGTCATAAGTGCCCAATACACAATAATAGAATCAAAAAATGCTCGTTTTTTGGATTCAAATAGTCGCGATGAGATATTTTCTAGATTTCTAAAGAATAATATTGATGCAATAAATACATATATAAATGCGCTCATACCTAGTGTTTTTGAGTTTTCCATAAATTGATCTAAATATGATGAGATTATATCTGTGTTTGTAGGGGATATATTGGATAGAATGATATTTTTTAGATATTGTATTTCCACTTGAAAATTTGGAATTGAAAGTAATATTGACAATGTTATGATGATCAAAGGCACGATAGCAGATAGTGAATATAGCGATAGTGATGCTGCATATGTTTCTACATTGTTAAAAAAAGCAATGAATTCATATAGTTTTTCTTTTAGATTTATGAAAGTTTTTTTGATTGTGATTAGGATTTGTTTTATGCTATTCATTTCTATCCTTAAAGAATATTAAAAACAGCATTATAGTGAATTCTAGCCATAAGGCTAGAATAATTCTAGAACTTAACAGCTCCAGTTGTTGCAAGAGGTATAACTCTATTGCTTCCGCTTGGATAAGATTCTTTTAGAGATTTACAAAATGTTCCACCATTATTTCCACCAGTGCTGTTTGCAGGTATGTTATTTGGGTCAAATGTTAGATTTCCAGTTGTTGTATCAAGCCAGATAACTTGACCACATCCACCAGTTTGAGCTCCTCCAGTGTTTTGTACATTTCCTATAGGCTCGATCCCGTTGTTTGTATTACCACCATTAGTGCCACCTCCACCTACTTTCCATCTACCTCTATCTAATCCACCTGTATCTATCATCCACTCACCCCAGCTAGAGAATCCAGTAGGAGTAGATTGTGTTGGGTCGATATTTTCAGCAAAGATTCTTGCAGGGATTGCTTTTAATACGCTAGCAATATCGCTTCTTGCCATTGCAACTTGTGCATCAGTTCTTGTTGTTACAAATCTAGGAACAGCAACAGCTGCTAAAACTCCTAAGATTACGATAACAAATACTAATTCGATCATTGAAAAACCACTTCTTTTCATTCTTTATCCTTTTATAAAATAAAATTGATCATCTTTTAATCAAATTAAATATTTGAATAAAAGTAAATAAATTATAAACATTTTTTTTTTGAATCTCTGCTTAAAAGCAGTTATTTATAAGATAATTGTCGTATTACTTCATATACAGCAATGCTTACACTATTTGATAAATTTAGGCTTCTTGCATTATTAAACATAGGAATTTTTAATAATTTATCTTTATTTTCTTGTAGAATTTTATTATCTAACCCCATATCTTCTCTACCAAAATATAAAAAGCAGTTATCATTAAAAGTTGCATCAAAATAATTTTTGTTTGCTTTTGTGGTAAAAAAGAAGTGATTTTCATTTATTTTGTTTTCTTCCCAAAAAGATTCTAGACTATCCCATTTGATTAAATCTACTTCATTAAAATAATCCATACCAGCGCGTTTTATGCCTTTTGAATCCAAGGTAAATCCAAGTGGATATATGAGATGTAGTCTTGCATTGCTAGCGAGTGCAAGTCTGCCAATATTGCCTGTATTTTGTGGGATTCTAGGTTCAACTAATACAATATTTATCATATTTTCCTCTAGTTAAAATAAATAATCACTTCGTAATTTGTAGAATCTTTGATGATATCAAATGTGAAGTTTAGCTCATTGCATAATTTTTGTAATATTTTTATTCCAAGCTTTGAGCTAAACAGATTAATCTCTCCGCCTTGTGTATTTTGTATTTTTATAATCTTTGAATCTAGTGTTATTTTTATTACACTCTGCGGCATTGAGTATGTAATTGCATTTTCAAGTATTGACATTAACATTTTTAAAAATAGATTTTTTCTTGTTTGTAAGATAAAATCATCACCAATAATTTTTATTTCTAAATTTCTATTTTTTAGCAATAAATCAACTTTAGATATAGTTTCTTTTATCATCTCAATTACACTGATATCTTCTTTTTCATCAAAGTCAAAAATATTAAAATAAAGCATACTTTGAATTTCAAGATACAATCTTTGTATATCTTTGTTGATATCATTTATAAAATCTTCTTTTTTATATTCATCACTTTGTTGTAATTTTTCAACTCTAGCTTTTATTATGGCTAGAGGTGTTTTTAATTCATGTGTAGCTGAGGCAAATATTTCTTTGTCCTTTATGCGTAATTCTTCAAAACGATGCACAAGCATATTTAGTGCAGATTCAATTTGTTTGATTTCTTCTCCAATATTTTTATAATTTGTATAAAATTCATTCCCACTTTTATAATTTTTGCATTGATTGGCAAGATGATTAAGTGGCAATAATAATCTTTGTATAAAGTATGCCCCAAATATTCCAATAGTAATCAAGTATATTAAGTGCTGTAATACAAGCTTTATTGCTTGTTTGTATATATATTTTTTTAATTCTGTATTGCTACTTTTGAGATTGAAATACATACCATTTGGAAGTTGTGTAGATACAGCTATTTCATTATTTTTTGCTTTATATTCGTTGTTTGAAAAGAAAAAAGATATATCTCTTGCACCGCTTGCTTCTAATACAGAAGTCATGTGAGGTATATCATATAAAAATGCTAGATTTGTTTTATCTTGATATTTTCTTACATAATCATAACTTTCATTTAGTGCATGAGATAATAATAATTCCAAATCTTGTTGTTTTTCATTATTTATATAGATTAATGTTAGTATTAGATTTATTATGAAGTAAATACTTGTTAATATTAAAAAAAATATTGTAATTTTATTTGTTAGTGATTTTGATTTAATCAATCATAAATCCTCTTGTTTTAATTGTTTTTATAATTTTTGGGTTTATCTTTTTTCTTATTCTTGATATTAGTTCATCAATACTATTTGGCAATATATTTTCTGGATGTATATATAAAGAATCAATAATTTCATTTTTACTAAATATATATCCTCTCTTTGATAGAAGAAGAAATAATAATGCACTTTCATTTTTGCTAAGTATAATTTGTTTATCCTTTGCTATCACTTGTTTTGTTTCTATGTTTATTATTGTATCTTCAAAGATAAATTCACTAGATTTAAATCTTCGTCCAAGTGCTAGTATCCTAGCTTTTAATTCTTTATTATCAAATGGTTTTTCTAGATAATCATCAGCACCCTTTAAAAGTCCATTTACTTTATCATCAACACTACATAATGCACTTATAATAAGAATCCCCATATTTGGATTTTTATTTTTAGCGTATTTTATTACATCATTCATAATATCTATCCCATAAAAGTTCCTATCTAACACTAAAACTTGATATGAGTATGAATCTAGATAGTTAATAATCTCATCTTTATTATTTACTGTATCTATATTGAATCCATCAAATTGTAGATTTTCTTTCATTAGTTCAAGTAATACTACTTCATCATCAGCAATTAAGATTCTCAACTACACCTCCAAAGCATTGTGTATAAAAATCTTTAAATGCTCTTTTCCAATCATTGCAAATAGTTTATTTATTATTCTTTCTTGATTATTACTTATTTTAACTTCTATCTTTCCATAATCAATTCTGCCTGTAACTCTTTCTTTAGCACTTTGTAGCATTTTTGTGCTGTATTGCTTGCACTCAAAGTAATAAAAATCATCAAACTCATCATTAAGCAAACAATCTACAATCATATCTTTGTAACTATCTTTAAAATAAATATACAAAATTTTATCCATATAACTTTACCTTTTTTACTAGAGTTTTAAATACTGGAGGTAGTATTAGCAATGTTAAAATACTTGATGTAACCAATCCGCCTAGTATTACTATAGCAAGTGGCCTTTGTATCTCACTCCCTACTCCGCTTGAAAGCAATAATGGAAGCAAACCAAATCCTGCGATAAATGCAGTCATTAATACGGGTCTTAGTCGTCTTTGTGCACCAATTTTTACAGCATCATCTATGTTGTATCCATTTTCTATTAGAGATATAAAATAACTTACCATAACAAGCCCATTTAGAATAGCGATGCCAAATAATGCTATAAAACCAACAGATGCAGGAACAGATATGTATTCACCAGTGATAAATAATGCCACAAGTCCTCCTGTAACTGCAAATGGTATATTTAATAATATTAATAATGCTATAGATATTGATTTGAATGTAAAAAATAATATAAAAAAGATTATAACTATACTAAGTGGAATGATAGTCATAAGTCTTGTTTGAGCTCTTTGTTGATTTTCAAATTGCCCACCATAAGTTATTGAATATCCATCATCTAATTTAATTTCTTGATTAATCTTTTGCTTTATTTCATCTACATATCCACCTAAATCTCTACCTTCTACATTGCTTCTTACAACACTCATACGATATGTATTTTCCCTATTTACTTGGACAGGACCTTCTATTTGTTCTATATTTGCAATAGCACTAATTGGAACACTTCTTCCATTTTTTGTAACTAACTCTAAACTTTTAAATTTGTCTATATCATTTTGTATATTCTTATCCATTCTAATTATAACAGGTGTCACAATGAATCCATTTGGAATATCGGCAACTACTATCCCATCTAATGAAGACTGCAAAAATTTTTGAAACTCTGCAATACTAATTCCTAAATTTGCTAGATTAATTTTATTTGGTGTTATCTGTAAATATGTAAAACCTTCATTAATTGTTGTAAATATTTCACTTGAACCTTTAATTCTTCCAAGTAAATCTGCAATTTCGTTGCTAAGTTCATTTAATCTATCGATATCGCTCCCAAATATTTTTATTGCAACATCACCTCTTGCTCCAGTTAGCATTTCAGATGTTCTCATTTCAATTGGCTGTGTAAAACCAAAACTAATACCTTTAAAATCCACTAAAGCATTTTTTATTTTTTCTTGAATTTCTTCTTTTGTTTTTACTTGCCATTCATCTTTTGGTTTTAGAACTATGAAGGTATCACTTTGATTTAGCCCCATAGGATCTAGTCCTAATTCATCACTACCTGTTCTTGCTATTATGCTTTTTATTTCACTTACTTGATCTAATAACTGCTTTTGTATTCTTAGATTCAAATCTTTTGATTGTTCAAGAGATATTGATGGAGGTGTTTCTATGCTTAAGATTATATCTCCCTCATCAAGTGTTGGCATAAATTCACTACCAATAAACCTAATTAAACTAAAGCATACAACAAGAAATGCTAGCGCTATTGATACTACAATTTTTGTATGATTTAGTACAAAATTCAATATAGGATCATATATATTTGAGAAAAATTTATTAATAATAGTATCTTTATGTGGTGTTTGTTTTAATATAAATGAGCTTACTACTGGAATTATACTCAGAGATAACAATAGCGATCCAAATAAGGCAAATACTATAGCTATCGCAACTGGTGCAAATAATTTTCCCTCCAATCCCTCTAGGCTTAATAGTGGCATAAAAAATAAAATAATAATTAAGATTCCGCTAAATACAGGCAAAGAAACTTCTCTTGCTGCACGATAAATTATATGTAATCTATCTAATTTACTATTGTTTTCACTTAGATGAGAAAATATGTTCTCCACCATTACAACAGCAGAATCTACAAGCATTCCAACTGCAATAACTAAACCTCCAAGGCTCATTAGATTTGCACTAATTCCAAATATATTCATCAATATAAATGCAAATAATAATGCAAGTGGAAGTATGATGCTTACTGCAATTGCAGCTCTTATATTTCCTAAAAATAAAAATAGTGTAATTATGATTAAAATAACTGCTTCTATTAATACCTTTGTTACACTATTTACTGCTTTTTGTGTTAGAATTGATCTATCATAAAATATCTCTATATTTACCCCGTTTGGTAAATTAGGTTTTAATTCTTCTAAGCGTTGTTTTATTTCATCTATAGCTTCTTTTGCATTTGCTCCTTTTAGTGATAATACTAACCCTTGTGTAGCTTCTCCAACACCATCTTTTGTGACAAACCCTAGTCTTGTTATATATTCTTCATTTACTTGTGCAAAATCACCTAATTTTACAAATCCATTTTTTGATGGTATTGGAATTTGTTTTATCTCTTCTATATCAATTGCACTTGTTTGCACCTTTACAATTAGCGCTTCACCTGCTGTATTTATTCTTCCTGCTCCAGAATTATTTAGATTTTCACTAATAGTTGTCTCAATATCACTTATTGTAATGCCTAGATTTGCCATTTGAGCAAAATTTGGTGATATTGTTATTGCTTTTGCATATCCACCTAGAGAGTTTACATCAGCTACACCCTTTACATTTCTAAGTGCAGGTCTTATTGTAAAATCTAATAATTCCCTTTTTTGCATCTGTGATATATCACCTTCTATCACAAACATAAGCATTTCACCAAGTGGAGTTGTAATTGGCGCCATTCCACCGCTTACTCCATTTGGCAAATCAGCCATAATCCCACTTAATTTTTCAGCAACCATATTCCTTGCTTTATAAATATCCGTGCCTTCCTCAAAATCAATTGTAATATCAGCTATAGAATATTTTGATATGCTTCTTAGCATCTTTTGCCCCTCTAGGCCTAGAAGTTCACTCTCAAGAGGTCTTACAACTCTATTTTCTACTTCTGTTGGACCCATTCCTGGTGCTTTTAAAATAATTTTTACTTGAGTTGATGAAATATCAGGAAATGCATCAATTGGAATCTTGAAAAATGAATATAATCCAGCGATAAATATTGCAATTCCAAAAATAATAACAATAATCCTTTGTCTTAGACAAAATTCTATTATACTTTTTAGCATTGTTTTACCTTTTTATTCAAAGCTAAGTCCGCTCATAGCGCCTTTTAATACTATGATAGATCCATTTGCAAGATTTGTTTGTAAGCCAAAATCTCCTTTTTTAATTAAAAATCCATTATTTATTTCTTTTATAATTTCTATTTTGGTTGGAAGGAAACCTCTTTGTGTTTTTACAAATACTATATTATCTCTGCCAAATTTTGTAACAACATCTCTGCTGATTGCAATGGTATCTTGTGGATTTTTTGAAAGTATAAAGGTGTCTATATTGCTTCCTGCCTTTAGTTGTTTGTAATTAATATTTGCTGTTGCATTTATTGTATTTGTGTCTTTATCTATTGCTATAGATACAGAATTAATATTTCCAATTTCAATTTGTTTTTCATTTTCATCTTTTATAAAAACTCTCGCATCTTTTTGTATATCTTGTGCACTAATTTGTGGTATTTTTATGGTTGCTTGCATCTTGCTATTATCATTGGTTATTATTATGTAAGGAGTGAATGCTTCTATTTTTTGGGCACTTTTGCTAGGACCAATTGCTAAGATTCCGCTCATTTGTGCTATAACTGGATAGCTAATTCCCTTTGTATTTGGGTTTATTCCTATTTGCTTTATTGTAGAATCTAGATCTTTTAATTTTAATTCTAATTCATTTGCAAAGAGATAACTATTTTCATATTCTCTTTGAGATATTACTCCATTTTCAAACAACTCCTTATCTTTTTTTGCATTATTTTGTGCGATTTTATATTTAGATTCTGTGTTTTTGTATTCATATACTAGGTTTGAAAGAGAATCCGAAATTATATTGCAAATTACATCACCTTTTTTTACATAGTCACCTTCAAATTTTTTGATATTTGAAATTGTTATCTCAAATGGACTAACTTGTTTGATTGATGCTTGATTGCTAAAATCAAGGCTTGTAACAAATGGTCCAAGTAAAAAATATCCACTAAAGTCAGGTTTCGTGGTGCTTATGCCCATTTTTTGCATTTGTTGTTCTGTGAGTATTATTTCATCATATCCAAATATAAAATTAAACAACAATACGATACAAACAACTTTTTTCATTTTGTCTCCTTTATGTTAATTTGTGTTCCAAGATTTTCTTCAAGCAGTGATAGTGTATTTATGTAATTTATTTTTTCTTGAGTTGTATTTATCCTGCTATTTAAATAATTATTTTTTATATCAAGATATTCAAAGACGCTAATAACTCCTGCATCAAAACCTTTTTGCATTATGTCAAATAGATGTTTTGAATTTTCCTCATTTTGTGATTGTAGTCTTATTACTTCTTCTTGTTGTATTAGTTGTTCTTTATATGATTTTGCACTTTGTGCAATTTGCATTTTTGTTATTTGATTCTCTCTTATACTAGCACTTTTTAGCTCCATTAATGCTTGTTGTTGATAGTTTGATTTTGATGTAAATGGTAGTGGAATAATAAGTTTAACATCAATACTATTTTGTCCTGTCGTATATCCAGCACCAATTTGCATGCTATCCATAATACCTCTACTTACGACTTTTGCACTTTGTTCATAATCTAGAGCATCTAATTCTAATATTTCATTATAAATTGAATTATCTATATTATTTGATATATCTATGTTGCCTATATATACAAGTTTTATATCATTAATTCCATGAAACTTATCATCACCAACTAATATCTTTAGCTTATCTAAAGTATCTTTTATTAATATTTGATGTGATTTTAGTGTTGATAATGCATTTGAATAATCATTTTTAAATCTAAGCAACTCGGCTTTAGAGATTCTATTTGCATCAAATCTTTTTTGTGCTATTTCTAGTGCATTTTTTGCAAGAGATTCTTTGTCTTTGTAGATTTGCTCTTGTTCTTTATAAATTAAATATGTTAGATAATTGCGTTTTGCACCTATTGCTATGATGTTTTTTTGTAACTGCAGGATTTTTTCATTTTTATTGATTTTTGTTGTATAGACATCTTCTATTACACTGCTTACCCAAGGCATTTTTGGTGTTATCATTAATAATATTTGTGCTTGTGCTTCAAATTTATTAGTGGTGGCATTTTTCCCAAAACTAGGGCTGATTTCAACATATGGAGATTCCCAAGCATTGGCAGCATAACTCTCATTTTGTAGAGATTTTGTTATAGCGTTTTGTCTTATTAATTCTTTTGAGTTTTCATATACTTTATTTATGAATTCTTTATAGCTTATTTCATTGCAGTATGTTATCTGCAGTATCGCTGTAATAATTAAAATGAATCTAGTCATATTTCCCCTACCAAAAATAATTTTTGAAATATTAAGTATTTTGTATGAGAAAATTATGAGATTATTTGTGATGTTCTAGCAAAGTCTCCTTTGCTAGAAAGATTAATGTAGATTGTGCCAGATTTTTCGTTTCCATAGATAAGCAAGAATTGCCAAAATAATCATAAAGCCAATTAAAATTTTACCAATGAATTCTCTTTGTTCTTTTTTGCTATCACCAACACTCTCTAGGTATGCAATTACCTTTTCTTGAGAATCTTGTGTTAACCCAACTCTAGGCATTGATGCATTTACTAGAGTTTTTTGTGGATCATTTATAAATTTATCTAGAGTTTCTTGACCTCTACTTCTTATCATCATAGATAAATCAGGGGCTTTTGCACCTAGATAATTTGCTATCGTATCACTTGGTGTTAATGCTTTTATGTTGTCATATTTTATGCTATGGCATCGCACACAAGCCTCTGTAAATATTTCTTTATTGCTTAAATTTGCATCTGCAGCTAGTGCTTTAAAATAAGCAACCATATCACCTAATTCAGCATCGCTTACCAATGTTGGTGTCATAGGGAATGGTTTAGAATCATTAAATTTATGAGTAAGCTTTAGTGTTTTTACAGGATTTTTTATTAGATTTGCCAAGAATTTTCCATCATAAATTGCACCAATATTTGATAAATCTGGCGGCACTACTCCGTATGCAGATGCTGCAAGTTCATTTGTTACCAATGCAGGAAATCCATCTTTTTCTATGCTATGGCAAGCTATGCAAGTTGAAGTGGCTAGAGCTTTTCCATTTTCTACATTTCCTGTAGTTGGAAGATCTTCTAAATCGCTAAATGTAAAGTCTGCAGGAGCTGTTTTGGGGTGAAATACAGAATGTGCCAATGGCTCAACACCCCAATATAGAATCCCAACTACAATTGCCACGAATGCAAGGATTTTTAACTCTCTTAATGCACTCATTTTGTACCTCCATTAGAGCATTTAGAATTTTTTTCTATTGTCGTAATAATTGGCAGTGCAACAATCAATAATATAAATGTAACCGCAGCTATGAAGCCAATGATATTATTAATGCCTTCTGGTGGCAATTTACCAAAAATTGTTAAAGTTATTAAATCTATCAATAATACAAAAAACCAAATGCAGAATAATGGTCTTTTGTGTGCTGGAGCCACAACAGGACTTCTATCTAAAAACGGTAAAGCAAATAAAATCACTTGTGCAAAACCAAAGAATATTAATCCTAATGATTCACTCATATAAAAACCTCTTAAAATCTCATAACTCCATAAGAAATACCATTCTGGGTATATATGTGCTGGTGTTTTTAATGTATCTGCAGGATCAAAGTTTATTGGATCCATAGCAAATCCAAATTTAAAGCACATTAAATAAAAGAATAAAATCATGAATGTGCATATTACAAATATATCTTTTGATAGGAAATCAGGCCAAAATGCAACAACTTTTGATTCTTTTTTGTTGCCATTTTTATATTTTTCCACTTCTTTTTCAAAATCTATCTCTTCACCTTCTTGATTATTTACATGAGGGATTCTAAGAGAATAGAAATGTGTAACAATAAGTATCATAATTACAACAGGTAATAAGAATACATGTAGCATAAAGAATCTTGTCAATGTTGCATCTGCAGGTATGAAATTACCTCTAATCCAAACAACTAAATCTGGTCCAAGAAATGGAATCTTAGAGAATAAATCTGTGATAACCTTAGCTGCCCAATAACTCATTTGTCCCCAAGGTAGCATATATCCACTAAATGCCTCTGCAGAAAATAATACAAATAAAAGCATACCTGTTATCCATATCATTTCTCTGCCTCTTTTATATGAACCATAATATATCGCAACAAACATATGAATATAGATGATTAAAAATATCAATGAGGCACTTACTGCGTGTGCGTGTCGCCAAACCCAACCATATTCTACTTCATTCATTATTGTTTTATTTACACTATCAAATGCAAGATTGATATCTGGTTTATAATACATTAATAGGAAAATACCAGATATTACAAGCACTGTGAAAAGCATCGTCAATACAACACCCATAGCCCATAGCCAGTTTATGTTTTTTGGAATCCAATACTCCGTCATTAATACTTTTGTTAGCGATTTTACAGCTAAGCGTTGATCAAGCCAATCTATAAAACCATCTGCTTTTTTAAATTCTGCCATTATTTCCCCTTTATGCTTTGCTTGCTAATTGTTTGTAAATATCACCTTCTTCACCAAATACTAACTTTGTTCCGTTGATATTAAATGGTGGAATTGTCATAGGTCGTGGTGGTGGTCCTGATAGATTTTGCCCTGAAGAATTAAATATACCACCATGGCAACCACATAAAAATTCTTTTTTGTCTTCTTCATATTTTGGTATGCAACCAAGATGTGTACATACCTGTAAGCCAACGCTATAAACTTCACCATCAAGCTCAAAATCTCTACCTTCTACCTTTTTGTCATCGCTAGCTTTTTTTAATACATAAACAGGTTGCCCCCTCCACTCAAAAGTTTTTAATTCACCTTTTTGTAGTTGTGATATATCAACTGTTGTAAAACCACCTGTTACAACGCTAGGAAGTGGGTCCCAAGTTTTTTTCATTGCAAATAGTGTGCCACCAGCGCCGACTGCCGCAACTGCTGCTAAGCTCATTCCAAGAAAATCTCGTCTGTTGACATTTTCTTCCATTTATTCCCCTTTTGTAAAGTTATAAAAAATGTTTATACAAAAATAGCAATCTTATATTACATTTGCTTAAAGTTGTTATAAATTGCGATTTTAAAATTTCCATTCAGCACATTTAACAGAGTTTTAATTTTATTTGCTTCTCTTTATGTATGCTTGACTTGATGCTTGATTGTAAAATTGTTCAAATAGATGTAAGATTCCAAAGTCTTCAATAAGTGCTATATCTTGATTTTTATACAATATATTTTGCGCACCTATGCTTAAAAATGCTTTATCTAGTATGCAAAAGGCGCATTGTATGTAATATCACTTTGTTGATAATATTTTTTTGCATCGTTGATTAAGGTTGTTGTTGCTTATAAGTGGCATTGTTGTGTGATTTGAAAAGATTCTGATATTAAAATCATTTGTGTAATGCTTACTTCCGTAGTCAAAAACCGCAAATATCCATCTCTTTTTGTGTGTATTGATAGAATCTAGCACCTTGCAGAAATCAAAATAACTAAGTGGAATCTCACTTTTATTGAATCCTTCATTCTGTGCGAGATCTATTAAGATTTTTGGGCTTTGTTTGAACTCTAGTTTGTTATTATTGATGTAGGCTATCTTTTTATTATCGTATAAATGGCAAGGTAGCGCATCAAAAAATTCATTTGCAATGAAAAATGAGTTGCAATCGATTTGTAACTGCTTTATGTTTTTAAGTGCTTGTATTTTGCTTTGTTTCGGATTTGCAAAAGATTCTATTGCGATAAAATTGCAATTTTGCACCACATTGATGCTTATTGCATCTAAAAAATCATATACATCATTGATTAATTGCAAGTTATTAGCGCCTAGATCAATGATATTTAGAGGTAATTTTAGATTTTCATTTTCTAAGTTTTTTAAAATAAAATTTGCAATTGCTCCACCAAAAAATTTACTAGTGTTTGTTGCTGTGCAAAAGTCTCCATTTTTACCGATGGTTGCATTTTGATAATATTTGCTAATCCAAGCACTAAAATATTGTTCAAAGCTCTGCATTTATCTCATCTAGTGCATTTTGCAATCTTATAAAGCCTTGATTTATCTCATCTTTTGTAATTGTAATAGGTGGTAGCAATCTAAGCGTAGCATTGCCTGATTTAAGCACTAGGAGATGATGCTTTTTTGCTTTTTTTATAATCATAGCTAGTAGATTCTCATCTTTTGTCTTAATGCCTCTCATAAAGCCAATGCCACTAACATCGATAAAAATTTTTTGATTGTTTTTGCATATTTTTTCTAGTTGCTTTGAAAAATAATGAATATTAGAATCTAACTCATTGCTTTTTTTAAAAGATTCTAGTGTTTCTAATACGCATAAACCTGCTGTGCTAGCTAGAAAATTACCACCAAATGTGCTTCCGTGATCGCCTACCTCAAATATATCGATTTTATCTGTCATTGTGGCACCAATTGGCACACCACCGCCAAGCCCTTTTGCTAAAGTGATAATATCTGGAGAGATTTCATAAAGATTTGATGCTAAAAGCTCGCCACTTCGATAAATCCCACTTTGGACTTCATCAATAATCAACAAAATATCATTATTTTTGCAAAAAGATTCTAATGATTTTACTTCATCTTTTGGCATAGCATATACGCCGCCTTCACCTTGTATCAACTCTAGCATTATTGCTATGACCCTTTTTCTTTCTTTTGCCATTTTGATTGCTTCATTGATATTTTCTGCATACAAAAAACCTTCTGGAAATGGAGCAAAGTGTTTGTGCATTTTATCTTGTGCACAGGCTTTTAGCGTCGCGATACTTCTCCCATGGAAGCTATTTTTTAATGTGATGATTTTAAATCTATTGCTAGATTCCCCGTATTTTCTAGCAATTTTTATTGCACATTCGTTTGCTTCTAATCCTGAATTAGAAAAAAATACTCGCATTTTATACATTGATAATTCAACTAGCTTTTTTGCTAGCTTTGCTTGTGATTCAATGAGGAAAATATTTGATAAATGCAGTATTTTTGATGCTTGATTTGATATTGCTTCTACTAGACTTTTGTTGTTATGTCCTAAGCTATTTACGCCAATACCAGAAGTGAAATCAATATACATTTCTTTATTAATATCATAGAGTTTCGCATTTTCTCCGTGTGTAAAATGTGTATAATCCCTATTATATGTGTGTAAAATATAATCTTTGTCTATTTGCTCTAAGTTATCCAATGTGTAACTCCTTGTATAGTTTAATTGCGTATCTATCTGTCATTGATGCTATGTAGTCGCTTGCTACTCTGTGTAGTTTCGCACCTTTATTGAGCTTATCTTTGGAATCTTGTGGTAGGAGATTTTTATCATTCATAAAATCATTAAATAGCGCTCTAATGCATTGTTTGCCAAAAAACATTTTGCGCTTTATTTCTTCATTGCCATATAGATTTTTAAATAATGTTCTTTTGATTTCTGTTAGGCTTTTTTTGATGTCATCATCATAGCATATTTGATTTTTTTCTTTGAAATTTTTGATAATGTTTTGAGCTAGTGTGTTTATAAGCGATGAGGAGAATCTATATCGAAATACTTTGTCGTCTTTTTTTACACCTATATTATGTAGATCTTTGATTAATTTTGATATGAGATTATTGTCTTCTAGTATATCAATTGAGATAATTTTTTGTTTTATCCCATCATCTATATCGTGGCTTGTATATGCTATTTCATCGCTAAAATCAACTATCATAGCCTCCAATCTTGGATCATCTTTTATCTTAAATATTGTCTTTAGATTATTGCTAAAAAATGGCTTGTCATATGGTTTTGAGTGCTTTAACACCCCTTCTAGCGTCGCATATGTGAGATTTAATCCATTAAATTCTTTATATCGCTTTTCTAATTCACTTACAACTCTAAATGATTGAAAATTATGCTCAAAGCCATTTTTAAACCCAGAATCTTTTAGTATTTTATCTAGCTCATCACCTCCGCTATGTCCAAATGGTGAATGACCTAAATCATGTGCTAATGCGATCGCTTCAGATAAATTTTCTTCTAAATTACAATGGTTTGCTATGGTTCTTGCTATTTGGCTTACTTCTATTGTATGTGTTAGTCTCGTTCTAAAATAATCCCCTTGTGTATTTAAAAAAACTTGTGTTTTGTATTCAAGTCGCCTAAAGCTGCTGCAGTGAATGATCCTATCTCGATCTCTTGCATAAGGATTCCTATAATCCTCTCTAAAAGCATAAAATCTATCTGTATCTTGCATAAAAAGCCTTATATTGAGTTTGACTATTGATTAATTTTATCAAAAATAGTTTAGAATCTACGGCTTATTAATATAAAGGTGCAAAAAATATGATTGAAATTTTAAAAAAAGCTTTTGGTATTTATGAGACAAATTGTTATATCTTAAAGAGTGAATATGGGGATTTTATCATTGATCCGGGTCAAAATAGCACCTCTTGGGTGCTAGAAAATGTAAATAATCCGCTTGCAATCCTAAATACACATGGGCATTTTGATCATATTTGGTGCAATGCGGAGTTAAAAGATGAGTTGAAAATCCCATTGCTATGCCCTAAAGATGATGCTTTTATGTTAAAGAGTGATTGCTTTGATCTTGGGCTATCTCCTAAAGCACCTGATATCGAAGTAGAAAATAATGAAATTTTTTATTTTAATGCGAATGGATTGTTAGATTCTAGTGATGATGTGGATTGTATAAAAGTGGAATATATGTTTTTTCCTGGGCATACACCCGGTTGCAGTATGATAAAGATTAGTGATTGTATTTTTAGTGGAGATTTCATATTTAAGCGATCCATCGGTAGGTCTGATTTTCCGTATTCTAGCGTTGAATTAATGAGGGATTCTCTTAATCGATTTGGGAAAATAGATTATGATATGCCTTTGTACCCTGGACACGGAGAAGCCACGAGTATAAAAGCAGAGCAAAAAAATCTTCAGTTTTATATGCATATGATTTAAATTTGAAAAATATTTAATATATCAGCTGTAACGCCGATTATGATTTTGTAGCTAGGATAAGGATATTCTAGTGAAATATAAAAAAGGAGTTTATTATGGCTTTTCAAGTCAATACAAATGTTAATGCATTAAATGCACATGTTCAATCTACTTTCAGCCAACTTGGTATGAAAAATTCTCTTGAAAAATTAAGTTCTGGTCTTAGAATCAACAAAGCAGCAGATGATGCTTCTGGTATGACTATTGCAGATAGCTTAAGAAGTCAGGCAAGCGCATTAGGTCAAGCTATTAGAAACACAAATGATGCAATGGGTATTATTCAGATTGCAGATAAAGCTATGGATGAGCAAATCAAGATTTTAGATCAAATCAAAGCAAAGGCTACACAAGCAGCTCAAGATGGTCAAACAACAGAATCTAGACAAGCAATTCAAGCTGATATTATAAGACTTATTCAAGGTTTGGATTATATTGGAAATACTACTTCATTTAATGGTCAAGCTTTGCTTTCTGGTCAATTTACAAACAAGGAATTTCAAGTTGGTGCTTATTCTAATCAAAGCATTAAAGCATCAATTGGTTCTACAACAAGTGATAAAATAGGGCAAGTAAGACTTGAAACTGGAGATATGATAACAGAATCTCTAAATGCACAATTGGTATTTAAGCAAGTTGATGGTGTAAATGATGTTAAATTAGAGAGTGTTGTTATATCTAATTCTGCAGGGACAGGCATTGGAGTGTTAGCTGAAGTTATCAATAAAAGCTATGATAAAACAGGAATAAAAGCTACTTATAATGTAATTTCTACTTCGGATACAGCCATTGTTTCTGGAAGTTTGAATGCAGTTTCTATTAATGGCGTAGTCTTAGGTGATATTACTGGAATTAAAGCAAATGATTCAGATGGTAGATTGGTTGCATCTATTAATAAGGTTACTTCTGATACAGGTGTTGAAGCTTATGTTGATCAAGAAGGTAGGTTAAATCTAAGAAGTGTTGATGGTAGAGGTATTAGATTCTCCGCTCAATCTCCCAATGAAGGCGAAATGTCAATCACTACTATGAATAATGGTCAAGATATCGAGGGCGATCCTCTAGCTGCTGATGAAGGTTCTTTAAACTTTGGTAAATTGACTTTGATTAGAGTTGATGCTAGGGATATAGTTGTAGCAAGTGGTGAAGATGTTGATACTTTATCTTATGAAGGTTTAGGATTCTTTGAAGATGATGTAGAGAGAACAGCGCAAACTACGGTAAATCTTAGAAATGTTTTAGGATTATTTGGTTCTGAAGTTAGATCTGCTGCAGGTATTAACTTTAATAATCTAAAGAGACAGGAGGCGACAAATTTAGGCTTGGATATGGCATCTGGTGTTACGACGCTAAAAGGTGCTATGCTTACTATGGATATAGCGGAATCTTCTATTAAGATGCTTGATAAGATTAGATCTGATCTTGGTTCTGTACAAGGACAGATGATTTCAACTGTTAATAACATTTCTGTAACTCAAGTAAATGTTAAAGCAGCTGAATCTCAAATTAGAGAGGTTGATTTTGCTGCAGAGAGTGCTGAATTTAGCAAGCTAAATATACTAACTCAAAGTGGTAGCTATGCTATGAGTCAAGCTAATGCAGTTCAACAAAACATCTTAAGACTTTTAAACTAAGTTAGCATTAGATGGGTAATCCCATCTAATCACTCTTTTATTATTAAGTGGCAATTTTATGGAAATTGATGTTTATAATTCTTTTGATTTGCTTCAATATTTAAAATCTAAAAATTTATTACAAAACATACAAGATGAATTTTGGTGGGATAATAGTGGCACTTTAGAGGTGGTATTTGGCGCAATTCTCGTGCAAAATGCAAAATGGGATCAAGTGCAAAAATCAATTTCAAATCTTAAAGCACAAGATTTGCTCAATCTCAAAGCTATCACAAATGTGGATTTGCAATTATTGGAATCCTTGATTTTAAATTGTGGATTTTATAGGCAAAAGGCAGTTAGATTACAATTATTGGCAAGGAATATCATCAATGATTTTGGTGATTTTGACAATTTTAAAGATTATGTAGATAGAGATTGGTTGCTTAGGCAGAAGGGAATTGGCTTTGAAAGTGCGGATTCTATATTGAATTATGCATTATATAGAGATGTTTTTGTCGTCGATAAATATACACAGAAATTACTCTTAAAGTTTGGCTTTGAATTTGATGATTATCACGATATTCAAGATTGGCTTGTAAGTGGCATTGTTGGTAATTATGACAAGATTGAGAAGCTATATTATCCAAATATACCGCTATCAAAGGTTTATGCTAGATTCCACGGCAAAATTGTTGAATATTCAAAAAACCTTCTCATTTCTCCACTTAAATGAGCTAGCATTTATTTACTGAAAAATTACATATAATGCTAATAGATAAGATGATAGATTGGTCCAAATGCCAAGTAGTATATTTAAAATCAGAATGTAATTGTAGTCCTGTATTATCTTTTATCTGTCTAAATTTGTCATATATCCTTTGAGTTTCTTTGTATTAACCTAGCTTTTTAAAATAGTACCTAGGAGTTTATAGTATGCTATTGCAATAGAATCTTTGATTAAAAGTGTATTTATACTTCTTGCATTTTCTTGCATTATTGCAATCTATGAGAAATATCTTTTTTTAAATTTTATGTATTCTAGTTGTTGTTATCTGTAGAAGTTTTAGTTGCGATATTCTACCCCCCCCCCGATCTTACAAAATATTTAAAATTTGCTATATTTATTTTTAAATAATTTTATATTGGAGATATTAATTTCATGAACGCATTAGAGATATTTTATGAGATATGTAAGATTCCGCATTCAAGTGGTGATACAGGTAAGCTAAAGGATTTTATTTGTGATTTTGCTAAAAAATATAATTGCAATGTAAGGTGTGATGATGCAGGCAATATTCACATCATCAAAGGTAATCCTAGAATCTGTCTACAAGCGCATTATGATATGGTTCTTATTGGTGATGAAATCAAGCCCTATGTAGATAATGGTTTCTTAAAATCCATAGATTCCTCGCTTGGTGCGGATAATGGTATTGCAGTCGCTGCTATTTTGCATTTTATTATGATTAGAGATGATATAGAAGCTCTTATAACAAATGATGAAGAAATAGCTATGATTGGGGCTAAAAATCTTGCATTAGATATAAAAAGTAATAAAATGCTAAATCTAGATAGCGAAAATATTAATGAGATTTGTATAGGTTGTGCTGGTGGTTTTGATGCAAAAATTTCATTAAAACCGCATTTTAAAACTAGTCATTTTAAATATTTCTATGAAATACAGACAAAGAATTTCATCGGCGGTCATAGTGGTATTGATATACATAAAAATATCAAAAATGCTATTGTTGAGCTTGTTTATTTTATTTATGATTTGGAATGTGAGATTGTCGATATTATCGGCGGTGAAAAGACAAACTCCATTCCTGTAGGCGCAAAAGCTATCATTGCTACAAATGAGATAATTAATGATTGTTTAAATGATAGTTTTATCATTAGTAAAATTGACGAAACATATATGCAAACTGCTAGAAAGGATTTTTTGTATCCGATTTTTGCGCTTCATAGTGGTGTTTATGCTATCAGTGAAAAAAATGTAATTTCTTCGCTTAATATCTCTAAAATTTCTACATCTAATTTAGAGATTATGGCTAGGGCAAATAGAAAAGATTTGCTTCATATGCAACAAAAGAGATTGCAAAATATGTTTGATGAGATTGAAATTAGTGATTTTTATGATCCTTGGGAGGCAGAGGATTCTGCTTTTTTAGAAGAATTGAAAAATATTTTTTATAAAAATGGTCTTGATTATGATATCATTGAAATACACGCTGGTTTAGAGTGTGGAATCTTGAAATCAAAGTGCGATGAAATAGTTTCCATTGGACCAACTATTTATAATCCTCATTCAAAATTAGAATCTCTTGATTTGGATTCTTTTGATAAGTTTTTGTTAGTACTTGATAGCTTGATTTAAATCATAATAAAGGATTGATTATGGCATTTGTGGTGAAAGTTTTAGTTTGTTGTTTTTTGCTTAGTGGTTTATTTGGTAGCGATGAATATGATGCAGAGAAGATAGCAGATATTTTTTATACATTAAATGGAGATTCATCTGATCCGCATAAAAAAATAAATCACGCAAAGGGGTTTTGTGCTACTGGAGAATTTTTCCCAAATAAATCTCTAAGCATAGATGTACCGCTTTTGAAGAAAGATTACATTAATGCTGAAGTGAGATATTCTTTAGGTGGTGCTCTCCTTGATGATAGAAGTAAGGTGAGAGGTATGGCGCTGCGTTTGCTTGGTGGTGATTCTCAATGGACTATGGTGATGTTAAATACAGAGATTAATTTTGCTAAAAATCCACAAGAATTTGGGCAGTTTTTTGAGATGAGAATACCAGTAAATGGAAAAGTGGATACCAAAAAAATAGCAAAATTAACAAAAGAAGTTGATTCATATAGAAATTTTGAAGCATACACAAGTAAAATGGGAATTTCAAAGCTAGAAAATACCTCTTATCACAGCATACATACATTTATGTTTGATAAAGGTGGTAAATTCTATCCTGCTAGATTTAAATTCGTGCCAAAAGATGGAATCAAGTATCTATCAGAAGATGAAATTGCAAATCTTGATAAAGATTTTCTTTTATCTACATTTCAATCATATATAGCAAAGAAACCTATGGAATACGATATGTATTTAGTTTATGCAAATGATAATGATGTAATTAATGATACTACAGCATTGTGGGAAGGTGAGCATAAAGAGGAATATGTAGGCACGCTAAAAGTTGCAAAATATGCAGGTGATGATTGTAATGGTGATGTATATTTTCCTTCAGATTTGCCACTTGGGGTGAATCCTCCAAATGACCCGCTATTTGACCTTAGAAATACTACATATGGTATTACATTTGGTCGAAGACAGTGATTTGTATTAAATCATAGAATCTTAGATTCTATGATATTGCCTGCATTAATCACGACTAAAGCAGGGAAAAATTATATAATTCTAGTTTGTTTTTGTTTTAAGGATTTATATGCAACAAATGTTAGTAGTGTTTGATTACTTAAAGAGGTATCATTCAGATATATTTGATGCTATTGCTATTTTGCTTGAAATTATTACGCTTAGAAGATATTCTAGTTATCATATTGTAGATTTGTTAAACAAGGCAAAAAAACGAAAGCCAATTATTGATGATTTCAATGCTATTATGCGGGAATTATTTGGTGATTTGTATGTTGAGCCAAATAGCAATATCAATCTCATAAAGATTCTAAAAGCAATAAATGAAGTCGATATCACAGATGAAAAAATAGAATTCCTAATCAATACAATAACGCAAAAAAAAACTATCAATAAACTTTATTCATATTCCACACCTATGGAGATAAATAGATTAATTGTTGGAATCTTAGATATACGAGATAATGATGAGATTTATAATCCTTGCTATGGTATAGGGAGCTTGTTTTTAGCATTATCTCAAACGCAAAAGAAATTTAGTATTTATGGTGAAGAATTAGATCCTAGCCTTGATAGAATCGCAAAGCTTATTTTAAAATCACTAAATATCAAAACAGATAATCTCTATGTGAATAATATTTTAAAAAATCATATTTTTCCGCTAGATAGAGAATTTGATAAGATTATGTGCCATCCTCCAATGGATTCATATATTGGTACTTTAGATTTGAAAAATAATCAAAGATTTTTTAGATTTGGTTTTATTACAAAATCAGCGCCAGAGCTTAGCTTTATTATCAATGGAATCTCGTATTTAAAAAATAAGGGTGTTTTTGTCATACGCAATCAGCTTCTTAAAAAGACTTCAGTTGAAGAAAAATTTAAAGAAAAAATATGTAAAGATGGTTTATTGGAGGCTATAATTGAGCTACCAAAGAATATTTTTCCTCATAATAGCGCAGATTTCTCATTGATGATTATCTCTAAAAATAATACAAATGTGCTACACATCGATGCATCTAGCTTCTATAAAAAAGATGGAAAATATAATCGTTTAATCAAAAATGATGAAATTTTGAAATTATTAAAAGATAGAAAAGATACAGAATTCTCAAAGCTAACTAATCGTGATGATTTGAATTTTAATGATTTGCGCGCTCAAACATATCTATATAAAAAAAGCTCTAATAATTCTTTAATGAGTATCAAAAATATCGGCGTTGAGATCATAAGAGGGCAGAGGATAGCGCAAGCAAAGACAAATAAGGTAAAAAAATATATCAATGTCGGAATCATTAATTTCAATGAATATGGATTTATTGATACTTCAAATATGGAGCAAAATATCGGTGATGTCGATAAAATAAATGCAAATAAACTAAAAGCTTATGATATATTGCTTTCATTGCGTGGAATCTCACCAAAAATGACGATAGTTGGCAAGAATAATATCGATATGGTCGCAAATGCTGGTATTTTGATATTGCGTGCAAGAAATAAAGGAGATGCACTTGGGTTGTTTTGCTTTTTATTTTCTAATTATGCGCAAAAAATCCTAAGTGAGCTTTATGAGCAAACTGAAAAAAAGATAATTGATATAAATGAGCTTTATAATATAGAACTAAGAGATGATTTTAGAGATAATGCAATCGAAAAATTTAATAAAATCAATGATATTGGCAAAAAAATTAGTAATTTATACGATGAGCTAAATTCATTGAGAAATTGATATATTTTAAGCTTTAATTTGCTTTTATTTTTGTTGATTATTAAAGATATTTAATTTTGTTTATAAAGTATTCAAGGTAGAATCAAAACTTAAATTTTTGATATTTCAAAGGGCATATTATGGATTACAAAGATACGCTGAACCTTGCTGTTAGTGATTTTCCTATGCGTGGAAATCTTCCACAAAATGAACCTTCCACATACAAGCAATGGAAAGATAAGAATATTTTTGATTTTATGAAATTAAATCGTGAAGATTCTGCGATGTCTTTCACGCTGCACGATGGACCTCCTTATGCAAATGGTGGATTGCATGTTGGGCACGCGTTAAATAAAATACTTAAAGATATTGTTTTGAAATATCATTATTTTAATGGTAAGAAGGTGTATTATACACCAGGTTGGGATTGTCATGGTTTGCCAATAGAACAGCAAATCGAGCAAAAAATAGGTACGCAAAAAAAATCTCAAATTTCAAAAAGTGAATTTAGGGAGTTGTGTAGAAATCACGCAAAGGAGTTTATTAAAATTCAAAGTGATGGATTTGAAAGCTTTGGAGTATTGGGTGATTTTAAGAATCCTTATATTACGATGGATTTTGCTTTTGAAGCAAAAATATTTGATAGTTTATGTGATATTGCAAAAAGCGGGATTCTAGCACAGCGATATAAACCTATTTATTGGAGTTGGGCTTGTCAAACCGCTTTAGCAGAAGCTGAAGTTGAATACAAAGATAAAGTATCAGATTCTATATTTGTAAGATTTGAGTTAAGCGATGAAACAAAGCTGAAACTTCCTATTTTAGGTGATAATGCTAGCATTATTATTTGGACTACTACTCCTTGGACATTACCTGCAAATGTAGCTATAGCATTAAATCCAAATATAGAATACATTATAACAACAAAAGGGTTTATTGTCGCAAAAAAACTACATCAAAAACTCTCTAAAGATATTGAAATAGGTGATATAAGGACAAACATTAATCAAAAAGATTTAGAAAATCTAAGTGCAATTAATCCGCTAAATGGCAGAGAATCTAGAATTATTTTAGGTGAGCATGTAAGTGATAGCGATGGAAGTGGAGCAGTGCATACAGCACCAGGGCATGGAGAAGATGATTATTATGTGGGACTTAAATATAATCTTGAAGTTTTAGTTCCTGTTGATGATTTTGGTAATTATGATGATAGTGTTGTGAATCTTGCCTTATTCCCAAAAGATATTGCAAATGAATTTGTAGGTATGAATGTATTTAAAGCACAAGATAGAATCTTAGAATTACTTGGAGACTCCCTTCTTAAAGCCACAAAGATTACGCATAGTTATCCGCATTGTTGGCGTTCGCATAAACCTGTAATTTATCGTGCTACTACGCAGTGGTTTATATTAATGGATAAACCATTTTTCAATGGAAAAACGCTTAGAGAGATAGCATTAAGCGAAATAGAAAAGATAAATTTTTATCCAAAGAGTGGATATAAAAGATTTAAATCAATGATTGAAAATCGTCCGGATTGGTGTATCAGTAGGCAGCGTTCTTGGGGTGTTCCAATAGCGTTTTTTCATTATAAAGATACAAAAGAGCCAATTTTTGATGATGAATTGTTTTCCCATTTAAGCAATATCTTTGCAAATGAGGGTCTTGATTGTTGGTGGAGTAGAGAGATAAAAGATTTACTTCCTACTTCTTGGCTTAAAAAGGCAGATATGATCTATAAAGGTGAGCATATTCTTGATGTTTGGTTTGATAGTGGTAGCACTTGGAATGCAGTATTGAATTCATCTAAATATGACGCAGGGCAATATCCAGCAGATATGTATTTAGAAGGTAGTGATCAGCATAGAGGTTGGTTTCAAAGCTCACTTTTGATTTCTTGTGCCATAAAGCATCAAGCACCTTTTAAAAGTATATTAACTCACGGATTTACCGTTGATGAAAATGGTGAAAAAATGAGTAAGTCAAAGGGTAATGTGATAGCACCAGAGGCTATTTTGAAGGAATATGGAAGCGAGATTCTCCGCCTTTGGGTTGCATTAAGTGATTATCAAAGTGATTTAAAAATTTCACAAAATATTTTAAAACAAATAAGTGAACAATATAGAAAAATACGAAATACAATTAGATTCTTGCTTGCAAATACAAATGATTTTAAAGAATTTGTAGGCAAAGATGAGCTAGGAAGTATAGATAGGTGGCTATTAAAGCGCACTATAGAGGTATTTAATGAGGCAAACAGACTATTTGGTGAGTATGAATTTTCTAAAGCATTTAATGTTGTGATGAATTTTGTTTCAAATGAACTTAGTGGAATCTATTTTGATCTTTGCAAAGATAGCTTGTATTGCGATAAAAGCGATTCCATATCAAGAAGGGCGATACAAACTACATTATGTCTTGTGGCAAGAAAGTTGTTTTTGTTTTTAGCGCCGATACTTACATATAGTGTAGATGAGGCATTAAAATATGCTTCAAATGCGCTAAAAGGTGGTTTAAGTGATGTATTTAGCTGCGCTGATTTTAATATTGATTATGATTTAACAATAGATGAAAATTTTGATGAATTATTGGAGATTCGATCTTTATTTGGCACGCAACTAGATAGATTAAAAAAGGATAAATTGGTAAAAAGTTCGCTTGAATTAGAAGTTTCATATGACTATCAAAATAAAGATGTGCTAGCTAAATGGCTTATTGTAAGTGGCGTCAATAATGATTTTGAACAATCTAGTGTGATTTCTGCATTTTCTTTAAGTAATGGAAAAAGTGTAGCGATATTAAAATCTAGTATGTATAAATGCCCTAGATGCTGGAAATTTAATGCTAATAAGCAAGATTCCCTATGTGATAGATGTAGCATAAGTGTGTGAGGCGCAAAATGGGTTTTAAAATATTTGGCTACAAATTTTTTGATTTAAGTTCAAAAGTTACTTATGGCGATGCATTTTTGACAATAGGAATTGTTTGTTTTCTTGCATTTTTGCTATTTCTAGTCACTAAGGCTTCAAAATAGATTGAAGATAATATTTCTATTTTTTGCCTTTTGTGGCGTTTTTGATATTTTTGATTAAGCTTAGTGTGATTATGTATGTGCTATATGCAAGGCTGTAAATCCATAAATATGGATCTAGTATAGATTCTGTAATTGATTGTTTTTTGCTTAGCATAAATGCTATAAGGCTAAGTGTTATACATAATCCCATAGCTTTATCAATGCAGATGATTATAGATTCCATAAAAAGCACTGCTATTGCTTGATATTTTGCTTCTAAATAATATAAATCAAATGGCATTAAATTAAGCGTCCCAAGATACAATATGCCACCATATATGCAAAGCACAATGAAGCTATATTGATTAAATATATTGTGATGTTTGTTTGCTTTGTATGTATTGTTAGATTCTGCGATAATGAAATATATACATATAGTAATGCAAAGCATACTTGGTGTATTGAAAAATGAATAAATTAATTCAAATGCGCTATATCCTTCATAGATTTTTATGAAGCCAAAGCAGAATATGATTGTGATTACTGCTACCCTTGATTTTGTGTTTTTTATGATTCTAGATATGAAAAATATTATTGCAAGACTCATTAATGATACGCCAATCATACTTCATCACCTTTATTTTGATTGATTTTATTTAGAATGCTATGTATATCTATGCGCTGATATTTGATGTTTTTCCTATCTAGTGTGTATGTTATATGCATATATTTGGTATCTACAATAGCCGCTGGATAGCTTATTTCACCATTTTTTGATATGTCAATTGTATTGATGTATTCAAAAATGCCATTTTCTATATCTTTAAGCCAAAATAGACTTAGAGAAGTGCGCGGGTGTATATGTATCTCATCACTATTGCTTTTTATCTCTGCAACTTTTTGATTATTCATTCCATCATTATGTAGTAAAAATATTTCATTATTGATTTTTATTAGTAAGCTTGAGCTATCGAAATTCTTGATATTGCTTTGATATGGATTATCCCAAATATTACCATTTGCACTGCATTTTTGCAAAAAGGCATTATTGTCATATTCTCTATGGATTCTAAAAAATGCTAAACATTCATTGTTGTTAAGCGGTATTATGGTTGGTTGTAATTGTGATTTTAATGTATTGATGCGCCTATGAAATAGAAAACTTCCATTGCTATCAAAAAATACAACAATAGGATATTTATCTGCTAATTCATGATATAAAGGTAGCATAAATCCACCATTTTCTAGCGCTAAAGCAGGCGTTCTCACGAGATGCGATAGATTTGATATTACTCCTAGATGTAATTCATCTACATAGTTTAATCTATCTAGATTCTCATTGAATGATAATTGATAAATTTTGCTTGCAGACCAGCCACCAAAGCTCACTCCAACTACAAATAAATGTATTTTATTGTTTGTATCTTTGAAAATAATTGGATTCCCAAGTTTTTTTATGCACTTTCCACTTAATTGCGATAATTCATTGGCGCTTAGTATCGGTCTTGGCGTGCTCCAACTCCCATTTTCATTTTTGTTTAAAAAGCTTTGATAGATTTTTATATCTCTAGCACCTTCTTTTGTACCTGCAAAAAATACACTCATAATTCTTGTATCGAGATCTACAATAGAGCTTGAATGTGCGCTTTTTTCAGGATTTGGGATTATGTTGTAAAAATGGTTATTTATTGTAAATGGGGGGGGTGTAGTGTGATTTATTGTATAGATTTTAAATTATGACTTATTTTGGTTGTCATTATGCATTATCGCATAAACTGCAGTTGTGATAATGCATATCATAATGTATGCAAATTTCAACTTTATTATATCCTCCTTTTAGAAATAAAGCGGCTATTATGCCATAATGTATATTAAGTGATATTTATTTGCCAAGTAGTATTTGAGTAAGATTAAAGATTAAATGATTGCAAATGTATGCGAATTATCATTTTGGATTATTTTTTTGTTAGAATCAAAGCTTGATATTTACAATAAACAGGCATTGTATGGATATTACCCCTCTTAGTCCAGCTATTAGTACGCATTCTACAAAATGGGCACTTGGCATTATTATATTGGATATTGTTCTATTTTTTATTCTTTATCATTATTTGCCATTTGATTCTAAAGCAAATGCAGGAATTGCATTGTTAGTTTTTGTTGGTATTTTATGGCTTACAGAGGTGATACATGTTACTATTACTCCACTTTGATTCCACTTCTTGCTGTTGTGCTTGGTTTGTTAGATGCATCAAATGCTCTTAAATCATTTGCAAATCCAACTATATTTTTATTTTTTGGTGGATTTGCGCTTGCTACGGCGTTGCACATTCAAGGTATTGATAGATTTATTGCAAATCGTATGATATGTTTTGCAAAAGGAAGGTTATGGCTTGTTATTATGATCTTGTTTGCTGTTACTGCGTTGCTGTCAATGTGGATTAGCAATACTGCGACTGCAGCCATTATGCTTCCGCTTGGACTTGGAATCTTATCAAACTTAGATGCAAAAAAATGACAGAAACACTTTTGTCTTTGTGTTGCTTGGGATAGCATATAGCGCTAGTATCGGTGATTTGGGACTATTGTTGGATCTCCACCAAATGCAATAGCTGTAGCAGAGCTAAAGCTTGACTTTTTCTCTTGGATAAAGCTTGGTGTCCCATTTATGCTTGTTATGCTACCTTCTTGTAATTTTTTTGATGTATTTGGTTTTAAGACCTAAGCTTAATTCTTCATTTATAATTAAAAAAGAGAATATTCTCTGGGAGTTTCATTCAATTTCTGCGATTATTATATTTGTAATTACAGCGATTGCGTGGATTTTTAGCACAAAAATTAGTGCATATTTTGGTGGTATAGATGATATGGATTCTATTATTGCTATTGCTGCAATTGTCGCTATTGGTATTACAAACACAGCATCGTGGGAACAAATACAAAAAAATACAAAGCGGGGTGCACTTTTGTTGTTTGGTGGCGGATTGGCGCTTAGTGCGATTTAAAAGATTCTGCTACAAGCGCTATTATGACAAATGGAATGGCTTTATCGTTTGGAGAAAGTGCTTGGCTTATTATTATCATCGCGGTTGCAACATTTATTATTTTTCTTACAGAATTCACTAGTAATACAGCTAGTGCGGCACTATTAGTTCCGCTGTTTGCTAGTGTTGGTGAGGCTATTGGTATGCTATCTGCGCTATTATGCCTTGTGATTGGATTTGGGGCAAGTTGTGCTTTTATGCTTCCTGTTGCTACACAGCCAAATGCAATAGTATTTGGCTGTGGCTATATTCGGCAAATAGAAATGGTGAAAGTTGGAATCTTTTTAAATATTCTTTCTATTGCACTTGTTAGCATATTTGCCTGGTTTGTTTGGAGATTTGTTTAGCTTGATGATTCTATAAATCCACCACCAAGCACTATATCATCTTTATATATTACTAGGGCTTGTCCATTTGCTACGCCATATACATCTTCAAGAGGAGTAGCAGTAATGATGTTGTCATCAATATTAATTTGTGCTTTGATGCTTTTTGAGCGATACCTGATTTTGATATCATAGATTCCGCTTTGGATATTATCAAGTGATGTTATTTTTGCAGTAATTTTTGTCTTTTTTAAATCTTCTTTATCACCTATTATTACAGTATTGTCATTTGCATTTATATCTAATACATAGCTTGGTGTGTGCGAACCTTTTATATTTAGTCCTTTTCGCTTTCCTATGGTGTAATGCATATAGCCTTTGTGTTCACCAACGATATTGCCATTTTTATCTTTTATAAGTCCGATTTGATCGACATTTACATCTTTGCTTATTGTGTTAATATAATCCTTATCGACAAAGCAAATTTCTTGAGAATCTTTATATTCTTCTAATTCACCAAACCAAGGCATCGCAGCAAATGCTTCTATTTTGATATCTTGTTTTAGCTTATCCCCAAGTGGAAAGATTAATCTATCTTTAGCCTCTTTGCCTATACCAAATAAAAAATAGCTTTGATCTTTTGTTTTATCTATTGCTTCTTGTATGTAATTCGTCCCATTGACATTTTTAATCCTAGCATAATGCCCGCTTGCTATATAATCACAGCCAAATTGTAATGCTTTTTCTAATCCTAAGCCAAATTTGATGTTTGGATTACACATAGCACAAGGATTTGGGGTTTTTGCTTGTTTGTAAGAATCTACAAAATATTGATAAATGATTTCATTGAATTCCTTTTGTAAGTCAATAATATTGAATTCAATATCTAAATTTTTTGCTACTTTTTTGCATTTTTCTATATAAAAATTATGTTTCTCTTCTTTGTTGTGAAGCTTTAAATAAAATCCTTGAACTATATAATTTTGTTTTAATAAATACGCGCTATAGGAGCTATCAACTCCGCCACTCATTAATAATGCTACTTTTTTCAATCAATATTCCTATTTAGTTAATTTATAAAAAATTTTTATTTTAACATTATTAAAATTAGTGTTTATGGAATCTGATAAAATCAATTTATATGGTAATTTTTATTATAATCATTGCTTTTCTTAAAATTTTAGCTGCTCAAGTCGCTCTTTTTTTGTTCCTATATCTGTGATTTGCACACCAAAATTTCCATCAATAATGACGACTTCTCCTTTTGCAATAACCTTATCGCCAACTAGAATCTCTAATGGATCATTTGCAAGTTGATTTAGTTCAATAACACTTCCTATATCCATCGCAATAACATCTTTAAGTAACATCTTTTTTTGTCCTATGCGAACTTTTACTTGCATTTTTACATCAAGTAGCATATTGATGTTTCTAATTTCTGAAGGATTGAGATTGTGTACTGCTTCGTCTTTTGTCTCAACTTGTGGCTTTGGTTGGCTTGGTTCATTGCTGTTAAAATCATTTTCAATATCACTGCTAAGCAAGATTGTAAAATTTGAGTGGATATTGTTTAAATCAAATTCAAATATAGATCCATTTTTATATTTACTAGAATCTAAATTATCCACGATTTTTGCATCTAGCACTTTAAAATCCATCTTTGGTAACTCTTTTTGACCCTTTAGTGTAGTGGATAATGCACCAAAAATATTAGATGCAATTTCTTTAATCGCATCTAAAACATCATTTGTAATAGTATCGCTACTATTTCCATCACCACCTAGCATCAAATCAGATAGTGCTGTAGCTAAGGTAGATGGCGCAATGAAAGCTAATTTTGAGTGATTGTTATTTTCAAGTTCGATTAATGCAAGTTGCCCATTGATATTTATATCGTTTGCTTGTGTGATTTTATTGTGTGTAATATTTGGTTTTTGTCCTGTTAATCCCTCTATTGTTGAGGTGCTTTCATTTTGAATGAGATTGATGAAACCATTCATTTTATATCTTCCTCTTCTTTAATGTTTTCTGCTTTGTGTTTTCTATTATTTTCTAGCATTTCTAATACTTCTCTTACTTTATCTTTTTCTGTTGTGATTACATCTTTTATTTTGATTGTTTTTCTATATCTTTGTAATCCAATTTCGCCTATATATTTATCCCTATCATCTATATTTACTATAACCATATCATCTGCTATTCTATCTAATCTAATTATATCACCAGATTTTAAGTCAAGTATTTCTTTCATACTTAATTTTGCACTACCAAGTATAGCAGATACATTGACAACAGCACCGCCGATTAAGATTTGTAGCTCTTTGTTTCTACTTTTTTTAGAACTTGTTTCACTTAGCATAAAATCTCGACTTGCAAGGCGCGAGAGTATAGATTCTAATGATATTACAGGGTAGCAGATATTCATCATTCCATTACTATGCCCAATGATAATCTCCATAACAACCATAATCACTATTTCATTTTGTGCAACGATTTGTATGACACTTGGGGAAGATTCCTTTGCATCAATGCTTGGAAATATTTCAGTAATCGGAGCCCACGCTTCTTTTAGATTCTGCATTATGTGGCGTAGTATTGTATCAAGCAGGCTTAATTCAATATCACTGAAATCTCTTGTGTTTTCGTATGGTTCGCCATTCCCGCCAAGTAATCTATCTATCATAGGAAATGCAATGCTTGGATTAATCTCTAGCACCCCGCTTCCATCAAGTGGTTTCATTGAAAACACATTAAAGCTAGTTGGACTTGGAAGACTCATTAAGAATTCACCATAAGTCATTTGATCGACACTATGTAGCTGAATCTCGACAATACTTCTCATAATTGCAGAAATCTGTGAGCTAAGATTTCTTGCCATTTTATCGTGGATTCCACGAAATGCTCTTAATTGCTCTTTGCTTACTCTATTTGGTCGTTTAAAGTCATATAGCGTAACCTGTTTGCGATTAAAAATCTCGCTATTTTCTAGATTTGCTTTTTCTTCACCTTCATCATCGACAACTTCAAGTAGAGCATCAATCTCTTCTTGGCTTAAAATATCAGCCATTTATATCTCCTATGCGAAGTCGTATTTTTTTTATCACTTCTTTATGTATTTGTGAGATTCTAGAACTTGTGATATTTAAAATAGAGCTAATCTCACCTAAAGATAATTCTTCAAAATAATATAATTGCATAATCATCTGCTCACGCTCCGATAAGCTAGACAAAACTGAATGGATTATTTCAATTAATTCATCTTTTTCAATTTTTTCAATCGTATTATCGCATTGTATTGCGCTGTATTGTTCATCAATTGGCACTAAAGCATAAATATCTGAAGCAATGCGCGCTTCTTTTATCTTTTTTATATCTTCATTTAAGACTTCTGCTAGATATTCATCACTTGGTTCTTCTTCATTTTCATTAAAATATTTTGAGATTTCTTTGTCTATTAGCTTGATTAACCTTCTATTTGATCTAGATACAATGTCTAAATTCCTTAGATAATCAAGCATAGAGCCATAAACTCTCGTTTTTGCATACCCCCAAAATGAATTATTAATAGAGCTATCATATCTTCTTGCTAGTTTTATCATTTCTTCTGTGCCAATTGATATGAGATCATTTATATCAACTGAGCTGGGTAATCTTTCTTTTAATCTAAATGCCATAGCGCGTAGTGCAGGCATATACTGCAACATTAATGCATCTTGAGAATGTTTTAATTCCTTGCTATAGTCATTTTGTTTTGGCATTATTTGTCTCATTGTCTTCATTTAGTGTGTTGATATTATGCTTTAAATATTGCCTTACACTAAGAACTTCTTTTTCTCGTTTGTCAAATTCATTTCGATAATAATTAAGAGTGGAATCTAATTTTTCTTTGTTTAATTTTGTTTGACTATAATCAAGGAACATCATATAAAACGAAGCGCAACAAGTGGCGATTAGATATAAAATCACTGTGCATATGGTTGTTCCTAGTATGATTAATTCTGGTGCATCAAATTTTACGACAGAAATAACAAGACCTAAGAAAAACCCAGCAACAATGCTAAAGCTCATATAATTATCTTGTTTCAAATTGCAATCTCTATAATGAATTAAAATCGATTTAATATATTTCTTAAGAATCTATTAAATCCACTTTCATTATCTGGAAGCACATTGTGTTCCATATTTTTAAGAAGATTCCTAGTGATTGTTTGCAAGCTTGCTGTGGCACTTGATTGTGGAAATACTTTTGTAAATAGTTTTCTTTGTCTGTTTGATTGCACGATACTATCGCTTGTAGAGATTTTACCAAGTAATTCTAGTTCTAGATTTGGGATATTTGTATCTGCTACGCTTTTTAATCTATTAAAAACTTTATTTGCTTCTTTTATTCCATTTGTTTGATTAATGATTGTATATATTTTGCTTTTATGTTTTGATGATACCTTGATTGATGCATATGCATCAGTTAGCGCTGCTGGATCTGGCATTGTAACAACGATTAAATAATCACTTGCATTTAAAAATGTTTGCACATTATCGCCTATTCCAGCACCTGTATCTATTATTAAATAATCAAGAGAATCTAAAATAACGCTTTGATTTTCGAGTTTTTCTAAAATATTAGTATCATATTTCAGTATCTCATCTCCTGTGTATCCTGGAATGAGGCATAGGCCGCTCTCTATATTAATAACAATATCTTCAAATGAGGCATTACCTTTTAGGACATCTAAAAGATTATATTTTGCTTTTACGCCAAATATCAAATCTAAGTTTGCAAGTCCAATATCTGCGTCAAATACACCAACTTTATACCCCATACTCCAAAGAGTGTATGCCATATTTGCACTAATTGTTGATTTTCCAACGCCACCTTTTCCGCTTGTAATTGCAATAAATGTAGTTTGTTTTTTGGGATTTTGTATGTTTTTTAATAACTCATCTAATCCAGCAGCTTGATTTTTCATCTAAGTATCTCATTTCGTGCTGGTTTTGAGAATCCATTAATTATACAATCTGCTAAATAATCATTTCTTGCAACTAAAATATCTTCTGGCACTTCTTGTCCTATTGTAAAATAGCTTACTGGTTTTTTTGTCTCATAAATTAATGAAAAAATATTGCCAAATCCTTTGCTTTCATCTAATTTTGAAAAAACAAGAGTGTCAATATTTAAGATTCCAAATGAATTATAAATATCAAGTAAATCTTCATATTTTGTCGTAGCACATAATACTAAATTTACATCGATGTTGTAATCAGAATTTGCATATTTTTTTAATATATCTAGCTTTTGTTTGTCGTGTTGTGAACTTCCTATGGTATCAATAAGTATGTAATCACAATATTTTAACTCATCAAGTGATCTTGTGAATTCAGCTGTATCATTGACTGCATTAATGGATAGCTTTAATTTTTTGGCATAGAATGCAAGCTGATCATATGCGCCTATCCTGTAGCTATCAAGCGTGATTAAGCCGACTTTGTATCTATGTTTTACGGAATAATGCGTGGCAAGTTTTGCTAATGTTGTAGTTTTGCCAACTCCTGTTGGGCCAACTAGCATAACAATTCTTTTTCTCTTCATATCGATATTTTCCGGTCTGCAAGCTATCATTTTTCGTAAAACTTCTCTAAAATATCTCTTGATTGTTATACTATTTTCTCGCATATTTACAGGCATAAGATTCTGTGAGAGTTGCATTATTTCATCTAGATGCTCATTTTTCATACCACTATTTTTGCAGATTCTGTAAATTTCTGCGAATTCATGGGGAACATTATTTGCATTTTGTGCTCTTGAGCTTATATCATTCCAAAACATACTTTGAATAAGCTTCATTTTGTCATTCATTTTATCTAATTCTTGTTTTATGCTTCTTAGCTCTTTTAGTTCTTCTTGATTGCGTTTTGCTATAGCTTCTCTTGTTTTACTTGTTTCATCTTTACTTGACTTTTTGGGCGATTCATCATTTGTATCTCTTGTTGGTATCCCCCTTTTTGTAGCATTTGGTGTTAGTTTTGCTATTTCCTTTACTGCATTTGATATTTGAATGCCAATATCATTATTCAGTCTTTCTTTTGCTCCTTTCTTTTTCTCTATTGCCTTTTGGGCTATATCTTGAAGACGCTTTTCTATGCTATTGCTTGGTAGTTCATCATTGCTTGCATTGTCATTATTGTCTTTGGCATCTTGTTTTGGGGCAACTACTACAATTTCCCATAATCCATTTTCTAATAGTGATTTTTTTCTTATTTCTTTTGATGATACAATTAGTGCATCTTCTCCGTGTTTAGTTTTTGCAATCTCCATTGTTTCTTTATAGCTTGGGGCTGTGTAAGTATACATCTGCAAATCTTGCATTTAAAATCCCTTATAATTAACTTGATACAAAAGTGGAATAAGCACACTTTCTCTTTCACTCCAATGCAAGTGTGGAATGTTTAGCTTTTTACTTCGCAAGAATGTATCATTGAAAAATAAAATATCAATATCTAGTGTGCGAGGTGCATTTTTGAATTCTCGCTTGCGCGGTCTGCCAAAGATTCTCTCCATATAAAATATGAATCGATAAAATTCTATCAAATACATATTTGTAGATAAAATTATAGTGCTATTATAGAAATCTTTTTGCATTGTGTATCCAAATGGAGGATTTTTATATATTGGTGATGTTGAAATTAGCGTAATATTTCTGTTTAATTCTAGCTTTTTAAAGAATCTTAAAAATGTTTGAATTGGGTTTTTTAGATTGCCACCAATTGATAGAATGCTTATATTTTGCAGTTTTGTATTTGTATTTTTATTAATAAATGGGAAAAATGAATTTATGATAATCTCTCTCAATTGCCTACCTCGTGCATTTATAGTATTTCTGCTTTGCCATTTTTCATTAGCACTAAATCCTCAATTCTAATACCAATCTCATTATCAAGATAGATTCCAGGTTCTATTGAAAATATCATTCCATCTTCTATTATTGTCTCACTTCTATGTGAAATAATTGGAAGTTCGTGAATATCAAGCCCTATACCATGTCCAGTAGAATGGGTAAAAAACTTACCATAGCCAGATTTGTCTATATAATCTCTAGCAATAAAATCAATATCTTTTGCTTTCATTCCACTTCTTGCCTTTTTGATTGCTAATTCTTGTGCTTTTAGCACAATATCATATATTTTTTGGATTTTTTTTGGCATTTTTTGTTGTTTGTTGAATTGTATCTCACCATTATATAGAGCAGTTCTAGTCATATCAGAGCAGTATCGTTTATATTTGATTCCAGCATCAAAGAGTAAAATATCACCTTTTTTGATTTTATCTTTACTTGGCAATGCGTGTGGTTTGGCTGCGTTGTGATTGAGCGCAACAATAGGATCAAAGCTAAGGTCGTATTTTCCATTCTTGCTTAAGAATTCTTTTGCTTTAAAGTTTAAAAATAACTCATTTTTGTCATCAAGATTATTGTTACTTAAAAATTTTGCAAATTTTTTAAAAGCTTTTTTGTTTAATTCTTGTGATTTTTTTATCATTTTGATTTCATCATTGCTTTTTATCATTCTTCGCTTTTGGTGAAAGTTAGATTCTGGATTTAAATCTAAAATTTGTGAAATTTTATTATAGAATTCTAGGCTTATTTGCGATGGATCAAATGTGATATTAGCTACACCTTTTGCTAATTTTATTAAATCCGCTATCAAATCGCTGCTAGTTACTACTTCAATATTTTGATTTTTTATATTTTCTTTAGCTTCTAGCGTATATCTGCTATCAGTGATGAAAAATGCCTGCTTTTTATTGCTAAAAAATATTGCATTATCGCACGAAAAAGCACATTCATAAAACATCGCATTTTGATTATTGGTGATAAATGGCATTATTTTTCAACTTTTTGCTGTGCTTTTAATTCTGTTATGATCTGCATTAATGATAGCAAGCCCAAATGGTATCCAAATGGACCAAATCCTGTGATCACACCTGCGCTAACAGCACCAGTGTATGATTGTTTTCTAAAATCTTCCCTTGCAAAAATATTACTTAAATGCACTTCTACAATAGGGATTCCAGCTAATGCAATAGCATCTGCAATGGCAACAGAAGTATGAGAGTATGCAGCAGGATTAATTAAGATTCCATCTGCGATACCTATGCATTCTTGTATTTTATCTACTATTTCTCCTTCAAAATTACTTTGAAAAAACTCCACTTCAAAATTATTTTGTTTTGCTACAGATTCTATATTTTGATGTATTTGCTCTAATTTCATATGTCCATAAATTCTAGGGTCTCTATGCCCAAGCATATTCAAATTTGGTCCTTGAATAACAACTATTTTCATTGTCTCCCCTAATGTTCAATGTTTGTTTATGTGGATTGTTAGAGTTTGCAATTATATCAAAAAGAGTATTTAAAAAAATTATTTTATATCTTTATAATAATCATCAACTCTAAAGCTTTTTAACCCGAATTTATGCGCATATAGTGGATTTGGACTCTCAAGTGTTACATCAGTTGGCAATAAAGAATCTATAAAATTTGGATATTTTGAGATAAAAATATTTTCTACAACTACATCATAATTTCCAATTTTCTTTTGAGATTCTATATATGCAAGCATTTCATTCCATTTATTGTAGAATTTATAATATTCACTTGCAACAAATGCCCCATAAGCTATGCAAATAATAGAAATGGCAATATTTAGTAATTTTGAGTATTTCATAAATTGATATAAGATACAAAATGCAGAAATAAGTATTAGAATCTCCCCAAACCTAGCCCTTGGTGGTAGTATTAAGATCTGTATTCCAGATAAACATAGCAATAAATAAATTATATACAAGATGCAAATTATTTTGTAGATTTTATTTTGTTTGGTTAGAGAGCATAAAAGTATCATTGTTGCGATATGCAAAGTAGCGCCATTTCTGCTTAGTATTATAAGTGATGCTATAAGTAAAATGAAAGAAATATATAGGATTCTAGCGTTATTTGGATATTTTATTTTTGCAATGATTAATAATAAAAGCAAAATAAATGCTTTGAATATATTTGTTATTGAATAATCAAGTAAAAGCAGTGTTCTATTGATTTTATCTTTTAATGGTAGTGCTATTAGTTCATCAATTTTTAGGAATTGTCCTTCTAGGATAGACATTGATGCTCTTGCTGCATTGCCTGGAGAAAAATATAGACATAAATATCCAATAATAAAGCATATAACACCCAAGTAATACCAAATATTTAATTTGATTTTATTTTTTGTAGCATATATTAAAAATCCAATATGAACTAATATGGTGATAATTCCTAGCTGCTCGCTTGCCATTCCAGCGCATATACTAATAATGATAAACAATGGAATCAAGCTAGGTTTTATAATTTGCATTTGTTTGTTGGTAAATATGTTGTTCCAGAAGATTCTATATGGATAAAGGGCTATCATCATAATTAATATCCCCCACATATAGTTTAAACTTCCAGCACCCCATAAAAAATCAGCTCCAAATGGTGCAAAATATAGTATTAAGAAACATATAAGCACAATACAATATAGATCTTTTTTGTTATTTGGAAGTCTTGCAAATGTAAATATAAAAAACATATATATAAAAATGCTTCCAATAATCGCATTTGTAAAATCAAATACCAAATCACTAAAGCCAGCTACAAAGCCCACAAATAATAATTCGCCAATCCTTGCATTCCAAGACATATATGATTTTATAGCAGCATGTATTCCATCTTTTGAACTAATTGCAGCTTGAATATCATCAGCTTGTGGTGGTAAAAATATATTTAATATAAATAAATATAAAAAAATTAGTGCAAATAAAAAATAATGAATCTTTGAATCTAGATATTGAATTTTCAAGGCTATATCCTTGCTAGTAATGAAAGGAAGTATTATAGTGAATTTGCTGTTTGTATTAGCTGCTAGATTTTAAAAGTATTTATAAATGAAATATAAAATTTAAATTAGTGGCTTTAAAGATAATGTTTGAATGCAAGCAAGATGTATTTATAGCATCTCACTTGATTTTATTTGAAATTATTCGACTTCAGCATCAATTACATCATCATCTTTTTTGTTGTTTGACTGTGTTTCGCTGCCTTTATCATTTTTTGTATACATTGCTTCTGCTAGTTTATGGCTTACATCATTTAGCGCTTTAATTTTACTTTCAATTTCTTCTTTTGTTGCATTGTCATTTTTTAGTGTTGCTTTTAGATCTTCTAGCGCATTATTGATATTTGTTTTGTCATCTTCGCTAAGCGTATCTTTTAGCTCATTTAAGCTTTTTTCTGTTTGATGAACTAGCGCATCTGCTGTGTTTTTTATCTCAATTAATTCTTTTCGTCTTAGATCTTCTTCTTTGTGCATTTCTGCATCTTTTACCATTTTGTCAATTTCGCTATCACTTAGTCCGCTTGAACCTGTGATTTTAATCTCTTGTGATTTTCCTGTTGCTTTATCTTTTGCACTAACTGTTAATATTCCATTTGCATCGATATCAAATGTTACTTCGATTTGTGGTACTCCGCGTGGAGCAGATGGAATCCCTGTTAAATCAAACTTTCCTAGTGATTTATTATCTTTTGCAAGCTCTCTTTCACCTTGTAAAACATGGATTGATACGGCTGGCTGATTGTCTTCTGCAGTAGAGAATACTTGCGCTTTTTTGGCTGGTATTGTTATACCGCGTTCAATTACTTTAGTCATTACGCCACCTAGTGTTTCAATTCCAAGGCTAAGAGGGGTTACATCAAGAAGTAATACATCTTTTACATCGCCTTTTAGCACACCACCTTGAATTGCAGCACCAATTGCTACAACTTCATCAGGATTTACAGACTTATTTAGCTCTCTATTTGTGAATTCCTTTACTCTTTCTTGCACTTTTGGGATACGAGTTGAGCCACCAACCATAACAACTTCGCTAATATCGCCTTTGTCTAGTTTGGAATCTTTTATTACTTCGTCGATTTTTTTGATTGTTTGATCGATTAAATCATCAATAAGACTTTCAAATTTCGCACGAGTAAGCTTTTTGACTAAATGTTTTGGGCCGCTTGCGTCAGCTGTAATAAATGGTAGATTGATTTCAGTTTCACTTGCACTTGAAAGTTCTTTTTTTGCATTTTCTGATGCATCTTTTAATCTTTGAAGTGCCATTACATCATTTTTTATATCAATACCGCTTTCATCTTTGAATTCACTAGCTGCCCAATCTATGATTCTATTATCAAAATCATCTCCACCAAGGAATGCATCACCGCCTGTTGCTAACACTTCTACAACATTATCACCAGTTTCTAGTACTGTAACATCAAATGTCCCACCACCAAGGTCATATACAACAATCTTTTCACTTTCTTTTTTATCAAGTCCATATGCAAGTGCTGCGCTTGTTGGCTCATTAATGATTCTTAAGACATTAAGTCCAGCAATTGTCCCAGCTTCTTTTGTTGCTTTTCTTTGGCTATCATTGAAATACGCTGGCACTGTGATAACCGCTTCAGTGATACTTTCTCCTAGATAACTTTCTGCATCTTCTTTTAATTTCATTAAAATTTTTGCTGAAATTTCTTGCGGTGTATAAACTTTCCCTGCTATTTCAATTGCGCACGCACCATTTCTATCTACGATTTTGTATGGAAGTCTTTTTTGTGCTTCTTTTGCCTTATCTTCATTAAACATCAAACCCATAATTCTTTTTATTGAATAAATTGTTTTTTCTGGATTTGTGATAGCTTGTCTTTTTGCGCTCTCACCAACTAGAATCTCTCCCTTGTCAGTAAAAGCAACGATTGAGGGCGTAGTATTTTTACCTTCTTTGTTTGCTATAATTTTTGCTTCATTTCCCTCAAAAATACTCATTGCAGAGTTTGTTGTTCCTAAATCAATTCCTAAAACTTTACTCATTTTTTCTCCTTTATTAAATTTAATTATTTTTTGTTATTGAAACCATTGAAGGTCTAATGATGCGTTCTTTATATTTGTATCCCTTTTGTATTACCTGTGCTATCTCACCATCCTCCTTACTTTCATCTTTTATCTGCATAATTGCATTGTGCAGGTTGGGATCAAATCCATTTTCTGTGTCAATAACTTCAACCCCATTTTTATTTAATGCTTTCATAAAATTATCTATTGTTAGTTTTATTCCAGCCTCTATGTTTTTGATATTTTCCTCCGAATTATTAGTACTTGAAATTCCACTAATTGCAGATTCCAAAGTATCTAATATTGGTAAAAAATCTTTTAATATGTTCTCATTTGCATATTCTAAGCATTGATTTTTATCCCTTTCAAGTCTCTTTTTTGTATTTTCAAAATCTGCGTGAGTCCTTATGTATTTATCTTCTAACTCCTTTATTTTTAAGTCTTTTTGTTTAATCAAATCCTCTAAATTCGTAGAATCCTCACTACAGGTTTCTATATCATTAGAATGATCCTTTATTTCTTCTGTATCGTTAGTTTCGTGATTATCGTTTTGCAAATTAACCTCCTTTGTAAATTTAAGATGCTATCTTTTGGTAGAATGAAGTGTAGTCTTGTTTTAATTCACCTACTACAAACATTTTTCCGCGTTTTTTATCTATCGTTATATCTTGTAAGATTCCTATGTATCCATCAGGAAATAAGTCAAAATAAAATCCATTTTTTAGCGTGCAATGAATATTGCCATTAATGATTTTTAGCACAGAATCTAAATCCTTAATGAAAAATAATTCTTCAAAGCCAAAATTATAAATTTTTGCATTTGTGACGCCTTCAAGACGCTTGTAAAGCTCGTTTGCACATACACTTTTTGCAATACTTTTGATTTCTTCTATATCTTGATATAAAAGTTCATTTAAAAAACTATGCAAATGCCTTGTATATGGGATAATTGCTTCTATACTATCAAAAATCAAAATACTATATTCATCATTATAATTGATAATTTTTTGTAATATTTCTTGCTTTTGTATTTTTATATTGCAAAATATTTTGTGTTCTTTGCTTGCTTTGCTTATTTGCTCTATATTGTTTATGTTTAAAATATCTGAAATGTTGATATTTTTTTTCCAATATGCTTTTAATGTAGAATTTGTTGGAATCTTGCCACTGCTTATGTGTGGTTGAGTCAATATCCCTTCATCTACTAAAACCTTAAAATAATTTCTTATTGTCGCAGATGAGATTTTCATATTTATGCTAAGTTTTAATGATTCTGAGCCAATAGGCATACCATCTTTGATGTATATTGCAATCATTTCATTTAGCAATGTTTCTTTTCTTTGATTCAAATCTCAGTCCTTATATTGTGAAATTTAGAATGTAAGTTCTTAATCAACATTAAGAAATTTAAGTCGAAGTATATCATAAAATTTTTAAAAATTAGCACTCAAATAAAAATATTGCTATTTTTTATTGAAAAAAATAAGAAATCTAAGTCAATATATATAAACTTTAATATATAAAATTTATTAATTAAGTTGATTGCTTTAATATCATTTTAGATTATATATCAAACATTATATTATTATTGCTATAATCACATTATGATACGCAAGAATACAGATAGTAAAATTTTTCAAGAGCTTATAAATATCTCGCTAACGATGTTTAGAAAGAATTTTTTTGATATTTTTCATGGTGCAATTTCTATAAAAATTGATGATAGTAAATTTATTATCAACACAAAAGATGCAGTGTTGAATTCTCCAGCATTAAGTAATTATATGATGTTGGCACATAAGCGGGATTATAGTTGGCAGGAAGCAAGTGTTGATGCTTTTATTCATTCTTTTATTTATAAAGAAATTAGCGAAGCAAAATGTATAGCTTATACATTTCCAAGCTTTACTATGGCTTATTCATTAAATAATGAAAAACTCGCTCCAAAAGATTATTTTGGATATAAAAAATTTAAGGAAGTAAAGATTTATAATCCTGGTGATTATGATAGTTGGTATGAGCGAGCAGATGTTGAGATATGTAATTTTTTGCGCCAAAATAAAATCAATTTTATTATTGTAAGGGGATATGGACTCTATATTTATGAAAGGGAATTATCACAGCTTGCAAAGACTATATCTATGATAGAAAATAGTGCGAAAATGTTGGTTTTATCAGATGCAGACAAGCTTGCAAAAACACAAAATTATAGCTTTTCAAATATTGTAGATTCTTCAGATTTTGATGTATAGCTTTATACTTGATATACATATTTTAAATAAACTTTAGTCTATTTATATCAATATATTTGATAATAACTTTTCTTTTCTTGACTTATCAAAATAAAAACCTTATAATTCTAGCACTTAAATTTTAAGAGTGCTAAAAACTTAGCAAATTTATAAAAATTTGTGATTTTGTTTTGCGCCTTTTAAGATTTAGTGTTTCAATATCCAATTAATATTTTAATGTTTCAAGGAGATGAAAATGAATTTTAAGCCACTAGATAAGCGTGTATTGCTAGAAAGGATTGAGGAAGAGACAAAAACAAGCTCAGGCATTATCATACCGGATAATGCAAAAGAAAAGCCTCTTGTTGGTACAGTCCGTGCTATTAGCAAAAAGCTTGAAAAAGATAGCGAAATTAAAATTGGCGATAATGTTGTTTTTGACAAATACAAGGGGTCTGAAATCAAAATTGATGGCAAAGAATATATAGTAATTGATGAAGAAGATTTACTAGGAATCTTAGGTTAATTTTAAATAAAAAGGAGAAAAAATGGCAAGTAAAGAAATTACATTTTCTGATAATGCAAGAAATAAATTATTTGATGGTATTAAGCAGTTAAATGATGCGGTAAAAGTTACTATGGGGCCAAAAGGTAGAAATGTATTAATACAAAAAAGCTATGGTGCTCCAACCATTACAAAAGATGGTGTTAGTGTTGCTAAGGAGATAGAATTAAAAGATCCAATAGCAAATATGGGTGCTCAGCTTGTAAAAGAAGTAGCAAGTAAAACTGCTGATGCAGCTGGTGATGGAACGACAACTGCGACTGTTTTGGCGTATAGTATTTTTAAAGAGGGATTGAGGAATATTACAGCAGGTGCAAATCCAGTAGAAGTAAAAAGAGGTATGGATAAAGCTACAAATGCAATTATTGATGAGCTTAAAAAAATGAGTAAAACAATTAAAGGGAAAAAAGAAATAGCTCAAGTTGCGACAATTTCTGCAAACTCTGATGAAAATATTGGAAATCTAATAGCTGAAGCAATGGAAAAAGTAGGCAGAGATGGCGTTATTACGGTTGAGGAGGCAAAGGGTATCAATGATGAATTAAATGTTGTTGAAGGTATGCAATTTGATAGAGGTTATTTGAGTCCATATTTTGTTACAAATAGTGATAAAATGACTATTGAATTGGATAATCCATATGTGTTATTGACTGACAAAAAGATTACATCAATGAAAGATATACTTCCATTATTAGAGGCTACAATGAAAAGTGGTAAGCCGCTTTTGATTATTGCTGAAGATATTGAAGGTGAAGCATTGACTACACTTGTTGTTAATAAACTAAGAGGTGTATTAAATGTAGCTGCAGTAAAAGCACCTGGATTTGGTGATAGAAGAAAAGAAATGTTAAAAGATATAGCAATTTTAACTGGTGGTCAAGTTATTAGTGAAGAATTAGGTAGCACTTTAGAAGGCGCTACAATAGCAGAACTTGGTCAATGTGCTAGAATTTCTATTGACAAAGATAATACAACAATAGTTGATGGTAAGGGTGCAAAAGATGATGTAAAGTCAAGAATTAATCAAATTAAAGCTCAAATAGAAACTACGACAAGTGATTATGATAAAGAAAAATTACAGGAAAGATTGGCAAAATTAAGTGGTGGTGTTGCAGTTATTAAAGTGGGCGCTGCAAGTGAAGTAGAAATGAAAGAGAAAAAAGATAGAGTAGATGATGCACTATCTGCTACAAAAGCTGCAGTTGAAGAAGGAATCGTTGTTGGTGGTGGTGTTGCATTAATTAGAGCCGGATTAAATGTAAAGCTAGACTTAAGCGGCGATGAGGCGATAGGCTATGATATCATCAAGCGCGCTATTAAAGCACCACTAAAGCAAATATCACAAAATGCTGGATATGATGAAGGTGTAGTTGTAAATGAAATAGAAAAATCTAAAAAAGATAGTTATGGTTTTGATGCTAGCTGCGGTGAATATGTAGATATGTTTGAAAAAGGCATCATTGATCCATTAAAAGTAGAGAGAATCGCACTTCAAAATGCTGTATCAGTTTCAAGTTTACTACTTACAACTGAGGCTACAATAAATGAAGTAAAAGAAGATAAGCCAGCTCCAGCAATGCCTGATATGGGTGGAATGGGCGGCATGGGTGGAATGATGTAATTCCACTCTAATAGAATCCAAAATTGGATTCTATTATATAGATTTTAGCAATATTGTTTATTTTTGTATTGCTGTTTAATTAATCAAGTTTTCTGCAAAATTGCCTTTATTTTCTTGATTTTTATGTAATTGTTAAATTAAGTTAGATACTTAACCTGTATTATCCTCCAAGTATCTTTCCAGTGATTTTAGAAGCCTCTAAAATTTCATCTTTAAAATGCCACATCATAGCGGGTAATGCAAGTATTAATACCACAAGGGCAATGATTATTTTTAGTGGAAGTCCTATTACAAGTAGATTAAATTGTGGGTGTGTTCTAGTTATCATACCAAAAATTATTTCAGATAATAATATAATCCCAACCACAGGAAATGAAATAGTGAATCCTATCACAAATAAATTTGCCATTGCTTTTATAAAAAAGATTGCCATATTAGAATCAAACATAAAGCTTCCAAGTGGCGTTGTTTCTAGACTTTTTGCAATTAATATAAATATAAAATGATGATAATCAAGAGCTAAAAATATCAGCAAAGCAACAATGCTAAGAATCTGTGCTATTATTAAATTTTGTGCACCACTTACTGGATCATAGGCGCTTGATACGCTCATACCTATGCTAAATCCTAATATCTCTCCAGCATATGCAATGGCGCTAAATACGGCTTGTAGGAAAAATGCACTCATAAAGCCAAGTAATATTTCACTAAGTCCTGCTATTATGAATTCTAATATACTAATATTTGTATTAAATGGTGGCAATAGTGGAAAAAATAATAATGCTAGAAAAAATATCATAGCGCCTTTTAAAGACATAGGAATGAGCTTGGAATCAAAAAATGGAAAAAATGCAATAATTCCACTAAAGCGAAGTATTATAAGTAGAAAATTTGCTACATTTCCTTCACCAAAATATGAGACAAGTTCCATTAGATTCTAGCTAGAGTGCAGTTTTTTAGATAGTATTTTTCATCACACATATTTGCGATTTCTGTATCGTGTGTGGCGATTAACATCGCTGCATTGTTTGTTTTAATATAGTCAAAAACCACTTCCATTACATTGATAGATGTATTTTTGTCAAGATTTCCTGTTGGTTCATCTGCAAAAATAATTTTTGGTTTTTTCATTAACACTCTTGCGATGGATAATCTCTGCTGCTGCCCACCACTTAACTCACCTATATGTTGCTTTAATAATTTATCTATACCAAATTTTTTTAATATATTAATGTCGATTTGCTTATTTGTGAGTATTGAAGCTACTTGAAGATTTTCTAAAACACTAAATCCTCTAAACAAATAATGGGATTGAAAAATAATGCCAACATCATTTTTTCTTATTTGCAGGATTTCATCATTAGTTCTAGCATAGATATCTTCTTTATTATTTAGATTGATAATACCTTTGTCTGGCTTAAGTAGTGTAGATAAATTATTAATTAGCGTGGATTTTCCACTTCCGCTTACGCCAAGGATAGCCACACTTTGAGCTTCTCCTATGTTTAAATTGATATTTTCATATAAGAGATGTTCAAAGCTATGTGATAGATCCTTAGCCTGTATTAGATTCATAGATTTAGTTGATTGGCTACTTCTTTAGCAAAATCTTCTTCTTTTTTCTCGATACCTTCGCCTAGCTCATATCTTGTATAACTTGTAATTGTTATTGTGTCATTTAGTTCTTTGCTTTTTTCATCAAGTATCTGTGCTATTGTTTTTTTATCATCCATTACGAAAAACTGCCCAAGTAGCGTTAATCTTTGATCTAGCAAAGTGTTATCAGCGATAAACCTATCAATTAATCCTGGCAGGATCTTATCCCAAATAGCTTCTGGCTTTTTTTGTTCTTTTAGACTTTCTTTAAATTGTGCTTCTTTTTTACTTAATACTTCATCGTTTAATTCTTTTTTGCTTATGTATTCTGGCACTACCTTTAGTGTTTTACCAAGTCTTTTTAGCTCTTCATTCTCTTTTTCAATTTCTGCTATTAGTGCATTTTTTTCTTTTTTGATAAATTCATCACTAAACTCATCATAACTAATTATTTGTGGTTTCATTGCAGCTGCGTGCATACATAGACTTTTACTTAATTCTTCTAATTTTGCTTTTGAGTTTTCATTGTTAAAACTTAGTGAAATAATTGTTCCAACTTTGCCATTTGAGTGAAGATATCCATTTGTGATTACATTGCCATTTGATTTGATATTGATAAATCTCCTAACAACGATATTTTCACCAATTTTTGCAATTTGTGATTTTAGATATTCCTCAAATGAAGCTCCATCGACTTTAGCATTATTTAACTCTTCAACGCTATTGATGTTTGAATTTGAGATGATATCAATTGTTTTTGCGCATAATTCTTTGAAATTATCATTTTTGGCTACGAAATCTGTTTCACTATTGACTTCTACCATCAATGCTTGACTTAAATCGCTATTTACTTTTAATGCAACAGTGCCTTCAGCTGCTATTCTATCAGCCTTTTTTGCGGCTTTGCTTAATCCTTTTTCTCTTAGGTATTCAATAGCTTTTTCTATGTCTCCATTAACTTCGACTAATGCTTTTTTGCACTCCATCATACCAGCATCAGTCATATCTCTTAATTGTTTTACTAAAGTAGCAGTGATTTCCATTATTCTACATCTCCTTTAGATTCTTCTTGTGCGTTGCTAGTAGATTCTTCTTGAATTGCTGCGTTTGTTATATCTACTTGATCTTGGTTTATGGAAGCTTCATCTTTATTAGATTCTCTACCTTCAATAATTGCTTCACTTATTTCTTTGCAGAATAGCTGAATTGATCGTATAGCATCATCATTTCCAGGAATTGGATAATCAACCTTATCTGGATCGCAATTTGTATCAAGTGGAGCGATTACTTGGATTCCAAGCCCTCTTGCTTCTTCGACAGCTATATGCTCTTTTACAACATCAATCACAAAGATCATATCTGGCAGTTTTTTCATATGTCTTACACCACCTAGATATTTTTCTAATTTCTCTTTTTTTCTAAGCAGCATTAATTTTTCTTTTTTTGTTAGTAGATCGATTTGTCCGCTATTTTCCATTTCTTCAATTAATTCTAATCTTCTAATTGATTTTTTTATTGTGCTAAAGTTTGTGAGCATACCTCCAAGCCATCTATAATCAACATACGGTGCTCCCACGCTTTGTGCGTATTGTTTTATCGTTTCTCCAGCTTGCTTCTTTGTCCCAACAAACATAATTGTCTTGCCTTCGCTTGAAGCATCTTTTACAACGCTATAGACATATCTGAAGTATCTAATTGTCTTTTGTAAGTCAATAATATGGATATTTTTTCTAGAGCAAAAGATGAATTTTTTCATCTTAGGGTTCCATTTTCTTGTTTGATGCCCAAAATGAACTCCGCATTCAAGCAAATCTTTCATTGTAACCATAGTTTTCTCCTTGTGTAATATTATTTTAGGTTTATCCCGCCACGCTCGTTTAAAAGATTATTCTTCAACCAAAATCAAGGATTAGCGTGTGTGAATTTTCCATATAGAATTATCAATGAAGGCTGGATTCTATAATAAAATATTAAATTTCAAGCTTAAAAAGCAAAATCTATATTTTAAATGCGCTTATCATTTCGTCTAATTCTTTTGTTTTTGTGCCAAGTGTATTTGAATCTTCTTTCATAATTTTCATTTATATCGATTATTTCATTAATGTATGATGCGATTTTGTTTCCATTATCTAGGATTGAACTTGTATTTGTATTTAATTTTTGCGCGCCATCTAGGCTAAGAAGCGATTTTTCTATCGCCTCTTGCACTAATTCAATAAGAGATTCTATGTTTTCGTGCATCACTTGTGATTGCTTAGTTAAGTGCTGCATTGATCGCGAGCTGTTATCCATATCTGATGAAATTTCATCTATTGATTGACGTATAGAGTTTATGATTCTGCTTGTTTCTGTGATGGATTTTTGTGTTCGTTCTGCTAATTTCCTGACTTCATCTGCAACCACTGCAAATCCTCTTCCATACTCTCCTACCCTTGCGGCTTCTATCGCTGCATTCAATGCTAGTAGATTTGTTTGTTCGGTTATATCTGTGATTGCTACAAGCACACCTTGTATATTTTTAGCTTCATTTGCAAGCAATAATATTTTTTAGCGTTTTCATCTTCTTTTCTAGCATCTTCTTGTATTTCTTGATTTGTAGATTCTATGATTTCTTGCGTATGTTTTACATTTTTTAATACAGATTCTAAGGAATCTTTTGCTGCATTTGATAGCGCTATATTGTGTTCTATGACAACTCTGCTTATTTGACCTAATTTTGTGTTATTTTTTGATACTTTGGATATATTTTTGTATTTGAATCAAGCCTATGTGATATGCTTATTAGAGATTGTGCGATGATTAAATTATTGTTTGCTTGCTGTGCCTCCTCTAAAAATACATCATGTATGTATTTTATAAACGCATTGACAGAATTTGCTATATGAGATATTTCATCATTGCTTAGAACGAGTATTTGCTCCTTTAAATCCTTGTGCTTTGTGATATATGCTAGTTTTGTATTAACATCATCTACTCATCTACTCTTTTTAGTATGCTTTTGATGACTATAAAACAAGCAATGAAAGATATGGCAAATAATATCACGCTAAATATTATCCATATATTTAACTCCTTGTTTAGCTCTCCTAAGCGCATATCAATAAAGTTATAAAGACGCTTTGAGATAAAGTCTTCTACTTCTTTTAATGTAATAATTTTTTTAGTGATTGTGTCAAACCATAATGTGGCATCTATGCTAAAGTTGCCTGTATGTCTTTTGTATGTATAATGTCTCTCATTTCTTGCACTTGTGTGAAACTTGGATTTTGTATTTTATCTTTATAGAATTCACTGCTTGTTGCTGATGCAAGAGATAGGAATAATTTTATAAATGCTTCTTGTTCTGCAATTAATGATACAAACTTGTTGTATTCACTATCGCTTGGTATTGTATTTTTTGCGAAGATCCCTTTTGCTGTAGCTCTCTAAGCCGGCTTGTTCCTTTGATAAAGGAAATTTGTGTAAGCTATCATTGCTTTAGCAAGTAGAGAATCTTGTATTGTTTTTGTGGATTCTAAAACGCTATCAAGTAAAAATGCTATCGTAGCAGTGTAAAATCCTATGACTTGTTTTGCTGCATCTTGTTTTTTTGTATCTACTTCATTTCTTATTTGTATGATTTTTGATAAAGATTCAAGCCCTTTTTTGTAATTGTGATAAGTAAATTTTGGTAAGTTTTTGTTGTTTTCTATTAATTGTGCTAATTTCTTGTGCGCGTTATCTGTGAGATTTCTTTGTTCTTTTAAGTCGTTTACAAATTTTTTACCATTGCTTGCCATAAATCCAGCACTCATACCTCTTTCTTTTTGCATTTCATGAACTAGGATTGATAATTGTTCAGAAATGTGAATTTGATCCTTTAATATTTTTATTTGTAGTATAGATGAATTTGTCTGCGATCATTGCATAAAAATAAGGCATATAAGTGCCACCATAGAAATAGCGACAAGTATCACGATTTGTATCTTTATCTTTATGCTTAGGTTTTTGAGTATGGATAGCATAATATTTCCTTAAAATTCATAGAAATAATTTTATGAAGTAAAATTGCTCTTTAGTTTAACATTAATACTGCTAAATATTTTGATATTGGTGTCAAATTTACAGATTGTGTGTAAGATTCACCATAATTTCAATTTATATTTTATGGTTGTTCATTATTTACTTAAACATAGATGATGTATTTCTTATAAATTAAAGATGCAAAATATTCGCTAATAATGTGAATTTAGGCTTTATTTGGTTGTTTTAGTTTGCAAAATTTTAGTAATCATAATATTTTGTGATTTTTATTATTTATATATATTTTACTTGTTAGAATTGATTCTTAAGTAAGAGAATATTTGCTAAACAAGGAATTTTATTAACCACAAAAAATACAAATGAGGATATTTTATGCCTCCAAATCAGTCGTTGCAATGGTGTCAAAAAGAATATATAGAGCGCGCACCCATTTGGTGTAGCGTGGATCTTCGCGATGGCAATCAAGCGCTCATCACCCCTATGAGCTTGGAAGAAAAAATCGCATTTTTAAACTCCTTGTTAAAATTAGCTTTAAAGAAATTGAGATAGGCTTCCTAGCAGCAAGTAACACAGAGTATGAATTCTTACGCACGCTTATAGAGCAAGATTTAATCCCTGATGATGTGAGTGTGCAAGTGCTCACCCAAGCACGCGAGCATATTATTAAAAAACCTTTGAAAGCCTAAGGGGTTGCAAAAATGCTATAGCGCATTTTATAATTCCACTTCTTATGCCCAAAGGGAGCAGGTGTTTAAAAAATCTAAGCAATAAGTTAAGCAAATCGCGTTAAATGGTGTTAAGATTCTAAAAGAGTGTGCGGATAAGACAGAGGGGAATTTCAGATTTGAGTATTCTCCAGAGAGCTTTAGCGGGACGGAGATAGATTATGCGCTTGAAGTGTGTAATGCCGTGATTGATGTCTTTAGCCCAACGCCTAGCAAACCTTTTATCATCAATCTCCCTGCAACTGTAGAGATGAGTCTTCCGCATATTTATGCCTCACAAGTGGAGTATATCTCAACACATATAGCTAAGCGTAATAGCGTATTTCGCTTCATACACATAATGACAGGGGTTGCGCGGTAGCAAGCACAGAGCTTGGGCTGCTTGCTGGAGCATAGTGTTGAAGGCACGCTTTTTGGTAATGGTGAGCGCACAGGCAATGTAGATATTATCACACTCGCACTCAATCTTCATACACACGGTGTAGATTCTGGGTTTGATTTTAGCGATATTCCTTTTATTTGTGCGCTTTATGAGAAGGTAACAAAAATGCAAGTATATGAGCGTCAGCCTTATTCGGGTAAGCTTGTTTTTGCAGCATTTTCTGGCTCACACCAAGATGCCATAGCTAAAGGTATGGTATATCATAAAGAGCACCCACTTGATATTTGGAGTGTGCCTTATCTGCCAATTGATCCAAAAGATGTTGGGCGCGAGTATGAAAGCGATGTCATACGCATAAACTCTCAAAGCGGTAAGGGTAGGATTGTATATGTGCTTTATAATAACTATGGCATTGATTTGCCAATGCTTTTTAAAGAGCACTTTTCTTACTATATCAAAGATGTTTCTGATACTTTACATAAGGAGCTAAGCCCTAAAGAGATTGGCGAAATTTTTCACAATGATTTTGTAAATCTTGCCACACCTTTAAGTGTGCTTGATTTTACATTCACGCAAGATAATGAGCGAATGAAAGTGATGTTAAACTCACACATAATGGCAAGGTTTTGGAGGCTTTGGGAGCGTTTAGCACAGGTGTAGGTAGCACGGATATGGCTATTGGTATGGCAAAGGGTGAGGCGTGGTTTAAAGTGCCTGGTGCTTTGCGCTTTGAGCTAAAAGGCAAACTTCGAGAACATGTAAGTGGTAAAGATGTGATTTTGCATATCATTGGTAAGATTGGCGTTGATGGTGCACTGTATAAGAGTATGGAGTTTGGAGGTGAATGGCTTAAAAATCTCACAATGGATGATAGACTTTGTATTGCAAATATGGCAATTGAAGCAGGTGCGAAAAATGGTATTTTTGAGGTTGATGATATCACCATTGATTATGCTAAGGGGTGCACAAGTAAGGAATTTAGAATCTATACACCTGATAAAGACGCGCATTATGAGAGAGTGTTTGAAATTAATTTAGATTCTATCGATCACACAGTAGCATTTCCACATTTGCCTGAAAACACCAAAGAAAGATCGCAGTGGGGTGAAGTTAAGATTGATCAAGTCGTGATTGGCTCTTGCACCAATGGGAGGCTAAGTGATATGGAGGTAGCAGATAAGATTCTAAAAGATAAAAAGATTGCAAAAAATACGCGCTGTATTATTATTCCTGCAACACAAAATATTTATTTAGAGTGTATTAATCGCGGGTATTTAGAGACTTTTATTAAAGCTGGAGCAGTGGTTTCTACACCTACATGTGGTCCTTGTCTTGGCGGATATATGGGGATTTTAGCGGCTAATGAAAAATGTGTAGCTACGACAAATCGTAATTTCGTAGGGCGTATGGGGTATACAACAAGCGAAGTATATCTTGCTTCACCTGAAGTGGCGGCTGCAAGCGCGGTAAAAGGTATGCTTTGTGCCCCTATTGATGTGATGTAGAGCGATAACAAGGAGGAGAGATAAAAGAACAAGGTTTTGTCCATAAATATAATGACAATGTAGATACAGATGTCATAATCCCAGCACGCTACTTCAATACCGCCGATCACAAGGAGCTTGCAAGCCATTGTATGGAAGATATTGATAAGGAGTTTGTAAGTAGGGTAAAAAGTGGTGATATTATGGTTGGTGGGTGGAATTTGGTTGTGGTAGTAGCCGAGAACACGCACCTATTGCTATAAAGGCAAGTGGGATAAGCTGTATTATCGCAAAAAGCTTTGCAAGGATTTTTTATCGCAATGCAATTAATATCGGACTTGCCATTATAGAATCTAAAGAGGCAGTAGAAGCATTTGAAGCAGGCGATGAAGTGAGTGTTGATTTTGAAAATGGCGTAATTGCCAATTTAAGAACAAATCAAAGCTTTAATACGCCGCCATTTCCGCCATTTATCCAAGAGATTATAAGTGCAAATGGGTATTTAAACTGGATAGCTAAAAGAGATAAGAAAGCCTAGAATAAAAGGGCTTAGATTCTATAAATTAGGGGGGAGAGATGAGAAAAATATCGCATTAATAGCAGGCGATGGCATAGGCATCGAAATAATGGAGCAAGCTAGAGGGGTGCTTGAAAAGATTGCTTTGCTGTATCATCACGATTTTAGATTTGAAAGTTTGCTTGTAGAGGGTTGTGCGATTGATGCGTGTGGAGAGTGCTTACCAAAGCAGAGTTTAGAATCTTGCAAAAAAGCGATAGTGTGCTACTTGGTGTTGTGGGTGTCCAAAATGGGATAAGCAGCCACAGCACAATCGCCTAGAATCTGCACTCTTAGCCCTTCGTAAAGAGTTAGGACTTTTTGCAAATATCCGCCCAGCTACACTTTTTGATGAATTGCAGGCTTCTAGTCCGCTTAAAAGTAGCATTTTGCAAAAGGGTATAGATTTTATCATAGTGCGTGAGCTTGTGGGTGGAGTGTATTTTGGTGAGCATACAATTACTGAGTGTAATGGCAAAAAATCGGCTTTGATGTGATGAGCTACAGCACCTCGCAGATAGAATCTATCGCGCGCGTAGCCTTTGAGATAGCAAGATCGCGTAAAAAGCGCGTGGTATCCGTAGATAAGGCAAATGTGCTTAGTGGCTCAAAGCTTTGGCGCGAAGTGGTGGAATGCGTGGCAAAAGAATATAGCGATGTAGCGCTTAGCAATATGTATGTGGATAATGTTGCTATGCAGATTTGTCGTGATCCTAGTCAGTTTGATGTGATTTTGACAGAAAATATGTTTGGAGATATTTTAAGCGATGAGGCAAGCGTGATTGCAGGCACGTTTGGTGTGCTTCCTTTAGCTTTGCTTTCAAATAAAAAGGAGCTTTGTAAAAATTCTCATTTTGGTATGTATGAGTCAATACACGGCAGTGCGCCAGATATCGCAGGGCAGGATAAGGTAAATCCAATTGGTATGATTTTAAGCGCAGCGATGATGCTAGAGCTTTCTTTTGGGTTTAAAGATGAAGCCTTGTGCGTGTGTAATGCCGTAGAAAAGAGCTTAAAGCAAGGTTATCGCACAGGTGATATAATGAGTGAGGGTAAGATTCTTGTTGGTTGCAAGGAAATGGGAGAAAAGATCGTAGAAAACCTAGCCTAGTTGATTTTTACCAAACAAAAATATAAAATATGACAACAAATACAACAAGGTTAATTTATGAACAAATACTGCTTTGCTGTGTGTTTATTTTTCTTTACTCCAAGCTCACTTTTTGCCTATCTTGATCCAGGTACAGGTTCGCTTTTGCTTTCATCACTTATTGCCATCGCTGCTTCTGGTATCTTTTTTATAAAAAATATTTATTATCGCGTGTTTCCACTCATTAATGGGGGGGGGGGTAAAGCGTCCCAAAAAAGATAATCACTCCCTTGTCTTTTATAGCGAGGGCAAGCAATATCACAATGTCTTTAAGCCAATCCTTGAATACTTAGATTCTCACTCCTACCCTTATACTTACCTTACCTCATCACAAGAAGATTTAGAGCCATACCTTGCGAATTTAGAGCAGATAAAAGCTAAAAATCCACACGCCGAGTTTGAATACATTGGCGCAAGCGATAGTAATAAAGCCATAGCGCGTTTAAATTCCCTGCGTGCTGATATCGTGCTAATGAGCACGCCACAGCTTGATGTCTTGCAGATTAAGCGAAGTAAGGGAGTGAAGCATTATAGTCATATTATCCATTCTTTGCCACATGTAGATATTTATGAGGTGTATGCGCTAGATTATTTTGATAGTGTGCTGACAAACTCGCACATTCACACGGATTTTATCCACGAGGTAGAGCGCGTGAGAAATCTCCACACAAAGCAAGTGATAATCACAGGTTGCACCTATCTTGATATATTGCAAGAAAAACTTATAAGCTATCAGCAAAGCGCGCAAAAAGTGCAGTTTTTTAATTTGGAGTGCTCACCTAAGAATGTAAGCGCACATATCGAATCTAGCACAGAATTTAGTATAGATTCTAATGGAGATTCTATAAAATCTATAGATTCTAAATCTTCAAAAAAATACACCATTTTGCTTGCTCCCTCTTGGGGGCGTGAAGCACTGCTTAGCAAATACGGCATAAAACTCATCACTCCATTTATTAATAGTGATTTTAATCTCATTATCCGTCCTCATCCACAAAGCTACTTTTCAGAATCTACCCTTTTAGAGGAGCTAAAGAGACAAACTAAAGACTGTGTTAATATCGCTTGGGATAGTAATAGGGATAATATCTATGCGCTTGAGGCGGCGGATATGATGATGGGGGATTTTTCAGGCGTGATTTTTGATTTTATCTGCCTTTTTGAAAAGCCGGTTTTAACGCCAACCTTTCATTTTAATATCACAGGCTATGACTTAGAGGATATTTATGAGACTCCTTGGGTGCAAAATATCTTGCCACAAATTGGCAAAAGTATTGAACCTAGCGAGTTTGAAAGATTGCCTCAAGTTATAGAATCTTTGCTAAATGATAAGAATGCCTACGCACAGATAAAGCAAAATATCAAAGCACTTAAAGCTGAGCTTTGGGAGTATCAAAATAGGGGTGGAGAGATGAGCGCTAAGGCATTGCTACGCATTCATAAAGAGATTTTAGAAGCACGAATGCAAGAAAAGCTTGAATTGCATCATAAAATAAACGCCCTAGATTCTATCCTAGCTCAAGGCGAGCTCCTGCGTATAGAATCTAGCACACTTCAAGCTATGCAAAGCACACATCCACATAATACGCAATTACGCAGCAATACAGAATCTAATCTGCAAGATTCTAAAAAGCCACAAAAGGGCATATCACAAGAATACATACAACAAGATGGTTTACAAGATTCTAATATGCCTCATTCGCGCACTATAGCACAAGATACAAAGGATAAGTAATGACTGAAATTTTATATTATGCTTTTATTTTTCCTTTGGAGCAGATTTTAGATTTTATCTTAGGGTTTATCTTTAATTTTACACATAGCTATGGCACAAGCATTGTGCTTTTAAGCTTATTGGTAAATGTATTTTTACTTAAAATTTTTCTCTACACTGATAAAAAGGCGCAGAGTGAAAGCGAACTAAAATCAAAGCTAGATAAACGCATAAAAGCGTGGAAAAGCGTGTATAAAAAAGCAAAGCTTTATGCCTTTACACAGACACTCTATCGTCAAAATCGCTATCACCCTATTTTTGCATTGCGCTCACTTGGTGGATTGCTCATACAGATTCCATTTTTTTTGGCAATGTATGAGGTGATTAAAAAGGCAGATTATCTTAGTGGTGTAGGGTTTTTATGGATTGATGATTTAAGCAAAGCAGATTCTATAGGGTTTGCTAGCTTGCATTTGCTCCCAATCCTTATGACGCTTTTTACACTTATTAATGTCTTTTATAGTGTTAAAGAGCTTAATGGGCGGATTCAAGGGGTGATTATCGCACTATTATTTTTGGTATTGCTTTATAATATGCCAAGTGCGTTGGTATTATATTGGACTTGCAATATGCTTTTTGCGCTTTTAAAGGAGGTGTATAAAAAGCTCACACATCACCATATATCACAAGCCCAAACCCTCCCTCAAGCCCTGCAGCAAAACTCAAGCTATCAGCTTCTTCAATACACTTTTATCAATCTCTTTTTGATGATTTTTCTTTTTGCTCCTTATAATCTCTATGTAAGCGATTTAAATGCATTTAGTCTTGATTCTATACCATTAACGCTTTCAGCACTTTTTGGTTTCTTTATGATAAGTGTGTTTATTGTGCTGTATGTGCTTAGCTTTATACGCGCAAAAAATATAGTATCTAAGGTAATTATTGATTTTTTAGCATGGTTTTTTAGTGCTGTGGCTTTGCTTGGCTTTATCTATGGCTTTATTTTGCGTGGAGATTATGGATTGATGAGTTATTTTTTCTTTGATAAGCAAGTAGTAGCTTCGCCTACGCAAAAACTCATTGATGATATTATGATAGTTTCTGTTCTTATTGCTGCTATTTTTGTTATGCGTTATAAAGGATACGCAATATACACACATAAAATAATTTTTATTGTGCTTATTGTAGGGATTATTATTCCACTTACTCAAGCGGTAGTGCATATAGTTGAGCGAGATAGCGCACAGGCTTTAGTCAAGCATAATGATAGATTTGAAGATATGCTACTATTTAGCTTTTCAAAAGATCATAGAAATGTACTTGTGTTGATTTTGGATCGATCTGATGGCTATGTGGCAAATGAAATTTTTAGAGTTTCTAATGATTTGCAAAAGTCTTTTAGTGGTTTTATACAATTTAATAATGCCCTTAGTAGTGGGGATTATACGCTATTAACGCTTACAAGTGTGATTGCAGGGGAGTATTACACAGCACTAAATATCAATAAACGCCAAGTAAGTGATACACTAAGAGATGAGATAGCAAGAGGTTATGCAAACATATTCAATGCTTTTATCAAAGAGGGCTATGCAGTCTCTGGAATACTTGATTACCCAACAGATGAAGAACATATTTATCCGCTATTGCAGCAGCCACATGGGATTATCTTTGATACAAGTTTGATGAAAAATGTCTATATAGATAATATTTCAAATTCAAGTAAATTAGAAATGCCACTTCCACAGCTTATATCTTATGGAATTTTTAGAATCTCCACCTTTAGATGGCGTCTTGATGTATATCAACATGGCTTTTGGCTTTTTAACAAAACAAAGATAAATTACTCTATAAGAGCGATTGCTGAGCTTGATAGTTTTGCAAGTTATATTAATGCTAATGCAGCACAGCCAACCTTTAAATTTATCCATAATAGCATTACTCATAATCCTTATGGTATGGATAGTAATTGCGCATATAGTCCAAAAGAAAATACCTCATTAAAAGATAATGAATATGGTTTGCCTGAAGGGCATTATAATGCGGAAAAATGCGCGTGGCACTTCGTAGCAAGTATGCTTGATAGGCTAAAAGAGCTTGGTGTGTATGATAATACAGAGATTTTTATCACTGCAGATCATGGTGCACAGAGGAGATTCTTGCCTATAAACATGAATGTGCATGTTCCATTTTTTTATAAACCACTAAATTCTAAAGGGGTGATGAAGCAGGATAAGAGGGTTGTTGTAAATTATGATATTCCGACAATTTTTTGCACTCATTTAAAAAATGGTTGTCTCAATGTAGATAGAAACATTTTAGACAATCTACCCACTCACAAAGAAGTGATAGTAAGTAGCTCGCATAATTGGAGAATAGAGACTAATAATAAAAATAGCTTGACTATAGATTCTCTTTATCGCTTCAAAGGAAGTGATATTTATAACCCAAATTCTTGGCAAAAGCTAGAGGGTAAAGACTTGGATTCATTTAGAGATTCTATTCCTAGTAATTCGCTTGTTTTATATAATAAAAAACCAAAAGAAACTAAATAATGCAAGCCATAATCCTAGCGGCAGGCAAAGGCACGCGTTTAAAGCCTTTAACTCTTAATAAGCCAAAACCTCTTTTAGAGATACGAGGCAAAAGTATTTTAGAAAATATGGTGCTAGCTCTTAGAAGTGGAGGGGTAGAGGAGATTATCCTAGTCACAGGATATAAAAATGAGCTTTTTAGCCATTTAACAAAAGATTTAGGGCTTCATCAAGTCATTTTTAGCGATTATGCCTCTTGTAATAGCTCACAATCACTTCTTTTTGTGCAAGATAGAATGAAAAAAGGCACAATTATCTTAAATGGTGATTTGTTTATCATGCAAAATTTCACACCGCTTTTTAAACGCGGTATTTCGCAATTCCTTTCTCAAAAAATCCCGCCAAATACCACTTCTTGGGGCTATATATGTGATGAAAACTGCAAGATTTTAGATATTGATTTAAATGCGAGTGAAGGCTATGGCGATGGGATTGCGTATTTTGATAATGAGGCTGATATTGCAATCTTTAAAGAAGAGTTAGCGCGTGCTAAAAAAGATGAATATTGGGAATACGCTGTATTGCGTACACTTGATAGAGTGAATTATTATGCTTTTTCTTGTGATGAGCTATATATTGAGATTGATAGCTTTTCTGATGCACTTTTTCATAAGCTCTTAACCCCTGAAGAAATCGCCTTGCAATGCTCTGATGATAATTCTGCTACGCGCCTAGCGGGCATTACAAATATTAATTATCTCATTCAATTTCAAGGCGAACAAAAAGTAATTAGAATCCCAGGGAGTGGTACAGATAAGATTATTGATAGAGAGCTTGAGCAAGAGATACTTACACTTATAGATCCGTTAAATATCACACCAAAGAATGAATTTTATGGCAGTGGGATAAAACTAAGCGAGTTTTTAAGTGATTTTAAAAGCCTATCAAAAGAGCAGATAGCACCCCACACACTGCACAAAATCGCTGATAATCTCTTGGCTTTACATAGCATTCCACACACCGCGCACAAAGAGTTTGAACCAATCTTGCTAAGTGATGAGGTAGTAAAGTATGAGAATCTCTCACACATCAAACTTGCCACTCCAAGGGAGCATAAAACTATCCTAGAAATTGCAAAAAGGCTTGATAAATCTGAATTTGTGCTCTGCCATAGGGATTTACAAGCACCAAATATTTTATTTAATGGCATAGATATTAAGCTTATTGATTTTGAATATGCTGGCTTTACTTGCAGGGAGTGGGAGTTTGGGAATCTAAGTGCCGAGCTAGAGCTAGAAAAAACGCAGATAGAGGACTTGCTAGCATATTACAATGCGCGCTCACACACTAAAATAAGCCTAAAAGGCGTGATTGAAGGGCAACTCATGTCAAATTATATTTGGGCGCTTTGGGGTTGGATATATAATCGCATTGATTTAGGGCGCGATTATCTTGCGCGCTTTACACGCAACTTAAAAGAGCTAGAGAATCTGCACTAGATTCTGTGTTTAAAAGAGAATCTAGCAGGGCAAAATAGATTTTATAAGTGGAGGTGAAGTTTGAGGGGTAGTATCATAAAGGGGCATATTTTTGCTTTTAGCAGTGTGTTTTTTTGGTCGGCATTGTATGTATCAGTGAAGGTTTTGCTAGAGGATCTTTCGCCCTTTGAGCTACTCTTTTTGCAATTTGTATGTGGGTATTGTATGCTTTTAGCACTCAAACCAAAGCGCTTAAAGCTCCCTTTAAAAGAAGAAGCACTTTTTGCTCTTGCTGGGCTTTGTGGCATTAGTATTTATAATTTATTTTTAAATCTTGCTATGGAGCAAACTTATGCGTCAAATGTGAGTATTATCATCGCTACCGCACCACTATTTACAGGGATTTTTGCATTCTTTCTTAGATTTGAAAAGCCGTATTTAAACTTTTTTATCGGCTTTGTGCTTTGCATTGTGGGTGTAGGGCTACTTAGTTTTGGGAATGGAAGTGAAGTAGGCTTTAGCCTATTTGGCGATATGCTCGCACTCATTTCTGCACTTGGCTGGGGTGCGTATTCTGTGAGTATTGTTGGTATTATGAATAAGGGCTACGATTTGATACTTACCACGCGTAAGATGATTTTTTATGGTATTGTGTTTATGTTGCCTGGATTTTTTATCTTTGATTTTGCACCAAAGTGGAGTGCATTTATAGAATCTAGCTTTTTGCTGAATTTTATTTTCGTAGCGGTATTTGCATCTGGTATTTGTTTTGTTATGTGGAATAGAGCTACAGCACTCATTGGTGCGGTAAAGACAAATATCTATGTCTATCTTACGCCTATTATTACGATTGTAGTGGTGATGATTGTATTAGGTGAAAGACTTAGTATATATGGCTTTATTGGCGTGGTATTAACTCTTTTTGGTGTAATCCTCGCGGAGTGTAGAAATAAGAACCAAGGCTTAAAACCAAGCTATACACAAAGCTAAATATGCAAAAATTTAAAATTGCTAAAAAATAGATTTTGTTTTTATTGTGATAAAGTTAAGCAATATGATATAGCTTCCTGAAACTTTTTGATAGTAAATATTTTGGAAGATTTTCATTGTGGAAATCTAGTAAATCTTACACATAGGCTTTAAAATCTTCTTTTGCTTGTATAATATCTTCTTTTCTAAGTTTTACACCCTTTTGTAAAAGTTTTCGTAAATCTTTCATAAATTTTTCATCAAGCCCAAAGCATATTACAATCTCATCATCACAATCTTTTGCTTTGATATATAGAGGTGCTATTTGTTGCAGTGTTGTAATATTTTTGATTTAGTAAAAGGCACACCGCCAAAATTAAATCAAGAAAATTTAAAAATTATCCAAATCCCAATCCCACCGCTTGAAACCCAAATTAAAATCGTTAACATTTTAGATCAATTCCACGCACTTACCACGGATTTACAAAGTGGAATCCCTGCAGAGATAGAAGCAAGAAAGAACCAGTATGAATATTATAGAAACAAGCTATTAATTTTTAAGGAGGCTAGATAATGAAAAGTGTGATTGAGCGAGAAGAGCTACACAAAACCATTTGGAAAATCGCAAATGAGCTGCGTGGCAGTGTCGATGGCTGGGATTTTAAGAGCTATGTTTTGGGATTTTTGTTTTATTACTTTATCTCTGAAAATCTAAAAAGCTATGTTTTCAACTCCTTTAAGCAAGATTATGAAAATTTAGATGATAAAAACGCAGAAAATGGTAGAGGGACAATCATTAATGCTAAAGGATTTTTTATAAAGCCAAGCCATCTTTTTTCAAATATGTTTAAAAATGCGAATTTAGAAAATTTAAATGAAAAATTAAGCGCAATTTTTAAAGAGATAGAATCTAGTGCAAATGGAAGTGAGAGTGAAAAAAGCTTTAAGGGGCTTTTTGATGATTTGGATCTCTACTCTAATAAACTTGGGGCGAATAATTTAGAGCGCAATAAAAAGATTTTAAAGATTATGGAAGCAATAAGTGAGCTTGATTTGCACTATAATGAAAATGAGATTGATGCTTTTGGTGATGCTTATGAGTTTTTAATGACGATGTATGCAAGCAATGCAGGGAAGAGCGGGGGAGAGTTTTTCACTCCACAAGAAGTAAGCAAACTTTTGGTAGAAATTACTCTGCATAATAATGCTAAGCCAAATAAAGTCTATGATCCTGCTTGTGGGAGTGGATCGCTACTTTTGCAATACAAAAAATCACTAAAAAGCGATCCTAAAAAGGGCTATTTTGGACAAGAGATAAATATCACTACTTATAACCTTGCTAGAATGAATATGTTCTTACACGATGTGAATTACACACGCTTTGACATCGCACATGGCGATACGCTGATAAGCCCTAGTGAAAATCATAAAGAGCTAGAGCCTTTTGATGCAATAGTTAGCAATCCACCTTATAGTACCAAATGGGAAGGTAAAGATAATGCGCTTTTAATCAATGATGAGAGATTTAATAAAGCAGGAGTTTTAGCGCCTACTTCAAAGGCAGACTTGGCTTTTGTGATGCACTCACTCTCTTGGCTTAGTGAGAAAGGAAGTGCGGCAATAGTGTGCTTCCCTGGTGTAATGTATAGAGGTGGGGCGGAGAGAGAAATTAGAAAATATATGGTAGAAGAGAACTTTGTAGATTGTGCGATCTCTCTAGCGCCTAATCTTTTCTTTGGCACAAGCATCGCGGTGTGTATTTTAGTGCTTAGGAAAAATAAAACTGATAAAAATACGCTATTTATCAATGCAAATGAAGAGTTTATCAAAGTAACTAATAAAAATATGCTAAGCAAGGAAAACTTAGAGAATATCTTAAAGCTTTATACTGATAGGGCAGAAGTCCCGCATCTCTCTAAGCTAATAAGTATCGAAGAAATTGCAAAGAATGATTATAACTTAAGCATATCAAGCTATGTAGAAGCAAAGGATACAAGAGAGATAATCGACATAAAGGCACTAAATCAAGAAATAGAAGAGATAGTAAAACGCCAAAGCGCTTTAAGAAATCATATTGATAGCTTAGTGCGTGAGCTTGAGGGAGTATGAGTAAATAAGTGGTGCGTGTATCACACAATAATCTCTCTACTAAAATATCTATCAAACCCATCAGCAAAGATAGTTACAATCACGCTGTCTTTGACTTTTGAGGCGAGTTTGAGTGAAGTCTGCAAGCACGCACCAGATGAGATACCAGCTAATATGCCTTCTTGTTTGGCTAGTATTTTCATTCCCTCATATGCTTCTTCATCGCTTATTTTATAAACATCATCAATAAGAGAAGTATCCATAGTTTCTGGTATGAAAGTATTTCCAATTCCTTCAATGCGTGATTTTATATCGTGTTTATTGCCACCAATAATTGATCCCAATGGATCGCAAAGCACGGCTTGTATGTCTTTGTTTTTTTCTTTTAAATATCGTGCCACTCCGCTAAAGCTCCCACCACTTCCCGCTCCACACACGAAGTAATCGATTTTTCCTTGCGTGTCTTCATAGATTTCTTTTGCGGTGTTTAGATAGTGTGCTTTAGGATTATCAAGGTTTTCAAATTGCTTAAAAGCAATCGCTTCAGGCATAGAATCTAGCAATTCTTGCATTTTATCAATCGCACCTTGCATGCCTTTTTTCTCATCAGTATTTATGACTTGTGCGCCAAGGGCTTTCATTAGAATCTGTTTTTCGATAGAAAAATTATGAGGCACGATAAGCAATGCTTTACACCCCACTTCTATGGCACCAAGTGCTATTCCTAATCCTGTATTTCCTGCGGTGGCTTCGATGATGACCGTATCTTTGTGAATGAGACCTTTTGCTTTCATTTCCCTTAATGTGTAGATCCCAACGCGATCTTTAATGCTTCCTGTAGGATTGAAAAATTCGCATTTGGCTAGAATCTTATTGTTATTTGGTATGCATAGCTTATTTAGTGTGATAAGTGGAGTGTTGCCAATAAGCTCTGTAATGCTTTGGTAAAGCATATTATGCCTTTGATTTTTCTATTGCTTGGGCGAGATCATTGATTAAATCTTTTGCGTATTCAATGCCAACTGAAAGGCGAATGAGATTATCGCTAATGCCCACTTTTTCTCTTATTTCTTTTGGGATAGAGGCGTGAGTCATAGAGGCTGGGTGGCAAAGTAGAGATTCTACACCACCAAGACTTTCAGCAAGAGTGATGAGTTTTGTTGATTTAAAGAAGATTCTATAATCATATCCACTTTCTAGCTCAAAACTCATCATACCACCTCCACCTCGTGCTTGTGAGTTTTGTATTTCATAGCCTATATCTGTTTTAAGTCCTGGGTAATACACCTTTTTTACTGCTTTATGTGTACTTAAAAATGAAGCAATTTCCATAGCATTTTCGCAGTGGCGCTGCATTCTAAGGCCTAGTGTTTTTATCCCACGAATAAGCAAAAAGCTATCAAATGGTGCAAGCACGCCACCAATGCTATTTTGCAAAAATCCAATTTTTTGGGCTAGCTCATCATTATTTAGCGCTACAAGCCCCGCTACTAAGTCGCTATGCCCACCAAGGTATTTTGTCGCGGAATGCACAACTATATCTATCCCAAAGCTTAGTGGATTTTGAAGATAGGGCGTCATAAAGGTGTTATCCACAATACTTAAGATATTTTTAGATTTAGCAATTTTTGCTACTTTCTCTAGTGAAGTAACGCTCATTAGAGGATTTGCAGGTGTTTCAAGTAAAAGCGCTTTAACATCGCTTGTAATGCTAGATTCTAAAAGGGTGCTATCACGCATATCTACGATAGCATAGGATATATTGAAGTTTGAAAATACTTTATCGATTATGCGAAAAGTCCCGCCATAGACATTATCTGATATGAGAATCTTATCGCCGCTTTTAAGTAGGCTTAGTACAGTGCCAATAGCTGCCATACCAGAAGCAAAGGCAAAGCCATATTTAGCACCTTCAATCTCTGCAATGAGGCTTTCAATCCCATCGCGAGTAGGATTTTTGGTGCGAGAATATTCATAGCCTTTATGTTCTCCTAGTGCGCTTTGTGCATATGTGGAGGTTTGATAGATTGGGGTATTTACCGCGCCTGTTTTAGAATCTGTAGTAAGTCCGCCGTGTATTAGGGTTGTATCAAGTGTGCTTTTCATAATGTTTCCTTAAAAATAATCTTGCAATGGTTGCATTATATCGTAAGAAAATCTTTGTGATGATTTATTATTAAGCTATGAATTAATCTGATATTTTATTACACTCCACTCTCTTGCTAAATCATCAAGTCTATATCGAGCGTTTGCGCTGCTAGTGGATGGTAGGGTAAAGACTGGTAAATTTAAAATAGTGCTATTTTTAGCTCCATTAGTTTTGTAGTTAGAGCAAAGTGTATCAAATGATTTTCTAGCAAGCTTGCCATTGCAAAAAATCGCTTGAATTTGACTTTTACAAACAATCTCTGCAATATTATTAAAGCTTAGAATCTCTAAATTTGTATCGCTTGAGTTATTTGCTTTTCTCTTGCATGTTTGTACGCAATCCCAAAGTGCGATATGGTGTGTTAGTAAAAAATTTCTCTGAATTTCTATAATCTCTTTATTTTTTAAATACTTATCTTTTGAAGTTGGCACGGCACAATCAAATACAAGAGCTAAAACGCTCCAAAAGCGGTTATTAGAATTCCCATAATAAAAGCCAAAAGATTCTGAAGCAAAGGAGGGAAAAGAACCTAAAATCAGCACCATAGATTCTGCATTATACACAGGGTTAAAGGAGTGTTGGCAAATATCTATCATTTATAAAACCTATATTTATACAAATTTTTATATGGATTTTTATAGTCACTTTTCTTGCATATATATTTTACACTTTTATTAAAAAGCTCTTCTAATGCTATAGTGGATTTTGCTATGTGCTTTAGGCTATGAGTGTGATAGCTACCTCTTATAATCTTTGCTTCTTTTTTAGATAGATAGTGCAAAATATATGTATTTTCCTTGCCAAGCCAAAGATCAAATCCCTGCTTTAAACCCACTTTAAAGCTAAGCATAACAAATAACGCCTTACGCATAGAATCTAAAAGATGATTTGCTAAGATAAATTGCCTTTTTAAAAGGGCTTTTTGCACATTGCTAAGTGTGAAATAAAACTCATTACATACATCATCAAAGCATTTTTGGCTTAAATGCGTTATGCTAAAAGGAGTTTGTGAAATAGTGTGTGCAAAGAGATTATCTTTATCTACAAGCACCTTGCTTAGTGGCTCTAGCTCATAATAAGCATTCAAATCCTGTAAAGGAATGATTTTTAGATCAAGTCTCACCCCATTTGCAAAAAGCATTAAAAAACTCACCCAATTTTGTGGTAAATCAGGTTTATAAAACTCCATAGATTCTGGAAGTTGAGAGAAGATAAGCCTCCCAAAATGCTTACTTGTAAAGTCTAAAATCTTACTTGGGATTTTTGCACTTTTAATATCGCTTTGTGAAGAAATCTCTAAAAATTCGTGCATAGAATCTAGAGGCACAAAAAATGAAATATCATAATCTTGGTATTTGTCTTTTTTGGCTTTGGGATTGACCCTTGAGCCTTCAAGTGTGGCAATAGTGATTGCTTTATGCTTTATTGCGAAGTTTTTTATAGCTTTTATTATTTTCATATGTTTTCCTCTTATTATATTGCAGCTTAAGGAGATTATAGATTTGTTTCACTATTTTACCGCTATTTTTAAGTGATATGTAGAGGTGTATTGCAAGATTATTGATGTAAAATAAAAGATTTCTATCGTGTTAAAAATTTGTATCATTCCTTTAAAAACCAAAGGAGAACAATGAGGATAGCAATCATTAGACTATCTGCTTTTGGAGATGTGGTGATTTCTTCAAAGCTTATAGCAGGGATTAAAATGCTTGATAAAAGCAATACCATAGATTTTTTCATTGATGAGAGATTTAGTGGTATTATTAAAGATTCTCCTTATATTAACACAATTCATTCGCTTAATTTTAAAAAGTTACTAAAAAGTCCAAAAGGTATTATACAAATTAGAAAATACTGCAAAAATTGTGGGAAATTTGATGTGGTTATCGATATGCAAGGGCTTTTAAAGTCCGCATTAGTAGGGAAATTTTTGCAAAGTGATAGTTTTGTAGGATTTTCTTATAAAAGTGCTAGAGAAGGTTTGGCGAGTTTGTTTTATACACATAGAATAAAAATCGCTTATGATGAAAATATCCTAAAGAGAAATTATGTAGTTTTGTATGATTTTTTTAACAAAAAACCTGAATTTAGCGAAATAATCAAAGTAAAAACATTAGGCATAGATGAAGAAAAAATCCCAGCAATTTTAAAGACAATAATAAAAGAAGAAAAAAGTTTAAAAATACTTTTTGTCTTAGAAGCGTCCATAAAACAAAAAAATGTATCCTGCGGAAAAATACGCAAAATTAGCCAGTATGATAAATGAGAAACACAAAATTTGCGTTTATGTTGTCTTTAATGATTATGAAAATATAGCAGATGAGTTTTTAAAGCTTTTAGAAAATAAGAATATCAATGCACAGAAACTACCAAGACTTAATTTCAATGAGCTTAAATTCGTACTTGGCAATATGGACTTAGTCATAGGTCCTGACACAGGCTTAACACACCTTGCTTGGGCGTTAAATACTAAAACTATTACACTTTATGGTAATGCACAAAAAAGTAGTGGTAAAAATATGAGCGAAACGAAGCTAGAAAGGGTTCTGCTTGGAAATGCTTATGTTGTATCTCAAAGTAATGATTTTGAGATAAAAAGCATAAACCCAAATGAGATTTATAACAAAATTTGAATTTCTCCTCTTGACTGATAGCTGCTCTCATTTTTTATAATTGCAAAATCTTTTATTTAAGGAGATTTTATGAAGAACAAAATTTTTAAATTATTTTTTGCAATTTTATTTTTTGGAAGTATGAGTGTGCTAGAGGCAAACACTTGGGATAAGGTTTTTGCTAAAAGCGATAAAGTAAGCGTGCAAAAAGTTAGCTTTAAAAATCGCTATGGCATTACTTTGGTTGGAGATTTGTATATCCCAAAAAACGCAGATTCTAAAAAGCTTAGTGCTATTGCTATTAGTGGTCCTTTTGGTGCAGTAAAAGAACAAGCTTCAGGCTTTTATGCGCAAACTTTAGCTGAATTTGGCTTTATCACTCTAGCTTTTGATCCTTCATTTACTGGCGAAAGTAGCGGGGAGCCAAGAAATGTAGCAAGTCCTGATATAAATACAGAAGATTTTAGCGCGGCAATTGATTTTCTAAGTAATCACGAAAAAGTAGATCCTAATAAAATAGGCGTTTTGGGCATTTGTGGTTTTGGTGGTTTTGCGCTAAATGTAGGATCTATGGATACAAGGATAAAAGCCATTGTAGCTTCTACTATGTATGATATGAGTAGAGTTAATGCCTATGGATACAATGATAGCCTAGATAAACAAGCAAGATACGAGCTAAAGAAAAAGCTAAATGAAATTCGCACAAAAGATTTTAAAAATGGTGCTTTTAACATGTCAGCTCCATTGCCGGATAAACTTAGTGGAAATGAACCAAAGTTTGTAAAAGAATATTGGGAATACTACAAGACTAAAAGAGGCTTTCATCAAAGATCGATTAATTCAAATGGTGCATGGAATACCACCTCATCGCTTGGATTTATCAACGCTCCTATTCTTAAATTTAGCGATGAAATAAATTCAGCAGTGCTCCTTATTCACGGAGAAAACGCACATAGTAGGTATTTTAGCGAAGATGCTTTTAAAAATCTAAAAGGCGATAATAAAGAGCTTTTTATAGTAAAAAATGCTAACCATGTGGATTTGTATGATAATATTGAAAAAATCCCTTTTAGTAAAATTGCGCAATTTTTTAAAGCGAATTTAAAATAAGGAAAGAGAATGAAAAAGTTTTTATGTCTATTAATGCTTAGCGGGACTTTTGCCCTTGCTAGTGTAGGAGAAAATATGCAGATAATAGAAAAGGCAGGAACTCACGGAAGCTTTAAGGGAGATGCTAAAATCTTTAGCGGCGAAGTTAAAGTAGAAATGATGTTTAAGGCAAACGAGTGGAGGGATTTTAGCGGGGGATTAGTGGAATTTAGCAAAGGTGCTAGAAGTGCGTGGCATACTCACCCTAAAGGACAAACGCTAATCGTAACAGAAGGCGAAATCATCACAAAAGCAGAAGGACAAAAAGCCCTAATTACTAAAAAAGGCGATGTGATAAGTTGTCCTGTGGGAGTGAAGCATTTTCACGGAGCAAGCAATACAAGTGCTGGAGCACATATCGCACTTACAAGTGAAATCAATGGCAAAAATGTAGAGTGGTTAGAATTAGTCAGTGATGAAGAATATAAGAATGCACTAAAAGAGGCAAGAGAGCAAGAGTGAAGCTAGTAAGAGGCTTAGTTTTAGCGTGTGTTTTAGGAGTGTAAGCGCATAAGAATTTATATCAATTAATATCAAAAGATGTTTTGCTTATGAAGGCAAGTGCATTGTACGCGGATATGAAATACTTGGAGCCTTTGGTTTTTGAAAGCATTTATGATAAAAATATAAAAGATTTGCAAGAGATTTTTATAAAAAGACTGTAAGAATGATAATAAGGAGAGACAATGGCTTATACGATTATTGAGGTGGAGAAAAAGACAAATATAAGTTCTCATACACTTAGATTCTGGGCAAAAAAGGGGCTTTTCCCATTTATCCAAAGGGATAAAAATGGTGTAAAGTATTTTAGCAATAAAGATATAGGTTGGGTTGAGTGGGTGGCGTGTCTGCGCTCTACAGGGATGAGTTTGGAGGATATAAAAGAATATGTTTATTTATTTCCAAAAGGAATTAAGACTGCCCCAAGACGCAGAGAGTTATTAGAAAAACAATACAATAAAATCAAAGAAGATATGCAAAATTTGCAAAAAGTGCAAGAAAAGCTAAAATACAAGCTAGATCTTTATAGTGAGATGATAGAGACTGGTGTCGATTTTCTAAATCCAAATAGTAAAGATTATAGAAGGTAAAGTCTTTTATGAATCTATAAAGCAAAATTGAAACTAGCTAAGTAGTTTTAATCCCACACTTGAAGTAATAATAAGAAAGATAAAAAATAGCTTTAAAAACGACTTAGATTCTTTAAAAAATAAAATCCCAATTGCTACACCACCACTTGCACCAATACCTGTCCATATCGCATAAGCTGTCCCCATAGGAATCTCACGCATAGCAAGGCTTAAAAACCCAAAGCTAAGCATAAACTGAAACGCAATAGCAAGCAAGAATATTTTACGCTTTGTTAGCACAAATTGCTTCATCACAAATACACCTACAATCTCCATACACCCAGCCAAAAATAAATATATCCATGAAAGCATTATTTTTTTCTTCTTTTTTTGGATTGAGGCGCGTTATTGGCAATGTGTTTTATGAGATTTACCACAAACTCACTATTTTCGATTTCATTGACAAGTATCCATTTATTGTTATTGCCTTTATATGGCTGCTCGTAAGTTGGTGTGATGTGATGTAAGTCGTAGTATGTTTGATTGTGCTCTGTTGGTTTCACAAAAAGCCTATCATCAAGCACCCAAGCACATATATAGCCCTTATAATATATCACATACTCACCCATCATATAACGATAGCTTATATCTTCTAAGGGGGATAGTTGATCTAGCGCAAACTCTAAAAATCCTTTACTTGAAGCCATTTGTTTCCTTATTAGATTCCATTACATAGATTTAAGTATTTTGATTATTTTTAGTAAGTTCATCAAGCCCCAGATCGTGGGAGAATTCCTCTATCATTTCTTTATCACCTTCTTTGCTTATAAGCTTTAGCCCAATCACGCCAACAAGTAGCACACAAATAAGCCCAACACGCCATATATCAAATCTCTCTCCAAAATATAGCATTTCAGCCATCACCACACCAGCCGTGCCAATGCCTACAAACACCGCATATGCTACGCTTACCTCCACACTCTTACACGCTGTAATCATCGCGGTAAATGAAAACATAATCCCAATGCCTGTGAGGATATAAAGCCAAAGACTATCAGCATACTTTAGCCCGCTTACCCAAAACACTTCAACTATCCCACCAAGGATAATGAGTATAAAGCCTATATTTTTACTTTGCATATCTCGCCCAAGTTCTTAAATTTGCAATTTTGCACTATGGAATATTACTTTTATTTGGATTCTAATGGAGTAACACCCCTAGTGGTTTTGGCGAAATTATAACACTAGAAGTTGCAATGTTATCCATGTTTAAGTAAAAAAAATGATAATATATTTGTTATTTTAAAATTATGCAAGGAAGCAGATATGCAGTTTGAAGCTAAAAAAGAATTTATCTTTAAACTCTTAGGAGATGATGGGATAAGGTTTGTTATTCCAGAGTATCAAAGGGCGTATAGCTGGGATGATAATGAGTGTGAAGCACTTTGGAATGATGTGGTGAGTGTTTTTGGTGATGAGGAAGGTATGAAAGAGTATTTTTAGGTTAGATTGTTGCATATAAAAATGAAAAGAGTGAGCTTGAAATCATTGATGGACAACAGAGAATCACAACTTTTACTTTGCTTTTTAGGGCTTTTTATGAGTGGCTGAAAAAAGAGGGTGCAAAGGAAGATTATATCAATGGCTTTGGGAAATGTATTTGGGAGTATGATTTAGATGAGGGTTTAGAGTTTAGTAAGATTCGCCTAATAAGCAAGGTAATTACAGATTCTAATAATGCAATATTAAGGGCACTTCTGCAACCAAGTATAGATATGGAAAGCCTTAAAAAATCAAACTCAAAATATGCTAAGAATTTCCTATTTTTTTATAGCAAAATAGAAAATATGAAAATCGATGCTACGATGCAGTATGAGAAATTTTGTAAAATGTTTTTAGCAAAGCGACTTTTTATATTGCTTGTGGTGTGTGATAGTCAAGAATCTGCGATGACTATATTTAACACGCTAAATTCAAGAGGCAAACCACTATCAAATGCAGATATACTAAAAGGTTATATTTATAAAAATAAAAAAGATTCACAAAAGCAAGAGTTTGCCAATGAATGGAAAGAGCTAGAGACAAAGATAGAATCAAGTAATAGAGTAAAGAGTTTAGATTTTTTATTTTTGCAGTATATGCATATTATTCGCGCGCAAGAGCCAGACTTTGATACTACCACACCAAGTGTGATTAATTTTTTTACCAAAAAGGATAAAAAGGTAAATTATGGGGCACATAAAGATTGACTTTATAAAGATGAGACTATACCATTTTTAAAAATTCTTATTGATTTTTGGCTTACTCCTTCAGGCTATCTTAGTAATAAAGCTTGCAGATATATGAGAATCTTAGATATTTTCCAAAATGATTCGTGGAAATCATTTGTAAGCTGTTTGGTGTGGAAAAATAGAGAATCTATAGAAGATAAAGAGCGATTTAGTCAAGATTTTGATAAATATCTCCCAGTACTTTTAAAAAATATTACGCTTTTATTTTTAAATAATGCAGGGACTAATGACAAAACTAAGGAGCTTGTGTTTAAAATGAATGTCGCTTTGATAAAACACGATACATTTGAAAGCCTAAAATATAATATTCCTAATTTTGAGAATTTTTGCGAGATAGCAAGACAATTTAACGCTCAAAAGGCAAAATATCTTTTATTTCTCTATGCTTATTTGTATAGTAATTTCAGCGATGATATAGAAAATTTTGAATTACAAGTGGAGCATATCTTACCAAAGCAATGGCAAAATGCAAATTTTAATGGTTGGGATAAGGAAACTCACGCGCAATATTTAAATCAGATTGGTAATAAAATTTTACTACCAAAGGCAAGTAACATAAAATGTCTTGAAAATTTCTTTGCTAAAAAGCAAGAAGAGTATAAAAAATGTGAGAATCTAACTGAAGTTAGAGATTTAGGGGAACGCACAAATCATAGTTGGCTACAAGAAGATATACAAAATCGAAATAGAGAAATATATCAGAGGCTAAAAAGTTTTATTGATACAAATATGTAAATCTTAATATAGAAGATATTTTTATATTTTAGCATAGAATCTCGCTTGCTGTATTTGTCTTAGCTGTGCTAATTGTAATTTCAGATAGAGACTTTTTACACCAAGCTTTCATAAATCCTACTTTTCTCGCCCCATGGGTGATAACCATAATCTAAAAAGCTAAAGCCAACCCGCTCATAAAAATCCTCCAAATGCGTGCAAAGATAGAGCTTTTTAAACCCAGCATTTTTACACGCACTCTTAGCGTGTGCTATCATCTTTCTTGCATAGCCATTGCCTCTATACTCTTCCTCCACATAGAGCGCACATAGCCACGGATAGAGATCACCTCGGCTAATAAAGTCATTGTTAATGATCCCGCAACACGCCATAATTTTAGATTCTATTGTGCCTACAAACCACTGCGGGAAGAAATTATCAGAGTGTAGGGAGCTAGAGATCGCGTGTTCATACATTTTCATTGAGTTTGTATCCGCCCATTTATCTTGAAAAAATGCAATGCTAGATTCTAAAATATTTGGATTTTCTCGCACCGAAGCAATACTAAAAGTATTCATAAAAAGCCTTTATTTAAAGTTTAAAAATTGTGGGTAATTTTATATTTTTACACTAAATGCTTGACTTAGAGCAACTATCATCATTTATAATTTTAAAATTTATTAAGGAGAACAGAATTAAAGTATGCAAAATAGGAGAAAATTTTTACAGCTTTGCGCGGCACTTGGGATTATAAGTATGCTTCCGCAAAGGATTTTTGCAAATATTAAGGAGAAAACTATGCAATTAAGACAAAAGGCAAGAGAAATTTATGAAGAGCTTTTAGGTGGAGCAAAGAAAGATGCACTTTTTGCAAGTGATAAGGAGTTTTTTACTAATCACATTAACTTTACTTTTGGAGAAAGCTTTGCAAAAGCAAAATTGCCTAAAGAAAAGTATTTTTTAATCACACTTGCTTCAAGCCTTGCAACAGGTGGGAAAATAGAATTTAAAACCTTGCTTAAAGGAGCGATAAATCACGATATAAGCCCTATTGCTATCAAAGAAATGATCTATCAATCTACGCCTTATGTGGGCTTTGCTAAGGTACGCGATTTTTTAAGCCTTTGTAATGATGTATTTGAAAAATTAGGGATTGAAATGCCACTAGAACCACAAGGCACAACCACAGAAGAAAATCGCAAGCAAAAGGGCAGGGAAGCACAAAATGAGATCTTTGGAGAGGCAAATATTACCAAAATGATAGAATCTAGCCCTAAGGATAAAGCCTTTATGAATGATTTTTTAAGTGCAAATTGCTTTGGAGATTATTACACACGCACAGGGCTTGATATTAAAACTAGAGAGCTTTTAACGCTTGTGTATCTTATCTCACTTGGTGGGGCAGAAATCCAAGTAAAAGCCCATATGCAAGGCAATCTTAATATGGGTCAAAGTAGGGAAGATTTGCTAAATATCATCGCAGCACTTGTGCCTTATATTGGCTATCCAAGGGCTTTAAATGCGATAAGTGCACTTGATGAACTTACATTTAAAGGGGCTTGATTGCTGTGACAAAATAATTTTTTACAACCTGTAAAAATCTTATAAGTTAGTAAAAGAATCTTAAGGTGTGCAACATGGATGTGAAAAAATTTCTAATTCTTATTAAAGAAAAAGATAAAACATATGAAGTTACTTCATTTCAAAAACAAGATAATGCTATATTGATTACTTTTAATGGATCAGAAAAAGTTTATAGTTATGGTTTAAAATTGTGAAATTTTTGATAAGCCAAGTTGTTGTCTACACATTATGTTAGTGATACAATAGTGTGCAATACTAAACTTATTGTTCAATTTGGAAAATATGTTAAAGTATTTTTTAATGATGGAAGCAATGAGTTATTTCGTGTAAATGAAGATACAAAAATATTGCCCAGTGCCAATATTTTTGATTATTGCAACGCATTGCACAAAAAAATCATAATGCCAGAAAACGACACTTCCTTGCTTGAATACCACTATAGAAAAATTAAAAATATTAAAAAAGATTCTGCTTTATACGCGTATTTGACAAAGCAAAATAATGCCATATCTAATAAAAATGATTACTTATTATTTCCATTTGGTGCTAATCAATCTCAATATACCGCCCTTCAAAATGCACTAAATTCCCAAATTAGTATAATAGAGGGACTCCTGGCACTGGTAAAACACAAACTATTTTGAATATTATCGCTAATCTCATCGTGCAAGGTAAAAGTATCGCTGTTGTTTCTAATAATAATGCAGTAACACAAAATGTTTTTGAAAAACTTCAAAGCTATGAACTTGATTATTTATGTGCTACATTAGGCAATAAAGACAATAAGGAATCTTTTATCAATAATCAACCAAAAACACCCAAACATCTTAACACCACAGAAGAAAACAACACTATTTTACACCATATAAAAAGCCTTAATTCTAGCATTCAAGAAATATTTTTCTTGCAAAATAAAAAAAGCCAAAGAAAAAGAGCTTTTAAGTGATTTTAAAATACAAGCTAAGTATGCTCATTTTACACATGCCAAAAATCTTCCAAAGCTTTCAAATATATTGTCTTCAAAAATTTTAAAAATAAAAATCGTACTTTAAGAAGTGCCAAATATTTCTTTTTACATAAACTAAAACTCGTATTTTTAGATCGATTGGTTAATTTTGACTTTTTAAAAAACACAAAAGAGAGTATTTTACAAACCTTAGAATCTTACTTTTATACCAATTCAATTAATGAGTTAGAAAAAAGCATTAATCTATGCGAAAAAAAGCTTGTAAGTTTAAATACTAAAAAGACAATAAAAGATTTACAAGATTTTTCTATGAAGTTTTTAAAAAATGCTTTAGCCTTACGATACAAAGAAGAGAGAAAAGTTTTTACTATTGAAGATTTATATATAAATAGTGCTGATTTTTTGCAAGCATATCCTATAGTTTTTAGCACGACGCATTCTATTGTAAATTCACTAAATATGAATGATGCCTTATTTGATTACATCATTATCGATGAAAGCTCACAGGTAGATATACTCACAGGAGTATTGGCTTTAAGTATCGCTAAGAAGGCCGTTATTGTCGGTGATAAAAAGCAACTCTCTTGCATTGTTGATACTAATATTATAGAAGAGGTAGAAAAAATCAATAAAGAATTTAAAATTGAAGAAGCTTGTAATTATCTCACCCATAGCTTTTTGGATTCAATAACAAAAGCCCTAAATAATACTCCAAGAGTTTTACTGAAAGAGCATTATCGTTGTCATCCCAAAATTATTGGATTTTTTAATAAAAAATTCTATAACGATGAATTGCTTATTTTTTCTGAAGATAAAAATCAAAAAGATGTCATAAAAGCAATACTTACACCTAAAGGCAACCATGCACGAGAGCATTACAATCTAAGAGAAATTGAAGTTATCACAAAAGAGCTTATTCCTGCACTACATCACAAAGCTTCTTCTAAAGATATAGGCATCATAACGCCCTATAAAAGACAAAAAGAGGAGTTAGAACGACATCTTGACAAAGATAGTAAAAATATACAAGTAGATACCGTGCATAAATATCAAGGCAGAGAAAAAGAATGCATTATTATTAGCCTTGTTGATAATCAACTTAGTAATTTTGTAGATGTTCCCAAAATGCTTAATGTCTCAATCACGAGGGCAAAGAATTTTTTGTATCTTGTAGCTAATAGCGAGATTCTTAATACTCAAAGCAATGTAGCTGATTTTATGCGTTATATCCAATATAATAATTTTGAAGTTACTCAAAGTAGTATAAATTCAATTTTTGATTTGCTTTATAATGCTAACAAAGAAGCAAGGGAAGCTTATCTAAAAAACAAAAAGAGAATTTCTATATATGATTCTGAAAATCTTGCCTATCATGCAATTTTAGACATTTTAAAAGATTATCCGAGTTTAAAAGTTGCTGCTCATGTTTGACTTGGATTGCTTATCAAAAATATTTCATCTTTAAATAAACAAGAGCAAAATTATCTTAACTCTGCGCTTACACATTGATTTTGTTATTTATTATACAATGAATAAAGAATTTTTACTTGCGATAGAAGTAGATGGCTATGCTTTTCATAATGAAAAAAGCAAGCAATATCAAAGGGATATAATAAAAAATAGTATTTGCAAAAAATGTAATATATCTTTGCTGCGATTGCATACAATTGGTAGCAGCGAAAAAGAACAAATCAAAAATGAGCTAGACAAACAATGGCAACAATAATCTATAAAAGAACAATACAGCTTACACAATTATAGAAGTAGAAAGAAAAACCGGTACCACTAGCAGGACACTAAGATTTTGGGCAGATAAGGGCGTGTTTCCTTATGTAGAGAAAGATGAAAATGGCGTGCAGTATTTTAGTGAAAAATATTTGCAATGGGTGCTTTGGGTGGATTGTTGCCACCAAATTGTATGAGCATTAAGGATATTAAGAGTATGCATATCTTTTTCCAAAAGGGCTTGAAACCGTGCCTAGACGCAAGAAGCTTTTAGAAAAAAATATAAAAAAATACAAGAAGATATGAAGAATCTACAAATCTATAAAGAAAAGCTAGAACACAAATTAGAGATTTGTACACGAATGATAGAAGCTGGTATTGATGAGCTAAACCCACAAAGTATTTAATGCAAAGACATAAAAGAATTAAGAGAGAAAAGCAAATAATTCCAAATTTGTATTATTTCCTCTTGACTTAGAGTTGCTCTCATCCTTTATAATTCCAAAAATACAAATAAGGGATTGTAATGCAAAAGTTTTTATATCTTTTAATACTTGCAAACACATTTTTACTAGGAGTAGACATGCAAATAAAATTATTTTTTAATAACAAGGAACTACTTGTAATGTTAGAGCAAAACGAGGCTTCAAGAGAGTTTTATAACTCTCTTCCTATGGAGTTAGATTTTAGCGATTTTATAGGTAAAGAAAAAATCGCACACTTACCACAAGCGCTAAATGCAAAAGGAAGCAGTGCGTATAAGCCTCAAATTGGGGATTTATTCTACTATGTGCCGTGGGGAAATATCGGAATCTTTTATGAGCTTCAAAATGCAAGCGATGATTTGGTGTATTTGGGCAAAGTGCAGGGGAGTTTAGAATCTTTAAAAGCACAAAAGAGTGATTTTAAGGTAAAGATTGTGAAGGAATAAAATGCAAAAAATGAGTTTGTTAAAGCGGGATTTAGCAGGGCTTGGTGTGGAAAATAAGGGCGAAGAATTTGAAAAAGAACTTTTACCTTTAATAAAACACGCACAAATTTGTATAGCAAAACTAAATAGTAGCTATCATGATGAAGAGCAGGTGCGAGAAATCCTAAGTGAGCTTATGGGTAGAGAAGTAGATTCTACTCTTTGGCTTCTTCCGCCTTTTTTCACGGACTTTGGGCGGAATATTAATTTTGGTAAAAATGTGTTTATAAACTCCTCTTGCACCTTTATGGATAGGGGCGGGATAAATATAGGCGATGATGTATATATCGCACCCAAAGTGTGTCTAACGACGATAAATCACGATATCAATCCTTTTAATCGCGCGACTACATTTTGCAAGCCCATAAATATCGGTAATCGCGTGTGGATAGGCATAAATGCTACTATTTGCCCAGGTGTTAGCATAGGAGATAACTCCATAATTGCAGCGGGTGCGGTGGTAACTAAAAATGTGCCAAGTAATGTAATCGTAGGTGGAAATCCTGCTAGGGTGATAAGAGAGATAGAAGGGCAAAAAGAGTAAAATACAAGGTGAATCAAAAAAATAAGCCTTAAAAAAATTGATGATAACACTGTATAAATAATGATTTTAAGACTTTAAAAATAGACAAAATGTTAAAAGCGTGATAATGAACACCCTAAACCAAGGCTTATAACTCCTAAAAGTTAGCTTTAATGGAGTATAAATTCCTTAAAAGATTCTTGCTAACACATAATGAAAATAATTGTAAAGCTAAGTCTAATTGCACTATTGCATCAATTCAAGTGTATTTACATCTAATCGTCTATCATCATATTTTGCTGCTTGTGTGTTGTCGAGCTTTTGCCAAATAAGCGTAGGACCAAAAAGCACATCTACTTTTATTTCTAATGCGTTATTTTTTAGCATAGCTTTAATTGGATAGGTTTTGCCTTTTTCAAAGCTATAGATCTTGCCATTGCATTCATTATTATTACACTTCATATTTAAAAATACACTGCCACGAATGGGGCGATTTTGTAGGTTTTTATCTGGATTATTAGAATCTAGCTCATTGCTAATTCCATCTGCAGTTGCAAATCCAACACCATAAAATGTCTCATTTTTGCTAAAAATCTCTACCACACTTTGTTTATCTTTAGAATCTTTTGGTAAAAGATAGATACCATTTATATCATTTGTAAATGCAAAACCAGCACTAATCATAAAACAGCCAATTATCTTAAAATTCATGCACTTTTCCTTATATCATTTTTATTAATGCACTTATCCCAATACCAACTGCGGTGCCAAAGATCACACATAATGTAATCCTTTTTGCATAAAAATAGGGATCTAAAATCTTTCTTGCGGTTCTATATCCGCCTAAAATCGCACCGGTAAATCCACCACCTGGGAAGCCAAAGCTAGAAGCAAAGTAGAGATTCTTGATACTCTTTGATTTAAACCTCTCTCTACCAATAAAGCCTTCATTATCTTGATCGTATCCATAAATCACACCTTTTCTTGTGCGTGTGTAGCGCTCAATCGTCTTTGGCGTGGCGAGCTCTATATGGATACAGTGCTCCATAATATTAGGATACACGCTCTCTAATCGCTTCACTAGTGCATCTTGGAGTTCTTGCTTTTTAGCTTTATAGGCAACTTTATCTAAATTATCCCATTCTTCATAATAGCTATACACCGCACCAACACCAAGATATCTATCATCTCTATCGCTTAGCCCGCTATCAATTTTTGAGTAATTTACAAAGGCAAAATCACGGCATTCTATTGGTGTATTTGCAGAATCTGCACAAGTTTCATCAAAAGGGCGATTAAAATATTTGTCATCTACAAGGAAAGTAGAGTAGTCCATATTTGGATAGATCTCGCTTAGATTCTTATCAAATATCATATAGAGTGAGATAAGCGATGAGGTAAGCCTAAAATCCTCTGTAAGTCTAGAATCTTTTTTATATTCATTTGGTTTTAGGTTTAAAAGCTTGGTATAGACGATATGTGGATCGCAATTTGCGATGATTGTATCTGCATAGACTACGATTTCTTCTTTAGTCTTTTTATCTATGTATTTTACACCTTTTGCACTCTTATCATCACATAAAATCTCTACTACATCAGAATCTGCCCTCACTTCACCGCCATTTTCTCTAACTATCTCACTAAGTGTATCTGAAAGCTTTTGTGAGCCACCTTTTATATATACACCTTTATTGTAGTAGTTGTTTTGTGCCATAGCGTGATAACTCCAAATAAATTTAAATGGATTATGATGATAATAGGAGATATTGATATTTAGGATTCTCTTTAGCTTAGGATCTTTTATACACGAATCTAGCACTTCGCCCACACTTTTATTACGCACCATATTGTAAGCAAAGAATATAAGTGTAGTTAGTGGTGCAAAGAAAAAGTCTAAAAATTTCATATCAAATGGGAAACTTCTAACTAAAAAGCCTTGAAAAGCAATCTTTTTGAAATATTTTTCAATACCTTCTTTTTCATGTGGGAATGCTGTAATAAGTGCTTCTTTTGTATTGCCATGTGGGATTGTTAGAATCTCATTTGGCTTATCTTGCTCTATGATACTCCATGCACTAGGAAGTGTGATAAGATCTAGTTTTTTATCAAGTCCAAGATGTTTGAAAATCGCGTGTTTCATATCTCGTTTTTGTGTACCAAAATCCATTTCATGCAGTCCTGCATCTACAAGCATACCTTTTCTCTTAAAACAAGTAGCACATCCACCAATTAAGCTGTGTTGTTCCAAGACTAGCACTTTTTTATTAGCCTTTGATAGCGTAGCTGCACAGCTTAAACCACCAAGCCCAGAACCAATGATAATTGCATCAAATTGTGTATCCATAATACTCCTTGTTGAATTTAGCATTGTATTATAGCATTGTATTAATTGTATTATAAAAGTAATATGTAAATTTTTAAATTATTTATATCAATATATATTGATATATTGATATAAATATGTTATGTTTCTATAAAATTTTAGGAGGTAATTTGTTGTGGAAGTAAAATTATTAGAATCGCTTAAGCTATTTTGTGTTTATTTTATCGAGCTTTCTTTGCTCTTTATTGCTATCTCTGCTGTTGTTAGCTTTATTAATCATAAATGCAAGAATGTTTTTGAAAAACACCTAAGCGAAGATTCTTATTCTAGCTATCTTAAAGCTATGCTTCTTGGTGCTCTTACTCCTTTTTGTTCTTGCTCTACCATTCCATTATTTCGTGCATTTTTAAATACAAATGTAGCCTTTGGCGTGTGTATTGCTTATCTATTTACCTCACCTTTAATTAATCCCATTATCATTGCTATGCTTTTTGTATCTTTTGGGTGGCAAATTACTTTTATATATAGTACTTTTTTGTTTGTTGCTATTTTTATTATTTCCATTTTAATCCAAAAACTAGATACGCAAAAATTTTTAAAAGAGGATTTTAAAAGCACAAATACTTTATCATTTTCTGCTAATAATCAAGCTCAAAATCCTGCCAAAATCACTTCTTTTAGTATCAAAAAAACTCAAAGTTGTTGTGGTGAGAGTAAAAATGCAAACACAGGCTGCTGTGATAACATACTTAAAGATAAATTAAGTTTTAAAGAAATTTTATTGCAATCTTTTAAAGATTATAAAAAGCTTATTCCATACATTGCCATAGGTATGGGGATTGGAGCTTTTATACACGGATTTGTGCCACAAGACTTTTTGCAAGATTCTCTAAGTGATTTTGGCATTTTAAGTATTATTCTAGCAGCACTGATTGGAATCTTGCTCTACATTAGAGTGGAGGCGATTATCCCTATTGGTTTGGTATTGCTTGAAGCAGGTGTCAATGAAGGTGTGATTTTTAGCTTTTTAATAGCAGGTGCTGGGTGTTCTCTTCCTGAACTTATTTTATTGAAAGGTATGTTTAGAATAAACTTTCTAGCACTTTTTGTAGGGCTTATCTTATTTATTGCAATTGGCTTTGGAAGTCTTATTTATGTTTTATAAAGGAGGTAAAATGGATAAATTTTTAAATATCATCGGAGCGTTAAATGATGAAAGTAGGGTGCTAATACTAGCCTTTTTGGCTCAAAATGGTGAACTTTGCGTATGTGATTTGCAAAATTCTTTAAATATGATTCAATCACGCCTCTCACGCCATTTAAAAATATTAAAAGATTCTGGATTTTTAGAAGTTAGACGTAAAGGCACTTGGGCATATTATAAGATAAAGGAGTATTTATCCCTCTTTCATCTTCAGTGTTTAGAGGCTATAAAAGAGCTCAATGTATCCCTTCCACCTTTAGTAAAAATCTCGTGCGAATTGGAGGAAAAATGAAACTAGCATTTATTTGTGTGCATAATGGTTGTCGCTCTCAAATGGCAGAAGCGCTAGCAAAGTACAAAGCAAAAGAATTAGGGCTAGATATAGAAGTTTTTTCAGCAGGAAGCGACACTTCAAGAGAAGTAAATCCACAAGCCATAAAACTTAAAAGAACCATATAAAATTGATATGAAAGATCAATATGCAAAACTTATAGAATCCTTGCCTAGTGGTATAGATATAGCTATAAGTATAAGTTGTAATGTAGTCTGTCCAAGCTTAAAAGCACGATATTATTTTGACTTTAAGCTTATAGACCCAAGCGGAAAAGATTATGAGGCTTTCAAGGAAGTGATTAAAACATTAGATACTAAACTTGATAGCCTATTAAGAGCAATACAGACAAATTCATTAAAAGGTTTTATATGTTAGGAATAGTAGATAGATTTCTTAGTCTTTGGATATTTTTAGCAATTCTTGCTGGATTAGCTTTTGGATATTTTGTGCCAAATGTAAATAATTTTGGGCTATTTTTGAATACAACTCGCTTAATATGCTTCTAGTCTTTTGTCTTATTTTATGATGTATCCACCTTTGGCAAAAGTCGAGTATGCAAAAATGTTGCAAGTCTTTGATGATAAAAAGATTCTAGCTTTTTCACTCTTTTAAAACTAGATTGTTGGACCAAGTTTGATGTTTGCTCTAGCATATATATTTTTAAAAGATAGCCCAGAATATATGCAAGGAGTGATTATCATCGGACTTACTAGATGTGTGGCTATGGTCGTTGTATGGAGTTATCTAGCAGGGGCAAATAGAGAATACACAAGTGCTCTTGTAGCTTTCAATAGTGTATTTCAGATTCTATTTTTTGGAATCTTGGCTTATTTTATCTTGAATTTTTACCTTCCATTCTAGTAGTAAAGTTAGAAAACTCTAGTGTAGATATTAGTATTGCTTCAATTAGCAAAAATGTATTTATCTATCTTGGAATCCCTTTTTGTTTTAGGTTTTTTAAGCCGAGTTATTTTGATAAAGGCAAAAGGTAATATGTGGTATGAAGAAAGATTTTTAGAAGCTATTAGTCCTATTACGCTTATTTCATTGCTTTTTACTATTTTTATGATGTGTTCTTATAAATCAGATGTGATATTTAGCTTGCCATTAGATGCACTAAGGATTGCGTTGCCACTTACTTTGTATTTTGTGTGTATGTTTTTCTTTTCTTGGTTTATTTCGCGTAAGAGCAAGATAGATTAAAAAACTTGCTTGATTTCCTTTAGTGCAAGTGGTAATAATTTTGAGCTTGCTATTGCAATTTGCATTGCAAGTTTTGGGATTGCTTCACTACAGAGTTTTGGGGCGATTATTGGACCGCTTGTAGAAGTGCCGGTATTAGTTTTACTAGTCAAATGGGCTTTGAAGAATAGGTATTAATTTGTTAATTAGAACTTGATAAATCTTTATTTCCCCAATCACACATCGCTTGTAAGATAGGAATTAGGCTTTGTCCTCTGCTTGATAGACTATATTCTACCTTTGGTGGGATTTGTGGGTATTCTTTGCGGATAATAAGCTCATCGTTTTCTAGCTCTCTTAGTGTGTTGGTTAGCATTTTAAAAGATATGGGTTGTAAATACCGCTTTAGCTCATTATAACGCACTATTTCGCAACGATATAGGATGTATAAAACACTCATCTTGTATTTACCAGCGATAAGCGATAGTGTGTAGTTAAAAACACCACCATTAAAATCAAACTTTTTGTCTTTTTTCTCTATTTTTTTATTTTTCTCCATAGAATCTCCCTTTAGGTATTGTGAAAGTTTTATACACTCATTTTAGTTAGTATCTTACTTTATTTTTCGTATTGACATTATAACCTGTATCATTTAAAATTCTAGCACAATTTTAATCAAAAGGATTTTTATGCAAACAATTACTTTAAATGACGGAAATAAAATGCCAATTTTAGGCTATGGTGTATTCCAAATCGATCCAAAAGAGACGCAGAGGTGCGTAGAAGATGCTTTAAATGTGGGTTATCGCCTTATTGATACAGCAGCAATTTATGGCAATGAAGAAGCAGTAGGTGCAGCGATAAAGGCAAGTGGAGTAGCTAGAAATGAGCTTTTTATCACTACAAAGCTTTGGATAAATAATATTAGTCGCAAGAATGCAAGAGCTGCATTTATGGAATCTTTGCAAAAATTAGGACTAGATTTTGTTGATTTATATCTTATCCACCAGCCATTTAACGATAGTTATGGTGCGTGGGAAGTCTTGTGCGAGCTTAAAAAAGAAGGGCTTATAAATTCTATTGGTGTAAGTAATTTTTACCCTGACAAACTTACAGATTTTTGCTTTAACAATGAAGTAAAACCAGCACTCAATCAAGTAGAATGCCACCCATTTTTGCCACGATTTGACTTTGAAGAGAGTATGAAAAATCTAGGTGTAACTATGCAGTCTTGGGCGTCCTTTGCAGAGGGACAAAATGGAATCTTTGAAAATGAGATTCTAAAAAATGTCGCTAAAAAATATAATAAAAGCATAGCGCAAGTGATTTTACGATGGCTAATACAAAGAGAAATCGCAGTAATCCCAAAAACTCTAAGCAAAGAGCGAATGGTGGAGAATATCTCTGTGTTTGATTTTAGTCTAGATTCTAATGATATGGAATCTATCTCTAAAATCTCTCAAAACCCTTATATCATCTGCGATCATAGAGATGTAAAAACAGCGGAGTTTTTGCTGAATTTAGCAAAGTAAAGCAAGTTTTAAGAAACTCTAACTTTAAAGCTTAGGGCTTTATGTCTCTTTGCTTTAAAATCTATCCTACGCACTTAAAATAGCCACTTATTATAAGCTAAAAGATATTAAAATACTGACTTGAAATATACATGCACTCAATAAGGACATAAATGAACTCTATAGAAGAAATTGTTGAAGATAGTATAAAATCACAGCTTAACACTCTAAAAATTCCCTATTATGCAAAAACACAAGGTATCAACACAGAAATTGACGAAGCACTTACAAAAGCTCCAAGCAAAAGTGGCGGAGATGGCAAAAATTATCCTGATATAAAATTATTAATTAAAACAAAAACACTAAGAACTATTCCTATTATGATAGAAGCAAAAGGCTTAAAAAAACAAACTTGCCAAATTTAAAGATGAAGAGATAGAAAATACCACCAAAGATAATAAACCCTATTATAAAAATATCCAAGAATACGCCCTAAATGGTGCGGTGCATTATGCTAATGCGATACTTGATTATACACATAGCTATGATGAAGTCATTGCAATAGGAGTTAATGGAGTGATAAAGAACCTAAAATAGAATACGCCCTTTATTACTTAAATCGTGAAAATTTAAGCATTCCTAAAAAAATAGGCGATTTTAAAGATTTAAGTTGTTTATCAAAAGAATATTTAGATGATTTAATGCTTAAAATAGATTCTATCAATCTAAGCGATGAAGAAAAGGCAAAAGCTATTGAAGAGCTTGAAAGCGATACAGAATCTAAACTTAATACACTCAATCAATTTATGCACGATAGCTTATTAAATATTAGCCCCAATGATAGAGTAGCCTTGCTTGTAGGTATGATTATGGCAGCTCAAGGGGTGTCTGATAAAATCGCACCACTAAAATTAGACGAGCTAAAAGGACAAGAAGGACAATACACAAATGACGGACAAATCTTTCTAAATAAAATCAAAGATTTTTTAAGCTACAAAAACTTGCCACAAGAAAAAATTAATCTCGTTATCAACGATTTAGAAAAAGCCTTTATCCATTCTAAACTTTATAATGTAAAATCCTATACCAATGAGCTTTTACACTCAAGTGATGAAAGCCCACTGAAAAAAATCTATATCCAAGTGCTTGATAATATCTTGCCACTTGTAAAAAAGCTAAAAAACGCAGATATTGCCGGAAGACTTTTTAACTCCATTACCAAATGGTTAGAAGTGCCAGATAATGAAAAAAACGATGTCGTGCTTACACCTAGATATGTCGTAGATCTTATGGTAGCACTTGCAAGAGTAAATAAAGATTCTTTTGTGTGGGACTATGCGACAGGTTCAGTAGCTTTTCTTATCTCTTCAATGAATGCAATGATAAAAGATTGCGAAAATATCAAAAGCCCACAAGAAAAAGAAGAAAAAATCGCTCACATCAAAGCTTATCAACTCTTAGGTATAGAAAAACGCACTGATATTTATCTACTTGGAATCTTAAATATGATCTTGCTTGATGATGGCAGTGCAAATTTGTTACATAAAGATAGTTTGAAAGAATATGAGGGCAACTACGAGCAAGGTGATAAAAAAGGCAAAAGTTTCCCAGCCAATGTCTTTTTGCTAAATCCTCCTTATTCTGCAGAGGGCAAAGGCTTTATTTTTGTAGATAGAGCATTAAAAAGAATGCAAAAAGGCAAAGCAGTCGTAATTATCCAAGAAAATGCTGGAAGTGGCAATGGGCTTCCCTATACTAAAAATATTTTAGAGCATTCAAGCCTTTTAGCAAGTATCAAAATGCCAAATGATTTATTTGTAGGAAAATCAAGCGTGCAAACAGCTATTTATGTGTTTGAAGTGGGAGTTAAGCATGACAAAAAAGCTTTAGTAAAATTTATAGACTTTAGTATTGATGGTTATACAAGAGCGGCAAGGAAAAAGTCAAAAGCAAGTGTCAATCTAAAAGATACCAATAACGCAAAAGCAAGATATGAAGAACTTGTAAATATCGTGCTTTATGGCTCAAAATATTTAAATTATTACAAAGATTTTTATATAGAAGATTGCATTAATTTAGAAGGTAAAGACTGGACTTACTCACAGCATAGAAAAATCGATACCAAGCCAACACTAGAAGATTTTAAAAAAAGTGTGAGTGAATATCTTGCTTGGGAAGTGAGTAATATTTTAAAACAAGAAGGATTTGCACAGGGAAAGTTCTAAACCCTGCTTTAGAGAAATTAGAAGCTGATTTCAAAAAAGCAGGGGGAGAGTGGAGAGAGTTTAGAATTGGGGATTTGTTTGAGTCTGAAAATGGAGATTTTGATATACAAAAAACACATTTAAATAATAAAGGTGAGATAGTTATAAGCTCAGGTGAGACGAATTTGGGAATTATAGGTAAAACAGATGTCAAAGCTAAAATTTTTGAGAAAAATACTCTAACTTGCGATATGTTTGGAAATGTTTATTATAGAAGCTTTCCTTATAAAATGGTAACTCACGCTAGAGTTTTTAATCTAAAAGCAAAATTTAATATCAATGATAAGATAGGATTATACCTTGTTGGTATTTTTAGCTTTATAAAATTTAAATTCTCATATTCTAGTATGGCAAGTTGGAAGAAAATTAAAAATGAAGTTATCAATCTTCCCACAGACTCTAAAGGCAATCTTGCTTTTGATTTTATGGAATCTTGTATAGCGGAGCTGGAAGCAGAGCGTGTGCGGGAGCTGGAAGCGTATTTGCGCGCTACTGGACTAAGTAACTATACACTAACCAAAAAAGAAAAAGAGATTCTAAACACACTAGATTCTAGCTACGGGGGGGGGGGGAAGGAGGGATAATCCATCTAGTAGCTTAGAGGCTTTAGATTCTATAATTTGGAAAGAATTTAGAATTGGGGATTTGTTTGAGATATTTACAGGTAGAGATGTGATTATAGGGCGAACAGAGTTAGGAAATATACCACTGGTTAGTCATCAAAATACAGACAATGGGGTTGTGAAATACATTAAAAAACTTAATGATAGACATATTTTTGATTATCGTTACACCATTTCTTTGGCTGATAGAGGAGTATTTTATGCTTCTACACAATTTGAAAATTTTCATATAGGAACTAGAGTTAAGGCACTTGTATTTAAAGATAAAAATAAAATAAGCAAAGAAATAAGATTATTTTTTTGTTAGCACAATTAACAAATTGCAAACTTTATTCAAAGATTATCTAATAAATGCTACTAATAAATTGCCGGACTTAAAAATCACTCTCCCTGCAGACTCTAAAGGCAATCTTGCTTTTGATTTTATGGAATCTAGCATAAAAGCCATTCAAAAAGAAGTGATAAGAAGCGTGGTTTTATATGTAGATACTAAAATCAATGCTACAAAGGAAGCTGTAAAAAAGCATTAGTTGTATTATAATCTTTGCCATTAAAGAGATAAAGGCAATTTTTTCTGAATTTAGCAAAATAGGTGGCTTTAGAACTATAAATATCGCGTGAAAGATTTAAAATGCAGTGCAAAAACTTTGATAAAGCTAACTTAGATGAGTGCGTATCTTTGTATATAGATGTATTTTTAAAAGAGCCATGGTGTGAGCAAAATTGCCCCAAAAAGATAAAAGAATACTTTTTAATGCTCTTAGAGATGAATACATTTTTAGGATTTATGCTTGTAAAAGATAGTCAGATTATAGGGCTTTGTTTAGGCTATATCAAGCCTTATATATTTGATGATAAAGTCGCTAAAGAATATGCAATTGATCAGTTTTTTATCGCTTATAATTATCAAAGTAAAGGATATGGCAAGCAGTTTTTAGAATCCATAAAAATGCAGTTAAAGATGCAATATGTAGATATTAATGCTATGATTTTGAATACACAGCGTAAATATCCGGCATTTAGATTCTATAAATGCTATGGCTTTGAAGCACTTGATGAATATGCTATTTTGGCGTGTGATATAAAGGCTAATTGATGAAAGAGTGTCATTTTATCCCCATTGATTTAACATCTTACAAAAGAGCAGAGCATTTTAGGTTTTTTAGTGCAAATCCTTGTGGTTTTTCGCTAAGTGTGGAACTTGAAGTGCAAAATTTGCTAAATCACAAACAAAAGGGATAGCTTTTTAAATCTTATTCTTTATTGTATTTCTAGGAGTGTGAATGAGATAGTAGAGCTTAGAATGGATTGTAAAGATGGGATTTTAGGCTATTATGAAATCTCTCACCCAAGCTATACTATTTTTCATAAAAATAGTGAGACTTTTAGCTCTCTTTGGAGTGAGTATGATGAGGATTTTGCTAAATTTAATGAGAATCTGCAAAGCGATAAGGCAGAGTTTGGGAAAAATCTAAGCTATAAGGCAAAGGCACATAGGATTCCAAATATATTTTTTATCTCTTCGCTTCCTTGGATTGGTTTTAAGGATTTTAATCTGCAAATTGATAGAAGCAAGTTTTATGCGCCAATTTTCACTCTATCAAATACAAGATTCTAAAGTTTTGTTAAATATTAATGTCAATCACGCAATTTGCGATGGCTATCATGTATCAAAGTTTATAGAGATTCTACAAAAGAGTATTGATACTTTAGAAGTTGCTTGATGATTTTAAAAGCGACAAAGAAAGAGGTTGAATGCTAACCTGACTACTTTTGGAGGCACAATTTAAGAGAGCTTATTAAATCACAAAAATGCTATAGTTTATTCCTTGATAGTATTGCCACTTTTATACTCTTCACCCCAATTACATATTGCTTGTAAAATCGGAATAAAGCTTTTTCCTTTAGATGATAGGCTATATTCTACCTTTGGTGGGATTTGTGGATATTCTTTACGGATAATAAGCTCATCACTCTCTAGCTCACGCAAGACATTAGTTAATGTTTTAAAAGATATGGGAGAGAGGATTCTACTTAGCTCATTATAACGCACAATAGAATCTTTATAAAGGCAGTAAAGCACACTCATTTTGTATTTGCCTGCAATAAGCGATAGTGTGTAGTTAAATCCACATTCTTGATAATTACAACTTGAATTTTTGGTATTTTGCATATTTTCCTCCAATCGTTTAATGTATTTAGTATTTATGCTTTACTTTTGGTTAGTATCTTACTTTATTTTGCGTATTGACATTATAACTTGTATCATTTAAAATTCTAGCACAATTTTAATCAAAAGGATTTTTATGCAAACAATAATTCTAAGTAAGGAGCAGTGATGAAAAATATACTTTTATTAAATGGAGCTAAAAGTTTTGGGCACTCTAATGGCAGACTAAATGAAACTTTGCATAATGTGGCAAAAGAGACTTTGCAATCTCTAGGGCTGAATGTGAGTGAAACACATATTGATAAAGGTTATGATATAGAAAATGAAGTGCAAAAGATTCTAGATTCTGAAGTTATCATTTATCAAATGCCTGGCTGGTGGATGGGTGAGCCTTGGATTGTGAAAAAATACATTGATGAAGTATTTACTGCAGGACATGGAAAACTTTATGCAAGTGATGGCAGAAGTAGAGAAGATGCAAGTAAAAAATATGGTAGTGGTGGGCTTGTGAAGGATAAAAAATATATGTTTTCTCTTACTTGGAATGCACCGCTTGAAGCCTTTAATGAAAAGGAACAATTTTTTGAAGGCGTGGGCGTAGATGGAGTGTATTTGCACTTACATAAAGCACATCAGTTTTTAGGTATGAAGCCACTGCCTACCTTTATCTGTAATGATGTGATAAAAAATCCACAAGTAGAGAAGTATATAGAGGATTATAAGGCGCATTTAAAATATGTTTTAATATCAATGGAATCTTGATTGATATTTTTGATGAGAGTATGGAAAGTTAAAGTATTTTTGAATATATTTAAAATTTTTAGTGATGATTGTAGATAATTTAATGTTTTTTAATTCGTTTATAAATTAGTTATGTTATATTTTTATTTACTTTAATACTTAGTCAAAGGGGTAGCTGATGAAAAGATCGGCATTTACATTTATAGAGCTTGTGTTTTCTATAGTTGTCGTTGGTATTGTTATACTTAGTATCCCTCTTATTGTTCGCCAAAGCAATGCTAATACCGCAGAATCTCAAAATGTTATAGGCTACTATAATGCATTAACAATTATGAATACCATTAGAAATAAGCCTTGGGATTTAAATAATATAAATAGCACAGTTATGAATGATTTCACTGCATCTGGTGGGTATTATATATTGCAAACTGGGAATCCAAATATTGATTGTAGGGTATTAGATCAAAGTAAGCCAAATATTTATACAAAGCCTGGTCTTGGGATCTCTGATAGGCGTAGAATGTGTGATCCAAATCTAAAAACAGCGCAGCCAATCACTCAATCATCCAATCTTGATAATATAGGTGCTTTTAATAACTATTCTCAAACGATCTCATCTAAGGGCGATACATTTTTTGTTATTAATGTGAGCGTTAAGTATGTAGATGTAAATTTTGGTAGCAATACTATAGCTGGCTCTATTATAGATTCTCCAAATCAAGGTGGTGCAGCAGCAACTGATATTAAAGAAATTGAAGTGAAGTTAAATAGGAGAATGCCAGATGGTAGTATTGAGCATATATCAACATATAAATATTATGCGACAAATATAGGGACAGATGTCCCTTATGCAAAGGATAATTAATGAGGCGCGCATTTACTATGGTGGAGATGGTATTTGTTATCGTTATAACTGGATTGGTAGCTGTTGCTGGATCTATGGCAATAGTGCAGATTATGCAAAATTATGCAATCCAAAAAGAATATGCAAAAATGGAGCAAGATAGCACATCTGCTATTCTACAGATTTCAAAATATCTTCAAGATTCTATATGGGATTCGATTGCATTAAAACAAGGTAGCGTTTATACAGACATATTTAGTGTCAATAGTGAGTCTTCAGGTAAGGTAACTGGTAATACATTGCTTGCATTTATCACTAAAAATGCAGATGTGCTAAATGGCTATTTCGGAAATTATCAAGGAAATAGCTCAAATCTTCCACTTTTTAGTGGATTTATTGATTTATCTAAATCTAGTGGCACGATGATAGTTACGGCATTTTCTCAAGATAGATTAAGAAGTATTAATGTTAATAATCTAGCATTATACTTTCCATTTGTTAATCAAGATGGTAATGTTTATAATAAATATTATAGTGGTAACAAAACAGCATTATTCCAAATAAATGCTATTCAGTCAGATTCTACAATGCAGCTTTCTAGGGCACCTAGTAAGATAGGAGATATTGCTGTTATTGTAAATATGCTTGAAGCTACGATACAAAAAAATAATAATAATGATTTAATTTTTTCTCATAATGGGCAATCTATAACTCTAGCTCAAAATGTATCTAGATTGTCTGTTTGGTCGGAATCTCAATCAGGTATTCTTAGAGTTAGGATTTGTTTTGTAAATAAGACTATGGATTTTATGCCAGAATTTTGTAAAGAAGGGGTGATAATGCAATGAAAAGACAAGCCTTTGGTATGATATTTGCCATTATTATAATGGTTGTAGTTGCCACTCTTGGTATTTTAGGGTTAAAACTTAGCACAAGCACTCTAAATACTACTACAAATCAACATATTGCAATTCAGCTTGATTTATATTTAGATTCTACGGTAGAGCTTGCTATTTTGTATATTCAAAGAAATGGATTTAAATTTGTAGAAGGAAGCACAACACAAGTGCGTCCTAATGTTATGGAACCAATTATTAGAAATATTAACTATGGTATAAATGGTGAGTATAAATTTACTTATAAAATGACACCACTAGTTGATATTGATCAACTTTCTGGCGATAGCGATGAAGTCAAGCAAACAAAAGTAAGCACTATGGTGCTTGATGTATCTGGTTATGTTGTGAATCCTATTACAAATCAAACTTTTAGGGTTACAAAAAGACAGGTTGTAAAACCTTAAATTAATTTTACCATCGGAGGTTAATATGGAACAACCATTAGCTTATGATATAAGCGCATTATTAAAAACTACAATAAAACACAATGCTTCTGACTTGCACTTGGTTGTTAGAAGTGAGCCGCAAATTAGAATAGATGGCGTTCTTGTGAAGTTAAATCTTCCTATTTTAGAAAAACGGGAAATTGATAGATTGTGTTATACGCTTTTGACAGACAAGCAAAAAAAGACTTTAGAAGAAGAAAGAGAGCTTGATTTTTCTATTGACTTAGAGGATATTGGAAGATTTAGGGTGAATTATTATTATACTATGGGAAGTGTAGCTGCTGCATTTAGGGTTATTACTACAAAAATACCTACACTTGAGGGCATAAATGCACCAAATATTTATAAAAATCTTATTACTAGAAGAAAAGGTTTAATTCTTGTAACAGGGCCTACAGGTAGTGGTAAAACAACTACTGTTGCTGCTATGATTAATGAGATAAATCAAACACAAAAAAAACATGTGCTTTGTATAGAAGATCCAATAGAATATGTGCATAAAGGTATTAATTCATTGTTCTCATATAGAAATGTTGGTGAAGATACAAAAACTTTTAATAGAGCGTTAAAATCAGCTCTTAGAGAGGATCCAGATATTATATTCATAGGTGAGATGAGAAATACTGAAACAATGGAAATAGCACTTGAGGCAGCAGAGACAGGGCACTTGGTTATTGGAACTTTACATACCAATTCTGCAGCACAGACGATAAATAGGATTGTTAGCTCATTTGAAGGTGCAAAGCAAGATCAAGTAAGAAGTCAGGTTGCAATCACGATTGAAGGTATTATTTCTCAAATATTATTACCTAGAGTTGATGGTGGAAGGGTCGCTGCAACAGAGATATTGATAGGCACACCTGCTATTAGAAACTTAATTAGAGAGAATAAGATCCATCAAATCAATTCGCAAATGACAATAGGTCAGACTTTAACAGAGATGAAAACTATGGCACAAAGTCTTGATGCGCTATATCAAAGCAGGACAATCTCAAAAGAGGAATATGACATAGCTATGGCTACATTATAATCAATAAATAATCATTTATTGATTATGGCAAAATTGCTTTATTTTCATTAAATATTTTTTGATTTAATATTTTATAATTTTTGCAAGCTTTGTCTAATCCTTTATCACAAGCTAGCCCATATAATTCTAGGGCTTTGTTTAGATTCTGTCTTACTCCATCTCCATTTTCATAAAATATAGCAAGATTGTTGCAACTACTTAGAATGCCACCCTCACAAGCTATGTTTAGATATTTCACAGCATTAAATGGATTTTTTGGAGCATTATGTTTTCCTGTTGCATACATATATCCAAGATTTGCACAGCCTATTAAATCTCCTTGATTGCAAGCTACATAATTTAAATCTAATAATCCTAATTTGTCTTTATTTAATCCAAATACATTGTATGTATTACTTAATAGCCCAAGATTGTAGCAGCCAAGAGAGCTGCCCATATCACAAGCAAATTTATAGTATTGTAAACTTTTAAAATAATCTTTTTCTACGCCAATTCCATTTGCATACATGTATCCTAAATTATTACAAGCAAAGACATCTCCGCCATTGCACCCAACCATATATAATTCATTTGCCATTATTTTATCTTGTGGTATATTACCTGATCCGTTATCATATATTGATGCCAAATTTGAACACGCAAGCGCATTGCCACCACTGCAAGCTTTTTTGTAGTATTCCATTGCTTTTTTGTGGTCACCATTTGTGCCAATTGCATACATATACATAAGCCCAACACCAAGACAACCATCGGTATCGCCTTCTTCATTGCAAGCCTTAGTAAATAATGAAAATGCTTCTTTGTAATTACCCTTTTGTGCAAGTGCTATACCTGCATTTGTGGCAGGAGTGGCGCCAAAAGATAATCCAAATAAAATTAACACACTAATAATATATCTCATAAATATACAAGCTCCATAATGATTTAGAGTGTATCAAGCAAAAATGGTGCCATAAGTCATTTTGTTTTTGTATTTTTTATGAATTTTATTAAATCATTTGTACTTTTAATTGTATTTGGTAAATGTAAAATACTCTCTTCAAACACCTTTAGAGCGATGTAGCAGTCAGCATAAGCCCTATGCCTAATTGGATATTTTATCCCTAAAAATTCATTTAGAAACCCAAGACCATATTTTTGTGCTTGCAGTGTTTTGCGTGCGAGTGCAAGAGTGCATATCATTTGATTTTTCATCATCGGAATCTTTGCTATTTTTAATTGCTCGTTAATAAAGTTAAAATCAAACATAGCATTGTGCGCTAAAAAGATAGAATCTTGCAAAAATATTTTGAATTCCATCAGGACTTTTTCTATTTTTGGTGCATTTTTTACCATTGATACATCTATCCCTGTAATTTCTGTGATTTTATCTGGTATTTCTTTGGCAAATACATAGCTTTCAAAACTATCTAAAATTTTGCCATTTTTGTATTTTATTGCACCTATTTCTATGATATTATTTGTTTGTGGTGAGAAGCCTGTAGTTTCGATATCAACGATACAAAAGATATTTTCAAATATATTATCATTTGTTTTTATAGATATATTGTTATCTTGTATTTTTAGTGGGATTCCAAGTGATTTTGCGATTTCTAGATTTATTTCAATATCTTCACCTAAGATTGCCTCAAGCTCGATAAAATCAATAGAATCTTTATTTTGCAATATATCTATTAAATTATCATATATATCTAGAGAATCTTGCATTATCTAAGTGAATTGATAGCTTCTTGGTAGTTATTTGCTTTAAAAATATAATTTCCCGCAACAGCTATATCAACACCAGATTCTTTTAACATATTTATATTTTGATTATTAATTCCGCCATCCATTGATATTTTGCAATCAAGATTATTATGTTCTATCATTTCTTTTAATCGTATAGCTTTTTCCAAAGTGCTTGATATGAAGTTTTGACCACCAAATCCAGGATTTACAGACATTAATAAAACAAAATCAATATATCTTAATATATATTCTAGGGAATCTTGCGAAGTATGCGGGTTTAGCGCGATCCCAGCTTTTGTATTATTGTCTTTTATTTTATGTATCATCTTGTTTATATGCTTTTCTTCTTCTATATGAAAACTAAGGCTGTATGGTTTTAATTCAATCATCATATCTACAAAAAAATCAATATTTTTAACCATCAAATGTATATCAAGTGGTTTTTTTGATCTTTTTGCAACAGCTTCAATTACACATTTTCCAAAAGTTAGATTTGGCACAAAATGCCCATCCATAACATCAATATGTATATAATCGCAATTTGTTTTATTTAGCTCATCTATTTCTTCATTTAATTTTCCAAAATCTGCAGATAAAATACTTGGTGCAATCAGCATTTACTACTCCATATAAACTAAAAATTTGAATAAATAGCGAACATTATATTATAAATATCAAATATATAATATAATTTATTTTCAATCTATAAGACTTGGAGTATCAATGTCGTATGTTTTGGAAGTAAAGAATCTTAGTAAAAATTTCGGAAATATAAATGCTCTAAATGGCATATCTTTTAATATCAATAATGGTGAAATTGCAGGATTGCTTGGTCCAAATGGTGCAGGAAAAACCACGCTAATAAAAATTATTACAGGCTTTATTAATAACTATGAAGGAAATGTGCTTGTATGTGGAAATAAAGTGAATACTATTACAAAGCAGTATGTCGCATATTTACCGGATAATAATTTTATTCCATCATCATGGAGTGTGTTTAGATGTGTTTCTTATTTCGCAGATTTTTTTGATGATTTTGATAAAGTAAAAGCTATATCTTTACTAAAAGATTGCAATATTCCATTAAGTTCATCATTTAAATCTTTATCAAAAGGGATAAAAGAAAAAATGCAATTGATTCTGATATTAAGCAGAAAAGCAAGATTATATATATTTGATGAGCCAATTGCTGGGGTTGATCCTGTTGCAAGAGATTTAATTTTTAAATTAATTTTAGAAAACTATGATAAAGATGCTTCCATATTGATATCCACACATTTAATATCTAGCGTAGAATCTATCTTATCATCAGCTATTTTTATAAAACACGGCGAAATTATTGAGTTTGGTAGTATATCAGATCTAAAAGCAAAATTTGATGGCAACGATTTAGAGAGTATTTTTAAGGAGCTGTTTTGAAATTTTTTAAGTTATTAAAATATGAATTTTTAGAAAATATAGCTTCTGTTGCTTTAATAAATACAGTATTGTTTGCTTTGCTTATTATTATAAAGGTTTATATAGATAGTGATTTTAATTGGATAATTGCCATAATTATTTCTATAATACCAATTGCCCTATTTGTTTCAATTGTATTCCTGGTTACTATTGTAATTAGAACATTGTATTTAGGATTATTTAGCCAAGAGGGTTATTTAACTTTGAGTTTGCCAGTTAGTATCGATGCTATACTTATATCTAAGATTTTAATAAGTGCTCTTTGGATTTTAATTAGTATTTTTGTTGTTTTGTTATGGTTGATATTTATTGCATTTGCTATCAATGACGCATCTTATGTTATACAGCAATTTTTATTACTTATTTCAAATTATAGTTTTTTAGAGATTATTCGTATTCTTTTACTTGGGATTGTTCTTTTAATAAAACCTATAACCTTATTATTGCTTGTATTATCTATATTGCACATTGGAAAGATAGTTAGATTTAGAAAATTGATTGGTATTTTATTGTTTATGATTATATTATTTATTGAAACTATTGCTGTGAATGTTTTATATTTATATATAGATAGTAATATGATTGATTATATGGTATTTGTTCGTTCATTAGTTGATAGTATTAGCTATTATATTAACTTTTTTGCTAATTTATTTGTAATATTGATATATTATTTTTTAAGTAGATATTTGATTAAAAATAAACTTGAAATTTGATTAGGAGATTCTATGCTTTATTCTATAATAGATGCTTTACAAAGAAGTGCAGTTTACATAGATAGTGTATTGAAAAAATGCAATTTTGATTATCTTGATAGCACAAATAGCACAGGAGATTCTCAACTTGGTGTTGATGTTGAAGCAAACAATATAATTAAAGAGTCCTTATTAGAGCTTGATGTGGTTAAGGGTATATGTAGTGAAGAAGAAGATGAGGCTATTTATAAAGAAGGCTTAAATGGTGTGTATTTGGTGGCATTTGATCCACTTGATGGCTCTTCTATCGTATCATCAAATTTAAGTGTTGGTAGTATTTTTGGAATCTATAATAAAGAATTTAGTGCTAAAAATTTAATAGCAAGCGGGTATATTGTATATGGTCCAAGATTAGAGATGGTGGTAGCGCAAGATAGTGTGAATCATTATATTTATAATGGTGAAGAGTGGAGAAATATAGGAAGCTTAATGTTAAGCAACAAAGGTAGGATAAATTCTCCAGGAGGAACGCAAAAAAATTGGAGTACAAAGCATAAAATATTGATAGAATCTCTATTTTTAGAAGGTTATCGTCTTAGATATTCAGGTGGAATGGTTCCGGATCTGCATAATTTATTATGCAAAGGTGGTGGTTTATTTAGTTATCCATCTACAAGCGATGCACCAAATGGTAAGCTTAGGGCACTTTTTGAGGTTTTTCCATTTGCTTTTATTTTTGAAAAAGCAGGTGGAGAGGCTATAGGAAGTATAGGTAGTTTGAATGAAGGGTTAAGTAGAATTTTGGATTTAAACATAGATTCTATTCATCAAAGTTTGCCTTGTTTTTTTGGTAGCAATGATGAGATATCAAGAGTCAAGTTAGCATATAAATAAGGGAATAATTTGAGTGATAAGTTTCAAGAAAAATTAGATGAAAATATACAAAAAATAAAAGAATGTCAAAACGAGCATAATGTTGATACTTGTTTTAAATGTGATCTTGTTATTGATTGCAAAACTAGAAAGGAATATGTAGATTCTGTTTATTCTAGTATGAATAAGGGAAGCGGCGGATTTTTTAATTTTGAAACTGAATAATGAAAGGCTAGAATGGTAAAGTATGTTACAACTCCAATTTATTATGTAAATGATGTACCTCATATAGGGCACGCTTATACGACTATATTGTGTGATATGTTTAAGCGATATCAAACACTAAAAGGAAATGAATGTTTATTGCTAACTGGGACAGATGAGCACGGACAAAAGATTGAAAATTCTGCAAAATCAAGAAATAAAACTCCCAAAGAATATGCTGATGAAGTTAGTTTTAAATTTCAAAATTTGTGGAATAAATTTGATATAGCATATGATTATTTTGTAAGAACTACAAATGAGGCTCACGATAGCGGTGTAAAAAAAGCATTTGAAGAGATGTATAAAAATGGTGATATTTACAAAGGCCATTATGAGGGGAATTATTGTATTAGCTGTGAAACATTTTTTACAAAAAGACAATTAATTGATAATCGCTTTTGTCCTGATTGCAAAAAGGAGACAAGCCCATTAAAAGAGGAGAGCTATTTTTTTAGATTAAGTAAATATGAAAAAAAGCTTCTTGATTGGTATAAAGAGAATCCAAATATCATTATGCCTTTGCATAAGAGAAATGAGGTTATTAAGTTTATAGAAGGTGGTCTTAGTGATTTATCTATCACTAGAAGTGGGTTTAAGTGGGGGGTTAGTCTTCCACCTTTTATAGATGATAGCAGGCATATTATATATGTGTGGTTAGATGCGCTGCTTAGCTATATTACGCCTCTTGGTTATGGAAATGATATACCAAACAAAATGTATTTATTTAATGATGCTACACATTTTGTTGGTAAAGATATATTGAGATTCCATGCTATTTATTGGCCTGCATTTTTGATGAGTCTTAATCTTCCTCTTCCAAAACAAATATATGCACACGGCTGGTGGACTATAGAAGGCGTAAAGATGAGTAAGAGTATTGGTAATGTTGTGAATCCAGATGATATTGTAAATGCTTATGGATTGGAAGTTATGCGGTATTTTTTGATTCGTGAGGTTCCATTTGGGCAAGATGGTGATTTTAGCCATAAAGCTCTTGTCGATCGTGCTAATTCTGACCTTAGCGATACTTTGGGGAATCTTGTAAATCGTTTGCTTGGTATGAGTGAAAAATATTTTGATTTAAATTTAGAATCCGAAAGTTTTGATTATTTAAAAAATGAGATTGAGCAAGTATCGCAAATTATTAAATCACTTGAATCTTATATGATAAATATGATGCCACATAAATACCTAGAGGAGTTATGGAAAATTTTTGATATAGCAAATGTGAGTATTGCAAAATATGCACCTTGGGAGATGATGAAATCAGATAAAACAGATGAGGTGCAAGCGCTTCTTGTATTTATTTCAAATATTTTATCAAAAGGTGCATTGCTTCTTTATCCTATTTTACCGCATACTGCGCGTGAAATGATGAAATGTTTAAAGGTTGATTTTTCATCATACAATAAGCTTATAGAAAATGATGAGTTATTAAATAAATTTAGTCTAACTAAGATACCGCCATTATTTCCAAAACTAGAAGTGCAAAATATAAGCACAGCAGAAGAAAAAAGTGATTTAAAGGATAAAGTAAGTATAGATCAATTTAGTAAGCTTGATATCAGGGTAGGTAGGGTGATTGAGGCTCTTGAAGTAAAAAATTCTAATAAATTATTGATGTTAAAAATTGATTTTGGTGCAAATGTGGGTGTAAAGCAAATAGTATCTGGTATAGCAAAATATTATTCACCAAATGAGCTACAAGATATGCTTGTGTGTGCTATTATCAACCTAAAACCAACAAAGCTTATGGGGATTTTAAGTGAAGGTATGGTGCTTAGTGCTGAAGATAGCGAAGGTGCGCTGCGTTTGATTAGTGTTGATGATATTGAAGCTGGAAGTAAGGTTGGATAGACTTTGCATTTAGATAATTTTGTAGAGATTATTTCTGGAAAGCTTTTAAATTCTCCTTGCATATCTTCTATTAATAATTTTACTTCAAAGCTTGAAAATGTATGTACAGGTGATGCATTTTTATCAAGAGATAAAAATGCAATAAAAGAAGCTATCAATCGCGGTGCTTATGCTATTGTTAGTGATGAATGTCTTGATATTATCGATAATGAAATAGCTTGGATTCTTATTAGTGATATAAATTTATCAATTTTAAAATTTATCAAATATACGAAACTTATGAATTCTATTGATATTTATCTTTTTGATGATATTTCTTTTAAAATTGCAAAAAATATCATAAAAGATAAGCAGGTAGCTATCGTATCTAATGTTTATGAATTATTAGAATCTATATCTCAAAAAAATATTATTATCAACTTTGATATATTGCTATTTGATATTTATTTTTTACAGCATAGTGACGTATGGTTTTTTAATATCATCAAACAAACAATGTTTGAGATGAGAATCTCATTTGACAATGAAGAATACAACCTAACGCTTCCAAGTATGTTTACAAGTCATCTAAATAATGTGATTGCATTTTGCAAACAACGATATATTAATATTGCATTATATGTGGATAGTAGCGAATTTTTACCTATATTTATTACGTCAAGTGCGCGTATATCAGAATATGGTGATGCGATGCGCTTTGTGTATGCATCAAAAAATCATAATTTAATCAAGCAATATATAGATTTTGTAGTGAATGCTAAGTGGGGCATTCCATTGTGTCTTACAGATAAACAATACAATGGTATTGAGTGTCGAAATTTTGATTCTATGGAATCTTTGATTGATGTTTTTATGGATTGTAAATATCATTTTTTCATTGTTGAAGGTATAGATAGTAGTGATTTAATAGGATCTTTTAAGCGTGAGGATTCAGGTTTATCACTTTTTTAGTGTTGTATTTGCATTATAAATTTAACTTTTGCTAACACATAGTTATAAATTTTTAATAACATTATTGTAATTATGTATAATAATTTCTTGTTTTTAGGTGTAAATTCACTTTTGGGAGACTGTTTTTATGAATAAGATTCTTAGTATGGGTTTATGGGGTGTTATTGCTCTTATTGGTGCGTGGTGTTTTGGTGTATTAGCACTACATACAGGAGAGAGCATTTCTGCTATTTGGATTATTGTTGCAGCAGTGTGTATCTATGCTATCGGCTATAGATATTATTCCAAATATATCGCATTCAAGGTTTTAGAACTTGATGATAATCGCGCTACACCTGCAGTGGTGCAAAATGACGGACGCGATTTTGTGCCTACAAATAAAATAGTTCTTTTTGGTCATCACTTCGCTGCAATTGCCGGAGCAGGACCACTTGTAGGACCAATCCTTGCAGCTCAAATGGGCTATTTACCAAGTATGATTTGGATTGTTGTTGGTGTTGTGCTAGCTGGTGCAGTGCATGACTTTACCGTGCTTTTTATCTCGATGAGAAGAAATGGTAAATCTATTGGTGAGATTATAAAGCTTGAGCTTGGCAAAGGTGTTGGAAGTATCGCTATGGTTGGGATACTAGGCATTATGATGCTAATTATTGCAATCTTAGCACTTGTTGTTGTAAATGCCTTAGCTGAATCTCCTTGGGGACTTTTTACCATTGCTATGACTATTCCTATTGCTATTTATATGGGGATTCATATGAGATTTTTACGCCCAGGTAAGATTGGTGAAGCTAGTATTATTGGCTTTATTTTATTGCTTTTAGCGTTGTATTATGGGCGTGATGTAGCAGCTCACCCAGAGCTTGCAGCAATTTTTACCCTTAGCCCTGTGACACTTACATATATCACTATTGTTTATGGCTTTATCGCTTCGATTTTACCTGTGTGGTTTCTTTTAGCGCCACGCGATTATTTAAGCACATTTCTAAAAATTGGTGTTATTGTGCTTATGGCTGGTGGAATCTTGGTTGTAGCACCTGAAGTGCAGTTTGGTAGCGTTACAAAATTTATAGATGGCACTGGACCTGTTTTTAGTGGGCAGTTATTTCCATTTTTATTTATTACTATTGCGTGTGGCACGATAAGTGGATTCCACGCATTAATTTCAAGCGGAACTACACCTAAAATGCTAGAGAGAGAATCTCATGCAAGAATGGTTGGCTATGGATCAATGGTAATGGAATCTGCAGTGGCTATTATGGCATTAATTGCTGCGGTCATCTTAACTCCGGGATTATATTTTGCTATTAATGTCGCACCTGCAGGGCTTGGCACAGCAGGGATAAAGGAGGTTAGCGATGCAGCTGTAATTGCAGCACAGACTATTAGCTCTTGGGGCTTTACTATATCGCCTGAAGAAATACTAGGCACTGCAAAGGAAATTGGAGAACCAAGCATACTAAGTAAAACTGGTGGAGCACCTACCTTTGCTATAGGATTGGCCACTATTATCTCACAAGTGCCACTTTTTAATGCAGGATCTATGGCGTTTTGGTATCACTTTGCCATTTTGTTTGAAGCGCTATTTATTCTTACTGCTGTTGATGCTGGGACTCGTGCTGGAAGATTTATGGTGCAAGATGTGCTAGGCAATATATATAAGCCTTTTGGTAATATCCATTCAATATTTTATGGAATCTTAGCGACACTTATTTGTGTAGCTGGTTGGGGCTATATCCTCTATCAAGGCGTAACAGACCCACAAGGTGGGATAAAATCTCTTTGGACACTCTTTGGCGTATCTAATCAAATGCTAGCTGGTATGGCACTTTTAGCAGTTATTGTTGTACTTTTTAAAATGGGTAAAGGCAAACTTGCTTGGGTGGCGATACTTCCTGCAGCTTGGGTTTTGGTTAGCACGCTTTATGCAGGTGCACTCAAGCTCTTACCAGAAAATGGCGAAAAAGTGCATGATTCTGTAAGCCATATCGCGCTTTGGCAGATTAATTCTAAAAAAGCACAGGATAAACTCGCACAAATCACATCTGATATGGATTCCAAAACTTCACTAGCACTCACGACAGAAGCCCAAAAACTGCAAACTATCGCAAATAACAATCTCTTAAATGCTGTTCTTTGCGCATTTTTTATGCTTGTAACCATACTGCTACTTATCAAAACTCTTATCATCTGTTTAAGGTGCACAAGTGGCAAAGAAGTCATTCCATTAGCTGAGACACCTTATTTGCAAGTAAAAGATTATGAAAATAAAACATTTAATGCGCATTAGTTTTGCAAATATTACAAAAATCTATCAGAAGTCTGATAGATTTTTGCATTTGCTTGTTGGAATGCCAAGCTATGATAAATATCTAGAACATATGCAAAAGTATCATCCAGATAAGATTCCAAAAAGTCAGAAGGAATTCTTTAAAGAGGCAATGGAGAGGAAATATGGCGTTGGTAGTAGCAAGTGCTGATAATAAACAAGGGTATAGTTTTACCACTACAAGTTTAGCACATAACTAAAATCTATTTGGCAACTTTATTTTTGTTAATCTGACGGCTCTATAAAATCTATATAAGCTAACCTTAGATTTGTTTGACATCTTGTAATGAATGTGTTTTAGGTATTTATTAATATCATTTTTTGTAATATCTGTTTTCTTTGAATATTCTTGCAGTAAATAATATGGAATCTTTATATTTTTAGCATTAAATGATTGTGAAAGTTTGGTGTAAAAGTTTTCATTTTTATTGTAGCATAGAAGCCCAAAGACAAATGGAAGCTTGTGTTTTTTATACCATTCTAGCCCTAGATCGATATAGTCTTTATCTAGTTTATGATTATTTAGTTTGTATTTAAGCGCTCTATCTCCTATTAGAATCTCACCATTTATCTTTAATATTGCAGATAGAGCGTTTGAGCTTGCTGACTGATAGTCAAGTTGATTGCCTTTTTTTATTGCAATTACACTCCAAACTTCACCATATGATATTATTGCACTTTTTGTTTTTCTTGCTTTTACGCCTGCTATTGATGATATAAAGCCAGCATCAATTTTTTTAAACAAAAACTCTTTATTAAGTTTTGCAGGGTAGCTTTTATGGTGATTAATAAATAATTTAAATGAGTTTTGAATTGGATATTTTTTGATAAAAACATCAAATGGTGCCAAATTTAGATAGTCAATTTTACCAAAACGCATTTATTCTCTTATATATTCTATATTTGTGCTTGCTTTAATTTTATTGAAATATTCATTTAGCAAATCACTTTCTTTTGCTTCTGCATATTTTTGCATAACATTTGATTTTATGTCATCAAATGGTATTAATTCTTTATTTGTTTTTTCTTTGATAAAAAATACAATCAGTGTATTTCCCGAGTTTAGTATTGGTGTGAATTTTTTATCCGGTGTGTTTAAGAAAATATTTACTATTTGTGGCGGTAAATTCCTGATATTTATCTCTTCATCTTTTGATTGTATGCTTGAATTTACAATAAGCGGATTGGATAAAAATCTTTGTAATGCCTCATCACTTGTGGAAGTATAGCTTGTAACTTTTATGATTGTTGGAAATGTAAATAGTGATGGATTTGCATCATAATATTTTTTTAGGTCTTCATCACTTGTTAGATTTGTGTTTGTTTGTAGGACTTTTTGCATTAAATCTCTATTTGCTAAATGCTCTTTTAAGTCATTTTTGTAATTTTGAAAATCAATGCCTTGTGCTTTTAGTGCTTTTATTAACTCATCTCTTGTTATATTGTTTGATGAGGCAATATTATTTATTTCTTCATTTAATCGTTGATCATCAATTATAATTCCAAGTCTTTTTATCTCATTTTCTTTTAATTTGTTTCGTATGATTAGATCTATAGCTTCTTTTTTGCTTATTTTATTTTCATTTTGTATTTTTTCAATTTCATACATAGTTATTATGTTTCCATTGACTTTGATTGCTACTCCATCTATAGTTTTTGCAATCGCTAAATGTAGCGCAATAGCCATAAAAATCGTGATAAATTTCATGATTCGCCTTTATTTAATCTTTTCATTACTAAAGAAATCAATGATAGAATCTCGCATCTCTTTTGGATCTGTCATAGAATTCACCTTTGTTCTAAAATCATGCGCATTTTGGTGGCTTTTTGCGTATGTGTGTAGATTTTTTCTAAACATTATGCAGCCGCGATCCCCATATTCATTTATCATATTATCAAAATGTTCTAATACGATATCTTTTTTTAATAAATCTGGAAGTGTTTTTGTGTTGTGTTTTAATTGATAGAATATCCAAGGCTCTTTTAAGGCAAATCTACCTATCATCACTCCATTTGCATTTGTGATTTTTAATACTTCCTGTGCCTTTTCATAAGAATCTATCTCACCATTTGCAATAAGTGGAATGTTTATTCTCTCTTTAATTAATGCGATTGCAGTATAGTCGATTTTTTCTTTTTTATAGGCATCTGTTTTTGTCCTTCCATGGACTACGACAAAATCTGCCCCACAATCATTGATCATACTTGCAAGCTCAAGTGGTATTTTTTTATCAAAACCAAGCCGCACTTTTATGCTTGTGTATTTTTTGTTTGAATTAAGTTTTATTGTATTTACTAAGCTTACAAGTAGGTTTAAATCTTTTAGCAATCCACTTCCATTGCCATGTGAGCTTACTTTAGGTGCTGGGCAACCACAATTTAAATCAATAATATCAATACCATCTTGTTTGTTTAAAATATCTACGCTACGTTTTATTATCTCTTTATTGTTTCCTGCAATTTGGACGGAGAACGGAGATTCAAGTGGACTTTTTTGAATCATTCTTAATGTTTTTTTTGAATTAAAACTAAGAGCATATGCACTTATCATCTCACTTACACTTATATCTACGCCAAATTTTTTTACCATACTTCTAAATGGTAAATCTGTATATCCAGCAAGTGGAGCTAGCATTAATAAATTATTAAAATTAATCACACTTACACCTGCACTTTATTTAAAAAATAAATCAGTTGGATATGATTTTCCTGCTGCTTTTAAATCGAGATATGCGCGCACATTTAGGAATTCATATGCAGGTTGTGCCCGTAATATATCTCTTGCTCTATCTAGCATTTCTAGTTCTAATAACACATAAAAATACGCATTTTCAGCATTTTCATCGCTATCTGCTATGTATTCAGATATTGCAATCCAAGTATTTGGATCTAATTTCCCTTTTGCAGATTTGACTAAATTTAAATAATCATCTTTTGTGAATTTTGCATTTTTACATATATCACTTATTTCTTGATTGCTTAGCGAGATTTTGCCTTCTATAAAAGTATTTAACATTTCTATAGCGATTTCCCTATCATAGCTTATTTGATCTTTGTATTTTTTAATTTCTTTGGAATCTGCATTTTTTAATAGTGCAATAAAGGCGAATTTCTTAAGTTCGTATATGTAGTTTTTATTTTTGATAATTGGCAATCCATTTTTATAATTCTTAGTGATACTGTTTTTTGTATTTAGTGTAAATAATGAGCTAGTTTGCGGGATATTGAATTTATGTATGTCGATTTCTTCGCCATTTTTTAGATTTAAATACATTGCTAATATTTTTTTTATCTCAGCATTATTGCATTGCGTAGAATCTGCCTTTGGTATCATATCAAATTGATCTACTATATCGCTTATTTCTTTAAAGAGATTTGTTTTTAGCACTAGATTTTCATCTTTTTTTTCTATGATTTTATTTTTGATTTTTTGAATGAATGTTTTTTTATCATTATTGATCGCCCTTTTGCTTAAAAATATCTCCATTCGTTCAGAAAATATAAAAATAATTGTAATGAAAAAAAATATATAAATAATCATCACAATCCAAAGTGCAATAGGCATATTGTATGTCAAATCACTAAATGGAATCGTATATGCAAACATTGTATTATCGATATTGTATATATAAAAACCAAGTAACGCGCCAAGTATTAGTATCGTAAGAGGATAGTATTTATAGGTCATTGTTGCCCCTTTGTTTTGCTTTTTAAATTTTCTTTTTCATATATCTCTCTGCAAGTTATACAGAATCTAGCATAAGGCTTTGTTCGTAAGCGCCGTATATCGATTTGCTCATCGCACATTTCACATTTTCCATATTGGTTTTTTTCAATTTTTTGAATGGCTCGATTTATATCTTCTAGGTCTCTATTATTATTTTTTAAGATATTTTCATCAATGTATGCAAGTGATTTGAAACTGCTAATATCGGCTTCTTCACTTGTGCTCATGCTATTTAGAGTGCTGATTGTATCATTTGAATCTTGTATAGAATTTAAGATGTTGCACTTTAATAAATCAAGTTTTGCTCTTAATTCTTCAATCTCTCTCTTTCGCATACTACTCCTTTATTCTTTGTGATATGGGTGATTATGGATAATACATAAAGCTCGAAAGATCTGTTCAAATATGACTATTTTTGCAATTCTATGGCTAAAAGTAAGCTTGCTTAATGAGATATTTATCGTTTTTGATAAAAATGAATCATCAAATCCAAATGCACCGCCAATAAAAAAAATGATTTCATTTTTGTCTTTTAAAATATTACTAAAAGTATGTGTATCAACTTCTTTACCCTTTGGGTGTAACGCTATATTTAATGCATTGTGCTTGAGATATTTGCTAAATTCTATACCATAAGTTTCTTTTGCACTTTTAGGGGAATCTTTTTGTGCTTTTTGTATACTTGAATTAAATATGCTGATATCTTCCACAATTACCCCAAACTGCTTAATTTGTTTTATAAAATCATCGCATTTATTATGCTTTTTTGATATTGAATAAATTTTTATTTTCATTTGTTAGCATTTCTAATAAATCGCTTAAAGTCTTTTTTAATTCTTTTCTATGGACTACCATATCAATTAAGCCGTGTTCTAATAAGAACTCCGCTGTTTGGAATCCTTGTGGTAAATCTTCACCTATTGTTTGTTTTATCACTCTTGCCCCTGCGAATCCTATCGTAGCGCCTGGTTCAGCTATGATAATATCGCCTAGAAATGCAAATGATGCGCTAACACCACCTAGTGTAGGGTCTGTTAAAATGGAGATATATGGAAGTGATGCTTTTGAGAGTTTTTCTAATCCAGCACTAGTTTTTGCCATTTGCATTAATGAAAATGTGCTTTCTTGCATTCTTGCGCCACCACTTGAAGAGAATATAATTAGCCCTTGCTTCTTCTTGATAGCTCTATTTATTGCTCTGACTATTTTTTCACCTTCAACTGAAGCAAAACTACCTCCCATAAATTCAAAATCAAAAATTACAGCTTGTGTTTCTATGCCATTTATTGTCCCTTCTATACTTACTGCTGAACTTTCTCTTCCATTAGTTTTTTTAGAGTATTCCTCGATTCTTTGCTTATAGCTTTTTTTATCTACGAAGTTTAAAGGGTCTGTTGGTATTAGGTTTTTGTCGTGTTCTATTGTGCTGCCTTCATCAAATATGAGTCGCATTCTGTCAATAACATTAATTCTAAAATGATAATTGCATTTTGGACATACAGAATGTTGGCTTAGCACTTCCTTGTAATACATTAATGCATTGCAAGAATTACACTTTATCCATTGCGTTTGCACTTCTTTTGGCGTGGTTTGTGCTTGGGCTTGTTTATTTTTTTTGTTAAAAATTCCTAAAGCCATTATTGTTTCCCTTCCTCTAAAAGTTTTACAATATTATCAAATAACTTCTTATCTTTACTAATAAGAATGAAATTTTTGTTTTCAAATTTATGTAAATCTTTTGTGATAAAAAATCCAGCTTTTATATCGTAGATTCTGGCGTCATTATGGAATAATACAAAATCTACTTCATATCCAAGCCCAAGTGATAATGCTAATGCGCCAAGTGAGCGAAATTTGATGTGATTTTTTTGTAGCAATTTACAGGTATTTGAATCTTTATATACCCTCTCAAATATCCCACATTTTGATATTTTTGGTGTGATTTTGTGTAATTTTTTATCATATAGATTGCCTTTAAATACTCCTTCTTTGTTGCCAATAACAAATTCAGCATTGCAAAAATTAATAATAATTCCAACTTCCACGCTTAAATCATTATTGCACAAAGCTATGCTAGTGCCATAATATGGGATATGTGATATAAAATTATCACTTCCATCTAGCGGATCTATAATAATTGTCTTTTCTTTTTTGTTGTCAATAAATCCACTTTCTTCTGAATCTATATTTCCAAAATCATTTAAATATTTAATCAAAATTTCTTCACTTTTTAAATCAGCACCGATGCTTATATCACCACCAGCGCCTTTATCGTAACATTCGTATAAAAAACTATCTTTACAATCTAAGATATTTTTGATTTTTAATGCGGATTCTAAAGCGGTATTTATAAAGCTTTCCACAATTTATCCTAAATAGAATTTTATTTATTTTTAAAATGTGGATTATAATTTTTAGATTCTAATTAAAAGTTTAATAGTATTTTAGTTTTACATAGTTTGTTTGATTGTGGAGGATTCTTGCAAGGTTTCATAAGTGGTATTACAAAATTAAAAAACGAGGATATTATCGTTCAAATCATCACGCAAAATAAATTTTTGAGTTTATATAGGTTTTATGGGCTTAGGCATAGCATTATTAGCATTGGTCGTAAAATTGATTTTGATATAGAGTATAATGGGCAGTTTATCCCGAAGTTGCGTAATATTATGCAACTTGGGTTTATTTGGGAGAGTGATTATACTAGACTTTATTATTGGCAGCAATTTTTAAAGTTGTTAAATGCTCATTTGCGCGATACAGAGGAAATATCAGACTTTTATTTTAATTTGTTGAATAATGGAGCATTGTTTTTAAATAAGCAGAATCCAGCTAGAGTGCTAATAGAGATGTATGTGAAATTATTGCATTTTGAAGGCAGATTGAATGTGGATTCTAATTGTTTTATTTGCGGTGAAGAGTTATCATCTAAAATCGCGGTTGTTAGAGGGTTTCTATGTGCGCATCATAGCTGTATCCCAAATAATATTCAAGTGATTGACAAAGATGTATTTTTAGAATTTATTGGTATTGGTAAAAGCACATTTTTAAGAGATAATGAAGTAGAATATCTCTTAAAATCGCTTCTACTAGGAATTTAGAGTTTATTTTTTACTTCTTGCGCTTTTTCTTTTTTTTGCATCTTCATATCGTCTTTTATCTTCATCGCTAATTGGTGTTAGTTTATCAATTTCTAGTGGTCTTCCATCTGGATCTAATGCCACCATAGTAAAGTAACAGCTGTTTGTATGTGTTGCTGTACGATTTTTTATATCTTCGCTTACAACTTTTATACCAACTTCCATTGAACTTTTTCCTGTGTAATTTACTCGTGCTAAAAATGTTACAAGATTCCCAATTGGTACTGGTTGTTTAAAACTGACACTATCGACATATGCGGTTACAACATCAACACCACAATATCTAGTAGCGCACGCATAAGCTACTTGATCTAGCATTCTCATTAGATGACCACCATGAACAACGCCGCTAAAGTTTGATAATTCTGGAGTCATTAAAATGGTCATAGTTAATGATTTTCTATCAAAAATATCTTCCATAATTGCACCTTTTATTTTTTAGTAGATTTTATTATTAGAGTTTAGAGATTAGCAAAATATTAAAAATATTAAAAGCTTATATTTAACAAAAAAAATAATAGATAAAGTAACACCTGCAATAGAAATTTACTATCAAAGATTATATTGTATAATTTGCAAAAATTTTATGATTAGGGGAGATTTTGCAAAATATACTTTTTACTGGTGCGGCTGGCTATATAGGCTCTTGCAGTGCTTATCATTTTTTAAAAAATACAAATTGCAATGTATTTATCATTGACAATCTAAGTAGCGGGTTTATTGAAAATATTGATTTTTTGAAATCTCATTTTAAAGAAAGAGTGCATTATATTAATGCTAACTTAAATGATATAGCATCTATTAAAGGGATTTTTTCTAAATATAAATTTGACTGCGTTGTTCATTTTGCTGCATCGCTTATCGTACCAGAATCTGTAATAAAGCCACTTTTGTATTATTCAAATAATGCAAAAAATACTATAGATTTGATTGCGTTATGTATAGAATTTGGCGTCAATAAATTTATATTTAGTTCGACTGCTGCTGTTTATGGTGAGCCAAAAGTATTGCCCGTGCGTGAAGATAATATCCTTAGCCCTATTAATCCATATGGTTCATCAAAAATGATGAGTGAGATTATCTTAAGAGATTGTGCAAATGCATATAGAGATTTTAATTTTGTCGCGCTTAGGTATTTTAATGTTGCTGGTGCGCTAAGTGATAGTAATTTTGAGAAAAAAAGTGGGCTTGGGCAAAGAAATAAAAATGCAACACATTTAATAAAAGTTGCCTGTGAATGCGCGGTTGGAAAACGAGAAAGTATTAGTATTTTTGGTGATGACTATGATACAAAAGATGGTAGTTGCATTAGGGATTATATACATATTGATGATTTGGCTTTAGCGCATTTATCTGCATATGAATTTTTAAGTACAAATTGTGTTAGTGAAGTATTTAATGTTGGTTATGGAAATGGGTATAGCGTAAAAGAAGTAATCAATGTAGTAAAAGAAGTAAGTGGCGTTGATTTCAAGGTGTTACAAGATAAAAGAAGAGATGGCGATCCAGCAAATTTAATATCTGATAATGCAAAAATCTTAAATTTAACAAATTGGAAGCCAAAATATAATGATTTAAGATATATAGTAAATAGTGCGTATTTATGGGAAAAATCCCTAAAGGGTAGTGATGTTTAAAGCATATGAAATTGTGTATTTTAGTGAAGTATTTTTTGTATCATTTATCTTTGCTTTTATCGCTGATATCTTTATCATTAAATATGCGCAAAAAAGTGGATTATTACTTGATAAAGATTCTGTTTTAAAGCCGCAAAAAATGCATTATGGTGATATACCTAGAGCAGGTGGTTTTGGCATTATGCTTTCACTTTGTTTTGTCGTGTTGTTTGGTTTAAAATACTGGAATCTGATTTTGCTTGTGCCTATTTTTTTAGTGTTTTTAAGTGGAATGCTAGAGGACTTGCATAATTCACTAAGCCCAAAACAAAGGCTTGCGTTGCAAGTGTTAGCTGCATTGAGTGCTATCTATTTTTTTGATTGCGTGATTACTGATATTGGTATTTTTATGCCATATTATATTGGTATTATTTTTAGCGTATTTTGTATTGTAGGTATTATTAATGCAATGAATATTATTGATGGGTTTAATGGTTTATCTGGAGGTTTTTCTGTATTAACACTAATTAGCATCGCTTGTGTTGCGTATATGGTGTGCAATGTATCGATATTTTATATGTGCATAGGGCTTATTGGTGGGATTTTGGGGTTTTTGGTGTTAAATTTTCCAAAAGGAAGGATTTTTCTTGGTGATGGAGGAGCGTATTTGCTAGGTTTTATTCTTGCATTTTTGCTTATTATGCTTACACAGGGTGAAAATAGTAAAGTAAGTCCTTGGTATGGGCTATGTGTGATGATTTATCCTGTTTTTGAAGTTTTGTTTTCTGTGTATAGAAAAAAAATAATGCGTTCTATGTCTGCTATGGAGCCAGATGGAGTTCATTTTCATATGCTAATATACAAGCGTATTACGCGATCGAATTACAAAACATCTATCTTGATATGGATTTTTAATATTCCATTTGTATTTTTGCCTGTATTATTTTTTGATAACACTATAGCACTTATTGTTTTATCTATTGTATTTATTTGTATTTATTTGTTTATCTATTTTAAGATCATTAAGTTTGCTGGATTGAAATTAACCAAAAATTAATTTTTTTCTTAAAATTTTCTTGCTTTTTGGAGAAATTAAAAAAAAGAGATACGGTTATGAGATTTTTATTTGTTTTTATTTGTGTTTTTTTGACATTAAGGGCAGATTTTTTAGGAAGTATATATATGGAGCTAAAAGAGCTCAATCTCTCACGAGAACAGCAGATTCAAATAAGAAATATTATGAGATATCATCATTCGTTTTTGCGTCAATGGTATATTGATTTTAAAAAAAATAATGATGATATTATGGAGAGTTTTTCTAATTCTTCACTTAGTCCAGATTCCGCTATAATTAGTGATAGCATAAATCTCGAAAATGAGAGAGTTAGGGCTGAACGAAGCTTTTTGATTAGTGTTTATGAGATATTAAACAAAGAGCAACGAGCAACTTTTGGTGCAAGGATAAAAGAAAGGGAGAATTACAGCAGAATCTTGCAAGATAAATTTGAAGATTCTCAAAAGCTTCATCAATCAGAGCTTAGCAGCGATTTGTTTGGAGATATAAAACGATAATTTAATTTTGGAGAATTTTGTGCATAAATTATTATTAGTCGAAGATGATTTGGAGATGCAAGGTCTTATTGTGGCGTATTTAACGCAATCTAAATATGAAGTAATTGCCACACATTCGCCAAATAAGGCATTAGAAATACTTGAGGGAAAGAATAATATTGATCTTATTATCTTAGATTTAACGCTTCCTGAAATGGATGGGTTTAAACTTTGTAAAAAAATACGCCATATCACTCAAGTGCCAATTATTATATCAAGTGCTAGAGGTGATATTTTTAATAAAGTAGAGGGCTTTGAACTTGGTGCTGATGATTATCTTGCAAAGCCTTATGAGCCTGTTGAACTTCTTGCACGCATTAATGCATTGCTTAGGAGATTGAAGCCTAAAAACCTTGAATTTGACAATATGAGTATTAATATAGAGCAAAGAAATGTTGCAATTGATGGAATAAATGTTGATTTGACGCCAACAGAATTTGATATTTTACTTTTTTTGATAGAAAATAGACAAAAGCCTATGAGTAGAGAGCAAATTGCAAATAGCATTACTGCGATGAGCGAAGATTCTACATTGCGAAGTATTGATACACATATAAGAAATATTCGATTTAAAATCAATGATAATGCAAAAGAGCCAAAATTTATACAATCAGTATGGGGTATAGGTTATAGGTTTTGCAGTTAAAACATAAATTTATTGTTCTTATTTTTACACTTTTGGCAATAACTATAGCATTTTTTATGCAAGCAGATAGGATTATACAAGATAGTGAAAATAATCGTCTAAAAAGTGAAATGATTGTTTTTGCACAGACTATTATGTCGTATTACCTAAGTGGAAATCTTGATGCTGTGTATAAAATGGGGAATAGCTTTGGCTATACGCAAGTTGAAAATGTCCCCAAAAATGTAACAATTCTTTATGAAAGTTTTAGCGATATTTTGTATTTTAAGATTTTTTCTTATGATTCTTTTATGGGCTTTAGTATTGTCTTTTTAGAAGATACTATAAATTTCGTAAAGCTTGTAAATAGAAATGTTTGGGACGATTATAAAATCTTAATACTTCTTTTTCAGTTGAATATTATTGCATTGCTTGCATTTTTCTTGTTTCATCAGGTGCTTCGTCCATTAAATAAACTTCGATATGCAATAGATGAGCTAAAAGCTGGAATCTATGCAAAAATGATAAGAATAAGCCAAAAAGATGAGATAGGTCGTTTGATGGCGGCATTTAATGAGATGAATGAAAGAATTTCACATTTAATTAAAGCGCGAGAGTTGATCACTAGAAATATCGCTCACGAGCTTAAGACACCACTTGCAAAGATAAAATTATCTCTTAGCCTAAAAGATGGTGATGAGCTTAAAAAAGATTTAAATAGATATATAGATTCTCTTGATCGCATAAGCCAAAATATGCTTGAATATGAGAGGATTCAAGATGGAAATTTTACTCTTAATTTTAGTGAATTTATGAGTGAGAGTATATTGTTTGAAGCTTTGCACGATTTAGAGAATCAAAAGATAGTTTTGAGTATCATTAAAAGCATTAAGATTAGCGGCGATTTGCGCCTGCTTGGTGTCGCTGTAAAAAATCTCATAGAGAATGCGATTAAATATAGCGATGATGGTGTTGTAAATATTGAATTAAGTGAAAAAGGTATTATGTTTTGCAATAAAGGTAAGCCTCTGCAAAATGATATATCATATTATTTTGAGCCATTCTATCGTGGTGAAATCACAAAAAGTGGATATGGTCTTGGATTGTCCATTGTAAATGAGATTGTAAAATTACATAAAATGAAAATAGAATACAGCTATATTAGTGATACCCATATATTTTATATAAGATTTTAAGATACGGAGATATACATTGAAGAGTATAAGCTTTGTTTATAAGGATAAAGATCAATTAAAAAATAAGCTTGGTGATTTTAGTGGTGAGAAAAATATTTTAATACAAGTTTTTGATGGTAAATTTGACATTGATTTCACAAATGATTTAACAAAAAATCTACTTGAGATTCTGCCATTTAGTGAAATTATGATAGCTACAAGCATTGCTGGTATTTCAGATTCTAATGCGTTTGAGGGTGAAATAGTAATTTCAGTTTCTATTTTTAGAAATACTAATGTTAAGGTTTATAGCTTTAGTGGTAATGATGATCACAGCATCGCGGAGCAAATTGTTAGCAAAGTGGGCGATAATACGAAACTATTAATTCTTTTTGGTGATAAAAATAAAATCAATTGTGAAATGTTGCTAGATGATATAGCTACGCAATCGCCAACAACCATCATTGCAGGCGGTATAGCTGGCGATGATTTAAGCTTTCAGCATATACGACTTGGTGATAAAAGTGGAATTGGTGATTTTTCTTTTATTTGTGCTATATTAGATTCTACGATTTTAAAGGTCTATACAAATTATATTTTTGAATTTATGAGTATTGGCACTACGATGACTGTAACTAGTGTAGGTAAAGATGGCATAATAAAAACAATCAATAATATGCCAATACGAGATATGTATAGAAAGTATCTTGGTGATTTAGCTGCTGATAATCTACCAATGAGTAGTTTTGAATTTCCTTTGATATTGAGTGAGAATGGTCTTCTTGTAGGTAAGGTCGCTATTGAAATATTTGATGATGGTTCTGCTAGATATTCAAGTGATATTAAGCTTGGCGCGAAAGTTGGTTTTGGTGTAAGGTCGCTTGTTGATACAAGAAATAAGGTCATAAGTCAATCAAATAGTTTAAAAGATCTAAAAATTGAGGGAATCTATCTCTATCTTTGTACATCTAGATATATATATTTTAAAAAAGCAAAACTAGAAAATCAGTATGTAGATAAATTTAATAGTGTTGCCCATGCTAGTGGGTTTTTTGCTCATGGAGAGTTTTTTCATTCTAATAACAATAATTATGTATTCAATGTTTCAAGCACTCTTGTTGCATTAAGTGAGGGTGGTAAAGATGCTGATCCTAATTATAATTTATTAGATATATCAACGCAGCATACGCAATCTGATATGATTATACATAGTTTAAGTCATTTATCTAGGATTGCAAATGATGATTATAGAGCTATGGCAAAGGTTTTTAGGCAGTATAAGGAATTACTAGAAGAAAGCTCTATGATTTTATATATGAATCAAAAAGGTGTCATAGTAGGTGTAAATAAGGTATTTTTAGATGTTTCAAAATATCAGAAATCAAGCGTTGTTGGCAAGCGTTTATCAAGTTTTATATCTTCAGATTCTAAGTTTATTATTCAAACGATATGGGATTGCATAAAATGTAACAAAACTTGGAAAGGCATGATAAAAAATGTAGCACAAGATGGCAGTGTTTTTTATACACGCACTATAGTAAAACCAATAGTTGATTCAAAAAATAATGTATTGATGTATATTTGTGGAATGGACGATATAACGGAATACGAGTTAAAAAGAGAACATCTTGAACACAGTATCAATGCGATTACTGAAATATCATTTGAAAAAGAAAAAATTATCCAGGAATATCAAACATTGCTAGATAGAAGCACTGCGATGATTAGGCTAAAAAAGGGTCATTTTATCGAAGTAAATCAGTCTTGTGAGCAATTATTTGGATATGCAAGTGGTGAGCTTATAAATAGACATTTTTCAATTGTTTTAGATAATAGCAAAAATAATATTGAGACTATACTTGATAATATTAAAAAAGCACTTGTTACAAGGGGTTATATTAATACATATATACCTTGTCTTGATAAAAATGGAAATAAACTGCATATTCAAGCTTATATAATGGCAATCAATGTTTCTAGTGCAAATAGTGTAGATAGTGAGTTTGTTGGAATCTTACATAATGTAACAGAAATATTTGAAATACAAAAAGAACTAGAAAATGTTCAAAAAGAAGTTATTTATGCTATGGGTTCAATTAGTGAGGGGCGAAGTAGAGAAACAGGTAATCATGTAAAGAGAGTTGCTGAATATTCATATCTTTTGGCTAAATTGTATGGATTAGATGAAACTCAAGCAATATTGATTAAAACGGCCTCTCCAATGCACGATATAGGTAAGCTTGCAATCCCAGATGCTATTTTAAATAAGCCTGGAAAGCTTACTGAAGAAGAATTTGAAATTATGAAAACACACGCTCAAAAGGGTTATGATATGCTTTATTTTTCTGATAGACCTATTTTAAAAGCAAGTGCAGAAATTGCATTAACTCATCACGAATGGTGGAATGGCAATGGTTATCCAAATAAACTTAGTGGCGAAGATATACCATTGTTTGGGCGAATTACTTCTGTGGCAGATGTATTTGATGCTCTAAGTCACGATAGATGTTATAAAAAAGCGTGGCCTATGGAGGAAGTTATTGATTATATGCTTAAGATGAAAGATGTCCAATTTCAAGGTGTGCTGGTTGATTTACTTGTTGAGAATCTTGACGAATTTATCAAGATAAAAACAGAATTTGAAGACAAATTTTAATTTGTCTTGTTAGAATTCAAGTTTTAATATCATTTTTGGAGTTTTTTATGCTTCGTTTTGCACCAAGTCCAACAGGTGATTTACACATAGGCAATCTTCGTGCCGCGATTTTAAACTATATTATTGCAAAGCAGACAAATCAGGAGTTTTTGATTCGTATTGAGGATACGGATAGTGCAAGAAATATTCAAGGTAAAGATAAAGAAATTTTGGGATTATTAAATCTCTTTGGTTTATTGTGGGATAGACTTGTTTATCAAAGTGAAAATTTTAAGCAACACAATATTATTGCAAATGAGTTAATCAAGGCTAATAAGGCATTTTATTGCTATTGCACAAAGGAATTTCTCGCAGCAAAAAAAGAAGAAGCCATAAAAGAGGGTAGGGCATTTAGATATGATGATTCGTGGGCTTTATTGTGTAAAGATGTGAATAATAAGCCAGTAATTAGATTAAAAGGAGCTACAGATTCTATTAGTTTTTTTGATGAAATCAAAGGTGAGTGTAGTTTTAATCAAAATGAAATTGATAGTTTTGTAATTATTAGAGAAGATGGGATTCCAACATATAATTTTGCTTGCAGTATTGATGATATGATTTATGATATTAGTTATATTATACGAGGTGAAGATCACACATCAAATACTCCAAAACAGATATTAATACGCAATTCTTTGGGTTATTTAAAAGAGATAAAGCACGCGCATCTGCCAATAATACTAAACAAATTTGGCAAGAAAATGAGCAAAAGAGATAATGAATCAAGTGTGAATTGGCTATTAGAGCAAGGATTTTTACCGCAAGCAATTATTAATTATCTTTTATCTATGGGAAATAAGCCAAAAGAGGAGATTTTTGCCCTAAAAGATGCAATAGCGTGGTTTGATATAAAGACATTGTCAAAATCACCGGTTAAGTTTGATATAGACCAATTGAGGCATATAAACCGCGAGCATTTAAAACGCTTAAATATAAAAGATATGGCAAATTTATTAGAATCGCAAGATTTAAGCATAGGTGCATTAGCTAAGGTTTATCTTGAAGAAGCAAGCACATTAAATGAGCTTAGGGATAAAATATCTCTTATATTTTCTAAAAAAGAAATATCAGATGAGAATATGAAGTTAATCAAAGATAGTATTATGAAATTAATAGACGAAGATTCTAAGAGTTTAGAGGACTTTAACTCTTTTAAAAGTGCATTAATCGCACTTACTAATCTAAATGGCAAAGCATTATTCCATCCGCTTCGTTATTTGCTTACAGGTTCATATAATGGACCATTATTAAATGATATTTATATCTATTTGAGATTCTATTTAAAAGAAATTTTAAGGAGTTAATATGGTGTTTGCTACATTTTTAAATGCAATTACTGAAATCTTGCATATACTTATTAATGCTTATATGTGGATTGTTATTATTGCAGCACTGATTACTTTTGTGCGTCCTGATCCTTATAATCAAATTGTTCAGATTTTGTATAGACTGACAGAGCCGGTATTTATGCAGGTAAGAAGAGTGTTGCCTACCATTTTTAGTGGAGTAGATTTTGCTCCTTTGATTGTCATTATATTTTTAAAATTTATTGATTTGTTTTTTATTGGAATATTGAGAAATTATGTTTCTAGTTTGTAGATTGATATTATTATTAAGTGGGATTTTATATAGTAGCGATATGGCATTTATAGAATCCAAGCCACAAGGTGTAGTTAGAGATTTTTATATATATGAGTATTTGCAAGGTGATGTATCATATAGTGATGCAATCAAGTTGTATCCATTAATTGATAACAAAAATCCAAAGATAATCAATGCGCTTATAGAGAAGATACCTCAAGATAAACTTCCAAAAGAACTGTATTGTAAAAAAATTTCATATAAAAAATTATTAGAAAGTGATGATGAATGCTTTAATATGGGTTTTAAATTATTATATGCAGTAGATGAGAAAATCACTCAAAAAACTATGGCTAGAATCAAAAATGACAAAATTCTAAGACAGGTTAAAATATTAGAATCTAAAAATATATTAGATTCCATTATTGCCTCTAGTGGTGAGGATTTTGGTGATATTTATTTTGCATTAACAAGTAGATCAAATATCTTCAATAATGCTCCAAGCAATCTACAAGCATTATCAAATAAAAATTACAATAAAGCTTTGTATCATTTAATTATCTCAAATAGATATCCAAAATTCACAAAAGCATTGCTAAAAGTTACGATACACGATGTGAATGATTGGAGCTTTTTTGCGCTTGGATTAAATGAGCTAAATGCGAATAATTCACAAAAAGCTTTGCATTATTTTACAAAGGCTTCAGATACTAAAAATCTATTTTTACGCGATAAAGCATTGTTTTGGGTGTATAAACTAACAGGCAAAAAAGATGTATTAGAGATGTTGGCAAATAGTAAGAATTTCAATCTTTATTCTTTGTATGCAAGCAGGATACTATGTAAAAAGCCAAATGTAGAGATAATTACCATTGATAATCCAATGCTAAAGGGTGTTTTAAAAAAAGAAAGTCCATTTGATATATCAAATCCATTTGAGTGGCAGATTATTAGTCAAAATATAGCATTGATAAAAGATAAAGAAGCATTGCTTGATATTGCAAAATTATTTCACTATGAAAATACACTTCCGCATTTGATTTTTATTTTAAATCGATATTTTAATTATTCAAAAAAGTTTTTTGTGATGCCATATGATAGCGAGCTTGATCTTAATATGGAAGCAAAAACACTGCTTTATGCTGTGGCAAAACAAGAGAGTAAATTTTTGCCCTCTGTGGTATCTAGATCTTATGCGCTTGGTATGATGCAGATTATGCCATTTAATGTTTCTTATTTTGCTAAAAATATGGGTGTGAGTGCAACGAAAGAAGATATGTTTAATCCAAAAATGGCATTAAAATTTGGCGCATATTATTTGGAGAATTTAAATAAGGAATTTAAGCACCCCTTGTTTGTATCGTATGCATATAATGGCGGTCCTACTTTTATACGCAATCATCTAAAAAATGCAAAAGTGTTTAGTAAGGCTAATAAATATGATCCTTGGCTTAGTATGGAGTTTATACCATATGAGGAAAGTAGAATCTATGGTATGAAAGTGATGGCAAATTATATTATGTATAATGAAATCGCTGGCAATCACATCGATATAGATGAATTTCTAAATTCTACTCTTAGGTGATTATTTGCCAAGACAGAATTCGCTAAACATAGAATCTAGCATTTCATCATTATTAAATGGTTTTGTAAGCAAATCAAGGCAATGAAGTGCTTCATTAATATGAAAGCTAAATATTTCAAAATCAGATATATTATCTTTAGCGCCTTTTAGGGCAGTTATGCAGGATTTTATACATTCAATTTGTCTATTTGAAGTAAGGATAACTTCCTGAATATTAATAGAATCTTGACTGATTTTTTTCTCTATTAAATCACGCAATTTAAATACACTAGAATCTAGTGTCGATATTTTTATGGTTTCGTATTTTTCTATTCTACTTTCATCAAAGATTTGTTTTTTATCACTTTTATTTATAGCAGCGATGATTATTTTATCTTTATTTTGTTCTAAAATATCTAGTATCCATTTATCATCAAACTCTCTACTACCATCAAAAAGTGCGATTATTATCGTTGCATCTTGCGCGTATTCAATCGTTTTGCTTACACCTATTTGCTCTATTTTGTCATCGCTATTTCGTATCCCTGCTGTGTCTATGATTTTTATTATTTGGTTATTTATTGTTATTGTTTCTTCTAAGATATCCCTTGTAGTGCCCTCTATATCTGAAATAATTGCTCTATCTTTTAATAGTAATTTATTTAGAAGTGAACTTTTTCCGACATTTGGACGACCGATAATAACAAGCCTATGTCCATCTATGATGTGCTGCATACTAAGTGAATGGCTATGTATTTCATCTAGCTTACTTATAGATTGTTCTAATTTGTTGTTTATAGAGATTTCTAAATCTTTTGGAAGATCTTCTTCTGCGTAATCAATAAGCACTTCAATGTGTGCTAAAATTTCAATAAGGTTTTTTCTAAAAGATTCTACAAATTTTTTTAAATCCCCTTTTAATAGTCTCCCTAGTATCTCATTTGCTTGTTTGCTTTGAGAAAGGATTAATTTTGAGATACTCTCTGCGGTGCTTAAGTCTAGTTTATTATTTAACAATGCTCGTTTGCTAAATTCTCCTGGCTTTGCAATCCTTGCACCAAGTCTAATGCATTCATTGACTATATTTTTAGGGACAGCAACGCCGCCGTGGCTTTGGAATTCTATTATGTCTTCACCGCTAAAGCTGTATGGTGCTTTAAAAAATATAACTATGCATCTATCTATAATATTATCGTTATCATTGTAAATGTATTTTAAATGTGCATATCGTGGTTTGAAGTGATTTGATTTTGTGAGTGATTTTGCAATTTCTAATGCATTGTTGCCACTTAGTCGAATAATACTTAATGCGCTTATGCCAATTGGAGTTGATATTGCTACTATCGTATCATTCATTATTATTTGTAACTACGATGTATGTTTCATTATGTTCATTTTTCTTTATCATAATGAATCTATCAGGCAGATTTTCTCTTAGAATCTTTAATGCAATATATGCAAGCACGCCATCAAATGGTTTTGTAGTGAAGGCATTGTTTGATTGCTTGATTTCTTTAATAATTGGTTCTAGATATGCTTCAATCATTTCTTCTTGATTTGATAAAAATTTCTCAATCTCAAGCCTTATATTGAATCCATATTTTGGATTAATCCAATTAAATAATAAATATGATATAGCTTTATACCTATATCCTTTTTCACCAATAAGTAATGCAGAATCCGTACCTTTAAATTGTATTGAAATTATGCTTGAATCATATTTGTTAACTTCAATTTCATTGATCTCAAATGGTAATTTGGAGAATAAATCATTGATTTCTTGTTTTATTTCTACCAATACATCTTCTATTTTGAATTTTTTGATTTCATTATGTTGAGATTTTTTATTTTGTTTTTCCTTGATTGAAGCGACAATTATTGCATTTTTCTTACCAATCCCAAATAATCCATTGCTTGGCTGCTGGACTACTTCATAATCCAGGTCTATGCACGAACAATTTAACTCTTTTGATGCTATAAGTAGGGCCTGCTCTACATCGCTAGCACTAATTTTTATCACTTTTATGCCTTTTGTGTTCTTCTATTTCTTGCGCTTTTTTCTTCTCCATCACTTTATTTATGATAACTTGTTGAATGATGGAGAATATATTATTTACAGTCCAATATAATATTAATCCAGCTGGGAATGTTATTAAAAATATTGTGAAAAACACAGGTAGAAGTTTAAATATCTTTTCTTGTGTTGGATCATTGAATGTTGCTGGACTTAAATGTTGCTGTAAATACATCGTTGCTCCCATTAATATTGGTAGCACAAAATATGGATCCATAGCAGATAAATCCTGTATCCAAAATAACCAAGCAGAATCTTTTAATTCTACTGCATTATATAACACTCTATAAATAGCAAAAAACACAGGTATTTGTAATAGCAGTGGCAAGCATCCACCCATAGGATTTACATTATGTTTTTTATATAAGTCCATCATATGGAGTTGAAGTTTTTGTGTATCACCTTTGTATTTTGTTTGTATTTCCTTTAGTTTTGGTGCTAAGTCCTTTAATTTTTGCATTGACACCATACCTTTGTAAGTCAAAGGATATAATACGATTCTTACAATCAATGTCAATGCAATGATAGCCCAACCCCAGTTTGAAAAAATATCAAAAAGCCACTCTAATAGCAAAAATAATGGTTTTGCAAAAAATGTAATCACTCCATATTCAACAACATCTCCAAGATCGTTAGAAATTGCTTTTAAGTCTTGATAATTTTTTGGACCAATGTATCCACTAAATGAAGCATTGTCTTTTAGTATTACATAAGGTATTGCATTTTCATTGCTATCTGTATCTGTTATCACATCAAAACCATCTTGCTTAAAAAATAAAGTAGAGTAGTATCTATCCACACTAGCTACGAATTTTGCTTTATTGAATGTTAATGTCTCACTGCTATCGCCATCTTCTATTTTTTCTATTTTTTCATCACTTTTTTTGATTATCACACCTTTAAAAACATAAGGTGAGCTATCTGCAATTGGCCTTGATCCATTAGAGATGAAATATTCTATTTGTTTGCTTAATTCTATTTTTATATCATAGCTTAGATTGTTGTTAAATGTCAGAATCTTCTTTACTATAATATCTCCTAAATCTTGCGTCAATGTTATACTTTTATCTCCATTGTCTATATTAAGCTTATCTGTGCTAGCTGTATATGGCGTATTAAAGGCTTTTTGGTTAATAGTACTATCACTAAATCGCATTTCAAGAGGCTTAATAGAATCTTTATTTAGCAACCCAAGTGGTTTACCATCTTCATTTAAAAACTTCTTATCTTTTAAAAACACATTTGAGATTCTGCCAAGTTCGTCTATTTCTATATCAACTTCTTTTGATACTATTTTTGCGATGATTGTTGAGCTGCTTGTTGGTGCTTTTGTTTGGTTGTTTATACTTTTTACATTTGATACTGGTGCACTATTTTCTTGTATTGTCTTATTTGCAGAGTTTAATATTTGGTTTGTTTGAGTTTTTGGAGAGAAAAAATACATATATGGTATCAAAAATAATAATGACAATACTATTGCAATTAAGATTCTTGTATTTGGATTATTGTTGTTCATTAATTTTCCTTAAAACTTTTAATGACATAAAAATGATTTTTGTCTTTTTGTATAAGCCAAAAAATTATATTTGCTTTATTATTATGTGATATTTTGATTTTTTTAATATTTAATTTTACCACAGGGTATTCAATGCCACCATTAAATAATTGATTGCAACGCAAGATTCTGCTAGTTGTTTTTATCAATGCTACTAATGGATTCTGAAATTTAAATTGTATATTGGCATAATCAGAACAAGTAGGATAGAATCTGCAACTAGGCGGATTTAGCGGGGAAACATATCTCTTATAAAATCTAAATGCAAAATCAATATTCATAATCACATCTATCTACATTTTCTATTAATAGCTTATTGTAGATTTGCTCTTTTAGATTTGAAAATTGAATGGTTTTAATGCTATCTTTTGCAATGATTATAAATACATATTTCATCTGTTTATAATTTAAATTTTTATCAATTAAAATTTCTCTACAAATCGCCCTAAGTCTTCTTTTGATAAGATTTCTATCTACTGCCTTGCCTGTTTTTTTTGAAACGCTAAGTCCAATTGTATGAATCTTTTGCATTTTTTTAAATTTGTTATAAAAATTATTTACAGCCCTATTTTCTAATATGCAAATATCACAAATTTGACTTCTATATTTTTTAGAATTTTTATATACAAAATCAAATTCTTTTTTATTTTTTAATGTTTGTATGTTTTTCAAGACTTACACAGCTAGTCTTTTTCTACCTTTTGCTCGTCTATTTCTGATTACCCTTTGACCATTTTTAGTTTTCATTCTAGCTCTAAACCCGTGAGTTGTTTTTCTTGGTTTTTTGTGTGGCTGATATGTTCTTTTCATTTTTATTCCTTAAATTTGTTGCTTAAAAAAGGTGTAATTATACTACCAAAAACTTTAAAGTAAATTACATATAGAGCATCTGGCAATTTTAAAAAATTATAATATTGCTTATTAAACTCTTTTAATCAATCTTAGATTTAATTGCAATAGCCGCTGCAATAGCCGCTGCAATATCATCTTTATTGATAATCTCATTTGGCATTAATTCTTGCATTTTAGATTCTAGATATGATGTATCATAATTACCCTTTCTAAAATCTCTATCCTTTGCGATATTTAACAAAAATGGAATGGTTGTTTTAATCCCTCTGATTGTGAATTCTTCTAGCGCTCTAATTAGCTTATTTACGGCTAAATCATAGCTTGAAGCCCTCACGATGAGCTTTGCAATCATTGAATCATAATTTGGTGGTATTGTGTAATCTTTATACACAGCACTATCTATTCTTACAAATGGTCCTAATGAGGGATAATATGCTGTGATTTTTCCTGGATTTGGAGTAAAATCATTTGCCACATCTTCTGCATTAATCCTTACTTCTATGGCATATCCTTGATGTATTACTTCATTTTGATTTAAATCCAATATTTCTCCTGCTGCACATCTTATTTGTCTTCCTATGAGATCTAAACCTGTGATTTCTTCTGTGATTCCGTGTTCAACTTGAATTCTTGTGTTCATTTCCATAAAGTAGAATCTCCCTAAATCATCAACCAAAAATTCAATCGTCCCTGCGTTTGTGTATTTTGCAGCCTTTGCTGCCGCTACTGCAACGGCACCCATTCTCCTTCGTAAATCAAGACTCATTGTTGGGCTTGGAGCAATTTCTACTAATTTTTGATGGCGTCTTTGTATCGAACAATCTCTCTCTAATAAATGTATTATGTTTCCGTAATTATCGCCTAGAATTTGAAATTCAATATGTTTTGGATTTTCAATATATTTTTCCATAAATACATCATCATTTTTAAAAAATGCCATTGCTTCTCTTTTGCAGGCATTGAAGTTTTCTTCTATTTCACTATCATCTCTTACAACTCTAATACCTCTTCCTCCACCACCACTACTTGCTTTTAGAATCACAGGATAGCCTATTTTATTTGCCATTATTTTTATTTCTTGTATGCTATATCCATTTAATGTATCAGTGCCTGGCACTATTGGGATTCCATTTTTTTTCATTAACTCTCTTGCAGCATTTTTATCTCCCATTTTTGCAATGACACTAGAATCAGGTCCAATCCATACAAGCCCAGCTTCTTTGACTTTCTTTGCAAATTCTGCATTTTCACTTAAGAATCCATATCCAGGATGTATAGCTTCAGCGCCAGATGATAATGCAATATCAATTATCGCGTCTCCATCAAGATATGCTTTTAATGGATCTTGACTTACCTCATAACTTTCACTTGCCATTTTTACATGCATTGATTCTTTATCGACTCTTGAATAGATTGCAACACTTTTTATGTGTAAATCATTGCACGCTCTAATAATCCTAACTGCAATTTCGCCCCTATTTGCTATTAAAATCTTTGAAAACATCATTAAGCTCCCTTCTGGATAGTGCTAAATATTAGCACAAAATTTTAGTGTTTTAACCTTTGAATGTTATAATTTTGGCTTATACTTAATTTTTGGAATTGATATGAATATTATTGATGTTATGATTTTAAGTTTTATAGAAGGCGTAACAGAATTTTTGCCTATATCATCGACGGGGCATTTAATCCTTGCTTCACAATTATTAGGGATAGAGCAAAATTCTTTTATTAAGAGTTTTCAAATAGTGATTCAATTAGGTGCGATTCTAGCTGTGTTGTTTTTGTTTTGGCGTAAATTTTTAGATATTAAATTGCTAATCAAACTTTTTATCTCATTTGTGCCAACAGGATTTTGTGGATTACTTTTGTATAAGTTTATAAAGGATTTATTTCACTCTCATACGGTTGCATATATGTTGATTATTGGTGGTATTTTATTTATCATTTTAGAAGTGTTTTTAAAAGATAAAAAACCAGAAGTATATAGTGTGGAATCTATAAGCTATAAACGCGCATTCTTGATAGGTTGTTTTCAATGTCTTGCTATGATACCTGGCACTTCAAGGAGTGGGGCTACGATTTTTGGTGGATTATTATTGAAGCTTGATAGAAAGGTTGCAACAGAATTTTCATTTTTACTTGCGGTGCCTACGATGTTTTTTGCTAGTGGATATGATATCTATAAAAATATAGATACTTTTAGTGCACAAAATATATCTTTTATACTTATTGGAATGTTTTCAACCTTTATTTTTGCAATTTTTGCCATCAAAGTGCTATTAAAATTTATTTCAAATTTTAGCTATATTTCATTTGGAATTTATAGAATAATCATTGGTGCAGTTTTCCTTGGTGTTATTTTGTGATTTTTAGCTTTGCCAAAAATGCAAAATGCTTTTTATTGAATATGCTTATTAAATATATCGCACAGACTGCTAGAATCCCACCTATAATAGTATGTAAACTTGGAATCTCTTTTAATATAATTCCAGATGAAATTAATGCAAAAAATGGCACTAATAGTGTGAAAGATGCGGATTTAGTGATGCCTAGCACTTTTATGCCTTTATAATATATAGTCGTTCCAAATACGGTTGAAAATAGCACAACAATAATCAATATAATCATAGATTTCATATCTTGTAATATCAACAAATCTTTTGTTTCTAAAAATGGCATAAATAAAATAGCACTACAAAATGAGCTATAAAAATTAATCACTAGAGGATTGAGTATCCCTAGTTTTTTCGCACTTAGTGTAACGCACGCCCATAACAATGAACATATCACAAAAAATATATTAAATGGGTTTAATAGAGATTCTATACTTGTTAGATTTAGTAGGAAAAATCCAGAAATGAGCCCTATTAGCAGACCTATTATTTCTCTTTTTATGAGTTTATTTTTAAAAATTAAAACTGATAAAAATGTTGCTATGATTGGTGCTAAAGTTGTTGTGATTACTCCTGCGCTACCTGCGTTGCCAAAGCGTAAAGCATAGAAAAATAAAAGCGAGTATGACGCATTAAATGCGATGTTTAGCATTATTGTTAGTATTTTATCTTTTGGTATTTTTATGCTTATTTTTGAATAAAATAATATTGGTGTAATACACAATGCAACGAGAAAAAATCGCATAAAAGCTATGCCAAATACGGAGTGTGCATTTGATAATATCTTTGATAATGGCCACGATACGCCCCAAGCAAACATCGCAAAAAATAGTAAAATCACAAATAGATATTGCATTACTTTCCTTTATTTATTACGCTTAGTAGGCTTTGTGCATTTGCTTTTAATATTTCTATATCTAGTATGATTTTACTTATTTGTTCGCATTTTATAGCTTTCGTGCTTTCAAATTCAATTGAAATATTTTGCAAAAAACTAGAATCAAATTTATTTGTAAAAATATATGAATTGATGATGTTTTCTATGATCCTTTCTAGATCATTTTTGCTTGGTTTGTTGCTTAATTTTTCTAATTCATTGTTGATTTTGTTTATCATAAATTCAAGCAATAATTTTCTTTGAATCTCAAATGAAGATTCTATCTTTGATATTTGTGTTGTTATATTTAAAATCAAATCAAGCGATAGCAAGACAAAGCTATTAATGATATTTTCGTGGATTTTTAGTGCATAGAATTTTAGGTTATCGATATGAAGCTCCGTCATAAAGGTGCTTGTTTTATTAAAATTGTGAATCTTAATTTGCCAGATTTTTATATCTCCTATGAAATCATTTCTATATTGTTTAATTTGATTTATAGTGTCATCTTTGACCTTGGATAATTGATAAATATTTGCGCGATTATTCCTTGCATAATGATTATTTTCATCAAATAATTCATTTTGTAACGCATCGATATTTAATGTGTATTGGATTTTAGAATCTATCTTTTTCATTTTTAAAAGTCTGTTTTGTCTAATGAAATCTATTTTTCTAGATGTGATATTTGTGTAGCAAATTTTTGAAATCTCTTTTAGATTTTTGATAAAGCTATTGTGCGTGTTTTTTAAATTTAATTCTATTGTTTCTTGTAATTCTGAAATATGTTGCATAAAATTTTGATTATTGATGATATTGTGTAATTCAAGATAGGAATCCACCAGCTCATCGTATGATTTTATGCTATTTTGCACCAGTGCAATCATTTTGTTTTTAATTTTAGCCGTCTTCTTTGCTTTAGCTTTTTTTATGATGATATTTTCTAATGTTTCTTTTATATTGTTATTTTGTGAAATAATAGAAGTAAGCATTATTGGGGTTTTTTGCAAAGATTCTATATTGCTAGATTCTATTAGTGTATATTTTTCTTGTATTTGTGTTTTGATCACATCTAATTCATCTTGTGTTAGCAAGTCTATTTTACTAAGTATCGCAAAATCGCAATCTATAAAATCTAATTTATCATTTATGCAAATACAAATATCGTAATCATTGCAATTATCGTATTCTAAATCGCATTCTATAATTGTTATTTGTTTTAGTATCTCATTATCTAAAAAAACTTCCACAAACTCACATTCATTAATCACATCTAGCATATCTATGTTTTGTGTTATGACTTGGTCTTTCGTGTGTATTTTGATATATGAAACATTTGAATGTTTTATTATGATATTGATTTTATTTTTCTTTGGCATTATATTATTGCCTAATATCGCGTTAATGAAGCTTGTTTTCCCTGATCTTGCACTGCCTTTTATGCAAATTAAAAGTGGCTCATTAATATTATTTTTAATGCTATTTTTAAAATCTAGCATTTTATTTTTATCTTTTATTCGTGTGTATTCTAGAAAATTTGATAGCTCTTTTAAAATATCATCAGGTTTGTTATTTTCGTTGATATGAGATATTTTTAAATATTCTTCTATGAAATTATTAATTAGATTCATTGCTTTTCTTTATTTAGTGTGATTAGTGATGTTAGAATCCTTCTTGTTTGTTTTAAATCATCTTTATTTTGTTCTAGTTTGAGGGATTCTTCGATATTTGATAGACTTTGCTTTGCTTTATTTAACGCTAAGGTAATTTTGTTTTCAATATCTAAACAAATCATAATACATTTTCTTGCATATATAAAATTCTCCTTGCTTACATTACTATTTAGCAGCTCTGCTATTGCATTGATTAAGAAAGGATTTTTAAGAATAAAGATTCTCTTTATTTCGTTTTTTAGCATATTTAAATGTAGCACCATAATATCTTTTTGGCGTTTATTTAGAGTAACTGATGATTTTGTATTGTTTAGAAAATTTAGTGTTGCCATCTCAAATAATTTAAATGAATCTTTAAAAATATCATTCATTAAGTCATTGATTTTAATTTTTAGTAAAATCTGCTTATTTATTCTGCTATTTTGCTGTAACACAGATTCAAGTATGATTTTTGTCATTGCCGTGATTTTGCTATATATTTTATATTTTATTTTTTTTAGTTCTGCTTTGTATTCTTCTATTAATTCATCATTGAAATGTATTTCATCGCCTATATTTTGCATCATTTGGATATGGATTTTTAGCTGTGTGCTAAGCGTTGAAATCAGCTCTTTGTGTGTGATTTTTAGCTGTTCTTTATTGTTGAAAATATGCTCTTTAATGTAATTACTTAGTTGATGGATTCCGCTATCTTGAACTCTAAAACCTTTACTTAATGCTAAATGTCCTCTATTTTGTATATACATCATAGCAATATTTGAGGCAGTTGCGATAAAATCAAGCTTATTTATAATTTCTACTTCTTTAATTTTATAGCGTTTTAATACGAAATATAACTTTTTTGTTACACTTTTTTTGATAATCCTTAACTCATCTGAACTAATCAAATCAAAATGACTCCAAACAATCGTGATATTTTTTGTCTCTTTAAAAATGAATGCTATGTTGTTTATATCAATATCACTAATTTCCTTGCTAACATCAATAACATATAGAATTAAATTTGCATTATTTAATATATTTTGTGCATACACTTTTGTAAAAGGATTGCAAATTGATGGAATGTCATAAATATCAATATTGCAGTTTGTGATTGCACTTTGTATGAAAACATCATTTTGCAAATTAAGATCATTTTTGTTGTAGTATTTCAATACTTCTAGCGCATCATCATTTGGTATGAAATTTGCACTTTTATTTGATATATGAGTGATCCCTTTGCTTTGTGGAATGGAATCTGTCTTATTTAGTGCTTTTATTAGTGTTGTTTTTCCAGAGCCACTTAAACCAAGCACGGCGATATTAAATGTTTTATTATGATTGATAATATCTTTTATCTTTTGCTTTAAATATGTGCTTTCTATATCTTTTGTCAGGTTTGTTATGGTGTTTATCAATGCTATGTAATGATTGTTTTCTAGGAAGTCTGTATTGTATTTTGTATCTTTTGTATTTAGATTGTTTATATTGTTTCTATCACCGCCTATTGTGATTTTTATATTTTGTTCTTCTTCATAGTAGATGATATGGTTTGCTCGCAATTTTGAAATAATGCTTAATATGCGCTTCTTGTTATTTGATTGTAAAAAATGTAGCAATGCCTCATTTTGTAATATTTTTATAGAATCTGCATTTATTTCTAATTTCACTTTGTCGCATAATTCTTTTATCAAGCTATGCTGTAAAAAAATTGATATATTCCTCCTATTACAACACAACAAGATCGCTAGAATCTCATCTTCATTTTTTTTGTTTTCTAATAGATTTTCAAAAGAGATTCTCTTATTTGGAGGATTCTGATTATAAATGTTTAAAAAAAAATACTTACTAAGCTTATTCATCAATCATTCCATAGATATAATGCCGCTGCTTGTAATCCTGCTTCGTCGATATTTTTGCAATATTTTTTTAGCTCCAATTTTAAATCAGCAATATTGTTAGCCCTTATTCTGTTTGCGTTATTGCAATATTCATTTACTATATTTTTGCCAAGTTTTATTATTTTTGCTTGATTTGTTTTAATCATTTTTTGATCGCTGTCAAATTTAGATTTCGCATATTTTATAATTTCTGTTCCATTTATGATTCTTCCACCATTTTCTTGTATAAATGCTTTGACATCATCACTGCTACTAAATGCAAATTCACTTTCTTTTGTCATTGCACCTTTTTTATTACTGCCTATTATGTATATTAGCTCGCCTATTGGTATAAATGATTGTGTAGTATTGTTAAATCCTTTTATTTCGTATTTATTATTATCTTTTATTGCATCTATGGCGCAATGCAATGAACACAGCGTAATTTCTTGGTTCTCTATTATTATTTTATGATTTGTTTCTTTGTGGTGATGTAAATTCATACCACATTTTTGGCAATATTGATTTGCGTATAGAAAAAATGGAAATAAAAGTATTGCAATGATTCTGATGATGTGGATTTTTATCATAATTAAAACCTTTAAAATTATGGGATTTTTGGGGCAGCAAATTATATATTAAATCTAGTTTTTTGTATAATGCAACTTTACTTATTTATTTTTATTACACTTCTATCTTAAGGAAAATTTTATGAATGATAAAGTCGCTAAGAGAAAAAAGATCTACAATCCAGAATCTAATGAAAGTGTGAATGATAGAAAGATTTTTAATGGAAACCCAACAAGTATGTTTGATTTAAATAAAATTAAATACCAATGGGCTTATAATCTTTGGAAGGTTATGCTTGCAAATACTTGGTTTCCAGAAGAAGTTGGTATGGCGCAAGATAAAAGGGATTATGCAAGCGGATTAACAGAGCAAGAAAAACTTGGCTATGATAGAGCTTTAGCGCAGCTTATTTTTATGGATTCCCTTCAAACTAATAATCTAATTGATAATGTCAATCCATATATTACAAGCCCTGAATTAAATTTGATTTTAGTGCGTCAAGCATATGAAGAAGCACTGCATTCTCAAAGTTATGATGTGATGGTTCAAGCAATTAGCGATAATAGCGATGAAATATATGAAATGTGGCGCCGTGATGTTGAGCTTAGAAATAAGAATGATCATATAGCAGATGTTTATATGGACTTGGCAAAAAATCCAACAGAGGCGAATTTATTGAAAGTTTTCTTTGCAAATCAGATTTTAGAGGGAATCTACTTTTATTCTGGATTTTCGTATTTCTATACACTTGCAAAAAGTGGAAAAATGCTTGCAAGTGCAAATATGATTAGATTTATACAAAGAGATGAAGTTACGCATCTTGTTTTATTTTCATCTCTTATTAATTCTGTTAGAAAAGAGCGTCCAGATCTATTTACAAAAGCATTAGAAGAAGAAGTGATTGAGATGTTTAAAAAGGCGGTGGATTTAGAGGCTTCTTGGGGTGAATACATTACACAAGGGCAGATTCTAGGGCTTACCACAGAAATAATAAGGCAATATATTGAATATCTAGCTGATGAGCGTTTAGAGCGTGTAGGTATGAAAAAAATTTATAATTCAAAACACCCGATTAAATGGGTAGATCAATTTAGCAGTTTTAATGATCAAAAAACAAATTTCTTTGAATCTAAGGTTACAAATTATTCAAAAGGGAGTATTTCATTTGATGACTTTTAAAAAACGCCTATATGCTTTGCAAATTAAGACAAAGTTTAATTTTGATGATAATTTAAAAAATATAGAAAACATATCAAAAAATTGTGGTGAGAGTGCCATTATTGTAACTCCAGAGGTGGCTGTTAGTGGTTTTTGTTATCAAAGAATGAATGAAGCAAGTGAATTTTCAAAGAGTGCAACAGAGAGATTGATAAAAGCTAGTGAAGATAAAACTATAGTTACAACAATGATAGAAAAATACAATAATAAATACTATAACAATCTAAAAGTTTTTTCTCGTGGTGTTATGGTTCATAAGCAGACAAAAAGCAAACTTTTTCCTCTTGGCGATGAACATAATCACTTTAATGCTGGCAAGGAAGGTGAGATTTGTTTATTTGATATTGATGGTATTAAGTGTGGCGCACTTAATTGTTTTGAGCTTAGATTCCCTCATTTATGGGAATTAGTGCGTGGTGCATCAATTATATTTGTTCCAGGTCAATGGGGTAGAGAAAGAAAGGAGCATTGGGAGAGTCTCACTCGTGCTTTAGCAATAGCGAATCAGGCATTTGTAATTTGTGCAGATAGTGCAAATGATACGATGGCAAAAGGTAGCGCGATTATCTCTCCATTTGGTGTTGTTATTAAAGATGATAAAAGGGAAGTGGTATCATCTGAAGTTGATTTAAATGAAGTTCAAAAGATGCGAAAATATATCAATGTAGGCCTTGTATGAATATTCAGCTTAGGCGTATGGTTGATCTTATAGATTCTAAGTTTAGGTTATCACTAAATGTAAAAGAGGCTATGCTTAGGGTTCCTAGAGAGGTATTTGTACCCTCTGCTATGCTTCATAATGCATATAATCTTGATGCATTACCAATAGGTTTAAATCAATATATAAGCTCTCCTTTTACTGTTGCTAAAATGACACAATATTTAGATAGTGATGGTTGTGATAGTGTATTAGAGATAGGCTGTGGTAGCGGATATCAAGCGGCAGTATTGAGTAAATTATTTAGGAGAGTATTTAGTATAGAGAGGATTGATAAGCTAAAAAGAGAGGCTGCAGATAGGTTTAAAATGCTTGGCATTATGAATGTTAGTATTAAATTTGGTGATGGACAAAGTGGCTGGGAGATGTATTCTCCATTTGATAGAATCTTATTTTCTGCTGCAACTTCAGTTATTTCAGAGAAGCTAGTTGATCAGTTAGTAGAGGGTGGTATTGTTGTTGCACCAATGATAGAAGCTAACAACAAACAAGTAATCAAGCGTTTTGTAAAGAAGAATTCTAAATTGCATTTGCTTGATTCTAAGGGTGAGTGCTCATTTGTTCTTGTAAAAAATAATGTGGAGAATTGTTGATGTTAGGTTTGGTAGCTATATTGCTTGGGCTTTGTTTTGGCTCATTTTTGAATGTTTTAATTATTAGAATCCCGCAAAATAAGAGTGTTGTGCTTCCGCCAAGTAGCTGTAATAAATGTGGTAATAAACTAAAGCCATATCATAATATTCCTGTTTTATCATATATATTTTTAGGTGGAAAATGTGGGTTTTGCAAGAGTAAAATCTCTATTATATATCCTATTGTTGAGGTGATTTCAGGGATTCTTGCATATGCTGTGTATTTGAAATTTGATTATACATTTTGTGCTTTATTTATAGGTCTTAGTGTACTGCTATTGTTTGCTTTGTGTATTATTGATTTAAAAACACTAGAGGTTCCAGATAGTGTGAATTTTTCTGCATTAATATTTGCAATAATTGGCGGAATCTTATATTTTGAGGATTTTTTATTTGCTATAGCTAGCGCATTTTCTTTGGCTGGATTTTTTACTTTGCTTAGATTTGCTATGCAAACTTTGATAAAAAAAGATGTCTTAGGCGAGGGCGATATTATTGTTGTCGCGACTATGGGGGCTTTACTTGGGTGGAAAATCACCTTTTTTGCTATATTTTTATCAGCAGTTTTTGCTTTAGTAATTTTACTTGCATTGTCAAAAAAGGATTATAAGATTCCATTTGTTCCATTTTTATTTCTAGGGACATTGCCTTGCTTATTTTTCCCAGATTTCTTTAACAGTTATATAACAAATTATCTTTTACAAGCTTGAGCATATAATGATTGCTTTGGATTTTTTTAAAAGCAGTATAAGGTATTATTTATTTTTATCATTTGCAAAATTATTTTTTATTTTTTTTATTGTTTTATTTTTTATATCATCGATTGTTGTTTTGATAGGTATAGCAGGTGTAACATTTGTAGTAAAGATTTCTTTTAGTGAATTATTGTATTTGTATTTATATTCTTTGCCAAATAGTGTGTTTTTTATCCTTCCTATTACATTTTTTGCTACGGCTGTTTTGTCATTATCAAAATTATCTTATGATTCAGAATTATTGGTATTTTTTTCATTAGGAATAAGTCCTAATGCAATCATAAGAGTCTTTTTGCCAATTAGTGTGCTAATAAGTGTAACACTTCTTATTTTCTCTCTTGCTATTGTGCCATTGTCTAATTCCGCATATAGAAATTTTATCGATAAGAAAAAAACAAATATCGATGTTAATATTAAGCCTGGTGAATTTGGTCAAAAACTAGGTGATTGGTTGATTTATGTAGATGAAGTCCATAAAAGAGAATATTATAATTTAGTTTTATTTTCAAAAAAAGGGTTAGATTTTGAGAGTTTTATACTTTCAACAAGTGGTAACGCAAATAATAAATTTGGTATTTTTGAGATGAATTTATATGATGGTATCGCATATATTGCAGAAAACGATAATTTTAAAAAAATTGTATTTGAAAATATGATTGTAAGGAGCAAGCTAGGTGAGCCACAGCTTAGAAGCTATGATTTGTTTGATTATTGGCGTAGAGCATTTGATGGAAGCTCAAAGAAAATATCACAAACATTTTCACAATCTATTTTAATCTCTCTTTTTCCATTATTTAGTGTTGCTTTGCTACCTTTATTTGGGATTGCAAATCCTAGATTCCATAAGAATTTTTCTTATTTATATATTATAGTTTCAATTTTAATTTTTTATATCTTTACATATTTTATTTCAAATTATATGCCATTGCTTGGGATTATTCCGTTTTTGGCATTATGGGGTTTAATATCTTACTTGTTATATAAGAGATATATATTGCGTTATTACTGATTTGGGGTTTGTGTGAATAATATTGATTTGATTTCATTGTTTTTTATTGCACTTAGCGCTTCATTTGGACATTGCATTGGTATGTGTGGTGGAATAGTTATGGCATATAGCAGAATACAATTGCAAAATAATATATCTAGCATAGCATCGCATTTTATATATGGTTTTGGTAGGATTACTACATATATGATTATTGGTGCAATTAGCGCATTTCTAGGTAGCGGTATAACTATTTCACAAAGTGCAAAAGGTGGATTTTTTATCATCATTGGTTTTATTATGGTTTTATTTGGAATCTTATTTCTTTTGAGACCTAAAGTGCTTGCGTTATTTGAGATCAATATAGCAAATAGCAGAATCTTTAAAAAAATATTTTCTTTTGCATTAAGTAGGAATAATTTATTTAGTTTTTATTTGATAGGTCTTTTAAATGGTGCTATACCTTGTGGAGTGGTGTATTTTTTTGCATTAAGTGCAAGTGTTAGCGGTAGCTTGGTAAATGGTGCATTTATAATGCTTGTATTTGGTATTGCTACACTTATACCTATGGTTTTATTTGGATTATTTAACTCGTTTTTATCTAGCATAAAATATAGAAGCATTATGAATAAGATACTCTGTGTTTTGATTGTGCTATTTGGAGTTTATACTATTATCAAGGGCTTTAGGATTTTATTTTCTTAAAAAGGTGATTTATGCAAAAGGCTGTATTTTTTGATAGAGATGGCGTTATAAATATAGATACGGAATATGTTTATAAGATAGAGGATTTTGTGTATGTTGATGGATTTTTAGATTTGTTTAGATCGTGTAAAGAAAAAGGCTTCTTATTATTTGTGGTTACAAATCAATCAGGAATTGGAAGGGGGTATTACACATTAGATGATTTTCTTAAGTTAAGTGCATTTATGCAAAGTGATTTGAATACTAGATTTGGGTTTTGTTTTGATAAGATTTATTATTGTGCTCATAATGCAGAGTCTGCGTGTGAGTGTAGAAAGCCAAAAAGTGGTATGATAGAGCAAGCATTAAATGATTTTGATATTGATTTGAGTTGTTCGTATATCATTGGTGATAAGGAGAGTGATATAGAAGCTGGTATAAATGGAGGTATAAAAACAACTATTTTATTTAATAGATATAATGCCAAATCAAAGGCAGATTTTATTGTAGATTCTCTTTATAAGGTAAATAGTATAATAAATTAATTTTTAGGGGTAATGATGAAATATATTTATGATGATTTACAAGGAAAGAACATTCTAATTACAGGTGGCGCAGGGTTTATTGGTAGTAATATTGCGCATTATTTGAATAAATACCACCCAGAATCTAATATATTTATATTTGATAAATTTAGGGATAATACGACTTTTGAAAATGGAAATTTCACATCACTTGGGCATTTTAAAAATTTACTAAATATCAAAGGCAAAATTATTATTGGTGACTTAGCAAATAAAAATGATCTAAAAAAGCTTGATAATTACAAATTTGATTATATATTTCATCAAGGGGCTATTTCTGATACTACTTGCAAAGATCAAGGTCTTATATTGAAGACAAATTATGAGAGTTTAGAATATTTTATAGATAAGGTAAAAGAGAGTGAAGGAATGCTCATTTATGCTTCCTCTGCTGCAATATATGGAAACTCATCAGCACCAAATGTAGTTGGTGATGGTGAAAATCCAGAGAATGTCTATGGATATTCAAAGTTGTTAATGGATATGAGATTGCAAGAAATAATCAATAATAGTGATGATGAAAACTTTAAAATCATTTCTCTTAGATATTTTAATGTTTATGGAAAGGGTGAGTATTTTAAAGGATCTACCGCATCAATGGTACTTCAATTAGCTCTTCAGGCATTAAAAAATAAAAAGGTAAAATTATTTGAATTTGGCGAACAGCTTAGGGATTTTATCTATATAAAAGATGTAATACAAGCAAACATCAAAGCTATAGAATCAAATAAAAGTGGAGTTTATAATGTAGGAAGCGGACAAGCACGAAGTTTTAATGATATTATTGAAATTTTGAAATTACATCTTGGTGATTTTGAAGTAGAATACATTAAAAATCCATATAATTTTTATCAAAATCACACACAAGCAGATATTTCTACAACGATAAAAGATTTGTTTTATGAACCTAGATATACTTTAGAAACTGGAATTGAAGATTATATTGATGAGATAAAAAGGATATATAAAGACGAAAGATGATCGATCTATTTAATTGTAAGCCGAATATTTTAGTTGTTGGCGATTTAATGCTTGATAATTATATTTATGGTGAATGCAGTAGAATCTCCCCTGAGGCACCTGTGCCTGTATTTAAAATAAAAAATGAAGATAATCGTTTAGGTGGCGCGTGTAATGTAGCAAATAACTTGTCTGTGCTTGGCGCAAGTGTCGCTTTGTGTGGTTTTATAGGTGATGATTATGATGGTAAAATTTTGCTATCAATGTTAGATGAGTTGTCTATTGATACAGAATTGATAATTACTATGTCAAATTACCACACTATCAAAAAAACACGACTTTTAGCACAGAATCAACAGATGATGAGAGTTGATAAAGAGTGCGATGAGGTTTATTTTGATTTTTCAAAATTATTAAATACCATAGAATCTCGCATTAATAATTTTGATAGCATTATCATAAGTGATTATGCAAAAGGTGTGCTGTCGTTTGATTTCACTCAAGGTTTAATTTCATTAGCAAATAAGCATAATATATCAATTTTGTGTGACCCAAAGGGAGTTGATTATTCAAAATATGCAAATTCGACAATAATTACGCCAAATAAAAAAGAAGCCCAAAGTGCTACGAATATAAAAATAAATTCAAAAGATTCTTTACTGCAAGCAGGATTTAAATTGAAAAATGATTTAAACTTAAAATATTCAATAATCACACTTAGCGAAGATGGAATGGCGATATTTGGCGATGAAATGGTAGAGATTCCAACACTTGCACAAGAAGTATTTGATGTAACAGGCGCAGGTGATAGTGTGATTGCTGCTCTTGCATTTGGTCTATCTTGTGGTCTTGATATATATAAAAGTGCTAGCTTTGCAAATGCTGCTGCTGCCGTAGTTGTAGGCAAAGTTGGAAGTGCTACTGCAAAATTAAGTGAAATAATGAATTATAATCCTGATTTATCTTATATAGATGATTTTTCATTAATTGAAAATTTAAAAAAAGATGGCAAAAAGATCGTATTTACAAATGGTTGTTTTGATATCTTGCACAGAGGTCATATTGCGTATTTAAAGCAAGCAAAGAGCTTTGGAGATATTTTGGTTATTGGTTTAAATAGTGATCTTTCAATAAAACGACTAAAAGGTAATGATAGACCCATTAATAACCAAGATGATAGATTGTTTTTGCTTCAGAATCTATCTTGTGTTGATTTTGTTATCATTTTTAATGAAGATACGCCATATGAGTTGATAAGCAAAATTAAGCCAGATATTTTAGTAAAAGGTGGTGATTATCGGGATAAGGAAGTCGTTGGTAGTGATATTGTAGCAGAATTGAAAATTGTTGATTTTGTAGAGAATAAGAGCACAACAAATATTATTAATAAAATTAGAGGTGAGTAAATGAAGGATTTTATACAGAGTGAGTTTTTTTCACATATTGATACGGCACAGAGCACTTTAAGGTTATTGGTTGATGATATATTGAGTGCTTGTGATGTGATGATTGAAGCACTAAAAAATGGTAATAAGATTATGGTTTGTGGGAATGGCGGTTCTGCGGCTGATTCTCAACATTTTGCTGCTGAATTAAGTGGTAGATATAAATTAGATAGAGATGCTATAAGTTGTGTGGCTTTGACGACGGATACATCGGCGCTGACTGCCATTGGTAATGATTTTGGTTTTGATTTTATATTTTCAAGACAGGTTGAGGCACTTGCTAAAAGTGGAGATGTATTGTTTGCTATATCAACAAGCGGAGAATCTAGTAATGTGATAAAAGCAGCAAATGTTGCTAAATCAAAGGGTTGTAAGATTATTGGATTAAGCGGTAAAGGTGGAGGCGAGTTAAATTCTTATTGTGATTTAAATATTATTATTCCAAGTTCTAGCACACCTAGAATCCAAGAAATGCATTTGATTATTGAGCATATTATTTGTGATATTATTGAGAGAGAGTTCGTGTGAGTAGTGGCAGTGAGAAAATAGTATTCCCAAATCTTGAAGATTTCTTTTTAGAAAAAGCAAGAGATGGTGTGATAGTAAAATATGCAGATATTATTTTTGGAAAATATTTTATCTATATTCTTACACCTCAAAATATTCTATATCCTTGTGTGATTTATAATTACACGATGCAGCCAAAAGCATATTCAAAATACAATAAGCCTTTTATACATTTTTGTAATTGCAGTGAGCTTTGGAGTATATATAATGTAGATTCTACACTTTTGAAAGCAAAGATTCCAACTTGTAATTTATTTTATTTTCAAGTTGGTGTTGGACGTAATAATACAAATAAATTATTTTATGATGTGGAGCTTCCATTTTGTCCTAAATGTGTAGATATTTATGAAAGATTGTTTTTAAAGTTTCATATTAATGAACATTTTGAACTTTGGAATATATTATTTGCGACCAAAAAGGTTATCAAGCTAGAAAAAATTGCAATTGAAGATGCGATTAATTTAGATTCTAAGTTTTTGGCTATGGATGTTGAAATTTGTGATGGGTATTTCCATCTTAAACGAAGAAGTTAAATGAGGAAATTTAATGGCACTTTTTGGTAGTCTTGATGATTTTAAATCAATGTTTTATAAAAGTGAAGCATTGCAAATATTGCATCAATATTTATTAGATGCAATGGATAAAAATACAAATATTTATAATCGCATTGTAAATCTGAATTGTAGTGGCAATAGAGTGGAGAATAAAATTGATCTTGGATTTGATATGGTCGCAATAGAGCAGAGCTATAAGCTAGGTAATGAGGGTCAGTTTGAATCACATATGAAATACATTGATTTTCAGCTTGTAGTTTCTGGTAGTGAATGTATGAATTTTGGCAGTATTGGAGATTTTGATATTTATAGTAAATATGATTCTAGTAGAGATATTATTTTGTATCATCATAATGCAAACACCTCAACAGCTCTGTTAAAAAGCGGAACTTTGGCTGTATTTTTCCCATATGATGTACATAAAGGTGGAATCCCATTTAATGATGAAAGTGTGTATAAAAGTGTTATAAAAGTTCCAAGTCAATTATTGAAGTTTTGTTTTTAGATGATTAAAATTTTTAGTATTCTTAGTTTTTTGTCTGTTTTGCTATTTGGTAATGATTGCAAAAATATTGATGATATTACTGGATATTGGCTAAGCCCAAAAGATGAATTATCTGGTAGAAGTTCTATTGTAAAAATTATAAAAAAAGATGGTAAATATTTTGGTTATAAAGTTGCATTTTTAGATTCTATTCCTAGTGGCAATGATGTGAAAAATGAGAGATATTCGCTAAGAGATAGGAAAATATTAGGTAGCGTATATATTTATAATCTAGAGCGTAATTCAAATAATTCATATATTAATGGACGATATTATGATTTTTCGATAGGAAAGACTTTTCATTCTAAGTCGCGATTAGATTGTGATAGGCTTATTTTTATCATTAGTGTGGATAATATCGGTATGCTTGGATCAAAACAAATTTATCAATATCTTGATGAAGATGATGTAAAATTTTATATCAAAGAGGAAATTCAGCCTGATTTTAGTGGTATAGATAATTAATAAGGAGTATTTTTTGAAGTTTAATAGAATGGTTTGGCAGTGGCTGATTGGTGCATTTCTTTTGGTGTGGATATTATTTAGTGCGCCAAAATTGACTTATATGCAGAGTTTTTTTAATATCATTGGATTGTTATTGTTGTTTATTGGTATTATGGGGCGCTTATATGCAACTCTATATATTGGTGGTATGAAAAATAGTGGCAGTGATGGAAATAGCTTTATTAGTGATGGTATTTATAGTGTGTGTAGGAATCCACTTTATTTTTTTTCATTTATTGCATTACTTGGAATATTGTTTTTAAAAGGGCAATTGATTTTGGTTGCAATTATTGCGGTTATTTTTTTGATTATATATAGATTCACAATCTTAAGTGAAGAGAAATTTTTAAGTGATAATTTTGGAGAATCTTATAAAGAGTTTTTAAAAAGTACACCTAGATTTTTCCCAGATTTTTCTAAATTCACATATAGTCAAAAATTAGAAATACGACCATTCTTTTTACATAAAGAGATAAAAAGGGCATTTGTGTGGATATTTGGTGCATTTTGCATATATCTAGTATCATTTTTGCAAAGTTTTGGAGTATTACCCGTGCTTATAACTTCATATTGATTATTTGCATTATCTCATCTTCATTTAGGATTTTTATTCCAAGTTCAATTGCTTTATCCATTTTGCTTCCTGCGTTTTGACCAGCTAGCAATATGGTTGTTTTTTTGCTTATGCTTGAGCTTATTTTTGCACCTAAATTTTCTAACATAATCGCTATTTCATCGCGACTCTTTGATAAAGTGCCTGTGATTACTATTGTTTCACCTTGCAAGATTCCACTGTTAGATTTTGCGATTGGTTCAATTATTTTTAATAATTCATCGATTAAATTTTTATTTGTTTCTATAAATGATATAAAAGATTTTGCACTCTCAATCCCTATACCATCTATTGCCAATAGATCATCATATGTGATTTTAAATACACCTAATCCAAATAATTCTGCAAGTTTTTTGCTAGCACCCTCTCCTATATGCTCAATTCCTAATGCATTTATAAAACGCCATAACTGTATGTTTTTTGTCGATTGAATAGAATTTATCATATTTTTTATTTTTTTATCTTTCCAACCTTCCTTGCCCTGCAATGTCTCTTTGGTAATTTTATATATATCTAAAATATTGCTAATTATTCCTTCTTCAAATAAAAAGTCGATTATTTTATCGCCAAGTCCAGCCATATCCATAGCCTTTTTGCTACAAAAATGAATAATTGAATTTTTCACTCTAGCTTTGCATTGTAGATTTTGGCATTTTATGAGTATATTTTCTATTAGTAATTCGCTATTGCATATCGGACAATGAGATGGTTTTTGGATTTTGATTTCATTGCCATTTCGTAACTCTTTTATTGGTTTTATGATTTTTGGGATAACATCTCCGCTTCTTATTATTAGCACATTGTCATTAATTCTTATATCTTTTTTTTCTATTTCTTCAAAGTTATGCAGGGTCGCTCTGCTTATTGATGCACCTTCTATGATCACTGGTTCTAGCTCTGCAACAGGTGTTACAACTCCGCTTCTGCCAACACTAAAGCTAATGTTTAAAATTTTTGTTTGTTTTTCTATCGGAGGGAACTTATAAGCTACGGCAAATCGCGGATTTTTAGCTGTGTATCCAAGTGAATTTTGTAATTCTATACTATCTAGTCTAACTACCATTCCATCAAGCATAATATCATATGAGTGTCGTATCGAAATAAGTTTATTATAAAAAGATTCCACCTCATTAATGCTATTGCATATTGTGTTTAGTTTTGTATCAATGAAGCCAAAATTTTTAATCATATTTAATCTATTAAAAAAACTATCCTCTTTAATATCAAAATATCCAAATCCCCAAGGGATAAACTTCAGCTTTCTTTGTTTTGTAATTTTAGAATCTAATTGTCTTAGGCTTCCTGAAGCGGCATTTCTTGGGTTTGCAAATATATTTTCATTATTTTTTATTCTCTCTTGATTTATGTTTTCAAAATCATCTTTATTGATAATTATTTCACCTCTAATTTCTATTTTGTCTTTATATGGAATCTCAAGTGGAATAGAGTGAATCGTTTTTGCATTTTCTAATACATTCTCACCGATATTGCCATCACCACGCGTTGCAGCGCTAATTAATACTCCATTTTCGTATATGAGATTTAGACTTGCTCCATCAAATTTTGCATCGCACATAAATGTTATTTTTGCATCATTTTTGTTGATTCTATTTTTCCACGCAATCAACTCATCTAAGTTGAATACATCATCTAAACTCCACATACGCTCTATATGTGCAATTTTTTCAAAATTTTCTTTTATATCACTCCCAACTCTTTGTGTTGGCGAAGTTTTATCTGTATCATTTGGATTGTTTTTTTCGTATTCTACTAGTTCAAAATACAATCTATCATATTCATCATCGCTTGCAATGGGGTCATCTAATACATAATAGTGATGCGCCATTTTTTTAAGAATCTTAGTTTTGGTTTTATAATCGTGTAAATCTTTAATCATATTTTTTCTTTCAATTTTTTATCCAATACGCCATACAGAAACACAGGATAATAGTGCATATAATAAGTCTTGTGTAGCTATCTCTATCTTCATCATTATGTCTTAAATATGGAAACATAAAATACATTGCATAGCTTTGCAATAAAAATACAGGTAAATTCTCCCATTTCACTCTATTATCATATATAGATCCAGAATAGGCAAATACTGAGTTTGGGAAAACTATTATAGCGCATATGCCAATATGAAATTTCTATTATTCGTGCAAGCAATGCTTTTAGCTTCTAATTTTGGCATAATAACAAAATAGAGAATGCATTCTACTGCTACAATAATTATTATTTCAAACATAAAAGCTTTACTATCCAAATGCAAAATTTTTAAAGTTAAAATTATATAATAATCAAAATCTCTTTGAAGGAAACTAAGTTGGTTAATAAAATTGTAGAAAATACAGAGCTGCACTTGTTAAATGAGGTTCAGTTTTTATGTTTTTTGCTTGAAGAAGATGGTGAGTTGTATGCGACAAATGTATTTAAGGTTCGCGAGGTAGTTCATTACACCGATGTAATAACAAAAACAGAAGGTGAAGATAATGATGTCGTCCTTGGATTTATATCTATGCGTGGCGAATCTATACCACTGCTTGATTTAAGAAGATGGCTTTATTATAACCCAGAATCTAGAATAAATAACCTTAAAGAATTTTCCATCAATTCAAGCAAAGAGCTTGTTGTTATATGTGAGTTTAGTGGATATACAGTTGGGCTTAGAATTTATTCAGTAAAGAGAATTATACAACGAAATTGGAGTGAGGTTGTTACAGGAAGTGAATATGGATTCCAAAAGAATGGCAAAGTCGTAGCCACTACAAAATTTGATGATGGTAAAATAGTTCAAGTTTTAGATGTTGAGAAAATGCTTAGCGAAGTATTCCCTATGGTTAATGGTGATGAGCATATCGGTATGCAGACGCTTGAGAGGATTCATAGCAATAAAATTATACTTTTAGCTGAAGATTCTATGTCTGTTACAAAATCAATGCAATTTATTTTAGAAAAGCTTGGTTTAAAATATTATACTTTTCCAAATGGTAATTGTTTGATGAAGTTTTTGCATCAGACAGATGAGCTTTATTCAATTGGTGCTGTTATTACAGACTTAGAGATGCCTGTTACATCTGGTTTTGAGGTGTTAAAACAAATTAAAAATAGTAAAGAATTGCAGCATATACCTGTAATTATTAATACTTCAATGAGTAGCGAATCTAACATACAGATGGCAAAGTCGCTAAGAGCAGATGCGTTTATTACAAAATTAAAAGCTACGGAAATTGAGTTTGAGCTAAGAAAAATACTAGAGCATACCAGTTTGTAGTTTTTTGCTAGAATCGCGAATTTAATTTTATTTTGGGAATTTTAAATGCTTAGAACACATTTATGTAGTAATTTAGATGAAAAAAATATTGGAGAGAGTGTAAAACTTTGTGGTTGGTGTAACACTTATAGAGATCATGGTGGCGTTATTTTTATTGATTTGAGGGATAAAAGCGGGATTATTCAGTTGGTTTGTGATCCAAATAGTCCAGCTTATGATAGTGCAAGTTTAGTGCGCGATGAGTTTGTTTTAATTACAGAAGGTGTTGTTAGGGCGCGTGGTGCAGGATTGGAAAATCCGAAATTAAAAACTGGAAAAATTGAAGTTGTATTGAATTCATTAATTATAGAAAATAAAAGTCAAACACCGCCAATTACGATAGGTGATCCAAATACAAATGAGGAATTAAGGCTTAAGTATCGATATTTAGATTTGCGCTCTAGAGAATCTTTTAATATCTTTAAATTACGAAGCGATATAACTCTTAAAGCTAGAGAATGTCTAGGTAAGTTGGATTTTTTAGAAGTTGAGACACCTATTTTAACTAGAGCTACGCCAGAGGGTGCTAGAGACTATTTGGTTCCAAGTAGAGTGTATAATGGAGAATTTTTTGCATTGCCTCAAAGTCCGCAATTATTTAAACAATTACTTATGGTTGGCGGTTTTGATAGGTATTTTCAAATTGCAAAATGTTTTAGAGATGAAGATTTAAGGGCAGATAGACAGCCAGAATTTAGCCAAATTGATGTTGAGATGAGTTTTTGTGATCAAGATGATGTAATAAATATCGCAGAAACTTTACTAAAAGATATATTTAGTGTTTGCGGATACGATATAAAGATACCTTTTATGCGTATGCCATATAGTGAGGCTATGGAAAAATATGGAAGTGATAAGCCAGATTTACGCTTTGAGCTACCTTTGGTTGATATTGGTGATTGCTTTGTGGATTCTAATAATGATATTTTTAAAAATATTGCTAGTAATTTAGATATTAATAGATTTAAAGCGTTAAAAGTGCCAAATGGAGATAGTTTCTTTACTAGAAAATTACTTGGTGAATGTGATGATTTTGTAAGGAAATTTGGTGCAAAAGGTCTTGCTTATATTCAAGCTAGAGATGGTGAGCTAAAAGGTCCTATTATTAAATTTTTAAGTGATTCATCTTTAGAAAAAATGAAAATTTTATTAGATATCAAAGATGGTGATATTGTGTTTTTTGGTGCAGGGGAAAAGCACTTAATATGGGATTATATGGGAAGGTTTAGATTGAAAATTGCATCTATGATGAATTTGATTAATCAAGATGAATTTAAATTCTTGTGGGTTGTTGATTTTCCTATGTTTGAATATTCTGATAATCGTTTAAAAGCATTACATCACCCTTTTACAATGCCAGATAATATTAATGAAAGCGATCCATTGAAAATTAATTCCATTGCTTATGATGTAGTACTAAATGGTATAGAATTAGGTGGTGGAAGTATTAGAAATCATAAATTTGATATTCAAAAGAAAATATTTGCTTTATTAGGTATTGATGAAAAAGAGGCAAATCAAAAGTTTGGTTTTCTACTTGAGGCATTGAGTTATGGTGCTCCACCACACGGCGGATTTGCTATCGGGCTTGATAGATTGGTTATGTTGCTTACGAAACAAAATAGCATTAGAGATGTTATAGCCTTTCCAAAAACTCAAAAATCTACTTGTTTGCTAACAAATGCTCCAAGTAGTGTTGATAGGGCGCAACTAAATGAGCTTGGTTTAAGGGTAAAAGATAATAGAGAAAATAAGGAGTAAAAATGAAAAAATTATTTTTAATCATTGGGGCACCTGGAAGCGGTAAAACTACTGATGCACAGCATATCGCAAATAATAATAGTGATTTAATTGTGCATTGCTCTACAGGGGATTTATTAAGAGAGGAAGTGGCAAAAGAAAGTGATCTTGGTAGAACTATAGATTCATATATATCAAAAGGGAATCTTGTTCCATTAGAAATTGTTGTAAATACTATTTTATCTGCATTAAAAAGTGCACCAAAAGATGTGATCTTAATAGATGGCTATCCTAGAAGTGTAGAGCAAATGGAAGCTTTAAATGATATGTTAAAAATTCAAGATGATGTAAAGTTGGTTAGTGTGATAGAGGTTGTTGTAAGCGAAAAAACTGCAAGCGATAGGGTATTAGGTAGGGCTAGAGGCAGTGATGATAATATAGAAGTGTTTAAAAATAGAATGAAGGTATATACAGATCCATTGATTCAGATACAAGATTTTTACAATAATCTTGGAATCTTAAAAAAGATTGATGGGGAGAGAAACATACAAGAAATAGTAGATGAAATGGAAGCTTTTATAAAAAGTAAAATTTAAGGAGAGTAAAATGAATTTAGATAAAATCGGATATGGCACGAAAGACTATGTAAATGCAGTTATTGAGATACCTTATGGTTCAAGTGTTAAGTATGAAATTGACAAAGAAAGTGGAGCTGTTTTTGTCGATAGGGTAATGTATAGTGCTGTATATTATCCAGCGAATTATGGTTTTGTCCCAAATACGCTTGCAGATGATGGTGATCCACTTGATATCTTAGTTCTAAATCAATATCCATTGCAAGCAGGTAGTGTGATTAGATGTAGATTAATAGGTGTATTGATAATGGAAGATGAAAGTGGTATGGATGAGAAAATCTTAGCACTTCCAATTAACAAGGTTGATCCAAATTATTCAAACATAGATAGCATTGATGATGTAGCGGAATCCACTCTTGCTAGGATTAAGAATTTCTTTGAAACATATAAAATGTTAGAAAAAGATAAATGGGTAAAAGTAAAAAACTATGAAGATAAAGCTAGGGCATATGAGATTTTAGAATCTTGTATTAAAAATTATAAAAGTTAGTATATGCAGGAGTTACTTAATCTCGCAATAGAACGCTCACTTCTTTCGGCTATTCTTTATGATCCTAGTATTTTTGGTGATTATGAAGAAAGGCTAGAATCTAGCGATTTTGGCTATAAAAATCATAGTGAAATTTTTAGGGCTATGAAAGAGCTTTATCGCCTTGATCTACCTATAACTGGAGAGTTTATTAGAAAAAAAGTGTCATTAAATATAGATGATGATATGTCTGAAATATTTGCTACAGCACCGATTGCTGATATTGAAGCCTATATCAAAGAGATTAAAGATTTATCACTAAAACGAAAATTGCATCATTTAGCAAATGTAATAAAAGACAGAAGTTTAGCTAAAGATATTGCATCTATTGATATCATAAATGATATTGAGAGTGAGATATTTAGTATTCAAAGCAATTCTCAAAATAGAGAATTTAGAAAATTTGGTGATGTAGTATCATCTATGCTTTCTGAAGTAGCTAATTTAAAAGAGCGTGGTAATTCATTTCAAATTGGTATAGATACTGGTTTTAGTGAATTAAATAAAATGACAACAGGTTTCAATAAAGGTGAATTAATAATTCTTGCTGCTCGTCCTGCTATGGGAAAAACTGCACTTGCATTAAATATGGCTATACCAACCCTTAAAAAAAGTAAAGGGGTTGCATTTTTTAGTCTTGAGATGGGGGCAGAGCAGCTTGCATTAAGAGTTATGTCATTTATGTGCAAGATTCCACTTCAAAAGCTTAGAATAGGAGATTTAGGTGCTAAACAATGGCAATTTTTTCATGATAAATGTAATGAATTTTCATCGTGGAAGTTTTATATCGATGATACTGGTGGATTAAATATTACTCATTTACGAAGCAAATTGAGAAAATTAAAACTTAGAGACCCAAGTTTATCACTTGTCATTGTTGATTATTTGCAAATTATGAGTGGAATAAATAATAAAGATAGACATTTAGAGGTCGCAGAAATATCTAGAGGATTAAAGATACTTGCACGCGAACTTGAAGTGCCAATCATTGCGCTAAGTCAATTAAATAGAAGTCTAGAGACTAGAGGGGATAGACGTCCTACACTAAGTGATTTAAGGGAGTCAGGATCAATAGAACAAGATGCTGATATTATTTTATTTATTTATCGTGATGCTTATTATAAAAGAAAAGATGCAAAAGAAAATATAGAGCGTGCTAAAAAAGAAGGAAAGCAATTGCCAAAAGAAGAGATTCCAATGGAGCAAGAAATAGAAGAGGTAGAGCTTATAATTGGTAAACATAGAAATGGTCCAATTGGAACAGTAAAGCTACAAATGCACACAATATATACTTATTTTACAAGTATTGCAAAAGATGAAATTGAGTATCAAGATACAAAGATAGAGGATGAAGTAGATTTAATGCCAATATAAGGGAGGATTAATGTCTAATAGAAAATATTTTGATTATGTGTTTATTGCGGTTGTTGCATTATTTTTATGCACTGCTAGTATTCGTCCAAGTGTGCAAATCATTAGTGTAATGATGCTTTTGTTGCTACTTGGTTATTATTGTTATTTTAAGTTAAGCAAACAAAGAGATCAGATATTTGCATTAAATAAGAATGAAATATTTGTATTTTTAGGCTTTCTTTTTATGTCTATTAGTATTATTCCATCATTATTGGTAAATAATTCTTTATCAGTTGGCTTTAGAGAGCTAGATATTCCATCTAAATATTTATTATTTGCAATCATTGCATTGCTATTATTTAAGCTAAAGCCTAGAATCTCTAGCGATATTTTGATGTATATTATTGGGATTTCTGGTTTTATTTTTGGCTTGATTGCTATTTTTCATATTTTTATTTTTCCACAAATGTTATATCACGGAAGATTCACTGGCTATAGTGGTATCAATGAAACTGGATTTATATGTGGTATCCTTAGCGTGATCAATGCATCTTTAGTGTTGTATCGCAAGAATAAATTATTTTTTTTAAGCGCTGGTATATTGTCTTTTATAGGAGTTGTTGGTTCTGGGCTTAGAGGATCATTGCTAGCTGTTTTGTTTAGCCTTTTTGTGATTTTTGTAATTTATTGTTTTTGGAATAGAAGTTCATTAAAACTTGCTATGAAATTCATTATATTTATTGTTGTTTCATTTCTTGCTATTACTTATATAGTTTATGATAAGCTGCCAACTGATAGGATAGGCTATACAAAAGAGGAGCTAGATTCAATTAGTAGTGGCGATTATAATACTTCAATTGGTTTTAGATTGATAATGTATAAGGAAGCATTGGCGATGTTTGCACTTTCACCTATCATAGGAATGAGTGCTAAGAGTCAAGCTGATAATGCAGAAAAAATAGCAAATATAAGCGGCTTTAATAACATTGTAGAATTAGCAAAAAAAGGTCCAATATTTGGCAAAAAACACAATGATATTTTAAATACATTAGCAACCAAGGGGCTTATAGGCTTTGCTAGTTTGATATTGCTTTATTTTGCTCTTACAAAAATGATTTTAGCATCAAATAGTAATTCTATCCGTGTAGCTGGGGGGGGCAGCATCTTGTATTGCTTGCTTGCAGGATTAAGCGGCGATCCTTTAAGTGGACATACAGAATCTACATTTTTTGCACTTCTTTTATTGTTTATGTTAAATACAGAATCTTACAGCTAAATAATTATTTTTTACAACCATTAAATAGTTTCTACCCTTTTGTAAGGGGTAGAATATGAAAATCCTTGCACGCAACAATGAATTATTTGTTATTTTATTATTTTGTATTGGTATATTTATATATGGACTTGGTATAAATAAAATCACAGATAGCGGCAGCCTTAGCTCTCAAAGTTTTTTTATTATTGGTGGTTTGTTATTTATTTTTTATCATTACAAAAAGTTTAATATCATTGATGTTAAAAACCTTATGGTGCCAATCATCACATTCTCTATTGTTTTTATACTTGGTATTCTCACATATTTTGATGACATTATAAAACACTCTTTTGCTGATATCATTCGGTCTGTGAATCAACATATTGTGATTTATTTTATTCTTTTTACATTGTGTTATTTTGTCGCTAAATATGCAAAACAATCACTAGTGCATTTCTTTTTCTTCTTTTTTGCTCTTTTATGCTTATTTGAAGTGCTTACAATGACCTATCTAGGGGTTAAAAATGGCTTTTTATTACATCCATTAAATGCTCCATTTTTCTTCAAGGCTGTATTTACATATAATATTTGGATTTTAGCCCCGCTTGCTATTAGCATAACTAGTTTTGTGGTATTTAAAGGTAAATTTAAAATTATATCTATTGTTTTGTTCTCATTAAGCATTGCAGCAATGCTTGCAAATAGTGAGCGTAGCTTTATTGTAGCGTTTCTGGCGATGATATTTGTCCCATTTATATTTTGGCAGTATAAGTATAAACGACTAGCAATCCTTGCATTGCCTCTTATTTGGCTATTTAGTGTATTTGCAATCTATCATTTAAGTAAGAATTTTCCACCAAGATGGGACTTTGCCCATATGATTGATAATTTTATCGTGGTTTGGAATACACCGCCAATTGAAATGGGTAAATATGATGCGTCTTGTTTTGATAATAATGTTATGCATTTTACCTATCGCAAAGAGAGTATAGATGTTGGAATGAGTGATATACAATGGGAGCATTCTTCACTTTCTAGAATAACAATGACAAAATCCACATTATTAGCATTTTTAGATAGTCCTTTTAAACCACATACGATTAATATTTTTGATATCGGTAGTTACTTATATAGTTATTACAATCTATATAATCATCAAAATAGAGTGTATATCGATGATAAATATCACAAAGTCAATGGATACAATAGTCCGCATAATTTTGCTGTTAGTTTACTATTTGCATATGGTTTATTTGGGTTTATTAGTATTATTACATTTCTTGCTTTTTTACTATATATATTTTATACCTCAATAAAACAAAATCGCAGCACTATTACTAGGTTTGTTGCTCTATCATCTGCTGTTTTTATAGTTGGTATATCTATTCAAAGTATTTTTGATGTGATTTACCCAATTATCTTGCAACCTATTTTTATTATGTTTGGATTTGTGTTTGGTCTTTGTATGAGGAGGGATTGATTTGAAAATCCTTCTTACAATAGATGATATTACTATCGTTGGTGGAGCTGAAAGGGTTGTTGTAAATCTTGCAAATGCGCTATCTGGCATTGGATATGATGTAGAAATTTTAAGTTTTTTTATGGCAAACGATAAGCCACTTTATGAAATCAATGATAATGTAAAGCTTAGCTTTTGGTATCGTATTGCTGAATCTAAGCATAAAGAGAGATTCTTGAAATCTCGCATTTTAAGTATTTATTATAAGAATCTACATAAAGCTATATTAAGCTTTAAAATGCAAATGAAATATCATTTTGTTAATGCAATTATCGCTAGTTGTTCTATTTATAGACCATTTTTAAAGTCTGTAAATACCATTTGTGTAAAGATTATGCATTTAAATTTTATTTCATTTCACAAAAGGAATGCAAGATTTGATAGTATTATTCTCCTCTCATCTCGTGAGCTTAGCACCTATCAGCGCTACCATAAAAACCTCACAATAATCCCAAATTTCCTCCCATCTATCCCTACGCAATCAAGTATATTAGATTCTCGCATAGTTCTTAGTGTAGGGAGAATGGATAATGGTGATCAAAAAGGCTTCTTACGTCTTATAGATATATGGAAGCTTGTAATGCAAGATGTATCACTAAAAAATTGGAAGCTTCATATCGTAGGTGATGGTGTATTAAAACAAGAAATACAATCAAAAATACAAGCTTTCAACTTACAAGATTCTATAATTCTTAAACCATTCACTCAAGATATAGAGCAAGAGTATTTGCAAGCAAGTATTTATGCTATGAGTAGTCATTTTGAAGGCTTTGGTATGGTATTAGTAGAATCTGCTTCTTATGGTCTGCCTGCCATTGCTTTTGATGTTAATACTGGACCAAGTGATATAATAGAACAGAACAAAAGTGGTTTTCTCATAGAAGATAATAATTTACAAGATTTTGCACTAAAACTTCAAAATCTTATGAAAGATAAAGATTTACGAATAACTCTAGGCAGTAATGCTAAGCAAAGGGTGAAACAAAAATTCTCTAAAGCTGCTATAATGCCTTTATGGGAGAAAGTTCTAAATAAAAATAATAAAAAGGCTTATGTTTGATTAATATCAGCGTGTGTATCATCACTAAAAATTCTCAAAACACACTTAAAGAATGCCTAGATTCTCTCAAAGACTTTGATGAAGTGATTTTGATAGATAATGGCAGTAGTGATGATACACTTGCTATTGCGCGTGGATTTGCTAATGTGCGGGTGCAAGAGAGTGAATTCATTGGATTTGGACCTTTAAAAAACCTCGCTATTTCGTATGCCAAAAATGACTGGATTTTTAGTATTGATAGTGATGAAGTTTTAGAATCTAGCACGCTAGAGCTTATTAAAAATCTCACTTTAGAGCCAAAAACTATCTATGCCATGCCACGCAAAAATCTCTATAACGGAGAGTGGATAAAAGCGTGTGGCTGGTATCCTGACTATGTTTATCGGATTTTTAATAAAACCCATACGCGCTTTAATGAAAATATCGTGCATGAAAGCGTGATGATACATAAAGATTCTGTAATTAAAAAGCTTAAAAGCGGAATTAGGCATTATGCATATGATAGTATTGCTCATTTATTAGAAAAAATGCAGATTTACTCAAGTCTTTGGGCAGAGCAAAATGTACACAAAAATTCATCGCCACTTAAGGCTATCACGCGCTCAATCTGGAGCTTTGTGCGTAATTATTTTTTCAAAAAAGGCTTTTTGTATGGATACAAGGGCTTTGTCATTAGTGTTTGTAATGCTTTGGGGGTATTTTTTAAATATATGAAGCTTTATGAAAATAAAAATTTTACCCCCCCCAAGCAACCTCGCTTATCATCACTACTTACAATCAAAAAGAAAGATTAGCGCTTGTGCTAGATTCTATAAAAAATCTTAGTCTATTGCCTAGCGAGGTTTTGATCGCTGATGATGGAAGCAGGGAGGATACAAGAGTATTAATAAAATCTTATGCTAAAGATTTCCCTTGCAGATTAAAACATATCTGGCAAGAGGATAATGGATTTCGTTTAAGTCAAATACGCAATAAGGCCATAAAAGAGGCACAAAACGAATACATTATCATTATAGATGGTGATATGATTTTAGAATCTCATTTTATAGCAGATCATTTATACTTTGCTAAAAAAGGTGTATTCTTGCAAGGCTCAAGAGTGATTTTAAGCAAAGAACAAACACAAGAAATTTTAGATTCTATGGATTATAAAATTGCCTATAAGAGCGATGATTTTAAATCTAAGCGTAAGGCTTTGCTTTCAAAATGTGTGTATAAGATTTCTAAGCTAAGGGCGGAAGTTTTTAAGAAAAAAGAGCTTGTTAAAGGGATTCGCGGGTGTAATATGAGCTTTTATAAAAGTGATTGTGAAGCGATAAATGGATTCAATGAGGATTTTATAGGTTGGGGAAGAGAAGATAGTGAATTTGTAGCGAGATTTTTATTTAATGGTGGAGAATTGCGTAGGATAAAATTTAATGCAATAGCCTATCATCTCTATCACAATGAAAATACCCGCGATATGCTGGAATCTAACCACTCTATATATCTTCACACGATACAGAGCCAATCCACTTGGTGTAAAAATGGCATAAACAAGGAGAATAATGTTAAAAAATAAATACAATTGGAAAACAAGCAAAGTGGATAAAAATGGCAATGTGTATTATCATTTTCCAAAAGATGAAGAAGAGCTTAAAGAAGCGGTTGTAAAAAATGGTGGTATGAGTGTGTATGTCTATCAAGATGATAAGCTTATAGATGAATTTCATACAAAAAGTCAAGGCAATAAATGGACTTCTCCTATTTTTTCTTATTTAAAAACTATGAATAAAGATGGGGAAAGATTTTATAGATATTATAAAAATTGCAAATTTTTTGCGATTGTGGAATGAAGGGAAATAATATGAATTTTGTTGAATTTCACTTTTCAAGTGGAAAGACAATGCCAGTACAAATAGAATATTCAAACGAGGAAATTTTTAGGATATTTTTTAGAAAAACGCTCCCTATCGGATAGTATTATAAATGATTATATAAAATCAGCTGAAAGTGTGATTAAGTCAAGTAAAAATGGAAAAATTTAAAGAGTGGTATTTTGAAAATGAAAAAAATACTAAGCGAAAATCAAAATTTATCTTTAAATCAGATTCTATATGGACCTCCGGGGACTGGGAAAACTTATCACACTATTGATAAGGCTTTGGAGATTTTAGCAGAAGTTGAAAATATACAAATCCCAAGTCAAGATAATAGGAATAATAGAAAAAAGCTTTTTGATGAATATGTAGAAAAAGGACAAATTATTTTTACTACTTTTCATCAAAGCTATGGATATGAAGAATATGTAGAAGGGGTAAAACCTATAATAAATGATGAATCTAATTCCAAAGAAGTGCAATACGAGATAAGTGATGGAGTTTTTAAAGAATTATGTGATAAAGCTCTAAAAAAATTATGAAAATAGCAACTTAAATACGAAAGAGTTAAGAGAAAAGATAGAGTTAGAAGAAAAAGTTGAAAAATTTTTAAATCGACTTTTGGAAACAAATGAGTTTATCGGAAAAACAAAAGGTGGAAATTTTTTTATCAATAGTTTTAATAATAATACAATTGAAGTTTATAGTGAAGGTGTAGAACGGTTTGGTGGTATTTTTAAATTAAGTTTTGTCTACATTTATAACACTATTAAAATCTAATGCTGAATTTAATAGTGCTGTTGAAATGTTTAAAAAAGTGTTTAATAGGAATTATACAGATAGAACACATACTTATTATTTTAATTTGGTAAATAAATTTAAAGAGTATGAAAAACCGAAGATAACGAAATTAACAACAACTCTTTAAAGCCCTACATAATCATCATTGATGAGATCAATCGTGGTAATATAAGTAAGATTTTTTGGGAGCTTATAACTTTAATCGAGCCTAGCAAGAGAATAGGGAAGGATGAGGCGCTAGAGGTTGTTCTGCCTTATAGTAAAGAAAAGTTTGGAGTGCCTAAAAATGTCTATATCTTAGGCACTATGAATACAGCTGATAGGAGTATAACCTCTCTTGATACGGCTTTAAGAAGGCGTTTTGAGTTTATAGAGATGATGCCTGATGCTAGTAGATTATCTGCAGATTGTGAAGGTGTAAATTTGCAACAATTATTAGAAGCCATTAATGCACGCATAGAATATTTATTAGATAGAGAAAAAACCATAGGACATGCATTTTTTATAGATGTTAAAAATTTAGAGGACTTAAAAAATGTATTTCAAAATAAAATCATTCCGCTTTTGCAAGAGTATTTTTACAATGATTATGCCTTGATGAGTGCTGTTTTAAATGATAATCGTATGATTTGTGAAGACAAGGAAGATAAAAAAGATAATAAATATTTACAAAAAATAATGAGAATCTTTTGGGCTTTAAGAATAAAAGTACCCTAAAAGCTAAAAATTATGTTGGCATTATCCAAACTAAAAGCGGAGTTTTGGAGATCTTGCCAAAATGCACGGACTTAGAAAAATATATAGAGGAAAAAGAAGCAACAAATTTGCCTTTAAAACCTTTGATAGATGTTTATAAAATGGATGATAAAAAAAAGAATTATTTTGCGATTTTAAATATGAGGAAAATTTTAAATTCAATCCCAAAAATCTTTTAATTAATCTACTAAAAACCTTAAAAAATTCTCCCTTTAAACAATCTCAAATTTCATCTTTGCAAATTTCTAGAATATCTTTGCTTGAAGTGTTTATCACTATGTTTTTAGATGAATTTGATAGCATATATAAAAAAGGCTTGATAAAATCTTATGTAAGCATCGAAGAAAATAGAGTTTTTTAAAAGGAAAATTGCAATTTAGCGAACACATCAAACACAATTTAATCCACAAAGAAAGATTTTTTACAAGTAGTGATGAGTTTGTTTTGGATATAGTGCCAAATCGTCTTATTAAATCCACTCTAAACTTTTTAAAATCCACAACAATTGCTAATAAATTTAGAATCCTTAAAGCTTTGCAAATGCTTGAAAATGTGGAGTTTTCTACAAATTATGCAAAAGATTTTAGCTATAAAATCTCAAGACATTTTGATTATTATGAAAACTTACTTTTGTGGTGCAAAATTTTCTTACAGCACCAGACTTTCACTCCATTTTATGGTAAAAATGAAGCTTTTGCACTGCTTTTTCCTATGGAGAGGCTTTTTGAAAGCTATGTAGCATATATGCTACATAGCAAATCCAACTAAAGATATCAAAACTCAAAGCAGTGAAAAATATTTAATCACGAAAATAATGAAAAATGCTTTATGTTAAAGCCTGATTTGTGTATAGAAAGTGAAATGATTTTAGATATTAAGTGGAAGCTCCCAGATGGTAGTGAATATGAGAAAAAACAAGGCATAGCACAAAATGATTTGTATCAGATGTTTGCTTATGCTTGTAAATTTAAAATCCATGATATAAAACTTATCTACCCTTTATGTGATAGAACGATGAAGATAAAAAGTATGATAAAAGAATTAGAATTTAATGCAAATAAACATTTGTTATTTAGTAGTGGCAAGGAAGTTTTGCCAACAATAATTAAAGTACAAATTCTTTTTGCACCTTTGCCTTTTTAATTTAATCTTATGTCAATTTTTGTTTTTATATAACATTTGGTCAAATTTTTAATGATTTTGCAATAAAATAAGATTTATAATATTTTAAAAATCTAACCATATCGCAATAGTTGTTGATTAAAACAGCATCAATAAACAAGTAGAAGCAAGGGATTATTTAGGAGAATTAAGTAATGCAAATCCCACTATGTAATGCAAACCCCACTATTTTATATCATTATTCCCATATACAATGTAGAAAAATACCTAAAAACTTGTCTAGATTCTATAAAAAACCAAACCTATACAAATTTTAAAGCCATTATGATAAATGATGGAAGTACGGATAATAGCGCAGAGATAGCACAAAGCTACACGCAAGATGAAAGATTTATCCTCATTAATCAAGATAATGCTAGTGTATCAGTAGCAAGAAATACTGGATTAGACTATGTCAAGCAAGATATAGAATCTCATACAGAATCTAACACGGAATCTATCGGGGGGGGGGTGGATTATATCTACACAAGCTTTGTAGATTCTGATGATTATTTAGAGCTAGATGGGCTTGAGGTTTTAAGTAATATTATTATGCAAAATGATTTGCCTGCAATCATTATTACCAATAGTAGCAATCATGTCACCAAAGATTCTTTATATACCTATAAACAAGCATTTTTCAAACAAGATGCCGACACACTATTGAGTTACAAGGATATTTTGCAAGATTTTCCACATATTCATTTTTATGTTGTGTGGCTTTTTACTTGTAGGTGTGATTTTTTATTACAAAACAATTTTAGATTTGAACCAAATATTATATATGAAGATGTTTTATTTACAAGTTATGTTTTTATTTTTTCAGAAAGTATTTATATTTCAAATATTCCAATTTATAATTACCGCATATCACGAGAAAATTCTATAATGAATACTAAAACAAAAGAGCATTTTTATAAGAGCGCATATAGTCATTTTATGCTATCAAAAAGATTTTTTGAATTCTGTGAAGACAACAATGATGAGATGAGAAAAAATTATTTTATGCACTGGGGTATATTTTATTTAAAAGAAACTTTGAGACATCTTCAGAGATTTGGCTATATCGATGAGTTTGGATTTAGTAAATCCGAGTTGCGTGTATTGTATCCCTATTTGCGTGGTAAATATAAATTTTGCTTTCATTTTCCTAGAATCTATGGCTTCCCAAAGAGATTAAGACTTTTTATTGCAAAGCTTTTTAGATCATAATGTTGCATTGATTTTACAATCAAATAATCACAATTAACACTCAAGCTATAATATAAAAATCATTTTTGAAGTAAATCACTTAGGAAATCTATGAAGACAATCCACTCGCCACTAGAAGTTGATTTGATTAGTTCAAAAAAAGATATTTTGTATATTTCAATTTTATTGATTGTAATATTTTGCTTGTCTTTATATTATGAATTTTACAAGTATCAGCAATTATCACAAACCAAAAACATAAATATCAATGCAAAAGTATTGCTTCAATATAAAAAGAATGATTATTTTGTGTTAAAGTTAAAAGATAGCAATGGAGCCGTATTTTACACTACTTCACGAGATGATTTGATTGATTTGCGTGGTAGATTTGTAAGAATTTATGGAATCTTAAATAAAAATTGCAATTTTCTTAGTTATTTAAAATCATGTTACATAATAAGCTTTGAAATATCGCTACTTCATAAAAAAGATTATAAAGATAGCCTGATTCGATATATAGATTCACAACATAGCATCTTGCATTTTGATGGCGCATTTGATGTTAATCTGCTTGGTTCGTTATATAATGCTATATTTTTAGCAACTCCTATTGATAAAGAGATTCGTGAATTTAGCGCAAGTTTAGGTATCGCACACTTATTTGCAATTAGTGGCTTTCATCTTGGGATACTATCTTTTGTGTTATATGTGTTTTTGTTGCCATTATATAGAATCTTACAGAATAAATATTTTAGCTATAGAAATGAATTTTATGATCTAAATATGATTATCTTGTGCATTTCATTTTTATATCTTATTGTGCTTGATTTTAGTCCTAGTTTTTTGCGTTCATTTACTATGTTTGCATTTGGATTTTTTGTGCTTTATAGTGGCATTAGATTGCTTAGCTTTAAGTTATTATTTATTTGTGCTGCATTTATTATTGCATTGTTTCCTAAAATATTTTTTTCAATAGGATTCTGGCTTTCTTTTGGTGGTGTATTTTATATTTATTTATATTTGCATTATTTTGGTTTCTTAAGTAAGGTAAAGACATTCTTTTTGCTAAATATTATTGTGTTTTTAAATATGCTAATTGTATCGCACTATTTTTTCTATACATTTAGTGTGTATCAGGTATTTTCTCCACTTTTGACGATAATGTTTATCGCATTTTATCCATTGATGTTGTTTATGCATATTATTGGTTTTGGTGGGATTTTAGATTTTACTTTAATGTTGCTTATTAATTATGATTTTTTTAATGTAGAATTACAAACACCATTGTGGTTGTTTAGTATCTTTTTGATAGTTTCAATCGCAGCAATTTTTAGCAAAAAGATGTATTATTTTGTTATCTTGATGTCAATTTTGTATTTTCTTTATGGAATTTTTTTAGTTATTTAAAGGAAAGCTATGAATCAGTTTTTATCATATATCTTTAAGGGTATATTAGCATTATTGCCAATTATTATTTTAATTTGGCTAATCAAAATCGTATATAACTCAATTAGCAGTATTGTTGGGTATATATTTTCTATTTCATCTCAAAGTTTGGTTGCAACTATCATCGTATGTATTTTGGTCATTGTGTTGTTTTTTTTACTTGGATTTATTGTCGAAAAAAACAAAAATGCGATATTATTAAAGATCGCAGAATTAATCATTGGAAAGATTCCTGTTGTTGCTTCGATTTATTCTACCTTAAAGGAGGCTATTAATCTTTTTTCTGGGAAAAATACAGGAAATTATCTAGGTGTCGTTTATGTAACCTTAAATGATTATAAAATGATGGGCTTTGTTACTAAAGAGGTTGATGATGAATACTGGGTTTTTGTGCCAACCACGCCAAATCCTACATCTGGATTTCTGCTTAAAGTGAAAAAAGATAGTGTTGAGAAAAGTGATTTAAGCGTCGCAAATGGATTTAAGAAATTAGTTTCACTAGGGATAAAATAATGTTACAACAAGTGAAAAATCTAGGAGAGCTTGTAGTCTTTGAACATACGATATTTTCATCGGCTTTTATTCTCATTGCCATGATTGTAGCAGCAAATGGTTGGTTTGGATTTGATATTTTGCTTTTATGTGCATTGGCTTTAGTTAGTGCTAGAAATTTTGCTATGGCAGTAAATAGATATGCAGATATCGATATAGATAAAGAAAATCCAAGAACAAAATCGCGTCCAAGCGTAGATGGCAGAATCCCGCCTATGAAAATCTTATTTTTTGCAATTGCAAATGCTGTGATATTTGTGATTGTGTCGTATTTTATTAATGATTTAGCACTAATTTTGTCGTTGCCATTTTTGTTTATTCTTGGGATTTACTCTTATTTTAAACGCTTTAGCGTATTAGCGCATTTTATCTTAGGGATTTCACTTTCTTTAGCACCTATTGCAGGTGTTATTGCGGTGCTTGGTTATATTCCTATGTGGAGTGTATTTTTAGCTATTGGTGTGATGTTTTGGGTCGCTGGGTTTGATTTATTGTATTCGCTTCAAGATATTGAGTTTGATAAGAAGAAAGGATTATTTTCTATGCCTGCTATATATGGGGCTAAAAATACCTTAATTATCTCTAGAATTAGTCATATTTGTGCTTGCTTGTTTTGGCTTTTATTTGTTATATACAGTGATGGTGGAATCTTAGCATTTATAGGATTTGTATGTGCTGTGTTAATGCTTTGTTATGAGCATTATTTAGTAAATAAAGATTTTTTAAATATACCAAAAGCTTTTTTTCAAACAAATGGCTATCTTGGTTTTATATTTTTGTTATTTATTGTTTTGGATAATTTATTTTGAATGATTTAGCAACAAGGCTTATAAAAGCACCATTAAAAATCGAATTTTCTAAAGTTATTGATAATTATGATGCATTTAAAATGGAATTCGATCTCCTATCTGAAAATAATGATGATCCAATAGGATTATGGCTAAAAAATATACGCGCTAGAGGTAAAATCATCGATGAGAATGAGCCATTATTGCAGTTATTAGTGGAATTGCATAGAAAAATCGATAAATTAAATGCTAGATTTGATGATGAAATCAGAGAGTATATAAAGCTAGATTCTAGTTGTAATTTGGATTCCATAGGGCATAATGTTTTGCTATTTAGAGATGATGTTTTAGAGGTTGATCAGTTGTATTACTCTAGGCTTGATATAGCTGTGTTTCCTATTAGAAAGATGCCTATTTTTTTTGAAGCATTTAATCAAAACACAGCAAAAATCACCCTAATGCATAGTAGGGATATTGTGGATTTTGATAGCTATATAGCATCAAAAGAGAGGGCAAATATAAGAGAGGAAAAGTTAAAAAATAAAATTTAAGATAAAATACGGATTTTATCTTAAATAAATGCAAAAGAGGTAAGTGGCTTTGGGTGCTTTATTTGTTATTAATGCTGGTATTGTTATTATTTTTGTGCTTATATTTGTGTTTTTTTATATTAAAGATGGCGAAGTGCAAAAGAGATTATTGCGATATGAAAAATCACTTGATGATTTAAATAAAGAGATTTTTAAGATTCAGAAGTTTTTAAAAAGCAATGAAATAGAAAATGGCTATAGCGAAGAAAGTCAAAAGCAATTAAAGCTTGATTTTAGAAATACAATTGATGATATATATGCGATCATCGAAAAAGATCGAGAATATGTTGATAATAAGCTATTAATAATCGAAGATAAAATTAAAGAATTGAATTATTTTCCAAGTAGCTCAAGCAATGTAGATGATAAAAGGATAATCTCGATGTTTAAAGATGGTTGGAGTATAGAATCTATTGCAAAAGAATTAATGATAACAAAAAGTGAAGTTGAATTTACCTTGAAACTTGCAAATTTAGTGTAATAAAAGGATTTTTGATTGTCTATAAAGATAACTTGGATTTTTGCTTTTGTATTTACTTGTATTTTTGTGTTGGCAAATTATGGCGTTCAATTTAGTATAGGTTCATCTAATCTTACTTATGGTGCATTGGTGTATCCAATAAGCTTTGTATTGCTTGATATATTGAGTGAAAAATATCATAAAAAAGATGTGCTAAAGATGCTTCGATATGGAATCTTGCTATCTTTTATTCCATCATTTTTCATTTCGCAGCCATATATTGCTATTGCATCAATTTGTGCTTTTTTAGTTTCACAGCATTTAGATGTATATATTTTCTTTGCATTAAAGAGAATGTTCCCAAAATTATGGTGGCTTAGGAATAATGTATCAACGATTATTGCACAATTATTTGATACGCTTATATTTTTCCATATAGCATTTTGGTTTGAGCAATCGTGGAGTTGGATTATCATTGCTGCATTATTGGATTTTAGTGTAAAGATTCTTTCAAGCTTTGCTAGCACGCCAATTTTTTATATTTTTGCAATTAGATCAAAACATAAGCTTATAACTTAATATGTTAAACATTACGCTTTTGTAGCATTTTCCTTAAAAAATGCCTTTAGTATTGCTTTTATGATATTAATGTTTGTATTATTATTATGACTATTATGTTATTTCATTTTATAAGGAGGTTTTGGAAATGTTAAATCAAGATAATCAGGCTTATAGTGATGCTTTAAAAAGACTCGATGAATTAGAACAATTACCAACACGAATTGATAAAGAAGGTAGTATAAAAGAAATATTAGCAAACAATGGAATTTCAAGAAGAGATTTTATGAAATGGGCTGCAGCTATGACAGCTACATTGGCACTTCCATCGTCATTTGTTCCTCTTACTGCAAGAGCGGCAGAGTTGGCTAGTAAGATTCCCGTTGTTTGGCTTCATATGGCAGAATGCACAGGCTGTAGCGAAAGCTTGCTTAGAAGTAGTTCTCCCACGATAGATAGTATTATTTTTGACTATATTAGTCTGGAATATCACGAGACTGTTATGGCGGCTTCTGGTTGGCAAGCAGAGGAGAATTTACATAGTGCTCTAAAAGAACACAAAGGTAAATACATATTGATGGTTGAAGGTGGGATACCAAGTGGTGAGAGTGAATTCTACCTTACAATAGGTGCCCATGGAGTAACTGGTGCACAAATAGCAAGGGAAGCCGCAGAAGGAGCTATGGCAATTTTTGCAATTGGGACTTGTTCTAGCTTTGGTGGTGTCCAAGCAGCAGATCCAAATCCAACAAATGCAATGCCACTAAGCAAGATAACAAATAAGCCTGTTATAAATGTTCCAGGCTGTCCCCCAAGTGAAAAAAATATCGTTGGAAGCTTACTTCACTTTATACTATTTAAAACACTTCCTGCCCTTGATGCTTATAATAGACCAACTTGGGCATATGGTCTTAGAATACATGATTTATGCGAGAGGAGAGGGCATTTTGATGCAGGTGAATTTGTCCAACACTTTGGTGATGAAGGTGCGCAAAATGGATATTGTTTATACAAAGTGGGGTGCAAAGGACCATATACCTTTAATAATTGCTCAAGACTTGGATTTAACGATCATACAAGCTGGCCTGTAAAAGCAGGGCACGGCTGTATTGGTTGCAGTGAGCCAAAATTTTGGGATACAATGAGGCCGTTTGAAGAACCACTTGCAAATAGATTATATTCTACAAAGTTTGATGGCTTAGGCGCTGATAAAACTGCAGATACAGTTGGTATAGTGCTTTTAAGCGCTACTGCTATTGGAATTGCTGCACATGCTGCTATTTCTAGTATGGTTAAGAATAAAGAATAAAATATTAGGAGAGAATTACAATGACAAAAAGAATAGTAGTTGATCCAATAACAAGAATTGAGGGGCATTTAAGGATAGAGGTTGTAGTTGATGAAAATAATGTAATTACAGATGCGTTCTCTAGCTCTACTTTGTGGAGGGGGTTAGAAAAAGTTGTGCAAAATAGAGATCCTAGAGATGCAGGATTCTTAATGCAGAGAATCTGTGGTGTATGCACTTTTTCTCATTATAAAGCTGGGATTAGTGCTGTTGAAAATGCATTGAATATTACTCCACCAAAAAATGCGGAGCTTATTAGATCATTAATGAATATTTCTCTTGTATTACATGATCATACAGTGCATTTCTATACGCTTCATGGGCTTGATTGGTGTGATATTTTATCGGCACTAAAGGCAGATCCATTTAAAGCATCAAGTATTGCATTTAAATATAGTGAATTTCCAATGAATACTGGTGCAGATGAGCTAAAAGCTGTTAAGGCTAGAGTTGCAGATTTTGCTAAAAAAGGTGCATTGGGACCTTTTGCAAATGCATATTGGGGACATAAAACATATAGATTTTCTCCAGAGCAAAATTTGATTGTTTTATCTCATTATTTAAAATTGCTTGAAGTTCAAAGGGTTGCAGCTCAAATGATGGCCATATTTGGATCAAAACAGCCACACCCGCAGAATCTAACTGTTGGTGGTATTACTTCTGTTATGGATGTATTAGATCCAAGTAGGCTTGGTGAGTGGTTGAGCAAATATCAATATGTAAAAGATTTTGTGGATAGAGCATATTATCCTGATATTTTGATGGCTGCGGAAGTCTATAAAAATGAACCAAGTGTTACAAAAGGCTCTGGTGTGCCAAATTTCCTATGTTTTAAAGAGATACCAATTGGCAATGGAGAATATCTCTATAGTAGTGGTATTGTAAGGGATTATGATATTTCAAAACTATATGAAATTGATGAGAATCTAATAACAGAAGAGGCTACACATTCTTGGTATAAAGATAATGAGCCACTGCACCCTTATGATGGTAAAACAGAGCCAGAATACACAGGGTTTAAAGATGGTCTTAGTATGGGCACGGATTTAAAAGATGTAAAGACAAAATTATTAGATACAGATGGCAAGTATAGTTGGATAAAATCTCCACGATATGATGGTGCTCCTATGGAAGTGGGTCCTTTAGCTGCTATTGTTGTAGGTCTTGCAGCAAAAAATCCACGCATCACAGCTATCGCAGAACAATTTTTAAAAGATTCTAAACTTCCAATAAAGGCTTTGTTTAGCACATTAGGGCGGACTGCAGCTAGGGCATTAGAATGCAAATTATCTGCTGATTATGGAATAGAAGTATTTAATGCTTTAATTGAGAATCTAAAAACAGATAAAGCTACTTGTGCAAAATATGAAATAGATAATAATAAAGAGTATAAAGGTAGATATATTGGTAATGTTCCACGAGGCACATTAAGTCATTGGGTGAAGATTAAAAATGGCGTGATTGAAAACTATCAAGCTGTTGTTCCATCTACTTGGAATGCTGGTCCTAGAGATGCAAATGGACAAAAAGGTCCTTATGAGGCTAGCTTGATAGGTATAAAGATTGCAAATCTCGCTCAACCATTAGAGATTATTAGGACTATACATTCATTTGATCCTTGCATTGCTTGTTCTGTGCATTTGATAGATACAAAGGGTAATAAAATGGGTGAATACAAAATGAACCCAGCAACTTTTCGTGTGTAGGAGCGGAAAATGACCACAAAAGATAAGGTGTTTATGAGGACTATGACTTTTAGTCCTTTGGTTAGATTGTTTCATTGGATTCGTGCATTTTCTATATTTTTCTTAATTTTTAGTGGATTTTATTTGGCATATCCATTTTTGACGCCAGAGGTTAGTGCAACACCTATAAACTTTCTATATGCGTCATTTAGAAGTTTTCATATTATGGTTGGTTTTTTGCTTATATGTGTTTCTTTTTTTAGACTTTATTTGTTTTTTGTAAGCAGCAATAAAAATGAGAGAATCTCTGCAGCAGATTTATTTAATGTAAAAATATGGATAGGTCAAATTAAGAATTATTTGTTTTTAGATAAACATCCACACATAAAAGGCGTTTATAATCCAATACAGTTTTTTGCTTATTTTACATTGGCAATTCTTGTTTTGATCATATCTCTTACGGGTGTTATTTTGTATTATAATGTCTATCACGATGGACTTGGTAGTATTTTAAGTGTGATGTTTAAATGGCTAGAAGTAGCGCTTGGTGGTTTGGCAAATGTTAGAGTCATACATCATATAACGACTTGGGCTATCGTGCTTTTTATACCTGTTCATATCTATATGGTAGTTTGGAATGCGATAAAACACCCAGATGGAGGTGCAGATTCTATCGTTGGTGGATTTAGGTATCAAGAAATAAAGGCAAAAACAAATAAATAATGAAGGTTTTAGTTCTTGGTATAGGCAATATTTTATTTGGAGATGAGGGCATAGGCGTCCATTTGAGTAATTTATTAAAAATAAATTATGAATTTTCCTCAAATGAGCATAGTATTGATATTGTTGATGGAGGGACTTTGGCACAAGCTTTAATCCCTCTTATTACATCTTATGATTATGTGATTTTGCTTGATTGTATCAATGCTATTGATGGCGATGTTGGCGATGTTTTCTTTTTTGATTTTTCAAATATACCAAATAATATCAATTGGCAAGGCACAGCACACGAAGTTGAGATGCTTCAGACACTAAGAATGATTGAAATGTTAGGTGATTTACCAATAATAAAAATTATCGCTACAATCCCAGAGATAGTAAATGATGATGCAATGTTTGATTTATCAAAAAAAATACAAGATTCTGCCTTATTTATGCGTGATATAGCACTCAAACATTTAGGTGAGATGGGATTTTATATCAAAGAAATTGATAATAAAAATATTCAAGATATAGCCAATAATTCATTTAGAGGTTATTGATGATATTGAAATTTACATTTTTATATAAAAATTCAAATAAAAATTATTTTTTAAAAATTATGCAAAATATTGCTACTTCGTATGATTTAAAGCATTATGATATGATTGTGGGTGATGAGTTATTGTTTTTCATAAATGGCAATGAAGAAAATCTCCTGTCATTTTCAAATTCTATTTCTGCAAAGCTCCCTCTCTCACTTTATTTTATTTTTAAGAGTGTTGAAGTTGCACACGATATGTCAAAGCAATATTCTAGCAATATTCAATCCAATGCATCGTGTTTTGATTTTGATGTTGAAGAGTTGATGGCTATAAAAAACACCAAAAGTGAGCAATTTTGCGATATTTTTGATTATCCAAAATGCAAGATTCCATTTGATATTGTATTTGATAATCAAAAGATTATCTCTAAAGATCAGCTATTAAATGTGATAAAAAGCATCATAGATAAATTACAATCAAATGAAAGTATCTTTTTGCAGACTTCAAAAGGTGGAGTTTTGTTATCGCTTAATAGTAATGATTTTGATGTTGTTTTATCAAATGATATTTATACGATTGCTTTATATACAAGAGCAGTGCAAAATGAAATTGATGCACTTGCTACATTTGAAAAGCCGATGGTTGAGATAAAAATTAAAGAATTATTTATTAATGAGCTTGGTTTTTCAAAAGCGTTATTTATTTTGCCATATGACCCGATCCTTTCTATTATTTCAAGCTTGTTGCTTGAAGCTGAGATTCCATTTTTGTATTTGAAGTATGCTAAAGATCGTAAAGATGGGCTTTATTATGATAATCAATATAATGATAGATTCTTTGAGATTATACTTGGTGAAAATGGATATTTTATAGAAAAGAAAATGTTAGATTCTGATATTAGCGTGGATAATTTTATAGAATCTAGTTTTGATAGTGTAGATTTTATGTTGATTGCATATTTAAGCACAAAGAATCCAAGTATTTTTAGAATTTCAAATTTTCCAAATCTTATTAATATACATTTTGATACAAATCCAAAAAAATTACTAGATCAACTATCAGCTCGCCCAAACGGCGCAAAATTAGTTAATAATTACACGAAAAATTATCAAGAAATTATTGATTATATAAATAGTTTTGATGTTTGTGAATCTTTAAGTTCAAATATTATTGATATACTAAATTCAATAAGTGTGGTACTTGGATTCACAAAAGAGCTTGTTGCAGATAAGATATTTGAATATGCAGATGGTTTTTTAAGAGATGTAGGTCCAAGAATTGACTTTAAAACCATTAATATAAAAGGAGAATTATATTATGATCCGATATCTACGATAAGCTCTGTTATGAGTTTCAGACTTGCAGGTGTTGAAAAAGAAACTATATGTTATGGTGTGTTTGATAGCTTGGCAGATTTTTTGATTAGCATAATGAGAGATGTAAATATTAATCACAATATTAAAGATATAGGAATTATAGGTAATTTATTTATTAATAAAATATTTTTCAATAAGATTACTAAAAAATTTCCACAAAATTTTATATTGCATTATCCAAATTATGTGGATTTAATCAAATAGGAGTTCAAAATGTATAACATAAGTACGAATTTTAGAATCTTTCTATTTATTCCTATATTAATAGCATTGCTTGTAAATACAGGCTGCGTGATATTTGGTATGCTTTTTGTGGCGCTTGTTGGCAAAGATGAAATTGTGTTGTTTTCTGAAATTTATATATTGCTTATTGTTATTATGAATATTGCATTTTTTTTAGGTGTGATTTATTTGTCAAATAAATTTGTAAAAGATAACATACTTAATGCTTTAGATTTATTTTACAAAGATATGCAGTGTTTCTATAAATCAAGTCAAGATGATTTTAGTTCTTGGTCGCAGCAAATTATCACATCTCCGCAAGAAGTTATGGAAATATCAAGATACTTTCATAACAATATCGCAAAGCAAATTTATGATTTAAATTATAATATTAATCACGATCCGCTCACTGGTCTTCTAACTAATATGGCTTTAAGAGATGATTTAATGAAGTATTCAAATCATGTTATAGCTGTTGTAAATATAAGCAATTTTAAAGAGATTAATAGCTTCTATGGGCTTGAATTAGCAGATCAGATTCTAGCTTCTGTCGCGTCTATATTGAAAAATTACTTCAAAGGTGAAAATTATTTATTGTATAGAATTGCAGGCGATGATTTTGCGATTCTATGGGTGAATTATACAGATAGAAGTATATTTGTAAAAAAGCTTGATGATTTCTTAGAATACTTGGGTAGGAAAGAGATATTAATTGATGGTTATACTTATATAAATTTGACTGCGACAATTGGTATAGCATTTTCTTATGATAGCGCAAAATATAGTATGGTAAATGCACTTATGGCGCTTCATCACGCAAAAGAATATAAAAATCCAATAGTAATTTATAATAAAAATTTACCAACTTTAAATGTTCTTAAAAATAATATTCAATATACAGAAATCATCTATCACGCATTGAAAACACAAGATGTTATTCCATTTTATCAAAAGATTGAAGCTATACAAGATTCTCTAATACAAAGTGAGACAAAGTGTAAATATGAAGCTTTGATGCGTATAAAAGATAAAGATGGGCATATCGTGCCACCAGTGCTATTTTTGGATATTGCTAAGCGATCAAATGCGTATTTGAAACTATCAAAATTGATGATAGAAAAATCATTCGCATTTCTATCTACACGCGATGATTTAGTATTTTCTGTAAATTTATCTCTAGAAGATATGTCATCACCGGAATTTTCTATATGGTTTATGGATAGAATCGTTCATTACAACCTAGAAGGAAGGGTTGTAGTTGAAATTACAGAGCAAGAAAGTATAGAGGATTTTGATAGTGTTAGTAGTTTTGTTGCAAATGTAAAAGAACTAGGTGTAAAAATAGCGCTTGATGATTTTGGTAGCGGGTATTCAAATTTTTCTATTTTGATGCAGCTTCAAATTAATTATCTAAAAATTGATGGTTCATTGATAAAAAATATAGATAAAGATCAAAATGCAAAAATTATTGTTGAGACGATTGTGGGATTTGCAAAATTATTAAATATTTATACGATAGCAGAATTTATAAGTTCTCAAGAAGTCTATGATGTAGTAAAAGAGATTGGTGTAGATTATGCGCAAGGCTACCATATAGGAAAACCTGTACAAAATATATAGTTATTCTCTAATTTGCCCTTGCCCATAGATTTGATATTTGTATGTGGTTAGACTATCAATTCCCATTGGTCCTCTTGCGTGTATTTTTGAAGTTGAAATTCCAATTTCAGCACCAAAACCAAACTCCCCACCATCACTAAATCTTGTACTTGCATTTACATATACACAAGCAGAATCTACTTCATTTAGGAATTTCTCTGCCATTGTATAATCATTTGTGATAATGCAATCAGAGTGTGAAGATCCATAAGTATTAATATGATCTATTGCTTCATCTATTGTATTTACAATCTTTATATTTAGCGTATTATCGCCGTATTCATTATAGTAATCCCCATCTTTTATATGTAATAAATCGAATTGATTTGCAATATTAGATTCTGCCTTTACCGTGATATTATGATGTTGTAAATTTGTAATCAATTCTTCTAGTATGCCTGAATCTTTATGTATGATGATTGTCTCTATGCTGTTGCACGCAGATGGTCTTGATATTTTTGCATTAATTGCTATTTGTATTGCTTGGTTGTGATTGCAAGATTTATCGATATATATAGAGCATACGCCTTTGTCGTGCTTTATCACAGGTATTTTGGAATTTGATGATATAAATTTTATTAGCTTTTCTCCGCCACGCGGTATAACTAAATCTATATATTTATCTTCTTTTATTAGTCGTTCTATTGAATCCCTAGAATCTACAAAGCTAATAATTGATGTTGGTAGCTTGTAGTATCTAAGTGTAGAATGGATTGCTTCTAATATTGCTTTATTTGAATGCAATGCTTCTTTGCCACCTTTTAGTATGCATACATTTCCACTTTTAAAGCATAGTGCTCCCACATCACTTGTTACATTTGGTCGTGATTCATAGATCACTGCAATTACACCAATTGGGACACTAATTTTTCTTATTTTAAGTCTAGTATCGGTTTCAAATCCATCTAATACTTTTCCAAGTGGGCTTTTTAGATTTGCTATTACTCTAATTGAATCTGCTATATCATCAATCTTTTTTGAATCTAATTTTAATCGATCAATCATAGAATTCGATAGATTTGCTGCATTTTGTATATCAATTTTGTTTGCTTCTAAGATTTTATCTTTTGTATTGATAATGTTATTCGCCATCGCATTTAGTATTTCATTTCTTAATGTATCTGATAGATTTGTGGTGATTTTTTTTGCCTCTAGCGCATTTTTTAATATATTTTCCATATGATTCCCTAAATTTTGATGCTAAAAATTATACTTATTTAATATTAAAGTCCATTTTTGAGCTTAAAACATAATCAATATTTTTGTATTTAAAATCTAATCTTTGTGAATGTAACATCAAGCGATCTGCACCAAATAGCTTTATCCTATCTTGACTGCTTAGCTTGGAATCTAAATAATCTCTAGCGTAGCAGTCTTTTACACCATATAGGCACTCTCCAATGATTTTATGTCCTATATGACTTAAATGTAGCCTTATTTGATGTGTGCGCCCAGTAACTGGTATAGCTTTGATAAATGAGATGTTGTTGTGATGTGATATTAATTCTATTTTTGTTATTGCATTTTTGCCATCGTTTGAAATGATGGATCTAATACCTAAATCCTTGCTTTTATCTTGCTCTTTGATCTTTAAATCAATAATGCAATTATTAATTTTACCTTCAACATATGCAAAATATTCTTTTTTGATATTTTTATTTTCAAACATTTTTTTTAATTCTATTTCGCTATCTTTATGCTTTGATATAAGTATTATCCCACTTGTCTCGCTATCTATTCTATTTATTGGATTTGCATTATTACCACAATGAAATCTAATACTATCTAATAAACTATAATGATAAAACCTTCCTTTTGGATGCACTAGGAGCTTTGCTGGCTTATCAAATATTGCAAAATCACTTGTGCTAAAGATTGGTTGTAATCCAATATCTTGTTTTTCAAAAATGTTAATTGTTATATTCCCACATACATATCCACTTTTATCAAAAAATATTTTATTGTTGATTTTCACTCTACCTTTATCTATACATTTTTGAGCTTGTTTTTGCGTGTAGTATAGATTGTTTTGTAAAAATGATATTAATTTTATTTTTTCATTAATGTAGAAACTTTTTTCTATAAATGGCATTATTTAAGCATTATTTTCATTAAATTTAGTGCTTTAAATCTATGTGATATATAATCTTTGATATCTTGATTTAGTTCACCTAAACTTTGATGGTATCCATCTGGTATGAATATCGGATCATATCCAAAGCCGCCATTACCAAGAATCTTGTTTACAACCTTACCATACATAAATCCATGCGATGTTAGCAATTGATTATTTTTTATGGCTGCAACGCAAGATACAAAGTATGCAGGTGAAGATTCTATTTGCTTTGTGTTTAATGTATTGACAACCTTACTTATATTTTCATTATCACTTGCATCTTTTGCATTATTGATATCACTTTTGTTTGATAGATCACTAATATTTGCATATCTGCTTGAGTAGATTCCAGGCTCATTATTTAATAGCTCTATGCAGATTCCGCTATCTTCACTCATTAAAATAGAATCTTGTATTATTTCTTTTGGCAGCTTTTCTTTTAGCGCCATTACTTTTAGTGTTGCATTTTCTTTAAAGGTGTCAGCGCTTTCAATTACATCAAATGGCTCAATAAAATCACTAAATATATAAACTTTTGCATTATCTAAAATATTTTGAATTTCTTTTGCTTTATGTCTATTTTTACTAAATAAAATAACTTTCATCAACCTCTCTTTAGCTATGTTTTTGTAGAATTTTTAATTTTAAGTTTATATAAAGAATGGTGAAAAAATGTTTAAAATTGTAGGTTCTCTATCTCTAATTGCAGGACTTAGATTTTTTGGCTTATTTGTTGTAATGCCAGTTTTATCGTTATACGCGATAAGTTTAAATGCGGATCATAAAAATGATATGACCTTGGTTGGCTTTGCAATAAGTGCATATGCGATTAGTCAGATTATTTTTCAGATTCCATTTGGAATCTTAGGCGATAGATATTCAAAACGTAATGTTATTGCCTTTGGGCTTATTGTGTTTATTATTGGTTCTTTGATTTGTGCATTTGCAACTAGTGTAGAGATGATTATTATAGGTAGAATTATTCAAGGTGCAGGTGCTATTGGCAGTGTTGTGAGTGCAAAAATTACAGATTTAGTGCTTGAGGAAAAACGTGGTAGTGCTATGGCATTTATGGGGATTGCTATTTTTATTAGCTTTTTATTAGCTATGATTATTGGACCTAGTGTGGGAGTAAAATATGGTGTGGATAAATTGTTTATTCTAACTGCGATTTTATCTTTATGTTCTATTATTTTATTATATGCTCTTGTGCCAAAAGCACCGCATCTTGAGTATTTATCTAGTTCTAGTGCTGTAAAATATATAAATATTTTAAAAAATAAAAATATCATTATTTTAAATATTAGTGTGTTGATACAGAAATTTCTTATGACTTTTGCATTTACTATAATTCCTGTTTCTTTAGTGCATCATTTAGGAATGGATGAAAATCGCATTTGGATAGTGTTTGCTAGCTCGGCGATAATTGGACTATTTATGATTGCCCCTGGTATGATTATCTCAGAAAAATATAAAAAACCAAAGGGTGTTTTGTTGTTTGCTGTTGTTTTGTTTGGTTTAGCATATATTTTGATGGGGTTTGGCGATACCAAGCAGAATCTTGTGGTGTATGCAGTTGGTGTTGTTTTATTTTTTGGTGCATTTTGTCTTCAAGAGCCTATCTTGCAAAATCTCGCTTCAAAATATCCAAAAATGCAAGAAAAAAGTTTATCATTAGGGATTTTTACAACATTTGGATATCTCGGTTCATTCTTTGGTGGTATTGTTGGTGGAAGGATATTCAATCAAATTGATTTTATGTATATTGCTATTTTTTTGTTTATATTTATGATTGTGTGGTTTTTTGTATTAATATTGCTTCATAATCCAAGTACATATGAAAATCTATATTTTTCACTAGATAAGGATATTAATAATTTAGATTTTATTAATTCGCTAAATGGTGTTATTGAAAGCTATGTAAATAGAAGTCAGAATCTCCTCGTGGTCAAATACGATAATGAGATGATAGAAAAAGAAATATTGCAAGATGAAATAAGGAAAATTTTACAATGATTAGTAAAAAAATTTTAAATACATTTGGTAGGACGAATGCTCAATATGGGCTAATAAAAGAAGGCGATAAAGTATTACTTGGTTTAAGTGGTGGCAAAGATTCTATGTTACTTGCATTGATTTTAGCACGACTAAAGGCTCATGCTCCATTTAAATTTGAATTCAAGGCGATCACGATTGATTATGGTAGAGGAGGAGAGTATGATTATATATTTGAATATTGTAACAAATATAACATTCCATATGAGTTATATAGAACAAAAATATATGAAGCATTAGAGGAGAAAAAGCGCCCAAATAGTTCTTATTGTAGTTTTTGTTCTCGTATGAGAAGAGGAGCTCTTTATTCTAAGGCTTTAGAGGGAGGGTATAATAAAGTTGCTTTAGCGCATCATTTAGATGATGCTGCAGAAAGTTTTATAATGAATTTGAGTTATAATGGATCACTTCGATCAATGCCACCTATTTATAAAGCTGAAAATGGTCTTATTGTGATTCGTCCACTGATATTTGTGCGAGAGAGACAGATTATTGATTTTATTGCAAATAATAATATTTATATTGCTCCTGATTGTAATTGCCCAATTAATTGGCAAAGTGATGATAAAAAACCTTATGCTAGGGAAAATGCAAAGAAGTTATTAAAAGACTTAGAAGACAATAATGAGGATTTTTTTATATCATTAAAAAAAGCAATGAGTAATATACATATTAATTCATTTTGTGATGAACGATATTTAGAGCTATAATTTTTTTTAAGGCATATACAGCTAAGATATCCAAGTGTGACCATAGCTATGGCTCCAACTGAGTTTAATAAATAGTGAATAATAAATAATGAAAATTTTCCATTTTTTAAAAATTCAAGAGATTCTACACTAAATGCACTAAATGTAGTAAATGATCCTAAAAAACCAACTATAAATAGCATTTTAAATTCTGTTTCTGTAAATATAGATATTGTAAGCCCTATAATATAACAACCAGTAAGATTTACAACCAATGTTCCAAGCGGAAAATATGTTATATTTTGTATCTGAAAATGATTTAACTTAGATGAAATAAGCCATCTAAGTAATGCACCAAAAATAGAACCAATTGAAATAAGAAGTATGTTATACACTCAATACTGCCAAGATAATGCTAGTTATTAATCCAGCAGAAAATATGATAATAGCTTCTTTTCTTTTGTTTTTGCAAAATGAAGTAATGATAAATCCTGTAACATATAAGACAATGAGTGCTATAGAAAATGCAATGGCCATGATATCAAAATAAAATTCACCTTTTGATTTATGCAATAATACTAATGTGCCATATATGCTTCTTTGTATTGTCGTAATTTCATATATATCATTAACCTTTTTTATGCTTGCGCTATAATAAATTCCACCAATTTGAATACCTCCATTTTTTGCTTCTTTTGGTGTAGTATTTTTTGGTATTTTTATATTGTTTTCACTTAAATAGTTAATTAAGACTTCTATTTCATTTGTATTATTTGTAGATTCTATTGTATATTTGTTTATTGTTGCACCACTATTTTCTTCTATACCAAATATATACAAGGCACCTGTTAGTGCATACATTATTGCTACTGGTAGAAAGAATACACTAATATATATATGAAGTTTATGTCCTATTTTTTTCATCAATATTCCTTTTAAAAATAAGTTTTTCTATCTATTTAATTTTTTTTCTAATTTTTCTACAACCCTCCAAGTAGGTATCACAGAATCTGGATTAAGTGAAATTGAATCAATGCCCTCTTTTACTAAAAATTCTGCGATTTCTGGATAATCGCTTGGTGCTTGACCACAGATCCCACAATATTTATTATGTTTTTTGCACGCAGCTATCGCCCTTTTAAACATCTCTAGCATTGCTGGATTTCTCTCATCAAAAATAGAGCTTACAAGCTCACTATCTCTATCAACTCCAAGTGTAAGCTGTGTTAGATCATTTGAACCAATTGAAAATCCATCAAATAGCTTTAAAAATTCATCTGCTAGTATTACATTTACAGGAAGTTCGCACATAACATATATTTCAAGCCCATCTTTTCCAGATTCAAGCCCGTTTCTTCTCATTATTTCTAAAACTTTTTTTCCTTCTTTAGGAGTTCTTAGGAATGGAACCATAACTTTCATATTTGTTAATCCCATTTCATCTCTTACTTTAGCTAGCCCTTGACATTCCCACTCAAATGCAGTTCTGTATGTATCAGAATAGTATCTATTTGCGCCCCTGTATCCAAGCATAGGGTTTTCCTCGTGTGGCTCATATGGTGCTCCACCAATCATACCTTTGTATTCATTTGTTTTAAAATCACTTGTTCTTACGATAACAGGGTTTGGATAGAATGCTGAAGCAATCATTCCTATTCCTTCAGCTATCTTGCTTGTAAAAAATTCTTTTGGGCTATCATAACCGCAAATAATTTTTTTTATGATTTCATAATCTTGCACATCAGTTTTTCCATTTTGCATATCTACTAATGCCATTGGGTGTGCTTTGATATTGTTTATTATAATAAGTTCCATTCTAGCTAATCCAACACCATGATTTGGTAATTGTGCAAAGCTAAAGGCTTTTTCTGGATTTCCAACATTCATATAGATTTTTGTTTTTGTTTTACCTAGATCAGATATATCTTCTATTTCTGTGTTATATTCGAAGATTCCATTATATACAAATCCTTGCTCACCTTCTGCACAAGATACTGTGGCTTTGATACCATTTGCTAGTTTTTCTGTTGCACCTGTTGCACCAACGATTGCAGGTACTCCTATCTCTCTTGCTACAATTGCAGCATGGCAAGTCCTGCCACCTCTATTTGTGATAACAGCCGCAGCTTTTTTCATAGCTGGCTCCCAATCTGGATCTGTATTGTCAGTAACTAAAATGTCGCCTTCTTTTATCTCTCCCATATGTTCAATATCTTGAATAATTTTTATCTTACCATGGCTAATCTTATCACCGATAGCCATACCTTGCACTAAAGTGTGTTTTTTATCAACAGGCTTCTTGAAGCTAAATTTTTCTATTCTGTTTATATTGCTTGTTTTTTGTTTTTGACTTTGGACTGTTTCTGGTCTAGCTTGCACGATAAATATATCACCTGTTTTCCCATCTTTTGCCCATTCCATATCCATTGGTCTGTATTCACCAGCTTCTTTTGTGTAGTGTTCCTCGATTATAATTGCATATCTTGCAAGTGTGAGTATATCTTCATCTGTAAGAGAGAATGTTGTTAGCTCTTCTATGGTGGTTGGTATATTTCTAGTTGGTTTTTCACTGCCTGATGGAGCATAAACCATTTTTATATCTTTTTTACCCATCTCTCTTTTAATGATTGGTCTTTTGCCTTGTTTGAGTGTTGGTTTGAATACATAAAATTCATCTGGATTAACTGTTCCGCCTACTACATTTTCACCTAACCCCCAACTTGATGTGATAAATACCGCATCTTTAAATCCTGTTTCTGTATCAATTGAAAACATAACACCAGAACTTCCTATATCACTTCTTACCATTTTTTGCACTCCAACACTAAGTGCGATTTTAAAATGATCAAAATTCCTTGATGCTCTATAGCTTACAGCCCTATCAGTGAATAAAGATGCCATACACGATTTGACATAATGTATTAGATTCTGCGGTCCTCTTACATTAAGATAGGTATCTTGCTGCCCTGCAAAGCTTGCATCTGGAAGATCTTCTGCTGTTGCAGAGCTTCTTATTGCTACATCTGCATTTTTCATATCATATTCTTTGCTTAAGATTTCATAAGCTTCTAATATCTCATCTTTTAAATCTTGTGGAAATGGCGTAGTAAAAATCAATTCTCTAATTTTTTTTGACCTTGCTTTTAGGACATCTATTTCTGATATATCGACATTGTCTAGTAGATCTTTTATTTTTTGTCTAATATTTCCACTATCTAGTAGATACCAATAAGCTTCGCTTGTGATTGCAAATCCATTTGGTACTTTTATACCAACTTGAATGAGTTCTTGGAACATTTCTCCAATACTAGCATTTTTCCCCCCTACGATTTGCACATCTTTATTGCTTAGCTCTTTGAAAAACTTTATGTATTTCATATACAATTCTCCAACTCAAAAATTATCCTAGCATTATAAAACAAATCTTTAAGATTTTTTACTTAAAATAAGTAAAAGTTATAAAAAATATATGGAGTGATATGTTTAAACACATTAATATTAAAACAATAGGCAAAACAGGGGCTAGAGATGATGTTGAGACATTCATCAATGATGCTGCAATCAAAGTTGTAATTAATGATTATGCAGAGATTATTTTTATGTGTCTTCCAAATCATCTTAACTCTCTTGTGTATGGGTATTTAAGTGATATGAAACGATCTGATATTGCATTTATATCAATTGATGATAAAAATGTATTTGTAACAACAAAGCTTTCTAAAAATGAAGTGCTTGATATACTTAATCAAAAGAGCTTGATAGGTACTTGCGAATCTATAGAAATATCAGATTCTAAAATAAAATCTAACAAGCTTGAGATTCCATTTAATGATACGAGATATAAAGTAGAAGGTAGCATATTGCTTGGGTTGTGTAGTGATTTTTATCATAGTATTTCTGATGATGTAATGCTGTATCATTCTAGGATAATTTCTCTAGATACTTTTGATTATGTGGATTGTAGTGATACAAATCAACAAACAAATATATATAAGATTTTAGGAATGTATAGTGATAATCTTTTGCAGTGTGCTATATTTCTTGATTTTGAATTGACGCTAGAAATATTGCAAAAACTAATCAGAGCAAAGGTAACATTTGTGATTGCAATAAAGATTCAAAATTTTAGTGTGCTTCGTGTGGCCCAGAAATTTGGGCTTACAATAGGGCGTTTTGATGATTATAGCATAAAAATATTAAGCCATAATTCAAGGATTGTATAGCTTTTTGTATTCATATCTCTTTAGTTGTGTTTCATTGCCGCTTAATCCACCTGAATGTATGAACAATCTATGCTTATAGTGTTTAAACAAATCTATATTATCAGATATTGCTTGCCACATCACACAATCATATAATAAATCAAATTCAACGCCACGCTTGATCCATTCATTATATATTTTTAAAAGTTCTATTTTTGGCTTTGCAAAGCTAAATTTTTTGTTTGTGGTGATAATTTTTGGGTGTAAATTATTATTTTTTTCTAGGTTTAAAAATTGTTCTATTAGGTATCCTTTAGTGCCAATGCAGTTTGTTGTAAATACATCGATATTGTGCTGTTTTAAAAATTTTGATAAAAATACCGCGCTGCTTCCACTTCCTGAAGAATAAAATATACATAAATTCGATAAATTTAGATTTAATATATGTTCTGCTAGCTTTGCTAATCCGATACTTGCTTGATGTAGTGCCCCACCTTGCGGTATAAATAGAGCATTATATTTTTGTGCATATAATGCAGATTCTGCTTTTGGGTTATTTGAATACATAAGATTGATATTGTTTTGCATCGCGAGTTTTAAATTGCCTGTTTGGTTATTTTGTAAATATTTTGATAAATGTGGTGTAAAATATGTAAATTTGATGTTTTTAAGATTAGCGATATAAGCCATTGCTAGCATCGCATTGCTTTGATTTCCGCCATAGCTAACTATATGTTTATATTGTGTATCAAAAAGAAAATAGAATTTATATGCTTTGTTTCCATTGATTTTTTCATCTATTAGATCATCTCTTTTAATTAAAAAATCAATATCTCTAAAAATGTGAGATTCTATTGCAGTATTAAAATTCAATGTATATTGAAGCCTAATTTTTGGAGTTCTATTTTTGCTTTTTCTATTATATCGCCTTGTAAATTTATCACTACATAATCATCGATGATTTCTATACTTCCACCGCAACCTAGCCTCTTTTTTAATGTGCTTAAAATATCTTTTTCATTGTCAATATAAAATGGATAAAAGGAGCTAATTATTTTATTTTTTACTTTTTTTAAGCTTGATTTTATTGTGTATTGATTGCTTGATAGAATCTTCCTGTTTACATTGTTGCATATGCATTTACTTTGCAATTCGCCACATTTCTTGCATAATATATCAATGCTATCATTGAATTCACGATCTAGTATAAATTTCATTCTTTTAGTAGCTGTATAGCCTTTAATAGGCTTAATTCTTTCATTTGCATTCCTGAAGTCATATTTTTTAGCGTGATACCATTTGATTTGAATTCATCATCACCAATTGCTACGACAAATTCGTGTCCTTTGGCGTTTGCATATGCAAATTGTTTTTTGATTTTATTAATTTCAGGATATACCTCTGTTTTTATTTTACTTCTTCTAAAGGATTCTGCAATTTTGTACGCATAGCTAAAATATTTGTCATCAAGGCATACTATTAACACTCTTGCAGATGTTTGTTTGTTGTTACTGCTTTCCATTGCAACTAATAATCTATCAATCCCGATACTTGCTCCAACCCCGCTTATTTTTTCATTTGAAAAATTTTTTGTTAGATTATCATATCTTCCACCAGAGCAAACACTTCCTAAACTTTTTTGTGAATTTAGCGTTGTTTCATACACGATGCCAGTGTAGTATCCAAGACCTCGTGCGATTGAGAAATTAATCCTATAGCTATCTCTATCCATTTGTAGATTTGAAAGCATTGCATATAGTGTTTCAAGCTCTTGTATGCCTGTGTTTAGCTCATCATTCCATTCTTTTAAATATGCGATATTTTCAAAAAATTCTTTTGTATCACCATTTTGTCTAATGCTTGTGATTTCTATGATTTTTAATGCATTTTCTTTTGTTGTGATTTTTGATATTTCAGATATTACTTCATCTTTGCCTATTTTATCTAGCTTGTCTATGATTCTTAATACATTTGATATTTCATTATCGCTTTTTATATCAAAATGTTTGCAAATACCATTTAGAATCTTTCTATTATTTAGCCATATTGTGAAGTTTTCAATCCCAAGTGCAACCATTGATGCGTAAATAACTTGCACGATTTCTGCATCACAGGCAATGCTATTGCTCCCAATAAAATCAAAATCACATTGTGTAAATTCCCTGTATCTACCTTTTTGCGCTCTCTCGCCTCTAAATACATTTCCAATTGCATATCTTTTAAATGGTAGATCAATTTTTGCTCTATGTTGAGATATAAATCTTGCAAGTGGCACTGTTTGATCAAATCTTAGTGCTACATCTCTTTGTCCGTGATCTTTGAATCTATATAGCTCTTTTTGAATCTCATCGCTACCTTGTTTAACTAGTATATCGGCGTGTTCTATGTGTGGAGTTTCAATTGGAACAAAACCAAACATTTCAAAAGTATTGCTTACAATTGATAGTAGTTTTGACTTTGCCATAGCTTCCATAGGAAGTCTGTCTTTAAAGCCACTCAATGTTCTTGGTGTGATTTTGTTTTGTGCATTATCTTGCATAGCTAACCTTAGATTCTATTAATGATATTTAAAAGAGCGGATTCTATCTATCTTTGTGTTAAAAATTTCTAAACTCGTAAAATTCTTTAATATAATTATCCATTTGAAACCTAACTAATTCATTTGAGGGCATTTTATAAAATGAAAGAAGAAAAAATATTACTTAGATTGCCAAATTGGCTTGGTGATAGTGTAATGGTATCTCCTGCGTTTGAGACATTAAAACGACATTTTCCAAATGCTACATTTAGCATTGTTGGAAATAAGGCTAGTTGTGGGATTTATAGTAGAGATCCTAGAGTGAGTAATATTTATATCGATGAAACAAAAAAATCAAAAAATAGATTCTCTGCTACACTGCAATTTGCAAAAAAAGTCGGAAAACACGATATTGCTATAGCTTTTAATAATCACTTTTTTTCAGCTTTATTTTTGTATGCTACAAAAAGTAATATAAAAGTGGGTTATGGAAAAAATTTTCGCTTTTTTTTACTTAATCAAAATATCAAATTTATCAGTGGAATCCACCAAGTGTTATCTTATATGAATCTCATTAGTAAGGTTTGTAATAGAGATTTGATCTATCCAAATAGCAAGATTGATGACAATATAAAATTAAAATTAATATCACAGCATATCAAACATTTTCATAAAGATGATTCCAAGAGATATATCGGTATTAATGCATCTGCAGCATATGGATCAGCCAAACGATGGGAGGAAAAATATTTTATAGAGGTTATACTTCATTTTGCAAAAAATGATTATGTGGTTATTTTGTTTGGAAGTGATGATGATGAGGGATTAAAAAGGATCCAACAAATGCTCAAACAATATGATACAGGCGATGGCTTGATAGATCTAATTGGTAAGACAGATATAAATTTACTTTGTGATTACATTGCTATACTTGATTTGTTTATCACAAATGATAGCGGACCTATGCATATCGCTGCAAGTTATGAAGTGCCTATTATTGCATTGTTTGGACCAACAGATTCTACTGAGACAAGTCCTTGGTGCAACAATGCTATTTTGCTAGATAAAAAAATATCGTGTGCTCCATGCAAAAAAAGGGAATGCCCTTTAGGTCATCATAATTGTATGAAGCTAATCACGCCCGATGAAGTGATTATGCATTCTTATATGATGCTTAGTTAGTATTTAACAATAATAAATCTATAATAATTTAAAAATTTAAAGGTTTTTTATGAGTAAAGTTACAGCTGTCATTGATATAGGTTCCAACTCCGCAAGAATGGCTATTTTTAGACGCACAAGTAGATATGGTTTTTCTCTTGTTTTTGAATCAAAAAGTAAAGTTAGAATCTCTGAAGGTTGCTATGAAAATAATGGTATTTTGCAGCAAGATGCGATGAATAGGGCTATCTATGCTTTGAAAGATTTTGTAAAACTTGCTAGAAATTATAATGTAAGAAAATTATTTTGTGTGGCTACGAGTGCTGTAAGAGATGCACCAAATAAAAATGAGTTTATATCATTAGTAAAAAAAGAAACAAAAATACAAGTAAAGGTTATAAATGGAGAAAAAGAGGCATTTTTTGGTGCTGTTGCATGTTGTAACTTATTGCATAAAAAAGATGGTATAACAATTGACATTGGTGGTGGCTCAACAGAATGTGCATTGATTGAAAATGGAAAAATAAAAGAGCTGATATCGCTTAACATAGGCACTATTCGTTTGAAAGAGTTATTTTTTGATTCTAAAAATGATATAGCAAATGCACAGGAATTTATCCAAAATGAAATAAATAAAATACCACATAGTTTTATTAGTGATAATGTTTTTGGTATAGGTGGGACAATTCGGGCACTCTCAAAGCTTATTATGAAGAAAGAAAAATATAAAATTAATTCTATACACGGATATGAATTTAATCCAAGATTATATTTTGATTTTTTTAGAGATATCTATAGTAGTGATATTAAAAAATTAAAGGATTTTAATATACCTCAAGATAGGGAGGATAATATCAGAGGTGGAGCGCTTATTTTTTCTATGCTTCTTGAACAATTTAAAACAAAGCTTGTAATTGCAAGTGGAGTTGGTGTTCGTGAAGGAGTTTTTTTAAGTGATTTATTAAGGAGACAAAATTATATTTTTCCAAATGGTATCAATCCTTCATATAGGAGTATTTTAGATAGGTTTATCATAGAAGAAAAAGCTCAAAATAGCGTAAAGAAAAATTCTTTAAAATTATTTAATGAGCTAAGTTGTGTGCATAACATCGATAGTAAATATTTATTTCATTTAGAAAATGCTGCAGGATTAACTAAGATTGGAAATTATCTTGGATATTACTCATCACACGAACACGGAGCTTATTTTTTACTCAATGCGCTTAGCTATGGGTATTCTCATATTGATAGGGCTATTATTAGTTTGCTTGTGAAATATAGCAGTAAGAAAATCCCAAAAGATGATGAAATAGTGCATTTAGATAAATATATGCCAGATATTAGAATCTTGCAGTGGCTTAGCTTTATTTTAAGTATTGCAGAGGTGCTTAGCTTGGTGGATAATACATTTAATTTTGATTTTAAAGATAACACTCTTTATATAAGCAGTAAAGATACCTTTTATGTGATAAAAGAAAAGGTATCATCTTTGCATAAACCAGATTCTATAAATATTGAGTTTGTAAGATTATGAGAATAGCAATCATTAGACTTAGCTCTCTTGGTGATGTTATAAGTAGTGCAGTATTTTTGAAATTTATAAAAGATGAATTTACAAAAAAATATGGCAAAGTTCATATTACTTTTATTGTAGATGCATCATTTAAAGAAATATTAGAAAATTCTCCATATATAGATGATATATGTGATATACCACTTCGTAAAAGTAAAAAAAATAAAAAAAATATCTTTGATGTCTTTAGCAAATTAAGATCACTTCAATATTTTGATATTGTTATTGATTTTCAAGGTTTATTAAAGTCTGCAATAATAGGAAAAATACTTAAAACAAATGAATTTATAGGATATTCTAAAGATAGTGCAAGGGAAAAAATAGCTAGTTTTTTTTATACCAAAAAAGTTCATATCGCATATAAAGAGCATATATTAAAGCGTCAATATGAAATTTTAAAAAATATACTAGATTTAGATTCTACTTTTAGTTTTGATTTGTTAGATAATAGAGAAGGTATTTTAAAATCATCAAATACCACACAATCAAAAATTGATAATTTTATAGATTCTAATAATATAAATATTTTATTTGTGGCAGAAGCTTCAAAGGCAGAGAAAGAGTATTCATTAGATTTGTTTTATAAACTAGCTATTGCTTTAAAATCAAATATAAATAATTTAAAGATATATCTTATCTGGGATAAAAAAGAAAAAGAAATAAGAGAGCTTGGAGCTAGAGATGATGTATTTTATGTTTGCGATAAATTAAATTTTGATGAGATTAAAGCCTTATTATCTAAACTTAATCTTGTGATTGGTGGAGATACAGGTATTACACATTTGGCTTGGGCACTAAATACCCCATCAATTACACTTTATGGAAATACTCCATTGAAAAGATATGAATTATGTGGAGATAAATTTATATCAATGTCGCACTTAAATACTAATGAGATTATTAAGGGAGATTTTTCTATAAACAAAATACAACCAGATGAAATAGCAAAATCTGCTTTATTATTATTGGAGAAAAAGTGAAGATAATTGATTATTTGATTTATGCTATTGCTAATGTTATAGGCTTTTTGCTTTCTATACTTTGTGATAGATTGTTTTATTTGAAAGTGAAGTGCTTAGCATTTATATTTAGTATATTTGATAAGAGGCGTAAATATGATTGTTTGAATAATTTGGATTTTGCATACAATGATACTTTAGATGCTAGAAGTAAAAAAGAAATATTAAATCGATGCTATGAAAATTTTGCTTTTGTTTTATTAAATTCTCTTAGACTTTTATTCATGAAAAAAGAAAAATATCTACAAAAATTTAGAGTTCATCATATTGAAGTGCTGCAAGATGCTATTAAGAATGGAAATTTTATTGTTTTGACTGCACATTATGGTGATTGGGAGGGGACGGCTAGGTTTATTTCATCACGATTTCCAGATACTACTCTTAGCGTTGTTGGTAGGCTTACAAATTTTCAATCTATTAATGCTTTAATGGAGAGATCAAGACAGAATTTTGGTTCTAAATTTTTAGATAAAAAGGGCGTAAGTAAACATTTAGTAAAGCTTTTATCAAAGCCAAATAATTCCATAGGGTTGGTAATTGATCAAAATATATCTGCAAATGAAGGCGTGTGGGTGAAGTTTTTTAACAAAGATGTTACACATAGCCCAATAGCTTCTATATTGTCTAGAAAATATGATATTCCTATATTATTCGTGCATACAACGCTAAGTAGGGATTATAGTCATTATGATATTTATTTTCATTTTTTAACAAATGCGATAAAGACAGAAAATAGCAAAGATGATATACAGAAAATGACACAAATGCAAGCTGGCTTCACAGAAAAGATAATAAGAGAGAAACCAGATGAGTGGTTTTGGTTTCATAAAAGATTTAAAGCAAAATATAATGATATATATAAAAGAAAACCAAAGGAAAATATGTGAAGAATCTATGGGATAAAAGAGCGAAGAATTTTCCTAGATATGATAAAAATCTTAAAGAAGATAAAATTATATTTGATTTTTTCAATGCCAAAGAGGTAAATTTAAAAGATAAAGTTATACTTGATCTTGGGTGTGGAAATGGTAGGTATGCTTTACATTTAGCAAAACAAGCAAGACTAGTATATGCATTTGATATATCAAGTGAAATGATAGAAAATGTAAAAAATGATGCAAAAGTGCATAATATCTGCAATGTAGAGTGTATATGCGGGGATTGGGAGAGCTTTGATGTGGATAGATTTACAAAGCCTATAGATTTAGTCTTTGCTTCACTAACCCCTGCGCTAAATACTTTTGAGCGATTTAAAAAGGCAATTAGCATTGCAAAAGAGGGTATGATATATATTGGTTGGGGGAATAAGAGAGAAAGCGCCTTTTTGGAAGAGATATTTAAGGCGCATAATGCAAAGCTAGAGCTTCCAGTAGGTGCAAAAGATGTGATGCAGTATCTAAAGATGCTTGATATGAAAGTGCCAGATATACATTTCATCACAAAAGTAATACATAGAAAGAAAAGTCTAAAAGATGCTATGGGTGATGCGATATTTCAGCTAGAAATGCATAATGTAGAGCCAAATAATAGTCTAATAAAAGACATAATAACTAACAAATGGCTACATAATGATATGGTGGAATATGTAAATATAATGGAAATAGGGATGATGTATATAAAGAATTAGAATCTTTTAAGATTCTAATTTGGCACTATGGAGTTTTTTCTCGCGGTTTTTTGGAGAGAGAAAATAATCAAACCTATTACTATTGTATAAATTGTAATTAAAAAATTCTCAAGGCCATTATATTTAGTATCTCCAAAAAGATTTGCTATACCAAATATTAGTTGGGGTTTATAGTAAATTGCCAATAAAGTTATCACGGTACCGATACTGGCAAAAACATTAAGCCTTTTATGTCTAGATTTGCATCCAAAACAACATAAAATAAGCATAATGAAAGCACAAGCTATACTAAAACATATTCCAAATGGGTTTAAAATGCCTAATATGCCAATATCTTGAATTGACCTTGAGATAAAATATAATAAAGCAAATAAGCCTATGGCAATAACCAACCACTTTAGATTTAAAAGCAAATCTGTATGATGTTCACAAAGCTTTCTATAAAAGACAATTTGCCAATGATCTATTTTGTCTTTTAGTGTTTTGTTTTCTTTATAATCTAACTCTATTTCTTTAGCATATAGTTCATATTTGTGGAATCTTGAGGCTTCAAGTAGATTATTATCCTTTATCAAAGCACTTTTAAAGACCCTAAAAGAATCTCTAAAATCATTTGCAAATTTATAATCCTCTTTTTCATTATTATTTTCATTTTTTAATATTTCTTTAGCTTTTTTTATAGATTTTTTTATACCACTCATATTAAAATCCATTTTCATATTTACTGGGTCTAGATTGCCTATAAACTTAGCTTGAGAAAAATTTGGGACTTTTTTAAACTCCACTCCATAAAAACAAGCTACTTTTTCAAATTCACATTCATGAAAATCAGCATAATCTTCAAAAATAGAGTTGTTGAAATAGACATTGTCTTGAAAAATACATGTATTAAAGGTTATTTCATTAAAATCATAATCTTTTAAAACCAGTTTTTCTAAAAATATACATTCTTTAAAATTTACATTTTTAGAAAAAAATTCTTTTTGTATGATAATTGTATTGAATTTATTTTTTTCAAAATTTATTTTTTGATATTCTTCTATGCTTATATTTAAATCTTCTTTAAAATCACAGTTTCCAAATATTATACTATTTTTAAAAAAAGATTCTTTAAAGTTTGCCTCTTTATTGCATGTGATATTGAAGGTTACTTTGTCACAATTAAATTCAGTCATATAAAAGTTTGCCTCTTCTTTAAAAGTGATATCTAAAAACTCTGTATTTTGATTAAAAGTAGCACCAGTAAAATCAGCTTTTTTGTTGAAAGTAATATGTGCAAAAGTGATTGTTTTTTGATTGTTAAAATTAGAACCATAGAAAATTGCTTCTTGATCAAAATCACATTTTATAAATGATGTCTCTATATTTATATTTTCCAATCTTACACTTTCCATAAAATAACAGCTATAAAAGGTTAATATCTTAATATCTGTATCATAAAGTTCTGATTCGTTCAATGATAGCTGTATAGCAAATGTACAACTTATAAAATCTATTTTTTTCACACCTTTTTCTTGTAATTTTTGACAATCTATATTTTCTATTTTTGCTCTTTTTGTATTTTCATCGTTAATTATGGTTATCTTATTATCTTTTATCTCTAATTTAGCGTTTGTGGCAAGGATCCCATATTCTTGTAGCTGTTTATCGTGTTGCATTTATTTCCCCTCTTTGTTATTGATTGTTTTGAGTTTGATTTTATTGTCTATTTTGATCTTCAATCAATTTTTTTAATTCTTTGAGCATATCTTTCTCTTTATAGAATTGAACAATCACTTTATCTCTTATGCATTTTTCATAAATTAGGACCAATTCTTCAAGATCTTTATCAGAAAGTTGTTTTTCTTTTCTTAGTCTTATTATTAATGTAATAGTTTTTGGCAATATTGCATTAGAAACAACAGAAACCCTCTCTACCAGAAAAAAAGCTTCTGCCTTTGTTGGATTCTTTTTGACTTCCTTAAAAAAGTGTTTCATTGCTTTTACCACTCCATGAACATTTTTAGAATATCTAACTGAATTTAAATAAATTTCTAATTGAAAATTCTTTTCCAAAATATCATTTAACCAAAGTCTGCTTAAAGTTATTTCTGCTACTTTTCTCCTAATTTTTTTCTTATCCATTTGCTGAATAAAAAGTGTTCTAAAAAGCTGCTGTGTTATTGTAGAGCCACCAGAAATAGCTAAATTTTTAATATATTTTAGTCGAGAAAATGGGGGAATTTTTTTTAGGCGAGAAAGTATTGCTCTTCCCATTGCTATATAATCAATACCTTTGTGTTGTTTATATCTATTATCCTCAATTAAAATTGCGAAATATTCCAAAGTGTTAATCTTGACACCTAGCCTTCTGCACTCTATCGCACTCAACTTTGCACGATATAAAGTCTCTTCCATGTTGTCAACAAATTTTAGACCAAACAAACTAAACAATCCTTTAAAACCAATGAAGGAAAAATTTTCACTCATATCTTTAATACTATTTAAATAACTAAGCATTAAAAATACTACAGAGATAATTGTCACACAAAATATCAATACTGTAGATTTTTGAAAATAATAAAAACCTAAACCAAACCAAGCTATGAAAAATAAAAACAAGATAAATATTAGACGATAATCAAATTTAAGCTGAATTTCAAATGGCGAAGAAGATCCTTCAACCCCTCCTTTTTGAAAGAGAAACTCTTGACTTCCATAATGCAATCCAAGAATTCTCCTTAAAATAATAATTTTTCTCTTTGCTAAAACTATAGTTTTTTGCCTGGAACCAAATGTATCAATAATTACCCAAAATAAAGCAAAAATTATAAGAGCTATACACAAGAATAAATACTCTCTTTGAATAGTCTGATAAAGCTTTTCAATCTTTTCCAACGAACCAAATAATAACGATACCATAATAGTTCCAAACGATATAACATATTTAAGAAGACTATCAAATATTTTTTCTTCACTTTCCAAAACCTTACAACACGACCTATACTCTTCTAATGCAATATCCCGATTCTTGCTTTCATCGAAACTGCAAGTAGGAAAATATTGTTTCCATTCCAGCTTGCTGCCCATTTTTCACTCCTTGTTTTCTACGATTTTTATTTCATCTTTAGCTAGATTGTAGAGTTTATAGACTACATTATTGATTTTAGATTCTAGTTCTTTTAAAAATCTTTTATTTTAGATTCCAAGATTTGATCTAATAGATGATTGGGTATTTGCATTTTTATATCCTTTCTAATTTGGTATTATGGAGTTTTTGCGTGCGGTTTTTTTATGAAAAATATTTATTTTTAGTTTTTTGTCAGTTTTGTTTCTGTGTAATTTTTAATTTTTTCTACCGCATCCATAGGAAGCATATCAATTAGTTTTTCAATAGCACTTACGCTGGGTATTTCACCCTTTTTATGATCAAGGATTACACTTGGATTATATTCAGCCGAATCCAATATAATTTTTAAAAGCTGATTTTTTAATTCATCGTTATCTGTTTTCCCAATTTGAGTTTCATAGCCTTTATACGTTTGATTAAGTCTTTGCTTATAAGCATATTCACTTGCTATTCTTTTGTGTTCTGCAATTTGCTTTGTGGAATAGTAAGTAAAAAATCCACTAAAAATCCAAAGTGGTAGTGTCTTAAAAAAGCTCATGAGTGTAAAGTTTTCGTTAAAAGAATAAAATGTAAAAACTCCTATAAAAGCAATGATTGAACCTACAAAAATCCAATTCCACCAACGAATTTTTTTCAAGTTCTCTTCTTTTTCTTGTTGATAAGCCGCAGCTAAGCCTGTAGATGTAGCACCTGGTAATAATTCATCTATTTCTTTTTCCTTATTTTTATAAAGCTGTTCGAGCTTATTTGAATGATTATTTAAACAATTTTCTAAATCAGCTGTTTTATTATTAATGAGATTTTGTATTTCATCTTGTTTTTGATTTAAATAATTTTCAAGTGATAACTTACCACCATTTCCATTTTCATCTGCTTGAATACCAACAAAAATTTTATTATAAAATTCTTCAAACCTTGCTATATTGTCCTTATTCTTTTCTATATTATTACAAGCCTGTTCTAATTTTGAAATAATACCCTCAGTAGTGTTGCCTTGAGAATCTGTTTGATTATAAAATTTTATATAATCATCTTTCATTTTATTGGCGTATTCTTCAGCTTTTTTTATCTCATTTAATGCATTGCTTTCATTTTTGTTATCAGCTTGAATGTCAAAAATTTGCCAGTAAATATTATCTATATCTTTTTGAGCTATTTTGATGTCTTTAATTATTTCTATTATAGACATTTGATTTTCTTCTTTATTTCCATTGTAAGCTTTCTTGATTTCTATAATATTCTCTAATAGTTTTTGTATATCATTATTTTTAGCAAACTCAATTAATTGCTCTATTTTTTTAAAAAAATTCTCATCTTTTATGTTTGCTATAAATTCATTAAATAACTTTTTTTGTTCTTCTGTTAGGTTTTCCATATTTCACTCCTTGTTTTCTATGATTTTAATTTCCTCATCGGTGAGGTTGTAGAGGGTATAGACTAGATTATCTATTTTGGATTCTAGCTCTTTGGTGTCTTTTGTGGGGTCTTTGGCTTTGGAATCTAAAATTTGCTCTACTAGGCTTATTATCTCATCGCTTAGGGCTTTGTTTGTAGAATCTATTTTGGGAATAGGTAAATTACTAACGCTTTCTGTATCGAATCCAAATGCCCCACCCTGCATATGTGAAGCAAAATATTTTTTTGAATAAAAATAATTTATTAACTTACTATTTAGAATAGCCAAAATAAATTTATAATTAACACTAAAATTATATAGACAATTAACCTTGCCACCAAAATATCCTTTAGGTGCGATACAACAACGAATAATGCTAGTCATTCTAGACATAAAAATAATTTTATCACCTTTAAATACCCTCATTTTCTCTGAAGTATAATACTCTTTGTATTTCTTTAGAAACTTTACTTGATTTAAAGAATACCTAAAAATATCAGAAGACTCCACAAAAGGAACACTATTAGGTATCTTTTTTGTAGTAATATCTGCCCTAAAGCCAGCTACCGATAACCCACAAAAAATATCACAAAATTGTGCTAGCTTTGGATAACTAGCACTAAAAATCTTAAATGTTATAGAATCCAGATATATCGATAAGTCTCCAATACTAACTCGTGGTATAGTCTTGAATTCTATATTATTCAATTGATTTTCATTGCGAACTCTTGAAAACCTTATCTCTTTTGTTGCATCATTTCTATTTTGAAAATAATTAATACAAGTGTAAGTTGATGCATTATTAAAAACTTTAACATTTGAAATATCAATCATGGAAATTAAAGTTAAGTTATTGTCAATAAATTGCTTTAATCCTTCTCCAGAAGCCTGACAAATATAATTAATTGGATTTATAAAATCAATATAACCATCTTTGATTGCAAGTTTTTGAGCTTTTTCAATGAAATATGTAAAAATACTTCCTGTTGCTGAAATATTGTAAATAAATGAATTCTTTTTTAAAAATGTTTTTGTTTGATTGGCAATATTGCGGTAATCAATATAAGGTGGATTGCCGATGACTAGGTCAAAGCCCAAAAAATCGCCATTGTTATCTAGCACTTCTGGGAACTCAAATCTCCATTCAAAAGCATTTTTATAGCGCTCTCCACTTGTGAAAGAATCTAGCTTTTTACGCAAAGCCATTATTTTACCATAGGAGATGTAAGCCTCGTTTTCTTGCTCTTTGCTAAGTTGTGGATTGCCAAACATAATTGAGCCTATAGGATAGCCATCTAATAAACTTGTATTATCTAAAAGTGAAATGCCATAATTTTTGATATGCATTTCAATGGCTTTTTCTAGCTCTTGTTTTGTTTTTGGGTCTTTGAGTGTGAGTGTGAAAGTTTGTTTAATCTTTTCAATTTGTGCTTCAATGTCTTGCTTTGATATATTTAGGGTGCTTTGGTCGGCATTTTTGTAGCTAGAAACAAGCTTTTGATACTCTGCTATCTGGTGATTGATATTTGGAATATATTTGAGTGAATCTTTTAAATCAAAGCGACTTATAAGGCTATTCCCACATTTGATATTTATATCTATGTTTGGGAGGGTTTGGAGTGTATTTGTGTTTTTATCATTTTCAAAGATATAGTAGCTATATTTAAGTAGCTCTATCCAAAGGCGTAGCTTTGTGATTTCACAAGAGTTTGGATTGATATCTACACCAAAGAGGCAAGATTCTATTATTTCTTTTTTTAGGTGGAAAAGTTCTTTTTGGATTTGGTGCTGTGGTTCATTCTCATAGCTTGGGCGTGTGTAGCTAAATATATCTCCATTTTGTCTTATTATTATTTCATCATTTTCTAGCTTTAGCGTGGTTTTGAAATCTAGTGAATCTAGCAATCCTATTTCATATGCAATAAGCACTATTTCATTTAGTGCAGATACTAGAAAATGCCCACTACCTACTGATGGATCACAAATCTTTAGGCTAAGAAGTGTTTGGAGTAGTTCTTTTTGGGATTTGTTGTTTTCTCTAGCTAGATTTGATATATCTTTTAGCCCTCTTGCATTCCAATTGTATGTATCATTGAATTTATTTAATACTGCTTGTGTGATACTCTCTTTGCACATATAGCTTGTAATAAAGCTTGGGGTATAGAAGCTGCCTTCTTTGTAGCCATTTAGCTTTTCAAAGACTAACCCTAAGATGGATGAATTTATGAGTTTGTCGTGGTTTATTTTGATGTTGTCTTTTATATCTTTTGGTGTGGTGGTGAAATCATATATATGCAAAAATCTAAATATATACTCTAGCAATGGAAGCTCTTCTTCCTCTAGCACGCTTTTTTGGTATAGTGGTATAGTGTAGGATTCTAAGTGCTTTATGTCATTGCCATTTAATTCTAATTTTGTTTTGTCAAATAAACTTGAATTTAGATAAGGTATGTAGTGGAATAGCTTTTTATCATCTGCATTTCTATCATTTTCTTTTTTTGCCAATACCCCAAAAAATAGCCTTGATAGTGTAGAGAAGTTGTTTATTTTTTCTATATCTAAAAATGGCTCTTTGATGTGTCCAAATGATATAAGCATAGATTCTAAAAGTCGCAAGAATAAGATTCTATTATTCCATAGTATAATAAGGCTAAATACATCTTCATCGCTTATATTTGGAAAGGCATTTTTAATGCTATTAGATAGCGAGTTTTTGGTATTGCTAAGTTTGATTAAAATTTTGCCATTTTCTTTTATTTCTTGTAATCCTAGTATATATAAAAGCTCATCATAGAATTTTTTATGTAGGGTGTTTGCATCTATTATTTTATTTTTCTTTAGTAGTATTTCTGGGCTTAGTATTTGATAGATTCTAGATAGTAAAAGATCATCTATATCTTTTGTAAGTTTAAAATGTGTATATTTTATGGTTTTATCAAAATTATTTTTTAGATGGGATTCTAAGTCTTTATAGAATTTACTTGTGCTTTTATCTACCCCTTCTTTATTATCGCAATTATTGTAGTATCGCTTAATAGTTTTGTCTTCTATAAATACTTTGAATTCATCCGCACAAAATACAAAAAAATCAATAGGATTGCATATTATTATGTGTTTTATTTCATTGTTGTTATTTTGGTTGTATTCTCTTAGGAAGTAAAGAATGCTTTCATAAAATGCTTTTGATAAGGGATTATTAGCATCTTTTGGGAATTCATTTTTATTTTTTAGTTGTTTTGCTTCTATTATTACTTTTACTATATTGTCATCATATATTGCAGAATCTATATTGTCTTTTTCATTGATTTTATATCCAAATGTATTTTTTAATAAATCATTTATTTCATTTTTTTGATACCCCTCTCTTTCTTGTTTATCTCTTTCTTCTATGTATGATAGATAATATTTTTTAAAGTTTTTTATTTGTGCATCTTTTGGTGTGGTTGTTTTGTATTTTTCTATGAATTTATCTATATCAATGTATTCAAATTTGATCATAAAAGCCCCTAGTGTTTTGTAAATATTCTTGATATGTATTTAAAAATTTTCAGGTAAAAATCTATCAAAAAAATCTAAAAAATATACATAATTTATTAAAATAACGATTTTTAAATATTTTTCAAAATTAGGTGGAATCTTTTGGAAGAATTAAATTATTATGAAGTGTTAGAAATTTCAAAAACAAGCGATAAAGAGATAATAAAAAAGGCATATAGAAAATTAGCTCTTAAATATCACCCAGATAGAAATGCAGATGATAAAGAAGCAGAAGAAAAATTCAAACTCATTAATGAAGCATATCAAGTGCTAAGCGATGATAATAGAAGAGAAATATATGATAAATACGGCAAAGCAGGATTAGAGAATAGTGGATTTAGTGGGTTTAGTGGCAAAGATTTTGGTGATGTTTTTGGTGATATAGGTTCTATATTTGAAAGTGTGTTTGGACAAGGATTTAGCCAAAGAAGACAAAGAAGTGAATTTGAAGATGATATTGCATTAGAACTTAATTTGAGTTTCAAAGAGGCGGTGTTTGGCTGCAAGAAAGAAATAAAAAATAAATATAAAAAATATTGCCAAGCTTGCAAAGGTAGCGGTGCAAAAAGTAAAGAAAAGTGCAAATATTGCGGTGGTGAGGGTAGATTATATAGCAGAAATGGATTTATGACTTTTACACAAACTTGTTCTCATTGCTTAGGTAGTGGAGAAATGATAAAGGATAAATGCAGCTCTTGTAATGGTAAGAAGTATTCAATAGCAGAAGAGACATTTAGTATTGATATTCCAGAGGGGATTGATACTGATAATAGGATAAGGGCCTCACAGCGTGGAAATGAGCTTCCAAATGGCAAGAGAGGTGATTTGTATATCATTATAAATGTTGAAGATGATGATCATTTTATTCGTGATGGAAGTGATGTATATATAGAGATTCCGGTGTTTTTTACAAATATTATTCTTGGTAGCACAATAAAAGTTCCGTCATTAAGGGGTGAGCTTGAGCTTAAAATACCACAAAATACACAAGATAAAGAAAGATTTGTTTTTAAAGATGAAGGTATAAAGCATTTAAATAGTTCAAGTAAAGGTAGATTTATAGTTCAAATAAAAATCATGTATCCAAGCGAAAAGCTAACTGCTGAACAAAGAAAAATAGCAGAACAATTACATGAATCTTTTGGTCAAAAAAGTGAGCCACATAAGACTATCTTTGATACTTGTATAGCAAAAATAAAAGAATGGCTTAATTAGGTAATCTATGGAAATAGATATTTTTGCAATAGGTGTGCTTACGATTTGCATTACCGTTATTGTGAATATAATATGCAAAAAAATCAATATTCCAATAGTCATTGGCTATATAGTAACAGGTGTTATTATAGTCTATGCTTTTAACTTAAAAGAAATCTCATCTGCAGGTGAATTAAGCCATGTAGCGGAATTTGGGATTATATTCTTAATGTTTGTAATAGGGCTTGAATTTAGTTTTGATAAATTTAAGACTATGAAGCAAGAGACACTTTTATTTGGTATATCACAGATATTTGCTTGTTCTGTAGTGTTTTTTGTTTTGTGTTATTATGTGGTTGGGCTTGATTATAAAACATCATTTGTTATTAGTTCGTCATTTGCACTAAGTTCCACTGCTATTGTATTAAAGAGTTTTGACAATCAAATATATTCTAGCTATCAAAAAAATTCTATTGGAATTTTGATTATGCAAGATATAGCAGTTATACCACTTTTGCTTGTGATTCCTGCTATGAATGCAGATTCTAGTTCAAATATAACAGATATTGCGCTTACTACAATAATAAGTGCAATTATCGTAATAGCTATTCTTATGATACCTGGCAAATATGCAGCATCAAAAATATTAGGTCTTGCAGCTGATACAAAAATGGATGAAATATTTGTATCTACTATTTTATTGATAGTTCTTGGCGCGTCTTTTATTAGTCAATATTTTGGATTCTCACATTCTCTTGGAGCTTTTATTGCTGGAATGGTTATAGCCGGAACGGATTATAAATATAAGATTAGAGCAGATATTGAGCATTTTAAAGATTTATTTTTAGGATTTTTCTTTATTACAGTTGGTATGCAAGTAGATGTGTTGTTTTTTCTAAAGCATATAGTTGTGATTCTTGTGTTGCTTATAATTGTGATTTTAATAAAAATGTTTGTGATTTATTGGACTATTAGAATCTTTAGACAAAAAGAAGAGGCATTTAAAACAGCATTAAGCTTATCACAAATTGGAGAATTTTCATTTGTTGTATTTTTACTTGCTAGTAAAAATAATATATTTAGTGGAGAATTTGCTAATTCAATCATTCCCTTTATTGCAGATTGCAAAATAAGCGCTAATGATTTAAACCAATATTTAACATTGCTTGTTATTTTATCAATGGTTGTTACGCCATTTATACTAGATAGAATAAAAGATATAACAAGATTTGTATTTATGGATTCTAAGATTGATGATGTAGTTAATGATCAGGTGCAAGATGCTAAAGATTATAGTGATTATGTAGATCATGTAATTATCTGTGGTTATGGAGTATTTGGTCAAAGTGTAGCTAGCTATCTAAAAGATCACGATATAAATTACATAGCCATAGATCATAATTATGCAAAAATTCAAGATGGCTTAAAAAATGGTGATAGTGTTGTATTTGGTAATATTGTGCAATCAGGAATTATAGAAAAGCTAAATATTAAGCAGTGTGCGGCTGTTGTCATCGCTATTGATAATAGCTACAAGATAAGAGATATTTGCAAGATTTTATTAGACAAGATACCAAATTGCAATATAATAGCAAAGATTAATGCTAGGGTGGAGGATAGCAATATAGATGATTTGGATTTATATGGAATTGTTGATGAGAGAGTTGAGATTGCAAGAATCTTAGGTCAAGAAGCTATAGTTGCTAGAGAAGAAAAGCTAAATAAAGGATGATTAATGAATACAATTGATAAATGGAATTTAGAATCTCTTTTTAAAAATCAAGATGATTTAGATGGTTTTGTAAAAAAAATGCAATCAAAATCTGTTGCATTTGAGAAAAAATATAGTGGAAAATTATCTAATGTAGATGATTTTGAGAAGGTTATAGGCGAGTATGAAGATGTGTTGGAAGGCATTGGTAGAATTATGACTTATGCTTTTTTGCTTTTTGCACAAGATTCTACTAATGGTGCTTATTATGCAAAATATGAGTTGATAGCAAATAAGATTCAAGATTCATTAGTTTTCTTTGAAATAGAGCTTGCAGATTTGGATTCTAAAATCATTAGTAAAGCCATAAAATCAAGCAAAAAATATAAATATTTTCTACAAAAATTAATAGAGCAGAAAAAATACCAACTAAGTAAAGAAGAAGAAAAAATACTTCTAAAGGTCTCACCTGTGGGGAAAGAGGCATTTAGTAGATTATTTGATGAGTATATGAGTTCATTAAAATTTAAATTTGATGGCAAGCTAGTAAGTGAAGAGGAAATACTCTCAAAATTACATTTTGATGATAGAAAGGTAAGGAAAGCAGCGCAAAAGGAGCTAACAAAAAGATTGGATAAATCATCGCATATTTTAAAATATATTATCAATATAGTAAAAAAAGATTTGCAAATAAAAATGGAATTAAGAGGGTATGAAAGAGCAGAATCTTTTAGACACATAGATAATCAAATAAGTCAAAAAAGTGTTGATAGTATGATTGATATTGTGGTTAAAAATTTTCCATTGGTGCATAAGTATTATAAAATCAAGTCTAAACTTTTGGGTATTGATAAATTGAAAGATTATGATAGATATGCGCCAATTAATATCAATACAAAAGAAGCAGTTTTCCCATATGCAAAGGCAAAGGATATGGTTATAGATGCATATATGGATTTTTCTCCAAAATTTGGAAAAATAGTCCAAAATGCATTTAAAGATGGTTGGGTAGATTCACATCCAGCAAAAAACAAAAGAAGTGGTGCATTCTCTCACGGTGCAACTCCAAAGGCTCACCCATATGTATTATTAAATCATACAGATGGAAGGCGAGATGTTTTCACGATAGCACACGAATTTGGACACGCAATTCATCAGGAATTATCAAAAAATGTTGGGTATTTAAATATGGATACACCGCTTACTACAGCAGAAACCGCATCTGTATTTGGAGAAATGTTGCTATTTGATAAAATGAAAAAAGAGTTAAAAGATGAAGAATTGCTAAGTCTTTATGCGGGCAAAATTGAGGATATTTTTTCTACATTATTCCGTCAGGTTGTTATGACAAATTTTGAGCGTGAGGTGCATAAAAGAGAAGGTGAGCTTGCAATTAGTGATCTAAATGAAATTTGGTTTAATGAAAATAAAAAAATGTTTGAAGATTCTCTTCATTTAAGCGATAATTACAAGCTTTGGTGGAGTTACATTCCTCATTTTATCCACTCTCCATTTTATTGCTATGCTTATAGCTATGGTCAATTATTATCTCTTACATTGTTTGGGTTATATAAAAGCGGTGATAGGGAGTTTGTACAAAAATATACAGAATTTTTATCGCTTGGTGGATCAAAATCTCCAAGTGAGCTAGTATCTATTTTTGGTTTTGATATTGAAGATGATAAATTCTGGGAATATGGCATCAATGAAGTTAAAAAGATTCTAGATGAGTTTAGCTATATAACTAAAGGTTTTTTAAAGTAGGGGCACATAGTGAAGCTTGATATTGATATTTTTAGATTTGATTCTAGGGTTGATTATAATGAATATTATCAATCATTAGAAGTCCATATTGATGATAATCTAAGTCTAAAAGACCTTTTAGAGCAAGTTTCAAAAATGATAAATGATTTTTCATATGATGCTCTTTCATTTGGATTTAGGATTAATAATGTTGTCATATTTAGCAATGTTAAACTTTGTGATCTAAAGAATAGATTTGGTACAAAGCTTGTATTTAGTCCAATTTCAACTAAATATGCCAAAAAGGATTTATTAATTGATAAGGATAGTGTATTTGCGCAATACAAGCCAATTCTTGATCGATTTGCATTTTTAAGTGAAGAATCTAAACTGGAATTAAAAAAATACATTTTGATTAATCTAATAAGTCCGCTAGACTTTGAAGACTATATAGGCGATGGCTATTGTTTGTATATCAAATGGATGATGATACATTATAAAGATAATGCAGATGAATTATTAGAATCAATTTCTTGCTGCAACAATGGCATTATGAATAGTGTCAGTTTAAAATATATGATCTATCCGGTAGATAATTCAATTGATAATGATATAGCAGGTTTACAAAAGATGTTTTTAGGTAAACAAAAAAATAGATCCAATCGCCATTATTGCAATAAATTAATAAAAGATCTTGAATTATCATATAAGAAAATATGTAAACAAGGGCGATATAATGGATAAGTATCTAATCTATCATAGTTATGAGAATTTATCGCTTTTAGATTCTTCTATTGCACTATTAGGGGAACTGTCCTTGCCTTTTATAGTGATTAATGATTTTGAATATTATGGCGGACATTGGGGAAAATTGATTGATGAGAATAAATTTTTTCTAGCTAATGCTTTTAATATAGCTTTAGCATCAAGCAAAAATTGCAATTTGCTTGTGCTAGAAGAAGATGCCTTTTATAATCTCATATTAGCAAAAACATACATAGACGAGAATCCATCTCTTTTTGCATCTATTCAAAACTCCCTCTCAAAGCATAATTTATTCTACAATCAAGATGTAAAGATTATTTTTATTAACGATTTATTGGTGAAAAATTTAGATTCTATTAAACAAAAGATTAAGATTAATTTTTGTGATTTTAATACAAGTATTTTTCATTCAAGTAAAAATGTAATTGATTTTACTCTTGATGATAGCCCGCTCTTTGAGGCGATTGATTTATCAATATTATATGATGATAGGCAGGCATATTTTCAATATGAATCTTTTAATCAAGATTTAGCGTATAAATATAGCGCTAAGGGGTTGAAAATTGCATTTGATTTGGGCTGTGATTTTGTTATTGCTAATTCAATTGGTGTATTTAATATGTTTGACAAAAAACGCAATAAGTTAAATAAAGCGATAAATAGGGATTTTATAAATATTCCTGTTTTGTTTTTACCGCAAGTTTTGTTACTTGCTTTTGGTATAAAAGATGATACTAAACTTGCTTTTAGATACCATAATATCCCGGTGGATTTTGTATGATATATTTAAAGATTGTTTCTGCATTGATATTGTCATTGAGTTGGTATTTTATCGATGGTGATTTGGAACTTTCAGTGATTTTATTTGTATTTTTGGTTGTTGTGTTATTATTTCAGCCAACTAAAACAAAGTCTATACAAGAGCAAGATTTTTTTAAAGATAAGATTAATAGAGCAAATGAGCGTAAAATACAAATAGAAGAACGAAGAGTTATGGAGCAAAAAGAAGCGAATAAACAAAAACAATTAAAGGAGACTTGATATTTTATGGAAGTGATATTATTGATTATTGCTGGGGTTGTTTTATATTATTTATACAATGGATTTCAGGATTATATGAAGAATCCATACAAAATCGAAAATAATCAGCAATATAAATCAGAATACAATATTGATGATACACCATATGTGCCAGATAGTCCGCAAGATAGGATTAAAAAAACAGAATTTGGTGTGCTTGCTGCGATGCTTCAATGTATAGCTAGTGCAGATGGAAATGTGTGCAAACTAGAGCAAGAATTAATCAATGATATGCTAGATGATATTGCAAATGAGCTTCATATGTATAGTGATGCAAGGATATTATTGCAAGGTATTTTTGATAATAATAGTGATAGCTTAGATGATTTAGCACAGAGGTTTGCTGAGCTTACTAAAGGTGAATATAAGCGCCGCTTAAAAGTTGTTGAATTTTTATTTGCTTTGGCTTATGCAGATGGAAAATTAGATGAAATTGAAAGAGAGAAAATTATTGATGTAGCTGCTATATTTGAGCTAAATAATGATGATTTTAATAAATTATATGATGACTTTGAGCGTGAATATAGTAGTGGTGTTGATATGGATACACAAAAAGCACTTGAATTGCTAGGATTAGATGAATCTTATACTAAAGACGATTTAGATAATGCCTATAGCAATAAAATAAAAGAGAATAAACAAAATGTATTATTAAATAAAAATTTGAATAAAAATTTTAATGATGTTTCAACTAAGATTCTTCGTGATATTGATAGTGCGTATAAGGTGTTATTGTTGAAATTTAATCAAGATTAATATGCAATTGAAATGCTCTCACTGCCATTTAGAGTATGATAAAAATGCACTTTTTTGTGTGAATATTAATGGCAATGATGAATATTTTTGCTGTAAAGGTTGTGAGGGTATTTTTAGAATATTAAAAGAAAATAATCTTGATTCATTTTATGATAAATTATCAGATACTGTGCTAACTCCTCCACTAGAATATATCGATGATTTATCTCGCTTTGATAGTGATTTTTTTTTAAATAAATACACAAAAGAGATAGATAAAAATACAATAGAAGTATCACTTATTATTACTAGAATTCATTGCATTGCTTGTGTTTGGCTTAATCAAAAAGTGCTAAATAACACAGATGGGATTATAGAGGTGAATATAAATTACACAAGCAACAAAGCAAAAATCATTTATAACAAAAATAAGATTTCACTAAGTAGTATAATAGAGAAGATTAGATCTATTGGCTATGATGCTACGATTTATGACCCCAAGATGTTAGAAGCACTCAATGCTAAAGAAAAAAAAGATTATTACACAAGAATGGTCGTTGGAATCTTTTGTGTGATGAATATTATGTGGATTGCGGTTGCGCAGTATTTGGGATATTTTCTTGGAATGGATAGCGATGTAAAAGATATTCTAAACATCGCTTCATTTGCATTATCTACACCAACATTATTCTATAGCGGCTGGATATTCTTTCGTGGTGGATACTATGGATTAAAAAATGGATTTATCAATATGGATCTCCTTGTAAGCATAGGCTCGCTGCTTACATATTTATATTCTATTTATGCGGCTATTACGCGCACAGGAGAGACATATTTTGAATCTGTTACTATGATTATTACTTTTATTTTAATTGGGAAATTTTTAGAAGTGCGCTCACGGAAAAGTGCCGGTGATAAAATAGATAGTTTATTTGATGAAATGCCAAGCTTATTAAATATAAAAAAAGACAATAATCTAATATCAATAAGCCCTCAAGAAGTGCAAATAGGAGATGTTGTGTGTGTAGCACCTGGAGAGAAAATCATTATTGATGGGGTATTGTTGAGCAAAAAAGCACGATTAGATTCTTCTATGCTTACTGGAGAGAGTATGTTTGTAGATAAGATGCAAGATCAAGAGATTCTATCTGGAAGTATAAATTTAGACTATCATATAGAATATATAGCTACAAAAACTATGCAAAATTCTACTATGAATAATATTATCACTTTGATAAAAGATTCTCTTGATAAAAAGCCAGATATTCAAAATAAAGCCAATTCTATATCATATTATTTTAGTGCTTTTGTGTTTGCAGTCGCATCTATTACATTTATACTATGGTGGTATTTTGTAGGGATTGATAAAGCTATTATCGTTGGTGTTTCTGTTATTATCATTGCTTGTCCTTGTGCATTAGCATTAGCTACTCCTATTGCTACCATTGTTGGCATTACAGAGACTTACAAGTATAAAATGCTTTTTAAAGAGGCACGATTTTTAGAGAGTTTTGCAAAAGTCAATGCAATCGTGTTTGACAAAACGGGCACTCTTACATATGGCTCTCCAAAAGTAGTGAATGTTGAGATTTTTGATGAGCTTGATAGAGGACTTCTTGCATATTTTGTAAGATTAAATAATCACCCAATTAGCAAAGGTGTTTTTGAATTTTTAAATAATGATTCTATATTTGTGTTAGATGATTTTAGGCTGATAGATCAAAAGGGCATAGAAGCAAAATATAGTGGAAATCACTTGCTTGGCGGTAGTTTTGCATTGATGAAGGAATGTGGGATTGAGTGTGAGGAAATAAATAATTATTATATGAATTTTTATTATGCGATCAATGGTAAATTGGTTGCTAGGTTTGACCTTGAAGATACGCTAAAAGAAAATGCAAAAGATGTGGTTGATTATTTTAAATTAAATGGATTTAGGGTTGTGTTATTAAGCGGTGATAGAAAAAATGTCGTAAACAAGGTAGCAAATGAACTTTGTATATCTGAATATTACTATGAGCAAAATCCAAAAGATAAAAGCGATTTTATAGATTTGTTACACAAAGACGGATACAAGAACGCTATGGTTGGTGATGGTATTAATGATGCGATAGCGCTTAATAAAAGTGATATTGCAATAAGTATGTGGAATGGAAGTGATATAGCGATTCAATCTAGTGATATAGTGCTGCTTGATGATAAATTAGATAGCCTTCTTAAAGCTCATAAATTATCACTTAAAACATATGGCGTAATAAAGCAAAATATAAAAATAAGCATCATTTATAATCTCTTTACAATACCACTTGCATCGTTTGGATTTATTATCCCACTTTTTGCTGCACTTTCTATGAGTTTTAGTTCTATTTTGGTTGCTCTAAATTCGCTAAAAATTTCAAAATCAAATAATCTATAAAATTATGCTTGGCATATATTTTATTTCACCTTCTTTCACCTCTATCATATTTAGTATTTTTGATACTTCTTCATTTTTTGTGCAAATTTTTATTAATTCATCATTTTTGCCAAACATATTGATATAAGATTCTAGTGTTAGCTGCCAATTTATATTTTTTTCATTATTATTGATATTTTTTTCTATCTCATTTAAATAACTGATATTAAAAATATTATCTAGTCTATTTTTCCAAAATGGTATATTGAAGCATTGTTGTAGTATTTTGTATGCCATTTCATAGTTGTTATTGATGATGCAATCAAATGCATTATCAAAGATTTTGTTAAAATGATTGCTAATATTTATGTATTCTGCACTACCTTTTAGTAATTCAAATTTATCAATGGATTTATAGATTTGATTATATGCCTTTTTATTGTATAGCTCTAAAAATTCTATTTTTAAGTTTATTTCATCTTTTTTATTATTTGATATTGTGCTAAATGGAGTAAATTGTTTTAAAATTTCATTTAATTCTAAAGCTTTATTATACTTTCCTTCGCTCTCAAGTTCATTTATCGTTGCAAGAATCTGCTCTCCAAGTATCATAGTTTTTTTATATGTTTTTGTGTGTTGTATTTCTTTGAAATGTTCTGCAAGTTTAAAGAATTCCCCAAAATGTTTGTTTTTTACAAGTAGATCTGCTTGATTGAATTTACTCGCATTTCTTAATAAGCTATTTATAGAATCTTTTTTTGATGCTATGTTTATAAATGGCTTAAGAAGGGCATTTGCTTTATTTATAGATTCTTGTGATTCATTTATTAAGATATTTTTTGCACTTTCAAAGATTTGATGATAAATATCTTCTAGTTTTTCAAATTCACTTGTATTTTTAAATACATTATTTTCTTCCGCGATTTTGTATGCAAGTGCATAATCTCTGTTCAATATTGCATTATTGAATTCTTTAAAGATTCCGATATTTTGTATAAAACTGCTGAATTTTTGTTTTTTTACATCATCTTCAAAAAATACCTCCAATTCATTAATTACATCATTTATCGCTTCATTACTTGAATCTTTTTGTAATTCCATTTTTGCTTTTTCAAATAATTCATCAAATGTGTTATCCATAAAATCAATATATACTTTATGTGTTTTTAATGAGATATTTTTATCGCTTATTGTTTTTGCATTTTTGTAATCTTTATTCTTGATCGCATTTTGCATTTCATTTTCAAATTTTGTTAAATCAAAAATATGTAAATATCCATTGCTATATCCTATATGTAGTTTTGCATCAACCACGCGCATAGAAGCTATGCCATATTCAAGCTCTAAATCAACTTGATATTTTGGGGAATGTGTTGCCAAATCAAGATATGAAAGTATGTTTTTTCGTGATCCAATATATGCATAATTATCATCCTTACTAAGCCCTGCTCGCGTTAGCCATTCGTCATAATTATGTTTTAAATCTAGAGTTTTATTTGTGATATTGTAGATCCCACTATCTCCATTTGAGCATACGCAAAATATCTTTTTATCATCATCAAAAAATACTATATCTTCTACAACGCTATTTGTCTTAAATGTGCCAATGATTTTATTTTGCTCCATATCAAATACACAATTTTGTAAATCATATGAGCTATAAACGATGAAATTTGCCACTCTTCCAAAATGTATATTTGATATATAATCTGGTCTTGGTGGTAAAATATTTACTACATTAAAATCTGGTAATCTAAATAAAAATACTTTACCATCTTCGCCGCCAGTGATGAGAAACTTTCCATCTCGCGAGAATCTTATATTGTATATATCTGCCTTATGCCATTCTAGGGTTTTTATATGTTTTAAATTCCCATTTTCAAGATGAAATACCTCGCAAATATTGCTTTTTGGGATTCCAATTGCTATGTATCCTTGCATTGATACGGCACAAGCTTTGCTAAATGGGTGATGATTTTTAAAATCAAATATTTTTTTTGTAAATATAAATTGATCTTTATTGAATTCATATATATTATAACTACTATCTAATAATATAATATTGTGTTTGTTTGCACCAATAGAGAGAATGCTAGAATTGAGTTTGTATTTTCCATTTAAATATAACATAAAGGCGCCTTTAAAGTAATTATATTAATATATCCATTTTTTATTAAGGCTTGTTGATGAATAGATATAAAACTAAACAGATTTGTGTTGGTAATGTAAAGATAGGCGGTGATGCTCCAATTAGTGTTCAAAGTATGACTTTTACTAAAACAAAAGATATAAAGGCTACAAAAGAGCAGATTGATAGATTGCAGCTTGCTGGTTGCGATATAGTTCGTGTTGCAGTGAGTGATGATGCAGATGCAGATGCGCTAAAGGAGTTAAAGAAGCAAGTTTCGCTTCCAATTGTTGCAGATATTCATTTTAGATATAAATTAGCATTAAAAGCATTGGAAGTAGTAGATTGCATTAGGATTAATCCAGGCAATATTGGCGATAAAAGTCGCATAATGGAGATTGCAAAGGGTTGCAATGAGCGTGGGATTCCAATTAGGATTGGAGTTAATGCAGGTAGCCTAGAAAAGCAATTTGAAGAAAAATATGGTCCAACGCCAAAGGGTATGATTGAATCTGCACTATATAATATAAAACTACTTGAAGATTGTGGTTTTGATAACATTAAAGTATCATTAAAAGCAAGTGATGTTGAAAGGACGATAGCTGCGTATAGAATGTTGCGTCCTCTTGTTGAATACCCATTTCACATAGGTGTAACAGAAGCGGGCAGCTTGTATCATTCTATGATAAAAAGCTCTATGGCGTTAGGGAATTTGCTTCTTGAGGGTATAGGTGATACGATGAGAGTGTCGATAACTGGGGAGCTAGAAGAGGAGGTTAAGGTTGCTAAATCTATATTAAAATACTCTGATAGACAAAAAGAAGGGATTACAATTGTTTCTTGCCCTACCTGTGGTAGAATCGAAGTAGATTTGATAAGGGCTATAAAGATTGTAGAAGAAAAATTAAAAGATATCAAAGTGCCACTTCAGATTTCTGTAATGGGCTGTGCTGTCAATGCTTTAGGAGAAGCAAAACACGCAGATTTGGCTATTGCATTTGGTAACAAAAGTGGTCTTATTATAAAAAAAGGTGAGATACTTTGCAAATTAGATGAGGATAAGATTCTTGATGTATTTTTAGAAGAAGTAATCAAAGCGGCAAATGAGGCATCTATGGAAGAAAATAAGCATTAATATTTCTTTATTTTTTAAAATTGATATTTAAGAAATAAATAAGTAGAATATTATGTTTTAAGATGTTAAATCTTAAGAGAAATTAATATGAGAGGTCTTGAATGAAAAAGTTAATTCTAATTTGTGTTTTTGGTCTAGCTAGCTTGATGGCAGCAGATGGTGCAGCATTGTATAAAAAATGTGCAGTATGTCATGGTGTAAATGGTGATAAAGTCCCACCTGGTTCAAAAGCTACAACTACAATTAATGTTTTAACAAAAGAGAAAATTATAGAAGATCTTAAAGGCTATAAAGCAAAAACTTTAAATCAATATGGCGCTGGTCCTTTAATGTATGCACAAGCTGCAGGTTTAAGTGAAGAGGATATGGTTGCTCTAGCTGATTATATTGTAACATTGAAGAAATAATTTAATTTAAGAAACAATAAAATGCGATACTTTGAGATTATTTCAAATAAAGTATCGCATTTATCTTTTGATTTATGAAATTCTATAGACTTAATTAGTTTTTAGGATTTAGTATGTCTTCTTTGATTATTTCAAAATCCAAATTATTTTCTAATTTAGAATCTATTTATAACGCTGTAAATACTCAAATTGCTTGTGTTATTAAAGATAATGCTTATGGACATGGAATTATTGAAATTAGTAAGTTGTTATCTGAATTTGGCATTAAAAGTGTATTTGTAAAAAATAATTTTGAAGCTATTAAGATAAAAGATTTATTTGATCATATTACCATCTTATATCCTACATCATTTGATAATTTGAATGATAATATTTACTTAAGTGTGTCTGACTTAAATCATATATCAAACATTACTTTTAACACTGGTATTGAGCTAAAAGTGAACACAGGAATGAATAGAAATGGTATAGAAGTAGAGGATTTGCAAAAAACATTAGAATTGATTAAAAAACGAAATCTTCGGTTGATTGGTGTATTTACACATAATGGCTATGGAGATATGGATAATAGAAACCTTAGTGATGAGTTTTTATTACAACAGAATATATTTAGAAATGTAAAGCAAGTTGTCTTAGATTTTGTAAATAACAACAATATGCCACTCCCTAGATTCCACTCTTTGAGTTCATCTGGTGCCATTAAATGTAGAGAGATTGATGATGACTTAGTTAGAATTGGAATTGCTATGTATGGTTATTTAGGTGTTGATTGTGATTTGAATTTGAATCCTATTGCGGAGCTTTGGGTTGATAAAATATCAAGCAGGTATTTAAAAGCAGGTAGCAAAATTGGCTATGATGGGAAATATGTATTAAACAATGATTGTATAGTTTCAAGTTATGATATTGGCTATGGAGATGGTTTGTTTAGATTGAATGAAAATCATAGCGAAATGAGAACAAAAGATGGATCTTTGATACTTCCTAGAATGTCAATGGATGCGACTTCGATTATTTCAGACAAAGATCGATTATGTTTTATGCACGATGCAAATGAAGTCGCTAGGATTTTTGGCACCATACCATATGAAGTATTATGCAGAATCTCACCATTTATAAAAAGAGAGATTGTTGATTGATGCGCTATATAATGCGGCGCTTATTGATTGTATTTTGTATTATTTGTGGCGTTGATGCTGAATTTCTCGGTGAGGTCGTATTAAAAAAAGATGAGTTAAAGAGTATTGAATTGTTTGTTGAAGATTCTAAAAAGACTTTAACTTTTAGATGGACTTTATATAAAGATAAGGTGCTTATTACTCATTTTAAATATGATGGCATTCCATATCAATTTTCATTATATAAGGATAATGCAAATTCTGCAAAGATTACTTTAAGTAATGCAAATAGCGCAAATAATCCAAATCCATATATAATTTTTTATTTTGTTCATTATGATGACGACCTAAAAGAAGCAAAGTTTAGATATTATATTTTTAATTTTAATAGTAATGTAGGGGTGATGTAGGTGGATAGGTTAGAACTTGTTAAATCTACTATTAAGGGCTATTTTGATGATTTAGGCAATAGCGTATTTGATGCTTTTAGAGATGACTTTTCATTTGGTAAAATGCTGCGAAGTAAGCTCATTTTTGCTATAGCGCCGGATTCTGCTTATAATATAAAGCTTTGTGCGATTATTGAGCTTATCCATTTTGCTTCATTATTACATGATGATGTAATCGATGATTCTACACTTAGGCGTGGTAAAATAAGTATCAATGCGAAATATGGCAATAAAAATGCAATTATGCTTGGCGATATTTTGTATTCAAAGGCATTTTATGAAATTTCAACAATAGATTCTAATTTATCAAAAATTGTTGCAGATTCTGTATTGAAGCTTAGTTTAGGTGAATTAGAGGATGTAGAGCTTAGCAAGAGTTTTAATATTGATGAAAATAAATATCTAAAAATGGTCGAATATAAAACAGCCGCACTTATAGAGGCAAGTGCGGAATGTGCTGGGATTTTAAAAGGTGATCATAGTGATAAATATAAAATTTATGGTAATGCATTAGGGATTGCATTTCAAATTATTGATGATATTCTTGATGTTTCTTATGATGATAGTATGATAGGGAAAAATTCATTTAGTGATCTAAAAGAAGGCAAGGCAACACTGCCATATATTTATCTTTATAATAAGATGAATACAAAAGACAGAGATAATTTATTATCTTTGTTTAAAAAATCATTAAGCAGTGAAGAGATAGCTTGGATAAAGCAAAAAATGCAAGAATATGATATTTTACACGAAGTCAAAAAAGTGGTAGATGAGTATGCAAGTAAAGCTATTAGCGTCCTTGGAAGCGAGGATACTAAGCTTGAGATGATTTTAAAAGATATGCTTGATAGGGAATTTTGATGCAGTATTTAGTTCTTAGTTTTTCTCATAGAAATGCATCTTTATCTCTAAGAGAAAAGCTATCTATTGGTGAAAATGAAGTTGATTTGTTGTTGGAGTATATTTTACATTCAAAGATTGTTAAAGAGGCGATTTTACTCTCTACTTGTAATCGTTTAGAGATACTAATGATTGCAAATGATGCTTACGATGCTTTTCAATTATGTTTTACTAAATTAGCAGAGTTATCACAAGCAAACAAAGATGAGCTAGAAGATAGAGCGGATACTTTTGAGGGATATAGTGCAATTCATCATATTTTTTTAGTGGCAAGTAGTTTGGATAGTTTGGTTGTTGGTGAAACACAAATATCAGGGCAATTAAAAAAATCATATAGATATTCATTGCATAATAATTATTGCAGTAGCAGCGGTCTTGGTAGTGTTATAGATTTTGCATTTAAGTGCGCATCTATAGTAAGAAATGAAACTGGTGTATCAAAAAAACCAATATCTATTGCTTCTGTTGCGGTATCTAGCACAAAAAAAATAGATTTACATAAAAAAGAAGCAATTGTTATTGGCATTGGTGAAATGGGTGAACTTACCATAAAGCATCTTTTGAATCTTGGTTTTAAAGTAAAACTTTTAAATAGAAATAAACAAAAAGCTATAGATTTTAAAGATTCTCTAAATAATGATGACTTGATTGTTTTGGATTTTAGTCATTTAAGAGATGAGCTAAATAATGCAGAATTATTATTTAGTGCCACTGCAAGTAAGATGCCAATTATTACAAATGATATGATTGATAATGTACCTTATAAGCGATATTTCTTTGATCTTGCACTTCCTAGAGATATTGAGAATCTAAATGATTCTAATATAAAAATTACAACGATTGATGATTTACAAAATATCGTAGATGAAAATATGAATTTTAGAAAAGATAGTTTAAATAGAGCGTATGAAATTGTTGGTGATGAAGTAAATGAGTTTTTTAAATATTTAAATATTCTATCTGTTGCGCCTATTATTAAGACACTTAGACAGATAGCAAAAGATGCGTCTATTAATGAAATTAATAAAGCTATACAAAAAGGCTTCCTTCCAGAATCCTATAAAAGCAATATAGAAAAAACAATTCACAATGTTTTTAATGTTTTTTTGCATACTCCAACAAAAAATCTAAAAAGTGTATCTTCAACTTCGCAGTTAGGAGAGATTGAGCGCACTTTAAAAATGCTATTTAATATCAGTGATGATAATTTAAAAGAAGCAGAGCAAAAACACGATAATAATGCAAAAATGATGAGGTAAGTATTATGAGATTTTCAAAATTATTTGCTTTTAGCATAAAAGAATCACCAAAAGATTGTGTTTTAAAAAGTCATGAATATTTAATACGAGGTGGCTTTATAAAACAAATTGGTAGTGGTATTTATCATTTTCTTCCGCTTGGCAAAATTGTTCTTGATAAAGTTATAAAAATCATTAAAGAAGAGATGGATAAAAGTGGTGCAAATGAGCTGAATCTTGGCTTCATCACTCCTGCTGAATTGTGGATAAAAACTGACAGATATAACAAATATGGCAAAGAGTTATTGAAATTTAATGATAGAAAGAATAATTCTTTTGTGCTTGGTCCAACCCACGAGGAGGCTATAGTTGATTGTGTAAATGGAGTGATAAAAAGCTATAAACAGCTACCAATTAATCTATATCAAATCAATTTGAAGTTTCGCGATGAGATTAGGCCTAGATTTGGAATATTGCGTGCAAGAGAATTTATTATGAAGGATTCCTATAGTTTTCATAGTAGTGTAGAAGATTTAGATAGAGAATTTTCATTAATGGAGCAGACATATATTAATATTTTTAGCAGATTGGGCGTTGATTTTAGAATAGTTGAAGCTGATAGCGGAGCCATAGGCGGAAGTGGCAGTAAAGAGTTTATGATACTTGCACCAAGTGGGGAAGATGATATTGTAATTTGCACAAGTTGCAATTATGCTTCAAATATAGAAATAGCAAAAAGGAAACCAAAACAAGTAGAATCTACACCTCCACAAGCTGAATTTTCTGAATTTTTCACACCAGATGTAAAAAGTATTGATGAATTAAGTGAGTTTTTCAAGGTTGATCCATTTTATTTATTAAAATGCGTAGCCAAAAAGGCTTTATTAAGTGATGGTAGCAACGAAGTATGCTTTTTCTTTATCCGTGGTTGTGATAATTTATCTTCTACAAAAGCATTAAATGTAATACCAAATGCAATAGAATTGTTAGATTTAGATACAGATGAATTAGAGGTGTTAGGTTTATTTGGTGGTTTTATTGGTCCATATGGTCTTAGAAATATTACAAATGCTAAGCATATTTATTTTGATAATGAATTAATTGGTGCGAGTAATCTTATTTGTGGTGCAAATGTAAAGGATTATCATATTGTTGGTGTTGATTTAGATTCATTTGAGGGTCTTGAGTTTAGAGATTTATTAGAAGTGAAATCTGGCGATCTTTGCCCTAAATGTGCTGCAAAGCTTGATATTACTAAAGGTATTGAAATAGGACATATATTTAAATTGGGAGATAGATATTCAAAAAGCTTGAATGCAACTTATCTTGATAAAGATGGTAAAGCACAGTTTTTTATAATGGGTTGTTATGGTATTGGGGTTAGTAGAATATTAGGAGCAATATTAGAGCAGAAATCAGATGATAAAGGCGCTATTTGGGGTAATGTTGCACCATTTGATGTAGTGTTGATTATCTCAAATATCAAAAATGATAATGAAGTAGAATTTGCGCAAAAACTATATCAAGCATTGTTGGTCAATGGTATTAATGCATTATTAGATGATAGAGATCTAAGATTCGGTGCTAAAATTAGTGATTTTGAACTTATAGGGATAAAAAGTGCAATCATTATAGGAAAGGAACTTCATAATAATAATATAGAGTTTGTGAGGCGCGATGGGCTTAATAAAATAAAATTAGATTCTAGTATTTTGATAGATGATTTGATTCAATACATAAATGGAGATAAAAATTGAAATTATTGTTTGCTGTTATTTATTTTTTTGTTGAAATGTTTTGCATTGTTGAGTTTGCTGATGAGTTTGGAATACTTGTTTTATTTTTAGAAATCATTGTGAGTGCCATTTTAGGATTTGGTGTGATGTTTGGTCAATATTCAATGCTTCCTATGGCATATAGTGAAATACTAAATGGAGGTATTAGAAATTTCATTGGGCGTAATATCCTGCGATTAATCGGTGCTATATTGTTGATTATTCCTGGAATCTTATGTGATATTATTGGCTTGAGTTTTGTTGTTGTGTCTTTGTTTTTTATAACAAAAGAGCAAAATTGTAGAAATCAACAAACCAAATATGAAGATAGCAATATTATTGATGTTGAAATCATAGAAGATAAAAAATAATTGAAATATATACTTACTAAAAAACGAATAAAAAATATCATTCTTAGGCTTGATAAAAATGGAAATATTAAGGTTAGTGCGCCAATTTGGGTAAATAATGATGTAATTGATAGATTTGTTGATTCTAAGAAAGAGTGGATAGAATCTAGACAAAATATAATAAAAAATAATCTACCAAAATACGCTAGTGGCGAAAAAATTGTGTTTTTTGATAATGTTTATATTCTAAATATCATCTTATGTAATAAAAATAAAGTAGATCTTAATAATGATATTTTAAATGTCTATACAAAAGATAACACAAATGTCAAAAAGATAGAATCAATGATTAATCATTATTTTACAAGTTTATCAAATGATTATATAAATAGCATCATAATTAAATATTCAAATGCAATATCTAGAAAGGTAGAAACTGTAAAATTTAGAAATATGACTTCTAGATGGGGTAGCTGTAATGTAAAGAATGCAACTATTACGCTAAATACCATTTTGTTTAGAAAACCTATCATTTGTCTTGAGTATGTTTTATTACACGAATTAGTTCATTTGGTTTATGCAAATCATAGTAGAGATTTTTATAATCTTTTAGAATCTCTTATGCCTAATTGGCGTGAAATAAAATTTATTTTAGAATCTTAAATAAAGGAGGGTATTTATGAGTGTTTTGGTTACTGGAGCTTCAGTTGGTTTTGGTGCAGCTATAGTGAGGCGTTTAATAAAGGCAAAATATAAAGTTATAGCATTAGCAAGAAGGGAAGACAAGCTAAGAGAGCTTCAAAATGAATGTGGTAGTAATTGTAAGATTCTTGCTTTAGATGTAAAAGATACACAAAAAATTAAAGATGAAATTAATAAATTTGATGATGATTTTAGAAATGTTAATGTTTTGATTAATAATGCAGGGCTTGCGCTTGGACTTTGTGATGCATCTGTTGCTGATATAAATGATTGGGAAGAGATGATTGAGATCAATGTATTATCGCTTGTTAGGCTGACTAGAGCATTCCTTCCTGGTATGGTTGCAAATAAAGATGGGCATATCATAAATATTGGATCAATTGCAGGAAGCTATCAGTATCCAGGTGGAAATGTATATGGAGCTACAAAGGCATTTGTTAAGCAATTTAGTTTGAATCTTAGGGCAGATTTGTATGATAAAAATATTCGGGTTACAAATATAGAGCCAGGACTTAGCGGTGGCAGCGAGTTTTCACTTGTGAGATTTAAAGGCGATAAGGACGCAGCATCTAAAGTCTATGAAAATACAAATCCACTTTCACCAGAAGATATCGCAGAGGCAGTATTTTTTGCACTTAGTCAGCCAAAACATGTAAATATCAATAGAATAGAAATGATGCCAACAATACAAGCCCCAAGCGCTTTAAATGTGTTTAAAGGCTAATCTTAAAGGCAAAATATTTACTAAATATATATCCACTAAGTGTATAGAATATGCCAGCAATAATTGTGGCTATGTATTTATCTATGTTAAAGTATCTATGTAAAATGACAAAAATTGCCAGATTGATTGCATAGGCGCATATCATACATAATGCGAATTTTATAAACTCTTTTTTAGATTTATTGTTTGTCTTAAATGTGTAGATTTTATTTAAAATATATGAAATGATGATTCCAATAATATATCCAATGATATTTGCTACTTCGGGTATTATGTGAATAGTCATTAATGTAAAAATCATTCCATATCCAATAATTGTATTAATTATTCCAACTATTAGATATCGAATAAACTTAGAATCTTTTCTCATTGATTGCCTAATTTTGATTTACTGCATTTGCTTAGATTCTACCTAAAATAAGATAGAATCGTGAAATTTTATCCATTGTGGAGTTTGATTGAAATTTAAAAAAATATATATAGAATTAAGTGATATTTGTGGTCTTGATTGTTCATTTTGCCCTTCTATCAAAGGAAGAAGAGGTGTGATGAGTCTTGAATTGTTTTCTAAAATTGCATTAGAATGCAGCAAATATACAAAGCTAATAGCCCTTCATATACTTGGCGATCCATTAAAAATCAAAAATCTCAAAGATTATTTAATGATAGCGCACAAATTGAATATTAGCGTTGAAATTACAACAAGTGGTGTTTATTTAGATGATTTTGATTTCTTGATAAAATCACCAATAAAACAAGTAAATATTTCCCTTGATGCAATTATGGAGTTGCAATCCCAATCATTTAAAAAAAGGGCGCTAAATAGAGTATTTGAATTTTGTAGATATAAAGATTCTAGCAATAGCGATATTTTTGTAAATTTGAGAATTCAAAATCGCAAAAGCCCTCAAACTGCAGAGTTAAAATCGGTTTTAAAACAAGAATTTAATCTTTTAGAATTAGATTCTAATACAAGAGTTGGTAAAAAGATTATTATTGTATTTAGAGAGTCATTTTTATGGCATACAAATAAATCTGATATTGTTGCTAATACGGGATTTTGTTATGGACTTATAAGTCATTTTGGTATCTTATCAAATGGTGATGTTGTGCCCTGTTGTATTGATGCAAATGGTGATATAGTGCTTGGAAATTTAAATAAAGATTCTTTGAAAAATATACTATATAGTAGTAGAGTACAACGTATAATAAATGGGTTTAAAAATGGTATTGTTGTTGAGAAAAAATGTATAAATTGTAATTATAGAATGCAATTTAATTGAATTAATATTACAAAATGATATAATCCGCCGATATTTTAAAAACTAAATTTAGTTGAGGAGTATATAATGAAAAAAAATTTATTGGGTTCTGTGGCTATAGCTGGCTTGTTGAGCTGTGCTCAAGCTCAATTTGATGTGTATGGACATTTTGGTGTGTATGGTGAGACAAATTTAGATTACAAAAATAGCGATTATGCAGGACTTAGTGCATCTGTTGGTTTTAATGCATTTTTTGGTGATGGTTTTGCAGTTGGATTAGGAGGCTGGGCGGCTATTCCTATTTATGAAAACACTAAGAAATTTGCAGATAATATTTATAAAGATACATTTGTATTAAGCGAGGCTTATTTTTCTTATGATAGTGAGCCATTTAGTATAGCTCTTGGTAGATATGATACAAATGCTATGGGATATGAATGGTTTAGCGGGCACAATGAAGGTGTATCTATGAAAATTGGTATTGGTAACTTTATGGATATATGGGCAATGTATTCTTATGAACAAGCTTTCCAATTCCAAAGAGTAAATAGAGAAACTGCAAGTCAAATTAATGCTTTATGGAATTATAAAAGACATGCAAATAAAGAGCATTTAGGTGCAGCTGGTATTGATATATTTATTGGTAATATATTTACAATTTCGCCATATATGTTTTTTGTAACAGATTCATTTGTTGCGCCTGGTATTACACTTGATTTATTGCTTGGGGATAAAACTGATTTATATTCTCAAACTCAATTTAAATATACATATTATGATTCTATTAGAAATAAAACAAATAATTTTGGTAACGGTCAGTTATTCTTAATAGATCAAGAATTTGGATATGATTGGTTTAAAATTGGTGGTGGTTATTATCAAACTACAGGAAATGGTGTGGGCGGATTAACTTATTATGGTGATAGCAGCAGATTTTATGGTGGTATGGTAGGTGTAAATTTCTATAATAAAGCTAGTGGATCTTATTTTAGCGGCAAACAATCAACTTGGTATGCATTTACTGGAGCAAGACATAATATGTTTAAATTTGATGTGTTGTATGCTGGTGGTGATTATAAAGAATTGTCAGCATTATTTTCGCTTACATTATTCAATCATTTAGATTTTGGTGCTGGATATATTGACTTAGCTGATATTGGAAATAATAAGAGAAATTATCTAACAGGTTTTGTTAAGGCAATATGGTAGTTAATAAAGGGTTTAAGCCCTTTATTATTGTGGATTTAAAAAAATATATAGTGATACAATTTCAGAAACACTAAGATCGTATTTTGGCATAAAGCCTTTTCCGAGTTTTAATCCTTCTTCAAATCTATCAAATGTTAAACCTGTGATTTTTGGAGCTGTTATTGGTTTTAATTGTCCATTCTGTTTAATATAGCTAATTATCGCTCCTTCGCCGTATCGCCCGTGACATTTAATACAGCCAATACCTCTTGGATTCTTATATAATGCTTTTCCGTATTCGTATGGCGTTAAAAATTCATTGCCATATACTGCAATACACAACAAAAGTGATATTAATATTTTTTTCAATGTTTACACCTTATTGATTATTATTTAATTATGTTAAATATAAGTATTTAAAATTTTATTTTATTATAATTACACTTTATTTTTTAAGCAAAGGTGTTGTTTGTATATTTTAGATGGCAAGGCATACAGCCAAGAAATTGAAAAAGAATTATCTATTGAGGTTGATAGATTAAAAGCTATTCATATTACTCCATGTTTGTATGTGATTTTAGTTGGTGATAATCCAGCATCACTTAGCTATGTAACGATGAAAAATAAAGCTTGTAGTAGGGTTGGAATAGAATCTAAGATTATCAAATTTGATGAAAATATATCTCAAAATGTATTGCTAGATGAGATAGATAAATTAAATAATGATAAAAATGTCAATGGAATCTTAGTGCAGCTTCCGCTTCCAAAGCATATTAATTCAAATATTATTTTAGAATCAATTGATATTAATAAAGATGTTGATGGTTTTCATCCATACAATATGGGTAGATTATTTTGCAATTTAGATTCTCTATTGCCAGCTACACCTTTTGGGATTATGATGCTTTTAGAATATTATAAAATTGATGTTAAGGGTAAAGATGTTGTGATTGTTGGTGCGAGTAATATCGTAGGCAAGCCTCTTGCATCGCTTATGCTAAATGCTGGTGCTAGTGTCTCTGTATGTCATATTTTTACAAAAGATGTTAAGAAATTTACAAAAGATGCTGATATTGTTTGTGTTGGTGTTGGAAAAGCATTACTTCTTAGTGATGATATGGTAAAAGATGGTGCAATTATAGTTGATATTGGCATTAATAAACTTGATGATGGAAGTATAGTAGGGGATGTAGATTTCAAAAATGTATCTATGAAGGCATCTTATATTACACCTGTGCCAGGTGGTGTGGGTCCTATGACAATTAGTGCATTATTAATAAATACAATAAAAGCATCAAAATTGCAATATGAGGTTGCTAAATGAATTTTTTAAAAAAACTATATAGATTTTCTACTACTTGGACGGGAACTATTATTATTGTTTTATTTGTTATATTTTTTATAGCTCAGGCTTTTGTTATTCCAAGTAGATCAATGGTAAATACCCTTTATGAAGGGGATTTTTTGTTTGTTAAAAAGTTTTCATATGGCATCCCAATTCCTAGAATCCCTTGGCTTGAAATTCCAGTATTTCCTGATTTTAATAAAAATGGTCATATTTTAGAAGGCGATAGACCAAATAGGGGTGAAATAGTGATTTTTATTCCTCCACATATAGAAAAGCAATATTTTGTAAAAAGAGTATTTGCAACTAGTGGTGATGAAGTCATTATGGCAGAAGATGGATTATATCTTCGTCCAAAAGATGGAGATGCTTATATAAAAGAAAATTTTCCAAATGCTGTTACTAAAAATATTTTAGGTAAAACCTTTATTTATGATCCTTATCTTAACCAATTCAAAGGTGTTCATTATGGTGATGCACCTATAGCGTATGATTTATTGTTAAAAATCTCAAATCACGGAAGAGGTGTGATGAGTAGATTTGAGGAAAATGGAAAAATTTATTTTTATTACAAGGTTGAAGATGATCACTTTTTTATGATTGGTGATAATAGAGATGGTAGTGAGGATTCTCGTTTTTGGGGTTCTGTGTCATATGCTTCATTAATTGGAACACCTTGGTTTATATACCTTAGTTTAAATTTATCAAATAGCAATGAATCAAAAATTAATCCTGATAATACATATAAGATTCGCTGGGATAGAATGTTTAAGGATATTGATGGCATAGAGCAGCTTAGTGCTAAAAATATAGAAGATGATGCATTTAATACAAAAGATTTTAAAATGCAAGATTTTATAGAATCTAATCCATAGGATTTTTTGTGCAAGAGTTAAATATAGGGATTCTGCTTATTTCAATATGTGCGTTGCTTGTAGCCATTATTGGCCATGAGATAATGCACGGCTTGGCTGCATTGTATTATGGTGATGATACTGCAAAGCTTTATGGACGCATTAGTATTAATCCAATAAAACATATAGATTTAGTTGGTTCTATCATACTTCCTATTGGTTTATTATTGCTTCAATCTCCATTTATGTTTGGTTGGGCAAAACCAGTTCCAATTAATATCAGGGAAGTGATTAAAAATGGTGGATATAATGGTGCGATAATGGTATCTCTTGCAGGGATTATTTATAATTTTTTACTTGCTATTATTGCATCAGTATTGCTTAAAAGTGGCATTATTTCTCAAGATGGACTGGGTTCTATTTTTTATGCTTTTTTAATATTTTTGGTGATTTCAAATGTAACTCTTGGCTTTTTTAATTTACTGCCAATACCTCCTCTTGATGGCTCGCAAGCACTTGGATATTTATCGCTTAAATTTAATAATGATATAATTCCAGTTTTTTTTAATAGAGTAGAAAAATTTGGTATTTTTATTATGATGGGAATTTTGCTTATTCCACCACTTGCTGAATTGATATTTTTACCAATTAAATTATTTATTAATTTTCTTTTATAGGGGTTGTTATGACTTGTGTTATTGGTTGTGATCACGCAGGATTGAACTTGTCGCGTGAATTGGTTGGTTTATTGTCAAAGATGAATAATGTAGATAAGATTATTGAGATTTTTCCAGAAGAAGCTATGAAGGTTGATTATCCAGATTTTGCTACTTTAGTTTGCAAAGAAGTGGCAAATAAGGAAAATTATTTTGGTATTTTAGTATGTGGTAGCGGTATTGGTATGTCTATTTGTGCAAATAAGATTAATGGCATTAGAGCTGCTTTATGTGTGAATGAATATATGGCTAAATATTCAAGATTACACAATGATGCAAATGTGTTATGTCTTGGTGAGCGTTTGATTGGTTTTGGTGTTGCAATTGATATAGTAGAGGTATTTTTAAATACAAAATTTGAAGGCGGAAGGTATAAAATTAGAGTTGATAAGATTAATGCTTTAGATTAAAATGAAGTTATTCTCATTTGATAAACAGGCTAAAAATTATATACATTATTCATCGCTTCAAAATGAAATAGCGCAATATTTGATTTTAAAGTCTATGGATATAGATATTTGTAGCATCTTGGATCTAGGTGCAGGTAGTGGTAATGTAATAAAAAATCTAAAAAAATATAAATTGGATTATTTTTTAGGTATTGATCATTCACCAAATATGTTATCGCTGCACCCAAAAAATATGGACAATATAGCTCATATAGAGTTGAAAAATATTGATTTTGAAAATTATGATTTTGATGCAAAATTTGATTTGATTATATCGTCATCATCGCTACATTGGGCGAAAAATATGGAATCTATTTTTTGTAAAATCAAGCATCAAAATAAGGTTGCTTTTAGTATTTTTACAAATAAAAGTTTGGAAACTTTACATTATTTTTTAGATTCTATTTCTCCTCTAAAAAGTTATGATGAAATATCAAGTATGATTAATAAATATTTTTTTGGAGAATTTGAAAGAAAGATGATAAAAAAGGAATTTGAAAGTAGAGATGCACTTTTGAATCATTTAAGATATGGCGGATTGCTTGGTGGTGGTAATATTTCATTTGAATCTAAAAAAAGGCTAAAATTTGAATTTCCAAATCTATTTTTAGAGTATGAAGTTTTGTTCTTTGTAGGAAGGGTGAGATAATGTGTGCTAAAAAAGTAGTTTTTTCTGGAATCCAACCAACAGGCAATATCCATTTGGGTAATTATTTAGGCGCAGTTAAAAATTGGGTTGATATGCAAGATGCGTATGATAATATTTTTTGCGTTGTGAATTCTCATGCAATTACAATTAAGCAAGATCCAAAAGAATTAATGCAAAAAACTATAGATTTAGCTTGTATGTTGATTGCTTGTGGTATAGATCCAATGAAATCTAGTTTATTTATTCAAAGCGAGATTGATTATCATCCGGCACTTGCGTGGATTTTAGATTGTAATATTTTTATGGGTGATATGACTAGAATGACTCAATTTAAAGATAAATCAAAAAAGAATCCAAAAAATATTAATGTCGGACTTTTTAATTATCCAGCCCTTATGGCTGCTGATATTTTGCTTTATCAAGTTGATCTTGTCCCTGTTGGTAGTGATCAAAAACAGCATATTGAATTAACACGAAATGTTGCTATGAAATTCAATAGAGATTTTGGAGAGTGCTTTAAGATACCAGAGCCTCTTATAATTAAAGAGGGTGCTAGGGTGATGGGATTAGATGATCCTTTGATAAAGATGAGTAAAAGCGCAACAGGCAAGAATCACGCTATATTTTTACTAGATGAGCCAGATGTGATTTTAACAAAAATCAAAAAAGCAACAACAGATTCTAATTCAAGTATAGTATTTGATGAAAATCGACCTGGTATTTATAATCTTTTATGTATTTATGAAGTATTAAGTGGAAAAGATAGGACAAGTATAGAAGATGAATTTAGCACTAAAGGCTATGGTGTATTTAAGAATGCGCTTGCAGATATTGTAATTGATCGATTGAAGCCAATACAAGAGCGATATAGGCAATTAAAAAGTGATGAAAAATACATAAAAGAGATTCTGCAAAATGGCGCTAATGCTGTATTGCCTCGAGCAAGAGATACATATAATAAAGCTAAAGACTTGATAGGTTTGTTGTAATATAAAAATCATTATATAAAATTTATTTAAATATGTAGAGATTGTGTGATATTTTGATAGAATCGAGGTATTATTTACTCTCTATTCAAGGAATATAATGTCATCAGAAATAGCGCAATGGTTTATGCTTAGTGCTTTTATTCTATTTGTATTATTTATGATAGTAAAAACTTTCTTTTATAAGAATGTGGCTCAACGAGAAGAGAAAACTTCTGCATCTATCAAACTTACTTTGCACGAAGCAGAGATTTTGATACGCAAACATCAGCTACAATTACAAAGAGCACTTGGAAATATAGATATTTTAACAGAAGAGATGAATACAATGAAAAATGAAATAAAAGCATTAAAGCAGCGTAATTCTCAATATAAAATTGAAAGTGATAAGTATAAGACAAAAATAAGAGATTTAGAGCAAAAAATAGAAGCTTTATTGTAAGCAAGGTGTTGGTTTTGTGTAAAATATTATTTTTTGATTTTTTCTTAAGAATTGGGCAATTTAATTGCAAAGCAAATGGTGATACAATCTGTAGTTATTAAACTTTACTAAGGATATATATGAATCTAGAAGACTTACAAAATGAATTAAATGCTACTATTAGAAATATTCCTGATTTTCCAAAGCCAGGAATACAATTTAAAGATATTACTACGCTTTTAAATAATGCAAAAGTATTTACTATGCTTATGGAATTTTTAGAATCAAGATATAAAGAGTTTCATTTAGATTATATTGCAGGTATTGAAAGTAGAGGGTTTATATTTGGTGCTGCTCTTGCTACTAGATTAGGTGTAGGTTTTGTTCCTATTAGAAAAAAGGGCAAACTTCCATTTACAACCGTTGTGGAAAAATATGCTTTAGAATATGGATTTGATGAAGTCGAGATACATATTGATGCATTTAGAAATATAGAAAATTCAAAAGTTTTGCTTATTGATGATTTGATAGCTACAGGAGGGACTGCAGAGGCGAGTATAAAGCTTATAAATTCAATAGGTGGCAATTGCATAGAGGCTTGTTTTTTGTTGAAATTGTTAGGATTTGATGCATTTGATAAAATCAAGCAATACACAGAAGTGTTTACTATATTGGATGTTTAAGTTGATTATATGGGAATAGAAGAATATATAATAAATCTATGGGATGCTTATGTAGCCGACTGGGGATATCTCATACTATTTTTGTGGAGTATACTAGAAGGTGAATTAGGATTAATTTTTGCTGGTCTTGCAGCGCATACTGGACATTTGAATGTTGCTTTAGCTGTGTTTGTAGCAGGACTTGGTGGTTTTGTTGGAGATCAAATATATTTTTATATTGGCAGATTCAATAAGTCACATATACAAAAAAGGTTTAAAAATCAAAGGCGAAAACTTGCTCTTGCACATTTGTTATTACAAAAATATGGTTGGCCAATAATATTTATACAGCGGTATATGTATGGTATGAGGACGATTATTCCAATTAGTATAGGGCTTACTAGATATAGTGCATTGAAATTTGCTATTATAAATTTAATTAGTGCGTGGGTTTGGGCTGCTATCACTATTGTGATTACATATATTTTTGGCGAGTATATATTGCATCTTTTATCATGGTTTAAGGAAAGACCATATATTTTTGTTATTTTTATTGTTATTTTTGTTAGTGGTGTGGTTTATTATTTTAGAACACAAACAAAAAAAGTGGATAAAAAAATAGAGCAATTGCAAAGAACTTTAAGTAATAAGGAGAAATCAAATGAGTTTTAATATCAAGTTTGTAAAAGATTCTAATACTAAAAGTGATATAGAGATAGTATTTATCAATAAAGATTTGCTGAAAAAACTTCCAGATAGTAGAGCAAAGATTCTGTCGTTGCAAAATTTTAATGCAAATGATGGGGAAGTGATATTTTTGCAAAGTGATAATGTATTGTATTATGGTGTTAATTTATGTGATATGGATTCTGTCCGTGAAGCAGGAGCAAAGGCAATTCGTATAGTTAAAAAATATAATATTAAATCATTAAAGATTAGCGCCTTTGATGATAAGGAATTTACTTATGCATTATTGATTGGGATTTTGCTTGGTGATTATGAATTTGTTGATTATAAAAGTGAAGTTAAAAAAACATCTCTAAAAGCTATTTACATTATTTCAAATGATGATTATAAAAATGAATTACATAAAGCTTCTATGATTGCAGATAGCGTTAATATGGCAAGGAATGTTGTAAATACTCCACCTCAAGATTGTACTCCGATAGCTTTAGCTGATATTGCCAAAAGAATTTCTAAAGATTTTGATTTAGATTGTAGAATTGGTGATATTAAGTTTTTACAAAAAGAAAAAATGGAGCTTATATTAGCTGTTGCTAAAGCTAGTATTAATGAACCTAGATTTATCGAGCTTAAATATTCACCAAAAAAAGCAAAAAAGAGAATTGTTATTGTAGGAAAGGGGCTTACTTATGATAGTGGAGGTCTAAGTCTTAAGCCGGCTGATTATATGACAACAATGAAAGCTGATAAAGGTGGAGGTTGTGCTGTGCTTGGTATTATGCAGGCGATAGCAGGATTGAGGCCAGATATTGAAGTGGTTGGTATTATTGGTGCTACAGAAAATATGATAGGTGGTAATGCTTACAAACCAGATGATATTATAAAGTCAAGAGAAGGTATAACAGTAGAGGTAAAAAATACCGATGCAGAGGGTAGATTAGTTCTTGCTGATTGTTTATCTTATGCACAGGATTTGAATCCAGATTATATTATTGATTTAGCTACTTTAACTGGTGCTTGTGTGGTTGGACTTGGAGAGTATACAAGTGGAATTATGGGCTACAATGAGGATTTAAATAGAGAATTTGAAAAAGTCGCAACAAAAAGTGGTGAATTAGTAGCCATATTGCCATTTAATAGACATTTAGAGAAATTGATAGATTCTAAAAATGCGGATATATCAAATGTTTCATCAACTAGATATGGCGGTGCATTGACTGCTGGAATCTTTTTGGGGCGGTTTATTAAAAGTGAATATAAGGATAAATGGATACATCTTGATATAGCGGGTCCTGCATTTGTAGAAAAAGAATGGGATGTAAATAGTTTTGGTGCTAGTGGTATTGGTATAAGAAGTGTGGTTGATTTCATTTTAAAGGTTGCAAATGGGGCTTAGTGTAGGAATTATTGGATTACCAAATGTTGGTAAATCAACCACATTTAATGCATTAACAAAAACTCAAAATGCGCAAAGTGCGAATTATCCCTTTTGCACTATTGAACCAAATAAGGCTGTAGTTTCTGTTCCAGATGCTAGATTAAATGAGCTTGCAAAGATTATTAATCCACAAAAGATTCTCTATTCTGTGATTGAGTTTGTTGATATTGCAGGTCTTGTAAAGGGTGCATCAAAAGGTGAAGGTCTTGGAAATCAATTTCTTGCGAATATAAAAGAAGCAGATGCACTTTTACATATAGTGAGATGTTTTGAAGATTCTAATATTACTCATGTAGAAGGAAGAGTTGATCCAATAAAAGATATAGAGATTATAGAGCTAGAGTTGTTATTTGCAGATTTGCAAACACTAGAAAAGAGGATAGAGCGACTTAATCGTGCAGCAAAATCAAGTAAAGATTCTACTAAGTCATTGGATATGGCATTAAAATTAAAAAAACATTTAGAAGAAAACAAGCCTATTAGAATCTTTGATGATAAAAATAATGAAGAATTTATATCCTTAAACAAAGAATTGAGATTTTTAAGTAATAAAGAATTGATATATGGTGCAAATGTAGATGAAAGTATGGATAATAAATACTTGGATTCCCTAAAAGAGCACGCTTTGAAAAATTCTAGTGAAGTTATTACCATTAGTGCGAAATTAGAAGAAGAAATGATAGAAATGAGTGATGAAGAAAAGGTTGAATTTCTAGAGAGTATCGGTGTAAAAGAGAGTGGATTAGAGCAGATTATAAGGACTAGCTTTAAAAAACTTAATTTGATAAATTATTTTACAGCAGGAGTGAAGGAGGTTAGATCTTGGACTATACCAAATGGTGCTACTGCGCCTATGGCTGCTGGAGTTATACATAATGATTTTGAAAAAGGATTTATTAAAGCAGAAATTATCGCTTATGATGATTTTATAAAATATGGTGGTGAACAAAAATCTAAGGAAGCAGGTGCTATGAGGATTGAGGGTAAAGAGTATATTATGAAAGATGGTGATATAGCGCATTTTAGGTTTAATGTATAAAATTACCTAAATTTGGTTACTATAATATCTATCTTAATATATTTCTAATTCATTTATTGGAATTGAAAGAAAAAAATTCATATCTTTTTCCATTTTATTTATAATATCTTCATAGCTGAAACTATTTTTTTTGATATATAAAAAAACTATTATGTAGATTATCCTTGTCATATTGCTCTATCTTGCATTTAGCTTTATAACTAACTTTGTTTGAATATGATTCTACTATACTTATTTCTATTTTATGATTGCTACTTTTAAGAATAGCTACTATAGGATATATCCCTTTATCATCTTTATGCTGTTTTAATTTAAATGCTATATATGGAGTTGATGATGTGTTTCCTTTGCCAAAACTACAACTAATATTAAAATTTTTTAATGTTGGTATTTTTTGTAGCAATTGTTCTATTTTTTAGGTTGTGTTTCTTTGGTAGTTTTTTCTAATTTAAATGCAGTTTCAAAAAAAATCTATTAGCCCAGCTTTTATTATTTCTCTTTGTGATATATCAAATTTCATTTTACTCTTTACTATCCCTTATAATTTAATAAAAACCAAATTCTACCCCCCCCCTTATATTACATTTTGCTTAAATCTTTCAATGATTTATATTTAACTAAATATAAGATTCCAATGAGCATTAATGCCCCTACTAAAAATACTATTATCCAACTCTTTGTCAATCCAAATATGATATAGCCTATTACAGAGCACATTGCAGTATTAAGTGCAAATGGTAATTGTGTAATGAAATGTCTATGCAAAGAGCATTCAGCACTTGATGCAGATATTATTGTTGTATCAGATATAGGCGATGAATGATCCCCAAATAGTGATCCAGAAAGCACAGCTGCTAGCATTATTGCAATATATGAGCTATCAACTCCAATATTGTTAATGATATCTATGCAAAATGGCACAACAATAGCTAAAGTCCCCCAGCTAGTCCCAGTGCTAAATTCTATAAATGCAGATGTGATAAACAATATCGCAGGCAAGATTCCAAGCCAATTTGATGAAAAGTGATCTTGCATAAAACTTACTAGATGGATTCCAACTTTTAGATCATCTTTTATAATAGCCCCTATTATCCACGCAAGAATTAATATCGAAATTAATAATACCATTTCTTTACAGCCACGATAAAATGCTAGTGATATTGTGCTTAGCTGCAAATTTTTTCTTCCTAGATACATTGCAGATATTACAGCTGATACACTACCTATAAACAATGCAAATACCATATCCGTGCGTGTTAATATATCAAATATCCCATTTGGTCCTGTATCTTTGTATCCAAGATAAACAATAAGGATAACACTTATAATAATGAGGCTTACAAGTGGAATGATTAGCGTTTTTAGTGATTGTTTAGTTTTGATTTTATAATGGTATTTTGTTGTGTTTTTATTTTGTGTTGTTTTAAATGGTATGTTAAAAATTACAACTGCTATGACAAAAAGTAATACAAACCAAGAATAAAAATTATACATTAGTGTGTGTATAAAAATTGAGAATATGTCGTGATCGTCTGGAATATATTGATTTAAGATTCCTATAAAATAAGCTCATAGACTTGAAATAGGAACTATAGCAGCTACAGGGGCAGTAGTAGAATCTATAAAATATGCAATTTTTTCTTTTGTGATATTGTATGCTTTGCTTAATGGTCTTGCAATTTGTCCTACTACCATCGTGCTAAAATATCCATCTATGAATATTATTACACCAAATAAAACAATCAAAGATTCTATTATTTTTGTATTGTTTGTTTTTGGTTTTATCCACTCTTGAAATGCATTTGTAGCACCTGTTGAAATGAGAATCTCAGATAAAACACCAAGTAAAATTAAAAACAAAAATAAATATATTATGCCTATATTGATAGAATAATCATTAAATGAATAAAAAATTGCAGTAAATTTATTAAATATAAAGATAATAATTTCAGATGGATTATCATAATGTAAAATAATTGATATTAAAACTATACTAATTATCAGTGATGCAATTAATCTTTTTGTCAAAATAATCATAATGAAAATAACACAAGGTATGAATAAACTAAGTACTAAAGGATTTATTATCACTCTTTAAATAAATTGAAAAAATACTTTAGCATAATTATTTTAGTTGTATTGATTGATGATAAATAAAATTATTGAAAATTGCTTTATTTTGTAGTAGAATCCTGGATTTTATTTTGTTATATTGGAGTAAGTATGACTAGTGTCTTACTAATAACGCAAATTATAATAGCAGTGATAATTACAATTTCTGTGCTTTTGCAAAAAAGCTCTAGCATAGGCTTAGGCGTATATAGTGGTAGTAATGAATCTTTATTTGGCGCAAAAGGTCCTGCTGGGTTTATGGCGAAATTTACAATGATTATGGGATTCTTATTTATCATCAATACAATTTCACTTGGATATGCTTATTCAAAGCAAACAAGCAAATCTGTTCTTGATAGTACAAAAGTGGAATCTAGTGTTCCAAAATCACCTACAAATAACCTGAATTCCAATCCTTTAAGTTCTAGTAGTTCTCCATTTGATGCACCAGCTGCACCATTAGTCCCAAAAAAATAAGGAAATCTAATGTTGAATGATATTTATAGTAATGCAAAATCTAATATGCAAAAGACGCTTGATTCTTTAAGGCGGGATTTTGGTACATTAAGAAGTGGTAAAGTTTCTACAATGATATTGGATAATATAAAAATTGATTATTATGGTACGCCAACGCCTATTAATCAAGTTGGTTCTGTTATCGCAAAAGATGCTACTACGATAGTTATTACGCCTTGGGAAAAAAATCTTATAAAAGATATAGAAAAAGCTATATTGGAGGCTAATATTGGTGTAAATCCAAATATAGATAGTGATAGTGTAAAATTATTTTTTCCTCCAATGACAAAAGAACAAAGACAGGCAATAGCAAAAGATGCAAAAGCTATGGGTGAAAAGGCAAAGATAGCAATAAGAAATATTCGTCAAGATTCTAATAACTCTATTAAAAAAATAGAAAAAGATAAGAATATTACGGAAGATGAAAGCAGAGTAGCTCTTGATGAGATACAAAAATATACTGATGAATTTGTTAAAAAAATAGATGAAATGGTGAAAAATAAAGAAGAGGAAATATTAAAGGTTTAATCTATGGATATTAAGCAATATTACCTAAATGCAAATGCTCTCTTAGAGGGTCATTTTTTATTAAGCAGTGGGAATCATTCAAATTATTATTTGCAATCTGCTAAGGTTTTAGAGAATCCACAGGTAGCAGAAATGCTTGCAACTGAATTAGCAAGGAAAATTAAAGAATATGGGATTGTTGTAGATTGTGTTTGCTCTCCTGCATTGGGTGGTATTTTAGCTGGATATGAACTTGCAAGATCTCTTGGTGTGAGATTTATTTTTACAGAAAGAGTAAATGGTTTAATGAATCTTAGGCGCGGATTTAGCGTAAGAAATGGCGATCGGATTGTTGTTTGTGAAGACATTATTACAACTGGTGGAAGTGCTTTAGAGGCTGCTGATTGCATAGAAGCTATAGGTGGTAAAGTTGTCGCTTTTGCAGCACTTGCAAATAGGGGTTTTTGTAAAAGAGTGGATTCTGATCTTGAAAGAAAAATTGAGTGCAAATTGCCATTTGATGTTCCATTATTTGCATTAGATGATTTTATTTTTGATATGTATGATGAGAAATCTTGTCCTATGTGTGCAAGTGGCAGTATAGCTGTAAAGCCTGGAAGTCGTGGAAATTAATTTTTAAATCCATTTAATGAAAGATAAAAATCAGCAATTGAATAAAAAAAATCCAAAAAAATCCAAAAAATCAATATTTTTAATAGAGCGTATTAAGGCGTTTATTACAGATATTTTTATGGTTTATACTCCAATTTTATATATTTCATATATTGCTTTAGGATCAAAAGAGGCGTTTCAACAAAACCAATTTGTTATTTTTGTTTGCTTTTTAATGTATGCATTGATTACATCATTTTTATTTGGTATTAAAGGGCAAACTTTTGGTTATATGTATGCAGAAATTAAATTAATTAGAAATGATGGCAAGAGGGTCGGTTTTTTATTGGCTTTTTTTAGATTTTTATTATTTTGTTTTAGTATGAGTTTATTGTTTGGTTTTATTTTCCCATTATTAAACAAAAATCGAAAAACTTTTCACGATTTGATTGCAAAAACTGATGTAATGCAATATTTGAGGGAAGTAAAGTAATATAAAATATATAATTAAACATTAAAATTAAACTAAAATTTACAAATAAAAATGTAAAATAGATGGCGAATTTCTTTTATTAAGGGTAAATTTATGGAGAATAGGCTTTTTACTTTCGCAGGTTTAATTAACCATAATCACGATTTTATAATAGCATTTTATATTGCCTTAACTGCGTTGATAGCATTGTTATTTGCTAAATTGGCTACAAGAAGACTTGAAGTTGTCCCTGGTGGTATGCAAAATATTGCTGAAATTTTTATAAGTGGTATTTTATTTTTTGCAAAAGATGCCATAGGTGAGAAATTAGCTAGAAAATACATTCCTTTGACGGCTACTATAGCTCTTATAGTGTTTATTTCCAATATTATAGGCATTATCCCTGGTTTTGAATCTCCAAGTTCAAGTTGGAGTTTTACACTAGTATTGGCATTGATTGTATTTTTTTATTATCATTTTGAAGGTATTAGAGAACACGGATTTGTGCATTATTTTGGTCATTTTATGGGTCCAGTTAAATGGCTTGCTCCACTTATGTTTCCTGTTGAAATTATTTCGCATCTTTCTAGAATCATCTCTCTTTCATTTAGACTTTTTGGTAATGTAAAAGGTGATGATATATTTTTACTTGTAATGCTTATGCTTGCTCCTTGGGTTGCACCATTGCCTGCATTTGCAATACTTACATTTATGGCTTTTTTGCAAGCATTTATATTTATGATTTTGACTTATGTTTATTTAGCAGGAGCATTATTGATAGATGAAGAACAGCATTAGGAAGCGGCGCTACAAGCCTAAATCTTCATCAAAATTAGATAGTATATTTTTACATAATATTACTTTTGTAACTACATTGGCAGAGATATTAATAGGTGCTGTACTTGGTATAGCATTGTGTTTTGGTTTTGTTTTGTCATTTTTTGTTATAAAAGGTAGTATTTTAGTATCCACATTGTTGTTTTGTGTGATTATGATACTTGCTTTATTTTTAGTATTCTTATTTAAGTATATTTATTTATCAGCTATGTTAAAGATGAAAGAAATAGAGATTTTAGATAAGATTTATCACAAATCTTAAAAATGCAGTTAGATAAATTTTTAATTACCAATGAAAGATTTTATACCAATATAGATGCAAATCTTTCATATGCTTATAGTTGTGGCGTTTCAAAGGTGTATTTAAGAGAATTTGAAATATCTAGATTCTATCGATTTATTGATATATGTTCAAAATTAAATATTTTGTTATTTGTTAATTATATTGATAAGTATATTAATGATATTTTAAGATATGCTAGTGGAATCCATCTAAAAAGTATAGATTTTGATTTGATTACATTAATACCTGATGAAAAATTAGTATCATATAGTGCACATAATATAAGTGATGTAATAAATGCGTATAATAAAAATATAGATTATATTTTTTTAAGCCCAATTTTTAATGTAGAAAATAAAAACCCTGCACTTGGTGTAGAATATTTAAAAAATATACCAAGCAAATATAAAGATAGAATCTACGCTTTAGGTGGTATTAATCGCAGTAATATTCATTGTTTTAAGAATATTAATATTAAAGGTGTTGCAGGTATAAGAATGTTTTTAAAGGTTTGATGTGTTGAAAAAAATTGTATATATATTGTTGTTTTCTATCGCTTTGAATGCAAAATTCATAGGTGATGCTGGATATGGTTATAATTTTTATCGTTACGAAGAGCCAGAATTAATGAAAATTGAAGGCGCGCTTCATACTATATTTGCTAAATTAGCTTATTTAGGCGATTATGTTGGATTGGAGTTTAATTACTTGCAAGCAATAGATCAGAGTACTCAATATTATGGTTCTACTATGTCTGGGATTCCATTATTAAATATTCCATCAAAAGATAATTTTCATAATATTGATTTTAAGTTTGGCAAGAGATTGAATATTTTTGATAATTACGATGGATTGGGGTATGTAGGTATAGGATATCGATATTTGGATAATAAAATTTCTGGCTCTGGAGGATATAAAAGAGAGCAAGTTTATTATTATATACCAATTGGTTTTTATGCAAGTGATGAAATGTTTGCTGATGGTTTATTTGCTAGGTATGGTGCTGAGGTGCGGTATTTGTTTTTAGGTGTTAATAAGACTCATATAGGCGATGCAATAGCAAATGTAAATCCTAGTGTATTAAAAATGATACAAAAAAATAATTTTGGTTTTAGGGTTCATAGTGGATTTGAATATTTCTTGTCTGATGAATTTAAAATATTTATGCAAATAAGCGCAGATTATTGGTATGTAAGAGAATCCAGCACAGCTGTTACAACATATATGGCTAATGGATTATCGTCTCAATTGACACTTGTTGAACCTTCAAATAATACAGTCCAATTTGGCATAGAGCTTGGAGTGGGCTTTTAAATATGCAGATTGATTTTGCATCATTTTTATCTGCTTTTAGTCTCACGCTTCTTGCAGGCATTAGCACGGCACTTGGTGCATTTTTAGCATTTTTTAAAACAAAAGATGAAAGCAGGATATTATCATTTGGTCTAGGATTTAGCGGTGGTGTAATGATTTATCTTAGCTTTGTTGAAATATTACCAAAATCAATAGAGCATTTTTTAAAAACTTCAAGTGATATTTATGCAAACATATTTGGAGTGATTTGCTTCTTTATTGGTATGCTTCTAGCATTTGGTATTGATTTTTTTATACCAAAAGATGTAAATCCACACGAATTAAAAAGCCAAAATGAAGTCTATTGTGAGTTGGTTGATAAAGAAAAATATATTTCATCAAATAGGCATATTCATAGAACAGCAATTTTTACTGCTATTGCTATTACTATCCATAATTTTCCAGAAGGGTTTGCTACTTTTGTATCTGCATTAGATAATTTTGTATTTGGTGTAAGTATCGCTATAGCTGTTGCAATCCATAATATACCAGAGGGTTTAGCTGTATCACTTCCTATATATCACGCCACCGGAAACAAGAAACAAGCTTTGAAACTTACATTGTTATCAGGTTTAGCTGAACCAGTAGGTGCTCTTGTTGGATATTTTCTACTTGCTCCGCTTTTGGGTGATTATACTTTGGCTATTGGATTTGGTGTTATTGCTGGTGTAATGGTATTTATTTCTATTGATAGTTTATTGCCTGTATCAAAATTAAGCACCAAAGGGCACGAATCTGTTATTGGTGTTATGTGTGGTATGGCTATTATGGCAATTAGTCTTATTTTGTTATCTTAAAGTAATGAGGTTGTGGTGGATAATGTTTATTTAGATACGAGAATCTTGGATAAAAATGCAATAGATTTATTTGGTTTGAGTGAAGAATTACTTATGGAAAATGCTGCAAGTGGTCTTGAAGCTTGCATTGATAGATATGCAAATGCAAATTCATTTATCATTATAGTTGTTGGTAGTGGAAATAATGGTGCCGATGGACTTGCACTTGCTAGGCGATTGATTGGAAAATATAATGTAAAAATATATATGCCAAAAGAACCAAAAAGCGAATTATCACAACTCCAGCTATCTCGATTAAAAAAGATGAATGCAAAATTTATTGATAAATTATTTTTATGCGATATTGTTGTTGATTGTCTATTTGGTAGTGGGTTTAGTGGTGATTTGGATTTAAAATATCAAGAATTAATTGAAAATATGAATAATATAGCGCGATTAAATATTGCTTGTGATATTCCAAGTGGTATAGATTCTATTGGATTTATTTCTAGTGTTGCATTTAGGGCTGATATTACTGTTAGTATGGGTGCTTTAAAATTAGCATATTTTAGTGATGTTGCTAAAGATTATATTGGTGATATTTGTGAGGTAAATCTTGGTATTTCAAAAGCTATGTATGAGAGTGATTCTAGGTATAAACTTCTTTTACAGTCTGATTTTAATCCACCAAAAAGAAAACATAAAAATACACATAAGGGTGATTTTGGCCATTGTTGCATTATTGCTGGCGAGAAAGAGGGTGCTAGTATTCTTAGCGCATTAAGTGCATTTGCATTTGGTAGTGGGTTGGTTAGTATTATTGGTGATGTAGTAAATCTTCCATATCATATAATGAGTTCGCATTTATTGCCAAAAAATTGCACTTCTATTGCATTTGGAATGGGGCTTGGAAATCGAATCAATAAATATAATTTTGATTTTTTAGGTGAGATACCAAGTGTAATTGATGCTGATATGTTTTATAGTGCTGATTTGGAAACTATATTAAATAAAGGAAATGTAGTTCTTACGCCACATATAAAAGAATTTGCATCACTTTTAAAAATAATTAATTTTGGTGATTTTAGTATCGATTATATAGCAAGAAATAGAGTTGCATTAGTAGAGGAGTTTTCATCTAAATACAAAGATGTTGTGTTACTTTTAAAGGGTGCAAATACGATTATCTCGCAAAATGGAAATATTTACATTAATAATTTTGGTAAAAATAATCTTTCAAAAGGTGGAAGTGGTGATGTGTTAAGTGGTATGATAGCATCATTATTAAGTCAAAAATACTCATTGCTTGATGCGGCTATAACAGCATCACTAGCACACTCTTTTGCTTCTAAAATGATAAAGACAAGTTATGGTTTAGAACCATTAGATTTAATTGAAGAAATTAAAAACTTTTAAGGAAAGAATGATGGATAAGCTTATTGTAGGTGGTATTGAATTTAATTCAAGACTTATTGTTGGTAGTGGTAAATATAAAGATTATCAAATAACACGAGAGGCTACAATTGCAAGTGGTGCAGATATGATAACTATTGCTGTAAGAAGGGTGAATATCACAGATAATAAAAGTGAAAATTTACTTGATTATTTTAGGGATATTGATATAAAGTTTTTACCAAATTCTGCTGGCTGCACGACTTCAAAAGAGGCAGTAGCACTTTTTAGACTTGTCAGAGAGGCAACTGGTATAAACACAGTTAAACTAGAAATCATAGGTGATACAGATAAGACACTTTATCCTGATGTATTAGAAACTCTTGAGGCTTGTAAAGTCTTAAGCAAGGAGGGATTTATTGTTTTTGCATATTCAAATGACGATCCAATTATGGCAAAAAAATTAGAAGATTCTGGAGCAAGTGCTGTAATGCCACTTGCTGCACCTATTGGCAGTGGTCTTGGTGTTCAAAATAAATATAATATTGTTTTTATTAAAGAGGCAGTTAATATTCCTGTTATAGTTGATGCAGGAGTTGGTTGTGCAAGTGATGCAGCTATTGCAATGGAGCTTGGTGTAGATGGAATCCTTACAAATTCTGCTATTGCTTTATCTAATGATCCTGTTTTAATGGCTAGGGCTATGAAAAATGCTGTTATTGCAGGAAGGGATAGTTATTTAGCAGGTAGAATCCCTAGAAAGCCATATGCAAGTGCTTCATCTTCTATTGATGGAATTGTTCAATTGTAAAAACATTGTATTATATTTAAATATTATAATTATAAGAATTAATCTTAATATAAGCAAAACCTACCTACAATCCTAATTTTTATAAACATTTTAGAGGTGTGTGATGGTAGGTAGCAAAGAGATAGTTGTCGCTTTGGTTGGGCAGCCAAATGTTGGCAAGACGCTTCTTATTAATAAAATTAGTGGTTCAAATCTTCATGTTGGTAATTTTACTGGTGTAACAATAGAAAAGGCAGAGGCAAATCTAGAATATAAAAATCATAAAATAAAAATCATAGATCTACCAGGAACATATTCTATAAATGAGTATTCACAGGAAGAAAAAATTACAACTAATTTTCTATTTAATGAAAAATTTGATGTGATATTAAATGTCGTAGATTCTACAAATTTAGAGAGAAATTTATTTTTAAGCACACAATTAATGTCATTAAATAAAAAAATGATAATAGCTCTTAATATGTCTGATGAGGCTAAAAATGAAGGTATAGTTATAGATTATAAGCAGCTTTCAAATATATTTGGTGTAGAGTCGCTTTTAGTATCTGCAAAAAGTGGTGAAAATATTAATTTGTTACTTGATAAAATAATTGATATACACAATAAGCCATTTTGCCCGCCTAAACGTATTTATGCAGATTTTATTGAAGCTGAAATTGAAAAATTATCTGCTTTTTTTGTCAATAATGATATTAAATTAGATTCCCCTAGAAAATTAGCGATTAATTTATTTTTGCAAGATGAAAAAACATATAAAGCATTACACGATAAGCCAATTTGGGTTGAGCTAAATCCTTTGCTACAAGATTCTATAAAGAATTTATATTTACAAAGTGATGAGAGAAACATTAAGTCAATATTTTTAAATGATGATTATTCTTTTGCAAGAGGTGCTTATAAAGAGGTTTGTAAGTTTAATGAAGAAGAGAGAAATAATATTACAAGTAAAATTGATTTTGTATTATTAAATAAATATATAGGCATACCAATTTTTTTGTTTCTTATGTGGCTTTTGTTTAATCTAACTTTCAATATAGGTGCGTATCCACAAAGTTGGATTGAAGATGCTTTTGCTTGGCTTGGAGATATCGTAAAGGAAAATATACAAAATGAATCTTTAGCATCTCTTATTGCAGATGGTGTTATAGGTGGTGTTGGCACGGTTATTTCATTTTTACCTTTAATTTTGATTTTGTTTTTAGGGATTATTTTGCTTGAAACTACTGGTTATATGGCTAGAGTTTCTTTTTTATTAGATGGCTTTTTTCATAAATTTGGATTACATGGAAAAAGTTTTATTCCTTTGGTTAGTGGTTTTGGTTGTTCAATTCCTGCATATATGAGCACTAGAATGTTAAAAAATCATACTGATAAGATGATCACTATGCTTATCATTGGGTTTATGAGCTGTAGTGCAAGATTACCGGTTTATGTTCTATTTGTTGGTGCTTTTTTTGATGATAAATATGCAGGAAATGTGCTTTTTGGAATCTATATTTTAGGTTTTATTGTTGGTTTGATATTTGCAAAAATTTTAAAATTAACTGCATTTAGAGGTAGCGATGAACCATTTGTAATGGAGATGCCAAAATATAGAATCCCTTCATTTGGTTTGGTTTGTCGTTCTGTATGGAATAAGGGATATTTTTATGTAAAAAAGGCAGGAACATTTATTTTTCTTGCGTCAGTTTTGATATGGTTTTCTACTCAATACCCTAAAAATACAGAAATAACACAATCATATGATGATAAAATTATGCAAATCCAAAAGCAGTATGATGATTTAATTGATAAAAATATTAATATTGCAGATGATGAAAATGTAGCATTACTTCAAGAAGAGATAATAAAACTTGAAAATGACAAACAAGCTGCTTTACTTGCAAATAGTTATATGGGTATTCTTGGTGAGACTATAGAGCCTATTTTTGCTCCACTTGGTTTTGACTGGAAGCTTTCTATTTCACTTGTAACAGGTATTGCTGCAAAAGAGGTTGTAGTATCTACAATGGGAGTGCTATATTCTTTGGGTGAAATAAGTGAAGATGATACAAAAGGATTAAGCGATATCATAAAAAATGAGATTCCATTTCCTGTTGCAGTTGCTTTTATTTTATTTGTTATGTTTTATTTGCCTTGCTTTGCAGCAACAATAGTATTTACAAAAGAGGCTGGAAAAAACATATATAGTCTTTATTTATTTATCTTTACTACCGCAGTATCTTATGTGTTGGCATTTATTGGATATGAAATTGCTAAGCTCATATCTCAGTCTTAGCATATTGACAATTATGGTGCATTTTAATATAATCCACATTTTTAAAATTTGATTACTTTCTTGCCTAAATTTTTATTTATTTTCGGGGCGTAGCGCAGTCTGGTTAGCGCACTTGGTTTGGGACCAAGGGGTCGAAGGTTCGAATCCTTTCGCCCCGACCATTGTGGTGAGTGTAGTTCAGTTGGTTAGAGCACCAGATTGTGGCTCTGGGGGTCGTGGGTTCGAATCCCATCACTCACCCCACATTTGCGTTCGTAGCTCAACTGGATAGAGCATCAGACTTCGGATCTGAGGGTTAGGGGTTCGATTCCCTTCGAGCGTACCACTTGGATATCGATTTTATTTTTGCGTTCGTAGCTCAGCTGGATAGAGCAACAGCCTTCTAAGCCGTAGGTCGCAGGTTCGAGTCCTGCCGAGCGTACCACTTTATTTAAGCTTCTATTTTCTTTCATTAAGGTTTATTTTGGACATTTATAAAGATAATATTTTTACAAATCCGTTTGATACTATATGTGTATTTAATACAAATGATATAAAAGATGCAATTTTAAAGCTTGAATCTTATTCTAAAGATAGCTATTTGATTGGATATATTAGATATGATTTAAAAGATATGTTGCTAGGAGGTCAATTTGTTTTAGATAAGCCACTTTTGTATTTTAATGTATATAAGACATATAAGAAATATACTCCACCAAAGAATCCGCTGATACAGGATATAAAGATTACTCCTAGTATTTCATTGAATGATTATTTAAATGATATTTCTTTGATTAAAAATGAAATTGCATTTGGTAATACTTATGAAGTGAATTATGCGATTAATTTTTGATATTGATTATGATGGATGTGATATTGAGTTATTTGAGTATTTATTAAGTATGCAAAATACCGATTATAGCGCCTTTATTCGCAATGAATTTGAGAGTATTTTGTCGTTTTCTACAGAGTTGTTTTTTAAAAAACAAGGCAATAAAATTATCACCAAACCTATGAAAGGCACAATTGCTAGAGGTGTAGATCTAAGTGATGATTTAAAACAAATTGAATATTTAAAAAATGATATAAAAAATATTGCTGAAAATGTAATGATAGTGGATCTTCTTAGGAATGATTTAAGTAAAATTGTATCAAAGGTAGAGGTGAAAAATTTATTTTCCATAGAGACTTATAAAACCCTTCATCAAATGACTTCACAGATTGAAGCAGAGTTTATGTCTAATGTAAATTTATTTGATATTTTTATGCATTGTTTCCTTGTGGATCAATTACAGGCGCCCCTAAAATAAGCACTATGAAAATTATTGATAAATTAGAGCGGCATAAGAGAGGTGTTTATTGTGGTGCTATAGGGTATTTATCGCCAAGTGAGAGTGTTTTAGTGTCCCTATTAGAATCTTGCAAAAAGATCATTGTATTAATAAATGGTTCTACAAAAGTGGTGGAGCTATTACTTGGGATTCTAATGCAAATGATGAATGGAGCGAGGTTTTATTGAAATCAAAATTTTTAGCATTAGATTATAGATTAATTGAAACAATGCTAGTGCAAAATGGAAAAATTTTATTTTTAGATGAGCATTTAGCTAGACTGAAAAAGTCATCATTTAGTATTAGGATTCAAATTCGGTGATATTTCTTTTTTAAATATAAAAGATGGAATCTTAAGAGTATTACTTGATAAAGATGGTGATTATGAAATACAAATGATTGATTTTATAGAGCATATGACAAATAAAATTTCAATTGCAAATAACAAAATAAATTCAAATGAGAAATTTTTATATCATAAGACTACTATCCGTCCTTGGTATGATGATACAAGTGTGAAAATTGCACAAGATAAGGTGTATGATGAAATTTTTTTAAATCAACATAATGAGATCACAGAAGGTTTAAGAAATAATATAATGATACAAAAAGATGGGATTTTATACACTCCGTCAATAGAATGTGGGCTATTAAATGGAATATTAAGAGATGAGATGGTTAAGGCAAAGAAATGTATTGAAAAGAAATTATATGTGCAAGATTTAATTAATGCAGATAAGATATTTTGCATTAATTCTGTTCGTGGAATGGTAGAGGTGAATCTTGAGTATTAACTTAGATTCTTGTTTTTTGTTAAGCGCATTGTTGTGATCGATAATTATGATTCATTTACATATAATATAGTCTATTATTTAAAAGAGCTTGGTTGTGATGTTGTTGTATTTAAAAACGATGAAATTTGTATTGATAAATTATCGACTATCAATTTTACTCATATTGTGATTTCTCCAGGACCAAGTAATCCTATAAATGCTGGAATTTCACTTGATGTAATCGATGTATTTTACAGGACAAAAAATATTCTTGGCGTTTGTTTGGGACATCAGTGTATAGCACATTATTTTAATGCCAGCATTAAAAGAGCAGATACTCCTATGCATGGTAAAGTAAGCAGTATTAATTTTGATGAAAATAGTAGAATCTATATGTATATGAGACAAGGTTTTAGTATTACTAGATATCACTCTCTTATCATTGATAATATAAAGCTTCCATTAAAGATAAATGCTGTAAGTGAAGATAATGTAATAATGGGGATAGAACATTGTAAATATAATGTATTTGGCGTGCAGTTTCATCTAGAATCTATATTAAGTGAGTTTGGCAAGCAATTGTTGTTTTAATTTTATAAATATTAACTAACTTTATTTTATAATATTAAATTCATAATTTGTCATAAAAAAGGTTCATATAAATGAGAGGATTTAAGATTTTTACAGGCTCATCACATCCAAGTTTTGCAAAGGAATTAGCGAGATATTTGGATATTATATTATCAAATGCAGAGCTGAATAGATTTAGTGATGGTGAGATAAATGTCAAGATAAGTGAAAGTGTTAGGGGTAAGGATATCTATATAGTGCAACCAACTTGCTATCCAACTAATGATAATTTAATGGAACTTTTGATTATGGTTGATGCATTTAAACGCAGCAGTGCATCGGATATTAATGCTGTGATTCCATATTTTGGATATGCAAGACAAGATAGAAAAGCTGCACCTAGGGTGCCAATCACTGCTAAACTTGTAGCAAATTTATTACAAAGTGCAGGTGTTAGTAGGGTTATTACTATGGATTTACACGCAGGTCAGATTCAAGGTTTTTTTGATATTCCTGTTGATAATCTATATGGATCTATAGTGTTTTATGATTATATAAAATCAAAGAATTTAATAAACCCAATTATCGCATCTCCAGATATTGGTGGAGTTGCCAGGGCAAGACAATTTGCAAATCAATTAGGGCTTGGTTTGATTATAGTTGATAAAAAGCGTGAGCGCGCAAATGAAAGTGAAGTAATGAATATTATAGGTGATGTAAATGGTAAAACCGTAATACTTGTTGATGATATTATAGATACGGCTGGCACTATGGTAAAGGCTGCAGAAGTATTAAAGAAAAATGGTGCAATTGGTGTTATTGCCTTTGGAACGCACGCGGTATTTAGCGGTAATGCAATAGAAAAAATAGAAAATGGTGCTATAGATGAGGTTGTTGTTACGAATTCTATACCATTTAATAATACTAGTCCAAAGATAAAAGTTTTAAGTGTAGCTCCGTTATTTGCGGAGGTGATACGCAGAATCTACCACAATGAGAGCGTGAATTCTTTATTCTTGTGATGTTTTACCTATCTTTGCTTTTATTTTTATGAATTTTGTGTTAATATTTCGGCTTTTAATTTTAAAAAGAATGGTGGTGATGTAGATGCCCGGAATTAAAATAAGAGAAAATGAAAGCTTTGATGAAGCATATAGAAGGTTTAAAAAGCAAGCTGATAGAAATCTTGTTGTAACTGAAAGTAGGGCTAGAAGATTCTTTGAATCTCAGACAGAAAAGCGTAAAAAGCAAAAAATAAATGCTAAGAAAAAAATGCTAAAGCGCTTATATGTTTTAAGGCGTTATGAATCTAAACTATAAGGTTATATGATGAAGTTTAGTGGTAAAAATGTTCTAGTTACTGGTGCTAGTAAAGGTATAGGTGCTGATATTGCTAAAGTTTTAGGTTCTTATGGTCTAAAAGTATGGATAAATTATAGAAGCAACCAAGATCTTGCTATCAAGGTAAAAGATGAAGTTGAGAGTAATGGTGGTAACGCTGCTATTATTTCATTTGATGTTTCAAGAGAAAATGAAGTATTAGATGCTTTCAAAGTTATTATTGATTGTGATGGAGAGCTAAGTTATCTTGTTAATAATGCTGGCATCACAAATGATAAACTAGCAATTAGAATGAAAAATGATGATTTTTTAAGTGTCATAGAATCTAACCTTCTTTCTACATTTATTGGCTGTAGAGAAGCACTTAAATTAATGTCAAAAAATAGATTTGGCAGTGTAGTAAATATATCATCAATTATTGGTGAGCGCGGTAATGCAGGTCAAACTAATTATGCAGCATCTAAAGGTGGTGTAATAGCAATGAGTAAATCTTTTGCATATGAGGGGGCTCCTCGTAATGTAAGATTTAATGTTATTACTCCTGGTTTTATAGATACATCAATGACATCTAGCTTAAAAGATGATATTAAAGATTCTTATATTAATAATATACCACTTGGTCGTTTTGGTAGTGGTGTAGAAGTAGCTAATGCTGTAGCATTTCTTCTTAGTGATAGTTCTAGTTATATTACAGGTGAAGTGCTAAGAGTGAATGGTGGATTATATATGTAGCAAAAATTTGCTACAATTAATTTTTATTTATCTTAACAAAGGAGTTTATTATGGCAGTTTTTGATGATGTAAAAGCAGTTATTGTAGAACAATTAAGTGTTAATGAAAGTGAAGTAAAATTGGAATCTAGATTTGTTGATGATTTAGGTGCAGATTCTCTTGATGTTGTGGAATTAGTTATGGCATTAGAAGAAAAATTTGAAATTGAAATTCCAGATGAAGAAGCTGAAAAGATAGCAACAGTTAAGGATGTTGTAGATTATATAGAGAAGAAAAAGTAGTTTTTCTTTAAATAACTTTAGGAGACAAAATGCGAAGGGTAGTTGTTACTGGTATTGGTATGATCAATTCTTTAGGATTAACTAGAGATACTTCTTTTAAGGCTATTATTGAGGGTAAATGTGGTATTAAAAAGATTTCTTCATTTGATACTACTAATATGCCTGTAGATATAGCTGGAGAGATAATTGATTTTGATCCTGCTAGTATTATGGATGCTAGAGAAGTAAAAAAAGCAGACAGATTTATACAATTAGCCCTAAAGTCTTCAAAAGAAGCTATGGAAGATTCTGGTTTATTAAATGACGCTAATATTGACTATGAAAGGTTTGGGATCAGTTCTGGTTCTGGTATTGGTGGTTTAGGAAATATAGAAAAGAATTCTATAGCTTGTTTTGATAAAGGTCCAAGAAGAATTAATCCATTTTTTATACCATCAGCACTTGTTAATATGCTAAGTGGTTTTATATCAATAGAACATAATTTAAAGGGTCCAAATCTTGCTAGTGTTACAGCTTGTGCAGCTGGAAGTCACGCCATTATCGATGCTTATAAAACTATTGTTCTAGGTGGCGCAGATCGAATGCTTGCTGTTGGTGCAGAGTCTGCAATATGTCCTGTTGGGATTGGAGGCTTTGCTTCTATGAAAGCGCTTAGCACTAGAAATGATGATCCTCAAACTGCAAGTAGGCCATTTGATATCGATAGAGATGGTTTTGTTATGGGTGAGGGCTCTGCTACTCTTGTATTGGAAGATTATGATATTGCAAAAGCTAGAGGGGCTAAAATTTATGCAGAAATTATTGGTTTTGGTGAGAGTGGTGATGCAAATCATATTACTACACCAGCTCCAAATGGTGAAGGTGCATTTCGTGCTATGAAGGCTGCATTGTCAATGGCTAATACCAAAATAGATTATATTAATGCACATGGAACTAGCACTAAATATAATGATTTATATGAAACTATAGCTATTAAAAACTTATTTGGTGGAAGAGATAATACGCCTCCTGTTAGCTCCACTAAAGGTCAAATTGGGCATTGTTTGGGTGCTGCTGGTTCGTTAGAGGCAGCAATATCAATTCTTGCGATGAAGCATTCTGTTTTACCACCAACAATTAATCAATTTACAAAAGACCCAGAATGTGATTTGGATTACATACCAAATGTTGCAAGAGATGCAAATGTTGGCTGTGTAATGAGTAATTCATTTGGTTTTGGTGGAACGAATGCAGTATTAATTTTTAAGAAAATATAAATAATGCTTACATATTTAGAATTTGAAAAAAATTTAAAAATAATTCAAGATGATATAGAAGCTGCAATTATTCGTGGAGATGTGCATGCTAGGGAAATATTATCTAAAGAATTAGAAAATGAAGTAAAAATTTTGTATTCTAATCTTACTGATTATCAAAAACTTCAATTAGCTAGACACCCAGATAGACCATATTCTATGGATTATATTGATATTTTTTTAAGTGATGCTTATGAGATTCACGGAGATAGGCATTTTAAAGATGATATGGCTATAGTTTGTTTTATTGGTAGAATTCGCGGACAAATTACTATGGTTATTGCTGAGGAAAAGGGTAGGGGAACTAAAAATAAAATTGCAAGAAATTTTGGTATGCCAAATCCTGAAGGGTATAGAAAAGCACTAAGAGCAGCTAAATTGGCAGAAAAATTTAATATTCCCATATTAATGCTTGTTGATACAGCAGGTGCGTATCCAGGAGTTGGTGCTGAAGAGAGAGGACAAAGTGAAGCAATAGCGAGAAATTTATTAGAATTTAGTGCATTAAGGGTGCCAACTATAGCCATTGTAATAGGTGAAGGTGGCAGCGGAGGTGCGCTTGCTATTAGTGTTGCAGATAGACTTGCTATGATGGAGTATTCAGTATTTAGTGTTATTTCGCCAGAGGGCTGTTCTGCAATACTTTGGAATGATCCTCAAAAAGTAGAAAATGCGACAAAATCATTGAAAATTATCCCAGAATATTTATATAAAGCTAAATTAATTGATGCGATTATAAAAGAACCAATAGTTGGTGCTCATAGGGATAAAATTGGTGCATGCAATTCGATAATTGATTATTATTTAACTTCATTGGACGAAATTAGAAAAGATAGAAATTTTGTTGATTCTAGATATGAAAAGATTATTTCATATGGTGCTTTTACAGAATCTTCAGTTAATGACTAAATATATTTTTTTATTATTTTTCTTTTTTACTTATATATTTGCTTCAAATGCTATTTCGATAGATGGTGATATAAAATATAAGAATTTAAAATATTTTAATTATGTTAATCCAAATGCTCCAAAAGGTGGAAAAATAAAGGGTTATTCTATCGGGACATTTGATACACTCAATCAATTCGTCATTAAAGGCAATAAAGCAGAAGGGCTTGAATTGCTATATGATACTCTTATGGTGCAAAGTAAAGATGAGCCATTTAGTCAGTATGGTCTTATTGCAAGTGATATTAAATTAGGTAGTAATTATGTTATTTTTACTATTAATAAAAATGCGAAATTCAACGATGGGGTGCAAGTCAAGCCAAGTGATGTTAAATTTAGTTTTGAAGTGTTGATGAAATATGGAAATCCACTAATAAAGCAATATTATTTAGATGTAGATAATGTGGAATTAGTAGATGATAATAAGGTTAAGTTTAATTTTAAAACCAGTCAAAATAAAGAATTGCCATTAATTTTAGGGCAATTGAGTATTATCCCAGAGCATTTTTATAAAGATATTAAATTCGATGAGAATCCTTTGCTTATACCACTTGGTAGTGGGCCTTATAGAATTAAATCTTTTGAAGTTGGTAGGAGTATTGCATATGAGAGAGTAGATAATTATTGGGCAATAGATCATCCAACTCGCATTGGTCAATTTAATTTTGATGAAATATCGTATACATATTATAAAGATGAAAATGTTGCGCTTGAAGCATTTAAAAGCGGTGAATATGACTTTAGATTAGAAAATAGTGCAAAGGTTTGGGTAAATGGTTATAATGGAAAAGGAAAGAAAGAAGGTTTATTAAAACAAGTTTCTTTTAAGCACTTTCTTCCAAGTGGAATGCAGGGCTTTTTTTTAAATACAAAGCGAAGTTTTTTTGATGATATAATGGTTCGCAAAGCCCTTTTATATGCTTTTGACTTTAATTGGAGTAATAGAAATTTATTTTTCAATCAATACACAAGGACGAAAAGTTTTTTTGATAATTCTATTTTTGCTTCAGATGGGATTCCAAGTGGTTTGGAGCGTGATATATTAAAAAAATTAAAAATAGGAAATGAGATTTTAAATTCAAAATTTTATCTACCTTCATATAATAATATACAAGATAAGCGTTTAGGGCTACTTTATGCGCAATCACTACTGCAAAAGGCTGGTTTTGAATCCATTAATCATAAATTATACAAAGATAACAAGCAATTTAAATTTGAGATTCTACTTGTTTCTAAGGCTATGGAGCGTGTTGTTTTGCCTTTTATTGAGAATCTTAAAATGCTTGGCATTGAGGCTAGTGTAAGGACTATGGATATTGGTAGTTATGTAAATAGATTAAATGATTTTGATTATGATGTGATTGTTGCAGTGATACCGCAGTCATTGTTTCCTGGTAATGAGCAGAGGTATTTTTGGAGTTCTAAAAGTGCTAATACAAATGGAAGTAAAAATTATGCAAGGATAGAATCTAGTAATATAGACTTTTTAATTGAAAATATTATAAATGCAAAAAGTAAAGATGAGCAAATAGCATATACAAAGGCGTTAGATAGATTGCTACTGTGGGGGTATTATGTTATACCACATTTTTATTCTAATTACTTTAGAGTTGCATATTGGGATAAATTTAAATATCCGCAAGTTTCTCCATTATATGATTTTGATATATGGACTTGGTGGGCTAAATGATACATTATTTATATAAAAGATTATTTCTTTTGTTGCCCACATTGTTTGGTATTATGTGTATTAATTTTATTATTATTCAGTTTGCACCTGGTGGTCCAGTTGAGCTTATGCTTGCAAAGTATAATACCCTTGCTACAAATGAAACATATCAAAAAAATGATTTTTATAAAGGCAAGCAAGGTTTAGATGAAGAATTGCTTGATGAAATAAAAGAATTATATGGATTTAATAAGCCACTTGTTTATAGATTCTTAGCTATGATAAAAAGCTATATCGTATTTGATTTTGGAGAAAGTTTTTATAGAAAGGATAAGGTAGTTGATATCATAAAAGAAAAACTCCCTGTATCTATCTCGCTTGGAATCTTTAGCACAATTTTGATTTATCTTATATCTATTCCACTTGGCATTAGAAAAGCTGTAAAAAATGGCTCAACATTTGATACTCTTTCAAGTATCACAATTATTATTGCATATTCTATACCATCATTTTTGCTTGCAATTTTATTTATTATTTTATTTTGTGGAGGTAATTATTTTAGTATTTTTCCACTTCAAGGAATTGTAAGCGAGGATTTTGATGATTTGAACTTTTATTCAAAGATACTAGATTATCTTTGGCATATTATATTGCCAGTTGTTTGTATTACAATAGGTGGTATTGCAACACTAAGCTTGCTTGTTAAGAATTCTTTTTTAGATGAGATGTCAAAGCAATATGTATTAGTAGCTAAGACAAAGGGTTTAAGCGATAGGCAGGTTATGTATAGACATATTTTTAGGAATGCTATGTTGCTTGTTATAGCATCATTTCCAAATGCTTTTTTGTCTATGTTCTTTACAGGTTCATTGATGATAGAGATTATATTTAGCCTTGATGGATTAGGTCTTTTAGGGTATGAGGCAATCATAAATAGAGATTATCCAGTAATTTTTGCATCATTATATATTTTTACTTTGCTTGGTCTTGTTATGGGGATAATTAGTGATATTATTTATGTGTTAGTAGATAGGCGTATAGATTTTGAAAAGAGATAATAATGGCGGATTTTGTTAAACGATTTAAAGCAAATAAACTTGCTTATTATTCATTTTTACTTTTATCATTTATTTTTATTTTTACTTTATTTGCTGAATTTATCGCAAATGATAAGCCTATTTTTGTATATAAAGATTCTAGATTTTATTTTCCTATTTTTTATGATTATGCTGAAGTTGATTTTGGTGGAGAATTTTTAAATTATATTGATTATAGTGATCCATATTTTACTGATCTTACAAAAGATTCTATTGTTATTTGGCCACTTATACCTTATAGTTATGATACGATTATTTATGATTTACCATATCCTCCTCCTATCGCACCAAATGCAATACACCTACTAGGGACAGATGATCAAGGTAGAGATTTACTTGCTAGACTTATCTATGGCATTAGAATCTCTCTTTTATTTGGTTTTATATCGAGTTTTTTTAGTATATTATTTGGTATTTTTTATGGTGCCATTTCTGGATATTATGGTGGAAAAATAGACTTACTATCCCAAAGATTTATAGAAATATGGGCTTCTATGCCAATTTTATTTTTGATTATCATATTATCTAGCTTTATTGCACCTACATTTTTCATTATTTTATTATTTGTTATTTTATTTTCTTGGATGGGTTTATCACTTCTTGTGAGGGCAGAATTTTTGCGAATTAGGAATTTTGATTATATTAAAGCATCTAAAGCCTTAGGTGTGAGTGATTTTGGTATTATTTTTAGACATATTTTGCCAAATGCATTTGTGTCCGTAACGACATATTTCCCGTTTATTATTGCAGGTTCTATTGCAACTTTAACTTCACTTGATTTTTTGGGTTTTGGTCTTCCTGTGCATTATGCATCTCTTGGTGAGATTTTAAATCAAGGAAAAGAGAATCTAGCATCCCCACATATTGGCATTACAGGCTTTATTGCATTAAGTGTTATTTTGTCTTTGCTTGTTTTTATTGGTGATGGTGTAAGAAATAGCGTTGATAAAAGTAGGTCTATAAATGGATAATATCTTAGAAGTTAGAGATTTTAATTTAGATCTTTTTGGCAGTTTTAAATTGCAAAATATCAATTTTAGTGTGCGATGTGGTGAAGTATTTGGAATTATAGGTGAGAGTGGTAGTGGAAAAACATTGCTTTCACAAAGTATTTTGCAATTATTGGATAAAAAAAGTATCAAAAATATAAGTGGTAGCATATTATTTAATAATACAAATTTATTGAATCTTAGTGCAATTGAGCTAGATCATATTCGTGGAAATTCTATTTCATATATACCACAAGAGCCATTAAGTGCCCTTAATCCACTTCATATTATTAAACAGCAAATATTTGAAATCATAAAAATACACAATCAAACAGCAAGTCATCAATTTTTATTGCAAAAAGCCATAGAGCTTTTAGAGCTTGTGGGATTAGATCGTAGCTTTTTGCATCGCTATCCATATGAATTAAGTGGGGGACAGAGACAGAGAATCTTGATTGCTATTTCTATTGCAAATAAGCCAAAATTAATCATAGCAGACGAGCCTACTACAGCGCTTGATGCGAATCTTCAGATTCAGATTCTTGACTTACTTATGCAATTGAGTGCAAAATTTGGAATTGCTATTATTTTAATAACACATAATATAAAAATCGTTGCTAAATACTCGCATAGTTTAATTGTTTTTAGAAATGGAGCAATCATAGAGGGTGGCAAAAGCGATATTCTTTCTATGCCCAAAAGTGACTATCTGTGTAATCTTTTGTCATCATCAAAAATTAATAGAAATTCAAGGAAAGTGCAAGATGAAAATATATTAGATGTTAAAAATTTACATCAAAAATATATTGAAAAAAGAAAGATTCTAGGCAAAAATATATATAAAAATATTTTATTTGATATTAATTTTAATCTAAAGCAAGGTGAGATTCTTGGTGTTGTTGGTGAGAGTGGTAGTGGTAAAAGCACACTTTGTTTATCATTAATTAATTTAATTGATTTTGATGGAGATATTATATTTTGTAATTTAAATTATAAAGATATCAAGGATTTTAGAGCATTTAGAAGAAATATACAAATTATTTTTCAAGATCCATATTCATCGCTTAATCCACGCCATATGGTAATAGATATCATCGCAGAAGGTGTTAAGATACATAATAAAGCAGATTGTAACTTTTTATCACTTGCAAAAGAATTTTTAGAGCTTGTGGGATTAGATCATAGCTTTTTGCATCGTTATCCACATCAATTAAGTGGTGGGCAAAGGCAGAGAGTGGCTATTGCAAGGGCGCTTATTTTGAAGCCAAAAATACTGATTTTAGATGAACCAACAAGTGCGCTTGATAAAATCACACAAAAGCAAATATTGGAATTATTATTAGATTTGCAAAATAAATTTAATCTAAGCTATATTTTTATCACTCACGATTTAGATATTGTTAAATGTATTTGTGATCGCTTAATAGTGCTTAAAAATGGGAAAATAATTGATAGTGGAAGCATTGACATACTTGAAAATCCTAAAAATATCTACACAAAATCATTGGTGGAATCTATACTATGAGATTGTTGATTGTTATTATGCTTTGTATTAGCATTGTATTTGGCATTGAATATAAATTATTGTTAAATAGCTACTATAATCCAAATAGACTTGTATTTAGGCTTTATAAAGGCGCATTTGAATGCTCTTTACTTGGTGTTGCAGTGCCATTTTATGGGGATTCTAATAAATGTGTCAATGATAAATTTCGTAAAATGAGTAATCTATCAATTGGCTTTTTTCAAAATAATCTTGATTTAGAACAATTATATAGCGTTAGTTTTGAAAATGGATTTTGTATAGTGAAGTATAAGAATCTCAATTTAAGTGAAGAGATTATTAAGTCTGGATATGGCGTCGTAAATAGCAATGGTGTGCTTAATTCCGAATTTTTAGATAGATTGCTTCATTTACAGAATCTAGCTATTGAAAATAGAGTTGGATTGTGGAATAGTTTTTATGATGAAATGGAGTGCTTTAGGGATTCCTATTGAATGTTTTATTGACATACAAGCACGCTACATTGTAGAATTTTCACTTAATTTTCTGTAATACTAGGAGAGAGATGTGAAAAAAATTTTATTAAGTTTATGTCTAGCAGGAATACTTATTAGCTCATTGAATGCTAAAGTTTATGCTGTAGTAAATGGCGAAGAGATTACTGATAAAGATATGTTATTTTTACAACAAGCAATGCCTAATGTTGATTTTAATTCGCTTCCAAAAGAAATGCAAGATAAAGCTGTAGAACAAGCAATAGAAAGAAAACTGCTAACAATCGAAGCAAAAAAAGATAAATTAGAAGATACTCAAGAGTATAAAGATGCTTTAGAGGATTTTAAGGATACTATGGTTCTTGAGTTGTGGATGAGAAAAAAGGTTGATGATATTAAAGTAAGTGATAGCGAAATCAAGAAATACTATAATGATAATAAAGATAGATTAATTGTGCCAGAGACGGCTAATGCAAGGCATATATTAGTAGATAGTGAAAAAGAAGCAAAAGATATTATAAAGCAATTAAATGAAGTAAAAGCTGATAAAGCTGAAGAGAAATTTATAGAATTAGCTAAAAAATATTCAAAAGATCCAAGTGCAGCTAATGGTGGAGATTTAGGGACTTTTGCAAAAGATAAAATGGTTCCATCATTTTCTAAGGCTGCATTTGATTTGAAAGAAAATACATATACAAAAACACCTGTAAAAACTGACTTTGGTTATCATATAATCTTTTTGAAAACTAAAAATCCACAAAGTGTAGTAAGTTATGAAGAGGCAAAGCCAAGATTGGAACAAGAATTAAAACTTATTAAATTTAGAGAAAATGTATCAAAAATCGCTCAAGATCTTCGCAAAAAAGCTAAAATAGAAATGAAATAAATAAGGTTGCAATATGCTAGTTACTGGTAATGAGATTTTGCAAAAAGCACACAAAGAGTATTATGGTGTTGGTGCCTTCAATTTTGTAAATTATGAAATGTTGAGTGCTATTTTTGAAGCTGCAAATGAAGCAAATTCTCCTATTATTGTCCAAGCAAGCGAAGGTGCAATAAAGTATATGGGTATTGATATGGCGGTTGGAATGGTAAAGATTCTATCGCAAAAATATGCTCATATACCAGTAGCTCTTCATTTAGACCATGGGACAACATTTGAATCTTGCAAAGCTGCTGTTGATGCAGGTTTTACTTCTGTTATGATTGATGCTTCTCACCACCCTTTTGAAGAGAATCTAGAAGAAACTTCAAAAGTAGTCGAGATGGCACATAGTAGAGGTGTTAGTGTTGAGGCAGAACTTGGGAGATTGATGGGTATTGAGGACAATATCTCTGTAAGCGAAAAAGATGCAGTATTAGTTAATCCAAAGGAAGCAGAGCAGTTTGTAAGAGAATCTAAGGTTGATTATTTAGCACCTGCAATAGGTACAAGTCACGGTGCTTTTAAATTTAAAGGTGAGCCAAAGTTGGATTTTGAGCGATTACAGGAAGTAAAAAAATTAACAAATATCCCATTAGTGCTTCATGGGGCAAGTGCAATCCCTGAATATGTAAAAGATTCTTTTTTATCCACTGGTGGTGATTTAAAAGGATCTAAAGGTGTGCCTTTTGAGTTTTTAAAAGAGTCAATAAAAGGTGGAATTAATAAAGTTAATACTGATACTGATCTAAGGATTGCATTTATTGCTGAAGTTCGCAAGGTTGCAAATGCTGATAATACACAATTTGATTTAAGAAAGTTTTTTGCACCTGGAAAAGAAGCGATCAAAAAATTAATCATAGAGCGTATGAATCTTCTAGGAAGTAGCAATAAAATATAAGGAGTAGAAATGGCCATAGGAATGGGCGATTTGAAAAAAGGTTTAAAAATAGAAATTGATGGTGTTCCATATAGAATTGTTGAATATCAACATGTAAAGCCAGGAAAAGGTCCTGCATTTGTTAGAGCAAAAATAAAGTCTTTTTTAGATGGTAAAGTGATAGAAAAAACATTTCACGCTGGCGATAAGTGTGATGAGCCAAATATTGAAGAAAAGGCTATGCAATATTTGTATCACGATGGTGATTATTTTCAATTTATGGATAATGAAACTTATGAGCAAATTGCATTAAATGATGATCAAGTTGGTGATGTATCAAAATGGATGAAAGAAGGGATTAATGTCTCTATTTTATTCCATAACAATAAAGCCATATCTGTTGATGTGCCTCAAGTTGTTGAGTTGATGATTACAGAGACTGCACCAAACTTTAAAGGCGATACATCATCTTCTTCAAAAAAGCCTGCGACATTAGAAACTGGCGCTGTAGTACAGATACCATTTCATGTATTAGAAGGTGAAATTATTAGAATCAATACAGAGACAGGAGAGTATTTAGAAAAGATAAAATAGTTATCTTTTCTGCCAATTTAAAATTTCACTTTCTTTGTTGAGCTAAGTGGTATGATTTTGTTTGATCCATTTGGGTATGATTTTTTTAATGCCTTACAAAATGTATTTTTATTGTTATTAATTTTTATTTCAAATGGATTGAATATTAGCGTCCCATCTTTTGTATTAATCCCTATTATACTTTCGCATTCATCTTTTGTATTTATGCCTATATATTGAATTCTTTGATTTTCAATTTGTGATATGCTATTTTCACTATTAAGATTATTGATTATATTTGCTTTTTCATATATTCTTATCTAAACTAGCAGTATCAATTATCCAATACCCAAATTGTCAAACCCTTCTGGTGTAGTTTTTGTTGGATCTAAATTTTCAGCAAATATTCTTAAGGGGACATCTTTTAGTATTGTTGCAATATCATCTTTTATCATTGTGATTTACACTTCTTTTCTAGTTGTCATAAATCTAGGAATTATAATGGTTGCTAATGCCTCAATTACCACGATAACAAGCACTAATTCAATCATTGAAAAATCATATTTGTTTTTCATTTTTACTCCTAGTTTGTATTAATAATTGGAGTATTATATTATTTTAATAAAAATTATTATTTAATTATTATTTTATTTTAAATAAATATCATATGTTTTTTTACTTATACATTGTGCTATGATGCTAGAATCTATACCTTCATCATTGAAGATTTTATTCAATTCATCTGCATCTTTAGAATCTAAAGCTATTAAAAGACCACCTGAAGTCTGTGCATCATAGTAAATAATATCATCAATATTTGTATCATTTTTTATTTTAGATTCTAGTGCAGCTTTGTTTTGATAGCTACCACCTGGTATAACTCCAGCTTTTGCTAATTCAATAACATTGTGAAATAGTTTTATATTATTTAAATATACATCAATTGAAATATCATTATTTACCATTTCTAGCATATGCCCAAGTAGTCCAAAGCCTGTTACATCACTTGCTGCATGTATATTAAATTGTTTTGCAATATTAATTGCATATTTATTTAGTGTAGTCATTGATTTTACCACATCTAGATTTTTGTTGAATTCTATTTTTCCATTTTTCATAGCTGTAGATAGAATCCCGCTTCCAAGAGGCTTAGTGAGTATGATTTTATCTCCTATTTTTGCAGTATTATTTCTATAATATATGGAGTTGTAGATAACACCTGTAACGCTAAGCCCAAATTTTTGCTCATTATCATTTATACTATGCCCCCCAATTAACGGACATTTGCATTCTATAAGTTTATCTAATGCACCTTGTAATATTTCATTTGCTTCATCTGTATTTAAATGCTCTTTATCCCACATAAAAATACTCATAGCACTCTTTGGTATTGCGCCTTTTGCAAATACATCGCTAAGTGAATTTGCAGCTGCAATTTGACCATATATAAATGGATCATCTACAATTGGAGTGATAAAATCTAGGCTTTGAGCCAGTATAATATTATCTACTTTTATGATACCGCAATCATCATTATCTTTGAAATCAACTAATAGTTCATCATATTTTGGCTGATTTAAGTTTTTTGTGATTTGTTTTAGATCTTCCAGACCTACTTTTGCAGCTCAACCAGCACAACTAACAAATTGAGTAATCTTTTTCAAAATAATCGCCCTTTGTTAAAATTGAATAATTATAGCTATTTTGCTTTAATTTTAAAAATTTTTTTAGGAGTATTTATGGTAGAGCGGTATTCAAGAGATGAGATGAAAAGATTATGGGACAAAAAGGCAAAATTTAATGCTTGGCTAGAGGTGGAAAAATCCGTTGTGCGTGGTTGGAATAATCTTGGCTTGATCAATGATGATGAGTGTAAAAAAATAGTTGAAAATGCTAAATTTGACATAGATGAGATGGAAGAGATTGAAAAAATTACAAAACACGATCTGATAGCATTTACGACTTCTGTAGCTAATTCTTTAGGTGAGGAGAATAGATGGTTTCATTATGGAATAACAAGTAGTGATACTATTGATACAGCTGTTGCATTGCAGATTCGGGATAGTTTGCTGCTTATTATTGATGATATGGAAATGCTTTTAGCAAAGCTAAAAGATAAAGCTTTGAGATATAAAGATACTCTTATGGTGGGAAGAAGTCATGGGATTCATGGAGAACCAATTACTTTTGGTCTTGTTGTTAGTATTTGGTATGATGAAATTAAGGTGCATTTAGATAGCTTAAAATCACTTCTTAAAATTGTATGTATTGGAAAAATAAGCGGTGCTATGGGAAATATGGCTCATTCACCAATGGAATTAGAGGAATTTGTTTGCAAAGATTTAGGTCTTGGGTGTGCAAAAATTAGCAATCAAGTAATTCAACGAGATAGATATGCAAGATTATTTAGTGAAATAGCACTACTTGCTAGTAGTTGTGAGAAAATTGCAGTTGCAATTAGACATTTTCAAAGAACGGAAGTTTATGAATGTGAAGAGTATTTTTCAAGTGGGCAAAAAGGAAGCAGTGCAATGCCTCATAAACGAAATCCAGTTCTTAGTGAAAATATAACAGGGCTTTGTAGAATCTTGCGTTCATATGTAATGCCTGCTATGGAAAATGTAGTATTGTGGCACGAAAGAGATATTAGTCATAGTTCTGTTGAAAGATTTATATTGCCAGATGCATTCATTACATTAGATTTTATGCTTCATAGATTAAGCGGCTTAATTGAGAATCTTGTCGTATATGAAAAAAATATGCTAAAAAATCTTGCATTAACAGGTGGATTGGTTTTTTCTCAAAGAATCTTATTAGAGCTTCCTAAAAGGGGTATTAGTAGGGAAAATGCTTATAAAATCGTGCAGAGAAATGCTATGAGAGTGTGGGAAGATTTACAAAATGGCAAAAGTGCTCTTAATGAAAACAATGAAAGTTTATATCTTCAGTATTTATTGCAAGATAGTGAGTTAACAAGCCATCTAAGTGAGAATGACATAAGAGAGTGCTTTGATTATGAGTATTATAAAAAGAATGTGGATAGTATTTTTAGGCGTGTATTTGATGGAGAATTTTAATTGAGATTAGATAGCATCTCTTTTCTCCAAGCTAAGAATTTGTTGTTAATGATTGCTTCTCGCGCAAGTCTTGTAATTTCTAAATAAAAATATAAATTATGTATGCTTGCAAGTCTTATGTAAAGTGGTTCATTTGCTTTGTATAGATGGTTTAGATATGCTCTAGAGAAATTCGTGCAAGCATAGCATTTGCAACATTCATCAATTGGCTTAGAATCTTCTTTTAAACTCATATTTTTTATGCTTAATCGCCCAAATCTTGTAAATATCGTTCCATTTCTTGCATTTCTAGTTGGCATCACGCAATCAAACATATCAACACCGCGATAGATGCCCTCTATAATATCTTGAGGTGTTCCAACTCCCATTAAATATCTAGGCTTATTTTCTGGCATATAATTTGTTGTTATATCTATTGTTTCATACATAGCATTTTTTTCTTCACCAACAGCAAGTCCGCCTATTGCAAAGCCATCAAATTCTGTATTGTTATACATTAGATTTGTTAGTTCTGTTGCCGATATTTTCCTTGCTTCTTCATCTATTCCACCTTGTATGATTGCAAATATTTTGTTGTTTGTGTGGGATTCTATATTTTGATGATGATGCTTTATAGATCGTTTTGCCCAATTTGTTGTTCTTTTTATAGATTCTAGGATTCTTTGTTTTGTATTTGGTAAGGCTATTAAATCATCTAAAATCATCATAATATCACTATTTAAATTGTATTGTATATCAAGCACACTCTCTGGTGTAAAAAAGTGCTTACTTCCATCAATATGGCTTTTAAACAATATCCCATCTTCATTTGGTTTTCCACCAAGACTAAATGCTTGAAATCCACCGCTATCTGTGAGGAAACTTCCATTAAATCCAGTGAATTTATGTAATCCACCCATATTTTTTATTGTTGTATCATTTGGGCGCAAATATAAATGATATGTATTTGCAAGTATTAATTTTGAGTGAATATTATGAATATCATTGAAGTCAAGCCCTTTGACACACGCTTGTGTCCCAACAGGCATAAATACAGGTGTTTGAATGATGTTTTTATTTAATGTTAAAAAACCAGCTCTTGCTTTATTGTCTTTTGCTTCTAATTTCCAAATCATTGTGGAATTATAACTATATTTTTAATAAAATAACGCTTTTAAAAGAGCTTAAGGGTGATTAATGAAACAAATTCTAATTATTGCAGATGGAAAAATTGCCAAGATTTTTATAGAAGCTTTGCTTGAAAAGTATTTTAGCAATAATTATTACACTATTATTTCTAATGATGCAGAGATAGCTTCTTTGAAGTTTTCATCGTCATTTAAATTTTATCATTTTGATCCATTGGCAAGATCTAGGCTTGAACCACTTGTTACAAGTGATTTGTATGATGTATTTGTAATAATGCAAGATAAAGATGAGCAATATGAAGTTTGTTCAATTATTAGAAATATCAATAAAGATATTCCAATTATTATGTCATGTGAATCTAAATCACAAGTAAGGCAGGAATTACTAGATGATCCAAATCTAAACACGATATCTACTAGTTTTATTACTGCAAGAACACTAATTAGTAAGATACCAAATATTCCTAGCATTGCTAGAGGTTTTGGGCTAAATAAAGGCGAGATTATGCAGATTAATATCCCCTTTGGAAGCGCATATTCATATATCAGTATTGGATCAATTCAGCAAAGAGGCTGGAGGATTGCTGGAATCTATAGAAAAAATAGCTTTTTAATTGCTAGAAAATCAATGATGATACAGCCAAATGATAGTTTGCTTGTTATTGGTGACCCAATGGTGTTAAATAATGTTTATAAGAAGGTTATTTCAAATACAGGAAATTTTCCTGCACCATTTGGTATTGATATTTATGTATATATTGATTTTGCTACTTATTCTCAAAATGAAATTGATCATATTATTACAGATTCTCTTTGGTTGCATAAAAAAATAAAAAATGAAAAATTAATAATTAATATACTAAATCCAAGTAATATTGAAAAATTAATTCATATTAAATCTATACAAAAAGATGGTGTGATTATTAATGTTGATTATGATTCAAAGAGTATTTATCAAAAGATAGAAGAAGATTCTAATAACAAAATAGGTTTGATTGTGGTTGCGCCAAGTGTATTTAAACAAAATAAGAATAGAAGGATTCTCTACAAAGCAAATGCACCTATTTTAAAGATTGGTAAAAATACGCGATTACAAGAATTAGAAACGACATTAATATTTTGTTCGCAAAATTCAAGGCACGTGCAGAATATTTCGCATTCTCTTGTTGATTTTGCATCACAGCTTAATTGTGGTATTAAATTATATGAATTTGAGCTGGATAATGATTACAATGCAAAAATTGCTACTTATTATCAAAATATAGGAAGAGTATTTAATAAACGCATAACAATAGAACACACAAGTAATAAGAATCCTATTTTTTGGCTGCATAGAAGTGATGAAAAGTTAATACAATTTATACCACTTGAAATTGATTTATTAAAGCGTAGAATCTTTTGGTTGCTAAATAAAAATGCAGATTATCTATCTTTAAATATAGACAAAAACCCGCAAATGTTAATACCTGTGTAATAATGATTTTAAGTAAAAATTCGTAAAATTTAGTTTCTAATATCAACGAGAGTGAATAGATGCCAGAAGTTATACAAATAAGCACAAACAATCAAACTTATAATATAAATATAGGAAATCTTTATGGTTTAAATGCATTATCGAACTCATATAGCAAGATTTTAATTGTTACAAATCCGCATATTTGTGCGTTACATATCAATAAAATATTATCTTGTTTAGATTCTAAAAATATTTTTATTTGCACGATAAAAGATGGCGAACAATACAAAAATCTCTCAAGTATCGAGTATATTTTAGAAAATGCTTTTATTCATAAGCTTGATAGAAAATCGTTAATTATTGCATTTGGTGGTGGTGTGATTAGTGATATGAGTGGATTTGCAGCATCAATATATCAGCGTGGAATTGATTTTATATCTATACCTACTACACTTTTATCTCAAGTTGATGCTAGTGTGGGTGGGAAAACCGGTGTTAATAATTCATTTGGAAAGAATCTAATAGGCACATTTTATCAGCCAAAAGCAGTTTATATTGATACTGATTTTTTAGATACGCTACCAAAGCGAGAGTTTAGTGCTGGAATTAGTGAGATAATAAAAATTGCAGTGTGTTTTGATAGAGATTTTTTTGATTGGTTAGAAAATGTAAATTTAGTAGATTCTAAAAAAGATCTACAATATGCTATTTGCAGAAGTGTGGCATTAAAGGCTGATATTGTAAGCAAAGATGAAAAAGAGAATAGCATTAGAGCTGGCTTGAATTATGGTCATACTTTTGGTCATATTATTGAATTGCTTGGTAATTATTCTTTGTATTTGCACGGAGAGAGTGTGGGTATGGGTATGTGTAAGGCAAATAATCTTGCTGTGCTTTTGGGTATGCTTGAATGTAAAGATTCCATTAGAATTTCAAATTTATTAAAAAAATATCATATCCCAACAGAGTATAAAATCTCAGATTTAGATGATTTTTATCATAGATTATTCCTAGATAAAAAAAGCCAAAATAGTAACTTAAGATTTGTGATCCCAAATGGTATTGGTGATATGAAAATCATCACAAATCCACCAAAAGAATTATTATTTGAAGCTATGAGTAGATGATTTGATGTATTGGTATTTTTAAGTGATTAGAGTTTTTATTATTTGTTTATGCTTTAATTTTTTATTTGGTGCTATTGAGGATAATAATGCTATACAAAGGCAATACTATAGCGAACTTGACTTAATTAATCGTTATATAAAAGATAATCCTTGGATTCTAAAATATAAAAATTATAATGAATATAATGCCGCATATAATGAAATGATTGATATAGAAGAAAAATTAGAATCTTTAAAAAAGCTTCCTCATACAAAAGAAATTCAAAACCAAGTAAATTTATTGGAGCAAAAATATCATACGATCAAGAGGCAAGAAGAGTTATTGCATAATTATAAAAATGAGCCATATAAAGATCTAATTACTCCGCAAAATGTAGCTGATATGCCAAATATTACTAATCCATTTTTGATCACGGCTGGATTATCGTATATTAAAAATTTAAAAGCACAAGTCGGAATTATCAATGGTAATTTAGCAAGTTTGGAGATATTGTTAGATAAATTGCATAGGAAGATAGAGATCTTAGAAGCACTAAATGATACAAAAGAATTAAAAGAGACAAAAGAGATATTATTAGAATTAGAATCTACAAATAAAATTTTAAGTGTTTATGTTGATATTTTTAATAAAAACTCAAATAATGATATTCAAAAAGTTCAAGAAGAGATTAAAAGAGAATTTTTAAAGCTTTTATATATTGCAATTGCAGTTGCTATTATTTTTCTTATTTCTTTTGTAGTGAAATTGATATTAAAAATATATGTTCAAAGAAGTGAAAGTGCAAAAACATATACAATCAATAAACTTGTCAATTTTGTCAATCTAAGCATTATCGTATTTATATTAATTTTTGCATATATAGAAAATGTTACATACATAGTTGCAATTATTGGTTTTGTATCCGCAGGTCTTGCTATTGCTATGAAAGATTGGTTTATGTCTTGTCTTGGGTATTTGGTGATTATTGGTGGTGGAAGTATTAAGCCAGGTGATAGAATCCGAATTGTAAAAGATAGCACGACTTATATAGGTGATGTTATTGATATATCTATGTTAAGAATTACAATATACGAAGATGTTACATATGCATCTTATACTGAAAATCGCCGCGCAGGTAGGATTATATTTATTCCAAATAATTTTATTTTTACTACGATGATTGCGAATTATTCGCATTCTGGTATGAAAACAGTATGGGACGGCGTAGATATTACCATTACATTTAATAGTAATTACAAAAAAGCATTAATCATTGCAAGTGATATTGCTAAAAAATACTCTATTGGATATACGCAGACAGCTAGAAAACAGCTAACAAAATTAAAAATTGATTATTCTATACGCGATGTAAATGTCGAACCTAGAGTGTTTAGTTTTATCGTGCCAAATGGTGTAAAGATTTCAATCTGGTTTCAGACAAATTGCTATGCAACATTGATGTTAAATAGTGTGATTTCTGGTGCTATTATTGAGGCATTTAGTAAGGAGGAGGATATTGAGATTTCATATCCTACAACAACGGTGATTTCAAAAGATAAAAACTCTTTTATAGGAGAAAATAATGAAGGTCTTCTTTAAGACATTTGGCTGCAGGACAAATATATTTGATACTCAAGTGATGATTGAGAATCTCAAATCATATTCACTCGCAAATAATGAAAATGAAGCTGATATCATAGTTATTAATTCTTGCACAGTTACAAATGGTGCTGATAGTGATGTGAAAGATTATCTCTCAAAGATAGGAAAGCTAAATAAAAAGATATTTTTTACAGGTTGTGCACTAGATAGCGTCGGTAAAATTGCATTTGATAATAATAAAATATTTGGTGCTTTTGGTCATAGTAGCAAGGAAAATATAGAGAATCTATTAAATGAACCAAAAAAGTTTTTTATTAAAAATGATTTATCGCATTTAGATTCTACTATTGTAAGTGAATTTGTTGGTAAATCAAGAGGGTTTATAAAGGTTCAAGAAGGCTGTAATTTCAAATGTTCATACTGCATAATACCTCAAGTAAGGGGTAAATCAAGGAGTTATGATAGAGATAAGATTCTACTTCAAATAAAAAAATTAGCAGATAATGGAGTGAGTGAAGTTGTCTTAACTGGAACGAATCTAGGTAGTTATGGCAAGGACAATAAAAACACTCTAGCTCAATTAATTATTGATATTTCAAAGATCTCTGGAATTAGACGCATAAGATTAGGTAGTTTAGAACCATCGCAAATTAAAGATGATTTTTTAGAGATTCTAGATTCTAGCTTTTTGGAGAAGCATTTACATATCGCGTTGCAGCATACAAATGATGTTATGTTAAAGTCTATGAATAGACTAAATAGATTTGAAGATGATTTGATACTATTTGAAAACATAGCAAAAAAAGGCTTTGCTATTGGTAGTGATTTTATCGTTGGATTCCCTGGAGAAAGTGAGGATATCTTTAATGATGCAATAGATAGGCTGCATATGCTTCCGCTGACACATATACACGCTTTTATATACTCACCTCGTAGCAATACTATGGCATCAAAACTTACAATTGATATCCCTAAGGATAAAGCAAAAGAGAGATTGCATAAGATAAAAAATATTATCGCATTAAAAAATAGAGCTTTTAGAGAAAATAAGCAACCTCTTAATGTATTGGTTGAGAAGAAAAAAGGTGATTTTTATTATGGTTTAGATCAATTTTATAATAGAATTAGGATAAAAAGTGATAATGATTTGCGCGCTAAATGGGTTGTAATTAATCATTATGAAGTAGAGCAGGATATGAATTATGCAGAAATCTAGAAATTTATTTATTATTACTGTTGGTATTATTTTGATTATTTTGCTTGGTGGCGTTTTATTTACTCGTGATAATAATATTTTGATAACAAATAATGAGTTAAATAATATCCTTCTAGAAAAAGATATTAAAAAAGTCTTCATTGATGATAGATATTTGTATATTTCCACAGATTCCAATCAATATAAAATCGCAAAAGATTTAGTTGATTTAAAAAGCTTAGATAGCTTAGCAATTGAAGTAAAAAATTCATATATGTTTTATGAAATTTTAGGAAGCATTGGTGTATTTGTGATTTTATTGTTAGGTTTTGCTGTTTTAATAAGTGCCATTGCAAGAATATTTAGAAAAAAGAACAAGCCAAAGCAAATGACAAAAAATACAGAAATGCAAATACAAAATCAATTAAATACAGAATCTTATATTCATCAATTATCAAGCTTAGAAGTAAAAAATGTCAAATTTAATGATATTGCTGGCATTCAAGAGGTAAAAGATGATTTATTAGAGATTATTGATTACATTAAAAATCCAAAAAAATATCAAGAAATGGGGATTCATCTTCCAAAAGGTGTATTGCTTGTTGGTCCTCCTGGTGTTGGCAAAACTATGATAGCAAAGGCTATAGCAAGTGAAGCAAATGTTCCATTTTTTTATCAAAGTGGATCAAGTTTTGCACAAATTTATGTAGGAATGGGAGCAAAGCGCGTAAGAGAGTTATTCTTTGCAGCAAAGGCGAATGCCCCAAGCATCATTTTTATTGATGAAATTGATGCTGTTGGTAAGGCGCGAGGTGAAAATAGAAATGATGAGAGGGAAGCTACTTTAAATCAGCTTCTAACAGAAATGGATGGATTTGAAGATAGTAGAGGTGTGATTGTTGTTGGTGCTACAAATAGAATAGAAGTGTTAGATTCTGCATTGCTTAGGGCGGGTAGATTTGATAGGCGAATCTATATTGATTTACCTGATTTTAGTGAGCGAAAAAAGATCATAGAACTTTATTTAAAAGATAAGCAACATATGGTTGATATTGATGAGATAGCACGACAAAGTGTTGGTTTTAGCGGTGCTGCTCTTGCTTCACTTGTCAATGAAGCTTCACTAAATGCATTAAGAAAAGATTCTAAAGTAATTACAAATGATGACTTTTATTTATCTCATTCTAAGGTTGAAAGTGGGATTAAAAAACAGCTAAGCTTTAGTGAAGAAGAAAAACAAATATTATCACTCTATCAGGCTGCAAAGGCTATAAGTGCGTATTGGTGTGATATTGATTTTGATAAAATCACTTTACTTGGCGATGGGATTAAAAAGGTTGATAAAAATATATTATCAAAAAGCGATTTAATCAATATGATAAAAATTGCGCTAAGTGGTAATGTTGTTTTAGAGATGCATATGGGTGAGGCTTATACAAATTGCAAAGATGATATAAGGATTGCAAAGCAAATTGCATATGAAATGAGTGAAGATTATGCAATGATGGATAAGATCATATCAGATTCTAATGATATTCAAGCAGAATTGCAGAAAATCAAAGATGAGCTTCAAGTCTTTTTTAATAGCTCAAAAAGTGTCTTAAAAGAAGTACAAGAAGTATTATTAAAAAATGAAAAAATAACAAAAGAAGAGTTGAGAAATATATTAAAAGATGGTATATTTGTTTGAGTAAATTTTTTGGTGGATTTGCTTTAAAAAATGATCTTAGATTGTTTACTCATATTTTTGATGATTTTGGCATCATATTGAATGATTATGATGTATGCGGGTTTAGCTACGGTGCTCAAAAGGCGCTATCTTATACTTTGCATTGCAAAAGTCGTATAAATAGGCTTATACTGCTTTCACCAGCGTTTTTTAACGATAGAGATACTGCTTTTTTGGATTCTCAAATTAATAACTTTACGAAAAACAAAGAGCTTTATTTGAAATATTTCTACAAAAATATTGGTCTTGATGATACATTGAGTGATTTTGCTAGTAATGCATTACTTGATGATTTGCAATCTCTTCTTTATTTTAGGTTTAAAGATGATGATTTACTTATAGTAAAGCATTTGGGTATTAAGATTTTTATTTTTTTAGGTGGTAAGGATAGAATTATAGATTCAAAGAATGCTATGGAATTTTTTAAAAATTTTGGCATAGTGTATTTTATAAAAGAAGCAAATCATCTATTAAGGATTTGAATATGAATATTGACCTACACAATCACACAAAACGATGCAATCACGCTGTGGGTGAATTATATGAATATATTGATGCTGCTATTGCTTGCAATATTGATATCTTTGGATTTGCTTGTCATGCTCCTATGAAATTTGATGAAAAGTATCGTATGGGACTTGATGAGGTAGATTCTTATATTACAGAGATAAGGGAATTAAAAAAACAATATAAAGAAAAGATAGATATTCGGGTTGGTTTTGAGGTTGATTATATTAATAAAAAAGAATATTTGATCGAAAAAAAGGTGCTAGATTCTGATGTTGATTACTTGATAGGTTCTATTCATTTTTTAAACAACTGGGGCTTTGATAATGAAGAATTCATAGGTGTGTATAAAAATATTGACATCAATGAAGCGTGGATTGAATATTTAGAATCTATTACAAATATGGCTCAAAGTGGATTGTTTGACATTGTGGGGCATTTTGATTTATTAAAAATTTTTAATAATTCACCAAGCCCTAGTTTAGATAGTTATATCATTAAAACATTGGAATCTATAAAAGATAATAATATGGTAATTGAAATTAATTCAGCTGGTTTTAGAAAAACTATAGGTGAGTTATATCCTAGTATAAAAATACTTAGAATTATACATAAACTTGATATACCAATTACCTTTAGCAGTGATGCACATAGTCCAAACCAAGTAGGTTACATGAGAGATAAATGTATAAAAATTGCAAAAGACATAGGCTTTACAAAGGTTGTAGGATTTAAGAAGAGAGAAATGCAATTTTATTGTTTTTAAACATAGTTAGAGTTAAAAACTCGAACTATATTTATATTTTTGAATTAGAATTTAACAGCTCCTGTTGTTGCAAGAGGGATAACTCTATTGCTTCCACTTGGGTAAGATTCTTTTAATCCTTTACAGAATGTTCCACCATTACCACCTTGGCCAGAACCTCCAGCTAGGTTTATATTTGCAGGATCAAATTTTAGGTTACCAGTTGCAACATCTAATGTAATTATTGCTCCACATCCACCAGTAATCCCAGCATTACCTCCAGTAGTCACATTTCCAAGTGGTTGAATTCCATTATTTCCATTTGCTCCATTTCCACCTACTGCCCATCTACCTCTATCTAATCCACCTGTATCTATCATCCAATCACCCCAGTTGCTAAAACCAGTAGGAGCAGATTGTGTAGGATCTATATTTTCAGCAAAGATTCTTGCAGGAATTGCTTTCATTACGCTAGCAATATCACTTCTTGCCATTGCAACTTGTGCATCAGTTCTTGTTGTTACAAATCTAGGAACAGCAACAGCTGCTAATACTCCTAAGATTACGATAACAAATACTAATTCGATCATTGAAAAACCACTTCTTTTCATTTTATTCTCCAAAAAGTAAATTCTTTAACTCTAAAAATATAATAGAGTAAAAGTAAATGAATTATAAACATTTTTTTTTTGAATCTCTGCTTAAAAGCAGTTATTTTATAAGAGAGTGTAAATCTATTGATTTTTTATTTAAATGCTTGTGATACCATTTTTCTTCTTAAATAAGCAATTTTACTTTGCAATGGTAGTTCTTTTGGGCAAAAATCTTGACATGCCATTAAAGACATGCAACCAAATACTCCATCATCATTTCCAATCAATTCATAAAAATCTTCATCACTTCTATTATCATGAGGATCAAGCATAAATCTAGCAACTCTGTTTAATCCAGCTGCTCCTATAAAATCATCTCTCATTAGTTTTGTGGCACATCCAGCTATACAACAACCACATTCAATACATCTATCAAGCTCAAAAACCTCATCTGCTATTTTAGGTTCAATTGGATCTTCAAGTGCTGATATACTTTTTTCTTTATTTGAATGAATCCAGCCTTCTACTCTTTTTGTCATTCCTGTAAACCATTCCCCTGTATTTACTGATAGATCTTTTATAAGCTTGAATGCAGGAAGTGGCGCGAGGGTTATTACTCCATCAGGATAATCTTTTGTTAATGTTCTACATGCAAGTCTTGGTTGTCCATTTATCATCATTCCACAGCTACCACAGATCCCCGCTCTACATACAAAGTCAAAACTTAAATTTGGATCTTGTGTTTCTCTAATTTGAGTTAATGCTATAAAAATAGTCATAGAATCTGTTTCTTCTAATTTATATTCTTTGAAATGAGGTTTATATACCGCGCTTTGTGGATCATATTTTAATGCTTTTATTGTGATTATTCTATTACTCATCTGTCATCTCCTAATCTTTGATTTTTTGCTTTATAATGTGGTTGTAATTCAAAATTCATTAATGCATCTTGAATTTCATATCTATCTTTACCTTTTGCTTTCATTTCTTCTGTAATTTTATCAACCTCTGCCTGTCGTATAGCACTTTTTGGATTTTCTATTATATTACCCTTTGCACCATATCCTCTATATCCTGGTGGAATTTCCATTTTATCTATATCTAAATCTTCATATTCTATTGTTGGTGTATTATCATTTTCATTTTTCCATGATGCAAGCGTTCTTTTTAGCCAATCTTTATCATCTCTTTTTGGATAATCTTCTCTTGTATGTGCTCCGCGACTTTCAGTTCTATTTAATGCACCTTTTGCTACGCATAGTGCTATTTTTAGCATTCTAGGCACTCTATATGCTTCTTCTAGTTCCGGATTGCAGTGCATATGTTTATTTGTAATTCCTATATTTTTACTTCGTTTGTATAGCTCTACTAGCTCATCATAGGCTTCTTGAAGTATTTTTCCTTCTCTAAAGATTCCTACTTTGTCATCCATTATTGCTCTCATTCTACTTTTGATTGCAAATACATTTTCATTCCCATTTGAATTAATGATATTTTCTAAATGCTTTTGCTCATCATTTATAAATTTTTCAATTGTAGCTGTTTTGATATCTATTGATTTATTTGCACAATAATTACTAAAGTAATCACCAATAATCATTCCTGATACTACAGCTTCACTTACAGAGTTTCCACCAAGTCTATTAAATCCGTGTAAATCCCAACAAGAAGATTCTCCAGCAGAGAATAATCCTTTTAGGTGAGTTTCACCCTTGTAGTTTGTCCTAATGCCACCCATTGAATAGTGTTGCATTGGTCTAACTGGAGCCCATTGTTTTGTAACATCAATTCCTGCAAAAATTTTACATATATCATATACATCTCTTAGATTTTTATGTATGTGAGCTTCGCCTAGTATTGAAATATCTAGCCATATATGATCTCCATATGGAGATTTTACACCTTTGCCTTTTCTTATATGCTCTATCATTCTTCTACTTACAACATCTCTACTTGCTAAATCTTTTTTTTCTGGTTCATAATCTGGCATAAATCTATATCCATCTACATCTCTTAATACACCACCATCACCTCTGCATCCTTCAGTAAGTAGAATTCCACTTGGTACTAGAGGAGTAGGGTGGAATTGCACAGCTTCCATATTTCCAAGTTTTGCTATACCAGTTTCTAGTGCTATTGCTGCACCAACTCCATCACATACTACAGCATTTGTTGTATTTTGATAGATTCTTCCATATCCACCTGTTGCTATCATTGTTCCTTTTGCTATGTATGCTGATAATTCGCCTGTTATTAAATCTCTAACTATTGCACCATAGCACACCCCATCTTCATAGATGATTTTTACAGCTTCTTTTCTATCTCTTATATCAACATTATTTTTTATTGCTTCATTTGCAACTGCATATAGCATAGAGTGCCCTGTGGCATCTGCTGTATAGCAAGTTCTCCATTTTTTTGTTCCACCAAAATCTCTTGAATGTATATATCCATGTCTAAAGTCTTCTTCTTCTATAGTTGTTTTCTGTGCATTAATGATTGCTTCTCTTTTTCCTTTTTGGATTCTACTCCATGATACACCCCATTGTGCAAGCTCTCTAATAGCCTTTGGTGCTGTTGTAACAAACATTCTAGCTACATTTTGATCGCAACCCCAATCACTTCCTTTTACTGTATCCATAAAATGTAGATCTTCATTATCGCCTTCACTCATCTTTGAATTTCCAAGACTTGCTTGCATACCACCTTGTGCCGCAGCGGAATGGCTTCTTTTTACTGGTATGAGGCTTAAGACAATTGTATTTAATCCTCTTTTTTTACACTCTATAGACGATCTTAGCCCTGCTAATCCTCCACCTATTATCAATGCATCACAATATACTATATTCATTTATTCCCCCTGATTTATTTGTTTTCCATTTGATGAACCATCATATAGTTTGTGTTTTTATCTAAACTTAGCCCTTTTTTAACATATGCTGCATATGTTGCTAAACCTAAGACAATGAAAAATACACTTATTACAATTTTTAGATTTCTAAGTCTCTTTAATGTTATTTCTGGTGTTTTTGCTTCAAACCAACCCCATTTTACAGCGAGTCTATATAATCCAATTGATCCGTGTAATTCAACTGCAAATAATAATACTAAATACAAAATCCAAAAATGTTGATGAACAAATCTAAATGATGATCCAATAGCACCGATTGTTTGTGGTTGTGTCATAACGATATATAGATGCACACTACCTAAGAAAAACATCGCAAAACCTGTATATGCTTGCACTACCCATAGCTTTGTATCACTGTGTTTTAATGTACTTTTATGGGTTTTAAGTCTTAAATATTGTCTGTAATTTATAGGAAATTTTCTCATCGCAAGTAATGCGTGCATTATAAATATAAAAAATACAATAAATGCAATAATTGATACTACAAAAGGATAACCTTTTCCATCACTACTTAAAAAACTTAATTCAAAAAATCTAGCTACAGAATCCATAGCTTCATCACTAATTAAAATAGTTGCTACAAAAAACATATGAGCTATCATAAATAAAGCAAGAAATAATCCTGTTGCACTCTGTAAATAGTCTAGTAATGCAGGCATTCTACTTGCTCTATTTTTCTTTGCTATTCCAGTATAGCTTTCAATAATCTTGTTTTCCAAATCACTTTGTTGCATATATCCCCCTTGTTGCGTGTTTGTTTTATGTTACAAGTAGAGTGTATTTTAGCACTAAAATTTGCAAAAATATAATTAAAATAATTAAAAATAATGACTATTTTAAAAGATTGTCCATAATGGAAGTAGTTTTTATTAATCTTGTTTTATCAAAGTGTGTGTATATTCTAGAAGTTGCTATACTTGCGTGCCCTAAAGCTTCCTGCACAAGGACTAAATCAAGGCTTTTTTGATATAAAAGTGTTGCAAATGAATGTCTAAGCATATGTGCTCCATTTTTTTCTTTTCTAATTCCTGCGTAAGTTAATATATTTTCTACACTTCTACTTACATATGCTTGTGTTAGAATCTTCTTCCTAAAATTACAAAATATATATTCACTTTCTATTCCCAAATTTTTTTGTTGAAGTTTCCAGTTTTCTAACAATTCTTGTATATGTTTTTTTAGAATCATTACAATTCTTGGTTTATTTCCTTTTCCACGAACTTGTATAATATAGCTATCATTATCTTCACTTATATCTTTATATTTTATGTTTAGGGCTTCAGAGACGCGGATTCCAGTGTATATGATTGTTTTTATAATCAATTGATTTCTAGTTTTTACTTTTTTTGAAAATGGATAATCATTGATTGCATTAAGAAATTTTTCAAGCTCACTTTCATTCATAAATGATGGTAATTTTTCTGCACTTTTCCCACGAATATCACCAATATTTTTTAGCTCTATATTAAATATATATGATTTACCATTTTCATCTTCATTTTGTTTATCAATGAAACCAAAAAATCCAATGACAACAATTCGGTGATTTTTTTTTGTAGCATTACTTAGACTACTGCATGCTACCGCGATAAAATCTCTTAGAATCTCTTCATCTATTTCTTTCATACTAGCAAAACCAAATGTTTGAAGATATGAAAAAAGCTTGATTAAGGGATTTGCGTATGTGTTGATCCCTATTAGACCATTATTTCTTACTTCTCTTATTAAAATCTGTAGTTGTTCTATATTTTGTATGCCAAATCTTAAGGTTTTCATTGTTTGATGCAAGATTTCTTTGTTTTTTACATTTCTTGATGATAATGTTGCAACCTTGCTATGTAAGAATCTCTCTATCCAAAATAATAATGTTTCATCAAATGTATTTTTAAAATCAAGGCTATAACGCAATTAAAATTCCTTATTAAATTTTAAAGACTATTGGATTGAATGCTTTTGTGGATACTAAAATTTCATCTCCTATTTTGTAATTTAGTGCATCATTATCCATAGTTATCATTGCTATGTTATTATTTACCAATATCTTTACAATGAAGATTATACCATTTTGCTCTATATCGATTATTTTAGCACTGAAACTGAATTTTGAACTTATGTTATTTTGTGTAAAAATACTATTTGCATCTCCATCATTGAATATTTTTCCATCTTTTAGATGTAAGATTCTATTTGATAATTTAAACATCTCTCCTATATCGTGGCTTACCATTATTGTTGTTAATTTGAAATATTTATGTAGCCTTATGATTTCATCTTGAAGGATAGATCTCATATCGTTATCTATGGCACTTAATGGTTCATCAAGAAGCAAAATATTGCTTTTGTATACTAATGCTCTAGCAAGTGCCACACGCTGTTTTTGCCCACCTGAAAGTGTATGTGGTTTTGCATATTTTAGGTTATTTAGTTCCATTAAACTTAGGATTTCATCTACTTTATACCTATCTTTTTTACTCTTTAGACCAAAACATAAATTTTGATATACATTTAGGTGTGGGAATAGCGCGTAATCTTGAAATACAAATCCAATTTTGCGTTGCTGTGGAGGAAGATTGATGTTTTTGTCTGTATCAAGCCATATTTCTCCATCAACTATGATTTTACCTGAATCTGGCTTACTAAGACCGCTTAAGATTCTAAGTAATGTTGTTTTCCCTGCGCCACTTTTACCAAATATACCTAGAAATGTATGTTTATGTATTTTTGTATTTACATCTAGTGTGATTAGCCCATTTTGTGTATTTAGTAATTTTTGTATGTTTATTTCTATCATTGCTATGCTTTTAAGTATTTTTTGTTGATATAAAAAATGATAAATAAGATAACAAAAGTAATTGTAAATAATGTCAGTGAATACTGGTGAGCAAGGCTTGTATTTAGACTTTCTACTTCATCATATATTGCTATGCTTGCAACTCTTGTTTCTCCTTGTATGTTTCCTCCAATCATCATCACAACGCCAAATTCTCCAATAGTATGGACAAAACTAGTTATCACTCCAAGTAATATACTTGATTTTATATTTGGCAGTAATACAAAAAATAATGTATGAAACTTTCCTTTTCCAAGTGTGTAGCTTGCCTCTTTTAATGATGGTGGAAGATTTTTAAATCCATCTTTTATTGGATTTACCATAAATGGTAGCGAAAAAATAACACTTGCAATAATAATCCCCTCAAAGCTAAAAACTAATTTTAAATCAAAGGTATTTAGCAGCCACGCTCCGAATGTGTTATTTGGTGAGAATGCTACAAGTAAGTAAAAACCAAGTACAGATGGAGGTAGTACTAAAGGCATCCATATGACAACTTCTAATAACAATAGAATCTGCTTTTTATAAGATGCAAGCAAATACCCAAGAAAAATACCAATTGGCAGTAATATAAATGTAGTAATAAATGAAACTTTAAATGTGAGATTCATCGTTTCTATAAAAGTAGATTCCATTTTTACCCTATTTTTCTTAGAATTGAAGCATTAATTCATTTGACTTTATAAACCAGATGCAAGTATCATCAATCTTGATATTTAACTCATCTTTTGCTTCTTTTGTGATAAGTGATTGAATTTTTTCTCCATAAAAATCAAAAACAACTCTAGCAAATACAGAATCCTCTTCTATGTTTATAATTTTTGATTTAAATTTATTTCGTGCACTTATATATGGCGTGTGTGCGAGCATTACTTCGCTTTCTTTAAAAATAATATTGCATTTTAATCCAGTTTGTATATCTTGATTGCCAAAATCAAGCATTAACACGCTAAAGATATTTTCGTGCTTATCTTTTAGTTTGATGAATGCTATATTATTTTCTTTTTTAATATTGATTATTTCTGCATAAATTTTATTCATTTATGGCTTATCATATCCATAGCTTGCAAAGATTTCTTTTGCTTTATTGCTTAATATGAAGCTTTTAAAGGCTTTTGCTAGTTTTGAAGTCTCTCCATTATTTGTGAGAACCATAGCTTGAAGTATTGGACTATATGAATTTTTATCTATGATTGAATAATTTACATCTTTATCTTTTATCACCATAGAAAGTGCACTAAAACCAATCTCACTAGAACCAGATTTGACATATTGTGTTGCTTGTCCTATTGATTCCCCAAGAACAATTTTGCTTTTTATATCATTATATATTTTAGAACTTTCCATAGCTTGCATTGCAGCCACTCCATATGGTGCTAATTTCGGATTTGGTAGTGCAATGTGTTTAATATTTTTATCTTTTAAAATATTAATAGATTCTAGTTTTGCATTTTTGTTAATTGTAAATAATATCAATTTTCCTGTTGCATAATTTACCGGCTTATCAGTTGTTACTTTTGCATTAAATAATTTTTTTGGATATTCATTGTCTGCTGCAATAAATAAATGCGCTGGAGAACCATTTATAATCTGATTATATGCTTTTCCTGAAGCTATATAATTGACATTTATTTTACCATTTGGTCTATCTTTTAAAAATTCTGTTTTTATATCTTCTAGGGCATATTTTAAGCTAGCCGCCGCTAATACTATAATATCTTCTGCTTTAAGATTTATCAATAATGCTAAAAGCATAATAATTGTTACACTTTTTTTCATATTTGCCCCTCTTAAAATATCCTAATTGCATTTGGCAATATATAAAATTATACAATGATTTTAAAATATTATATTGATGCTTATCGCTTAAATTTTGTTACTAATATTTTTTTACCAAGTTCCACGCCAGGCTGATCATATGCATTTATATCTAGTATTTTTCCAACGCACGATGTTAATAATTCGTAATATATTATGAGCTCTCCAACGCATTTCTCATTTAATTTTTTGATTTCTATATGATCAGTTGGAATCCCTTCTTTTTGTATTGCTTCCATTGTAGATATTTGCTGTTGTTGCAAAAGTAAAGCAAAGCTTTCTCCATTGACAAAGTTGCAAGAATCTAAAAATTTGAGTTTTAAATCTGGAATCTTTGGATTAATGTAACTTTCTTGTTCTAGACTTAGAAAAGTTACCGTTTTATCCATAACACCTTGCACAATTAATTGTAAAAATGAATGTTGATCTATGCTACCAATGAGTGCTATTGGAGTTAATCCTGTGCGTTTGCCAAAGCTATTTAGTTTGCCTAAGCTTTCACCCCATAATTGCACATACCACGCATTAAAATCCTTAAACACGCTAGAGTATGAAAATAATATATTAATATTAAATTTATCTCTATTGTTCCCTAGGAAAATTGCTTTTTTTAGGAGATGTTTTTCTTTAAAATCGAAGAATCTTTTAGAGAATTTTTTTGCTCCAAGTAGTAGATTTTCTACATCATATCCAAGTATCATAAGAGGAAGTATTCCAACTGTGCTTAATACAGAATATCTGCCACCTATATTTTTATTAATTGTTAGTGTTTGAATTTTTTGATATTTTCCAAAATGATGAAGCGGAGAATTGTTATCTGTTACGAAACATAAATGTTGCTTATTTTTTGCATTTTTTAAGAGATTATATCTATTTAGCACATATTTCATTAGTGATGATGTCTCTATAGTTGTGCCAGATTTAGAAATAACTATGAAAAGTGAAGTATCTAGTTTTACTTTTTTTAGTGATTTTTCTATTTTTATTGGATCTGTGTGCTCTAAAAATTTTAGATTAATATTTTTTCTATATGATAGGTGTGAAAGCATAGAATCTATTGCTTTTACGCCAAGTGAGCTTCCACCGATGCCAATGATGATTAAATGCTGAATATTTGATATTATCTGTAGATTCTCTTTTATGTATTTTTTGGAATCTATAATTGCCTTATCTTCGTATGGTAGATTAAAAAATCCACTAATTTTGGAATCTTTTTCTTTGCACATAGCTTTATATAGTGCCTCAATTGATTCTTTTTGTATATCATTTTCTAGTGTTGTGAGATTCTGATTGAACTTTAACATTTTAATTTTTCATTGCATATATGCTTAAATCAACTAATCTATGGCTATACCCCATTTCATTGTCATACCAAGCAAGTATTTTTGCATTTACTTCATCAATTACAATTGTCTTATCAGGCACAATGATAGAGCTATAAGGTGATCCTATAAAATCGCTTGATACTCTTTTATCTAAATCATTTAATATAATTCCTTGCATTGATCCATTTTGTGCTTCTATGAATGCATTATTTATTGATTCTGCATTTGTTTTATTTGATAATCTTACACTTAAATCCACTAAACTTACATCAGGTGTGGGGACTCTTATTGCAATACCATTTAGTTTGCCATTTAATTCTGGCATAACCTTACCTATAGCTTTTGCTGCTCCTGTGCTAGTTGGGATCATATTTATACTAGCAGCCCTTGCCCTTCTTAAATCTTTATGTTTTACATCTAATACATTTTGATCATTTGTAAAACTATGTATTGTAGTCATTAATCCAGATTCTACGCCAAATTTAGTATGTAATACTTTTATAATAGGTGCTAGACAGTTTGTAGTACAAGATGCATTTGAAATGATTGATTCTCCACTGTATTTATCGTGATTTACACCATAAACATACATTGGCACATTATCTGCGGGTGCAGAAATGACAACTTTTTTTATATTATTTTTTATGTGTGCTTTTGATGCTTCAAGTGAATTAAATTTTCCAGTGCATTCTATAACGCATTGTGCGCCATATTTTGAAAAATCAAGTTCATTTATGTTTCTATTGCTAATGACTTTTATATTTTTACTATTTCCAATTGATATTGTATTTTCATTAATTTTTTTTACATCAAAGCTTCCATCGATGCTATTCCCACTTAAATCTTTATGTATAGAATCATATTTTAATAAATGCACTAGCGTATCGATACTTGCTGTTGTGTTAATCACTGATAATTCTATATCTTTTCTTTGTCCTATGATTCTAGCAGTGCAGATTCCAATGCGTCCTGTCCCGTTAATCGCAAACATTATTTCCTCTCTATATTCTTTGAAATTGTATATATTTTTTGGAATGATATATGAATATTGCTTAATTTTTATTATTTTATTAATGTGTTTTATTTGTAAAATATCGATATTTTGGGATAAATCACTTGCAAAATATAAAAATAATGCTATAATCATCGCCGTTCATAGGTGATGTCTAAATTAAAAATACCATATTAAGGAGGAATATTATGAACAAAGCTGATTTTATTGAAGTTGTAAAAAAAGTTGGTGGTTATGAGACTAAAAAAGAAGCAGAAAAGGCGATTTCAGCATTTTCTGATGCAGTAAAAAGTGTTTTATTAAAAAAAGATACTGTTGAATTAGTTGGTTTTGGTAAATTTGAAACTGCAATTCAAAAAGCTAAAACTGGTAAAGTTCCAGGTAGTGATAAAACTTATAAAACTGCAGACAAAATGGTTCCTAAATTCAAACCTGGTAAAGCATTGAAAGATGAAGTTGCTAAAATGAAAGTTAGCAAGAAGTAATTTACTTTAAGAATTTTAGTTTTTACTTTAAAAATTTATATCCCTAAGTTTTATTAAAAGCTTAGGGATTTTTTATTTATGTCCCTATAGCTCAGCAGGATAGAGCACAAGATTCCTAATCTTGAGGCCATTGGTTCGAATCCAATTGGGGACACCATTCATTTCTACACAATATCATCAAAACTTTATGATTTATTCACACTTTAAGTTATAATTCTAGATTTTATATCAAGCCTTAGGAGTTTTAATGCGTCTTGTTGATGATCTAAAAAAAGATGGAGATTTTTTATTTCGATATAGAAGCTACTTGCCGTTGTTTATTCTTCCATTTTCGATTATTGCTATTTTTACATATGGTTCGCCACTTTATGGAGATATTCTTGTATATGATTGGGTGCATGGCCGTGTGGTTGGTGTTTATAATAATATTCTTATCGTAATTGCTTTGTTTGTTGGATTATTGGGCCAATTTATTAGAATCTTAGTTGCTGGTTTTGTCCCAAAGGATACATCTGGCAGAAATACAAAAGAGCAAAAGGCGGCTGTGTTAAATACGAAGGGATTGTATTCAATTTGCAGGAATCCTCTCTATCTTGGGAATTTTTTAATGATGCTTAGTCCTGTGATTTTGGTTGGCAATTGGCTTTTAATACTATCTTTTATATTGGCATTTTGGATTTATTATGAGAGGATTATTTATAGCGAAGAAGCATTTTTGAGCTATAAATTTAAAGATGAATATACTAATTGGGCTAACAAAACACCTTGCTTTTTTCCAAGATTTAAAAATTATGAAAAATCTGATATGGAATTTTCATTTAAATCCATGCTAAAGAGGGAGTATCATTCTTTATTTGGCTTGGCGTCATCGATGCTTGTGATGAATTATATTATCATCGCCATTGTTTTTAAGCTAGAGGTGTTGCAGCCAAGTATGATTCTTAGTGTATTTTTTGTTATTTCAATGATAATTTATCTTATTTGTTTGTTTTTAAGCAAGAAAACAAACATATTATTTGTTGAGAATAGATAGGGATTTTAAGTAAAAATAAAATACAATAATTTCTTTAACTTACATCAATTAAAAATAAGGGAATATTATGCTACAGAGTATAGAATTTATGCAAAATGTAAAGAGCTTAAAAGATGTGAATATTGAAAATAAAAGATTATTAATTAGAGTTGATTTTAATGTTCCTATGGATAGTGATTTTAATATATCAGATGATGCAAGAATTAGAGAAGCTATACCCACTATTAATTATTGTATAGATAATGGAGCAGAACATATTATTTTGGTTAGTCATCTTGGTAGGCCAAAAGGCAAAGATTATAAATACTCTCTAAAGCATATTATAAAGAGATTAGAGCGATTACTTGATAAATCTGTAGTATTTATTGAAAGAATTGAGAATCTACCAAGCATTATTTCTACTTTAGATTCTAAGTCAATTATACTTCTTGAAAATATAAGATATTATGAAGGTGAAGAAAAAAATGATGAAGGATTATCAAGACAGCTTGCTGATATTTGCGATATTTTTGTAAACGATGCATTTGGCACAAGTCATAGAAAGCATTCATCTACATATGGGATTGCAAGATTTGCAAAAGAAAAGGTTGCTGGTTTGTTGCTGAAAAAAGAAATAGATTCTTTTTCTAAAGCACTAGCTAGTCCCATTAAGCCTGTATTGTTAATAGTTGGCGGATCAAAAGTATCATCAAAATTAGCACTTCTTAACAATATATTAGATGTTGTAGATAAGATTATTATCGGTGGAGCTATGAGTAATACATTTCTTAAAGCCATTGGTTATGATATGCAAAAATCGCTAGTAGAAGATGATTTGCTAGATGAAGCTATAAGAATCTTAAATCACGCGAAAGAAAAAAATGTCAAAATCTATCTTCCCGTTGATGTTGTATCAACAGATGACGTAAAAGAACACAACCATATAAAAATCACACCTGTTCAAGATGTCCCAAAAAATTATATGGTAGTTGATGCAGGTCCTGCTAGTATTAAACTTTTTGCGGAAGTTGTAAGAGATAGTAATACTATTATCTGGAATGGTCCAATTGGTATATATGAAATAGGGCAATTTTCGCGAGGAACATTTAATCTAGCACATCATATAGCAGATACTTATGCATTTAGTTTGGTTGGTGGTGGTGATACAGCTGATGCTGTTGATAAGGCAGGTGAGATTGATAATATGAGCTTTGTATCAACTGGTGGTGGCGCATCATTAGAGCTTTTAGAGGGCAAGATTCTACCTGCATTTGAAGTATTGGATAAGAAATAAAATTGGGTTGTTTAGATGATACATATATTTGCAAAGCAAAATTCTATCGTTCAGAAAGAATTGCATTATGTTGGTGATGATATTTCTTCAAGATCGATATTATGGCTTGATTTATTAAACCCTACGATAGATGAAATTTCTTATATTTCTAAAATCTATGAAATAGAGATTCCAACAAAAGAAGAAAGAGAAGAGATTGAAAGTTCTGCTAGGTATTGGGAAGATAAAGATTCTATTACTATCAATACTCATTTTTTAATAAAACTTGGTGAAGAAAATTTAAAAGATGAAACAATAACATTTTTGTTATATAAAAATATACTTTTTACAATACGATATAGTGAATTTAAAATGTTTGATGAGATAGAGCGCAGAGTTCTTGCAAGTCCTAGAAACTTTGAAGATGGTTTTGATTTGATTTCAAAAATCTTTGAAGTAAGAGTTGAAAAAGATGCAGATATGATAGAGAATTTTGCAAGAGATATAAGATCTCTTAGAAAAGGTGTTTTTGAGAATATTTATGATTATGATGAGGTTTTAAGTAGATTATCAAATCTCCAAGAAATTAATACTAGATTAAGAGATTCTTTATTTGATAAAAGGCGTGCTCTTACAGCACTCCTAAATAGTAATAAAGTGGATTTTGATGTAAAAACAAATATCACAATTGTTGTAAAAGATTTGAATTCATTAATTGATTTTTGTGTCGCAAATATGAATGCGCTTGATAATATTCATACATTATTTGCATCGCAGATTAATATAGAGCAAAACAAAACAATTAAAATTTTTACTGTTGCAACTGTTGTTATGATGCCACCAACTTTAATTGGCACGATTTATGGTATGAATTTTACACATATGCCTGAATTAAATACAACTTATGGGTATCCTGTGGTATTGCTTGTTATGGTTATTTCAACAATTATCCCAATAATTTATTTTAAAAAGAAAGGTTGGTTGTAAACTAAAAATAGGAGTTTTGCATGGAAGTGATATCTTCACTTATGGATTTTAGTTGGATATATTCACCTAGTGCTTGGGCAGCTTTGGTTACATTGACATTACTTGAGATTGTCCTTGGTATTGATAATATTATTTTTATAGCAATTTTAGTTACGCGTCTTCCAGAAGCAAATCGTGATAGAGCTAGAATACTTGGTCTTGCGTTTGCTATGCTAACTAGAATCTTACTTCTTGTATCTATATTTTGGATAATGAAGCTTGTAGAACCACTATTTACAATATATGATATGGAAATATCAGGCAAGGATTTGATATTAATTGGTGGTGGATTGTTTCTTATTTGGAAAAGCACAAGAGAAATACACGCTCAAATGCAACACGAAGAAGAACATGCAATGCTAAATAATTCAAAGGTTGGATTTTTTGGTATTTTAGTTCAAATTGCAATTTTGGATATTGTATTTTCACTTGATTCAGTCATTACTGCTGTTGGTATGGCAGAGCATTTATTTATTATGATTATTGCAGTGATTATTGCAGTGATTATTATGATGGTTGCTTCAAAGTATATAGCTAAGTTTGTAGATGATAATCCAACTATAAAGATTCTAGCATTAGCATTTTTAATCCTTGTTGGCGTTACACTTATTGCAGAAGGGCTTGATTTTCATATTTCTAAGGGTTATATTTATTTTGCTATGGCATTTTCACTTGGTGTGGAATCAATTAATATCTACATCAGCAAGAAAAAGAAGAAACAAAGTTAATATCAACTTTGTTTGATAGCAATATTTATTTTATTATAGTTTGGTATTTTGATAAATGTGTAGCTAAATTAAATGATGTAATTTGTTTGTAAAAGTAGAATTTGAGTGAAAATATCTAGGCCTTTAAGCCTAGATATTTTTAGAACTTCACAGCTCCAGTTGTTGCAAGAGGGATAACTCTATTGCTTCCACTTGGGTAAGAGTTCTTTAATGAGT
>CALUTR010000002.1 GCA_944323755.1 uncultured Helicobacteraceae bacterium
CCTTTTTAAATTGTGTTATCTTTTAATCAAATTAAATATTTGAATAAAAGTAAATGAATTATAAACATTTTTTTTTTTGAATCTCTTCTTAAAAGCAGTTATTTATTATTGATGAGCTGTGCTATATTATTTGCAATAATTGCGTGACCTGCAGCATTTGGGTGTATTTGATCAACTTTTAGAGTGTTATTTTTTAATATCTGATTCATGCTTTTAGATTCTAACAATATGTTATATTTTGATTCTATTTTGGTGTATATTGTTGCTACATTGATTGCTTGGGGCATCAAATAAGAAGTTATGTTTTAGCGCCATATCAGCAAGTAAAAGATTTGCGTAGTAATATTGCCTATAGTAATGTTGATGCAATTTTAGATGGTGATATTGATGATATTATTGAGGGTGTATTGATAAAAATTGGTCAAGAGTAATTATCTAGGCTTAAAGGCCTAGATATTTTTAGAACTTAACAGCTCCAGTTGTTGCAAGTGGAATGATTCTATTTGATCCACTTGGGTAAGATTCTTTTAGTGCTTTGCAGAATGTTCCAGCATTGCCACCAGTGCCACTAGCTAGATTGATACCATTTGGGTCAAATATTAGGTTTCCATTGGTTGTGTTTATTCCTATTACCATTCCACAACCTCCAGTTGTATTACCCGTACTATTTGTTACATTTCCAATTGGCTGAATTCCATTATTTGCACCATTTACCCCAGTTGGTTGATGTCCACCTACCTGCCATCTACCTCTATCTAATCCACCTGTATCTATCATCCATTCACCCCAGCTAGAGAATCCAGCAGGTGTAGATTGTGTAGGATCTATATTTTCAGCAAAGATTCTTGCAGGGATTGCTTTCATTACGCTAGCAATATCACTTCTTGCCATTGCAACTTGTGCATCAGTTCTTGTTGTTACAAATCTAGGAACAGCAACAGCAGCTAAAACTCCTAAGATTACTATAACAAATACTAATTCGATCATTGAAAAACCACTTCTTTTCATTGTCTCTCCTTTTTAAATTGTGTTATCTTTTAATCAAATTAAATATTTGAATAAAAGTAAATGAATTATAAACATTTTTTTTTTTGAATCTCTGCTTAAAAGCAGTTATTTTATAAGAGAGTGTAAATCTATTGATTTTTTATTTTTTCTACCCATTCTTGTAGGTTTTTTTCAAAACCAATATTGCTCCATTTTACGAATTTAATAGCTTTAATATCATATGGCATATAGTTTTGTTTTACATAACCACCGAAGTTGTGTGGGTATTTATAATTTTTATGAAAATGTTGTATATTGCTTGGGACTTTATGTTTTGGATTATCCTTTACAAAGGTAATAGCGTCATTAATAGCTTTGTATGATGTATTTGATTTTGGTGATGCAGCTAGATATATTACACATTGGCTTAGGAGGATTCTTGCTTCTGGATAGCCTATTTTTGCCACAGATAGCATAGTGTTTGTTGCTATATTTAGTGCATTTGGATTTGCATTGCCTATATCTTCACTAGCAAGTATTACAAGTCTGCGTGCTATAAAGTCTGGATTTTCTCCTGCTACAATTAACCTTGCTAAATAATATATAGCCGCGTTTTCATCGCTTCCTCTTATACTTTTTATCATTGCAGAGATTAAATCATAATGAGTGGAATCTTCACTTACACCTTCATTAAGTGATATTGGGCGAATCTGCTTTAAATTTTCTATATTTGTATTATTTTTTGATAGATCAAGTAAATTTAGCATAGCTCTTGCATCGCCGTTACTTGTATTTATTATGTATTGTTTGGAATCTTCATTTATGCTTATATTGTATTTTTTTACTGTATTTTCTAATATTTCTATCAATTCTTCTTTATTTAATGCTTTGAATTCAAATATGATAGATCTAGATCGAATGGCATTTGTTAAACTTGAGTATGGATTGTATGTTGATGCGCCAAAAATAATTGCCTCAAAGTTCTCCATTATAGGTAGCAACACTTCTTGTTGATTTTTATTTAGTCTATGTATTTCATCGATAAATACTATAGGCTTTATTAATGTGCCTTTGTATTTTGATATTTGCTGTCTTAGGTCGTCTATTTTTATTGAAGTTGCATTAAATTCTAAAAATTCATATCCAAGCTCTTTTGCAAGTATTTTGGCTAGTGAAGTTTTACCAACACCAGGTGGTCCGTAGAAGAAACAATGCATCAAGGTATTGTTTTTTATCATATTTGATATAGGTTTATTTGGACCAACTAAATGTTTTTGTCCTATAAAATCCTTGATACTTTTTGGGCGATTGTCTAATGCAAGCATTATTTTTTAAATATGATTACATCATAAGAGTTTCGTTTTACAGCTATGCTATTTTTTTTGCTATTTTGTTTATCTAATGATCCTTGAAGTTCTTCTATCGTGGAATCTAATTCATCTAGTTTGTCTTTTAGTCTTAATATGATATCAACACCTGCTAGATTGACACCTAAATCTCTTGTAAGTCTAAGTATTGTCTTGATTTTATCTATATCTTTTTGTGAATAAAGTCTCATTTTACCATCTGTTCTGCCTGGCTCTATCAATCCTTCTTTTTCATATTGCCTTAGAGTTTGTGGGTGTATTGATAGAATTCTTGCTACCACACTGATTAAAAAAACTGGTTCTTCATAGCTATGCATTTTTACTCCTTATTCCGGCAATTTTTCTTGCATTAATTTGGCTAATTCTTTATCAATTGTATCACAAGAAGGCAAAATGACATTTATTATAAGCAGTAAATCACCAATTTTACTTGTTTTTCTATCTTTTATGCCTTGCTCTTTTATTCTCATTTTTTGATTATTTTTTGTATTTTTTGGAATTGTTAATGTTACTTCTTTGTATGGTGTATTTACTTTGACTTTTCCGCCAAATATAGCTATTTTGAGTGGTATATCAATTATTTTATGTAACACATTGTCTTTTATTTCATATTCATTTGATGGTGCAATTACGACTTTTAGTAGTAGATTTCCTGTTTGTCCTTGCGCTTTTTTTCCTTTGTTTGCGATTCGTAGTGTTTCATTATTTTTTATTCCTGCTGGAATCTTTATGTCAAATTCTAAACCATTATTATTGTAGTGATAGCTTCCACCAAGCAATGCACTTTCAAATGGAATTGTAATTTGATCATTTATATCCAATGTAGATGAATCAAATCCACCAAAATTGCCAAATCCTCCAAATCCACCAAATCCACCGAAGTTTCCACCGCTAAACCCACTTTTAGTATTACCAAATATAGATGCCAAAATATCATCAATATTGACATTTTGATTACTTCGTGCAAAATCACTAAAATTTTGCCCTCCAAACATACTATCGCCAAATTGATCATATTGCGCGCGTTTGTTTTCATCGCTTAATATTTCATATGCTGCATTAATTTCTTTAAATTTTTCTTCAGCATCTTTTTGTTTGTTGATATCTGGGTGATATTGTCTTGCAAGCTTTCTGTATGCTTTTTTTATATCATCACTAGAAGCATTTTGTGATACTCCTAATGTATCATATAGGCTTTTATTCATTCTAATAATCCTTTTATGTATAATTACTTTTAAATAATTTAATTTAGCGCAATTGTATCATAAAAGTTAAATAGATATACTAAAGTTTGTATATAAAAATTAATTCAATGCGAATTTTATTTTAGTTAGAATCTATGTTTAATCGTTTTACTTAAGGTTGTCTATGGTGTTAAAAGATATATTAGATTATGGTTGTCTAGGGTTTCTTGGCTTTTTAAGTATCGTCGTTTTAGCTTTAATTTTTGAGAGATTATATACTTATAAAAAAGTTGATGTTTTGAGTTATGATGAAAAAAAGGCACTAGAGATAGATTTAACAAGTAATCTCACTTTGATAGCAACTATAGGTTCAAATGCTCCATATATAGGGCTTCTTGGGACTGTTGGTGGTATTATGCTTACATTTGTTGAAATTGGCAATAACGATATGGTGAATACTCAAGTAATTATGACTGGATTGGCTCTAGCACTAAAAGCTACTGCAATGGGGCTTATCGTTGCTATACCTGCTATAGTGGCTTATAATTTATTGCTTAGAAAAAGTGAAGTTTTGTTGCTTAAGTGGGATTTGGCGCATCAAAATAATGATTATGTGATTTAATCAAACTATAAGGAAATAGTGTTGAAAAAGATAGATTCTCTTAATCTTGTGCCATTTATTGATATTGTTCTTGTGCTGCTTGTTATTGTTTTGACGAGTGCTACTTTTATTTCTAGAAGTCATATTGATGTTGATATTCCAAAAGTTGATAATGCAAGCAGTGATTCAAGTAAGATAAATAATGAAGATACAATCATCACAATCAATAAAAACGGAGAATTTTACATCAATGATAAAGCATTCAATATGTCTCAATTAGAATCTTTTATTTCTACATTGCCAAAGAATTCTAGTATTGTAATTAATGGTGATAAGGAAAGTAATTTTAATAGTTTTGTTGCCCTTATGAATATGCTTCAAAGATTAGAATATCAAAATCTATTTGTTCTTGTTAATGAAGAAGATAAAAAATAAGGAGTGTTGCTATGTTTCCTGATAATTATAATTTAGGACTTATTTTTTCTGCTGTTATTACTATGGCAATTATTGTTATTGTAATTAGAATTTATTTAAATATTATTAATAGAGGGACAAAGATCAATAAACCAGATTGGATGAGTGATAGCGAGTTTGAAGATAAATTTGGTAAAAAACAAAAGTAGCAAAGAGGGGATATGATTAATATAATTATTGTTGTTTGTATGGTGATTCTTGCTGTTATTGATATTAGAAGCATTAAGTCTCCAAATCATAAAAATTTTAAATCAAGCATTATATTACTTGGTATTTTGGGTGTGTTAAGCGGCGTGTTTATTGCATTTTCTACATTTGATATAGAAAATATAAAAGATTCTATGCCAAATATTATTTATGGATTACAAAATGCATTTTACACTCTGATTGTTAGTCTTGTTCTTGTCGTAATAATTAGCATATATCAAAAGTTTCTTGGATTTAAAAAAGAAAGCAAAGAAAATTTAGATTTTATAACCTTGCAGGTAAAAAAATTAGACCATCTAGATGAAATTATAAAGCTAAACACTATAAATAATGATACAAAAGAAGCTATTACAGAGATTAAAAACCACCTCAATCAATCAATGGAATCTATCATTCAATCATTACTTAGGATAATTGAATCTAATAAAATAAATTCTGAAATGCTGCGAGATTCTAATGTTGCTAATACAAAATCACTCATTGAGTACAATAAGACATATTTAAACAATATAAATGATTTAAATGCAAGGCAAATAGAGCTTCTAAGAGATGTCAATATGAATCTAAAAAATTTAATAGATTCTAATAATCACTTTAGAAATAATTTTGATTCTAATATAAAAGAATTATCTAGTAATATTAATAAAACTCTAAATAGCGAAATATCTGCTTTAACATCAAGTTTTACAAATACGATAAATATGTATTTTAGTGAGAATTTTAAAAGATTTAATAAAGGTGTGGATAATTTATTGCAATGGCAAGAGCAATACAAAAATGCAATGATAAGTTCGCAAAAAATCATTAATGACCAAAATCAATTATTAGAAAAGCTTAATTCCATTACAGCAAGTATTTTAAATCGTGATGAAAATATGGTTCATTTGTATGTTGATGTTTCAAATATGATGAAAGAGTATAAGATACAAAATGCAAATTTAAATGAAAAACTCCAAACAATAGGCAATCTAGGCGCAAGTGCTTCAAATGCATTAAAATCTATGAATACTTTTTTTGTTGATTTAAACTCACATTTAAAAGATGCAAATAAAAATCTAATAAACTACACAAAATCCATTATTGATGATGTTTTTGTAAAAATATCAAAGCAATTTGAAGCGCACAATAAATCTATGGTAGATTCTATAAATACTAGAAATGCATCGCTTGTATCATTATTAGAAACTTCTATGAAAAATATAGATTCTATAAATTCATCTCTAAATAATAAACTTCAATCATCAATCAAAGAAATCAATAATCTTGGCACTATGATGTTGCAAAACAATAAAGATATTTATGACAGCTATCAAAAATTAGGTAGTAGCATCGAGCTTAGCTTAAGTGCAATTAGTCAGAATACAAGTGATGTTATGAATGATATTAATAAAAATGGAATAGAACATTTGCAAAATATTGCGAAATTGTATTTTGATGATATTTCAAATTTGCAACATAAATTGCTAAGTGATATGTCAAATTCTATCAATATCAATCAGTCAATGTTAGATTCTGCTATTAATGGACTTATTAATAAATATTTAGAATCCCTAGAGCAAATTACAGAAGCAAATATCCAATCACATAGGGAATTAAGTCATATAGGTATAGAAGAAATGAAGATTTTAAATAGTGAGGTTTCAAACTATATAAAAGAAAATGCACTTTCTTTAAATAAATCAAATATAGAAATTTTAAATATCGTTGAATTCTTGCAAAAAGAACTTGAAGATTCTATAGAAAAAAGTAATGCATTGCAAAATAGTGCAAAAGAAAATATCGCCAATATAGAGCAATCGCTCAAAAATACAAGCGATGGTTTTAAAAATGATTATGAGTGGTTTTTGAGGAGAATAAGGGATATTATAGGTCAAAGAATGTAGATGTGCATCTGTAATCATAAATATATAGGTTTTTTATGATTTTATTTATTTTCATCATCACTCTATTGTGTATATATTTGCGTCCATTTGGGTTACCTATATGGCTTTTTAGCACACTTGGAGCAATATGTGCATATGTCTTTAATGTAGTGAGTTTTAATGATGTTGCCTTTGTGTGGGAGATGGTTTGGGATAGCTCATTTACGCTTATTGGGCTTATTATCTTTGCTATTTCACTGGAAAGACTTGGCTTTTTTAATGCTATTGCAAACTTTATCATAAAGCTTTCTTCACACAAAACCACAGCGGAGATAAGTACAAGAAAATTTTATATTCTAATTATGCTTTTTGGCTTTGTAATTAGTGCATTTTTTAGCAATGATGGTGCGATTTTAATCTTAACTCCATTGCTTATTGCACTTTTTAGAATCTCTACACAAAATAAAGATTCCATAAAACCATTTATTGCAAATGCTACAAAATTTAATCTAAATAGTGAATCTTGTTACACTCATAATCAAACTGCTATATTTTTTCTTTTGTGTATGAGTTTTGTAAGTGATTTTGGTTCAAATCTCTTTGTGTTTTCTAATCTCACAAATATCATCACCACGCACACATTCTCGCTTCCTTTTTTATCCTTTTTCTTACATATGCTTTTACCTCAAGCTTTTGTATTTGTAGCTACACTAGCGATTTTTTGGCTATTTTTTGTATCCAAACTTCCAAAATATTTATCTTTTAGTCTTATAGATTCTAATTTACCTTCAATTTTAATTGTACTTATGTGCTTTATTTTACTTTTTGTGCTTGTATTTGGGATTATATTTGGAGAGCAATTTGGCTTACCTATTAGCTTTGTGGCCTTATTTGTTGGCCTTATTTCAGCATTTATGGCAATAGCTAAAGAAAAAAGTGCATTTACTAGCATACTAAAAGATTCGCCTTTTAGTGTTGTTATCTTTAGTCTTGGACTTTTTATCGTTGTGTATGGACTTAAACACATTGGATTAATTGATGCATTACAAAGTAGTATTCAAGCACTACAAGGCAATACAATACTTAATAAAATGCTTTTTATCTCATTTGGTTCAAGTATAGGCTCAAGTATTATTAACAACCTTCCTATGGTTATGCTTGGTGATTTGGCACTTAAAGGAGAGGAATTATATTTGGTATATTCGCATCTCTTGGGGTGTAATATCGGCTCAAAGCTAACTCCCATAGGATCACTTGCTACGCTTTTATGGCTTGTTAGCTTAAAGAGATATGGTATTGTTATTAGCTTTTTTAGCTATATGAAAATTGCGTTCTTTACTACAATTTTTATTTTACTTTGCTCGATACTTGGGCTCTATATTAGTGTAATGTGGATTGTATAAAGTGCAATACATTATAATTTTACAAAAAGGATTTTAAATGAGAGTATTATTTGCTTTAATGTCTTTATTTGCATTTGGATTACAAGCAGATTCTATAAAGAGGGCTGATGAGCCAAGAGACACAACAATAAAAGTCATAGTAGATGGGACAGAATACTGCTACTCTCCAGTATTTACAAACAATGAAGGCTGTCTATATCACTTATTGCTCTTATGCAAAGCCTGCGAGGTATGATGTGTTTGAGCGCATTGGTTTTTATATTAATAACACTTGGCTCTATCTCTCTGCACCAAGCAAAGTAACAGGCTATGATGATGAGGCAAGTGAATCTTGGAACTACCTCAAACTCCGCCCTTGTGCGATAAATGATAAAAACCAATGCTGGGATATAAAGGACAATACGATTTATAGCGCAGATTCCCGTTTTAAAGTCGTGCATACAAAATGGTATGCCGCTATTGCTAAAGATACAAAAGGATTCTATACGCACAGGCTGACAGATTCTATGAATGAGTGGATTAATACAGTCGCTAAGCCTATGAATCTCACAATTAAAACAATCCTTGCTTGGACATTTGTAGATTCTAGCTCTTGGTCGCTTTACTATATACAAAATAACTCTTCCTATGCAGGTGAAGGCGCACTAAACTATCTTTATTACAATCCAGAAAATGGGCATATTGCACAATATTACAATAAAGATGGATCGCTTTATTGTATGCAGAGCAATCAGAGTAAAGGAGAAGATTGGAATTGGGTGAGTTGGCAGTATTATGATTATACAATCCCTCGCAATAGAGATTCTAAATATTGGGAGCCATTTTTATTCACTGATAATGAGGGCTTTCTTAAGGATTATTTGGGAAATGTTTTGACTATTGCGCAATATGGCGCACATTGGGGTGTACCATACACGATAAAACCTACCTATGATAGCACTACTTCTGCTCCAAAATCAGATTTTGTCTTTTCAAAAGATATGGATTATTATAATAGAATCGCATTTGGGAATCTAAGAGATAATTTGGAGTATTGTCCAGCACCAGGTTATGAATCTAGCATAATATCTCATCGCACTAAGCGCACACTTCCACAGCAATTCTCACTTACACAGGAGTGGATTGATAGGCTTTATTCTATCGCTACAACCTCAAATGTAGAGGAAAGGGGGCTTATTGGAATCTGTGGCGTGTGCTTATTGCATAGCTATTCTATGATAGTAGAAATGCAAGAATATGCCTTTGGCTTACCACCAAGCAATAGAGGTTATTTCTTTTATATAGCATTTCATCAAAATCCTTTTAATTCCTTTTCTAGTCGTTTTCCACTTTTAGCACAGAGATTGCAAGATTCTATGCAGTTTTTTGACCTGCCTTATTTGCAAGGTGAAAATCGCCTTAGTCGATATAGAAGAAGTCTTTATGCAATGAGCCTTGCAATGCTCCCACAATATCAATGGTATGTGCAAAATTTCTCTGATGACATCTCTACAATCCGCAATATGATCTCAAATCTGCTAACTTATCAAAATGGATCGCTTTTTATGTATGTCGTGGTAAGGAGTGATAGCAGTGGCACAAGGCGAACCGCCCATGCAGAGCCAATTTTACGCACACAAAATGGATTAGTTATAATCCCAACGAATGCCCCAAATCATACTAGAGAGCAATTTGCCTCTTTGCTAAATCCTTTAACTTCAGTAGATGAAGTGCTTTATCGTCTAAGCCTTGAAGGCACTAGACAGATATATTCACTTGGAATCTATCAAATCATAGGTATCTATGAAAATCCACTAAATCTAATGATTACACAGAGTAATTGTAGTGGCGATGGCGAACATAGGCGTGGTAGCGGAACGACACTTATTGAAGCTAATGTAAATAATCGTATTGGAATTGGTTTAGAGATAGATAAAACTTATTGTGATTTGGCAAAAAACAGACTTGCAAGAGATATTTCGTTATGTTTATAAAAAAGATACTAAAGACAATTAAACAAGTTTCATTAAGTGTATGTAAAGAGGAAATTGCACCATGCTTTTTATCTGCAGTTTTATAACAATTTTTTATATTATGGAGTATATAATTAATGAGTTCTTATAATTCATTGCTTTGGTTAAATTTTTTTGTAGCAGATGTGCAAGATGGGCTTGGACCATATCTTGGCGTATTTTTGAAATCACATGGACTAAAAGAAGGTGCAATTGGCATTATTACTAGTGTAGCTTCGCTATGCGCTTTAATCTTTAGTATTCCATTTGGAATCTTGGTCGATAAAACACGCTACAAGCGCACTCTTATAGCTCTTTGTATTATTCTAATTATAAGTGTTACAAGTCTTAATTACTTCTATACTCATTTTGCTTTTACCTTAATAGCACAAGTAAGCATCGCATTATGCGCGGTGTTTTTAGCACCTGCTTTTGCCGCAATTACACTTGGAATTGTTGGATTAAATCAGTATGCCTTGCAAGTTGCTAAAAATGAAGCATATAAGCACGCAGGCACAGCATTTAGTGCGGCTTTAAGCTTTATATTTGCATTATATTATGGCATTGGCTCAATCTTTGTTATAACCGCACTTATGGGTGTTTTTTCGCTTATATTTTTATATCTCATCAAAGAGTGTGATATAAACCATAAAGTAGCAAGCGGGCAGAGTGGGGATAGGGTATTAGAATTTGGAGTAGTGTTTAAGGATATGAGTGTTTGGATTTTGGGGATTGTGATGTTTTGTTTTCATTTAAGCAATGCTCATATGTTACCATTGCTTAGTCAGAGGGCTCATAGCATGGGAGTGGATTCCACTGGTGCTTATGCTGCAGGTACGATTATTATTGCTCAAAGTAGCATGATTTTTATAGCACTTCTATGCGGGAGATTGTTGCGTAATGATAACTATAGAATCTATAGCATTTTGATGTCACTCTGTTTTGTAGGACTTATGTTAAGAGGGGTTGTGGCGGCTTATTTTGATAGTATTGGTGCTATGGTAGTTGTGCAGATTTTAGATGGTGTTGGTGCTGGGATTAGTGGCGTTATTTTACCTGTGCTTGTGGCATTTTGGCTCAATAAAAGTGGGCATATTAATGCAGGATTTGCTTTTGTGATGATGCTTGGTGGTATTGGTGGAGCTTTAAGCGGCGCACTTGGCGGTATTATGGCAGAAAGCTATGGATATTTATGGGCATATCTTACCCTTGCTTTTGTTGCTTTTATTGGGCTTGTTGTGTGGCTTGTGTATTCAAGGAAGCGTTTTGTACTGGTATAATTACAAAGAAGTTTGATACAAAGTGCAATATATGAATCAAAATAACCAACCCCTACTTAACAAACACCTTGAAATTTGTGGTTTGGAATTACTAAAACAAATAGAAGATAGTAGCATTGCGCTGTGTTTTTTTGATCCGCAATATCGTGGTGTGTTGGACAAAATGAAGTATGGCAATGAGGGTGAGCGTCAAAAGGGTAGGGCGACTTTGGTGCAGATGAGTGAGGACACTATAATTTCTTTCATCAAAGAGATTGATAGAGTGCTTAAAAAAAGTGCTTACTTAATGCTATGGATTGATAAGTTTCATCTCTGCGAGGGGGTGAAGTTTTGGCTAGATTCTACAAACTTACAAATTGTGGATTTAATCACTTGGGATAAGGGCAAAATGGGTATGGGTTATCGCACGAGACGACAAAGTGAATATTTGCTTATCTTACAAAAAAAGCCACTCAAAGCCAAAGATACTTGGAAGCTGCATAATATCCGCGATGTGTATATGGAAAAGATTCCGCAAGATGAGCTAAAACTTCACCCACACGCAAAGCCAAAGGGACTGCAAAGTGCATTAATAGAATCTTGCAGCAATGTTGGAGATATAGTGCTTGATCCTGCAGCTGGGAGCTTTAGCGTGTTTGAATGCTGCAAGAAACTGCAAAGAGATTTTATCGGTAGCAATTTGAGAGTATAATTTTAATAATGTAGTGCTTAATAAATTTGTATTATTTTGGAGATAGAATGAAAAATACATTAGATTTTGATGCGTTTATTGCTAGTTTGCAACCTACAAATAGGACTCTTGGCTTTTATGTAGATTGGGAAAAATGTGTAGCCAATGTGGATAAAATCAAAATATCACTCAATCACCTTAATTTCTTGATAGGTACACAAGAGCAACAATTACAAGAAAAAATTTCAATACTATTTATGAATATCCTAAGGCATTTGAGGTATTACCTTTACTGCTTGCTATTAGAGATTCTAAAAAAGAGCAATTGTTAGATGAGAATAATAAAGTGTGTGATATGAATTCTTATCTAACAGAACCGCAAAAAATTTATAAGTTTATTTGTAAAAGTGGGTTGGATAAAATTTTTAGTGATAGAAAAATAAAAGATTTAAATGATTTTGTATTTGGTGTAGAAGTAGGACTTGATAAATGCAAGAAAAAATCGTAGTGGCGACGCAATGGAGGCTATAATAAGTAATATTTTTACAAAGGCAGGCTTGGATTTTAAAGAGCAGGTTTATATTGGTGAGTTTCCAAAGCTTTATAAAACTTTTGGTGATGATGTAAAGAAATTTGACTTTGTAATTTTTGCTTTAAATAAAATTTATTGTGTAGAATGCAATTTTTATACAAGTGGAGGTAGCAAGCTTAATGAAACTGCAAGGGCTTATCAAGATTTGGCTTTAAAATTTGAAGGGTTTGATGAATATGAATTTATCTGGATAACAGATGGAAAAGGTTGGTTAGAGGCTAAAAGCAAACTTGCAGAAGCGTATAAAAAAGTGGAAATTTATAATCTCTCTAATATTAATGATTTTGTTTTGAAGGTGAAAAATAGGAATGCCTAATCACACTTTTATGAGTAAAGATTCTTTATTTTCTCTATATCAAGGGGATTGTAATGAGATATTATCAAGCTTTAAAGGCAAAATAGATTTGATATTTGCCGATCCACCTTATTTTTTATCAAATGATGGACTAAGCATACAAAGTGGAAAAATTGTAAGCGTAAATAAGGGGCAATGGGATAAGGGTGATAATATAGATGATATAGATAGTTTTAATATGCAATGGATACAAAATGCTAAGGTTGCTTTGAAAGATACAGGGAGTATTTTAATTAGCGGAACATATCATAATATTTTTTCACTTGGTAGGATTTTGCAAAAGCTTGATTTTAAGATTCTAAATATCATCACTTGGCAAAAGACTAATCCACCACCAAACTTTAGTTGTAGGTATCTTACACACTCTACAGAGCAAATCATTTGGGCTAGAAAAAGTGCTAAACATAAACATATTTTTAATTATGAGATTTTAAAATATCTAAATGGTGATAAGCAAATGCGAGATGTTTGGACATTCCCGGCAATTGCTCCTTGGGAAAAAATAAATGGCAAACATCCTACGCAAAAACCTTTAGCCTTGCTCACGCGCCTAATCCTAATGGCAAGCAATGAAGATTCTATAATTTGCGATCCATTTAGCGGGAGCTCTACCACAGGAATTGCAGCAAACTTACTTAAAAGAAGATTTATAGGTATAGAGAAAGAAGATGAATTTATAGACATATCTATAAAGAGAAAAATGGAGCTAGAGAGTAGTTTTCAAACCATAAAATCAAAGATAAAAGATTTAAAATTATTAAATACATTAAAAGGAATACAATGACATCACAAGCAACACAAGTTCAAATTTTAGTGCTAGATTTTGGTTCGCAATACACCCAGCTTATCGCGAGGCGATTGCGTGAGTATGGCGTATATACCGAGATTGTGCCATATTTTGAAAAGCTAGATTCCATAAAGAGCAAAAATCCAAAAGGCATTATCCTTAGTGGTGGGCCAGCGAGCGTGTATGAAGAGGGAGCGTATAAGCCAGATTCTGAGATTTTTAATCTTGGTATCCCTGTGCTTGGGATCTGCTATGGTATGCAATATATAGCACATCATTTTGGCGGTAAGGTCGTGCGTGCGCAAGCACAGGAGTTTGGCAAGGCGGTGCTAGAGATTATTGATGATAATTATGCTTTTGCTAGGGTTGAAAAGGAGCGTGAAGCAACTTATAATGCGTGGGAGAGTGCATTTATAGCAGGGCATAGTTTTATGGGTAAAAAGGTGCTTAGCTCTATCACAAATGATGTTAAAGAAAGCATTGAGCAGTCAAAGGAGCTTATTGATATTAAATGTGGCGATGAGCTTGTGGGCTTTGGGCTGTATGAAGATGAGAAGTTTTCGTGTTTTCGTATCGGTGATAATGTCGTGTATAGCGACTTGTTAGAGGAGTTTTTAAAGCACCTTAGTTCAAATTATACTTTTGATACCCTCTATACTACTTGGGATACACACGATAAGACAGGCTTTAGCGCGTATGAGAATCTTGGATTTACTCAAGGTGCAAAGCACGGACCTATGCGAGAGCTTAGCATTAGCAAAGAGGCGCTAGATTCTAAACTTAGCAAGGAAAGAAGTGATGCTAAAGATATAAAATTTAGCACTTTTGATAGTGTGAATTTCCCTCAAATGCTTGAAGCACTTGTAGATTTATGGGAAGATTCTGTGCGTTCTACGCACGATTTTTTGAATGAAGATGATATTAGAGTGCTAAAAGATGAGGTAAGAGAGGGGCTAAAGTCTTGTGAAGCAGTGATTGTTGCGAGTAATGAAAATGATTTTTTAGGATTTATCGCAGGGCAGGGCAATAAGATTGAAATGCTTTTTGTAGCTCAAAAATACTTTCATCAAGGTATTGGTAAGAAGCTTGTGTATCAGGCTTGTGTACGTTATTTGCATGATTATAAGAGCGTGGAGGTGGATTGCAATACGCAAAACACCCAAGCTATGCAGTTTTATAAAAAACTAGGTTTTAGCAAAAAGGGCGAGAGTGCTAAAGATTCTAAGGGGCGTGATTTTCCTATTACGTATTTTGAATGCGCGCTATCGCATTTGCAAGAGAGCTTGTGTGAAGTCGTGCTAAGCACGGAGCGCGTGTATCTAAGACACTTAAGAAGTCAAGATTTTGAGGCATTGCATAAGATTCTATCCAAAAAGGAAGTGATGTATGCGTGGGGGCACGGATTTAGCAAGAGTGATAGCAAAGAGTGGTTTGATCGGCGGATACAGAGCTATAAGGATTATGGATTTGGCTTTTATGCAGTGATTGATAAGGCAAGTGGCAAGCTCATTGGTAATGCGGGTATCGAAATTGGACATATTAATATGAATGGGCAAGAGCTTGAAGTTTTTGAGATTGGCTATGTGCTTGATGATAGTTTTTGGGATAAGGGGCTTGCTACAGAAATAGCACGTTCTCTTAAAGATTATGCTTTTAATGTGCTTGAGCTTTCTTGTGTGCATTGCTTGATTAAAGAAGATAATTCGCGTTCTATGAAAGTAGCTAGAAAGCTAGGTATGCGCGTGGTTGGTGAATTTATGAAGCATTATAAAGGTAAGGAGCTCTTGCATTATGTGATGCGTTTAGATTCTAAGTCAAATAGCGCTCAATCTCATATAGCACATTCAAATAATGCGCTATTTAGCGGAGTAAAGCAAGATTCTATCGTGTGGATGAGCCATGCTGATAAGGTGGAGGAGATCCCACAAGGTTTTATTGAGCTTGCAAAAAGTGGAAATACGCATTATTGTGCTATTGCAAATTTAGAGCGCCAAATTTATGCCTTGCAATTCCACCCTGAAGTCGTGCATAGTGAATGCGGAGGGGAGATGCTTAAAAACTTTGCGGTAAGCATTTGTGGTGCGGATACTTCTTGGGATATGAAGCATTTTGCAGAAAGTGAGATTAGAAAGCTTAAAGAAGTGGCAAAAAATGGCAAGGTTTTATGTGCTGTGAGTGGTGGGGTAGATTCTAGTGTCGTTGCTACACTTCTTTATCGTGCTATTGGGGAAAATCTTATTCCAGTCTTTGTGGATACTGGGCTTTTAAGAGCAGGAGAAAGAGAAGCGGTAGAGGCAATGTTTAGAGAAAACTTAGGCGTGCCACTTATCACCATAGATGCAAGTGAGATTTTCTTAGGTAAGCTAAAGGGCATAATCGATCCAGAAGTGAAGCGAAAAATCATCGGTGAAACCTTTATAAAAGTCTTTGAAAAAGAGGCTAAAAAGCATAATGAAAATGGAGAGATAAAATTCCTAGCACAAGGCACACTCTATCCAGATGTAATCGAATCTGTAAGCGTAAAAGGTCCTAGCAAGACAATAAAAAGCCATCATAATGTAGGGGGCTTACCTGATTGGATGAAATTTGAACTTATTGAACCATTAAGAGAACTCTTTAAAGATGAAGTAAGAGCGTTAGGAAGAGAGCTAGGAATGCCAGAAACTATGCTTATGCGCCACCCTTTCCCAGGGCCAGGCCTTGCTATTCGTATTATGGGGGAAGTGAATAAGGCAGATTTAGATTTGCTAAGGGCTTGTGATTCTATATTTATTGAAGAGCTTCATAAGCACAATTTATACAATAAAGTATGGCAGGCATTCTGTGTGCTTTTAAATGTCAAAAGCGTGGGTGTGATGGGTGATAACCGCACTTATGATAATACTATTTGCGTGCGTGCTGTGGAAGCGCTAGATGGTATGACGGCGACTTTCTCGCATTTGCCGCATAGCTTCTTAGAAGGCGTAGCAAATAGAATTATCAACGAGGTGCAAGGAATTAACCGCGTAGTGTATGACATTACTTCTAAGCCACCAGGCACGATTGAGTGGGAGTAGGGAAATGAATTATTTTTTAGAACAGAGTATAGAATTAGCCAACCAAAGGGATTATTTGGATCAATTATTTCGCGTATATCCTATGAGTCCAGATAATATTCGAGAAATAGAAGAGAACAAATGGAATACTTTTGTGAAGGTATTTTCGATCAACGATCAAAAACATATTATAGAATCTTTACTAGATTTTGAACTTTTTCCCATCAAAGATTCTTATGTTGCTTATTTAAGAAGGGATAGAAGTGCTATTGCTCGTAATCCAATGACTATTGCAAGAATTTGTGGTAGATTAAAAGATATGGGGTTAAATAAAATTTATGAAAACCTTTCACAACCCAAAGAAACAAATAGACAAATAGGCCCACTTTTCAAGAGATGGGTAGATAGTGGAGCGTTAGGATTGCAACCAATTGGGTTAAATGATTTCATGCAAACAAATAATAATGCAATATTAAGTGCTCCAGATTACGCAATGCAAGATTTTGCTACCAAATATTTGGGATACACAAGAAATAAAGGCTTAGATTTTATAGCTAGATTTAATAATAAATTTATCATTGGAGAAGCGAAATTTCTTACAGATTTTGGTGGACATCAAAATGCACAACTAGAAGATGCGCTCAATTTATTGCATACAAGGTTAGATTCAAAAGTAATTAAAGTAGCCATTTTAGATGGGGTATGTTATATTAATAGCAACAGTAAAATGTATGCAACCTTAACAAATAATTTTAAAAATGAGAGTATTTTTTCGGCCCTTTTATTGCGTGATTTTCTTTATCAGGTCTAGCAATGTTTACTTTATTCCAAACATTTTTATCCCCGCAGGATTTTTTAAAACAATCCTGCAAGAATGTTTTATGTGGCAATGCGAATAAAAAAAATCTGCTTATTCATGATGATAATTTAAATGCCATGCAATTTTTATTACAAAAATCCCTTTATAAAGGCAAAGTAGATTTAGTTTATATAGACCCTCCATTTGGTACAAATAATATTTTTAGACTTGGTGGCACAATGAGCTCAAGCAAAGAATCTCTCATTGCCTATAAAGATAAATTTAACATAGATTCTTATTTGGAATTTTTATATTATCGCCTACTTTTAATTAAAGAATTAATGAGTGAAAAAGGAAGTCTCTATTTACATATTGATACCAAAATGGGACATTATGTCAAAGTGTTATGCGATGAAATTTTTGGTAGAGAACATTTTATTAATGATATTACACGCATTAAATGCAATCCTAAGAATTTTACTAAAAAAGGGTATGGAAACATTAAGGATATGATTTTATTTTATACAAAAACTTCAACATATATTTGGAATGATATATATGAAGAAATAAATCAAGATGACATAAAAAAGCGTTTTAAAAAGCAGGATTCAAAAGGATTTTATACTACTATTCCTTTGCATGCACCTGGTGAGACAAAAGATGGTGAAAGCGGTAAGGATTGGAATGGTTTGAAACCGCCAAAAGGGAGACATTGGCGTTGTTCATTAAGCGAACTAGATAGGTTGCAAAATATGGGTTTAATAGAATGGAGTAAAAATAATAATCCGAGAAAAAAAGTTTATGCTAGTGAATGTAAAGGTAAAAAAATACAAGATATTTGGGAATTTAAAGATTCTCAAAGTGTTTTATATCCCACACAGAAAAATGCTCTACTTCTACAACGCATTATCAAAATGTCTTCTAATCCAAATTCTTTGGTTATGGATTGTTTTTGCGGGAGTGGGTCATTTTTAAAGGAATCATTTTTGCTCGATAGGAGGTTTATCGGTATTGATGAAAGCGAAGAGGCTATAAAAATAAATAGGAAATGGTTAGAAAATTATCAAACTACTAATCTATATGCTTGTGAGTATAGCTTTTTAAAATGTACAAATTATTGCACTAACAATTTATTGCACTAACAATGAAAAATAAGATATCAACGCGTAGTGTATAATATTACTTCCAAACCACCAGGACCAATTGAGTGGAAGTAGAGAAACTTGAGTGATTATTTTGTGAATATGGAGTAAAATATGAATAGCAGTGTCAATTATCAAGACTTTAGTGTTATTAATTCATGTGTAAAAACAATTGCCAATGATCTTGAAGAAAAATATAAAAAGAAAGTAGATAGTGGTGCATCATTTATCTTCTTTATTTTGGAGTATTTTTTCGATTTTCAAGAAGATCAGGTAGATGAAGCCATAAGTGATACACATTGTCTTAAAATTCTTGGTAGAGATGCCAGTAATGATAGTGGCGTGGATGCTATTTTTATAGATGAAGAAAATAAAATAGTTAATATTATTAATTGTAAATATGGAACCAAATTTGAAAATATCAATAAAAATTTTCCTTCAAATGAACTAGAAAAAATTTATTCTTTTATAGATAATTTATTTGCTAAAGATACTAAGAGTATTGAAAACGAAGTGCTTAAGGAAAAAAGCAAAGAAATATTCGCTCTCCAAAATAGTGGACAGATATTGCATTTTAATATATTTTTCATTAGTAATTATTCTTGTGGAATCGAGAACAAAAAACTAGAATTATTTAAGACCAAAATCTCTAATCGTGAGCTAGGTAGATATATAACAATTAAAAATATAGTTCTTAAAGATTTAGTAGACAAAGTAATTAAACCCAATTGTCAAATTAATGCGCAAGTTAAGAGTATTGCTGGAAATTTCTTCGAAAAGAGTGAAGGTGGTAATCGAGCGCTTATTATGGAGTTGTATGCAAAAGATATTATAAGAATTGTAAGTGATAGTGAAGACATTAGAAATGATATTAACGCTGATTTAGCGGAGATTAGGAAAGCTAAAATTGAAGAAGCTTCGTTTAATGACAATGTACGCATTTATTTGCATCAAAGAACAAATGTAAATAAATCTATCAAGCAAACAGCTGAAGATGATATAGAATCTGCAAATTTTTTCTTCTATAATAATGGCATAACAATTATATGTGATGATATTGAGTATCAAGGAAAAAGAGATACATTAATAAAACTAAAAAATATACAAATAGTTAATGGTAGCCAAACTATACATTCTTTAAAAGAAGCACTTGATGTGAGTGATAATGTAGAGGATGTTTCATTATTATGTAAAATTTATCAAGTAAAAAATAATGATAATTTAAAGGCAAAAATTGCACAATATACAAATAATCAAAATCCAATAAGGGGTAGGGATATATGCTCTGTAGATGAAATACAAATTAAACTAGAAAAAGAATTTGAAAAACTTGGGTTTTATTATGAGCGCAAAAAAGATCAATATAAAAGAGAAGCATCAAAAGAAAAAAGACTTGATAGTGAAAAAATAGGTCAGATTTTAATGGTTTATAATTTAGGTAAACCTGCAGAGGCGAAAAGTAGAAAAAGTATGGTTTTTGGTGTTGATTATAGTAATATCTTTAACAGCGATATAAGTGCAGAAGATATACTCTATAAGTATGAACTATATACTTTTATAGAAAAGAAAAAACGAGAGTTATCAAATGCTTATTCGTTTTTAAAATATGCGACTTATTATATTTTATATTTTAGTGCAATTTATATTTACAAGAATAGTTTGAGTTTAAATAATTTAATCCTAAATAATGATAGTTGCGAGAAGATTTATGATTTTGCATTTACATGCGTAAAAAGGATTGTTGACAAAGAAAGGGAAAAGCAGGGTGATAATTTTTTGGAGAATGTGTTATTTAAAGGCAATATACCAAAAAACTATATATCTGAATTAGAACTAAGTACGGAATGCTTTAATTTAAAAATGTGATCTGAATTCCCTATGCAAAAATATACATTTAGACAATTTATCATCGATGTTTTAGAATATCATCAAAATCCACTTACCATTATGGAGATTTGGAAGAGTGGTGTAGAAATGGGATTAGATAAGAAATTAAATAGTACTGGGAAAACGCCTTGGCACAATATTAGTGTATTGCTTTATACTGATATTAAAAATGAAGATTCTCTTTTTTATATCACTTCCAAACAACCCACAACTTTTTATTTAAAAAACAAGGTAATTCCTACGCAATCCATTCAACTCCAAAAAGAACACCCAACAACAAAACAGACTAAAGAGAACATAAAAGAACGCCCCCTCCACCCACTTTTAGTAAAATTCTTGTATGAAAATCCAAATTTTAATCTCTATTGTAAAACTATTTTTCATGAAAAAAGCACAAAAAGCATAAGCGGACGTGATAAGTGGAATTATCCTGATATTGTGGGAGTGCATTTTCCTTTTGAAAATGACTACGAGCAAGAGACGTTAAGTTTATTAAAAAACACCCACCAATTTAACTTCAAACTCTATGCCTTTGAGCTCAAAGTGCGTCTTGCTTGGAGCAATCTTAAAGAATACTATTTTCAAGCTGTGTCAAACTCTAGCTTTGCAAATGAGGGGTATTTGGTGGTTTTTGAGGAGTTTGATGATGAGATTTTAGAGGAACTTATACGCTTAAATGCCAGCTTTGGCATTGGCGTGATAAAGTTAGAAACTAACACACTTGATAGTCGCATTATACTCCCTTCACACAAAAGAAATCTTGATATTACAACGCTTAATATGCTTGTGGAGAAAAATCCAAATTTTAAGGAATTTATCCAAACTATTAATGAAGATCTAGAGATTGGCAAACGCCATAGAATTTCTAAAAATAGATACGATATAATCTTAGATAATGAAGCGATACAAAAGCACATGGAAGCCAATAAATTTAATCTTTAAATTTTACCTATAATGCTCCACTCACTTTTTTAAAGGCTCCCTTATGCATTTTACAAAATTTGCTTTTAAAGCCTCGCTTTATTTTGTAGGCATTAGCATAGCACTAAGCGTTGTAATTATCTTAGGGCACAAAGCTTATATCGCTATTTTTGCAGAATCTTACTCTGCATTTCAAAATCCTTGGGGCAGAGATGACTATGCCTTGCGAATTTTAAATAAAAGCTATGTGCTAGATGAAGAAGTATGGAATAAAAATCTATATGTTGCAAATGAATTTAAAGAAGATTCTAAACTACCAAAGCCCTATGATGAGATTTGTGCAAAATCCAAAAAAGAGTGGCAAAACCAAAAGCTTGAGATTATAGAAAATGGGATTTTAATCGCAAGTGGCAAAGTGCAAGATTGTAAAATTATATGGAAAAAGCAATGATAAGCAGAGAAAAGATAATAAAATATCTTAGAGTTTTGCCAGATGTATTGCTTGGAATTATAGTATTTATCGGTATGGTAGGGATTGGTGCGATTTTTTGGCTTTTTATTGTCCTTAGCTTGAGCGAAAAACCAAATAACTCTGATAGAGATATAGCACTGCATTTTGGGAGTTATGATACAGAGCATAGACGCACAGGCACTTGGGAGATAAAATCTAGCTATCTGCTAGATAATGGTAACGATGGCTCTTCACATATAGTTGGGGATTATGAAAAGGGCTTACGCGTTGGGGTATGGTGTATTAAAGATAGCTATGGCTATGAGGTGCAAGTCTATAATGAAGGAATTTTACAAGAGAGCTTGAGATTTGGTTGGAGCAATACAATAAGCTATGAACGCTATGAAAAGGGGATAATGCAAGAGAGTTTTTATTCTTGCTATATAGATCGGGATAACAATAAGGATTGTCTTACTAAAGCCACATTGCTTAATCTCACTAAGCGTTATAATGAATTAGTAGAAAAGCATTGTACTAAAGTAGCAATGAGATTTGCTATCTTGCCTTAGATGTAAAGGATTATTGTTGCATTTTTGAATTTTTTTATTGTGAATATTGTGATTATTTTGTATTTAAAATTATTAATTAACTATCTTGTGTTATTATAATAATTCAATATTTTAATTTTAAGGATTTGAATGAAAAAGTATCTTTTTTTGTCATTACTAGCATCGGCTATGATTTATGCAAATGGAATTGATGTAAAAAGTGTAAAAATTGAATTTGAAGGGTATAAAACTCCTGATATGGTTGGCACAAAGGGTGTATTTAAAAACTCAAAGCTTACTTTTGGTAAAGATTCTTCTTCTTTAAGTTCTCAATTAAAAGGCGCTAATGCTGTTTTGTCTCCAAATGATATAGATATGGGCGATAATAATGGAGTTATCACTACAAATATAATTGAGACTTTTTTTAAGGTGTTAAATTCTAAATCAGACATAAAAGTGAGTTTTGAGAATATTGTCGAAGGTAAAGATAAGGGTGTAATTAGCGCTAAAGTTACTATTGGGAAACAAAGTGATATAGTTCCAATGATTTATAATATCAAAGATGGGAAGCTTGTGGCAAAAGGAACTCTTGATTTACATACTTTTTCAAATGGTGCAAAAGCGTTACAAGCATTAAGTGGTGTTGCTGCTGGCCATATGGGTATTAGCTGGTCTGTGGTTGATATTGTATTTAGTGCGGATTTAGCAAAATAAATTATAAATTTAAAAGATTCTAATTTAGAATCTTTTAAAAAACTATACATTTCTGCAAAATTTATTTTATTAATAATGCTTTTATTTTTTTGTATATAAATCTTACTTGTTTGTGTATGCCTAGTTTATGAAGGCTTTTTTCAACTATATCTCTTTTATATGAATAAAATGCTCTATAAGTATTTTTTGCTATTTTTGTATCTAACTGTATATCTTTTACTAATTTTGGCAGGAAGTCATTGATGAGTTTTTGATTTTGCCAATTTTTATCCGTTCCACAATGTTCCCCTCTACCATCGTGCCCTCTATTTACCGATAATGGCTTGATTGGATAGATTGTATATCTATTTTGTTTAAACATATTGTAGCACACGATCACATCTCCATATTTTTTATTTTTTGCTAGCATATCTTTTAATATTTCAAGCATATGTCTTGATATAGAGTTGAATCTTTCTACTTCTTTTTTATTGTTTAAAAAGTTGTTAATATCTTTGATTTCAAAATCTATATCATTGTATCTATCTCTCCAGATTCCAGTACCCCAAGGAGAATACATTTGTAATATATATACTTCGTGTGGATAGCTTTTATATGTAATATTTTTATAATGCGTATGAGATGCAATAGACATAATCCTTTTATCATCTTTATAAAACTCTAAAGCATTATTCATATATTCTAAAAATCTATTTGACACTAAAATATCATCTTCAAAAATGATCAACCTATCATATTTACTGAAAATATAATTCATAGCATCTCTTATAGAATCAAAGCTCCCTTTATTTTTATCCCAAAATATTCCTTCTACTTTTTTAAAATATTGCTTATTGTCAAGTTCTTTTATATATGTTCTTATTTTATTGATTATTTGTTGATGTTTTGTATCGTATGCATTATCTGATACTATATAAACATTTGTATGCTTTGCTAGATCATTGTTTTTTAAGTGTGTTATAGCATTTTGGAGGCAATCTAGACGATCATATATCGTAATTAAAACTGGTGATAGATTGTTGATATTAGGCTGCTTCATCGTTGCAGCCTTTTTTGAAGTTGGTTAGATGTAGTTTAGATTCTAAATAGAATCTTAAATAATGTGATTCCCCCCCCCCTATATAATAATATTCAAATTCATTCAATTCTATATCCTTATAAATATTTCTACCATCAAAAATGATTAGATTTTTTAATTTATCTTTTATTATTTTGAAATCTGGATTGCGAAATTCTTTCCATTCAGTCATAATAATCAAAGCATCTGCGTTATCTATAGCATCGTATTTGTTATTATAATATTTCACATTGGGGAAAATCGCTTTCATATTGATATTTGCTTGTGGATCATAGCATTGTATCATTGCATTACTTTGTAATAATTTTTGCATTAGATATATGCTAGGAGCTTCCCTTATATCATCTGTTTCTGGTTTAAAACTAAGCCCCCATATGCAAAATATTTTATTATCTAGATTTTCACCAAATCTTTTTATTATTTTATTTGCTATTAAATTTTTTTGGTATTCATTTACATATTCTATTGCATCGAGTATTTTTGTTTCTACATTATTTTGTTTTGCTATAAATGATAAAGCTTGAATATCTTTTGGAAAACAGCTTCCACCATACCCGCAACCTGGATATATAAAGCTATATCCAATCCTAGAATCAGACCCTATCCCAACTCTAACATCATTAATATTTGCACCTACTTTTTCACAAATTTGACTCATTTCATTTATGAAGCTTATTTTTGTGGCTAATAGCGCATTTGATGCATATTTTGACATTTCTGCAGATTCTCTATCCATTGTTATTATTCTATTGCTTTTTAGTATAAATGGTGAGTATAGATTTTTTATGATTTTTGTCGCTTTTTGGCTTTTACTACCGATGATTATTCTATCAGGTGACATAAAATCTCTAATTGCAACTCCTTCTTTTAAAAATTCAGGATTTGATACTACATCAAATGTTGCATTTTTATTCTTTAGATTCTTATTTATTATATTTTCTACCATTTTTGCACTACCAATTGGCATAGTGGATTTATTAACTATGATTGTGTAGTTTTCTATGTATTGTGATAAATCTTTTGCTACTTCTTTGACATAGTTCATGTTTGCACTACCATCTGTATCCATTGGCGTTCCAACCGCAATAAAAATGATATCCGCATTTTTGTATGCGATTTCTTTTTGCGTTGTAAATGTTATATTATTTTTTTCTTTATTATTTGTGATTAATTCTTTTAGTCCTGGTTCATATATCGGAATGATGCCATTTTGTAGTTTCTTTATTTTTTCTTCATCTGAATCTAGCATCGTTATATTATTACCAACTTCACTAAAGCACGCCCCTGCGACTAATCCTACATATCCACTGCCTACTATTGTGATATTCAAATTTTACCCTCCATAATATTATTAAAGTATGCTATCGTCTTTTGCAAACCCTCTTTTAGTTGGATTTTTGGTTCCCAATTTAACTCGCTCTTTGCTAGGGTTATATCTGGTTGGCGTTGCTTTGGATCATCTGAAGGCAATGGCTTAAAGACAAGCTTTGATTGAGATTGTGTAAGTTCAAGCACATTTTGTGCAAGTTCTAGCATACTAAATTCATTGGGATTGCCTATATTTACAGGGCCATAGAATCCATCTCTGCTATCCATAAGTGCGATCATTCCATTTATCAAATCATCGACATAGCAAAAGCTTCGTGTCTGCTTGCCATCACCATAAATTGTAATATCTTCGCCTTTAAGTGCTTGAATGATGAAATTACTCACTACTCTTCCGTCATTTGGGTGCATTCTTGGACCATAAGTATTAAAAATCCTCATCACCTTGATATTGACATTATGTTGCCTCTGATAGTCAAAAAAGAGTGTTTCCGCACATCGTTTCCCCTCATCATAGCACGCACGAATGCCAATTGGATTGACACAACCTCGATAAGATTCTATTTGTGGATGCACTTCTGGATCGCCATAAACTTCGCTTGTGCTGGCTTGCAGGATTTTAGCTTTTGTGCGCTTAGCAAGCCCTAGCATATTAATAGCACCCACTACAGAGGTTTTAGTCGTTTGCACAGGGTCAAATTGATAATGAATAGGACTTGCAGGACACGCGAGATTATAAATCTCATCAACCTCTACATACAGTGGGAAGGTTACATCGTGGCGCATAAACTCAAATCTTGGATTACTTAATAAATGCAAGATATTTTGCTTCGTGCCAGTGAAGAGGTTATCCACGCAAAGCACTTCATCGCCACGGGCTAAAAGCTTCTCACAAAGATGTGAGCCTAAAAACCCAGCTCCACCGGTTACTAGAATCTTTTTTGTCATAAATATTTAATCTCCATTTGGTATTGCAAGTAGATATATTTCATCACTTGGGTGAAATATCGATAATTTTAAAACCTTAAAATTATACTCTAAATTAAGGTTTTCTAATAACGCTTTAGCACCGAAAAATTGCTCTATATTGTGATAAATTGATACTGCAAGTATTGGTCTATTTTGTCTTATGGTATTTATCGCTCCATTTAATGCTAGCATCTCATATCCTTCAATATCCATTTTGATAAATCCGATTTCACCCCCCCCCCATAGCCATATTTTCTAGAATCGTATCGATATTTGTGAAATGATTTATTGTTTTATTGATTGGTATTACATTATTTAGATTAAATTTTTTGATATTGTATTGCAACTGTGTGAAATGATCTTTGTCTGCTTCAATTGATATGATTTTCTTTGGATTGTATAGATTGAAAATATATGCAGAATCTCCATTGTATGCCCCAAGATCTATTATTATTTTATTTGTGATAAATTTATCTATTTGATCTTGATTTAGGAATTTAAGCCCATTGTGATAATAGTATGTTTCACTTGCAAAATAATTATACTTAAATGCATAGCGGCAGTGTAGCTTTTCTTTGATTATCTTTTCTTGCATTGTTAGTTCATATTCATTAAATAATGTATTTTTATGGATAAGAGCTTTTTGATTTTTTCGTGGTGTCGTGCAGATTAATCTCTCTAATACCAAGTCTATTATTGATTTGGAATCCTCATTAAGATTGTTTTTTAGTTTTGCTAATTCTTTTGGAAGATCATTTTTAAAAATAAAATCTTTAAAACTATCGGCCCAATTGTATCCGATATCAACATAATCATCAAATCTATTTAATCTCAATAATTTTTTTATCATTTTCTTTATTTTCATATTTAGCCCTTTAGGATTCTAAGTATTAATGTGATTTTTTGTATCACTGGAATTGGTGTTAGAAGCGTGATCCTTATGTATTTTGTTTTTTCTTTACTTAGTAAAAACTCTAAATATAAGCTTGATGCGGAGAATCTAATCGTGTTTTTATTGATTAAGAAATCAAATAACTTTGATATGCTTAATTCGCGTTTGAAAAGATAGTGTGTATCAAATTTCTTTCCGTAATGATTGTTTTGTCCGTGGATTCTGTATTTGATACCATAAAAATCAAGAAAATAAATATTTGCACCACTTAGACTAGCACCCCATATTATGCAGTCATCAGCGCGGATTCTCCATTCTTGCTCAAATGGTATAGGTAGTATCTTTTCAAGCATAGATTTTTTAATGCTAATGGTTGAAGTGGGATTGCCTATATATTCTTTAAGGAAATATGCCTTATATAATCCAAAACCAAGCATCCCATCTTTAAAGCGTGGTTTACATCGTGTGAGATCTCCATTTGGCTTTATTTTCTCTGTGTTGCAAAACATAAAATCGATTTGTGGATTTTTGTTATATATATCTATGCAAGTTTGTATGTAATTTGTATTCATTAAATCATCAGCATCTAAAAAGAATACTATTTCACAATCATCACTTAATGCTTCAAATCCTGCATTAAAGGCACTTAATTGACCGCCATTTGGTTTATCAATAATTTTGATATTTTCAATAGATTTGATTTTTTGCATTGAATCATCACTGCTGCCATCATTAACTACTATGATTTCACAATTTGGATAATTTTGCGCCTTTACTGAATTGATGCATTCAATGATAAATTCTGCATAGTTGAAAAGATTGATTAATACTGCGACTTTTGTGTTCATCATTTTTCCTTTTCTATGCGTGATATTTCATCTTTTGTAAAAAACCATTCCCATTCAGCACGCTCAATAACCTTAAGCTGATCTCTGGAGTAGAATGTAGGAGTAACTTCCCCCCCCCCATTTGATATTTTTATTGGTTTTATTGCACTTGATCCAAATTCCTCTATGAAATCTAGTGTAAATCCATCACAAATATTTTTGATATCGCAAGATTCACATTTCTTATGATGGATTTTTGATTTATAAATTTCTCTAAACACATCTTTTTGTTCGAAATAGAAATGTTCTACTTTGCTATGACCTTTTATAAACTTTGTATCTGGTGTGTAGAATCTAAGTTTTTCTAATATTGGTTTTTGATATGGTAGTATAGGTGCGTATTTAGGTGAGGGATAAAAGAATGGCTTGAGTAATTTTTTAGTCCATATGAATTTCTCTTTTAAATTTCCTCTATATATTTTATGAATCTTAAAACGCGATAAATAGTATTTTGTTCTTCTTTTCTCTATTTTTTCTTTTGCTCTTCTTTGTGCTGGTCTATCTATCCATAATCTTGAACTTGCCTCCCACTCGTGATTATCATATAACATTTGGTCGCCATTTTGGATATTTTTGCGATATTTTTCTCCTACAATGCAAAATGGCAAAAATCTAAGATTGACTTCAATATTGTTAGATTCTAATGTGTCAATTAATGGTTCTAATTTTTGTGCGATAAGGTCATAATATGGAATCTTATAAGTATCTCTTATTAGCTTTTGATCGCCTGTATTGTTATATCCTAGGAAATTTACTACTCTTGCATTGTATTTTAGTGCAAGTTTTGTAATACCTTCAAGATCATTGATGATTTCATTACTAAGCACAGCATTTACGCGGATTGGGATCTGGAGTTTTGAGAGATTTTCTAAGGCTTGCATTTGTTTTGAAAATGCATTTTTCTTGCCCACGACTTTATTATAAGTATCGCCTATGCCTTGAAGTGAAACTAAAAAATCATAAACTCCAGCATCTTTAAATTTCTTTGCGTGTTCAAAATTTGCAAGAGAGATAAGATTTGTTATAAGTGTTGGTTTTAATCCAATTTCATTGCAGTATCTTATCAACTTAAAAATATGTGGATATATGGTGGGTTCGCCACCTTGTATATCAATACTATTTAATCCATAATCATCTACAAAAATTTTGCAAATATCTTTTGCTTTTTGTAGTGTGAAAAATGCGTGTTCAGGGTGAGTTTTATCTGCTATTCGTTCTGCAAAGTAACAAAAATAACAATTAAGATTACAAGTTTGTCCAAGCCAAATAACACCTCGCCTTGTAGGCAATTTTTTGTTGGTTAGTACATAATCTTTGCTTATTGCCTTTATTATATAATCTTTATTAAGCTTATTGGAGTTTAATCTTTCTACCCCCCCCCATTTGTATTATATTATTCATTTTTTCTCCTCTTAGAATTTTAAATTTTCTATTCTATATCATTTATCTTAAAATAATATTTTTTATATTACGTCATGATGAATAGCTGCTATTGAATATCTAGGTTGCCTATCTATTGGTTTAAAATTAAAATCTCTACTTAGAAATACAGATGTAGTCCAAGTATAGCAATTAATCGCACCAAATCTATAAAAATCAACTTGGATAAATCCAGTATCTCGTAGAAATTGCTATCCCATTCTTTTATACTTTGCAATTGATTGTGATCTTTTATTAGTGCTTTTATGTTGCTGTATTGCCACGCGTATGGATAGTATTTTTGAAGTATTGATTTTGGTATAAATTTTTTGATGATTTTTCATTATCTTTTTTGCAAGATAGATTGCATATTCTATCTTAATATTTTCAATATTTTATTGATGATCCTTTTTAGTATATTTGGTGATGAAATGATTTTATAATTTGCCATATCAATTGCTTTATTCCGTTCCATTGTGTCTGGGTGTTTTAATGGAAAATCTAAATCATAGGCATTCATATATTGAAATTTAGATTCTCCATTTGTGTGTGTCGCATCATCTCTATTAAATCCGATATTTTTTATCATATTATTTTTTGGATAGATGCAAAGTCCGTTATTTTTCCAAATACTAAAGGTAAAAGGATAATCCCAAGTATCGATTTCACCCCTAAAATACAAGCTTAAAACTTTTTTGAATTCATTTTTTTCTTTTATTGTGTCAAATTCAATTTTTTTAAAATCTTCTTTGAAGTTATTATTTTCTCGTTCGTATTTCTTCCACGCTCTAGCCCAGCTAGCCCAACCCCAAATGTGATTATATTTTGAAAAATAATAATCACATTCTAGCGATGCTTTTGCTTTTTTATCAAAGTCAAGCGCACTCCAGCCACTTACCATAAATATTTTGTCATTATCTTTATACCTATCTAGCATTTCATCGCAGAATCTAAAAAAGCTCTCATTAGGCAGACAATCATCTTCTAATATAATCCCTTGCTCCTCATTTGCAAAAAACCACTCAATAGCACTACTTACGGCTATTTTGCAACCATTATTTTGCATCAAAAATCTAGTTTTTATATCGCAATCCCAAGATATATTCTCAAGTAGATATTTTCTTATATCATCTACTTTTTTAGATTCTGTTATGTTATTTTTATCTATTTTATCTCTAGCACCATCGCTTGCAAGGTAGATTTTGTTTGGCTTTACTTGTTTGATTTGCTCAAATACTAATTTTGTCGTATCAATTCTATTAAATGTCAAAAATAAAATTGGAGATTTGCATTGATAGGCTGCCATTTTTCAGCCTTGTATGGGGGATGTTGGGATTTTTTAAACTTTTTAGAATCTAGATTCCCCCCCCCCCCCATAATTTTTATAATTTTATTTTTTATTTTTATATGTATTGGTTTTTTTAAATTTTGATGAAAATTTTGAATTCTAGTGAGTGCTATTTTGCTTTCTTCTATATATTTTGGAAATTGAATTGGGAATTTTGTGTTAATATTCTTTGCATTATATATATCTTCATTACTACAATGCACGCCAGATCCATCAAATCCTATTTGTTTGATATATGATATTTTTGGTGCTAGATTTAATGCATTGTGTTTGTAACATAAAAGATAATTAAAAATTGCCCAAGTTTTTATCTTGCCTTTTTCATTAAGTATAAAATCACCAAAATAATTTGCATAATTTTTAAGATTGATCTCTTCAATATCAAATTTATTGAAATTTTCTTTTACCCATTTTATATCTCTTTTGTATAGTTTCCATCTATTCTCCCAAGTAGCCCAACCCCAGCAATGTGGGATTCTCCAAAAGTAGCAATCATCTAAATCATTTGAATCTATTGGATAGCTCCAGCCATTTATACTCCAGATTTTTGTTTCATTTTCGTATTGATTTAGACTTTCATTCATATAATCCAAAAACACAGGGCTAACAACAATATCATCTTCTAATACAATAGCTTTTTTATGTATTGTTATTACTTCACTAACGCCATTGATAATAGAATCTGCAAGTCCCATATTTTTATCTTTGATGCTTAGATTTATTTTATTGAAATCTTTGCATCTGCTTTTAAAATCCTCTAGAAATTCTACTAATTTTTTGTTTTTAGCTTTGTCTTTATTTGTTGCATTTGCTTTTATGCCATCGCAGTATATATATATTATGCTATCCTTTGCTAAGTTATTTTTTATTAGCGAATTTAGGACTTCTTTGGTATGGTCCAATCTATTGTATGTAAAAAGAATAATTGGTGCTAGCTCCATTTGCCACCTTTAAAATTAATATTTTATTATTATAACGCATAAAGCACAACATCAGTTGGTATGCTTGCTGCATTTCTTAAAAATAACTTGTAGCCAGGGTTTAGTGATAGTATGTATTGTGGTATTTCTAATAGATCTTCTTTTTTATGATACACACAAATTGCAAGTTTTGGTTTAAATTGCTTAATCGTCTCTTTAGCACCTTTTAGTGCTTCTAGCTCAGATCCTTCAATATCCATCTTAATAAATGTTATAGGCGTCGCCCCCCCCCCATTAAATTTGTCGTTAAAGACGATGCTATCGATGGTTGTTACTGGGATTTGTATTTCTCCATTATTGCAAAATGCGCTTCCTGCGCTGTCATCTTTAGATTCGTGGAATTTTAATATATCATCTCTGCTATACACCCCTTTGTTTATAGCTTTTACTCTATGATTTTTTGTATTTTGTAGAAGCTTTTGAAAATTTTGTAAATCTGGCTCAAATGCATAGACCATTTTGTATTCCTTACATTCTTTTATAAAATCTAGCGTGCTATCGCCATCAAATGCACCGCAGTCAATCATTACCTCATCTTTACCATTTGACTTACTATGCGTAAAAAATAAATCATTATAATAAATACTTGGATCTCTATATGGGAATAAATCATTAAAATTACAAAATATTTTTGCTTTTAAATATCCAATGAAAGTCTCTTTTGATCGCTGTTCGCTGAAGATATTATAAGCTTTTGTGAATTCTGTGTCGTGTTTTTTGATGTATTCTAAATCAAATTGTTCGCAAAAATTCTCACTACACGCATCAAAAAAGTAAAAATGCTTAAAGCCGTATTTTTGTAATTCCTCTTTAGCAAAGCTAAAATACTCAATCCCAATGATTACGCTTACATCTTGTGGGTTTGCTATATTGTGGGATTCTAGTGCATATACTGGCTTATTTTGAAATATGGAATCTTGTATAAATTTTGTATGTGCAAGATAGCCTTTAAAGTCGATATTTTGCTTTTCTAAACTCATTCTTACAAAGCTACCAAGTGAGCCACCTCTCTTGCCCTTTGTAATTCCACCAAAGATATAGATATCTCTTTTAGATTCTATTAGATCCTTGATTTGCTCCTCCATATTTGGATATTTCTTTGTATCTTTTATTATTTCATAAATCATAATTTTCCTTTTTATTGATTTTTACTTACTGCTGTGGCTGGATTGCCACTTATTAGATTATCATCACGAAATCGCTTATATACATAGCTACCTGGTGCTATGATATTTCTATCTCCAATTTGTGCTTTGGGTAATAAACAAGACCCAACACCTAAAATATTTTCATTGCCAATGGAAGAAAATCCATGCATTGAAACATAGGCATTTAATGAATTAAAACTTCCAATTTTAGAATGATGCCCCACGCAATTATATGCATTAAAAAGATTAAAATTTCCAATCGTAATATTAATTGCACATGTGTAAAAGGGCTTGATAATATTTCCCTCTCCAATGTTTTTTGTATTTAAATCACAAAGAGGGTGAATAATATTTGGGAATTTAACTCCAATACTACGAAATATTTCAACTATTTGTTTTTTAAACTCTATATTTTTTCCAATAGCAATAGCTATACTATCACCTTTTTTGATTTTAGAATCCTCTATATTTCCAATATATTGTTTTATATCAATACTATTTGGCTCTATAAATTCTCTATCTCCGATATAACCACAAAAATTATAATAGTTACTATCTTTTTCTTTATTTGCTTTTATGATTTCAAATACCTCTAATGCAAAACCACCAACACCATAAATAAATATTTTATTCATTTAAAACACACCTCTACCGCCATCAACACTAATTCTTTGCCCTGTTATCCATGAACTTAGAGGGCTCAATAGAAAAGCACACATATAGGCTATATCTTTACATTTTCCTAAGCCTAATGGATAAGTATTTTCTAGCTCATTGTTATAAGTGTCGCTTCTAATTAATGAGGCAGTGTTAGTCATTTCTGTTTCTATATGTGCAGGAAGTATGCTGTTAATTCTAAAATTGTATTTTGCGAAATCTTTTACAAGACTTACAGCTAGAGAGTTTAAAGCTCCTTTGCTAGAGTCATAAATAGACATAGATGAAACACTTCTTGTAAGTGATTGCGAAGCAATCAATACCGCGCTTAAATTATCTGATTTTCTTTTATCAAAAAGACATTTTAGAATCTCTAAACAACTAAAAAAATTGATATTAAACACTTCTTTTGTTTGTTGTATATCTATGCTGCGAAGTGGTGTTATATTTGCTACTCCTGCAAAATACGCCATACCATTTACCTTACCATATTCTTTAACAATGGAATCTATAAGCTCTTTTATCCCATCTTGTGATTTAAAATCAAAGATTTTGTATTCCAAATTTTTACATTCATTCTTTAGATTCTGTAGTTTATCCTCACTTCTTGCTATGGCAACTACTTTTGCCCCCATAGAATCTAGAAGCTTTACACTTTCTCTTCCTAACCCACTGCTAGCTCCTGTGATTATGTAGAGTTTGTCTTTTACATCAAAATCCATTTTTATAATCCCATATAATGATTGTAATTTTTATGAAAATGCAAGATTCTGTTTTCTTCATTTTTTGCATAGACAAGCTGCATATCACTAAGTAGTGAGGCATCTTGCACGAGTTTTGTAGGAATGGAATCTTCATCAAATATTTGTTTATTCATCTTTATCACTCCTTCATTCCACGCATCGATGTTGAGGTCTGAATGCACTCCATAGCTTCTACAAGTAAAATGCGTATTTTGTGGCGTATTTGGGAAAAATGTCTGCACACTATAGCTATAACCAAAAGTAGAGCTAAGGATAATAAAAGGGAATAGATAGTAGCTGAAATACGCTTCTTCATAGTAGTTACTAAGATTGAATAGATCTTTATTTCGCTTTAGTTTTTTATAATATTTTTCATTTGCTATGCTACCTGAAACTTTAGAATTCATATCACAAAATATATGCGTGCTTTGCATATTGAGTGGAGCTAGAGAGTTTGGATGCACAGCATTTAAATGATATGGCTCTGCGGAATTCTCAATCCCTATCTTCCAGTTTGATTTAAATTTGGTTTTGTCATTAATATTGATGCATTGATTTATGCTGTGGCTGATAGTTTGGATTTCATTATAGAAATCTCCTAGTTGTGCTTGTAAATCCATCTGTGGATTATGTGAAAAGAATACAAAATCACCGCAATATGCAGTTTTTAAACGAAATAAATCGATATCTTTGCAGTGGCTGAATTCATCTTTATTTGGTATGTGAAGTTTGTTATTACTAAAGCCCCAATGGTGGTATTTACACAGTATATTTCCATTACCTTTTGTAAGACAATCATAATCATCACTCATAAGTCTAGCGCCTCTATGTGGGCATACATTATAAAAGCATATGATATTGCCAGAGTCATTATATAACACAACTTCAAAATCATATATTTTAAATATCACATAGTCTTTATTATTTGCTAATTCGCTTTTATGTGCGCCAAAATGCCAGAATCTTTTATAGAGTTTTTCATATTCTAGGTTTTGTGTTTCTGTGCTTTTGTAATCCCAGATTCTATTTGTTGTATTCATTGTATCTCCTTATTGTTGTTTGCCAATGAGATTTAAAGTGCAGTCTAAATCAAGTATTGCTATACCAATGCTTAAGCCCACGCCAAAACCTACAAGCATAACCTTCTCTTGTTGTATATTTGATCCTTGTATATCGCAGAGTAGAAGTGGGATAGAACAAGAGCTAGTATTGCCTACGCTTTGGATATTTATAGGTAATCTATTTTTTATATTTAGCTTTTCTCCTAAAAAATCTAAGATAAAAAGATTTGCCTGATGAAAGTAGAATCTTGATATTTGATCTAAATTTAATCCTGTATGTTGCAAGATATGTTGCATAGCTTGTGGGACTTCCTCTTTTGAGAAATCAAAGATTCTTATTCCATCCATTTCTTGAAATGCGCCACTTTGCATATCTAGCCCATTTTGTGCTATTGCTTTAAAATCCATATATTGAAATGGCTCTGCACTACCGCCTTTTTTTATTATTAGACTATCGCTTCCGCTTCCAATAGTTTTAAAATGAAATGTGCTTTTAGAGTCTTTTTTAGATTCTATCGCAGTACAACTACCACCTTCTCCAAAGAGAAAGACAGATGCACGATCATCTTTATGATAGGCATAGCTTATTGCCTCACCCACAAAGAGTAAGATTCTCCCCATTCCATTTGCAATATAATTAAAAGCAATATTAAGCCCATAGACATAGCCACTACAGCCCATACTAACATCAAATGCAGCGATATTTTCACTCAAACCCAATTTTTCTTGTAGTATACAAGCCGTAGCAGGATAGATATATTCGTGGCTTTGTGATACTACAATAATTGCTTTTATGCTTTCTCTCTCCCATTTAAGTTTCTTAAGCGTATCATTTGCGGCTTTTATATATAGATCAATGAGGCGTTCGCCCTTGCTTCTATCAAGCTCATATCGCGATTGTATGCCTGTTTGTTTGATGATCTTTTGCTTCTCTTTTAGAGTGAAGTTTGGATTATCAATATTATTTATTTTTTTACTAGGCAATACGCTTGTAATATGTGCTATACGCGCATTTACTATCTCTTGTATCATAGATTTGCCTTAGTAAAAATATCACTCACTTTTTTAAAATTTCTTACATCTTCTACGCTAAGCTTTACCCCTAAATCTTTATCAAATAACGCAAGCAAGCTTAAATGCGCCAAGCTATCCCAGTCTTCATATTCGCATAAATCTTTATCTAGCTCCAAGCTACCAATGTCAAGCATTAAAATATCTTCTAGCTTTTCTATTAACTCATCTCTTTTCATAACAACTCCTTAAAAATAAATCTTGATAATTGCACGCAATTACCAAAGAGAAGCACCCCAAAAGATACTTGTCTTTGATAATTCTTTGATGTATAAATGTAGTAGAGTAAAGTAGGTAGCAAATAGTTTGCATTAGCATAAATATGCGTGATGCGAGTGCTTTCTTTGCTATGGTTGCATTGATATTTGTATTTAGATTTGCTTGTGTGAATCTGAATTTGTATCGTAGGATAGGAGAGGTTATTTTTGTTGTATTTAGTGGCTTCCCCCCCCCCATAGACTTAAGATTTGTGCTTCCTTTTCTAGCACTTTATTTGAATCTATATCATAGATTTTCTTAGCAGGATTGCCAAAATAATAACTCCACTCCTTAAGCTTGCGCCCCATATTTAAGCTCATAGCTCCAAGTGTTGCACCCATTTCAAAATGGCTTCCAGGCAATACAAGGCTATGGCTTCCTATATGGCAGTGGCGCGTGAGTTTGACTTTTTTGTGTATTACAGCGCGAAATTCCTCTAATACACAAGGACCAACTAAGCTCCCATTATAAAAATTATCACTACTTGCATAAATCTTTGCATATGAGCTAAGTCCGCAGAAATCCCCAAGCTCCACACCTTCAATCCCACCTGTAATGCTTGCAAAATTCGCTATATGCACAAAACTTCCAAGTGTAATTTTCCCACTTAAAATCGCAAAATCATCGATTCTCACATTATCGCCAATGCTAATTTTATGTGGTGTATAAATGCGTGAGTAGCAAGAAATTAGCACATTTTGACCTAAAGATTTAAAGCCAAATGATTTTAGTTCTGTTTGCGTGTAGTGACTTTTATTGTATTGAGATTGCATAAGGTTATTGATTGTATTTATTTCTTGTTTTGAAATCTCTTTTAAGTGCTTTTGTGAGATGAAAGATTTAGATTTCACTACAAACTCCCTCCACCATCAATAACGATGTTTTGCCCTGTGATCCAAGCAGAATCTTCACTTAAGAGAAAAGCCACAAGTGGCGCAACATCTTCCACCTTGCCAATGCCAAGCGGATAGGATTTGTCCATTTGCGTGATATATTCACTATCATACACGCTACTCCAAGATTCTATCATTTCAGTAAGCACAAAGCCCGGTGATATGGCATTTATCCTGTAGAGTGGAGCAATTTCAAGTGCTATTGATTTTACTGCTGCATTGATAGCACTTTTGCTTGCAGCATAATTGCTTAAGCCCTTTTGTGCCTTGATACTTGCATTTGAGCTAATCCATACAAAGCTAGCACCCTTATTACTCTTTGCCCTTTTATCAAGTAATCCTTTTAGAATCTGCAAGTTTCCAAAATAGTTGATATTAAAAAGTTCGCTGGCGTTTTCGACAGACAGCACCGATGTTATCGGTGCTATCTGCTGGATACCAGCAGATAGCACGGCACCATCAATGTTGCCATATTCTTTGGCAAGATTTAAAGCCCATTTATCAAGTGAGGAAATTTCTCTTATATCTTTTGTGATGATATGAAATACGCTAGGGTTTTTTGCTTTGCTTTTTTGAGATTCTAATTTTTGTAAATCTCTACCAAGTGCAATGATTTCTGCACCTAAGGTATTAAGCATTAAGGCGATATACGCACCAATGCCACTGCTTGCTCCTGTGATTACAAATCGCTTATTTTTAAAACACTCATCTTTAAAAATCATTTTTAATCCTCTAGCTTGTCTTTTGCAAGAGTGATTAAATCGCCTACACTTTTGCACTCACGCAAGGTATTGCCACTAAGCTTTATGCCAAAGCCATCATAAAGTGTGATAAGCGAGATAATCGCAAGGCTATCCCATTCCTCAACATCACTTAAATGCATAGTAGGCTCTAATGCCTCATCTCTTTGAAGTGCGTCTTGTATGTATTCTAGTAATTCTTGTGTTTTCATCATTGCTCCTTGTATATTAATGGTTGTGAAATAATTGTCTCTTGTTCTAATTCTAATAGGGCACTAGCCCAGCTTAGCCCCACGCCAAAACCACTTAAAATAACTTGTAATGTGGAATTTAGATTTTGATCTCTTGCTCCTAGTTTGTCGCATATCGCAAGGGGGATTGATGCGCTTGAGGTATTGCCATATTTGCTTACGCTTTGACTTGGGGCTTTATGGATTGGTAGATTGAGCCGTCTAGCAATATTTGAGATGATGTAGGCATTTGCTTGATGAAAGAAAATATAATCAATAGAATTTATATCCCTATTTGCAAATTCTAGAATCTCTTTTATCGCCTTTGGTTCTTTATCAATTGAGAAATTAAATACCTCTGCGCCATTCATATAGAGGAATTTCTCTCTGCTATCTAGTCTAAAGCCACTATTTGGGAAAATGAGATATTCAAATCCACTACCTAAAGAATGTAATGTAAAAAAGCTATTTTTTGCATTCTCATCGTAGCTAATAAGCGTAGCACTCCCTGCATCGCCAAAAAGTGGTGCGGTATTAGAATCTAGCGGATCTACAATCTTGCTAATTGTATCACCTACGCAAAGTAGTACTTGTTTTGCTCCATTTTGCAAAAGGCTATAAGCCATAAATAGCCCATAGACATAGCCACTGCAACCAGCATTGAGATCAAAGCAAGCACAAGTCATCTTTAACTCTAATCTTCCGTGTAAGATATGTGCATTGCTTGGCTGTAAAAAATCGGGCGTTTGTGTTACAAAAATGATCGCATCAAGTGAATCTTTTGTAATAATCGCAGAATCTAGCAAAGCCCTTGCGCTATGCAAACATAAATCAAGTGTTGTTGTTTTAGAATCTGCAATATAGCGCTTATCAAGTCCTATTGATTTCTTGATCCGCTCGTATTTTTTATAATCTCCATTATAAAGCTTATTAACTTCAGATTCTAAGCTTATTATTCTTTGTGGAATTGTGCTAAAGATGGCTTTGATACTTGCATTCTTAAGCTGCAAATTCATAGCTTTGCCTTGTATATTTCGCATTATAATGTGTGAAAATGGATATAGTGCCGACATTATCTATCTCCCATTTTCTTTGCTGCAGAAGGGATTCCCCCCCCCCATAGAGATTATTTTTATTATAAAGCATAACTTTTTGTGTGTAGAAATCTTTTCTTAGGTGTAAAATCGCATTACCAAAGCTAAGCCCCGCACCAAATCCAGCCAGTGATATTTGTAGATCTTTTTTTAATGGTGTATCGCCAAAAGTATCACAAATACTCGCAGGGATAGAACAACCACTTAAATTGCCATATTTGCCTGTGGTCTCATTTGGTACCTTGGTGGTATCGAGTTTTAAGCGTTTAGCGATATTGTCTACAATGTATTTATTAGCTTGATGGAAGAAATAATAATCTAGCTGTTCTTTTGCTATTCCTGCATATTCTATGATTTTTTCAAACGCGCCAGGCTCTTCCATAATAGCAAAATTGAATATTTCCGTGCCATCCATATATAGATTGTGTAATCCTCTAGATTCTGAAGTCTCCCATACTTTAGGGTCTGTAATAATTGCTTTATTTGGTATCCTGCACGCACCTTGTGGAATGATAAGTTTATCAAAGCGAGTACCATCACTTCCTAGCTCAAAATACGCACTCAATGTCTCTTGCGTGTATTCTAAAAGCGTAGCACTCACGCCATCGCCAATGATTGGCGCGAGGCTAGAATCAAGGGGGTTTACAAAATGACTAAGCGTATCACCACAAAGCATTAACACTCTCTTAGCCCCACCGCTATCAATAAGACTATGTGCGACATAAAGTCCATAGAGATAACCTGCACAAGCTTGATTGATATCAAATGCAAAGGTATGTGTGTTAAGCCCAAGTTTGCCGTGTAGGTAGCACGCACTAGCAGGTAAGAAATAATCTGGCGTTTGAGTGATGAAAATAAGCACATCAATGTTTGAGCGCTCAATATGCATAGAATCTAATAAGATATTTGCCGCACTTAGCGCCATATCACTTGCAGTTATATCCTTTGGAGCGATGTGTCGTGTCTTTAAACCCACGACTTTTTTGATACGCTCTAGTGCTTTTTGATCACCTTGATAGATTGTGTGAAGCTCATCATCTATATGAATGTATTGCTCTGGTACAAGCGTGATAATACCTGAAATTTTAGTATGGGTAAAAGTCGTTCTCATTTATTTCTCCTTGTATTACAATAATCAATAAATTGAAGATTTAAGAGATGTATTTTTCTAGTGCCCTTAGAATCTATAATCCAAAGTTTCACTCCTTTGTAAGAATGATTCATTGCATAACTCCTTTTACTAAGATATGTAAGCCTTGTGTGTCTGGCTTGATGATAGGGATAAGTGCGGTATTACTTTGTAAATCTTGGCTTAATTCTTGTAATGTGCTAAGAAATGGTGCGTTTCTTTCACCCTTTTGATAATGTAATACAATATGCGCTAGAGAAGTCCATTTCTCGCAGTTTTGCATAGATACATTTGTATTTTCATTCACCTCTGTTTCTAGGATATTTGAGAGGATTTCATAGATTTTGTTTGTCATTGTTGCTCCTTAATGTTGGGGTAAATGCGTGAGAATTTGTTTTGTATTAATTGCGAATGATTTATAAATATGCTTTGTGTGGTTATGTAATACAGAATAAAAATAAAAAATATAAATGCTATAAAAAAGTAAATTTTTATGAGATTTAAGTAAGGGCTACCCCCCCCCATAGAGATTATTTTGTATTGTAATAAGAGATTTTTGATTTCATCTTTGCTATTAAATGCTATCACATCAATGATACTTAGATTTGGTGTAAATCGCTTATCAAATTGCGTGTATTGCATATTTTCAGCAACTTGCAAGAATCTTAATTTAATATTTTGATTTGAAAAATCATCTTCATTATAGAGTGTGATACCACCTATGCTATTTATGTATTTTGATGCATTCATAGCTTTGCATATTGCTATAACTTTATCTTGTGCTTTTAGATGATGGTTGATTGGTAAAGTCGAAGAGATGATGATATTTGTATCAATGCCTAAATAAATGCAAACTTTTAATATCGAATGATAGATAAAATCAAATAAATTATCTTTTGGATAGTTAAGTATAGATTCTAAAAGTGGTATTAAAGCATTGTGGTATGGTGCTTTTTTGTAAGCAAAGTAAATAGAATCTAATAATTTCTCTTTATTAAAACTTTGGCTTATATAGCGCTCATTTATGTGTAAATAATCAGAATCTTTTTTTAATGCAAGTGAGAATACACAAGGTTTATCATTCTGCAAAAAGCTATTTTTATTTACGAAATATTTCTTAGAGTATTTTATATTATCATAGATTACGAAATTATCTACTGCATTAAGTAGCTGGAAATACCCAATATATGGTAAAAAATATGGCTGCATTATGGCTAGACTTTGGTTTTTAGGAGTGTATCTCACGCTGCACACTCCTTTTTTGGTGTATAAAAGATTTTTGATTTAAGATTTATATGATGATAAAAGAAGTAAAAAACTAAGCTTCTACCCCCCCCCATAGGCGTAATTTTGACTTTTATAAATTTATTTATATTTTGGATTCTATGATGCATTGTTTCTATTGAATTTGATTTAAAGATCGCAATTCCAAGCGTTGCATTACTTCCGCTAAATGCGCTTATTTCATCATTAATCTCACTAAAAATTTGCAATGATTCTATGTCTTTTTTGCAATCATTTGCTATATCAATACCCTTAAAAATCCCACTTTGCTCTGAATGTAAAACATAGCAGGCATAATATCCATTAAGTTTAGAATCCTTTATTTGCTTTTTAAAATTTTCTAAGTCCATACCAAGACTAGCTCTAATGCTAGCTTCAACTAGATCCACTCCATAGGCTAGTTTTATTGTTTGAGGAATTAGATTTCCGCCATTTCTAGGACCAATTTCTAAAAAATAAACTTTATTATCTTTAATTCTTATATCAAAATTATAAGATCCTGTTTGTAGCTCAAGTAGATTGAGGATTTTTTGGATTTCGCTTTTTACTAATTTTTGTATTTTTTGATCACCAATATATGGAAAGCTCTCGCATATCGGCACAAATGGAGAGTTGCTATTATTATTAAAATGCTCGTTTGCAAAACCACAAAATACAAGATTTCCATCAATACTAAATCCATCACCTGCAATTTGGAAACCATCATAGCTAATCCACTCTTCTAAAATCACTTTCTTAATGCGTGAATATTTAATAGCACTAGTAAAATATCGCTTCAAATCCTCTTTTGAATTAATCCTATAAACCCCTTTGCTTCCACTTGAATCAACTGGCTTTAAAATAAGTGGAAAGTTAAGTTTTGATACATTTTCTAAACCCTCTTTTAGTATGCTAAAGCTAATACCCTTTGGTGCATTAAATCCATTTTGATGTAAAAACTCTCTAAAAAGTGCCTTATTTGTGAGAATTTCCACGCTTTTATAAGGCTGTCCTTTTAGCCCTAATTTTTCTGCTACAAAGCTAGCACTTGGTGCGGCTGGATCGCTTGCATAAGCTAGAATTCCATCTATTTTTAATTCTTTTGCTAGATCTAATATGGCCTCTTTATCTGTAGTAGAGATATTATGGTATTCATCAGCATATTTATGTCCTGGATTTTTGGGTAGATAATCACAAGTAATAACATAAATTCCCATATCTTTTGCTCTTTGTATCGCTGGTATTTGAAAGTGGCTACCACCAAGCATTAGGAGTTTTTTCACGACCAAGTTCCTTTATTGTTTCTAAATTTACTTAAAAATTCATCTTTTAGTTTGATTAGATTTTTACTTCGCTCTGCAATGCGTTTTGCTGGGTTTCCAAAGTAGATTCCAAATGGTTTTGTGGGGCGCATTACAAGGCTATTAGCGCCTATTGCTACACCTTCTGCTATGTGTGCACCTGGCATAATACAACTCATTGATCCAACAATTGTATTTTTGCCTATGTGAAGTGGTTTAGAATAAGTCCCTCGATATTTAGCTGGCACGCACGCACCTGTTAAAAACTCTCCACTATAATCATCGCTACCTGTAAAAATATGCACTCTTGGAGCAAAACCGCTAAAATCTTCCATAATAATCTCGCCATCATCACTTGCAAGCAGACTACAACCAAGACTAATATGCACATAATCTCCTAGCGTGATGTAGTTACCAAGTATTGCAAAATCATCGATTTTTATATTACTTCCAAGTGAGATTCGCTCTGGTCTATAGAATGTAACTTTATCGCTTATAAGTAGATTTTTACCATAGGATTTAAATCCGATTTTTGCAATTTGCTCTTCATTAAGATAAGGCATAAGCGCCTCCTTGAAGAGATTGAAAGTAAAGAGTTTTGCAATATTTTTTAATTGCAATATATGTGTTATAAAAGGTATTAAAAAGCTCATTTAAGCTTCCCCCCCCCCCATAGTATAACTTTACTTTTTAGATTTGCAAGATTCTGATTACTTGCAAATCTAAATTCTAAAAATTCATCATCTTTAAAAAGTAAAATTTTGTCTTCATAGCTCTCTATTATTTCGTAGTTTTGCATCATAATCCGTAGTGATTTTAAAAATTTATTTTTTATTTTCTTTATTTCTAGCACTCTAAATTCTCCTATATTTGTGATGATTGAAGCGGTGATGCTCTCCATACCAAAGGCATTGATTGTGCGTATTAGTTTTTTGTTGCTGCTATTTAGTGTGAGTTTTATTTCATTTGGACGCGAATAATAGCTTTCTTTGTATGGTTTTGTTTTTATTGGCTTAAAATCATTTTTCATAGCCATTTTAAATGCCATAGCTTCCGCTCTAAAACAAAGCTTATATAAAAGTGGTAGTGAGAGATTTTTAATAGGTATTGTAATATTTGCTAAAATCTGTCCTCTATCTATCTCATCACTCATTGTATGAACGCTTACACCAGCATTTGTGTTAAATAGGATCGCGCCATTTATCGGGTGTTTTCCTCGTAGCTTTGGTAATAGCGAAGGATGGATGTTTATAAAGAGTTGATGTGGCTTTTTAAGCTGCGATACAGGCAAGATATAAGGGCAACCATTTGAAATTAAGAGGTCAAAATTGCTATGCTTTATTTCATCTAATAATTGCTCTTTGCTATCAAATATGATGATATTTGTTAACCTTGTGTTCTTATGCGCGTATGAATCTTTTTGAATTAGGATTTTTTCTATCTCTAGATTTGATTGTAAAATCTCATCTAATACTCCAAGTCTATTCCCAACAAAAACAACCTTCATTTGCTTCCTTTTATCGCTTTTATTATTGAGGTTAGGGAAGAATGCTGGATAATTTATGGAATCTTGTATTGATACAGCATTATTTTTTATACATATTGCGTTATTTTCTAAATAGTTATAGATTTGTTCAATCATTGGAATTTGCATTGATAATACATTTTCATAGTCTTTAAATTCACTTGCTTTTATAATGCTTTGCATAATGATTGGACCGCTATCCATTCCCTCATCGATAAAATGTGCAGTATTGCCAAGTAGGAATGATTTAGATTCCAATGCTTTATCTATGGCCTTATTTCCTGCAAATAGCGGTAGTATGGAAGGGTGAAAATTAATGATTTTGTTTTGATATATTTTTAATAGATCCCCTATTAAAAGTAGCCTACCAAAGCAGAAACAATGTGTGATTTGCATATTTTTGAAATATCTAAGCATTGTGTCGCTTAGATATTGATTGCGCTCTTTTTTAAACAAGTGTAATTTATTGTAATCAATCTCTATTAGCTTTATATCTTTTTCTTTAGCATAGCTTTGAAGTGTTCTAAATGGTGGATTATCAAATACTATTAATTTTGTAGATTCTAAGATTTTAGAATCTTTTTGAAAGAGTTTTATGAGCCTTGATGCACTACCTGATACATAAAATGCGATTTTAAGCACAATACACCTCACATCGCATAAAATGTGGTACATTTGACTGATGAAATATGTTTTTATAGCATTCATCTAGGGCTTCCCCCCCCCCCATTGATTACGCTGATAATCTTATCCATAGAATCTACTTCATATCTCTGATCAATTGGCAATGCTATTAAATGATCTCTTAAGTGTAATTCAAAAGAGTTTTTCTTGCACCATAATTCTAAATCTCTCCAATATGTCGCTACAAAGATTTTGTTTTTTATGAGATTTTCCCTTAGCTTTTTATTACCAAAATATGGATATATCATTGGTATCTCATTTGTTTCTAAAAATGGCTTTATAGATTTTTTTAATACGCTATTTAGGTAGTTGTAGTTTTGCACTCGTTTTTGTTTGATTGTTTTATAATCTATCGCATTTAGCAAAGAATAGGTTAGGTTTGACATCGTTTTTATAGGCTCTAAATCAAGTGATTTCTCAGAATCTAAAAAGTCTTTATAGCCGTATTCTGCACCACCTTCAAGCCGTGAAAAGAGATATTTTGCTCTATTTAGACTGTAGTCTTTTTGAATGTTTTGTAATGTGCTTTTGCTATCATAGAGGATTCCGCCATCGCTTACACCTATAAATTTCCTAGGTGAATAAAAGCAAATTTTTGATCTTTTAGCAAAGAAGCTCTGTGCATTATCGATAATAATATTCTTATATTTTTTTGTAATTTTCTTTATATTTTTAGAATTTATTCCAAAATAATCATTATAGATAATCCAATGATTATCGCTGCATTCTAGTTTTGGGCTCAAATCTTCATTGATTGAATAAAATTTAATTTTGCAATTACTATGCTTTATCGCTTCTAATACGCTTTTACAAGTGAAATATGGAATATATATTTCTTTTATGTTGTGTGTTTTTATAATGAGTTTTATAGCGCTTCGTGCTGATTGTAAATGCAAGGCACTCTTATGTGGATATGAATTTGAAGATTTTAACTCAAGTGCAAAATAGCCGCCAATTTCTTGATATTTATTCATAAATATCCTTTATCATAAGCTTTCTTTGCTCTTTAAAATCAAGATTTTTATACAATTGTAATGCTTTGAGATTATCGATACTTACAAAAAGATCGATTTTATTTATTCCGCTTTGCAATAGCTGTTGTTCCATTGTATAAATAAGCTCTCTTGCTATTGAGGTATTTGCATTATTACTTAACATAATGTCTGCCCCCCCCCCATTTTTATTTATGCATTCAAATCTCTTGCCTTGAAATTCCTCTAATACCGCGATTTGATTGAGATGGGCTATCTTTTGATTGAAGTCATCTTTGATGAAAAAATGACAAAGTCCAATTATGTGATTATCTGTTGTATTTTTTGCAAGTAAGAGTTGGCATTGCTTGTTGTTTAGGTAATTTTGCAGTGCATCAAATTTCTCATCAAAAAAGGATTCTGGTATGCAAATATCTCTAAATGACGCATTATAAGAGAGCTTCATTAAGATTTTTATATCATTTTTGTGGGTTGTGAGATTTGTTGGAGCACTGATGATTTTTATCATGCGATTGCCCCTTGTATCACATTGGCTTGTATATCGCTTTGTGCGTATTTATTAAGTATGTGATATTGTTTGTTAGCTAGTGTTTTATATCGTTTATAAAGATTTGTTCTACCCCCCCCCATAAGGGTATTTTTGAATTCTTGTTCTAGTTTTAATATATTTTTACTTCGCTCTGCTATGCGTTTAGCTGGAATGCCAAAGTAGATCCCAAATGGTTTTGTAGGACGCATAATGAGGCTTAATGCGCCAATGCTTACACCAAATGCTATAACTTTGCTTGTTGGTAGAACAACACTATTGCTTCCTATAATGCAGTGTTTTTGTATGATGATTTTTTGATTTGTGATGCTTTTATATTGCTGTGGTATCATAGGATTAGTTAGGCTATTGCCACTATAATCATCGCTTGAAGCAAAGATTTTTACACCGCTTGATATGCTTACAAAATCTTCTATAATCACACCAAACTCCCCACCTACAATCTGACTATATGCTCCAATATGTACAAATGAATTAATTTGCACCTCTCCACTAATGATTACAAAGTCATCAATGCGGACATTAGAATTTATACTAATTGATGATGGGTTGTAGAATCTAGCAAATCTACTTATTTTTACATTATTACCAAGCTTTTTGAAGCCTAGAGCTTGTAATTCTAGCTCATTATAAAAGCTATTCATATGCTTTCCTTTAGGCTTGTGATATTCCTCATCTTCTTAAATCTCTCACTTATTGCCAAGCTCTCTACAATCTCTACTTTAGTTGGTATCTTATAATTTGCTAATTTATCCTTGCAGTGTATTCGTATTTGTTTTTTAAGTGTTGCATTATTTAAATCTTTAGTTTCTATATCTCTAGAATCTAATACAACTTTAACACCTACACTTTGCCCTGTGATATTGTTTTTTTCTCCATAAACCAAACAATCTAAAATATAAGGAAGATTTAATATCACTCCTTCAACTTCACTAGGAATTACTTTTTCGCCACCTACATTAATAATTTCTTTACTTCTACCAATGATTTTTAGATACTGCTCTCCATTAGATTCTATAACTTCTACTAAATCTCCTGTAGCAAAGTATCCTTCATCATCAAATACAGAATTATCACTATTTAGATAACCAAGAGTTTGGGTTTTGGATTTGAGATAGAGTTCATTATTTATGATTTTATAATCACAATTAATGAATTTAAAATACCCTTCTTTTGTATCGTGATCTTTTGTCTTTATTGCATTTGTTTCGCTTGTCCCAAAGCTTTGCTTAAATCTCACATTTGGCAAGATCTTTTGCAGTGATTGTAAAAGGTTAGCCTCCATTTTCTCGCTACCATATACAATCAGCTTAAGTGAAGATAAATCATATTTTTCCATTTCGCTAAGCATTAAAAGTCTAAGGAGTGTCGGTGAAGCTGGGAGTATCTCTGCCTTATATGTTTGTATAGCTTCTAATATATCTTTTGGATTTCGTGATTTTGGGATAATGAGGCTACCACCTGTGCTAAATACAGAGAGTATTACATCTATTCCTGCAATATGGTCAGGTAAGAAAATACCAAGAGTTTTGGTTGGATTATGTTTTTTAGTGTGATATAACTCTATCATCGTATCAAAATTATGCACGATAGCCTTTGGTGCCCCTGTGCTACCACTTGAAAAAAGTATCAAACCGCTTGCATTTATTGCTTTGAGATGATTTAGTATTTTATATTGCTTCTTTTTTATATTTTTCTGTAACTCTTTAGAATCTGTATTATAGAGATATTGCACGCCAAAATCACTCATATTAAAATCTATATTTTTAGGTAATATTGGAGCAATTGTGCATTTTTTTATAATAAGGGCAAAAAGTGTGGCAATGAAATAATAACTATAATCACCAATAAGTCCTACAACGCTGTTGTTTGGTATATTTATTGTTTTAGTGATAGCATTCATTTCTTTATATATCTCTTTGTAAGTAAAAATTCGATTTTGCGCTATAAGTGCAGGAGTATTTGTATATCGATCTAGTAGGGTAGCTATGCACATAATAGCCCCCAAATAGGGTAACAAATAGTGTATTTTTTTGATTTAAAATAAGAAAAATCATTTACCCCCCCCCCAATTTCGCCGCGAGCTAGAGGTGCATTCCTCATCTTCTTAAATCTCTCACTTATTGCCAAGCTCTCTACAATCTCTACTTTAGTTGGTATCTTATAATTTGCTAATTTATCCTTGCAGTGTATTCGTATTTGTTTTTTAAGTGTTGCATTATTTAAATCTTTAGTTTCTATATCTCTAGAATCTAATACAACTTTAACACCTACACTTTGCCCTGTGATATTGTTTTTTTCTCCATAAACCAAACAATCTAAAATATAAGGAAGATTTAATATCACTCCTTCAACTTCACTAGGAATTACTTTTTCGCCACCTACATTAATAATTTCTTTACTTCTACCAATGATTTTTAGATACTGCTCTCCATTAGATTCTATAACTTCTACTAAATCTCCTGTAGCAAAGTATCCTTCATCATCAAATACAGAATTATCACTATTTAGATAACCAAGAGTTTGGGTTTTGGATTTGAGATAGAGTTCATTATTTATGATTTTATAATCAATCTTTTCTAGCTTTATTGCTTCTCCCAATCCCTTTGTTTGTGTGATTCCTGTCTCACTTGTGCCAAAAGTCTGATGAAATCGCACTTTTGGGAAAGCCTTTTTAAGCTTTGTTAGCAAGGCATTTGGCATAGATTCGCTTCCATAGGTGATCACTCTAAGAGCACTTAAATCATACTCATTTATCACATTACTAAGAAGTATAAGATTTAAAAGACTAGGGCTTGCAGGGAGTAAAGATATTTTATAGTCTTGTAAAGCTTTTGCTATCCCCTTTATATCTTTGCGATTTTTGATAGCGATACCGCAACCACCGATGCTAAGCATATTAAAAAGCGTATTTAGCCCACCGATATGATCAAATCCTAAAAATAAAAGCATATAAATAGGTTTGACTTTTTTATCTATATAAGCTTCAAGCATAGAATCTAAATTATGCACGATAGCCTTTGGTGCCCCTGTGCTACCACTTGAAAAAAGTATCAAACCGCTTTTATCTTGTAATTGCAAGAATAAACTATTTTTACTTGTATGGCTAGTTTTTTTAAATTGATTATCCTGATATATATATTCTATTTGTGCTTCTTTTATAAAATCTTCATTTGGATTTGAGGCTAAAAGAGGCGCTATAATCATTTTACATTCATAAGCACAAAGTAAAAAACTAAGAGAATCTATATCATAATCACCAATGATTGCAATTGTGCTACCTTGCTTAATATCGTGTAATATTTCTCTTTTTTCATTGATTTTATCTCTTAAATCCTCATAGCTATATGTTTTATCATCATAGATGAGACAATTTCCACTATGGTTTGCAATTTTTTCTAGGAATCTAGCCATTTACGCCACCTAGATAAATCACTTGCCCAGTGATAAAATCACTATTTGGATTGATGAAAAATTCAATAACATTAAGCACATCTCTAAATTCACCAAAGCGTTTTATGGCTTGTTGATTAAGAAGAGCTTGCATTTTTTCTTTTGGGACATTTTTGATTAGATCTGTTGGTACGGGTGTTGGACCTACTGCATTTATGGTGATATTAAATTCGCTTAGTTCCTTTGCTAATACCTGTGTAAGACTAACAATGGCTGCTTTTGAGGCTGCATAGACTGCCTCACCTTCAAGGCGTAATGGTGTAGCAACGGTGGCAAAATTTACTATTCTTTTTGGGTTTTTTGTTTTTTTAGAATCTTGTGCCATCACTTTTGCCACTTCCCTCACAAACAAAAAGCTTCCAAAAACATTAGTAGCAAAAATATTTTGCATTGTTTTATAAGGTGTAGTTAAAATGTGATTCATTGAAGCGATCCCTGCGTTATTAAGCAGTATATCAATGCTACCAAACTCCTTTTTTACACTCCTAACCATAGATACTACGGCTAGTTCATCACTCACATCAAGGCAGAAATGTTTGTAATTGCTATGTGTGATACTAGATTCTCCCCTTGAGCAGCCACAAACTATAAAATCTTTAGAAAGATAGTATTCTGCTAGGTCTTTTCCTATGCCTTTTCTCGTCCCTGTGATGATGATAATAATCTTGCTCATTATTTACCTTGTGTTAAATCATAGATATATTGTGTCAGTGTAGTTACATCTCTAAAAGGTGAATTTCGCATACTCATCGCCTTTTCATCTGCTAAGACTATATTAATATTTAATTTCTCACTTAGTTCGCTTTCTAAATCCGCTATAAGGCTTACAAGCGCTAGAGAATCTAAATTGCCATCAATTCCATAAATCTTGGTATCTTTATTTGGATTTCTTAAGTCTTCGCTTTCTAACTCATCTGCTAGATTTGTAAGTGCATTAAGGATTATTTGTTCAATATTTTTCATAGAATGTCCTTGTGTGTGTAAGTGAATATAAAAAGAATAATGTGGTTAAAATGTAAAAAATGTATATAAGAAGATATGATTTGATGATTAAAAAATCTTTGCTACCCCCCCCCATAGGCGGATTTTGCATATATTGCTTAAATTCTCTTTCTAGATTTAAAATTGTTGTATTTCTGTTACCAATTTTTCTTGCAGGGATTCCAGCAAAGACTTCAAATTCATTGATATTGCTTTTTAATAAACTATATGCCCCAAGGACGCTACCAATCTCACATACAACCCCAGGTAATATAGTCGCATTTGTGCATATTTGTGTATGTTTTTTTAGAGTAACTTTTAAATGTCTTGTATTGCAAAATTTTGAATCTACCATTGGGCTAATGAGTGCATCACCACTAAAATCATCATTACTTGCAAATATCGTTGCCTTTGGTGATATTGTGCAAAATTCGCTTATTTCTATGCTATCTTTTCCGCCATACAATGCAACAAATGCAGCAATATGAATGAAACTTTCTAGTTTTATAGCACCACTTAAAATACTAAAATCATCTATTCTTATATTGTTGCCAAACTCCATTAAATGCGTATTGTATAGACTTGCCTTTTTTGATACTAGTATGTTATGTGGGTTGTTTGGAAGTTTAATTTGTAGCTTTTTTAATTCATCGATACTTAGGTAATACATTAGGCACTCTTCTTAATAGGAGTGATTAATGTTCTACCCCCCCCCATATGTGTATTTTTGATTTTCTTAATATCTAATCTTAGGTATATTTTATTTCCTTCTTGATCTAAGAAATAGGCATTATTGTATGGTTTGTGGCTTAATGCTCTTAAGTAATCTATAGCATCTTTCATACTTGTTTTTTTATCAAGATCAATTTTGCATAGTTTTTTAAAATCATTCATTGAGTTATAGTTAGATTCTTTATTATTTATACTTTGTGTAGAAAAATTTTGATTGATTATTGATTGTATATTTCTTTTAAATATTTTAATTTCTGCTTTTTTGATTTTCTTATATAAGCTTAGACTTGTATCGCATTGTTCTATTGTGACTTCTTCTCTATCTATAATGCTTCCGTGATCTATTTTTTCATCTATAATATGAAGTGTAGCACCTATTTTACGCTTATTTATGATTGAAAATACTTGTGGATACATACCTCTATTGAAAGGATTGTAACCAGGGTGGAGATTGATGCATAATACATTGTTAACTAGTTGTTTTGGAAAAATTTGATTACTATGTATGGAGAATCCAATATCATAGCTTAATAATATATTGTAATCAGCCTTGATATTCATAGGGTTTATAAATGAAAATTCTTTAAATTTGTGTATTGATTTAGGCGAGCAAAAATAATCTATATTTAAATTTTTTATTATTTTATATATAGGCTTAAATATATCTATATTGTCACTAAAAACAAAAATCCTCATCTCTCCCTCAAGTAAATCATCTCGTGGTATTCTACTTTAAAAATAATTAAAATTCTAGATATCTTTGTCTTAATATACATTGCATAGATATTTATAATTACAATAATGGCATATAGAGCTACTGTTTGTTTTCTCAAAGTTTATATTGCCATTTTTAAATAAACTTATAGTTTCTTTTAATATAGATTCTTGAGCTTCTTCATCTTCAGGCTTCATATAGTATACCTTGTTGTTTAAAACATCATAATACATCGCCTCTATTGCATAGTCTTTATATATATTATGAATTGCTTTTTTATAGACTAACAGTTGCAAATAGTTTTCGTTATTAATGATAAAATTATTTTTTATTTTATAATCAATAATATATATTTTGTTTGCATATCTATCTATTCTATCGATTATACCTTTGAAATTAAATCCAAATATCTCACATTCAAAAGGAAATTCTCTATGCAAAATCTCTCTACCATTTTGAAGCATTTTGTAATTTTTATTTATAAATGGCTCAATTTTATATAGTGTTGTTTCTAAATCTACCTTATCTAATATATTAATCTCTCTTTTATTAATCTCATTTCTAAAAGATTCCATAGTAAAATCATTATGTAAATCTTTTAATATGCTATGTATTGTGCTACCAAGAAATGCATTTTCATTTTTATCTTTTGGTTTTAGTTTTGCTATATTTAAAAAATAAAATTTTCTTTTGCAGCTTAAAAAATCATTGATTTTTGTAACTGATAGCGTGCTGTCTGTGTAATCTGCAATAATTATATCTTCTATGTATTCTTTTTCATTGCTTTGTGGGAAAAAGCTCCATATATTTTCGCCTTCAATAGCATTGCTTGCATTAAGTTCTAGATCATCAATGAGGCTTGAGTGTATAGTATTTGAACAAAATGCTATGCAAACTTCATTTGCATTGTTTATTAGTTTTGTATAATAGTGTCTTTGTAGATTCTCTTTATCCTTTATTGTTGGTAGATTGATCTTTTTTCTTATACTTGAATTTAAAAATATATCATCATCATTGATTTTTGGTAAGAAATCATCATTAAAATCTACAATGATTACTTTATCAAAATCTATACCTCTTGTCTCTAGAATCCCAATTACCTTTACCTTACCACCGCTTATATCATCTAGATTTTTTATATTGCTAATGATGAAATCTAATATTTCTTTGTATTCTAGCTTTTCAAAAATTGTTGAAAAGCTAGATAGCTCTAATAGCTCATCTTTTATATCTTTATTTATATTATTTAAATTATTTATGATGTTTTGTAATTTTGATTGCGTGGAATCTATATTGAGATTTTCTTTTAGATTCTCAAGTTTTGCTATGGTATTTGTATCTTCTAAACCCATTGCGTAATTTAGATTTTTTGCTTTATCAAATAGCTTTAAGTATCTTTTGAAATCCTCGCTAGGAAGCACGACTATAATATTATCAGCACCTTCTTTCAGCCACTCATTGATTTTTGCAATTACAAGTAATGCTTGATTTAATCTAATGGAAAATGAATAAAGTGATATTTTTGGTTTTTTTGTTTGTATTGTTATTTGATTTGTGATTTTATTTGTGTTGATGTTTATTGTATATCGCATTTGTGGCTTAAATTTATAATCAAATAGCTTGTCAAAAATAAATGTATTATATCTACTGCATTCAAAGATGAGATTGATATTTGTGATATTTGAAATTGATTTTATAATACTAAAATCTTTATTGCTTACCAATCCATCTATGTAGATATCAATATTTTTATAATATTTTAGATATGCAGTATTTAACCTATATGAAGTAGCATTGTCATAGAGGTTTAAACCATCTAATCTTTGTTTGTATGCGTTATATATTTTGTTGATAATCCTTAAATGATCCTCATAATCCCCATATGTATCGCTACTATCAATATCTTTAATATCTATTAATGCAGATTCTATTTCATCAAAAAAATTAAATAAAAATGATGAATTTTCTAAAAATCGTAAAAAAGTCTTATCAAAGCCAATTTTTTTTACTTCAAATTCATCGATTATATCCCACAAGATTATCTTTCTTAGATGTTTTGGTATTTTTGTTTTTTTATCTATGATGATTACTTCATCAAAAAAACCTTTAATTGTAGTAGCATCTGGCAGTATGCTAGATTTATAATTTATATAAAAATCATTTAACGCCCTGTTTGTTGGGAATACAAATAGATTCATAAAAGATTTTTGGCTTTATTGATGATATTTTCTACATTGAAACCAAAATGATTAAATAGCACATTGCCTTTTGCTGACTTTCCAAAGCTATCCATTGATATTACATCATCTGCAAATCTATACCATTCAAATCCTCTTGATGCTTCTATTGCTATTATTTTTGCATCTTTATCAAATAGAGAATCTATAAAATCTCTATCTTGCTGTATTAATAGATCATAGCAAGGCACGCTTATTACTTTTGTATTGATATTTTCTTTGTCTAATTCTTTTGCACAATGTAATGCTAGATGTACCTCGCTCCCACTTGCACATAGTACAATCTTCGCATTTTTAGCATCTTTTGCTATGTAAGCACCTTTTTTGCAGTCTATATTTGCTTTATCTAACAATGGTAGATTCTGTCTGCTTAGCACAAATGCACTTGGATTATTTGCTTTGAGTGCAACTTTCCAGCATTCTATATTTTCGTTTGCATCAGCTGGTCTAAATACATATAGATTTGGCATTGCTCTAAAATGACTAAGTTGCTCTATTGGCTGATGTGTTGCACCATCTTCACCAACACCAATACTATCGTGTGTAAAAATAAAGAAATTTTTTAAATGACTAATGCTTGCTATCCTAAGTGCCGCGCTCATATAATCGCTAAATACAAAAAAAGTAGCACAATATGGAATAAAGATTCCATAAGCACTAAATGCATTTGTAATTGCTCCCATAGCGTGTTCTCGTATACCAAAATGTAAATTTACACCATTTGGGAAGTCTTTGCTATTTTTTATTGTTGTGTTATTTGATGGTGCAAGATCAGCGCTTCCTCCAATGAATCCTTTTAGTTTATCTGATATTGCATTTAAAATTTCACCATTTGATACTCTTGTTGCAACCCCATTTTCAAAATTTGGATATTGTATGGAATCAAAATTTGGATTTAATAATTCATCAAGTAAGGTTTGTTTGTTTGATTTTTGTAATTTATCACACCATATTGTGTAGTGCATATCACCACTTTCAATACATGATTCAAATGCTAGTTTTACATCTTTTGGTATGTAAAATTCTTCTTCAAAGCCTATTTCTTTTTTTGCTCTTTGTATTACATCATTTCCAAGTGGTGCTCCGTGACTTTTATGACTGCCTTCTAACTCAAGCGCACCTTTTGCTATTTTAGTTTTTGCGATAATTAAAAATGGTTTTTTTGATTTTTTTGCTAGATTTATTGCGTTATCTATATCTGTAAAATTATGCCCATCTATTTGTATGGTATCAAATCCGCAAGATTTAAATCTTTTTTGTATATCTTCATTAAATGCTATTTTTGTATCGCCTTCTATTGTAATATCATTGCTATCATAGATTATAATGAGGTTGTTTAGATTATGAAGTCCAGCAAGTGAGCACGCTTCATAGCTTATACCTTCTTGTAAGTCGCCATCTCCGCAAATGCAATATACTTTATGATTGATTAAATCATCTCCAAGTAGTGTTTGTGCGTATTTTGAAGCCATAGAAAAACCAACTGCATTTGCAACACCTTGTCCAAGTGGTCCTGTAGTCATCTCTACGCCGTGTGTTAGCCCATATTCTGGGTGACCTGGTGTAATAGAATCAAGTGAGCGGAAGTTTTTTAAATCATCAAGCGAAACATCATATCCACATAAATGTAAAAAACTATAGAGCAGAGCAGAGCAATGCCCGCCACTAAAAATTAATCTATCTCTGTTTATCCATTTTGATTGTTTTGGGTTATGAATGATATGTTTTGATAGAATCGTAAGCACATCAGAAAGTCCCATTGGTGCACCTGGGTGTCCGCTATTTGCTCGTTGTACCATATCAGCAGATAAGAATTTTAATGTATTTGACATCTTTACTTCAAGATTCATCGTGTGAAAATCCCTTCTTTAAGTTCTCATTAAAGTGCAAATTATCATACAAAATAAATTAAATATAAATAATTTATTGCAATATGTTTTTTGAAAATTAGTGTTAAATATTAATGATTGAAGAAATTTTAATCATTGTAAGTGATTGATTATTTGATAATTGCATTACTGAAATAGATTCTTGCAAATATTTGCTATTTGCCAAGTCTATTTTTTACTTTTTTTATTGAATCTAGCAGGTATTCTATATCATTAAAATTATGGCTATAATGCAGACTTACCCTTATCCAAGATGGTTTTAGATTTGGATTTTTGCTTAGCTCGTTTATATCTTTTATTGATTCTCTGTTTAATAAATCGTGTCCATATGAGCTAGCACAGCTACACCCAGCTCTAACTTGTATATTGTATTTATATGATAATTCATATGCCAAATCATATGGAGAAATAGATTGTATATTAAAGCTAATTGTTGGAATTCTTTCTGCATTGTTATTTATGCCATATATTTCTACGCCTTGTATGCTCTTTAATTCGCTTATAAAAATATTACTTAGGATTTTTTCTCTTTTGTTGATGTAATCTAGTCCAACTTCATCTCTATATTTATATGCAAGGGCAGTTTTAAATAATTCTAATATCGGTGGTGTTCCTACATCTTCTCTAGATTCCATATCATCTATATAGTAGTGCGTATCTTTTGAAGCATATTTTATGCTACCACCAGCACCAAATGTAGGCGGAGTGTTTATATCAAAATATTTATTTCTAATGCATAAAATCCCGCAACTCCCAATTCCACCTAGAATTTTATGTGGTGAAATAAATGCCACATCAAATGTGTGTGAATCAATATTTTTATGTGGTGAAAATGATGCTAAATCAAATGCTATATTTGCATTATATTGCTTTAGAATGCGTGATATTTCATTATATGGTAATACGATCCCACTTACATTTGAAGCTATATTGATTGATGCTAGTATTTCTTTGTCTTTATTTTTATCTAGTATTTTTTGTAAATATTCTATATCTATTAATTCGCCATTTAGAGGTATCCTTACGCATTTGCATATACTTTCTCTTAGGCTAATTTCATTTGAATGATGCTCATATGGTCCAATTACCATAAGTGGCTCATTGATAGTTGAAATGTTTATTCTCTCTTTTAATCTTGGTGGAGCATAGATTCCAAAAATTTCTTGATATTTTTTCATAGCACTTGTTGCTCCAAAACCGCTTGGTATGATAAAAAAATCTTCTTCTAATCCCAAGGATTCTTTAATTTTAATTTTTGCTTCTTTGTATAGATTTGAGATTAAATTTGCATGTTTTGATGTGTTTGAATGTGTGTTTGCATATATTGGAAGTATAGAATCTAGTCTATGTTTTATCGCTTTAGATTCTAATCCACTTGCTGTCCAATCGAAATAATATGTATCTTTTTTTAATATGATATCATTTCTTGTAAATTCTAATATATCATCGCAATTAATTATCGTATCAAAAAAATTCATTGATAAATCCAAGTATTAAAGATAAATAAAAACTAATTTAGGTTAGCATTCTACTAAATACTCTTTTAGGACTTACTTTTGAAACACTATATTGACTTTATAAATTCAAATAATTTATCAAAAAATAAGCTTGTCAAAAATCTTGATTGTTCGCTAAATGAGGCAAAAATTTTGCAATTCCTATCGCGTGCTTTGCTTGATAATCAAAATAGTTTTTTAACGATAAAAATCATAGAACAAGTATTTGGAGCAAAAGGTGTCGATGCTATAAAATACCTAAAACACATCGAATCTTTGCTTCATTTAGAATATATTGCTTTAAATAGTGAGTCTCATTCAAGTGATGTTATTTTGCTTGAGCTTTTGGGTTCTTATATCAGCCTTAGTTCTAACTTTTTGAGAATCTTGGAAAATGGAGAAAGTAGTTTTAATCTACCAAAAGTGATAGCTTATAAAGATGATTTAGATTATCTAAAAGATGAATTTGCAAGAGTGAATCTTATGCAAAAGTTAGCTTATATGAGACGGATTTCAAAGATGAAATCAAAAACTTATTCACAGATTTTATCAAATTTAAATTCTATTAAACACTGCATAGATGAGAGGCTTGAAATCACGCACAAGCGCTTAAATATCTTATCATTTTTAAAGCCTTTTAATCTAAATGAAGAAGAGAAGATTATATTTTTTGCACTTTTAAAAGAGGAGTATTATGCAGAGAATGAGCGTGCAAGGGAGATTAATTCTCTTATTGAGTTAATTAGTAATGATGATTATTCAAAGTTAAGCAATAAATACATTTTTGATGAAAAAAGTGCGCTTATAAAAAATGGATTGATAGATTATGATGAGGATATATTAAGCCCGTTTGGTGGAATTATAAATAAGAGTTTTTATATTCCAGCAAATATATTGCAACAATTAATACACCCAAAAGCCTCAAGAAAGTCAAATAAGGTATTAATAGATTCCGTGATGAAAAGTCAAGATATATTTGATCTTGTATTCCCAAAAGAAAATTTAAATGAAATAATACTTCCAGATAAAACAAAAGATACGCTAAATCTTTTAATCAAGCAGCTAGATTCTAGTGTTGTAAATAGATTAAAACAATGGGGGATAAAGGATAGTGCAAGAGGCATTGATGCAAAGATTATTTTTTATGGGTATCCAGGCACGGGTAAAACAATAACAGCTTATGCATTATCAAATGCTCTTAAAAAACCAATATTAAGCCTTGATTGCTCAAAAGTATTATCAATGTATGTTGGCGAGAGTGAGAAAAATGTAAGGAGAATCTTTGATACATATAAAAGTATTACTAGGGATATTAAAAAAGATGCTATTTTATTGCTTGATGAGGCGGATCAATTTCTAAGTCAGCGAAGTGTGCTAGGTGATAGTGTTGATAAAATGTATAATCAAATGCAAAATATTTTTTTAGAACAGATAGAGAAATTTGATGGAATCTTAGTTGCTACGACAAATCTGCTTGATAATATAGATTCTGCGTTTTCTAGGCGATTTAATTATAAAATTGAATTTACTAAGCCAGATATCAATCAAAGAAAAGAAATGTGGAAAATTATGCTACCAAAAGATGCGGAATATAATGATGATTTTGATATAGATAAATTATCTTCTTATGAGATAACAGGTGGTCAAATTAAAATTATCATCAAAAATGTTGCATATAAAGTCGCAACAATGGATAATCCTATATTTAGTAATCAAGATTTTATTAGTGAGATAAATAGGGAATTAAGCAGCAATTTTGAAGGTTTTAAATCTCTTGGTTTCTTAAAATAAATAAAATAAATGATTTATTTGTAATATTTTTTTACTATTTTATGTTATGATAGTGTTATCTAAATAATAAACTTTATTATTTAGCAAAATTTCAATTTTATATTTTGGGAGGTTATTTATGTCAAAAGTAATTCAACTTTTACAGCAAATTCAAGCAGATAGCTTGGTGTTCTATACTAAATTACATAATTTACATTGGAATGTAGAAGGATTAATGTTTAAGCCAATTCACGAGGCTACTGAAAAAATATATGATGAATTTGCAGATGTTTTTGATGATGTTGCAGAAAGAGTGATTCAATTAGGTGGTAATCCATATGTAACGCTATCAGATATTTTAAAAAATGCAAAAATTAAAGAAGAATCTGCATTGAAATTTCAACCAACTCAAGTTTTAAAAATCATTCTTGAGGATTTTGAATATTTTATGAAATTATTTAGAGAGTTATCAGATGAGGCAGATAATGCCAAAGATAAAGTAACAGCAGATTATGCAAATGGAATCTTGACTAATTTAGAAAAAGAAATTTGGATGCTTAAAGTTCAACTAAAATAAATACAAAATCTTCTTACTTTAGATATTCTTAATTATATTTTAAGAATATCTAAAATTATCTTCATATAATATCATTTTTAAACTTCCAAAATGTAGGATAAAAAATGCAAATCTTAAATACAAAAGATTCTGATTTTAATATTAAATTTGATGAATTATTAAATCGTGGTAATATGGATATAGAAGGTGTTTCAAATATCGTAAAAGATATTTTAAATGATATCAAGGCAAATGGTGATAGCGCTATTTTGTCACATATTGCAAGATTTGATCATTGGAATCCTAGTAGTTTTGATGATATTATGGTGGATAAAAATCTTTTACAGCAAGCGTATAATGGCCTATCAAAAGAGCTTAAAAATGCTTTAAAAACTGCATTTGATCGAATCACTGCATTTCATATGAAGCAAAAAAGTAAATCTTGGATTGATTTTGAAGATAATGGCACTATGCTTGGTGTAAAAATTACTCCTATAAATCGTGCTGGATTGTATATACCAGGTGGTAAAGCTGCATATCCTAGTTCATTATTAATGAATGCAATTCCTGCTATTGTAGCTGGAGTAAAGGAGATTATAGTATGCACACCAACACCAAATAATCAACCAAGTAAATTACTTCTTGCTGCTGCACATATATGTGGATTAGATAGTGTTTATAAAGTTGGAGGTGCTAGTGCTATTGGGCTTATGGCTTATGGTAGTGAGAATCTAAAAAAAGTAGATATTATAACTGGACCAGGAAATATATATGTTGCAACTGCAAAAAAACTTGTATTTGGTGATGTGAATATTGATATGATAGCAGGTCCTAGTGAAATAGGAATTATTGCAGATAAAAATGCAAATCCAACATACATAGCTTTAGATTTATTATCACAAGCAGAACACGATGAAATGGCTAGCTCAATTTTGATTACAAATGATAATGATTTGGCACACAAAGTAAGGAATGAAATTGAAATTGAATTAAAAAAACTAAATAGATATGAAATAGCATCAAAATCTATAAATAATAGAGCTTGTATTATAATTAGTAATTCATTGCAGGAATCTATACAATTAATGAATTGCATAGCACCTGAACATTTAGAAATACTATGTGAGAATCCACATAGTATCTTGCCATTTATTGATAATGCGGGTGCTATATTTTTAGGAGAAAATACTCCAGAGCCAATTGGTGATTATATAGCAGGTCCAAATCATACGCTGCCAACAGGTGGTAGTGCTAGGTTTTTTTCTCCACTTAGTGTGGATAATTTTATAAAAAAGAGCTCGATTATTAGTTTTTCAAAAGAAGCAATTTTATCTCTTGGGAATGATTGTTGCATTTTGGCTCAAAGTGAGGGTTTAGAAGCTCATATGAAATCTGTTAAAGTTAGATTAGGAGATAAATAAAATGGAATTTGATGATATATTTAGTGGTGATCCAGTAGAACATTTGGTAAAAATACTGCAAAATGCTTCGCCGCAAGCTATCCAAAATGCAATTGAAGGGTTATTTTGTGATTATGCAATTTTGGAGATAGCAGTAGAAGAGGGTATAAATAAAGATAATGATATAAGATCTGCATATAAAGATAGGATAAATACTGCAAAATATGATCTTGCAATCAGGCTTATGTCAGATATTTTAAGTCAAGAATAAGGAGTGATAATAGATATGAAAGCGGTGTTGAATAATGCAATCAAGTATTTGGTAAATACGGATTCAAGGTTTAAAAGAGTTGTGAAATCTATCTATTTTATGATGCCTTTTGGGTTTTTGTATTGTTTGTTTTTCTCAAAAAGATTTAAAAATAGAATTGACCTTATACTTGGATTGAAATACTATTATAATTTAAATGGGCTGGATTATATAGATCCAAATTTGAATATGAGATTCTTAAAAATGCATCTATGGGGGGGGGTATTTTACAAAAAATAAAATATCATTTTATTTTAATTTAAACGATGTATCAAAAGTTGTTGATATATTAGATGATGAGTATAGCAAGAATCTTTATCTAAGCGCTATTTGCAACTATGTATCTAAAACTCAAGGATTCTTAATAAGCTTATATTATGGTAACATTTGGAAATACTACTACCTTCTTGCAAAGGCAAAAACTTCACATAAAATTACGATTAATTATTTTGATTATTTTCTATATGATTTATCATTGATTAATTTAGCACCATTGAAGCTTTATTATTCACAGCTTGGTATTTTTGCTGATTTTTATTTAGAGCAATACTCTTATAAGCATATCATCAAGGCAAATGCTGGTGATTTTGTAATTGATGGCGGTGCTTGCTATGGTGATACTGCACTTTATTTTTCAAATTTAGTTGGTGAAAGCGGTAAGGTATTTGCATTTGAATTTGTCAGTGAAAATATAGAAATTTTTAATAAAAATCTTTCATTGAATCCACATATAAGTAATATTAAGCTCATTAAGTCTCCTCTCTATAAAGATTCTGATACTTTTGTGTCAAGTGATGGAGTTGGTGGCAGTGCTCGATTAGATCATTCTTCTTGTAATATTAAAACTATAAGTATAGATGATTTTATTCAAAAAGAAGGGGTTGTAAAGATTGATTTTATCAAATTAGATATAGAGGGTTCAGAATTAGATGCGCTAAAAGGTGCTATAAACTGCATAAAAAAATTCAAGCCAAAACTTGCTATTTGCCTTTATCATAGTGCTAAAGATTATAGTGAGATTCCATTATTTTTACATAGCATTATGCCGGAGTATAAGTTTTATTTTGATCATTTTACTTTGGGTAGATATGAGAGTGTGCTATTTGCGATATAAAGATTAGGTATAATGTTTTTATTTAAAAGTTTGGATTGCAAATGAAAGGTATAATTTTAGCTGGAGGCAGCGGAACTAGGCTTTATCCTACTACTCAAGTAATCACAAAGCAGCTTTTGCCAATTTATGATAAACCAATGATTATGTATCCTTTGTCGGTATTAATGATAGCAGGCATTAGAGAGTTTTTACTTATTGTAACCAAAAGAGATATTGAACGATTTAAATATCTTTTAGGAAATGGTGATCTATTTGGTATTAAAATAGATTATAAGATTCAAGATGAACCAAATGGTTTAGCTGAAGCATTTATTTTAGGTGAAGAATTTATAAAAGGTGATTCTGTTAGTCTGATACTTGGGGATAATATATTTTATGGTCAAGGTTTTAAAAATTTATTATCTGAGTGTATTACCTTAGATTCTAAAAATGGTGGTGCAATAACATTTGCATACCCTGTAAAAGATCCAAATCGATTTGGTGTTGTTGAATTTGATAATGATTTTAATGTGCTAAGCTTGGAAGAAAAACCAAGCAATCCTAAAAGCAATTACGCTGTAACTGGGCTATATTTTTATGATAATAATGTAATTGATATTTCAAAATCAATAAAACCTAGTAATAGAGGTGAATTAGAAATTACCGATGTTAATCTTGAATATCTAAAAAAGAAAAAGTTAAAGACAAAAGTATTAGGCAGAGGATTTACTTGGCTTGATACAGGAACTCCAGAATCTATGATAGAAGCTAGTAATTTTGTATCTATGATTGAAAATAGACAAAATTATAAAATTGCTTGTCTTGAAGAAATCGCATATGTGAATGGTTGGATTGATGATACTATATTGCAAAAAAGTATAGATAAGCTTCATAAAAGTGAATATGGGAAATACTTGATTGATTTATTAAATGATAGATAGTTTTTATTGCAAACTAATTATTATTTTAGGATAATCAAACGCGTAAAGAAAATAAAGGTAAAATAAAATGAAAATCAATAATTTTAACTCAGATGAGAAAATCTTACGCTACACAAATAAAATCGACTACTTTTTAAATGCACATAAAACTTTAATCGTAACTGAATTAGACCTTACAAATAAATGCAATCATAGATGTCCAGGTTGCTGTGGTCATAATGAGAATAATGCTGAGCTAAGCAAAGAGCAAGTAGAAGTTGTAGTAGAGAATCTAAAAGCTATGGATAATAAGGGTGTAATTTTAAGTGGGGGGGGGGAGCCAACAATTAGCCCACATTTTGAATACGCCATAAAACTACTAAAAAACTCCGGACAAAATATAGGTCTTAATTCTCATGGCATGAATCTTGATGACAACAAATCTGAATTAATAGCAAGCAATCTTGAATATTTTAGAATCTCACTTGATGCAGGAAGTGAGGAGATGTATCACAAAATTCACGGAATGAAGGCTAATCACTTCGCAAAAACACTACAAAATATTGAAAACTTCGCAAAAACTAAACAAAGGCTTGGTAGCAAGATAAGCTTTGGTGTAGGATTTTTAACAAGCAAGATTACCCAGTGTGATATGGAATCTTTTGTAAAATTGGTCAAAGATAGGGGAGCTGATTTTGCACAATTTCGTCCATTTACAGGTGATACACTTGATATTACGCCACAATTAGAAGAATTAAGGGCTAAATATGAAGATTCTAATTTTAAAATCGTTGCGAGTTATCAAAAATATAAAGAAATGCATGATACAAGTGATAGAGGGTATAGTAAATGCCATGGTATGTTTTTTAGCACGGTAATTAGTGCAGATTTTAAAGTTTGGGCGTGTTTGCACTTTAGACAGAGCAAAAGGCATTTTTTAGGTGATTTAAGAGAGCAGAGTTTGGAGGATATTTGGCGTGGAAGTAGGATAAAAGAGGTGTATAATTCTATTGATTGCGCGAATTGTCCGATACTTTGTAGGAATGATAGCTTTAATCGTACACTTAATAAATTGAGCCTTGATATTACAAATAGCGAGTTTTTGTGATTATGAAACAATTTATAAAATCACGATTAGAAAAGTATCCTAATTTATTTAGGATTGCAAAATTTATAAGATGGCTTCCTAGTGATATTGATTTATTTATTAGAGTTTGGTTTTATAGAATCTTTCATTTTAGAGAAATAATCAATGCTGATGTTGTGATTAGTGTAGGTAATCATTGTCAAGCTGCTTATTATATGGATTATTATAGACTTAGGAAATTCAGCTCGCCAATTGATTGGATGAAGTATTATAGTTTGGATTCTGTGATTAATCATTACAAAGATGGCTTTAAAAATTTTTTTATAAATCATTATGAAGATGACATAAAAGCACGCGATAATGGAAATTGTAGGTGGGTTGTTGATAGTGATACTGGTATGATAGCAAGACATCATTTTTTTAAAGATTCTAGCTTAGAGGCGCAGTTTGGTGGATTTTATAATAAACAGCTAGAGAGATTCTTGCGTATAGATCAATATTTAAAAAGAGCTAGAAATATAGTCTGTATATCGTGTAGGCAAGATAGCATAGAAGAACTTATTAATTTTATGAAAGAATTTCAAAAAATTTATCATTCAAAAATTACATTGTTGAATTTTAGAGAATCTAAAGATTTGGATTATAAGAAAACATTTAAAATCTCTTCTAGTTTGAGCATTGTTGAGTATTGTTTTGATAATGTATATCCATTAAAAAATAATGAAAAAAATCCTCCAGTTTGGATTGGAAATTATAAGAAATGGGGGGGGGTATGAAGCTTGTATGGTTGTCTAGAAGGATTAATTTTAAACATAATGATATCTTGAATGATAGATACTAAGGGCTTATATGAAAATAAATGTAAATAAACCTTATTTGCCAAGCAAAGATAAGTATTATCAATATATTAATAGAATCTGGGAAAATAATCATCTAACCAATTTTGGACCATTAAGTATAGAATTAGAACAAAGACTTAGAGATTATTTAGGTGTTAATAATATATTATTAGTTAGCAATGGGACTTTGGCATTGCAGATTGCATATAAAGTGCTAAATATAAAAAATGAAGTGATAACTAGCCCATTTTCATTTGTCGCGACTACTAGCACGCTTGTTTGGGATTGTATTCAACCAAGATTCTGTGATATTGATCAAGATAGTTTTTGTATTGATGTAAATAAAATCGAAACATTAATTTCTAATAATACTAGTGCAATTTTGCCTGTGCATACATTTGGGAATATTTGCAATATTGAAGAATTAGAAAATATTACAGCTAAACATAATATTAAGCTTATTTTTGATGCGGCGCACGCTTTTGGCGTGAAATATAACAATAAAAGTGCATTTTGTTATGGTGATATTTCTACAATCAGTTTTCACGCGACAAAATTATTTCATAGTGTTGAGGGTGGTGCTTTGGTGTTTAAAGATGATAATCATTTAGAATACGCAAAAAGTATTATTAATTTTGGGTTGAAAAATAATATCCCAGAGTTTGTTGGCATTAATGCTAAAAATAGTGAATTTCACGCTGCTATGGGGCTATGTGTGTTAGATGATATTTCATATATTATGGAGGAAAGAGAGAGGATTTGGGAGTATTATTATGATAATTTAAAAGATGATTTTAAAATGCAAAAATTAAATAAAAATGCTACAAATAATTATCATTATTTCCCAATTTTATTTGAAACAGAATCCAAACTTTTGCGTTATTTAGATATATTTCATAAAAATGAAATATTCCCAAGAAGATATTTTTATCCAAGTTTAGAAAAGATGCCATATATTAGTATAGATGATGATTGCAAAGTATCACAATCAATTGCAAGTAGAATCTTATGTCTCCCTATATATGTAGGGCTTGATAGAGTATCTCAAGATTTAATAATTAAAATTTTAAGGACAAAAGAATAAAAATGCAGCAAAATAAACACAATCTATATCATAAAACTGAAAGTGAGATTATGCAAAATTGGTCTAACCGCAGTGAGCCGATTTTAAGCATTATTTGCATTACTTATAATCATATTGATTTTATCGCTCAAGCTTTAAATAGCTTTTTAGAGCAAGAGACGGATTTTGGTTTTGAGATTTTGATTCACGATGATTGCTCAACTGATGGCACAAAAGAAGTTATTGAGCAGTATGCTAAAAAATATCCAAATATCATAAAGGCATTTTATGAAGAGGTAAATCAATATCAACAAGGTATCAATGGGCGTAATTTTAATGCTGAATTGCATAAGATAGCTGCTAAATACATTGCTTTATGTGAAGGTGATGATTATTGGAATGATCCTAAAAAATTGCAGATTCAAGTGGATTTTATGGAGAATAATCCTAATTATGTTGTTTGTTATCATTCTTGTGAGGTCATTGATTCTTATGGCAATGCTATTAAGAGTTCTGATATTAAATATAGAGATTCAAGTGGTTATGATATGCAGAGGTTGAAGGTTGGATTACCAACTAGATGTGTAGTATATAGGAATGTTATTGATTTTTTTGAGCCAAATTTATCATCTTATTCAAGGAAGATTCTAAATGCTGATACATTTCTTTGGACGCTTCTTGGGGAGTATGGTGATGCAAAATATCTAAAAGAAATAAAACCAGCAGTTTATAGAATCCACAAAGGTGGAGTTTGGTCTATGGTAGATGAAAAAGAAAGGTTTATAATACACTCTAAAAGTTTTTTTAATATGTCTGAATACTTTGCAATCAAAGGCAATGCAGAGTTGGCTAGTTTCTTCCTATCACTTTCTATGTCAAATCTTATTTATGCAAGTAGTTTAGAGAAGATTAGATATAGTGATTTTGCGCGTGTATCAAAATCAATGCTTGGAAACAAATATATTATGGGGGGGGGATTCGATTTTATTATTACTTGGGACATTATCTCCACGACTATACAGAGCTTTAAAATCAATAAAAGAGCATCTTAATAAATGGAGAGAAAAATTTGTCACATAATGGTTTTGGATAAATTTATTCCCCCGTATATTGATTTTGTAGAACAATATCTAAATATTAGTGATCATCATTTTATTATTTTTAGTGATAATGATTCTCTATCTAAATATCAAATAAAAAATCGAGCAAATATAATTTTAATCAATCAAAAATTCCACTTTAAAATATTTAGATTATTTTATATAGTCTATAAACTTCAATTTTCTAGAAAGATTTTTATACATGGACTTTGGGTTAATAAGCTAAATATAATACTTTCATTTATGTTTTGGAATCTAAAAAAATGTCATCTTGCAATCTGGGGTGGTGATTTGTATGCTTATAAATTTGACAAAAAAGATAAATATTACTTTAAAAAAGAGAAGTATAGAAAATTTGTATTTAGGCATATTGGGTATATCATACCCGTTGTCTATGGGGATTATGAGTTAGCAAAAAAGTGGTATAACACAAAAGCAAAAATGTGTGAGCCATTTATGTATGTTCAATTTTATGAGTATTATGTATCTATGCCTCTAAAATATCAAAATGATATAGTAAATATACAAGTTGGCAATTCTGCTACGGATACAAATCATCATATAGAGTGCTTTAAGATGCTTCAAAAATTTAAAAATATAAATATTTATTCGCCTCTTTCATATGGTGATATGGATTATGCAAATATTGTAATAAATGATGCAAGGGATAGGTTTGGAGATAGATTTTTTGCATTACAATCTTTTATGGAATTTGATGAATATGTTAGTTTCTTAAATAATATCGATATCGCAATTTTTAAGCAAAATAGACAGCAAGGAATGGGGAATATATTTGTTTTATTGGCGCTAGGTAAAAAGGTATATTTGGATTCTTCTACGACTCATTATGAATTTTTAATTAATCTTGGATTTAAGGTTTTTGATATTTCAGATTTTAATATAGAGCCAATTTCAGCGCTAGATTCTATGCATAATAAAAATTTATTATTAACATTGTATAGCAAAGATAAGCAAATACAGAATCAAAAACGATTTTATGTATAATTTAATCTTATTTAAATATAAGGATAAAATATGAAATGCATAATTTGTGATAGTGCGGCTAAGAGTTATTTTACGACAGATTTTAGCGTGCATTTTGGTGGTAGATTTAGAGATCAGTTAAATAAAAGTGAATATTACAAATGTAGCAATTGTGGATTTACTTTTTCTAAAAATGTATATGAAATGGATTATAATAGTTGGTGTGAGCTGAATCTAAAAGCTCATAGTGAATTTGAATCTCAAAATGTAAAATCAAGACTTACAAATCAACCTCCATATCTTGCTCAAGCTGCGATGATAAATATGCTTATTGAAGATCGCATTATTGGGGGGGGGCAGCAGTGATATTTTAGATTATGCAGGTGGGATTGGGTCGCTTGCTAGAATTTTATCTAGGTATTATCATAGAGAAATACTTGTTTATGAAGACTATATGAATGAATTTAAGAATGATGGTTGTGTTAAATATATTAATAAAGATCAGCTACAAAGGTATGATGTCGTTATTAATAGCGCTATGTTTGAGCATATCACAAAAAGAGAGCATTTAGAGCATATTAATTCTCTTGTAAGAGATGATGGTGTATTGATTATCCATACTTTGATTAGAGAAAATATACCTAAAAATCCAAATTGGTTTTATATAGCACCTGTTCATTGTAGTTTTCATACAAATAAGTCAATGCAAATATTGATGGATAATTGGGGTTACACTCATTCCATATATAGCCCCATATCTAAGTGTTGGGTATTGTTTAAAAAAGATAATGAAAATTGTGATAAATTAGAGCAATATGTAGAATCTATAAATAATCTATTACAAGAAGAATACTTGTTCTATAAAGTAGGTTTTGTTGATTATTGGCTTGATTGATTTTAAAGCATCATAAACGATGCTTTAAAACTTAGAATCTATATTCAGCAATTAAGAAAGCGTGACTTCTGTCATTTGATATATTTCCTAGATTTTGATTTGCCCAATCTGCTAATCCTGCTCTTTCATAAGGTTTTGAAATATCATTAAAATATTCTAGTTTCAATCCTAGATTTATTTGCTCAGTTACTTGATATCCTAGATTTAGTGCTAAACTTTGCTCATCGCTGCTTTTAGATGTTGTAACTCTTCCTAGTAATTCCCATTTGAAATCCCCTAAACCTTGTCCAAAATACAACCAACCAGTAAATGCATTTTTACTATTTACATCAGCTAATGCCCAAGCATCATAACCCATAAATGTAGAAGTTCCAGCACTTGCAGTCCATGCATCTATTTTTGCTTTATTTCCATGTCGTCCTATACCGCTATTTCCATCTGGATTACCCCAGTTTTTCCAAATACCAGCACCAAAATTCCAAGCATCATAAGACATATCTTCTTGTGCTATCAAGATAGTGCTTAACTTATTATCTGTGCCGTTTCTATATATATTTCCCTCTTTAAGATGAGATAATACAAATAATGAATAGATGCTAGTTTTTGCGCTAAATGAATCACCTTTATAATCATAGAATAAATCTATACCAGGTGCTATGTAGTCATTTCTATGATACCAAACTTGTGGCTTTAATCCAAACCCACCAAATCTCATATCAAGTGATGCAATAGCAAAATATCTATTGTAATCATTTTTGTCTTTTTTGCCAACAGAGTAAAAATCATTGAACCATTGATTTGCTGCTAGTCCTCTTCTATTTACAAAATTTGCTTGGAATTTAACATTATCGCTACCAATCCATATATGCACACCTTCACTGCTCCCGCTAAACCAATCAAGTCCATGATCATCATATCGTCCAGCTTTGATGCCAAAATCTACCCCATTATTTTTGTATTGATAGCCTAAATATACTGTTGATAATACATAGTATCTATATCCTATTTCTTCATTGCTATTGTTTCCTAGTGAATTTCTTGCATTTCCATTAATATATGCATAGCTTGCTTGATATGGATCCCATACAGGTGCAGATAGCATTCCACCTAAACCATATGTGAATCCTTCTACAAAGCTACCCTTTACATTTGCTTCTAGTGCGATACTAGCCCAGCTATCTGTTGGGTATTTGCCTGTTTCTTTATTTTCCTTGACATTATTAAAACCAACTTTACTAAATGTATAAGCTCCTCCATAAAAATCATAATCAAACGCATTTAATCCGCTATTGATTATCATAGCTCCAAATACGCTTATAATAACTTTATTCTTCATTATTCATTCCCTTTTTGTTTTTTTTGACAAAAATGTCAGCCAAAATTATAGCTAAGAAAATATTTAATTTTTGCATTTTTTTAAATATTCAATATGAATTTATAAAAAATTGACGATTTTACATGTTTGTGTTATTAGATTGATTATGTATTTTATTAACACAAGTAATGCAATAGATGTTATAAAAATCACCAACCAATTTTTTATATCGATGTAGTTTAGTATAAAGTTTGCAATGTTGTTTGTGTATATATGTGCTATATAGAAAAATATCGAATGGAATCCAAAATATTGCAGTTTAAATATATGATTATATTTGTAAAAAATGAGCATTAATAAATTGCAAAAAAGTAATGAAAATACCAAATGATCCGCCCAGCTGAAATTGCGATATTCTATAATATTTGTTTCTACAAATATATAACAAAATATTGTTACCCCCCCCCATATGTATAAATTACGGCTAAAATATTGAATATGATTAAACATCAAGTATCCAAATATCGTAAATATTGAAGCAATGATTCCAATATCAATGACAAATGGAATCTTTATGTTGTATTTTAGGATTAATATAATGGTGATGATATATGGAATATTTAGAATCTTGCTGTATTTTAAGATGAAAAATGCAAATATTCTTGCAAAAAATAAACTTGGTAAAAACCACAGTACAAGCGCATAGCTATTTTGTAAGTGCTCATAATCCATATAAAATAATAAACCATAAATTAATTGTAGTGTTTCTATATCTCTATTTAGCGCTACATCTTTAATCATCTCAATGCCTATGCCTAATAATCCAAAGATGATATATATTTTTATGAGTTTTGTATTTTTCTTGATGAATTCTAGATTATTACTATTAGTATTAATGAAAAATCCGCCAATAAAGAAAAATAATGGCATATGCCACAAATATATAAAGCTTGAAAATGGATTTGCTATATGACCCAATATCACACATAAGATTCCAAAACCTTTTAAATTATCAATAAAATCAATTCTATTCATATAATAAATACGCTTTTTTCATTTTTTTATATCGCTCTTTGAAGTCAATCTTTAGTGCATTTTTGTGAAATGTGATGTAGTTTTCATTCATTAGTTTTATTGCATTGTTTAACTCATCGATATTGTTATTTTCAAAGATGATCCCACTTTGATATGGTGCTATAAGCTCATTTGCACTGCCTACATTTGAGCTTGCAATGACACCAACTCCGCATAATAATGCTTCATCTACTACCAATCCCCAAGGCTCACTTTTTGATGGAAGTATGAGTGCTATATGATCTTTTATTATTGTTTGTAAGCTTTGATTATCTATATAGTCTAGATAATGTATATTGTTGCAGTTTTGTTTGAGCCTGCCACCAATGATATTGAGATGAAAATTTGAATTTTCAAATGCTTTGATTAGCAAATCTATATTTTTTTCATCTGAAATTCTACCAATGTATAAAAAATACCCTTTTTTTGGATTATAGTCTTGATTGTTATTTGTGTAGAATAAATTTGGTATCCCAACTCCATTTGCAATAAATATTTTTTTATTTTTATTGATTTTTGTGATTAAATCCTTGTGCACCCCCCCCCAGCGCAAATTATAGAATCATTAAGTGATAAGAAGATTCTCTTTATGTATAACTTAAGCGTTGTTAATTTACTTTCAATAATACTAGATTCTATAATTGTTGCTTTTTGTGTATGCTGTTTGAAATATTTGCTAAAAATGAGTGCTATCCAGAAATGCGGCAAATCCCAGCCACCTACGATGATTTTTTTAAAATTTATATTTTTTAGTATATGAATTAGTTTGTAAATACTTTTAAATTTGTTTACCTTTTCAAATTCGCATTCTTCTAGAAATAAATAATCAAATTCCATTTTTCTCTTAATGAAATCATTCTTTCTTTGCGTGCTGTATTTTCCTATATAAATTACTAAGATTCTACTATTTTTGTGTATTTCATTAAATATATTTACTTTGTAAAAACTTGGTAAATGAGTGATATAAATGGCTTCATAATTCATTATTATTTCCTTAGTAGCATTGACTTGATATGGTATTTAAATAGACTATATAAATACACATAATATAATATTGTTTGATTTGCTATGTTGTTGTCGATTCTATTTTGGTGATATTCTTTTAATATTTCTTTTATTTTCCCTGCGCCTATGCCACCTTCTTTCCATCTTGAGATAAATATATTTTTATATAGTAGTTTTAAATTTTCTTTGTCTTTATATGCTCTAAGAATGTGTTCATAATCCATACTATAGATTTTATCAAGTCTAAATAATCCATATTTGTCAAAAAATCTTCTTGAAGTAAATAATGCTTGATGTGGTATACTCATTCTCCATAGCAGTAAATCCATTGGGAATTTTTTATAATCTTTAGAGAAATATAATATCTTGTTGTATTTGTCGTTGCTTACTCGTTTTATCCTGCCAAGTATTAAATCAAAACTAGAATCTACTCCATCAAACATCTCTTCTATGCAATATGGATTATCTAAAATATCGCTTGCTCCTTGAAAATTAATGTAATCTCCTGTGGCAAGCTGCACCCCTTTATTAAATGCATCGGATATCCCGCTATCTTTTTGGCTTTTAAATATAGAGATATTATGTTTTAGATGCTTTGGTTTATTGTGTATGTATTGCTGTATAATCTCAATGCTCCCATCTGTGCTTTGTCCATCTATGATAATGTATTCGATGTTGCTATATGTCTGATTAAGTATAGATTCTATTGTGTTTGCTATATTTTCTTTATCATTATAGATTGCTGTGATTATACTGATTTTAGGATTCATTAATTTTCCTTGTATAGCTTTAGTATTGCATTGCAATAGTTTATGTTGTTGTATTTTAGTTTGCTTTTTTGCTCTATAGCGTTTTTGAACTCCCTATCATAGCTATCTAGTGTTTTTATTATTGTATTTTTTAATTCATTTTTATTTAAGCCAAAATATTTGCTATGCAATTTTATGCTAGTCTCTTTTAATGCACCGATATTGCTTGATAGTGGAACTACGCCAGATAGTATGGATTCAACGATGCTAAGCCCAAAAGTCTCATATAAAAATGATGGAAGCACGCTGATTTTTGCATTTTGTATGATTGTATGTAGTGTTTTTGAATCCACTTTATCAATGAAAAATACCTGCTTTATTTGATTTATATGATTGAATATCTTTAAATCAATTATTATCACAACCCCCCCCCATTTTGCGTGATATACGCTTTTATTAATCGATCAAAATAAGTTGCATTGTTTGTCTCTTTTAATGTTATATCTTGCCATTTTGGAATCTCATTGAAATATTGATGATAGTGATCTAGTGTTTCTTTTAAAACTACATATAAATCTTGTGTTGAATTTAATTTAAAATGCAATCCACCAAGTTTGTTTGTCTCTTTTAATGCACCGATATTGCTTGATAGTGGAACTACGCCAGATAGTATGGATTCAACGATGCTAAGCCCAAAAGTCTCATACCAAAGTGATGGAAGCACGCTGATTTTAGCTTTATTTAGGATTTCTTTTAGTTGGATTGGTGATAGATGTGCAATGAATTCATAAGGTTTATTCTCATATTTATAGTTGTTAAATAGCTTTTCTGCAAGCTTTTTGCATTCTTCTTTTTTATCTCCATTTCCTATGATTAGCAGTTTATACTCTCTAAATCGCTCTTCATCTACTAACTCTCTAAATGCCTCTATTAGTAATGGTATATTTTTTTCTGCGCTAATGCGTCCAAAAAATACTATTAGATTCTGCTTATTTTCTATTTTTATATTGCTATTATAAAAGCTGGAATCTATAGGGTTTGTGATGACTTGAAGCTTTGATTTATTATATCCATCTTCTATGTGCTTTTGCATTTGAAAATTACTAACAAAAATAATCTTATCAAATAGATTCTGCTCTTTTAGAAATATCCCTTGATAGAATAATGTCCTAATGGCTTTTATAATCGAATATAGCCTTCCTCTTCTATCACAATTTTTAAATGCTATTTTTAGCTTGCTAGATTTGATGCAAGATTCGCAAATTTCATTTTTGCTGTAATTGTAAAAACACGAATTCGCACACGCTCCAAATGTGTGCTGTGTGTAAATCAATCTTACTTGTGGGTTCTGTCTTTTGTATTTTTTAAGTGCAAATAACACACTAGGACTTAATCGTGATAGATAATTTTGCGTATGTATAATATCTGGTTTTGTTTGATTTAGTGTTTTTAGTAATACTTTGTAATTTTTTATATTAAATATGTATTTTATCATTCCAATAAATTTATTGTAGTTTTGATAATCATCTAAAATGGTGTGATGTGCTGAATCTTTTATCATTTTATCGCAGCTTGCGGTATGTATGATTAGATCATCACATTTATTTGTAATTTCAATTGTATTTCTAAAAACACTTTCTGCCCCACCTTGAAAACTATCACTTGCTAAATGTAGAATTTTTAATTTTTGAGATGCTAGAGTTTGATTTTTCCTAGAGTGGTTAGATAAGCTAGAATTCTCACATAAGTTTGCCATTTGTGATGGTATTTGAGTGATTTTATCGCTGCTATTAGATATTGAGGTAGGAGATTTAAGATATCGCATTTAGGCGACCCCCCCCAATTAGATGTATTTCAGCCTTATCTAAATATCTTAATTCCAATTCTCTTTGTGCTTTTAGTATATTTTGTGTTTTATTTTTTGCTATTTCGTAGTTTTTGTTTGCTTTTATTTCAGCTATTTGACCAAATTTATCAAGATAATTAATTACAGAATCAAAGTCTATGATTTTCTTTTTTGTTGATTCTATATCTATTTTTCTTGTTATTGATTGTTCGTTATTGCAATAAATATATAGTTTATCTTTTATACCTATTGATTTTTGTGCTAGAGCAAGTATCGCGAAACTTTTTAGCGCATCTTCAGCCATATTAATTCTAGGGAAGTCGCCCATATGTGCTAGGAGTAGATTGATTACGCGCTTAATGTGCGAAGCTTTATAAAGCTTCGCACATATGTGCCACGGAGGTGTGGCACAATGGGCGAAAGAAGCTTTTAAAATCTCATCTTTAAGCAACTCTTCTATTAATATCGGAGGTGCTACTTTTTTAAAAGTTGGTGGATAAAATTTCATTCCAAAAAACACTATATCTGGCAATTTATCTAATGTGTATTTAATTGGTGTGTTATTGCTTTCTATGGCTTTGTTGAACGCTTTATTACAAGCATCATTTGTGATATAGTCATCAGCATCTAAAAATAGTATATATTGACCATTTGCTTGGTTTATTCCTTTTATTCTTGCATTGAAAGTGCCTAAATTTCTCTCATTATGAATGATTCTAATCCTAGAATCTAGCTTTGCAAAGTCGTATGCTATGGCTATGCTATTATCATTACCACAATCATCAACTACGATGATTTCTATATCATTTAGTGTTTGATTGATGCAAGATTCTAATGCTCTTTTGATGTATTGTTCTACATTATATACAGGAATTACAATTGAGATTTTAGGAGAGTTCATATCCCCCCCCCCAATTGCTTTAATTAACTCTATATCTTGTAGTGGATGATCTTTAGGATTAAATATTGATTTATATAAAATCTTGCAAGTGCGATTGTCTATGTAATCATCAGAATCTAAATGAAGTATATAATCGCCATTTACTATTCTTTCACCTTGTATGCGTGTGTAAAATAATCCTAAATTTCTCTCATTATGAATGATTCTAATCCTAGAATCTAGCTTTGCAAAGTCGTATGCTATGGCTATGCTATTATCATTACCACAATCATCAACTACGATGATTTCTATATCATTTAGTGTTTGATTGATGCAAGATTCTAATGCTCTTTTGATGTATTGTTCTACATTATATACAGGAATTACAATTGAAATAAATGGCATATTGTCTCATTTTGTTTTTGGTGTATTTTATAACATTAAACTTTATTTTTTGATAGCAAAACTCGTGCCTTGTTTCTTATATTTTTTGGTAGTGAGATTCTAATTATATATCTAGGGATATCTCTAATTATTAACTTTATGGTATTAAAAAATGGGTATAGTTTGTTGTATTTGTAGCCTATAATGCAGTCTTCTTTAAACATCTGATAGCTTATTTTTGATGAGATTCCTTCTATATTAAATGAACTAATTGTTTGATTGATATAGAAAAAATTATATCCATTATTGTATAGAGTTGTGAAAAAATTTGTATCACCAGCGATTTTAAATCGTGTATCAAATTTGTATTGCTTCATAATATCTGTATTTACAAATGATGATTGGTGTATGAATTTGTGGTGAAATTTGTGGTTATGTGAAGCTAGGAGAATCTTTGAGTGATTGTCATCATAAATCATTTGTGTATTACCATATATAACACTAATTTTATTGTCATTGTCTGTGAAATTATGAAATAGTTTTTCTATTGTGTTATTTTCATAAAATGCATCACCTGAATTCATAAAATTACACCATTTGCCTTCTAATTGATCGATCCCTTTATTCATTGCATCATAGATTCCATTATCTTTTTGACTTATAAATTCAAATACGAAGCTTTGATTATCTTGTTTTATTGCTTTTAGATAGTATGAATTAGAATCTTGCTTTTCTTCTATGATATTTGCTTGGCTTTTTATGATACTTGCTATAAGTTCTTTTGTCCCATCTGTGCTATTTCCATCGATTATGATGTATTGTAGATTTTTGTAAGTTTGATTAATGACAGAATCTAGCGTCCTTTTTATGTTTTGTCTATCATTGAAAACTATCGTAATAATGCTAATTCTATCCATAAAATGCCTTTTATTTGGCATTTTATAGGCTTATTTTATAAAGATTCCTTAAACTATGTGATTTTATATACCGCTACAACCGTGTGCCCATAAATATTTGGTTGTATTTTGATAAATTTTTTTCCAAAAATTCCTAGTTTATTTATGATTTTTCTTGTTATGCTTGTATCAATCATTTTTGGTTTTAAAAATAAATTTGCCCATTGTGTTGATTTATAAAAGTCTATATGTTCGCTTTGTAGTGTTTCGTGGTAAATTTCTAGAAGTTCAATATTGAAAATTTCTCCTATTTTCCTTAGGCATTTATCGCTGAATCTTGAAATATGATGAGGTGGCATATTTAGGATTCCATTTGTGCATTTTGAAATAAATGAATCCTCACTTGGCACTGCAATAATTAATAAACTATGCTGCTGCCCCCCCCCTATGCAGGCATTTTATCTGTGATTCTATGAAGCTATGTGGGTTGCTTGTGTGTTCTAAAACTTGAAAGCTACACGATATATCAAATTTATATTGATTAGATTTAGCATATTCTTCTATGCTTACATTTTGTATTTTTACCCCATTTTTGATAGCCATTTCTTTTGCATCACTGCTAAATTCTAATCCAGTGTAATTATCTTTATTTGGTATAAATGCGCTAAATGCAGCTTTCCCACAACCAATTTCTAATACCTTTACATCATTATTGATGAATTGCTTTGCAAAATGATATTCATTTTTTTCTGACATATAATACCAATCAAGTTTATTTAATGCGTTGTAAAAATCATTATCTCCAGTTGGAATCTCACCATTCTCAAGTGTGAAAAATAGTAAATCGCAATTATTGCATTGATTGTATATTACATCGCTTTTGATGATGTTTGTTATATCAATATTAAATGCTCGCTTATATAGATTTATTAGCTTATTTGCATTGATTATTGATATTGTGTTAGTGTTATTACTTTGGCATAAAATGCATTTCATTATTTCTCCTTTTATTTTTTACATTCTATATACAGGCTAGATCCTTTGTATGGAGTGCCATCTTTATTTATATCTAAACAATAATCATTAAAGTGTGGGATATTTGAATTTTTGTAATCTAAAATTTCTATATCTTTGAATGGAATCTTATATAGTAGATTAGGTAAAGAATATCTATCATACATATATTTATGGCGCTCTCCAATGCTTGTATTTATAAATATTTCATCTCTTAAATGATGTGGTATTAGATAACGCACGCATTTTAAGTAGATATTTAGCATTTTATTTTGTATTTTATCAATGCTTATTTTATCTTTTAGTGGTATCTTGGTGCTTGTGTGATCATCAAATATATTTTCGCCACAGCGATTTTTTAAGAATTGTTTTAAATCTTCATTATTGCTATTTTTAGTTTCGTTGATAAATGTAAGCATCTCTCCACCCATTTTAGTGCGTATCATTTGATCAAAAAGTTCAATTATCACCCAATCGTATTTTTTATTAATGGTTGCATTATAATTGTATAAATTTTTATCAACCCCCCCCCAATTGCAGTTTTGTGAGATTCTGTGATATTGTTTAGTATATCAAGATATGTTTTGCAAATATTTTCTAAATCTGGCACAACTATGCGTAATATTCCATTTGGTTTTAAGATTCTATGTATTTCCTTTAAAATATTATATGCATTTTTTTGTGATAGATGTTCTAAAAAGTGGCTACTATATGCTACATTAAAGAAATTATCTTTATATGGAAGTCTATTTAGAAGATTAACTTTTTTTATATATTTATTATATGGACTAAAATCTATATTTTCCCAATCATTGTGGATTCTGCTTCCACATGCGAAATTTAACATCATTGTAAATCCTTAATTTGAATAATTAAAAGATTATATCAAATTAGGATTCTATTGCTTAGTGGTTTGATGCTTGACTAGCGCCAATTCCACTATTTGCCCTAAAATCTTGTGCAGCAAAACTTTCTCTATCAATTTTTACCCTTTTACTATTATCTGTTATTGAAAATAGCCATATCAGAAAGAATGTAACTGGCATTGAAAAACTAGCTGGGTGATTATAAGGGAAAATCGCTTTTTCAAAACCAAAACTCTGCACCCATATGCTTGGACTTAAAACAACAAGTATTAACATAAGTGCCAATCCTATACTTCCCCCAATGACAGCACCTCTTGTTGTTAATTTTCTCCAATAAATGCAAAGTAGTAATATAGGAAAATTTACACTTGCGGCAATGGCGAATGCTAATCCAACCGTGAATGTTACATTTTGCTTCTCAAATATGATTCCAAGTAGTCTTGCAACGATTCCTATGCATATTGTTGCGATTTTTGTAACTTTCATTTCTAGTTTTGGAACACAAGAGCCATTTTTGCATACATTGACAAACAAATCGTGGCTAATTGCACTAGCGCCAGATATTGCAAGCCCTGATACAACAGCTAGAATTGTAGTAAATGCGACTGCAGAGATGAAACCTAAGGAATAATCCCCACCAATGGCTTTTGCTGGGATTACAGCTACCATATTTCCACCACCTTTTAGAGTGCCATCTGCATTTGTAAATTCTGGATTTCCAAGAAGCATAACAATTGCACCAAAACCTATAACAAAAGTTAATATATAAAAATATCCAATCAATCCTGTCGCATAAAATACAGATTTTCTAGCTTCTTTTGCGTCTTTTACAGTGAAAAATCTCATCAAAATATGAGGAAGACCAGCAGTGCCAAACATAAGTGCAAGTCCAAGTGATATTGATGAAATTGTATCTTTTACAAAGCTACCAGGCTTCATAATTGCTTCACCTTCTGCGTGATGCTCTATTGCTTGTGAGAATAATAATTAAGATCAAATTTTGTGAGATATAAAATCATAAATGCCATAAAAGTAGATCCAGCAAGAAGTAATATAGCTTTGATAATTTGCACTCAGGTAGTTGCGTGCATTCCACCAAATACAACATAGCATATTTAAGATTCCAACTAAAATTACAGCTAGTGCGTATGGAAGACCAAATAATACTTCTATTAATTGACCTGCGCCAACCATTTGAGCTATTAAATAAAACACAATCACGCTTAGTGCGCTAATAGCAGATAGTATTCTAATTTGTTTTGCATTTAATCTATATGCTGTAATATCTGCGAATGTGTATTTGTCCAGGTTTCTAAATTTTTCTGCAATTAAAAATAAAATTACAGGCCAACCAACGAGGAATCCAAGTGAATATAGAAGTCCATCAAATCCGTTGCTAAAGACGAGTGCTGTGATCCCAAGAAAACTTGCAGCGCTCATATAGTCGCCTGCAATTGCAATGCCATTTTGCATACCGGTGATATTTCCGCCAGCTGTGTAGAAGCCACTTGAAGTTTTTGACATTTTATTTGAATAATATGTGATAAATAAAGTGATGCCAACGAAAATCAAAAACATTGTTATGGCTACTAGATTGATTGGAGCTCTTTGTGTGTTACCTAAGTCTAAACTAGTATGCAGTCAGGATTGGTTAATTTTCCATCTTTTATGATGCCGCATTGCTGCATTGCATCTAGAATTTCAGCTTGTTCTTTATCAAAATGCTTATTTGCGACATAAGCGTAGATTCCAGTGGTTGCTATGCTTTATAATGATTGCAAGTCCGCTTATAATCCCAAGAGTTACGCTACTTGGTCCTATTTTGTAACCTAATACATCTAGAAACATACCAACGCAAAATACGAATATGTAATATATGATCATCACTATTAACGATAATGTCAATGAAAATTTATTGCGAGATTTATTAAATTTATTGAACTTATTCATTGTATCTTTGATATTATTTTGCATTCTAACCCCTTATATTAAAGTATCCTTTTATAATTTGTATTTCTAATATGTAGATTTTGTGTGTTAGTGGTGTTATAATAATTTTTATTAATTATATATAGTAACATTAATTAAAATTAAAATGGGAAAATAAGTAATATTAATTTACAATTATAAGTTATTTTTAATAGCATAATCGATTTTATTTATTACATTTTTTACATTAATTTCATTGATATCTAGATCACTTTTATATTTATATTGATTGCTAAGTTGTTTGTAATTTTGCAAATTATTTTCTATAAATGGGTGAAACACCGGGTAATATTTATCACTTATACTTTTTGGATAAGGGATAAATCTACCTAGGTGGTTGCCATTAGACACGACAATAATTATTGTTTTGTCTAATAATGCTCCTAAATGAGCACAACTTGTCTCATTTGAGATAAGGAGGTTGCCATTATACACGATTCCCCCTAGTGTTGTTAAACTAGTTTTGCCTACCATATTTATTACTTTATTTTTTACATTAATTTTAGATTCTAATATTTTTGAATTTTCTATATCTTCTTTTCCACCACAAAGAATAATATTTTGATTGTATTTTTTGATTAGATATTTTCCGATAATTGCAAAATTCTCAATTCCCCATTTTCTGTAATCCACGCTTGCTCCGATAAAAAGCACACTATAATTTGATATATTTGGCTTGTAATTAAATAATTTTCCATTTATGTGCGGTTTGATGTTTATTGTTTTATTTAATAGATGATTGATAAATTCATTATTTCTATAAAATTCAAATATAACATCATTATTGCTTTTAAATAATTTGGTATAAATTCTGTCATTTTTGTTTTTTATTTTTGGATTGATATTTATATTATCACCTTGAGAAGCGAATTTTTTATGAGCTTTGATTGCGTTACTTAAAATAACATTATTTATATCTCTTGATTGAATTGGATTGATTAGAATCTCAAATTTTTTCTTTTTTAAGCCTCTCAAAAATGAGATACTATAGAAAATATTTTTTCTAAATTTTTTATTATTAATCCATATAAATTCATCAATATACTCACTATCAAGGCATAATGCAATATCTTTGTAAATAATATTTCCAAGTAGCGTGATATGATAATTACAAAATTGTTCTCTTAGAATCTTTAAAAAATCTCTAAAAAGTAGGTAATCTCCTATTGCATCATTTCTTATAATAATGATTGATTTTCTGACATTTTTTGAGTGTGTAATTGAAAGTATGGTAATTATGCTATCAATGATAAAATATACATATTTTTTGATCTTTGTTATTAGTATATTCATCATGCAGCCTTTATATATGTAGCTACACTGATTTTTTTGTTATTAGTTGAATATATGTATTTAGTGTAAGAGAAATAAAGGAGGATTAAATATCTAGATCCCCCCCCCCACTATTTGATATATGATTGTATTGGTTTATATATTGCTTTGCTACTATATTTGATGCAAATGTGTTTGTGATTTTTTTTCTTGCATTATTTGATAATGTATTATAGTTTTGCTCATCTAGTACCCATTGTATGCCATTTGCTAGATCATCTATATTATTTGCTAAGTATCCATTGATTTTGTGATCAATCATATCGCTATTTCCACCTATATCAAATGCGACGACAGGAGTCCCGCAAGATAGCGATTCCATTATTGCATTACTTAGATTTTCAGCTAAACTAGGCACAATAAATACATTTGATGCATTGTATATTAGCCTCAAAGTTGTATCATCATTTACATAGCCTAGAAAATGAGTTTTGATTTTGCCAACTTTTTTTCCATAGCTTGAGCCAAATACAAGTAATTCAAAATCAAAATTTAATTTTTGCAGTGCATTAATCAACTCATCATATCCCTTTCTTTTTATATCCGTGCCAGATATTGCACCAAATGTGATATATATTGTGTTTTGTTTAAAGAATATGGTTTTTAATAATTCTTTATACCCCCCCCCACTTATGATATTTTGATATTGATGTATGTATTTTTTTGCGACAATTTTTGAATCAAAATTTAATGCTTTTTGTCTTGGATTATCTTTAAAGTCATTGTCTAGCACCCATTGTATGCCATTTGCTAGATCATCTATATCATAGCTTTTTGCTAAGTATCCATTGATTTTATGATCTATGATATCTTTTAATCCGCTAGTATCAAATGCGACGACAGGAGTCCCACAAGATAGTGATTCTAATGCTACTTGTCCAAAAGATTCCACTTTACTTGGCACAACTATCACATCACTTATGCTATATACAATTCTAAGCGATAAATCATCATTTAAATGCCCTAGATATGTTGTTTCAATGTTTTCTATTTTATTTCCATCGCTTGATCCAAATATGATCAACCTTATATTTTTATTATTTATTTTATTGATTGCAGATATAAGCTCTTTGTAACCTTTTCTATCAATTTGTGTTGCATTAATTGCTCCAAATGTTATTATCTTTTGTGTTTTATTTAATCCTAGGATTTCCCTTGCTATATTTTTGTTTATTGGTTTGAAAATATTTGTATCAATTGGATTTGGTAGATTAATGATTGTTTTATCTTTTAGTAGAGTAGATTCTTTTGCACAATTTGTTATCCATTTGCTTAGTCCATTGATTGTTAAATTTATCTTTTTATATGTATTCTTTTTTGCTTTAAAATTCCAGTAGCTTAGGTCATATTTTGATTTTGAATTCAATAATGGGCATCGACCACAATGGTTTTTAACGCCTACACAGGCGGTTGCCACATAGTGGCAACCGCCTGTGTAGGCGTTAGCATCGTGCAAGCTCCAAATTATTGGTATTTTAATTTTTGTTAAATCCTTTATATTTAAGAATCCATTATTAATCCAATGGATATGTAAAATATCTGGTTTTATTTCATTAATTTTCTTTATTAGTGTTTTATTGCTAAGTGCATTTGGTGAAAATATATCTTTGTGTCGTTTTGGGTATAACATAAGTGGCAATGTTGCAAGTGCTGGTCGAAGCTTTTCCATTATTTTTTGTGGCTTTGTATTTGCTAATCTTATTACACTGGGCAAATCTGTTGTTTTGTTTTGCACTAGCATCAAAGATTCTATATTTTGATCTAATAATGCTTTATGTAGTCTTAGTGCAGCTCTTCCTGCTCCACCAGAATCTTGGGATATCAAATGCAGTATTTTCATAAAATTCTCCAAAAAATCTAGATTCTATCATTGTATATTTTATTAATTCTTATTTTAGAGTATTATTTGCATTTTTATTTTTTAGATTAAGGGTAAAGTATGAATTTTATGATTGATAATTGGGGGGGGGCAGCAAGAAAAATTAAAATTCAATAATGTTTCAACATATTTTTTTATCTTTCTTTGTATTTATGCAGTTTTGATTGTTAGTTTTAGTTTTTATAGTTTTAATTTCGATGATGGGTTTTTCTATATTGATATATTATCTAATAGACTAATTTTTAATGGCATTGGTATTGAAGGTGGTAGATTTTTCCCACTTGCTTCAATGGAGTTAAATATTCTTATGCATATATCGCATTCACCTTATATTTATTTTGGTTTTAATGCTTGCATTTTACTTTGCTTGGGAGTTTTATTTTATAAGATTTGTTGTGATGTATTTGGTGGATTTAGTTATTTGGCTTTATTTGCATCTATTGTAGTATTTGTAAATCCGGCATTTGTAATACCTATATTTGGTATTTGTTATCCAGAAAAAATGCTATGTTTGTTTTTATTATTATTTATTTTTGCAAATTATAGAATCTTAGTAAAAAAGCAATATAAATTTATTTATTTAGCGCTATTTGCGTCTAATTATGCGATATATTTAAAAGAGCCAGTTTTTATCATTATTGGTGGATTTGGGTTTTTATATCTTTTGTTTTCATTTAAAAAACTATCAAAAATTGAAATTTATTATTGTTTATTGCTTGTTTTTAGTGCTTTGATATTTCTTTGTATTTATATTTTTTATGTGATTCCAAATGTGATCAATTTCTATGGTCATAAAGAAGCAGAAAACATAAAAGATAAAATTATTATCTTTATATCTTCTATCCGTGCTATTGGCATGGTGCATATATGGTTTGTTGTGTTATTGCCACTAATTATATTATTTAGAATCATAGATATTTTGAGATACAAAAAGTTTGATTCTCAAATGGTATTTTTTGATATTTTACTTTTATGTGGGTTTTTGTATTTTGTTGCATATTGTATTTTGGGGTTATTTAGGGTTTATTATTTTATGCCAATATATTTTATTATTATATTTTCTATGCTGTATTATGCAGAATCTTTACGCAATATGTTTACTATAAAAATTGCTTTTATTTTATGTGTTGCATTGTATATGCTTAATGCATTTCCTCAAGCGATTTGGCAAATTAGTTTTTTGAAGTCGCAAGGAGTGGCATTAAAACAGACTTTAGAGTTTTTAGATTCTTATAATGATAGAAAAAATATATATTTTTATGGTCTTGGACGAAGCTTATCAACAGAAGAGTATTTTATCAATCATTTTGGGCTTTATTTAGAAAAAATTTATAAAATCGATGATTTTGATATATTGACTGATGTGCAAAATGACAATGATGTTTTATGGAATTATAATTATGATTCTAGGCTTACTATATTGAATTCAAAAGATATTTCTGTGCCAAAAAGTGGTGATCTTGTGATACTTAATGCTAATTCACACAAATATATAGATATTAATGATATGAGCAGCAAATATGAATTATTATTTAAGACAAATGTAATTGGTCTTCCACATATCACTTTTAAAACGATAGTAAAATATGTGTTGCATAAAACAAATTTAATTCATTATAGAGATGAAAATTTTTTTAGAATGCCAATTAATAATTACATATATAGGATTAGGTGATTATATTTCTGTTATATATTCCCAAATGACGCCATCTTTGGTGTCCATTAAATGGATATTTTTACTTTTTAACTCATCTCTTATACTATCACTTAAAGCGTAATCTTTTTTGTTTTTTGCTTCCTGCCTTTCTTTGATTTTTGCTTCTATGTAAGCCTTTGTTTCATCATCAACACCAATGTGAAAATACTCTATTGGATCTTTTTCTCCAATGCCTAAAATTTCATTTATAAATATTATATTAGATAATGCTAGCTGTTTACTTTGCATATCTTTTGGGTTTTTATCTAGTAGCTCATTGTATTGTGATAACATAGAATCTAATATAGATAGCGCAATAGAAATATTTAAATCATCATTTAAAGCATTTAAAAAATTATCTCTAAAGTTTGTATCTATCAAATGAGATTCTACTCCTGATACACGCTTTTTTAGTCTATATAATCTATCTAATCTTTTTTTGCTATTTAAAATATCTTCGTGTGAAAAATTTAGAGGAGTTCTATAATGCAGACTAAGTAAATAATACCTCAATACCTCGCCATCATATATTTTTAGTGCATCTTTTATAAAAAAGCTATTTCCAAGACTTTTGCTCATTTTTTCACCATCAATTGTTACAAAACCATTGTGAATCCAGTATTTTGCTAGTTCTCTATTGTTTGCACATCTACTTTGTGAAGCTTCATTTTCGTGATGTGGAAAAAATAAATCCGCACCGCCTGCGTGTATATCAATGGAGAATTCTTCATCTTTGTATGCTAAGTGCTCTTCAATCATAGCAGAACATTCTAAGTGCCAGCCAGGACGACCACGACCAAATGGAGAGTTGTAAGCTATATCATCTTTTGAATCAAATGCTTTCCATAAAGCAAAATCTCTAATATCCTCTTTTTGCTCATTTTCACCTATGCGACTAATTTGAGATTCTAGATTCTGTCTATTTGATAATGTTCCGTATTTTGGATCCTTTTTCACGCGCATATAAATATCATTGTTTGAAGTTTTATAAGCTTTATTTTCATTTAATAATGTTTGGACCATTTTAAACATCGCTTCAAGATTCTGTGTTGCACGGGGCTCTAGGCTAGGTTTTAATATATTTAATGCACTCATATCATTTAAATAGCTATTTATATATGTAGATGTGATTTCATCTATGCTTTTGTTTGTTTCTTTGCTTTTTTTGATAATTTTGTCATCTATATCTGTAAAATTTCTAACAAATATTACTTCGTAGTTATTTTTAGTTAGCACTCTATGCAGTAAGTCAAATGTTATTGCGCTTCTTGCGTGTCCTAAATGTGCATTATCATACACTGTTGGACCACATAGATAGATTTTTGCGATATTTTGCTTGATAGATATGAATTCAACTTTTTCCTTTTTTACACTATCATAAATTAACATAGAAACCTCCAAAATCAAATAAATGCTTTAAAATATGCAATATCATTGCCTCAAATACTAAAATCAAAACAAGCATTGCAAATAATTTTTTAGAATTGATTATGTGTTTAAACTTACTATAACCAAATGCTTTGATTGTTAGTATTAATAATACAAATCCGCTTAATGATGATGAAAATGCAAGCCCTACTGCTCCAAATGTATGCATTAAAATTAATGAAAAAAACACACCACATACTAGAGAAATTGCTGATATTTTAGCTGCTATATCTTGTCTTTTGTGTGAGTATAGCCAAAGAGAAAATATCCTAGCAAGCCCAAAAGGCAGTAATCCGGCTAAATATGCCATAAAGACATTTGCGACTATTATTGTATCATTTCTTTGAAATTTGCCTCTTTCAAATAGAATCCAAATTATCTCATTTTTTAATATTATTCCTCCAACTACACACATTCCAAGCGTAAAAGCAAGTAGCCAAAATGATTTTTTGAGCAATTGTAAAGCTTTTTCTTCGTTATTATTTTTTATCATTTTTGCAATCATAGGGAATAGAGCAGTTGAGGTTGCAATTGCAAATAGTGCAAGTGGTAGCTGAAAGATTCTATTTGCATAATACAAATATGATACTGAACCAACAGCCAAAAAAGACGCAAGAAGCGTATCTATAAATGATGCGATTTGTGCAGTAGAGCTACCAAGCAATGCAGGAAAAAACTGCTTTAAAAAGCTATTTAGATCGTTTTTTAAAATATGAATTTTTGTGTTTTTGTTATTTGTTACAATTGCCTTTAAATCTAGGATTCCAACTAAAAATAGTCTAAAGAATTTAAGATTATATAACGAATAGCAGTGCAGTAAAATTTGTGCTACACCACCAATTAACACACTATAACTCAATACATATACGATTGTGTATGTGTCTTTATCCTTTGCAAATATCAGTGCTAAAATCATCGCTATATTTAGTAGGGCTGTATTGTATGCACTAACCCAGAAGTTATTTTTGTATTGCAACAGCGAGCTAAAAAAATTTACACAAAAAATCAAGCTTAAATACCAAAAATTTATAGCTACTATCGGTTTTGCAAGCTGTATGGTATGGTTATTAAATCCATATGCTAATAATTTTGTAAAAAATCCACTAAAAATTTGCACTACTATGCTAAATAAAATTAGAAATGTGAAAAATATGATAAATATACATACGCTAATAAGGCCTTTTCGTTTTGCATTGATAAAAGTAGGTAGGAAACTTTGAGTAAATGCACCTTCAGAAAATATGCGTCTAAAAAGATTTGGTAATTTAAATGCAATGAAAAATATATCACTATAGATTCCAGCTCCAAGTGTGTTTGCCATCAATAAATCTCTAATGAAACCAAAAATTCTAGAGCATAAAATCCCGCTACTATTTGTATAGAAAGCTTTTTTAAACAAGTTTTTAAGCCTTATTTTTTAAAATTTTAAATTTGGATTCTATAATAAATTTACTCAAAACTAAGGGTTGGTCTTGCAAACAAAAGTTGTGTATGATATCTATGATGTGAATTCAATTTTAAAAGAAGTTGCGCTAAAGGCAAAAACAAATATAGAAAATTTAGAAATTAATCTAAAATCTTTTAAAACTTATATAAAAAAATATGATGCTTTTAGGTTGATAAATATTAGTGAAAATGAAAATATCGATGATGATTTGTTATTTGAAAATAAGAAATATGAGTTTAAACAAAGCTATGATTTTAGTGTAAGGCATAAGCCACAAAATAGGCTTTTTGATGTGATTATTAATGAAGATTCTATTGTGCTTCACTTAAAAAGTGGTTTTATTCCTCCTAAAAATGATGTTGAAATTAATGAATTTATTAATGTGATAGATTCCATAAAAGTGCAAAATGGTGTTTTTTTACGACATTTAGGTGCGCAAAAAGAGATTATTGTTAATCATTTATCAAATATAATCAAAGATGATATTTTTATTACGATTTATCAATGCAGCCAATTTGTAAGCAGAAAAGGCGGTATTTTTGAGGTTTTGATACAAGATTTCGATTCACTAAAAAATAATATTATGGCTTTAAAGGAAAATACAAAAATAGCAAAATTCACAAAACAAAAAGATGGCAAAAGTGGTAGAAATGTATTTGGAAAATATATAAATATACTTGATTATAAAGTAGAGCTACCGCAATTTAGCAATGATTTTAGAATTAATGATAGTGATGATTGTTTTGAGTATTTTAATATCAAAAGTGGTTTTGTACTGCAAAATCAAAATAATTTTAGTTTTGAAAATGAACTTAGCTTAAAAAATATTAAAAATAGAGATAATTATAATTTTATCGGAGATGTGGATACTGATACTAAAATCATCATTGGCACGGATAATGAGTTTGATGATGCTATCGGCAGTGGTATAAAAATTATTGCAAATAATATTTTTGTGAATGGAAATATAGGCGAAAGTGTGAGGATTGTAGCAAATAAGCTTGAAGTAAATGGTCAAATTCATAAAGATTCTACAATCATAACAAAAGAAGCAAAAATCGATGTTCATAAAGGTAATATAAGTGGAGATAATATTTTTATTAGAAATATTGAAAGTGGCATTGTAGAGTGCAATAATTTAGAATCTATGATTGTAAATGGTGGTACTTTAGTATCAAAAAATATAGAAATCAATGAGCTTTATTATAATTCACATATAGAATTTTCAAGCAAATGCACGATAAATAATCTTAAAGGTGGCAATAATAAGATAATTTTCACTCCATTTGGTAATGTTGTAGCAAAGAAGCAGATACAATCTATGATGACTGAATTAGATTCTATTATTGCTAAGCAGAGTGTGTTGCAAAAGAAAATTTCAAGTTTGATTTATAAATATAATCAATTTCATTCTACTGCAAAAGAATTAAAAGAAATGATAGAAAAAAGTAAGGAACAAAATAAAGAGATTCCACGATATGTTGCTGAAAATTATGATTATTTTTTAAAAATTGTTGAATTTATAAAATCATTAAAGATGAAAAATGTGAATCTAGAAAAATTAAAAATGAAATATTCTCAAAAGATAAAGGATTTGCAAAATGAAGTATTTGATGCTGAATTGATATGTAAAGATGGTTGGCTAAAATATAATGATATTGTATTTGAATTAATAGAGCCAAAGGCATATTCATCAAAGGCTGTGATAAAGGGTGTTGGTAGATATTATTTTGATTATGAAAGTAAAAAAATTATACATCAAAAGATTTTTGTAGATACAAATGAAGAAATTAATAATTATGGATTCTAAATGATAGCAGGACTTATTGGAAGTGTTTATAGTAAAAGTGGTAGCAGTGTACTATTTAATGTAAATGGTGTTATTTATGAGGTGTTTATGTCTTTGAATTCTATTGCAAATGTAAAAGATAATGATACTTTATTGATAACACAAATTACGCGTGAAGATGGAATTTTTTTATATGGATTTTTAAATAAAAGTGAAAAAGATTTATTTGATACACTAATAAAAATCAATGGTATTGGACCAAAAGTGGCACTAGCAATTTGTAGTTCATTTAATCCAAGTGAATTTATAAATATTGCTTATACAAATGATTTTGTAAGTTTAAAAAAAGTTCCAGGAATCGGTGAAAAAATGGCAAAAAGAATTATTGTGGAGCTTAGTGGAAAATTAGAATCTATTGATAATAATTTTTTGCCACAGCATAAAAGTCAAGCTATCGATGCTCTTGAATCCCTTGGATTTAAGAGGGCTGATTTTATTAAAATTATTGAAGAATCTACATTGTCAAATACGCAAGATATTATAAAAGAAGCACTAAAAAAACTAAAATAAAATTATCTTAAAAAATCTACAAGCGACATTTGATTGATCTTACTTGTTGATGCAAGAACTGCATTGTAGTTATTTGTTAGTTGTGAAAATTTATTATAAGTATCTGCTATATCAGTGCCGATTGTGTCATTTTTAAGAGATTCTACTTGAACTTTTAATATCTCATTTCTTTTTATGCTATTTTCAAAAGCCCTGCCATATGAGCCATTTAATGTTATATTCTTTTCTATATGATCACTTAAATGATCAAATAATGCTATTGAATTTTGGATTCCTATATTTCTTAGATCTGCATTGTAGTTGTCGCCTAACGCATCTGGTCGATATATCCCTTTACGCACAGCTGCAATCATCTCATCTAATTGTTTAAAGAAATTTATATGTGGTTTATCGATTATTAAGGCATTATTTGCATTAAATGTAAGCGCTGGTGAGCCATTTTTGATACCATTTTGTGAAAAATCATCGCTATTGCTACTATATATCATAAATTGCATTTTTGTGGTGGATCGAATATTGTCTTTTATTTCTATTTGTCCTTCTTGATTAATTATTACATTTACATTGCTATTTGCCATATCAAGTAGTTTTTCATATGCTTTTTTTCCCATTTCACTTAAGCCATCATTGGTATTTCCTTGTGCATTTAGGAATTCCTGTGTTTGTTGATTTGAATAATTTAGTGTGATTGTTATTGCATCTAATAATTGTCTATACGTTACATTATCTGCCTTTGTAACGCTTATTTCAGGTGGTCTATCATTTGGATTATAAAGCGGGATTCTATAATTTCCATCTCCTGAATTTTTATTTGGCAAAATAAGGAATGCCCCATCATTGTTAAACTCAATTTTTGCTTCAACATCGATTCCATTATGATCTTTTAATTTCATCATATATGTTTCACCAACTAAACTTTTATTTGCGACTTCACTTAGTTTTGTATCATAACTTGCGTATTCTCCAGTTATTGTATTCATTTGTGATATATTTGATTTCAGTGATGATCCGGAATTTAAAAAACTTACTTTATCATAATTATTTTGAAAACTATCTCTTATTGCTTTTCTTTCATTTCCGTTGTTATCAAGTGTTTTTAATGTGATTTCAAATCCACTTGGTCCATTAAATGGTGGTTCTTTTTCATCATTTTCAAGACTAATTACATTGTAATCTATGATGTTAATTTTCCCATTTGATATTTCAGCTTTAATATTCCCACCAAAATTTTTTTCTATCGATTTTAGTAGATCATCAATCGTGCTATTTTTTACATCAATGTAAAATGGCTCTTTTGTTATATTTATAATATTACCATTTGCGCTATTTGGGAGTTTCCCACTTATTTCTATTGTATCTGCTTCAATACCAAAAATATCACTTAATTTTGTGTCTCTTTGTGCATATTTATTATCTTTTGTTATAAATTCTGTAGGTAATGTTGTAAATCTTGCATCATAATTATTTTTTATACCGCTAATTTTTGAAAGGCTAAAATCTCCAAGATATGCAGATTTTTGAAAGCTAGTAACTCGCGCACCAATTTGATTTAACAAACTTACATCATCTACATCTTTATCTGCTGCGATTAAATGGAAGTCAATATTTGAACCACCTGGTTTTATTTCTTTGATTTCTATTTGCCCCCACGCATTCATTGTTACATCTACTACTTGATTTTGTGTAGTATTGCCAAATGTATCTCCAATTTTTTTTAATAAATCACTTACTCTAGTTGCATTTTCTTCATTTGCGTATGCTGCATCAAGTGCAAATTTTTCTTTAAATGAAGTGCCATCAGGTCTTTTGCCTCTTAGGTAAAAATATACTTTAGAATCATTTGTTGTATCGTTATCATTGTCTCCAATTAAATCTCTTAGCGTATCTTGACTTGTGATAAATACTTCACTTGATTCATTTGTTTTATTGTTTTTATCCATAATACTTGGGTGTAATTTTGATAAATTTAATTTTTGTATGTTTGTTGTTATACTTTTGTGTTTATCTAAATCTCTGCTTAAAAATAATTCTTTCCCATTGATATTGTATGCGCTTTTCATATCTGGGGCGATAAGTGCTTCAAGTTTTGCATCATTTCCATTATATGTCCCATCATCATTAAATGGTTTTATATTTACTCTGCTTCCTGCAAAAATGTATTCTCCACCAATTGATGTGTTTACAATAGATAATATATGATCTCTAATCCCTTGCATATCATTTGCAATAGCCTCTCTTGAAGTTACAGAATGTATATCATTACCTGCATGTATAAGCTTTGTCTTAAAGTCATCAAGTGCTTTTGATATTTCACTTAGTGACTTATCTGTATGTAGCGTATTTGTATTTGCATCATTTGCTATATCTATAGACTGATTCAATCCATGAATATCGTATTCTAATTTTAGATTCTGATTAAAAATACTGCTATCTTCGTATCCATACTTTATTTTTAATCCAGAAGCAATTTTTGTATTTGCATTATTTAATTTATTCTGCAATGTATTTTGATAGTAGTCCATTTGATTATATTTTGTACCAAATGTTACGCGCATAAGACTTCCTAAAATATTAATATCAAAATGCAATAAAGCAATTTAGATTCCAAATCGGAAGATTTTAAAAATATTTATCTATTTTATGTTGATTTTTTCTACTTGTTGTTCATATATGATTTGTTTTTTATCCCATATTCTTATATGGCTTTTTCTTCCATTTATAATGCTATTTGGTGATGTTGTATTTTGTTTAAATCCTTGCATCAATCTATCTTTTTCTTCCTTGCTTATGTGTGTTTTTACCATTTCACCATTTGGTAGAATTTCTATAATATATTTTATTGTGTTTGTTTTTGCATTAATTACAATAGCTTGATTTTCTTTTAAGACTTGACTTACATCGATGATAGAATCTTTTGCATATAAAACTATCGTGGTAATTAGTATTGCTAGTAACTTTTTTATCATCTACACCTTATGTATAAAAATTATTATAATAATATCTTAAAATCATTTAAAAGGATTGTTTATGAAAGTGATTTCCACGACAGAAGCACCAGCTGCAATTGGTCCTTATTCACAAGGAATTATTGTAAATAATATGATATTTACTTCAGGTCAGATACCACTAAAAACAAATGGTGAATTTTTAGATTCTGATATTAAAGAGCAGACAAAGTTGGTATTAGAAAATTTATCAAATGTCTTAAAAGCTGCAAATAGCAGTCTAGATAATGTTATTAAAACAACTGTATTTTTAGCAGATATGGCGGATTTTGCTGCTATGAATGAAGTGTATGAAAGCTATTTTATGCATAATAAGCCAGCTAGAAGCACGATAAGTGTAAAGGAATTACCAAGAAAAGCATTGGTTGAAATAGAGTGTATTGCTTTAATTTGTAATTAATCGGGCAATTGATATTTTTTCACTTCGTTATGTAGAAATTTTAGGTATTCATCTACATTATTTTTATCAATTAAGAACCCAAAATTTTGTGGAATCTTAATTGATGTATCATTGAAGATTCTAGCAAGTATTAAATTGCCTACTTTTGGTTTGAAATGCCAGCCCATATTATCGAAGTTTTCTTTATTTGTAGTGATTTCATTTATTCCATAAAAGCTCCAAATTTTTGCATTTGTATTTTCTGCTAATAATTTTATTAGATTGAAATATTGAGATTCTATATTGTAGTGTTCTTGAAATTTTTTATAGTAAGATGCAAGTTTTGGAAAAATAATGATTATATCATTAGAATCTGCAAGCTTTGCTAGTTTTAATACATTTTCTTGACTTTCTTTATTTACTGTGTAATTTTTATATTGAATATCTTCTTTTACTTTGTAATCTATTTTTTCGCTTGTGTATGAATATAGCTCTTTATTTAATTCTTGAAATTTTATATCTCTTTCTTGTTGAAATATTTTTCTTAGTAGATAAATTGCACTTTCTTGTGTAGTTTTTAATTTAATATTTAACATTATTTGTGATGTCAAGTCAGGTTTATCAAATGCTTTTTGCACTCTAATATCTTTGATTGGGTGATATGCATTTGAAGCTATTACATCAAATCCACTAATAAAATTATTATTATTTGCTTTGATTCTCTCTATTAAAAATAATGCTTCTTTTAGGCTTTGATTGCTCATACCAAGGTAAATTAGATGTTTTTTTAGATAATTAGATGTTAAATCGCAATCAATTTGCTCTGTCCTTGAAGTCCCAAGTAGATAATATGGAGCTTTTTCTACCACTCTAGCTTTGTATAGGTATACCCATTGTTGGTTTAGTTGATCTACAAATTTATCTTTTGTGCTTTTGAGACCAAATGGATCAATAATATAATTAAACAAATAATTAGCTGGTATCATAAGTATTAAAAATATAAAAAACAATATGATGAATCTTTTTTCTTTATTCATTTTTTTATTCCTAAAAATTAAAATACAAGAATCTTACTTCCGTGCTTGCATTGATTGTTAATATGCTAATGTAAATCATTATTGCTGCTAATAGCGATGAAAGTATGCTTTGTTTAAAGCTATTTAGTAATTCAATTGAATTTTTAAAATTAAAAACAATAATAAATGATATAGCAATGAAAAATATATTTCCAATAACATCTATATGGTAGAGAGAATAAATAACTTCATTGATTTTTGGAGTGCTAAACATTCCTTTTAGTAAAATAAATGCACCATTTAGATTCTCGCTTCTAAAAAATATCCACGCTATATTTACAAAATTAAAAGTAATAAAAACACATAATGCTTTATAAGCAGCATTATTTGGAACATTATTAAAGATATTTCTATAGATTCTATGAATTACCAATGCAAATCCATGCAATATGCCCCATATGATAAATCCAAATCCTGCACCATGCCATACACCACTTATAAATGCAACTATAAATAAATTTCTAAGTGTTATTACAGTGCTGATTCTATTCCCACCTAGTGGTATGTAGAGGTATTGTTTGAAAAATCTACCAAGTGTTATATGCCATTTTCGCCAAAAATCTGTGATATTTTCAGATTTATATGGTGAGTAAAAATTTATTGGTAGTTTTATAGAAAATAAAAGTGCAAGTCCAATAGCCATATCGCAATATCCGCTAAAATCAAAATATAGTTGAAATGTATATCCAAGGCTAGTTGCCCACGAGTGAATAAAGTCTAATTCAAAACCACTCTCAACAATACTAAAACCACTATTTACCCATTTTGCTAAACTATCTGCGATACATACTTTTTTAAAAAGTCCTATGCTAAAGATAAATATTCCTTTTGTTATGTTTTCATATATGATTAAATTTTTATCTTTTAATATGGCGCTAAATTGAGGCATCATTTCTTTGTGATAGACTATGGGTCCTGCTATGAGTTGTGGAAAAAATGATACAAATAAACAATAATCTATAAAATCAACCGATACATCGTTTTTGTTCTTTGCATTATAGCAATCAAGTAAAAATGAGATTTGCTGAAAGGTAATAAAAGATAATGCTAACGGCAGCAGAATATGTGGTAATGGTATGTCAAAATTTAGATTTATTAATTGACTAAATGCATTAAAATTATCAAGTAGAAAATCTGTATATTTAAATGCTATTAAAAGCCCGATATTAAAGATTAATCCAAGTATTAATAGAATCTTATTGTATCTACCCCCCCCCCATAACGAATTTATTTATATAAACCTCTTTTGCTAAATAATAATTAATGATGATTGAAGAGATTAGTATTGGCAGGTAATCAATTTTAAAATATCCATAAAATGTAAAACTAGCTGCAATAAGAATAATTTTTGCGCTTTGTTTGTAATTGAAATATTTTAGAGCATAAAATATAAATAAAGTGCTTGGCAGAAAGACAAAGATAAATATAAAAGAACTAAATAGCATAATGATCTCTTTTAAAATAAATTTACATTATTGTAATGAAAATTGATTGAATTAGATAAATTTTTAAGAAGAACATAAATCTATGTGTTATATAATTGCCACTTTTAAATTTTATTTAAGGAATACAAATGCAAGCTGTAATTAAGAATGGAGGCAAGCAATACAAGGTGCAAGCAAATGATATTATTTTGCTTGATAAAATGAACCTTGAGCCAAAGTCAAGCATTGAATTAGATGAAGTTCTAGCATTAATCGATAATGATAAGATTGAAGTTGGCACTCCAACTATAAAAAATGCTAAAGTAAAAGCAGAGATTATTAATCACGGAAGAGCTAAAAAAGTCATTACTTTTAAAAAGCGTAGAAGAAAAGATAGTAAAACAAAGCGTGGGTTTAGACGAGATTTTACTAGAGTTAGAATCTTAGAAATAATAAAATAAAAAATAAGGAATATAAATGGCACACAAGAAAGGTCAAGGTAGCACTCAAAATAATAGAGATTCAGCAGGGCGTAGATTAGGTGTTAAAAAATTTGGTTCTCAATTTGTTAGAGCTGGTAATATCATAATAAGACAAAGGGGGACACAAGTTCATCCAGGAAGTAATGTAGGAATGGGGAAAGATCATACTTTATATTCTCTTATTGATGGTATTGTAAAGTTTGAAAGAAAAGATAAATTTAGAAAAAAAGTATCTGTAATACCTGCATCTTAACATTCTTCTTAAAATGCACTAGAATCTTTTAGATTTTAGTGCATTCTTCAAATAAGGATTGATTTTGAATATCATAAGAGTTTTATTAATATTTAGTATTTTTAATGTTTTTATTTATGCTGATGAATATAAAGACGCATTTTTAAAATTAGTTGATGTTAGTAATATGAAATCTACACTTTTAATGCAATCTAGACAATTAGCAGATAGTATAGATCAATTAAGTTACATTGCAAGTAAAGATCAGATAGAAAGTATTAAAAATATTATTAATAATATCTCTAATAAAATGTATGATGATGTATTAGAAATAGCACTTAATACTTATAAAAGCCATTTTTCTTTAGATGATATTAGGAATTTTGTAAGTTTTTATCAGTCAGATTCAGGTGCAAAATTAGCACAAATTGCACCTAATATAATGCTTGATATTAGCAATAAAACCGATGATCTAATGAAAAAATACATCCCAGAAATTAAAGAAGAAATATCAAAGATTTTAAAATAGGTTAAGGCTATGTTTATAGATAGTGTTGATATTTTTGTTTCATCGGGCAATGGTGGCGCAGGTGCTGTTAGCTTTAGGCGTGAAAAATTTGTGATTCAAGGCGGACCTGATGGTGGAGATGGTGGAGATGGTGGAGATGTTTATTTTGAAGTAGATTTAAATAATGATACATTATCTAAATTTCGTGGTACAAAACATTATAGAGCAAAAAATGGGCGACCTGGTGAAGGAAAGAAAAAAAGTGGGAAAAGAGGTGAAGATGTTGTAATTAAAATACCACTTGGGACGCAGATTATTGATTTTGATAGCGGTGAGCTTTTGTATGATTTTACTTTAAATGAAAAGGTATTGTTTTTGAAGGGTGGTAAAGGCGGAGCTGGTAATTTTAGATTTAAAAATTCAATTAACCAAAAGCCAACTTACGCACAAAAGGGTATAGCTGGAAAAGAGATGCATATCCGACTTGAGCTAAAAGTGATAGCTGATGTTGGCTTAGTTGGGTTTCCAAATGCAGGCAAATCTACACTATTATCTGTGATGTCAAATGCAAGACCTGAAATTGCAAATTATGAATTCACAACATTGATACCAAACTTAGGCGTTGTAAATGTAGATGAGATTAATTCATTTGTTATGGCTGATATTCCAGGTATTATAAATGGTGCTAGTCTTGGTAAGGGGCTTGGGATAGAATTTTTAAAGCATATAGAAAGGACAAAAATATTTCTTTTTATGCTAGATTCTTCAAAGCCTTTGTTGAAGCAATTTAATGATTTATCAGGTGAAATTAGAAATTTTGAATCTAGTCTTGTTAATAGATCATTTGGTATTGCAATTACAAAAATAGATAGCATAGATGAGTTTATTGAGTTTGATGCATTGTTTGATCATTTTGGATTAAAGGTGAATAATGATGGCTATATTCGCGATGAAATCATAGAATCTAAAAATTTTAATTCGCCTTGTTTTATACTCCCTATATCATCTGCTACAAATATAAATATTAATAAACTTAAGTTTTTATTATTTAGCAATGTTAGATTCTAAGCAATGGTTATCAATTCGTGCTTCAGCAGGGAGTGGCAAAACATTTTCACTTACTTCTAGGTTTATTTATCTTCTTTTTTCTGGGGCAAAAGTAGGGGAGATTCTGGCATTAACTTTTACAATTAAAGCAAAAGAGGAGATGCAAGAGCGTATTTTAAAAACTCTTCGTGAGCTTTTAGAATTAAATGATAATTTTAATTCCAATCCATATGTGATTTCTTTGTGTGAATTGGGATTGAGTGTTGATTATCTAAAACAGCATATCAAACGAGTTTATTTTGAATTTTTACATTCTAAAAATCATATTATGACTTTTGATTCATTTTTTAGTATGGTGATTAAAAAATTTAGTTTTTATGTTGGATTGCTTAGTGATTATGAAATTAGTGCTAATTGTGATTATTCAAAAGAGGCGTTAATTAAAACTCTAAAAAATATGAACAATAAAAATCTAAAGGATTTTACTTATTTTCTTCATCTGCATAATTTGAAAACTAAAAATATTTTAGAGTTGCTTGAGCAGATAAAAATTGATGACTTTGTGCTTGATAAAGTGGATTATGATATGCAATGGAAACAAAAAATAATAGATGCTTATAGCGAGCTACGCGCTTATGTGCTTGAAATAACAGAACATAAACATATTATTAATCGTTTAAGTGTAGAGATTGATATGGGGTCTAGTATAAAAGATTTCCTTTTATTATTTAAAAATAATGAACTTATTTTTACTGAAAAAATGATTGCAAAACTTGTTAACTTAAATGCAGATGAGGCATATTTAAGCGCAAAACTTGAAATTATAAAATCTGCTTTTTATCAATATTTTAAATCAAGAGAATACAATATTTTATCTACAATATTAAATCTTTACAAAGAATACAATAAAAATAAATCTTTGATTATTTCATTTAATAATAAACTTGGATTTGATGATTTAAGCGCATTTTGTTTTGAGTTATTAAATCATCACATTGATAGGGAATTTTTTTATTTTAGGTTAGATTCTAGAATTAATCATATTTTGGTTGATGAATTCCAAGATACAAATATTAAGCAGTATTTAATATTAAAACCACTAATTGATGAGATAAAAAGTGGTATTGGAAAAGATACTTTTAGTATAAGTAAGAGGAGTTTATTTTTTGTAGGTGATGAAAAGCAGTCAATTTATCGTTTTAGGGGTAGTGATAGCAAGTTGTTTAATTCAATTAGCAAATCATTGAATATGGAGATTAATTCTCTTGATAAGAATTACAGAAGTGCAAAAAATATTGTAAATTTTGTAAATGATATTTTTAAAGATAAATTTGAAAGCTATAAATCACAGATTCCAAATAAACAACTAGGTGGGTATGTAAAGGTAGAAACAAAAAGCAGTAAAGATGAAATATTAAAATCTATAAAAGATAGAGTGCTTTTTTTAATTGAAAATAATAGAAAAGATATAATGATTTTGACTAGGAAAAACAGCACGGCAGTAGAAGTTAGAAATTATTTAAATAAACATATAGATGGTATTAAAATAGCACTACAACTAAAAGGTAATACAAATACAGATTTTTTAAGTCTTTTAAATGCGTTGAAGTATATAGATAGTAAAGAGCTTTTTTATCTAAAAAATGCAATAAAATTAAATGGCAGTAATTTCTTTGATGAAATTAATCTTAATATATCATCATCTACAAATCCAAGCGATATAGTGTTATATTTAATGGAAAAATTACATATTTATAGCAAAATTGCATTATTTATCCTTGAGACTTCTCTTTTATATGATTCATTAAGTGATTTTATTAGTGATTTAGAAATGATGGATATTGATATTGATGAAGATAAAAAATATGATATCAAGATAAGCAATATCCATAAATCAAAAGGATTAGAATTTGAAGATGTGATCATAGCTGAATATGGTAGAGAGAGTAATGAGCACGATTTGTTTTATTATAATTATGATGGACTTTTATTAAGGCAAATTTCTTATATGGCAAATTATAAAGAGAGGTCATTGGTAGATTCTGATTTTTGCACAATCAATGAAAAATGCAACAAAGAAGTTAGCTTAGATTCTCTTAATCTGTTATATGTGGCATTTACTAGAGCAAAAGAGAGTTTATATATCATTAAGTTAAATAGTCATAATTTTTTTAACCATATACAAATTGATGATTGTGAGATAGGTGATGATATACAGGCAAATCCTATACCTCAACCTATAAGTAAACTTGAGCCAAATATGATTAATCAAGAATCTTTTGGCAAACAAGATGATTTTATAGTGGATTCTACTTTGAATAATAATAAAATTGCACAGATAAAAGGTATGGCACTTCATTTAGCTATGGAATATGCGCTAAAATATAATGATTTCACTAATATTAGAGATATATTGATTAATCGTTATGGGTTATTACTAGAGTTATCACATATAGATACGATATTGGAAAATTCAAAGAAAATTTTAAATAATAAAATTTTTAAAGATTTATTATCTTTAAGACCAAGAATAGAATGTGAATTGTCCTATTTAGATAGCACAAAAACAATACATAGGATAGATTGTTTGTTTATATTTGACGATTCTGTGTATTTGTTCGACTATAAAAGCAGTGCTTTAAACATAGATGAGAAAAAAGAGCAGCTTAGGAATTATATGAATTTTGCTAGAGATTATTTTAAAGATAAGAAAATATTTGGTTATTTATGCTTTGCAGATGGCGGAATCTCTATGGTTTAATTTTTAACTTTAATTTATGATAGAATTGCTTATTTTTTAAATTTTACATTAAGGTTTGTTGATGTCTTGCAGATGTTTTACTAGCATTTTTAATTATTTTGCATTATTTTTCCGTAGTGAAGCAGCAGGTGGTATATTATTATTTGTATGCGCTATTCTTGCTATGATTGTTGCGAATTCTCCGTTATCGCATTATTATTTTGAATTTCGTGAATTAGATTTTGGTATTAAGTTTGGTGAATATTTCATAGGTATGAGTTTGCATCATTGGTTGAATGATGTGTTTATGTCTGTATTTTTTCTTGTTGTTGGATTGGAGATAAAAAGAGAGTTTTTATTTGGAGAGTTAGTTGGATTTAAAAAAGCTGCTTTTCCTGTTTTAGCTGCATTTGGTGGTATGATATTTCCTGGTATTATTTATTTTAGTTTAAATATTGGGACGCCATCACAAAATGGTTTTGGGATACCAATGGCCACTGATATAGCTTTTGCCCTTGGTGTTATGATGTTACTTGGGAAAAGAGTGCCTGCTGCATTAAAAGTATTTTTAGTTACTCTTGCTGTGGCTGATGATTTGGGAGCTATTATTGTAATTGGAGTGTTTTATACTAGTAATTTTAGTTTTGCTTATTTTATAGCTTCTATTGTTATTTTTGGTATATTAGTTTTATTAAATAGAAAAGATGTAAGATCATTGACTCCATATTTGATTATTGGTGTGTTTCTTTGGCTTACAGTGCATAGCGCAGGGATACACGCTACTATAGCAGCTGTTGCATTAGCTTTTACTATACCAGTTAAGCCAAAAGATGATGGAAAGCAATTCTTGGGAAAGGTTTCTAGCTCTTTTATGCCACTATTTTTAGCAAAAGATAAAGAGCGAGATTCTATATTGTTAGATCACGCTCAACTTGATGTTTTAAATTCTATCATCAAAGGTTCCAAAAATGTGCAAAATCCATTACTTAGGCTTGAGCACGCACTTCAACCTTGGAGTAACTTCTTGATTATGCCTTTATTTGGTTTTGCAAATGCTGGTGTAAAAATAGGTGAAAATATTAACTTTGGTGTTGATCACATTATGCTTGGTATTATTTTAGGACTTGTTATTGGTAAGCCAATAGGAATCTTGATATTTACATTCTTATGCCATAAACTAAATATCGCTCAAAAGCCATCTAGTGTATCTTGGATTAATATTTTGGGAGCTGGAATGCTTGCTGGTATAGGGTTTACTATGTCTATATTTGTTTCAAATCTTGCATTTAGTAATCCATTGAGCACTGATCTGTCTAAATTATCAATTCTTATTGCTTCAAGTTTAGCTGGAATCTTAGGATCATTGTTTTTAATTATTGAATATAAAATAGAACATAGAAAAAAACTAAGTTCAAAATGATAGAATACGAATTTTGTAAATTTAATTAGGAGATTTATATGGATAGTAATATGAGCAGTATTATAGGTTCTTTATTGCCTTTAATAGTTTTATTTGCGATTTTTTATTTTGTTATGATAAGACCGCAAATTAAGCAACAAAAAGCACATAAAGAGATGGTTGCTAGTCTTAAAAAAGGTGATAAAATCATTAGTAATGGCGGTTTTATTTGCGAAATCTTAAAAGTTGAAGATAATTTTTTTAGTGTGAAATTAAATGATGAGACGCAAGTAAGACTTTCTAAAGATTTTATATTTAATAAATACGAAGAAGAGAATAAATAGATTAGTTATGAGATTTTTAAATATCAAAACAATTATTTTTTTGGTTATGTTTATATTTGGATTGGCTTTATCTATGCCATCTATATTTGGAATTCAAGGTCCAAAGATAACGCTTGGACTTGATTTGCAAGGTGGGTTGAATATTTTATTAGGTGTTAATACAAATGAGGCGATAAAAAGTAAATATTCTTCTATAGCAACACAGATAAACCATGATACACAAAATAGTGATATTTTGATAGATTCTTTGCGTGCAAATGATGCGAGTGTAAGTTTTCAGCTTCTTGATATCTCTAAAAAAGATGCACTAGATAAAATGTTGTCTAATATTAAAGGTTTAGATATTAATAATGTAGATGGTAAATATAATATTGTGTTTACTCAAGAAGAAATTAAATTCATCAAATCATCATCAATCAATCAAGCAATAGATACAATTAGAAATAGATTGGATATATTTGGATTATCTGAACCAAGTGTGTCAAAACAGGGTGAGAATAATATATTGGTTCAATTGCCTGGTATAAAAACTGCAGAAGATGAACAAGCCGCACTTGATTTAATCATTCGTCCTGCGCAGTTAAAAATGATGGCAGTTGATGAAGAGCGTAATTCCAGAGTAAATTCTATGAGTGTGGAGGAAGCTAGGAAATACGGAGATGTTATTTTACCTTTTACCTATGATTCTAATGTTAAATTATTATTAAAAGAAATACCAATTATAGATGGTAGTATGCTAACTGATGCTAGAGTTGCTTTTGATAATCAATCAAATCAAAGAGTAATTGCATTTAGTTTAAATAGTGTAGGTGCTAAGATTTTTGGTGATTTTTCTGGCAATAATATAGGTAAAAGAATGGCTATTGTGCTAGATAATAAAATATATTCTGCACCAAGCATTAGAGAAAGAATAGGTGGTGGAAGCGGACAAATTAGTGGTTCATTCTCTGAACAAGAAGCAAAAAATATTGCTATAGCTCTTAGAAGTGGTTCGCTTACTACTCCATTAGAACTATTAGAAAAAAGAAGTATAGGTCCAAGCCTTGGTGCCGATAGTATTAAATCATCATTGATAGCATTATTTGGTGCATTTTTAGCAATTATTATATTTATGATTTTTTATTATGGTTTTTCAGGTGTAATCGCAGTTAGTGCCTTGTTTGTAAATATTTTAGCAATTATTGCTTGTATGAGTTTATTTGGTGCTACTCTTACACTTCCTGGTATGGCAGGAATTGTTCTTACTGTTGGTATGGCTATAGATGCAAATATTATCATTAATGAGCGTATCAGAGAGGCATTGCGAAGTGGTGAAAATATTATTAAATCTATTTCCTTTGGTTATGAAAATGCTACTAGAGCAATTTTTGATGCAAATAATACTACATTGATTGTTGCTATTTTGCTGTATGTTTATGGAACTGGTCCTATAAAAGGATTTGCCGTTACTATGGGGATAGGTATAGTTATTTCAATTATTACTGCAATTATTGGAACACATGGAATCTATCTATGGCTTGGAAAAAAGATTAATAATACAAAGAGATTAAAATTTTGGTTTGGAATTAAAAGTGGAGTTAATTAGTGGATTTTTTTAAACATAATAAAATTTATGATTTTGTCAAATATAGCACATATGGTTTGATTTTTTCTTTTATTTTGATTATTGGAATTATTGTTTTATTTCTTTCAAAAGGTGTGAATTTAGGTGTTGATTTTGCCGGTGGAAGTATCATTCAGCTTCAATATACTAATAAGGAAGCTCCAATTAGTCAAATTAGAGAAATTCTAAATGATAGTCAGTATTTCAAAAATGCAAATATTACAGAATTTGGTTCTAAAAATGAAATAGTTATTAAATTTCCATTTGTGCAAAGTGATGCAAAAATAAATATAAGTGATGAAATAAAAAATACTCTACAAGCTACTGGTGATTTTGAGGTAAGAAGAGTTGATATGGTAGGACCAAAGGCAGGTAGTGAGCTTGCAAAAAAAGGGGTAATTGCTTTAATTCTTGCACTAGTTGCTATGATGATATATGTTTCATTTAGATATGAGTGGAGATTTGCATTAGCTGGTATTATTGCTTTAGTTCATGATGTTTTTATATCTGGTGCCGCGATATTAATATTTGATGTAGATTTGAGCCTTGATGTAATTGCTGCATTATTGACACTTATTGGGTATTCAATTAATGATACTATTATTATATTTGATAGGATTAGAGAACAGATGTTATTAAAGAAGTTTGATAATATAGAGTTTGTTATTAATGAAGCTGTTTCAAGGACACTATCACGAACATTATTAACTTCTCTTACTGTGTTTTTTGTGATTTTCATATTATTTATTTTTGGTAGTGAGATTTTAAAAGGCTTTACACTTCCTATGCTTGTTGGTTCTGTTGTAGGGACATATAGTTCTATGTTTATAGCACCAAAACTAGCTGTATTATTTGGATTTGATATTAAAAAGTATTATGAAAAAGAAGTTAATAAGCAGCGTAAAAAACAAGAAAAAGATAGAATGCGGCAGATGTATGAGAAAGGTAGAATCTAAAAGGAGTTTTTATGGATTGGGGTAGAATCTTATTTATTTTTTTTACATTAATGAGTTTAACTTCAACAATTGGATTTCTCTTTGATCCAAATATAGTGTTACTTTTTTTATCTGCAGCTATTAATTTTATTTCTACAACGCTTAGAATTGGTACTAGAAAATTATTATCCTCTGAGTTGTTAGCTAGCTCTATTGTTGCAGATTTTCATTTAATACCCGCGTTTTTATGGTATCAAATACTAGGTGATTTAGATGTTGCTTATGCTTTGGCAGTTGGTGCTCTTGTTGCAAATTTATTTTCTATTTGTTTAATTTTAATTGAGAGTGCGAAAATTAGAGATGCAGACTATTAATGAGGGGAGTTTATGACATACAATCCGCGAGAAGTAGAGAAAAAATGGCAAAAAAAATGGCAAGATTCTAATGAATTTGAACCAAAAAGTGATTTTAGTCTTCCAAAAAAATATATATTAAGTATGCTTCCATATCCAAGTGGAAGTTTGCATATGGGTCATGTAAGGAATTATTCAATAGGTGATGCTATTGCTAGGTATTATAGAAAAGCTGGTTTTAATGTCCTTCATCCAATAGGTTGGGATTCTTTTGGATTACCAGCGGAGAATGCAGCAATTAAACATAATCTTCATCCAAAAACTTGGACTTATGAAAATATTGCAAATATGCAAGAATCACTAAAAAGTTTAGGATTTTCATTTTCTCAAACTAGAGAATTTTCTACTAGTGATCCAATTTATACAAAATGGGAGCAACAATTCTTCACTCAAATGTGGGATAAAGGGCTTGTGTATCGTAAAAAAGCTTATCTTAATTGGTGTCCAAACGATAATACTGTACTCGCAAATGAGCAGGTAATAGATGGCAAATGTTGGAGATGTGATACACCTGTTGTGCAAAAGGAAATGTATCAATATTATTTAAAAATAACAGACTATGCAGATGAGTTATTAGAGGATTTAAATACTCTTCAAGATAAATGGCCAAATCAAGTGATAGCTATGCAAAAAAATTGGATTGGCAAATCTACCGGTCTTGAATTTAGTTTAAAATTGGAATCTTTGTTTGGTGATATTCATTCTTTGGAAGTATTTACCACGAGAGCAGATACAATCTATGGTGTAACATATTGTGCTATTGCTCCAGAGCATTCATTGGCTATGTATTTAATTAATAATAATCTTATAGATCAAACAAAAATAGATACAATTAAATCAATGCAAAATATGATGTTTAAAGATAGGGTAAGCAGGGAAAAAGAAGGTGTTTCACTTGGAATTTATGCTATTCATCCACTAACAAATGAGAGATTAGAAATTTTTGTAGCAAATTTTGTATTAATGGATTATGGTAGTGGTGCTGTGATGTGTGTCCCTGCGCATGATGAGAGAGATTTTGAATTTGCAAAGAAATACAATCTACCTATAAAAAAAGTTATTAACAATGATAGTGATAGAGCATTTTGTGATGATGGTATTTTAATTAATAGTGATAAATTTAATGGATTATCTGGAGCTAAAGCAAGAGAGGCTATAATAGAGCATTTTTCAAGGCTTAATATTGGTAAAAAGGTGGTAAATTTTAAGTTAAAAGACTGGGGTATCTCAAGGCAACGATATTGGGGAAGCCCTATACCGCTTATCCATTGTGAGGCTTGTGGGATAGTAAAAGAGGTGAATTTACCGGTTTTATTGCCAGATGATGTAAAATTTAATGGAGAGGGTAATCCGCTATTTTTGCATTCTAGTTGGAAATATACAAAATGCCCAAAATGCAATAAAGATGCAATACGAGAATGTGATACTATGGATACTTTTATGGAATCTAGTTGGTATTTTTTACGCTATACAACTCCAAGAGATATGTGGGAAGATTCTGCATTTAGTGATAAAGATTTAAAATATTGGTTAAATGTTGATGAATATATAGGCGGTATCGAGCACGCTATTTTGCATCTTTTGTATGCAAGATTTTTTACAAAAGTTCTTAGAGATCTTTCATATTTGAATATTGATGAACCTTTTGAGAGATTATTAACTCAAGGTATGGTTCTTAAAAATGGTTTTAAGATGAGTAAATCAAAGGGTAATGTTGTTGATCCAAAGGAGATTATAGAGACTTATGGTGCAGATACCGCAAGATTATTTATTTTGTTTGCAGCCCCTCCAGTAAAGGAATTAGAATGGAATGATAATGCACTTGAAGGCGCATATAGATTTATTAATAAGATTTTTAGCAATGCTTCTAAGGTTAAAGAAAAAAACTTTAATAATTTAAAATTTGATCACCTTACAAAAGATGAGAAATACGCAAGAAAAAAAATATATAAAGCATTGTTGAAGTATGAATATACTTTTTCAAATAGTGAATATCCATTCAATACACTTATTGCATCTTGTATGGAGGCTTTTAATGCTTTATGTGCTCAAGAAAATGAAGATGTATGGTATGAGGGGTATTATATTTTATTAAATATATTAGAGCCTATTATTCCACATACAAGTTTTGAGTTAAGTGATAAACTATTTAATTGTGAGAATCTTTCTGTGTTGCGTGTTGATCATAGTGCATTACAAAGTGATACTATTAATATAGCAATTACAATTAATGGCAAGAAACGCACCGAATTAGAAGTTGCTAATAATTTGTCAAAAGAAGAGGTATTAAATCTTGCAAAAGATAGAGTGCAAAAATGGCTAGATCAAAAAGAAATTATCAAAGAAATAGTAGTACCAAACAAGCTTGTAAATTTTGTAATTAAGTAGTAATGATAAAAATAGTACTTACATTTTTACTTGGTGTATTTTTTTCATCTTGTGGTTATTATCCTGTGTCTTATTATAGTAAGCAGGCATTGGGTGAGAATATTTATGTTAAAGCTAATATCGCTTTATCTGATCCAGAGAATTCTATCATCGCAAAAGATGCATTACTTCAAGCAATAGCTACGAGATTGCACTCTAGTTTAAGCAATAAAGATGATGCCGATACTATTATTAATATGAATATGGATGATATTTCTATGTATTCAATTGCTGATGATGAAGATGGTTTTCCTAGATTTTATCGTATGCAAGTTAGGATTAGTTTCTCATATACTGATAAGAATGGCAATGAAAGGAACTATAATAATATTGGCATTTATGATTTTTCTGTTGAGGGTCAAGCAACGGTAACTGATGAAAAGAGATTTGAAGCAATTAATCAAGCATCGCTTCAAGCTATTGATAAATTTATAGCTCAAATTGCTTATAGTTGGAGATAAATTGACTGATCAAGATAAAATTAAGCAAGTTGTTAAAAATGCTTTTATATATATGAAAGATAATAATTTAGATTTTTCACCAGAATCTTATTTGGAAGCATTTTGTAAACAAGCAAAATTATTTAATTTAAATAGTAATGAATGTAATTGGTATAGCAGATGGAGTAATAAATTTGATTCTAATATCAAAAAAGAATTAAATAACTACCCAATAAAAAATAGAGATGATTTTATAAACACTTTATCATCAATTATTAATAGTCAATCAAGTTTAAATAGCACCTATTGTATGAATGTTTTAGAAAAAGCATTAAAGGTGTTAAAAAATCAAAAAATAATCGATATTGATCCAAAACTACCATTAGAATCTATAGATAAAAAATTAACAGATTTGCTTATAAGTAATTCTAATCATTTATTTAATCTTATGCATTCCACTGGGTTGCTTACAAAAAATGATATATCATCAAAAGCACATTTAATTGATGGCTATGCGCTTATATGTGATATTTGCTGTTTTGATTCCATAAAAGAGCAATTTGGTTTGGAGGCGTTGGAAAAATTATTTAATGCTTTCTATAGAATCCTATTAAATAGCGTTGATTCAAGTGCAAGTATAGGTGTATATGAAGATTCTTCTATTGTTATTTTGCTTCCAAAATGTAGTATTGAAATGGCAACAAAGTATTCAAAAGATATAGAGCAAGCCATTAAAAATAGTAAATTTATATATGAAAATAGAGATATAGATATAGAAATTCATTTAGATTTGCTTCCTATAAAAGATTTAAAATTATGAATGAACTAGATCGGTATTTATTGTTAAAGGGTCAGGAATACCAGAAATTCGATCCAAATAGAGCAAAAAATATATATGCACAATTAAAAACAAAATTAAAACATACCCCATATACGATTCAAGTTATTGGCACAAATGGTAAGGGAACTTCAGGCAGATTTTTAAGCCTTGCGTTATTGCAAAAAGGATTTAGAGTTTTACATTTTACAAGTCCGCATATTTTTAGATTTAATGAGCGTTTTTATAAAAATGGAAGTATTATAAGCGATGATGAGCTTTTAATCGCACATAGATATTTGATGAAATTTGATTTTATAAAAGAAGCTAGTTATTTTGAGTATGCAACTTTTTTAGCATTGCATTTGGCTTTTGATGTTGATTATTTGATATTAGAGGCTGGTGTTGGCGGTGAGTATGATTCTACAAGTGTGTTAGATAGGGATTTACATTTATTTACACTTATTGATTATGATCATCAAGATATGTTGGGTGATAATATAAATGATATAGCAACAACAAAATTGAATGCAATGACAAATATCGCAATACTTGGGATACAAAAGCATGATATTATAAAAGATATAGCTACATCTATTGCGTTATCAAAGGATGTAAAATTATATATTTTAGATTCTATATCTAATGATGCCATGAATTATGTCAAAAAACATAATATGGCAAATTTTCTAGCAGAAAATTTATCATTAGCATTAAAAGTATTAGAGTTTCTTGGTGTTGAATTTGATGTAAAATGTATGCCAAAACTTGACTTAATTGGTCGTTTCCAAAAAATTGCAGATAATATTATCATTGATGTTGGGCATAATCAATCTGCAGCACTTGCTATAAAGGAAAATCTAAAAAATAAAAAAGTTACTCTAGTGTATAATAGCTATATTCAAAAAGATATTAAGAAAATTTTAAAAATACTAAAAGAAAATATTGTAATGCTTGAAATAATGGAAATTATAGATAATTCTAGAGTGATAGATAAAATGAAATTAATTGAAATTTTAGATGAATTAGAGATTCCATATAGTGATTTTAAGCATATTGATAATACGAAAGATTACCTTGTATTTGGCTCATTTAGCGTGGTTGAGAAGTTCATGAGAGAAGTTTTATGAAAAGTGGTAATATAAGAGATAAATTTATTATTTCTATTGTTGATAATAATGGTGTAAAGCAATTTAGTATTCATAGACTTGTAAAAAGATTTATTTTTTATTTTGTGATTTTTTTTGTGATTTCTTCTATTATTGTATTTTTTACTATTAAATTTTTAGCAAACGAATTAAAAGAAATGAAAGCGGAGAAGAATCTAATTTTAGATAAATATATTCATATATACGATAAAAATGAAAATATAAAACAGCAAGTTGAAATTAGTCAATATAAACTTGATGAAATAAATAGAAGAATATTTGAATTAGAAGATATTATTAGTATGAAAGATTCTGTTGTAAATAATGATAATGTAGCAGAGTATGATATTTCATCTTTAAGCGAATCTAAAAAGCATACTATATTACAATTGCTCCCGAATTCTTTACCATTTTATAGTGATGATTTTTCTACATCATCACTGAAGTCTGGCTTGATATTTGATATCCCAAAAGAAACGCCAATATATGCCACTGCTGATGGAATAGTGGATTTAACAAGAGATAACTATACAAAAGGTATTGGGAAATTTGTCAAAATTGTCCATTCATTTGGTTTTACATCAATATATGGTTATTTATCAAAAGTTAATGTAAAACGGGGTGATATCGCAAGAAAAGGTCAGTTGATAGGCTATGCAGGCATTCCAAATGCTAAAAATCTTTATTATGATATTAGATTTTTAGGTAGCGAAGTTGATGTGGAAAGATTTGCGTATTGGAATATAGATAATTTTGCAAGTGTTATAAATCAAGATAGTATTGTAAATTGGGATAGTTTATTATGGACTTTTGATGATATTATAAAAATTAATGATCATAAAATATTTTCAGAACAATTTACATCATTGGATAAGCAATGAACAATGATAATAGATTGATACTTATGATTTCAAGTCCATATGGGGCTAGATATTACAATGTTAGTTTGATTTTTAAACACATTATCATTTATTTTTTTACTTTTATTGGATCTATTATATTTTTTATTTTTATTGTTTTGCATACATTGGCATCAGAAATAGATGATATTGAAAATAAATATAAATATATACAAGATTCATATCAAGCATTATTAGATAAAAATTTAAGCCTATCAAAGCAAATATCTGTAAAACAAGAAGAAGCATTGCTTGTTACAGATAAGATCGAGGATTTAGAAGGTGTTATTGGTGTTAGTGAGGAAAATTCTAATTATGGGTTGCAAAGTAGAGTAGAAGCTGCTAGTATTACAGGGTTGCAAAAGATGTTTATTATGAAATTCGTTCCAAATGGCTCTCCATTAGAGAGTTATAGGAGGGTTTCATCAGGATATGGTTACAGGATTCACCCATTAAATAATTCAAGGGAATTTCATACAGGGATTGATTTTTCATCAAGTTTAGATACTCCGGTATATGCCACAGCAGATGGTGTTGTAGATTTTGCAAAAGATGGTTGGAATGGAGGATATGGCACACTTGTAAAAATAGATCATTCTTTTGGATTTAAGACATATTTTGCACATTTGCAATCTTTTGTCGTTAAAAGAGGTGATTTTGTTAAAAAGGGGCAATTAATTGCATATGTAGGCAACACAGGAGTTAGCACGGGAGCTCATTTACACTATGAAGTAAGATTTTTGGGGCAGCATATTAATCCTAAAAATTTTATGGATTGGAATATGAGTAATTTTGATAAAATTTTTGATAAGGAGAAAAATGTAGCATGGCAATCTTTACTAACGACAATAAACAATTTGATGCAGCAAATACCAACGGAGCAACGATTATCGCAGCTAGAACAAAATTTAAAGGAGAATTAAATATCGAGTGTCATATTCATATTGATGGTGAGTTTGAGGGTAATATTAATTCTAAAAATACCATTTTAATAGGAAAATCAGGTATTGTAAAAGGTGATATAGTGGCACAAAGGGTTATTGTAAGTGGTGGCTTTTCAGGGAGTGTAGATTCTGAATGTGTAGAGATTATGCCAAATGGTAAGATTGAAGGAACTATTATTTGCAATGAGTTATATATAGAAAAAAAGGGTATTTTTATAGGGGAAAGCAAGATTAAAAAAACACAAGATGTAAATAAAATAGAACAATCAAATAATCTAGAAACTAAAGATCTATAAAGGCATTATTTGCTTAATTCGAATTTTTATAGAATCTTAAATGAAAAACTAAAATATAAAATATTTATTTTTAAAGATTCTAATGAAGTGCTAGAAGCACTAGAAATATGTAAATATAAAAAACTACAAGATCGTTCATTTCCAAATGCTTATGCTCTTAGTGATTTTAGAGCTAAGAGAGGGGATGATTTACGAAGCTATTCTTTTGAGCTTGGTGAATTATTTCTTTCTTTATCAAAATTTTATGATGATAAAAATTCCATACTTTTAGCACCAATACATTCTATATTATATCCACTTCCTTCAAAGGATAAGTTGGAACCTTTGGTTCTGAAATTATATGAGCATTATAATTTTTTAGATTTACAAGAGAAACTTTTAAATTATGGTTTTGAAAAGCTTGATTTAGTCCATGCACCAAAAGAAATTGCAATACACGGCGATATAATTGATATATTTCCGCATAATTATGAAAACCCAATTAGAATTTCATTTTTTGATAATGAGATTGAGAGTATTAAATATTTTGATTCTATTTCTCAAATGTGTTTTGGAGATGAGATAGAAGAGATTAGTATTTTTCCTGCATTATTTAGTATAGATTCTAGTAGCTATGATAGTCTTGATAATGTTAGTAAAAATAGTGATTATGATGTTTTTATAAAGGATATTATTAGTCTTGGATTTTGGTTTATTGATGATCCTTTGATTATAAAATCATACAATAGCCTTATGATGCCAAGTGCAAAAAATGAATTAGATTCACTAAAAGAAATAGAATTTTTATCTGATCTTGACTTTGATAGCTTTGATAAACTCAATGTGTGTGATATTGATGATAATTATAGCGATATAGCATTAGAGATTAATGCTATTCCAAAGTTATTTGCCCTGCATAAGGATAAAAAAAAGATTTTATTTGGTTTAAATGAGCTTTTAATAGATTCTCTAAAATTGGACAATGATGTAACAATAATAAAAGAACCATTGTCGATTAATATCATTACAAAAAATGAAATTATTCTTTCTTTAAATAAAATTGCAAAGAAAAAGAAAAAAAATCATAAAACAATTCATCTAAATGAGTTAAATAAAGGTGATTATGTTGTTCATAGTGATTATGGTATAGGCATTTTTAATGGCATCAAGCAAACTACAATTTTGGGAATCACAAGTGATTTTATAGAAGTTTTGTATTTAAATAATGATAAATTATTACTTCCAACACATAATCTAAATTTAATAACCAAATATATAGCAAATACTTCTAGTGTTCCGATGTTAGATAGACTTGGAAAGGGTTCTTTTGTAAAAATAAAGGAAAAAATTAGGCCAAAATTATTAGAAATTGCAAAAGAAATAGTTGAATTAGCTGCAAAAAGAGAGCTTATAAAAGGTAAGTTAATTGATACTAGTAAAGTTGAATTAAATGTTTTTAAAAATGATAATAATTTTGAATTAACAAGCGATCAAGAGCGTAGCATTTGTGAGATTTTTTCTGATTTATCAAGTGGTAAAGTTATGGATAGGCTGCTTATTGGAGATGTTGGATTTGGTAAAACTGAAGTTGCTATGAATGCTATATTTGCATGTGTTATAAATGGATATCAGTGTGCACTTATAGTGCCAACCACACTTCTTGCAAATCAACACTTTAATACACTTTTTGCTAGGTTTAAAAGGTTTGATATAAAAATTGCAAAGCTTGATAGATTTAGCAAAGATAAAAATAGCATTTTAAAAGGCTTGCAAAGTGGTGAGATTAGTGTTGTTATTGGCACTCATGGATTATTAAATGTTAATTTTAAGAATCTTGGTCTTGTTGTACTTGATGAAGAACATAAATTTGGCGTTAAGCAAAAAGAAAGATTAAAAAATATGACACAAGATGTACATATTTTATCTATGTCTGCTACCCCTATACCAAGGACGCTAAATTTAGCATTATCAAAAATAAAAACACAAAGTGAGTTAAACACGCCTCCAGTAAGTAGGATACCACCAAAAACATTTGTGAAAAATTATAGTGATTTATTATTGAAGGATGCCATAAAGCGTGAGTTAAAGCGCAATGGTCAGATATTTTATATTCATAATAATATCGCTAGTATAGAAGATAGAAAAAATGAGATTTTAAATATTGCGCCAAGTTTAAAAATCGCAGTACTTCATTCACAAATCGCACAAAATATAAGTGAAGATATTATGATTAAATTTGCAAATGGGCAATATGATATGCTTTTATCCACTTCAATTGTAGAATCTGGAATCCATCTACCAAATGCAAATACAATTATTGTCGATAGTGCTGATTGCTTTGGTATGGCTGATTTGCATCAATTGCGAGGTAGAATAGGGCGAGGTGATAAAGAAGGGTATTGTTATTTTTTCGTTGATAATAAAGATGCAATAACAAATGAAGCCAAAAAGAGACTTCTATCATTAGAGTCTAATTCATTTTTGGGTGCAGGTGGTATATTGTCTTATGCGGATTTAGAGCTTAGGGGTGGAGGAAATATTCTTGGTGAAGCACAAAGTGGGCATATAAAAAATATAGGTTATAGCTTATATTTACAGATGTTGGAAGAAAGTATTAATTTGCTAAGTGGTAAGGAATTACAAAATAAACAGAGTGTTGACATTAAGTTAAATATAAGTGCATTTTTAAATCCAAGTATCATTCCATCAGATATGATTAGACTTGATTTATATCGTAGGCTTGCTAATGTAAGCTCAAAAGATGAGATTTATGAAATTGAAAAAGAGATTAATGATAGATTTGGCAAATTAGATAGTTTTAGTATTAGATTCTTGCAGTTAATACTTGTGAAATTTATGGCAAATGAGCTAAACATAAAAACAATAATGAATTATAATCAACATATAACCATCATCTATAGTGATACAAATAAAGTAAAATTCGATGCAAGTGAGTTAGATGATAGTAGTATTTTAGAAGCTACATTAGAGTATTTAAGGGGCAAACTTGAGTGCTAAATTGCGTATAGGAGTCATTGGTGATATTGTAGGAAATGTGGGTAGAAAAATGGTAATAAACAATCTAGCACATTTTAAAGAAAAATATAATATTGACTTTGTTGTTGCAAATAGTGAAAATGCAAGTGGTGGTTTTGGGCTTAGTAAGAAAAATGCAAATGAATTGCTATCAAGTGGCATAGATGTTATTACAGGTGGAAATCATTCATTTGATAAATTAGAAATTGTAGAATTAATGGATATTATGCCAATTTTGCGACCTCTTAATTTTCCACAAAATACACCTGGAAAAGGGATATATTATACAAAAGTAAAGGGTGAAGAAGTAGCAATAATTAATGCTATGGGGCATTATGGGATAAATATAAATCTTGATAATGTGTATCATAAATTAGAGGAATCTATCATTTTTTTACAACATAAAAATATTTCTAATATTATTATTGATTTTCATGCAGAAGCAAGTAGTGAAAAAAGAATAGCATTTTGTCAGTTGCGAGGTAGGATAAGCGCTTTATATGGTACTCATACTCATATTGGTAGTGATGATTTTCATATCCAAAATGATAGTTTTTATGTGAGTGATATTGGGCTTTGTGGAGCATATGATGGGGTTATTGGAATGGATTATAAGATTCCTCTACAAAAGGCAATGCAAGGTTATGGTAAGGGTAGATATGAAGTTTTAGAAAATGGTAATAATATATTTCAAATGATTGTTTTAGAGCTAGATCATGGAAAATGTAAATCTGCATTTAAAATTAAGAAAATAAATGACAAAGAATTAGAAAATATACAAGCAATTAAGCTGGAATCTTAAAAATAAGATTCCAGATATTATTTAAAGCTACCTTTAATACTATCAATCCAAGCATTCAATCTATCGCTTGTTAGATCGCTTTGATTATCTTCATCTAATGCTAATCCCAAGAATTCATCACCTTCTAAGCCTTTTGATGATTGAAAATCATAATTGTCATTTTTTGTTTTACCAATGATTGTAGCCTTTTTTGCTATATTTGCAAGTAGCCCAATAGAATCACAGAATGTATCGCTATAGGAATCTTGATCTCCAAGTCCAATGATGGCAACAATTTTTCCAGCAAAATCATCTTCACTTAAATTTGTAGCGAAATCTTCCCAATCAGTTTGTAAATCTCCGTCTCCATAAGTTGAAGCAGCAAGGATTAGATTATTATACTTTGCTAAGTCTTCTTTGCTAGCTTTAGCGACATCAATTAACTCACAATTTCCAAGTTTTGATGCTGCAGCTTCTACGATTTCTTGAGTTCTTCCTGTTGTGCTCCCATAAAATATACCTATTGTTTCCATAAATTCATCCTTAATATTGTTGTAATTTTTTCTATTAAAAATAGATCACATAACACTAAATAAAAAATGCTAAAATTGCAATAAAATTAACACAATAACCATATAAATATATTATAAAATGCTATTAGATTTTAGATAGGAAGCGTAATGAATGAAAATTATGAAAATATAAGTACTGCAAAATATGTAAAGAATAAATTACAACATGCTTTAAATACATTTATAAACCACGAATCATTTGGTGGTATCTTACTATTTGTATGTGTAATTTTAGCTATGATTATTGCAAACTCAAAGTATAGTGATTTTTACTTTCGATTTTTGCATATTGAATTTGGTGCTTTTATTGGATCATATTTTATTGGATTTGATATTTTGCATTTTGTAAATGATGTTTTGATGTCGCTATTTTTCCTTATGATTGGCTTGGAGATGAAAAGAGAGATTTTATATGGTGAGTTAGCTGGTTTTAAAAAGATTTCTTTTTCTATACTTGGGGCATTTGGTGGGATTTTGATACCCATTTTGATATATATTTATTTTAATAAAGAAACAGAATCTGTAAGTGGTTTTGGCGTTGCGATGAGTACGGATACCGCTTTTGCTCTTGGTGTTTTATTATTTTTTGGAAAGCGGATTCCACAGATATTGAAAATTTTTCTTGTTACATTAGCCGTATTTGATGATTTGGGCGCGATCTTAATTATTGCAATTTTGTATACACACGAAATTAATACACTATGGCTATATGTATCCATATTTATTATCTGTATTTTAATATATATTAATTACAAGGATACAAAATACATTTCAAGCTATATTTTTCTTGGAATCTTACTTTGGATAGCAGTTTATAATACTGGAGTGCACTCCACTATAGCTGGTGTCATTCTTGCACTTTGTATACCAGGTCGCTCAAATATAAGAAAAAAGTATTTTCTTAATACTATAAATATATTAGAGGAGTGGAAAATCGCAACTACGCTTGAATCTAAAAAAATGCTTTATATAAAAGATGATAAGCAAGTTAATATATTTGTTGCGATGTATAGAGGTATCCTTGGATTATTGATCCCTGATGAAAATAAAAAAGTTGATATGGAAGAGACAAGCAAGCAAGTATATATGCTTGATATGGTAGCGAAATATTCTCGATATGCGCAGAATCCTCTTGTAAAAATGGAGATTTTTTTGCAACCAATTTGTGCTTATTTTATTATTCCAGTTTTTGCATTTTTAAATGCTGGTATAAAGGTAGATTCTAATATAGATTTTAATATTGATGGTATTGCTCTTGGCACAATTATAGGGCTTGTTGTAGGAAAACCGCTTGGTGTTTTGATATTTACATTTTTAGGAGAAAAATTAAACATAGCAATTAGACCTATGGGTCTTACTTATAGTCATATATTTGCAGTTGGAATTATCGCAGGTATAGGTTTCACAATGTCTATGTTTGTTGCAAATCTAGCGTATAATAGTCAAGCTCAAATTGTAATAGCAAAATTATCTATTCTGATTGCATCGCTAATTGCAGTGATTTGTGGTGTGATAGCATTGCTTTATGCTACAAAAAAGTAATTATTTTTTTGTAGCAACAACAAGCAGACTTCCGCCAATAAAGTTTGGCAAGTAATTAATGATTCTATTTTCTATTTTCAATATGAAAATAAGTATATTATTTATTATTGGATTTATAGAATCTATTTTATCACCATTTGGAATGTGATTAGCTTTTGGTTTTTTTATAATTGCCCTTAGTATTAAAAGTGGGATAATAAATATGAAGAAATATTTTATATATTTAATTTCAAAACCATTTTCTTCTAATAACTTTTTGATACTTGCTTTTGAATATCGTCGCTTATGTCCGACATCTACATCGTGTTCATTCCATAAAAAATTCAATGCAGGGACGCTAATTATGAGATTCCCCCCCCCCTATAATTGATTGTGAAATATTTTGTATTGCTAAATGATCATTTTCTATGTGTTCTATTACATCAAATGCGCATACACACTCAAATTCATCAACAAAAGGTGAATCCAATAAATCAAAGCAGAATCTATCTTTGATACCATAGCTTTTTGCATAATCAAGCGCGCTTATGTGCATTTCACCAACGCTTATATTGCTATATCCATTTTCAATTAGGCATTTTGTTACATTTCCTGTGCCTGCACCAACTTCTATAATTTTTGCATCTTTATTAATATATTTATTCATACATTGTTTGATTAATTCTTTTCTTGTAATGAACCAAAAATGCTTTTCTTCATTTTTATACAATTCCTCAAAACCACTTATTTTGTAATCTTCATCTCTTGCATTTGTATCAAAAACTTTATGCCCATTTATCACTTGATATTCTCTATTTATCATTTTATTTCCTGTATTTTTGATTTTGTTAAATAATATCATATTTTGTATAATTACAGAAATTTGGAATTTATAATTTAAAAGCACAGAAGGTTGTATGGATAAGATTATAATAGGCACTCGAGGTAGTGTTTTAGCATTATGGCAAGCTAATTTTATAAAAAGTGAATTACAAAATCGATTTAATATAGATAGTAAATTAAAAATTATAAAAACAACTGGTGATAAAATCCTAGATGCGCCACTTGCGAAAATTGGTGGAAAGGGATTATTTACAAAAGAATTAGAAGAGATGTTGCTTAATGGCTCAATTACAATTGCTGTGCATTCTCTAAAAGATGTCCCTGTTGTATTGCATGATGATTTAATATTAGCTGCAATAACAAAACGAGAAGATGTAAGGGATTGTTTTATTAGTTATAAATTTAGTGATATTTCCGATCTTCCACTTAATGCAAAGCTAGGAACGACTTCACTTAGACGATCAATGCAATTAAAGCATATAAGAAATGATTTAGATACAATTAGCCTAAGGGGGAATGTCCAAACAAGGCTTCAAAGACTTCAAAATAATGAATTTGATGCGATTATACTAGCTAAAGCTGGTTTAAATAGATTAAATCTAGATTCTAAAGACATAAAGTTTATAAAGCCACTTGATACTTCATTTATGATACCTGCAATGGGTCAAGGTGCTTTGGGGATTGAGTGCAGAAAAGATTGTGAAATTTTGAATTATTTAAAAGAATTAAATGATGATATAAGCAGCATTGAATGTGGATTTGAGAGAGAATTCATAAGACTTCTTAATGGTGGTTGTCAAGTGCCAATTGGTGTGTATGCGCAATATAAAGATTCTATGGTGGATATTGAAACTATTATCGGATTACCAGATGGAAGCGATATTATTAGAGAAAAAATAAGTGGGAGCAAAGATTCTACATTGGCAAATGAATTATTAAAAAAAGTAGAGGCAAAAGGCGCTAGAGATGTTCTAAAAAGGGCTTTAGAGTCCATAAATTTCTAGGTATAGTTTTGAATAACTTTTGTTATAAAAATGCTGTATTTTACTACTCATTTGGTGATTGTGCGTATATTTGTGGGAATAATACAACATTTAATTATGCGCTTATAGAATCTTGTAGCGAGGATTTTTATAATGCATTATTAGAGCGAGGTTGGAGGCGATTTGGCGAGGTATTTTTTGTTCCATTTTGTGATTATTGTCAAAAATGTATTTCAATTAGGCAAGTTGTTTGCGATTTTAAATTTTCTAAAAATCACAAGCGTATTATAAGTAAAAATAAAATTATTGATGTGGCATTTGGTAATCCTAGTTATTCAATTGAAAAAATTGAACTTTATAATAAATATCACACTATAATGAATATTAAGAAAGGTTGGGAATATAATCAAATAGATAAAGATAGATATTTGCATATGTTTGTAGATGGTAAAAATAGCTTTGGTAAGGAGCTTTGCTATTATATTGATGGGAAGTTGATAGGTGTTGCATTTGTTGATATTTTGAAATCTTCTTCATCAATGAGTGCAATATATTTCTTCTATGATCACGACTATTCACATCTTTCACTTGGGACATTTTCAATTTTAAAACAATTAGAAATTGCTAAAATGTTCAATTTGAAATATTTTTATCCAGGATATTGGATAAAAAATCATCACTCTTTAGGATATAAGGAGCGATTTAAACCATTTGAATACTTGATTAATCGCCCAAATATCCACGAAATTCCAATATGGAAGCCATATTTTACAAATACAGAGGGTAATCAATGAAAATTACAAAGCTAATCTCAATTTGTTTTGGCGTTGTTGCTAATATTAGATTCTATCCGCCAATACAGAGATTTATAAACAAACAATATATCAAAATATTTAAAATTGATTTAAGTGAGTTTTATCCACTTCATTCATATAAAAGTCTAAATGAGCTTTTTACTAGAGGATTAAAGAGTAATAGAGCATTTAATAAAGATGATAATATTTTTATCTCTCCAATTGATGGCAAGGTAGTGCAAACAGGAAATGTTGATAATGGAAGGGCATTGCAGATAAAAGGATTTAGTTATTCTGTTGATAGGCTTGTAGGTGAGAGTGTATCATCAAATCTTAGTTATGCTAATTTATATTTAAGTCCAAGTAATTATCATAGATATCATTCTCCTTGTAATATGTATGTAGAGAGTATCACGCATTTTAAAGGTGCTTTATTACCAGTGCATTTGAAATCACTTTATAAAAATAAAAATCTTTTTGTCGTAAATGAGAGAGTTGTTTTAAAGGCAAGAGATAGCTTTGGTGGAATCTTATATTTTGTCGCTGTTGGTGCATTGAATGTTGGTGGTATTTATTTTTATATTGAGCCTAGATTGCAGCATAAATCAAATTTATATACACGCAAATTCGAATACAAAGATCCAATTTTTGTAAAAAAAGGTGAAGAAATAGGTATGTTTAAAATGGGATCAACTGTTGTTCTTTTTGCCAGTGATGTTGATATTTTAAAAAATGATTGTGATATAAAATTTGGTTCTGATTTGTTTAAGCGTAAAAACTTTTAAAAATTTAAGATAATAAAGGAGTTGAAAATTGGATTTGAAAGATAAAATCAAATCTTTAAAAATTAAATTAGATGCCTTAATAGTAGCACATTATTATCAAAGAGATGAAGTGGTCGAATTAGCAGATTTTTGTGGTGATAGCTTAGAGTTGGCTAAAAAAGCAAGTAGTGCTAATAATAAATTAATAGTGTTTTGTGGTGTAAGTTTTATGGGACAAAGTGTAAAGATATTATCACCAGATAAAAATGTAATTATGCCACGACTTGCGTGCTGCTCGATGGCAAGAATGATAGATTCCTCTTATTTTGATATGAATATTAAAAAGCTTCAATCTCTAGGTGTTAAAAAAGAAGATATATTCCCAATGACTTATATAAATTCTAATGCTGAAGTGAAGGCTAAAGTCGGTGCTATGGGTGGAGTTGTTTGCACTAGTTCTAATGCAAAGAAAATTTTTGATTATGCATTAAGTTTGAATAAAAAGATATTTTTTATGCCAGATAGATGTTTAGGCATGAATCTTGCAAGTGATAGTGGTAAAAAAGGCTCGATACTTGGAATCTCTAGTGATGATGAAATTAAAAATAGCGATGTAATTTGTTATGATGGATTCTGTTCTATTCATCAGCTATTTAGTGTAAGTGATATTGAATTTTATAGAGAAAAATACAAAGATATAGTCATTGTTGTGCATCCAGAATGTGACCCAAGTGTTGTAAAGGCAGCTGATTTTGCAGGATCTACAAGTCAAATTATTTCTTTTGTTTCAAATTTAGATGAAGATGTAAAGGTTGCTGTTGGAACAGAATTCAATCTTGTAAATAGACTAACAAAAAAAAATGGAAACAAGAATGATATTTTTGTTTTGTCATCAAGTAAGCCAGAATGTCCAACGATGAATGAAACTTCTCTTCAAGATGTGTATGATGTTATGAAAGCATTTGATGATGGAATGCCTTATAATGAGATAGAATTAAGTAATGATTGCATAGAAAATGCAAGAAAAGCACTAAATAAGATGCTGGAGCTTTCGTGAGTGAAATAGAATTTATCAAAAATGCCTTAAATGAAGACATAGGAAGAGGTGATTTATTTTCTAAAATATGTATTGATAAAAATGTAAAAGCAAGGATACTAGCAAAAGATTATGGTGTATTTTCTGGTAAAAAATATGCATCTTGTCTTTTTGAATATATTGGATTGAATGTTAGCTTTAATATTGATGATGGTAATATTTTTAATAAAGGTGATATTTTATTAGAGATAGAGGGTTCATATCTTTTGATATTAAAAATTGAGCGAACATTGCTTAATTTATTGCAACATAGCTGCGGTATAGCCACAAATGTAAAATCATATATAGATATACTTAGAGAAAATTCCATTGATACGATTATTTTAGATACTAGAAAGACTAGACCAAGTATGAGAGAATTTGAAAAATATTCGGTATTAAATGGTGGAGCTATAAATCATAGATTAGGGCTTGATGATTGCTTGATGATAAAAGATACAAATTTAGCACATATTGAAAATTTAAGTGAGTTTATAAAATTAGCTAGAAAAAAGATCCCTTGGAGTGCAAAAATAGAAGTAGAATGCGATTGTGTAAGCTTAGCAAAAGAAGTGATGAAATATGGTGTTGATATCATTATGTGTGATAATATGAAACCAAATGATATTAGAGAGATTGTTTGCTTTAAAGATGCTAATTACCCGCATATTTTGCTTGAAGCAAGCGGCAATATAACAAAATCTAATATATTAGATTTTGCAAATACAGGTGTTGATGCTATAAGTATTGGAGCATTGATACATCAGGCAGTTTGGGTTGATTTATCATTAAAAATGGTATAGATAGTATTATGATGGATCGTGAGGCATATTTTATCTCTAAATTACAAGATTCTGGCGTTACTTTGGCGCTAAATGATGATGGAATTTTGCTTAATAATTATGTCTATGCGATGGATTTATTCTATGAAGGAGTGCATTTTTTAAGAGGATATTTTAGTTATTATAATATCGCAAAAAAAGCAATGTTGGTAAATATATCAGATATACTTGCAATGGGTGTAAAGCCTACATATGCAATGCTTGGTGTATCTTTTGCAAATGATATGACGCTAAGTGATATTAATCATTTTCAGCGTGGAATTATTGATATTTGCAAACAATACGATATTAAAATTATAGGTGGTGATACAATTCGTGATAATAAATTAAGTATTGCTATTACAATGTTTGGAAAGGCAGAATCTAGAATTATAAAACGAACCAATTTTAAAGCCGGTGATATTATGTTTTTTAGCGGTGATTTAGGAAAAGTATCAAAAGATATGAATTTTTTATATAAAGGGCATAAGATTAATAGAAATTCAAAATTTTATACTCCTAGGCTTAACCCAAAATTTATATTTGAGATTCTGCCTTTTATACGCGGTGGAATGGATATTTCTGATGGATTGTATTATGAATTAAATAGAATCTCAAAATTGAATAATGTGAAGTTTAGATTCTATAAAAAAATCAACAAAAATAAAGCACTAAGCGGTGAAGAATATGAATTGCTATTTTCTGTATCACAAAGAGATATTAGGAGATTGTATTTGATTGCTAAAAAAAATAGAGTAAAAATAACAAAATTAGCAAAGATGTTACGCGGTAGGCAGAAATTTTATTGCCCACCACATCATAAATAATTATTGAGTTATATCCCGTTTTGCTGTGTCATCTTGCAGTATTGTGGCATTTTTATTTGCTAGTATTGATTCGTTATGTGTTTTGTGTTTTACATAGTCTTTATTTGCTTCTTCTATTGGATTTACCCAAAATTGTGCAAGTGGATTTCTTTTTTCAATGAAAGTATAGTAGCAAGCCGCACCTACGACGCCAACTACTACTATTTTTCCTAAATTACTCATGTTATTTTCCTAAATATTTGATAAATATATGCGTATATGCAAACTAAAATTATAGTATAAAATGTTATTTTTAAATGTTATTGATATGGAATTTGAAATTATTTTTATAATTACATTTTTATTTTTATAATTTAGAGGTTTTTATGCAAGAGATTATAAATTTATTATTAAAACATAATGAATTAAAAGTCATTAAAGAAGAGCTTGATATTGAATTAGAGATACCACATATTGCATATATAGAGGTGAAAAAAGAAGATTCTAAAGCACTATTATTTACAAATCCAATTTGCAAACGAAGTGGTAAAAAATTTGACATTCCAGTATTGATGAATATTTTTGGTTCATTTAAACGACTTTCTTTGTTTGCTCCAGATAGTAATGAAATTGCAAAAGAAATAGAGGTTTTTTTAAAGCTTTCTATGCCAAAAAATTTTATAGAAAAAATATTGAAATTAAAACAACTATCAACCATAAGATATACGATACCAAAAACAACAAATAAAGCTCTATGGAAAGATAATATCTATTTAGGAGATGATGTTGATTTATTTAGTCTGCCTATATTAAAAACTTGGGAAAATGATGGTGGGGCATTTATTACTATGGGGCAGATTTATACTTGTTCATTAGATGGTAATATTAAAAATCTTGGTATGTATCGTTTGCAAGTTTATGATAAAAACCACTTAGGATTGCATTGGCAAATCCATAAAGATTCTACTCATTTTTTTAATGAATACAAAAAAGCAAACAAAAAAATGCCAATTGCAATTGGCATAGGTGGAGATCCTTTATATACTTGGTGCGGGCAAGCTCCATTACCATATGGTATGTATGAATTAGCATTATTTGGATTAATACGAAAAAGGAATCCAAAAGTATGTAAATGTAATACAAATGATTTAATGGTACCTTATGATTGTGATATTGTTATAGAGGGGTTTGTTGATCCAAATATTTTTAAAAATGAAGGTCCTTTTGGTGACCATACAGGTTTTTATACCCCAATAGAGCTATATCCAGTTTTGGAGGTAAGTGCTATATCATATAAAAATAATCCAATTTATTTAGCAACAGTTGTTGGTAAGCCACCATTAGAGGATAAATATATGGGTTATATGACAGAAAGAGTATTTTTACCACTTTTAAAAACGACGAATCCTTTTTTGATAGATTATTATATGCCAGAAAATGGAGTGTTTCATAATCTGATATTAGCAAAAATCGATACAAAATATCCAAATCACGCAAAGCAAATTATGCATAGTTTTTGGGGGATAGGTCAAATGAGTTTTGTAAAACACGCGATATTTGTGCCAAAAGATTCTCCAGAATTAGATGATCATTTTAAAATAAGTGAATACATACTTAATCATTTAGATATTGATGATTTAGTGATTTCTAAGGGTGTTTGTGATGCGTTAGATCATTCATCACCAGAATATGCAAGTGGAGGTAAGCTTGGCATTGATTGCACTATGGAAGTGGAATCTAAATATAAAATAGAGATCTTAGATGATAATAAGCTGTTATCGATGATTAAAAATAAATATGATGAAGTGATTGATTTAAAGCAATATTTTGTTCATACAAAAAATCCAATCACTATAATCTCTATTGATAAACAAAGCAGAGTGTTGGATCATATAGATGCATTTGATAATAAACATTGCAAAATTGTGTTTGCAATAGACAATAAAGACAATGATTTAAATAACTTATATATGTGTATTTGGAGAATAACAAACAATATCGATGCGATGCGAGATATACTTATACAAGATGGAATTGCATTAATTGATGCTACAGCAAAGGGAATATTAGAAAATCATAATAGAGATTGGCCAGATGATGTATCTTGCACTCGTAGTGTAATAGATCATCTATGTAGTATTGGTGTAATAGAGAGAGATGAAGAATTATGGAAAAAATATCAAATCTTTTAGTAAAATCCCAAAAAAAATAAGGAGTGTTATTTGAAAATTTATTTATTAGTTTTAATTTTAATTTTTAGTGCTTGCAGTAGTGATGATACACAAAATAGGCAAACATCAAGCCAAGTATCAAATATTCAAAGTGATGCTTTAGATTCTAGTAAGACAATAAAGCCTCAAAGTAATTCACATATCATAGAGAAAAATTCCAATATAGATAATAATGCAACTATAAGTATTACAAAAAAGCCAATAGATGCGAAGGTGCTATATTCAAAATGTGTAGCTTGTCACGGTGCAAAAGGTGATGTCGTTGCACCTGGAAGTGAAGGTAAGGTATTAATATCGCAATTATCTAAAGATGAGATCATAACAAATTTAAAAGGGTATAGAGATAGAAGTCTTAAAAAGGGAAAATCATCGGCTATTATGTATTTGCAAAGCGCAAACCTAAGTGATGATGAAATAGTAAGCCTTGGAGAATATATTTCTAGTTTTAATAAATAAATGTTTATAGTGGATAAAATATCACAAGCTAAATATACAAAAGATAATTCTATTTTTTTGTCATATTTAGTACCAATGATTGATTTTGATGATGTTTTATGTAGACTACAAAGTGAGCATAAAAAAGCAGTACATTTTGTTAAGGCCACTAGAATATTAAATGAATATTCTCAAGTTATAGAATATTCTAGTGATGATGGAGAGCCAAGAGGTAGCTCCGGATTACCTGTATTAAATGTAATGCGTGGAAATAATCTAATTAATAGTGGTATTGTTGTAGTTAGATATTTTGGTGGAAAATTACTTGGTGTAGGTGGTCTTGTTAGAGCGTATAGTACGGCTGCATTAGAGGTCATTAATAATGCAGATTTGATACCATTTGAAAAAACACATAAAGTAACAATAGAATCTCCATTTAACAAAATAGAATTAGCAAAATATTTAGCAAGAAAATTAGATATCCATTCTTTAAAATTTGATTTTATGCAAAATTTTGCAATAATTCACATAGAGGCTAATGAATATAAAATAGAGAAATTTATCAATCATTTTAAAGAAAAATAATCACAATTTTAGAGGTGTTTATGGAAGAGTATTACTTATATATTAAAGCATTGCATATTGTTGCATTTGTAGCTTGGATGTCGGTTTTATTTTATCTACCTAGACTTTTTGTTTATCATACAGAAAATCAAAATAATGAAGATTTTGTAAAAATTGTAAAAATACAAGAGGATAGATTGTATCGTTTCATTGGAACTCCTGCTATTGTAATCACTATTATTACAGGACTTTTTATGATTGCATTGGTACCTACTTTGTTTAAAACAGGTGGTTGGCTACATTTAAAATTATTCTTTGCATTTTTGCTCGTTATTTATCATATTGATTGTGGGATACATCTTAGAAATCTAAAAAGAGATATTTATAAAAAAAGTGGGAAATTTTATAGAATCTATAATGAATTTCCTACCGTAGCTTTGTTTGTGATTGCATTTTCTGCTATTTTAAAGTTTTAATTTGGAGTGATGATGAACAAGCCTTGGGGTGGTAGATTTAAAGAAAATTCTTCAAAATTATTAGAAGAATTTAATGCTTCCATTAATGTTGATAAACAATTATATAAAGAAGATATACTTGGTTCTAAAGTGCATGCGGAAATGCTTTGCAATATAGGAATTTTAACTCATTCAGAAAAGAACAATATCATAAGTGGATTAAATAAGGTATATCAAGAAATCGAAGATAATGATTTTGTCTTTAAGATTCAAGATGAAGATATACATATGGCTATTGAAAAGCGTCTTACACAGCTTATTGGAGATAGTGCTAAAAAATTGCATACAGCAAGAAGTAGAAATGACCAAGTTGCCCTTGATTTTAGATTATATTGCCTTAGTGAGAATCAGGAAATAAAATCCTTGTTATTAGAATTGATTGAGACATTATTAAGCATAGCAAAGGATCATATAGCGACAATTATGCCTGGTATGACTCATCTTCAGCACGCACAGCCAGTGAGTTTTGCGTTTCATCTTTTAGCTTATTGTTTTATGTATAGACGAGATGTAGAACGCTTAAGCGATGATTATAATAGAAATAATTTTTCACCACTTGGTTCTAGCGCTTTTGCAGGCACACCTTATGATATTGATAGAGATTTTACATCATCAAAATTAGGCTTTCAAAGTCCTTGTCATAATGCATGTGATGGCGTGAGTGATAGAGATTTTGCGCTTGATTTGCTTTATTCTATCGCTATGATTGCTATGCATACTTCAAGATTTGCAGAAGAATTAGTATTGTGGAGTAGTTATGAATTCAAATTTATCACTATTAGTGATTCATTTGCAACAGGTAGTTCTATTATGCCAAATAAAAAAAATCCAGATGTAGCAGAGCTCATTAGAGGGAAAACGGGCAGAATTTATGGCAATTTAATATCATTGCTTACAATACTAAAGGCGCTTCCTCTTGCATATAATAAAGATATGCAAGAAGATAAAGAGGCATTGTTTGATAGCTGTTCTAATATCATCCTATCTCTTAAAGTGCTAATTGGTATGCTAAAGGAAATCAAAATCAATAAAGATGAGATGCTTAAAAAAGCGCAAATGGGGCACATCACCGCTACTGATTTGGCTGATTTTTTGGTGCAGAAAGTTGGTATTAGTTTTAGAGAATCTCATCATATTGTTGGCAAGATTGTTGCATATGCAGAATCTAAAAATTGTGATATAAGTGATTTGGATATTAATGAGATTATCGCGCAAGATCATAGAATTACAAAAGATGCAAAAGAAGTTTTAGATTTGCATCATTCTATGAATTCTAGAAAATCTTTTGGTGGGACATCAGAAGAATCTGTAAAAAGTCAAATAGAATTTTTATCAAAGTGGTTAAATGAAAAGCAAGCAAGATAATATAATCGATATGTTTGATAACATTGCAAGGAATTACGATCTTGCAAATAGAATCCTTAGTTTTAATGTTGATACAAAATGGAGAAAAGAGGCTTGCTTAAAGACGCTAAAATTAATCAATAGAGATCATTTGAAAATCATTGATGTTGCCTGTGGCACGGGTGATATGATACTTAATTGGATAAAATTCAGTAAAGATTCTAAGATTCTTGGTATAGATCCATCTATAAATATGCTCAATATCGCAAAAGAAAAGCTCCCAAATGAAGTAAAACTAATTCAAGGTGAAGCAAAAAATATTGCTATTGATGATAATATGGTAGATGTGTTATCTATTGCATATGGGCTTAGGAATGTCGTTGAAATAGATAAAGCTTTAAGTGAATTTCATAGGGTATTAAAAAATGATGGAATCTTGGTTATTCTGGAATTTACAAAGAAAGATAATGAAAATTTCATAGACAAAATCGCATCATTTTATACAAGGCGCATTTTGCCTATTATTGGTGGCTTGATATCTAAAAACTACAAGGCTTATAAATATCTACCAGATTCTGTTAGTGATTTTTTGACACTTGAAGAACTAGAAGAAAAGTTAAAAAAACTAGGCTTTATAATACCGATAAAAAAGCGCTATGTAGCAAATTTATGTAGTTTAATTATCGCTCAAAAAAATAATTAATTTTAAGGTTTAAAATGAATTTAGAAAATGCCATAAATTATTCAGATTCTATACTTAGTTTGGCTGTGCCAATTTTTGTCATTGTTATGGTTTTTATTACACGAAAAGTAGCACTATCTTTACTACTTGGTATTGTGCTTGGTGGCGTGTTGTCATATTACCATCAGCCGTTAAATATATTGCTTTATGTGTATGAAAATATCTCATCAGTATTTTATTCATTTGATGATAGTGGTAATTTTAGTATTAGTTATAGCAGTGTGTATGTATTTGGATTTTTAATTTTGCTTGGTATTTTAACGCAGATTATACTTTATTCTGGCGCTATTAATTCATTTGTAAATTGGGCGCATAAGCGTGTTTCTAATCCAAAAAGTTCAGAATTCATTGCATTTATAGCTGGGATTGTTATTTTTGTTGATGATTATTTTAATGCTTTGACAGTAGGGCAGATTAGTAAATCTTTAAATGATGCAAATAAGTCTAGTAGGGAGAGGTTGGCGTATATTATAGATTCCACATCAGCACCGATTTGCATTCTTATGCCAATTAGTAGTTGGGGTGCTTATATTATTGGTGTTATGGATAAAGAAGTCCCTAAGAATCTAGGTGATGGATTATTTTTACTTACAAATAGTATTTGGAGCAATTATTATGCTTGGTTTGCACTTTTAGCTGTTTTTTTAACCATTCTTTGGCAGATTAATCTTCCTTCTATGCAAAGAAATGTTAATGTAGATGTCAAGGATTTGCTAGATAAACACTATTTTGATGAAAAATCAAGTTCAATTTGGTTGCTTATTATCCCGATATTTACATTGATGATTTCAATATCATCGATATTATTTTGGAGTGGATACAAGGCAAGTGATGAGCCAACTTTAATTAATATTTTAGCAAATACAAATACAGCATTTTCTCTATTTTATGGTGGTTTAATTACCATTGTTATTAGTGTTTTAGTGAGTATTAAACACCTTAGATTATCATATACATATGAGATTATTAAGCGAGGATTTTTAAGTATGCTGCCTGCTATTATCATTTTGGTATTGGCATGGTCTATTGGTCCTGTTATTCGAGATGATATGCAAACAGGAGTATATTTAGCAAATATTAGTAAAGAGTTTATGTCAAATGATTTTCTTTCACTTATCCCTGCAATATTATTTATTATTTCTGCATTTATTGCGTTTGCTACAGGGACAAGTTGGGGGACATTTGCTATTATGATACCAATTGGTGTTGGTATCATAAGTGCTTCAAATGGTGATGTAATGCTTGGAATTTCTGCAATTCTTGCTGGCGCTGTATTTGGTGATCATAGCTCTCTTATATCTGATACCACTATTTTATCAGCTACTGGAGCAGGTTGTTCTGTGCAGAGTCATTTTATTACGCAATTACCATATGTAAGTAGTGTTGCAATTGTGTCATTGATTAGTTTTATCATAGCTGGAATCTTGGATAATATATTATCTGGATATATTTTTGGTGTATGTGGCATACTTGTGTTATTTTATGTGTATAAAAAATATTTTAGTAAGCCAATTATTTTATAATTATCTACTAAAATTTAAAATAAGAATCTTCCACCAACTCTTATATCTATATAATTTGGTATTTTATATTTATTAATCTGCTCTGTAATAAGGCTTGATTGAATAGAAAAATCAAGAAAGCTTAATATATTCATACCACCTGTAAGTATAACTCCATATGGATTTGGTTTTAGATCTTGCATTGCACCAAACCTAAAATCTACATATGATGCATCAAATATTACACCACCTCCAACCATTTGACTATATTTATTAGGGTCAAGCGTTGTATTTGGAATGATATCAATATCTGCTAGTATTGTAAATCGCCATATTTCTAGTCCAAGTCCTGCTCGTATTTGTTTATCTAGCACAAATTTTCCAATTGATGTATTAATTTTTGGAGTATTGAGATTTTTGCCTACAACACCAACAGAGAATCCAGCTATCTTATACAATGCACCAAGATCAATGCCAAATGTATTGCTTTGTTTGATATTGTTTTTTAAATTAAAATCTAGTTTTAGATTATCTAGTGAGAATGTTTGATTCTGAAACATACTAGTTGCATTGATGTATTTTGCACTTATGCCAAGATATAAATCACCAGCAATAAATGGTATAGCTGTACCATATGCTATAGGCACTTCAACTAATGCAATAGTATTATTTCTTAAAGTATGTTTTGCATTTGGGTTGAGTATAGAGTTTGAATTATAATTACTTGAATCTGATGGCTTAAGCGAGATTCCGCCACCATCTATATTGATTTCATAGTAATCATTACCATTTTGAATAATTAATTTATTGTATTTTTTATCCATTTCAAGACTTAAATGACCATTTATGTTTGCTAACATTCCAATACCAATACTTCCAAAACCTACTGGCATATGGAATGCCAATCCATTATTACTATGAATTTTTAAATGATTATTTTGCATAGAGTTTATTATTGTTTGATAATCATCAATTAATTTATCAAGTGATTTATTTACACCATAGTCAATTTTAATTCCACCAATTTTACTTAATACATCATCTAATTTAACTTCATTACCATTGCTTACTTCATTAATTATATCTATTAATCCAGGTATGTCATTGATGTTTCTTATAATATTGCCTATGATTCCTGTATCTACCCCACTATCTTGAGCTTTTGATATTGCATCATCTAGATCTTGCTTGATTTGAATAATTTTATCTATATTATTTGGATCTTTTAGTTTATTTATAGAATCTTCTATACTATTAGAGCCTCCAATAATTTTATCTAGATAATCTTTCAAGCTTTGAGTATCGCTTATTCCATTGCCTAAGTTTTTTAATATATCTCCTAGTTGTCCTGCACTTTGAAATGATTTCATATCAAATGCTGATATTGGTATTGCTTGATTTGTAGATTTTTGTTGCTTTATGCCTATTATTTTTGTTATTTCTTTTGGAAAATTTTGAATATTTTGATAGTCGATATTTGCAAGTTCAGCTAAATTATTTTCTGCAAATCCAGCACCAAAGCTATATGCTATATTAAAATTATTATTTACACCAAGTATCGCTGGATTGTAATGTATAGCCCAGCTATTTTTTGTATATGCGACACCAGCACCACCAACGCTTGCAGGAGTATTTCCTATGATATCAAACTCTAATGCATTAGCCAAACCAATACTAATTAAAATAATAGATATCTTTTTCATTTATATCTCCTTAAAAGCTAAATCCTCCACCAATCTTTATGCCAAATTCAGTTGGTATTTTTCTGCTACTATGTGTTGTATTCGTGTTAGAAAATAATGATACATCTATTACTTTAAATCCAAGACCACCATATATAAGCACACCTTCAGATCCATTTGCAATATTTTTTGCTAAACCAAGCTTTATATCCATAAATGTTAGATCTACTGCTCCGCCAAATGATATGTATTGAACTTTCTTTTTATCCATTCCATTATCAAGACCTCTAAATTCTGTATTTTCTTTTAAATCTAAATCAAGCGCCAATGTTGTCAATGGGATGATTCCAGTGGATATGCCAAATCTATATTGTGGATCTAATCTAAATTTTTCACTACCCATTGTGTTTATATTTGGTGTATTTAGATTTTTTCCTACTACACCAACTACAAGTGCATTGAATGGTAGAGAATAAGATAATCCAACATCTACGCCAAATGCATTTGTATTTACTCCATTTTTAGCATCAAATACTTTGTCAAATGCATCTTGAATAAAATTATTGCCACTAAAAGACTGGTTTATTAAACTATGTTTTGCATTTATATATTTAGCACTTACACCGACGTTAAAACTACCAAATGAGCTAAAAATATTTAATGAGTAGCTTAATGGTATTTCTGCTAAATCTAAGCTATTCATAATAATTCTAGTATTTATACTATTTCCATTTACATTTCCATTAGCAATGAAGTTTATAGTTCCTATTTTTGTATAAAATAACCCAATACCAATAGCTGAAGAAAATATTCCACCAAGTGGAATTGGGACTTGTATAGCCAAACCATTCTCTGATGTTACATTTAGACTATTATCATTTAAAAAGTTTTTCACAGTATTTATATTAGGATTTGATAGTTCACTTATATTGTATTCTTTATATCTAGCACCAAATGAATATCCAACCTTCAATCCAGTATCAACTCCTAGTAATGCGGGATTGTAATATGCACTAAATGGATTTGAGCTAAGTGCGACACCACTGCCACCCATACCAAAAGCTTTGTTGCCCATATAGCCAAACTCTAAAGCATTAATACTTGCTCCAAAAAACATACAAGTTAGTAAGATTTTTTTCATCAATTATCCTTAATTTTGTCAAAAACTACTTTGCGATTAATACAGGAATTGGAGACGCGCTTATAAATAAATCTTGATGAGAATTAAAGATTCTATGTAAGATAGATTGCTCACTTTCTCCAATAACTAACAAATCATAATCATTCGCAAAATTTATTAATATATCCGCTGCATTACCTTTTTTTACTACTTTTTTTACATTTATTTTGTGTTGCATGAATTTGTTCTCAAATTCTTTTAATAAATCGTCTGATTCAATATCTTCTTCAATTTTATTACCACAATCATAGATTCCACTTTCTGCATACACAATAACCTCTGAAATCACATGTAATAATGTAATTTCAAATTCACTTATACCTTTAAATAAATTTATGAGACAATCTACAGCTTTTTTACACTCCTTAGTATCGCTAACACCAAATAGAATTTTTTTCATAGCAAACTCCATTATTCATTAAAGATATTATTAATTTTATCAAAAAAATATGGTGTGTATAAAATGATTTTTATTTTAGAATCTTTTTTTACTATGTTTTTATTGTTGATAATTGCAAATGCATTACTTTTTAGCAATGGGGCGATTTGTGCTCCTTGATATTTACCATTATTGTATGCTAAGAACTCTCCATTGTCATAATATCCTAATATGATATGAGAAGTGTTGTTTGTGGTTTTAAAGTCATTTTTGTTGATAGCTATCATTGGTTTTAGATATAAATCATCGCTACCATTAAATTTTTGTATTAAAAATGGTAGATGTAGCATACATTGTATAAAAGCAGCTATTGGGTTTCCAGGAAGTGATAATATAAATTTATCATTTTTTGTAGAAAATATCACTGGGCGACCAGGTTTTATATTTGTAGAATCAAGTAAAACATTAGCTTTAATATTTGCTAATACTTTATGCATATAGTCTTTTTCTCCTACACTTACTCCGCCACTTGTGATAACTATATCATATTTATTTAGAGATTCTTGGATTTTGCTTTGTATGGTCTTTTCTTTATCATTTAAGATTCCACCATATTTTATTTTGCAATTTAAATCACTAAAAAGAGATTTGATAAAGTATGAATTAATATCATAAATCTGATTTTCATTTAATTTTGTATTAATGTTTGCTATTTCATTGCCGCTACCAAATATGATAATTTTAACTTTCTTTTTTACTTTGATTTTATTTATTCCTTGTGATGCAAGAAGTGCTATATTTTGTGCATTGAGTTTTGTGCCACTATGTAGGATTTTTGTGCCACTTTTATAATCCTCACCTTTAAATTTTATACATTGATTCATATTTGGGGATATTTCTAAAGTTAATTTATTATCTATCAATTTTGTATGCTCTTTTGGGATTACAGCTTGTGCATTATTTGGAATTTTTGCTCCAGTAGTGATTTTTATTGCTTCATTATTATTAATGTTTAGATTCTTCCTATCGCCAGCAAATGTTATATCTTTTATCTTATATTCATTAAATCCAAGTCTTAATGCATATCCATCCATTGCGGAATTATCATATCTTGGAATATTATATTTTGATTTTATATCTTGACTTAAAATTCTATTTAATGCTTTATTGATCTTTATTGTTTTTTCTTTTTTTTGCGTTACTTTTAATGTTTCTAAAAGATTGAAGAAATCATTTAAATTTACCATTTTTAGTGTATTCATTATATCTCCTTAGAATTCCATCAATCTTATCATTTTATAGCTTTGCGTGATTTTTGATACAATCATATCGATATTACTAATTGTATCAAATGTAATGGCACATAATTCTCGTGCTTTCACTTCTCCAAATCCAAGTGATAGCAAAACAAAAGATGGTTTTATAAATCCAAGATAACATTCTTGTGAGCTTTGGATATAAATATCATCAAGATATAGATTTTGTATTAGATTTCTTGTATTTATGTGTTTTAGGCGTAATGGAAGTGTATTGCTTGCAAAGTTTTTTGAAAATAGATCTATATCATCGCCAAGTTCTTTTTTTAATCGTTTATATAATTCAATATTTGTAGAATCTGTTTGCACTTTATATTCTAATGCGTGATAAAATGCCTCACTAAAGTTTTTTTTATATAGGTTTGAAGTGTATTGTTTATCACTTATTATTAAGCCCATTGTATTTAGTAAGCCAAATGTAGCACCATTGATAAAATAAATATGAGACCTTGGCAACTCCATATTTAATCTAAATGAGTAGCTAATATCAACTGCTAGTGTTGCATTAGATACTCCATCGATTTGATTAATGCTAAAAATATCCTCATTAATTACTGGTAATATGATCAAAGTATTAGAATCTGCATCTTTATCGATTTTACTAATATCTAAATCTTGAAGTGGAATAATATGTGATTTTATCGTATTTTTTAGAAGCGTAATTGCTTGTCTTATCTCATAATGTAATGATGTGGTGTAATATATTTCTTTAAAATTTAAAAAAAATTCTACAAATCCAGCACTAGAAAAGCTAAAAGGCAGGGCATAGTTTTTATTGAACTTTTCTCTAAGCTTTTCTCTAAATGTTTCATCTTTATGCTTTTTTATTGCAATTGAATCAAAATTAAAATCAGGCATTAACAACTCTAGCGCTTCTTTGTTTATTTTTGGATTCTGTAAAAAATCTAAATGAATTTCTTTTTCCATTTTTTACCTTAGTGTTCTTTTATTTTCATCTTTTTTTATATCACCATAATTATCTAAATAATCTAAATATGCAATGATATATTTCCTGCTTATATCATAATGTTTTTTAAATATATTAACATCGATATATCCTTCATTTTTGATGATTTCTCTTAAAGATTGCATTATTTTGTTTAATTCGGTTGTTAGTATAAATAAATTATGGCTTAGGCGTATTACTCTTTTTGTTTTTGTGAGATTTTTTAATACATCATCACCAAGTTTTTTATCTATATTTAAAATATCATATATATTGTATGGTGCAAGTGGTGTGATTCCTCCATTTTGTAATTCTTTTATAATCTGTTCTTTTGCATATGAAAAAATATCATCAATCTTACTATTTGAACTTATATATAAATTAGGTGCAGAGCTTTTAATGATGCCATTTAACTCCAATTCTTTAATAATTTCTTTATTAAATGCTAGAGAGCTCCATTTTATTTGATTATTGATACTGCTTGCACTAAATATTGCATTTTTGTTTTTTTCTATGAGATGTATTATTGTATTTTTGATTATTTTTTTAGATTCTAGATTGTATATGACAAATTCATCTTCATCTATAAATACATCGCTAATTTTTTTTGCTATTTCTATACTTTCATTTGATGTAAGGTTGAATCGTTGCAATGATTGAATAAGTCCAAATCCACATTTATGCACATCTATTAACACTTTAAAAGCATTTTTGAAATCATCATTATATAAATGATTTAAATATTGTATTTTTTGTGGTTTTTTCATTGGATCTGTTATTGGGTTTAGTATCATTCCGCCACCTATAGTTTTGGCATTATCCCTTAAAACAAATCTCTCTTTAAAAATACTAAATATCACCTCATCTAGCTTTATTGTCGCAAAAATCACATCATTTGATTCTGCTAAGATATTTATCGTTGCATTGATTTTCTTAGCACCAATGAAAAAAACAGCATTTTGATTATTTATAATTTTTGATATAGGAAATATCACACAATCAACTTTATCAAATCCTCTTAATACCCCCTTTTTACTTAGCAACATTCCCTTTTTGATGTCTTGATTTGGTATATTGATATTTAATGCGATTCTTTGTGCTATGGTAGCGCTATCTATTTCATTATCATGATTTTGTATATTTTTTATTATTGTTTCTTTACCTAGATCACATATCAAAATTTTTTCATTTTTTGATATTTTGCCACTTAGCATAGTCCCTGTTACAATGCTGCCAAATCCTTTCTTGCTAAATACTCTATCAATATAGTATCTAAAAAACTTCCCATCATCTTTTTTATTGGATTCTAGTTTGCTTAGTATGGATTTTGCATTATCTATTAAACATTGGTTATGTATGGAAAATTCACTTATCTCTATCATATCTAGATGTAGTTTTTTAAACAAATCTTGTATGTTGTTTTTTACTTCAAGGATTCTATTTTCATCAACTAGATCACTTTTGCTTATAAAAACTAGAATTTTATTTATACCTAATAATCTTGCAATATTTAAATGCTCTATACTTTGCTCCATAACCCCATCATCAGCAGCCACAATAAGACATAATATATCTATACCAAACGCACCTGAAATCATATTTTTTACCAATTTCTCGTGTCCTGGCACATCAATAAATGATATGTGATTATTACCTAAAATGATATTTGAAAAGCTAATATCAATAGTCATACCCCTTTCTTTTTCATCACTTCTTATATCGCCATCATAATTATTAATAGCTTTAATAAAAGATGTTTTACCATGATCAATATGCCCTGATAATCCTATGATTAAATTATTCATTATTACTTCTTGCATTTTTAATATTATTTAATATTGATATTAATATTTCTATTTCATCATCTTGAATGGTTCGCATATCTAGCGTTACTTTATTGTTATATATTCTTGTAATTACTAGATTTTCTCTTAAGGTTTTCTCTAATTCTGATGCTTTTATTCCTTTTATTTGTAGTGATATACCAAATGATTTAAAAGTTTTATTTGGCAAGCTTCCACCGCCAGCTAGACTATCTACTTCTATAATGCTTGGATTAAAAAATGAATCAATCCTATCGCATAGAAATTTTGCTTGTTTATGTAATTGTGATATATCTTTGCTTAGCATATTTATTGTTGGTATTTCAGCGATATTATTTGTTATATATCTTTGTAATGTTGCTTGAAGCAAAAGTATAGTTATCTTATCTACTCTTAATGCTCTAAGAAGGTGATTTTGCTTTAATTGATCAATTAAATATTTTTTTCCAAGTATGATTCCAGCTTGTGTCGATCCAAATAATTTATCTCCACTAAAGCTAAGCAATGATGGCGGATTCTTGCATATTTCAAGTAGTGATGGCTCGTTACAATCAATGCCTTTTATATACCCACTTCCTAAATCATAATAATCAATTAAATGATTTTCATTGCATAATTTAGTAATATCATTTATTGACACTTCACTACTAAATCCTAGAATTTCAAAATTTGATTTATGCGCCTTCATTATGATTTTTGATTTTTCATTTATTGCATTTTTATAGTCATTTAGATTAGTTTTATTCGTAGCGCCGACTTCTTTTAGAATTGCTCCTGCACTTTTCATAACTTCAGGTATCCTAAAACTTCCGCCAATCTCTACCAGCTCGCCACGAGATACTATTACCTCATAGTCCTTTGCAAATGTATTTAGTATCAGCAAAACTGCTGCGGCATTATTATTGACAATCAAAGCACTTTCTGTATTAAACATAGCTTTTAGCATTGATGTAAGATGATCATATCTTTCGCCTCTTTTGCCTATTTTTAAATTATATTCTAAATTATTATAATGGCTTAAAAGAGGCAGAATCTCATTTAATAAATTTTTATGAAATACACTTCTTCCTAAATTCGTTTGTAAAACAACACCTGTAGCATTTATGATTGGCTTTAGCGTGTTTGATGTAATACTTTTGTATTCATCTAGTATTTCATTTTCTAAATGTTCTAAATTATAGCTTTGTCCATTTAAAATTTGATTTCTAGTATGGTTAATCTTATTTATTGTGATATTTTTTAGTATGATTTTATTTGTGTTATCAAAGATCGGATTTTTTAGTATCTTTTCTATTTGTGGGATTTTTTTTAAGTCTTGCATTTACTAATACCTTGAATTTTTTTTGGATTGTATCAAAAAAAATAAAATGCTAGAATCTGCTTTTAAAATTATGGAAGGCTTGCAATTCTGGTGAATGCCACAGACTTCAAATCTGATGTGCGGCTAAGTGTTTAGTTGCTGGGGAGTTCGATTCTCTCGCCTTCTCACCAAATATCTTTAACAAATATCTACATTATTTTTCAAATTTCTTTCATATTACTTTTATATTCTACTTAGCAAGTAATAATTTAGTATGATTATTATTTATGTAAGGATTATGATATGGAATGGAATGCTAAACAATATCTAAAATTTGAAAATGAAAGAAATATGCCAATATTTGATTTAATCCATAGGATAAAGACAAGTTATCCGTTAAATCATCATTTTAAAATATTTTAGATTTTGGTTGCGGTCCAGGAAATAGCACAAAAATTTTAGCTATGCATTTTATAGATTCTGATATTATGGGCGTTGATAATTCAAATGATATGTTAAATAATGCTAATAATCTTAATATTGCTGCTAGATTTAAATATTGTGATATTCAAGAAGGATTGCCAGATTCCACTTTTGATTTAATTTTTGCTAATGCTTCATTGCAATGGATAGAGAATCAAGAGAAATTGTTTTAAATGTATTTAACAGCTTAGATTCTAGTGGTATTTTTGCAGTGCAAATGCCCATTAATGAAATATCAATTTTTCATCAAAAATTAAAAGAATTAGCCACTACATACCATCTAAACACTAGAATCTTTCATTCATTATCTTATATGGAATATTATGATCTGCTTAGCAAATATTCAAATGATTTTGTCATTTGGAATAGCACTTATTATCATATATTAGATGACTTAGATTCTATTATTGAGTGGTATAAAGGCTCGGGTCTTAGGACTTATTTAAACCAACTTGATACATCATTGCATACAGAATTTATAGGAAAATTAAAAGATAAAATTTCCTTGTATTTTAATAAGCAAGATAATGGAAAATTAATGCTTCCGATGAATAGATTATTTTTTGTTGCAAATAAAACTTAAAATACAAGAATAATATAAATAATTTTTATCATTGTTTCAAAAATACTCAAATTATATTTTTTATTTTTTTCTTCATCTAAGTTTATTTAAATCCTAAATTACGATATTTTATAGCTATCATTCAAAATATACTGGTTTAAAAATATCCATTTTTACACATTTTTATGATTAATCTTTAATTTTTACTAGCTAATAAATCTTAAGTCATAATAATAATCTCCTACTAAAGAGAGAATAAACAAAGGATTTAAAATGGGAAAATATGAAGAGGCTTATAGGGCTTCACTTGAAAATCCACAGGATTTTTGGGCAAAAGCTGCAAGGAATCTATTGGTATCATTGATTATCACTGCAAGTTGTGGCATAGAAGTCAATCGCATTATTGATTATAAGGAAATTTTAGATTCTGCTATCAAACAAAGCTCTCATAAAGAATGCAGTTCTATTATGGCAGCGACCACAGAAGTATGCCAATACAATTCCATTTCGTGATATTGATTGGGAAAATTTAGAGGCAATGGCAAAAGAAGTGCCTTGCACGCCTGTGGATTCTGTTGATCCGCTTTATATTCTTTATACAAGTGGGACGACAGGTAAGCCAAAAGGTGTAATTAGAAGTAATGGTGGGCATTGTGTGGCAATGAAATGGAGTACGGATAATATCTATGGTGTAAAACCTAATGATGTTTTTCTAGCAGCAAGTGATGCGGGTTGGGTTGTAGGGCATAGCTATATTGTTTATGCACCGCTTTTTAGTGGTTGCACAACCGTGCTGTATGAAGGAAAGCCTGTTAAAACTCCTGATGCAGGTGCATTTTGGCGTATGGTAGAGCAACATAAAATCAATGTTTTATTTGCAGCACCAACTGCCTTTAGAGCGATAAAAAAGGAGGATCTAAAGGGTGGCTTAGTAAAGTAATATGATTTAGATTCCTTGCGACATATATTTGTTGCAGGGGAGCGTTGCGATACAGATACATTAAAATGGATTGAAAAAATTACAAATAAACCTGTGATTGATCATTGGTGGCAAACTGAAACAGGTTTGGCAATCTCTTCTAATCCAATTGGGCTAGAAACATTACCTATAAAATCTGGTAGTGCAACAAAGCCAATGCCTGGATTTAATCTTAAAGTGCTTGATGAAGATGGTAAAGAATGCAAAAAGGGCAGCTTGGGAATCTTGTTTTAAAGCTTCCACTTCCACCGGCTTGTTTGCTTGGAATCTGGCAAGATGATGAGCGATATAAAAAGGGTTATCTAAATCATTATCAAGGATACTATCTAACAGGAGATAGCGGATATATCGATGAAGATGGCTATGTGTTTGTTATGGGTAGAATGGATGGTGTTATTAATGTAGCAGGACTTCGGATTTCAACTGGTGCATTAGAGGAAAGTGTAAGTGGTCACCCAAGTGTAGCAGAGTGTGCTGTTGTAGGGATTGATGATGATTTTCGTGGTGAAGTTCCTTTATGTATTGTAGTGTTAAAAGATGATGTAAAAGAAAAATAGAAAGTATCAAAGAAGGTATTATGCGCCTTGTAATAAATGATATAGATGCTTTTGCGAATCTTAAAATTATAGGTATCGCACAAAAATTACCAAAAACACGAAGTGGTAAGATTCTACGCTCAACAATTAGGGCTATTGCAGAGGGTAAGTCATATATAAAGCCATCAACTATTGATGATGAAAGTAGTATTACCCATATATAAGAGGTGTTGCAAGCAATTGGATTTCCAAAAGAAGAAAAATTAATCAAAAAGGAGAATATATGATAAAAAGTGCTGGATTGAGATTTAGGGAAGCGTTAAGAGAGAGTAATAATAATCAAAAACCATTGCAGATTCTTGGGGGTAATCAATGCTTATTCAGCCTTACAAGCCACAAAGGCAGGGGCTAAAGCATTATATTTAAGTGGCGCTGGTGTGGCAAATGCAAGCATTGGCGTGCCTGATCTTGCTATCACAAATTTAGAAGATGTGCTTATTGATGTAAGGACGATTAAAGAAATGATTAGAGCAGGTGTTGCTGCAGTGCATATAGAAGATCAAGTAATACAAAAAAGATGTGGTCATCGTCCAAATAAAGAGCTTGTAAGTATTGATGAAATGTGTGATAGATTGAAAGTTGCAGTTGATGCAAGAAATGAATTTGATAAAGATTTTGTAATTATGGCAAGGACAGATGCACACGCAAGTGAAGGGCAGAGTGCTGCGGTTAATAGGGCTCTTGCTTATGTAGATTGTGGTGCAGATATGATATTTGCTGAAGCGATACACACACTAGAAGAATATGTAGAATCTGTAAAACAAGTCAATGTGTCAGTGCTTGCAAATATCACAGAGTTTGGGAAAACGCCTTATTTAGTATAGATGAGTTACATTTGCTGGGATTGTTATGGTGCTTTATCCATTATCAGCATTTAGAGCGATGAATAAAGTTGCATTAGAGACATTTGAGGATATTCTTACAAATGGTCATCAAAGAAATAGCATTACAAAAATGCAAACAAGGGAGGAATTATATAAGATGCTTGGTTATTATGAGTATGAGGAAAAATTAGATCAATTATTTAATTCTAAAAGATAAGGAAGGTATTATGAAGAAAAAGGAAGGCGGATTAGCAGGGATTATAGCAGGTAAAACTGCAATTTGCACAGTTGGCGATGGACATAGTCTTAAATATTATGGATATGATATTAATGATTTAGCATATAAGGCAAGTTTTGAAGAAATTACATATTTGCTTTTAAATGGTGAGTTACCAAACCAAAGTCAATTAGATAATTTCAATAAAAAATTATTTTCATATAGAATCTTACCGCAAGGCTTAAGAGAGATTTTAAAGCTTATTCCAAGCAATGCACACCCTATGGATGTAATGCGAACAGGCGTAAGTGCATTAGGGAATTTTATGCCAGAAAATCTAGATTTTAGTAATCAAGATGAAATAGCATTGTAGATTTTAGGTGCTAGCCCTAGCATTTTGCTTTATTGGCATAATTATCATTTTAGAAATTTAGAGCTTAGTTTTAAAGAAGATTCTATATTTACAAGCAATACAGCTAGGTATTTTTTAGAAACATTACATCAAAGAGAAGTGCCACAATTATGGGTAGATTCTATGAACTCTAGCCTTATTTTATACGCAGAGCACGAATTTAATACTTCAACTTTTACAAGTAGAGTGATGGCATCAACTATGTCAGATTTATATTCAAGTGTAGTTGGTGGAATCTCCGCACTAAAAGGTCCGTTACACGGCGGTGCTAATGAAGCTGCAATGGATTTATTAGATAGTTTTGCAAGTGTGGAATCTGTATTAGTAGAAATGCAAAAAAGCTCGATAATAAAGAAAAAATTATGGGCTTTGGGCATAGAGTGTATGTAACAGCTGATCCTAGAAATGTGATTATCAAATCATGGAGTAAAAAGCTAAGTGATAATGTAGGCGATAAAGATCTATATGTAAAGAGTGAAATCATCGAAAAAATTTATGTGGGATAGCAAAAAAAATATTCCCAAATCTCGATTTTTATTCGGCTTCAGCATATCATTTTATGGAGATTCCAACAAATTTTCACTCCAATTTTCATTATGAGTAGGGAAAGTGGCTGTATAGGGCATATTTTAGAACAAAGAAAAAATAATAAAATCATTCGTCCAAATGCAGAATACATAGGTGGCGGAGATAGAGTATTTAAAGATATAAAAAATAGATAAAGGAAAATAAAATGGAAAATATGAGTATTTTAGAGGCAAAGAGGGCGGATTTTGATGATTTATTAACAAATATTGCAAAATATGTTGTAGAGACGAAAATTACATCAGATTTGGCTTATGAGACAGCAAAATATTGCTTTATGGATACGATTGGTTGTGGGCTTTTGGCACTTAGCTTTCCGCAATGCACGAAATTATTAGGTCCTGTTGTAGATGGTGCGGAATTTAGCGATGGCGTGAGAGTGCCTGGCATAAGCTATAAGCTTGAGCCAGAGAGAGGTGCATTTAATATTGGTGCTATGGTTAGATGGCTTGATTTTAATGATACTTGGCTTGCAGCGGAGTGGGGACACCCAAGTGATAATCTTGGTGCTATTTATGCAGTGGCAGATTATATTAGTCGTAAAAACATAAAAGAGGGCAAAAAGGGCTTGTCCTAAAAGATATTTTAGAATATATGATAAAGGCACACGAGATTCAGGGGGGGGTTAGCATTAGAGAATTCTTTTAATTCTGTTGGACTTGATCATGTGCTACTTGTTAGGATTGCAAGCACGGCAGTTGCGTGTGCTATGCTTGGAGGGAGCTTTGAAGAAGTAAGAAATGCACTTTCTCTTGCTTTTGTAGATGGCTTATCACTTCGCACTTATCGCCACGCACCAAATACAGGATCAAGAAAAAGTTGGGCTGCAGGCGACACAAGCGCTAGAGGGGTCAATCTAGCATTAAAAGCGCTAAAAGGTGAGATGGGATATCCTACTGCATTATCAGCGAAATTTTGGGGATTTGAAGATGTAAGTATGAGAGGCAAAAAAGTCATTGTTAATCAAAATTTTGGTAGTTATGTAATGGAAAATGTGCTATTTAAGATTAGCTTTCCAGCAGAATTCCACGCACAAACCGCAGTAGAGTGTGCTTTAAAGCTACATAATGAAGTCAAAGATAAATTAGATTCTATTGAAAAAATCGTCATCACCACACAGGAATCAGGACATAGAATCATTAATAAAGTAGGGGAGCTTGCAAATCTAGCCTGCTAGAGATCATTGCATTCAGTATATGGTAGCTATTCCACTTATTTATGGTGAGCTAGAGGCAAAGCATTATGAGGATGATATCGCTGCAAATCCACTTATTGATGAATTGCGCTCAAAAATGGTTGTAGAGGTAGATGAGCGATATACAAGGGAGTATTTAGAAGTAGATAAGAGAAGTATCGCTAATGCGGTGCAAATTTTCTATAAAGATGGAACAAAAAGCAATAAAGTTGAAGTTGATTATCCAATAGGCCATAAACGCAGAAGAGATGAGGGAATTCCACTTTTGATTGATAAATTCCATAATGCTATTGCTACAAGGATTAGCCCTAAAAAATGTGAAGCAATAAAAGCTATCTTTGCAGATTTTACAAAGGCTTATAATACACCATTTGTAGAGATTAGTGAGCTTTTTGCATTGTAGCTATTATGATCCTTTCTAAAGGGTTATTTATTTTGCATTTATACTTAAGATTAAAATATTTATAATGTGCTATATTTCGAGTTTTCATTCACACAAATAAGGGGTTAGAGGGGTTGAAAGTAATAAAACTAAAAGTAAATGACAAACAAGCAATACTAAAAATTTGTTTTGTCGTATCATTTGCGTATTGCTTTATTAGTGCATCTGGGTTTAGGCTACCTGAGCAAAGTCTAAATGGAACAGCACTAAACTCTGCATATATAGCTGGGGCTTATGGTGCTGATGCTACATATTATAATCCCGCAAATATGAGTTTGGGTATGGAAAGTGATAATTATTCATTTGCATTAGATGGCACTATGATCTTTATTCCAGGATTTAGCTTTGATACTGTAAATAGAAATTATGGTGTAAATGTTACAGCAAGTGGTATTGCTGGTATATTTGCTAATGGACATTTTTGTGAAGAAAATGGTTCTAGTGTTCAAGTAAGCACTACTGCCCAACCTGGAGTTGTATGTGGCAGTCAAAATGTAAGTGGTAGCGCAAAGACAACGATACAACCTGTGCCAAAATTTTTCTTTAAATCTCGTTCTTATAAATTACCATCTGATATAAAAATAAATTATGGTATATCTTTTACTACCCCATCTGGTCTTTCTATGGATTGGGATGGAGAAGGTGGTGGATTTTTAGATGATGTTGGTATTGCCATGCTTGAATTCAATCCTGTTGTAAGTGTTTCTTGGAATGATTTCATATCATTTGGTGGAGGTTTTAGAGCTATTTATACATCTGGTAGTTTTAATAATACTCTTTATGTGCCATACAAAACTACTATAGATACCGAAATATCTTTATCACCATGGTTACCAAGTATTCCTGTTTCAATAACATCAGAAGGAACTACAAGAGTAGAGCAAACATCAAGTGCTTCTGATTGGGGTTTTGGTTATAATCTAGCATTAACTATTAAGCCATTTGTATTTATAGATAATGATTTTTTAAAAAATACTACTTTTGCTGTAACATATAGAAATAAAGTTAGCTGGGAGATGACTGGTAGGCTATCTGCAAAATCTTATATATATCAAGGTTCTGGTACTGGTCTTACTGGAACTCTAGTAGAGGGCTACATTGGCATGGATGCGGATTTGACACTTTTTGCTGATTTGCCTACGATATTAAATATTGGAATAGCTCAAGATTTTGATAATTTTAGATTAGAATTTGTATATGAAAGAACTTTTTATAGCAGTGCTAGGATATTTGAATTTGGATATGCAAATCAAGTTTTTGATAAATCTAATTTAACTGGTTCAAGTACTGCAATTGGACAAATTGATCCAGAATCTATGCTAGGAGCAGCAGATTATTCTGCTGTTGCTTATGGAAATGGCTGGAAAGATGCAGATGCATTTCGTTTAGGGCTTACATATTTTGGTGAAACTTATAATATAATGGGAAGTTTGGCATATGATATGACTCCAGCACCACAAGGTAAATTTGGAATACCTGATGCAGATGCATATATGATAGGATTTGGTGCTAGAAGAAATTTTTTTGATCATCAATTAGATGTAGGTATCGGCTATTCATTAGCACTAAAAGATAATAGAAAAAGTTTTATTGTCTCACACGATGGGTTTGGACAACTACATTTACTAACTATTGGTGTAAAATATCTTTGGTAAGAGGTAATTTCCTATCTTGATGCATACATCATTAATAATACACCAATAAGCGCTATTGTAGCGCCTATGATATCCCATTATCTGGCTTAAAATGATCAATAATAACAGCCCAAAATAATGAAAATATAATAAATATACCGCCATATGCAGCATAAACTCTACCAAAACTTTGATCTTGGAAAGTTGCTATAACACCATATAATGCAAGAAGCAAGAACCTTATAATCCCAAATAATATATCTTTACTATCTTTTATCCATAGCCATACTAAATATCCTCCATTAACTTCACAGGCTGCAGCAAGGATAAAAATACCAATTGATTGTATCATTTAACCATTTTTTATTTTGCATTATTTTGCATATAGAATCTATATTTTCTCTAAAAATCACAATATTATCACCATTTTTAAAAATACAAGGTCGGTTATTAATCTGTAATATAGTTTTATCTTGTGTGAAAAAATCTTGTATTGATTTATTGATTAGATTCTCGCATTGCTTTTTAAATGAGATATTTAGGTATTTTGGAAATATACATATATTTGACTCTTCATCTATAATATTAATTGACCCATATTTTTCATTATCACTATTATGAAGCAATGCAAGGATAAAATGTTTTGTTAAATATATATTTAGTAATGCCTTTAGTAATGCCATAAAAGCTCTATATTTTTCAAAATATTTTAAAAGAATCAATATTAGCATTAGAAACATCAGATAAGATATTAAACCAAGTCTTTGCATTATCTTTATATACGCCATCAGAAAATAAGCTATAAGATAAATAAGCAATATCAACATTACTCATAATGTCTTGCAATAATTCCAAATCTTCTTTGTTGTTTATGACTAATTCTGCTTCTTTATTTAGATTTGCTATGATGAGCAATTCATTAAAATGTCCACATGTACCACCTATACAGATATTATTCTTATCAAAAAATGCTAAATAATCCATTATGTTAATATCATGATTTTGCATATCAAAAAGTGGAGTAAGTGTAAAATCAACCATATCCAAATACCTATCTACTGCATTTTCTATATTTTTATTGTCGTGGTATCTATCTTGCAAAGTAGAATCTAATATAGCTATGAATTCTATTTTATAAATTTGCTTGATAATATCTAGATTTTTATTTAGATTTAATTCATTTAATATTGGGGTATTTTCTATGACTTGATCTATGTGATTTTGTATTTGCCGTATTTCATCATTACTAAAATCACCTTTTACATAGGCTAAATTTTGTGATTGTCTTTCATTATGAATCTTTAAATGGCTGTAGTTTGTGCTATGGATATTAGATTTTGTTTGTTTGCATATAGATTAATAAATAGAATTGATAGTAATAAAATTTTTAACAAAACAGACTTCCCTGTATAAACTAAAAATTAATACAATGAAGTTTTGCCTCATTGTATTAATTGTATTAAAATTTCTTTTTATTCACATCTTGGAGTATCTTTATAGCCACAGAATCCACTGCATTGCTAATTTCTTGTGAATGGTTAGCGATTTTTACATTTTGCTGTGTGATAGATTCTAGCTTTTCAATTGAATCATTAATTTGAGTGATACCTTGAGATTGCTCTTTTATAGATTCTGCCATATCATTAATTGATTGAATTAATACATTTGTATTTGCTTCTATTTCGCTTAAGCTTTGCTGTGTTCGTTCTGCTAGCTTTCTGACCTCATCTGCAACCACTGCAAATCCTCTTCCATGCTCTCCTGCACGCGCCGCTTCAACAGCAGCATTTAATGCAAGTAGATTTGTTTGTTCTGCTATATCTCTAATGATAACAATAACTCTTTTAATACCTTCGCTTTGGCTCATAACCTCGCTAGTTCTACTATTAACATTCTGCATAGATGCTGTTATTTCATCTACAGCTTGTGATGTATATTTAAGCGATTTTGCTTGTGTGTTACTTGATTGGATTAGGTTTCCAACTGCCTCTTCTAATTCTTTTGATTTTTCTTCTAATTCGTGTGCAAATTCTGCAGAAGTATTTAGCATATTTCTTATTTCTTCACCTAATGCATTTGTAACTAATTCCACTCTGCCTTTTGCATCTTGTACTTCTGTAGTAAAATCAAGCTCCGTATATGAGTCAAAAACCCTTGCAATCTCATTTGTATTACTACCGATTTTTTTCTGCAATACATCAAGCATATTGTTTAATACATCTTTTAGCTCTGCTAATTGAGGATTTGCTGGATTTTCGGTAATTCTTGCTGTTAAGTCACCAGATTCTATTGCTTTTGCAGTTTCTGCTGATTGTATTATTGCTTGATAGTCTTGTTTTAATCCTAATTCAGTTCTTTTGATATTTTCATTTATCGCTATACCCATCGCACCTAATTCATCATTTGAACGAATTGTGATTAATGATACATTGTTTGTTTCGTGATTAATATATTTAAAAAATGAAATCAGTCCATTTAAAAGTATAGGCAATCTAAGTCCAACAATCATTCTTACGCTATATGCGATAATTGATAAAACTACTACTAAAAATATAAATGCTGCGGTTATGATGATATTTTGTAATTTATACATTGGTGCAAGGACGGCTTTCATAGGAGCTGTTACAAGTATCGACCAATAGCTACTTTCATCTAGTGTTGAAAATGAAGATATGCTTGCAATGCTTAAATTACCAGATGAATCAATATAATCATCAAATACTTGATCTTGGTGATTGCGTATAGCAGATAGTATTTTTTCAACTGAAGGATCTGGATTAATTTCTTTTATATTTTTTGATATAAAATCTTTATGTCCGTGTATTGCTATCATACCAGTATCTGTAACTAAAGTCCTTATATCATGCTCAAATACATCAAGATCTTCATCTGTGAGTTGCTTTGAAATATTTGCAAAATCAAAAGTTGAACCAAGTATTCCAACTACTTTATTTTGAGCATTGACGATAGGAACAGCGATATTAAGACCTAAAAAGTCATTACCAACAAAATTAAGCTTATTTGGTTGAGAAACATACACCTTGCCATTATCACTTGTAACTTTCTTAAAAATATCTGTAAAAATAGGAGAAGTTATGAAGCTATTTGATGCCTTGACAGATTTTACACCATTTACTTTGTATCCATTTGTATCTGAAAATAGCATAACGAAATTTCCATTATCTGTTTTATAAATATCATCTACAACACTATTAGCAATGATTGATGTATCTATTAAATACAAATAAGCATAAGATGAATGTTGTGCTGAATCAAACATATATTGTATAAGAGATTCTATTTCTTCTGTTGTAACACCACTTTGTGTCTTATGAATCAATAGAGCATTGAGTGATGAGCTGACACCTCTAGTTAAGACTATATTCTCATTCAACATTGCTTCAATTTCATTGACATATCTTTTTGATGCATTTATAACTATTTTTTCTGCATCATCTCTCATACTTTCTTTTACTTTATCAATGACTATAAATCCCATAACAAATAAACCAACTATAAGCGTAACACCTATGCATAAGATTAATTTTTTCGCTATAGATAGATTTCTATACCAGTTCATAATTGCCTCCCAAAAATAACTTCTGATACCTTGAAACACTAAAGAATTATAATAACTATTGTAACTAAAAATAACAACTTTAATGTATATTATTTTGTAATAATTACTTAATAAAAAATATTTAAAAATATAGTAGATATGAATATTTGGTGGCTGCATTAATGATATCTTAACCATTTTATGATACTATCTTTATTTCGTAATAAAGTCATAGTATAAGGAGATATTAATGACGCTTAACATAAAAGCTAAAGTTGTATTAACAGCTAGTATAGTGGTAATTATAGCTGTAATATCACTAAGTGTTATCAGTATGATAATGAATAAATCAAACACTATTGCTAGATTTACAGAAACACAAGCAAATGAACTTAGAGTAATAAATAGACTCATTCAAAATACCAATATGCAATCTAAAATTGCTTTAGATGGTTTGCTGCATGAAATAGAAGCTATGCCTATAAGTGAGATTGATACACCTGATAAATTATTAGCAAAGGTTGGTCCTTTGTTAAAAACACATCAATTAGCAACAGGAACTTTGCTAACTTATATTGGTTTACCAGATGGTAGATTTGCTAAGTATACGCCAAATTCAGGTAGATTATACACGATTGCAGGTGGCATTGGATCTTCACTTGATATAACTACTAGATCGTGGTATAAAGGTGCAATAGAAGCTGATGGATTATTTCAATCAACTGTATATGAAGATCAAATTACAGGAATGAGCTGCTTTACTTATGCTATTCCTTTTAAAATAAATGGTAAATTAGTTGCAGTTCTTGGCGTAGATATACTTCTTAGTGATTTACAAAAGAATTTTGACAAAATTAGCGAAGAAAATAACACAAATATTTTTGCACTAGATTCAAATGATACACCGTATGCAGCGACAGATAAAAGTATAATTTTAAAACACGATGCACTATTTAGCAGAATCGCAAATCAATCTAAACAAATCAAAAATCTTGAACCATTTATTTACCACGATAATGGCAACGACAAGTATGCACAATGTTTAAATTATGATGATGTAAACTTTGCAAACTATACACTTTGTAGCGTTGAAGATGCCTCTGATATAGAAGATCCAATATTTAAAGCAGGCGTTATTCAGCTTTTATTAGGAGCAATATTTGCTATTGTCGCTAGTGCTGTTTTATATTTCCTTATAAATTATTTATTAAAGCCTATTGAATTGATTCAAAAAGGTTTAGATTCATTTTTTTCTTATCTTAATCATGAAAGCAAGGTTGCACATCCTATACAAATTAAAGCAAATGATGAACTTGGTGATATGGCAAGAGCGATCAATATAAACATAAATAAAACTCAAGATTCTCTAAAACAAGATGAAGAGGCTATTATGCAATCAGCAGAAACTGCAAAAGCAATAGAATCTGGCGACTTAACAGCAAGAATTATAAAAAATCCTGCAAATCCAAAACTTATAGAATTAAAAAGTGTTTTAAATAAAATGCTTGATGTGTTGCAAAATAAAGTTGGTAGTGATATGAATGAAATAAATAGAGTATTTAATTTATACAAAGCACTTGATTTTGCAACAGAAGTAAAAGATGCCAAGGGTGAAGTTGAAGTAACAACAAATATATTAGGTCAAGAAATAAGAAATATGCTTACTACTTCAGAAAAATATGCTAAAGATCTAGTAAAACAAACAGATACATTGCAAGAAACTATGAAGAAATTATTAGAAGGAAGCTCATCGCAAGCAAGCTCATTGCAACAGTCTGCTGCAGCTATAGAAGAAATTGCAAGCTCTATGCAAAATGTTAGTCACAAAACTGCAGAAGTAACGCAACAAGCAGAGGATATTAAAGGTATCGTAGGTGTTATAAAGGATATAGCAGATCAAACAAATTTATTAGCACTAAATGCAGCAATCGAGGCAGCAAGAGCTGGAGAACATGGTAGAGGTTTTGCTGTAGTTGCTGATGAAGTAAGAAAATTAGCTGAAAGAACTGGTAAGTCTCTAAGTGAAATAGAAGCAAATATTAATATTTTAGTCCAAGGTATTAATGATATGAGTGAAGCTATTAATGAGCAAACCCAAGGTGTAGGACAGATCAATCAAGCTGTTTCAAAATTAGAGAGTATTACTCATGATAATGTGGAAGTTGCAAATACTACTAACAATATTACATTAAAAGTAAATGGTATAGCTAGTGATATTTTGAAAGATGTGAATAAAAAGAAGTTTAAAACAAATGAAGAAGAGGCAATTTAAAGTAGGGATACATTTCTAGAGCATACCTAGAAATGTAACACATAGTTTATATGGATTTAATTTTTAGTTTTCCAAAAGATTTACAAAAAATATTTAATAATATTTCTTTCACTAGTGATCACTTTGCATTCTCTGTATATACTCAAGAAATAAGTCATATAAAACCTGTACAAGTATATACTAGTATGCATTCATTAATATTAGTGCAAAGTGGAGAAAAATACATTTATACGAAAAATGGTAACTATAAAATTTCTGCTGGACAAGGTTTATTTTTAAAATCTGATTCATATAAATTAAGTAATATAGTAACGGGAGATAATCCATATAAGGCTATATTGCTTTTTTTTGATAATACACTTTTAATTGAAACAATATCAAAGTCTAATATTTTTCATATGCTAAATGATATAAAAAATCAAGAAAGTGATATTTTTACTTTAAATACATCTAAAATTCTTGTAACAATCACTGAAAGTTTTGAAACATATATTCATACCATAAACAATACACCATCATGTGTATATACAATACTTCCATTAGTAAAACATAAATTTGAAGAGTTATTTTTATATTTAAGTTTAGAATATAGTGATATTTTTTGTGAATTTGTTAGAAATATTATGAAAGAGCATGATTTAAATATAGACATGATATCACTTTTAGATGGTAAAGAATATCTAAATGTTTCTGAGATGGCTAAAATTATAAATACGGATCAAGCAAGCTTTAGCCGTAAATTTAAATCTATTTTTGGATTAAGTCCTAAAAATTGGATTGATGAAAAAAGATTTGATAGAGCTATAGCATTACTTCAAAGTTCTAATAAAAATATCCAAGAAATTTGCTTAGAATGTGGATTTAGTTCTCCATCATGGTTTATTGAAAGATTTAAAAAACGATACAATCAAACTCCAAAACAATATCAGAAATCAAAAAACTTATATTTTTTATCATAAAAATAATACAAAATATTATTTTATCCTGCAATAATGTCTAATGTAATTCATTAATATTTTAAGGAGAAAAAATGCTAAAAAAGAAACTTAATTTTTTTGTTTTATCTACAATACTATTTTGTAGTCTATCACTACAAGCTAAGGAATTTGATGGTTTTGCTAGTCCAGAAAGTATATATGGTAATAAACATGGTATTTTTGTTAGTAATGTAGGAAAAGAATTATTACCACTAGAAAAGGATAATGATGGTTTTATTTCAAAACTAGATTCAAATGGAAATGTCATAGAAAAAAAATTTATAAGTAATTTAAATGCGCCAAAAGGAATGAATAGCATAGATGATATTCTTTATGTAGCTGACATTGATACTATAAAAGGTTTTGATCTAAATAATAAAAAAGAAGTATTTAATTTACCAATAAAAAATGCGGTGTTCTTAAATGCTATAGAAATTTTAGATAACAATACATTATTAGTAAGCGATACAGGTACTGGAATAATCCATGTAATTGATATAGATAATAATAAATATGATACTTTTGTAAAATTAGATTCTAAATTTGCTGGTCCAAATGGATTATTACTTGATAAAAATAATAATCGTTTGATTGTTGTTGGCTATGATCCTGCAGGTAAATCTAAAGGTAGTGTAGTTGCAATTGATTTAAATAATAAAAAACAATTAGCAATTACCAAACCACTTGGTGCTCTTGATGGTATAGTGTTTGCAAAAAATGGAGATATGCTTGTTAGTGATTGGGGAGAAAATTTAAAAGGAGTTATATATAGAATTGATAAAAATGGAAATGTAAAAACTATAAAAATGGATTTTATGCAAGGACCGGCAGATATATTTTCTGATGGAGAAAATCTTTGGATACCTAAAATGGCTGAATCTAAGATTTTAAAAGTAAATCTTCCATAACTACAATTTACATACATTTTATAAAATGTATGTAAATAAATTCTTTTCATATCTACTATTTTTCTATTTGTGTTATAATCTAGTCCTGTTAAAAAAAGGAGTTGTAATTGAAAATTAAATTTAATGGTAAAGAAATAGATACACAAATTACTAATAGTCAAGATTTTTTCATGCAAAATAGTAATAATAGCAGCGATGTTTGGATTATTAATGGTTTTGCTACGAAAGAAAAACATGAATTAAAAGAATTTGATGAATTATTTTGTATACCAAAAGATACTCTCCCTCCAAAAGATGCTCTTGATGCAATGATGAGAGCAAGACATACACCAAAACTTCATGATAAGCTAAAAAAATGTAGTGTTGCTGTTTGTGGATTAGGTGGGCTTGGGTCACATATTGCAATAATGCTTGCAAGAAGCGGAATAGGTCGATTAAATCTAATTGATTTTGATGTGGTTGAACCAAGCAATCTAAATCGTCAATCATATATGATAGATGATTTAGGAAAATTTAAAACAGAAGCACTCAAAGAGCAAATAGCAAAAATTAATCCATTTATTGAAGTGCATATTAATACACTAAAAATAGAAGAATCTAATATTAAAGATCTATTTATATTAGATGATATTGTTTGTGAAGCTTTTGATAGCGCCACTGCAAAAGCAATGTTGGCTCAAAATTTTCATAAATATTTTGAAGATAAAGTTCTTATTTGTGGATCTGGTTTAGCTGGATATGGAGATTCAAATAGTATTCAAACAAGAAAAATTGCTAATAATTTTTATGTATGTGGTGATTTAATAAATGCAGCAAAACCAGGAAATGGACTTATGTCACCAAGGGTAAATATATGTGCAGGACATCAAGCAAATCTAGTATTAGAATTGCTTGCAAACAAATAACCTAACAAACAGTAGATAAAGTTTTTGCTAATCCACCAAGTGATGTTTCTTTGTATTTGGAGTTCATATCTTTACCAGTTTCATACATAGTTTTAATAATATCATCTAAATTTACTATTGGAGTTGATTTTCTACTCATAGCTATTCTTGATGCAGTTATTGCCTTTATAGCGCCAAAAGCATTTCTCTCTATGCAAGGTATCTGAACTAAGCCACCAACTGGATCACAAGTTAATCCTAGGTGATGCTCCATTGCTATTTCTGCTGCATTACACGCTATACTTGCTTCAGCACCCATTATTGTGGCTAAACTTGCTGCAGCCATAGAGCTTGCGCTTCCTATTTCTGCTTGACAACCAGCTTCAGCACCACTAATACTTGCATTTTTCTTATATAAATATCCAACTAACATTGCTGTAAGTAAAAAATCTATCACTTTATCATCATTAAATCCAACTGTATGATTTTTAACATACAACATCACAGCTGGAATAACAGCACAAGCACCATTTGTTGGAGCTGTAACAACTCTAGCACCACTAGCATTTTCTTCAGCAATTGCAATTGCATATAGCGAAATAAAATCAATTATACCCATAGGGTCACTTGTTAATGCTATCCTTTGATTAAGCCCGATAGCTCTTCTTTTCAAGTTTAAACTGCCTGGTAATTTAATATCTTTTGGATGGATTCCATTATAATAAACCTCTTGCATTACCTCCCATATTTCTAAGCAATAATTTCTAATTTCATCTTTTGTATGAAACTGTAATTCATAGTTATATGATAATTGAGCCAGATTCCAATTATACTTCTTGCACAACTCAAGGCAATCCATAGCTGTATTAAATTTGATATCAAGATTTTTATTAATTTGTGAATTTGGATTCTCCTTATGTTTAATAAGCTCAGCCTCACTCATAACAAATCCACCACCAATTGAATAATACTTTTCACTATCTATTATATTTCCATTATCATCTAATGCTTTTATCTCTAAGCCATTTTCGTGCAATTCAAGGAAGTCTTTTGAAAAAATAAGATCATTGCTATAATCAAAATCAATATCTTTCTCACCAGCAAAATTCATTTTTTTAGAATCTAAAGCTTTTGATATTACTTCTGCTTGTATCTCTGCATTCAATTCTTTTGCCTTCAGATTACTAAGCCCCCAAATAATAGCCTTATCGCTTAAATGTCCCCTACCTGTTAAACTAAGAGAACCATAAAGAGTGATATTTATTTTTGAAATTACATCTATTTTATCTTTTACTTTTTGACAAAATAGATTACCAGCTAGCATTGGTCCAAGTGTATGAGATGATGATGGACCAACGCCTATTTTAAATATATTAAAATTACTCATATTGAATTCCTATACTAGAATAATTTATACACAACACTTACAATAGTTAAGATTCCAGTAATTAATACAAATAAATCAAGTGGTTTATTTTGCCATTTTTTCATTTTAGCAACGCTATACATACCAATCATAGGCATAATAAATAATATTGCAGCAATGATTGGACCACCTAAGCTTTCGATGAAATCAAGCACACTAGGATTGATATACGCCACAATAATTAGTGTCACATACATAAAGATAGTAGTAAATATATTAATTTTTTTGAGATTAGGATTTTGGTTACCCATTGATTTTAGTGTTTTTCGAACAATACCATTTAAGCCTTCTGCTGCACCAAAATAATGCCCAAAAAATGAGCTAAGGATAGCTAAAAATGCTACAAGTGGAGCTCCATAACCTATGATAATATATTCAATCGAATTTTGTCCTCCCATTTCACTTTGGAACTTATTTGCAAAATATGAAAGAATAGGAATATTGGCTTCTCTTGCTTCTTTTAGATCATTTGAATCTAGACATAAAATACAAGAAAATACAAAAAACATAACAAATACAAGTATCATAATAGCTGTATTTCTTAGAATCTGATTTGCTTTATATGGTGCGTCATCGCCGTATTCTCTCCTTACACTTTTTGAAAATGTAGAAATTGCTGGAGAATGATTAAAGGCAAAAACAAGTACAGGCAAAGTAAGCCACACTACGATTGAAAAATCTTTAATACTAGGTATGTGAGTTATTGCTTCTATTTTCCAATGAGGTATAAGATAAAGTGAGAATAAAAATAATACAATACAAAGCGGATATACTAATGCGTTGCAAACTTTTGTGATAAATTCTTCTTTAAACAACATTACAAGCATCATAAAAGATACAAGCACAAAAACAAGAATAGCGCGTGTCATTGGATAAAGCTGTTTTGTGCTCTCATCATATAAAGAAGTGAGATTTAGTTGATTAATAAAAAAACTTCCAAAAGTATTTGTAATACCAACACCATAAGCAAGACAAATAGGATAAATAGCAAAAAAATACAATATAGTAATAGCAATACTTACACCCATACCCCAGTGTTCTTCTGCAGCGTGTGTTATATCTCGCTCACTATCGCTTGAGGCACACACAAAGCGCGATAATGCTCTGTGTGAAAGCCACACCATTGGGAATATTAAAATAGTCATAACTACAACAGGCCAAAATCCTCCTGTCCCTGCTTTGATAGGTAAAAATAAAATTCCAGCACCTACTGCTGTACCAAAAAGTGAAAGCATCCATCGTGTATCAAATGGTGTCCAATTTTTCATTTCTGTTATCTCCTTATGTTAAGATTGGATTATTTTATATGAGTCATAAACTCATTTCTGCTTCTAGCATCTTCTTTAAATATTCCTCTAACAGCACTAGTGATAAGTTTAGCATTTTTATTTTCAACTCCTTGTATAATCATACATAAATGAGTTGCTTCTGTTACTACCATAACACCTTTTGGTTTCAATTCATTCATAAATGTATCAGCTATTTGTGTGGTGAGATTCTCCTGAATCTGCAATCTTCGTGCAAATATATCAACAACTTCTACTAATTTTGATATACCAATGATTTTATTATTTGGGATATATCCAAATGATATGGTTCCAAAAAATGGCAATATATGATGTTCGCACATCGAATAAAATTCAATATCCTTTAATACAATCATCTCATCACATATATGTTCGCTAAATGTATTTTTTAACACTTCCTTTGGGTCTTTATTGTATCCACTATATAATTTATCCCAAGATTTCATCACACGACTTGGGGTATTTTTTAAACCTTCTCTATTTGGATTTTCACCAATCTTATTAAAAAAGTCTATAAAAAATTCATGCATTCCAATTCCCTAATAGAGATTTTATTCTATTTTCTATACTTGGATGAGTACTAAATGCTTCCTTTGGATTAAAAATATATGCTTCATTTCTTGTCGGATTTATATCTATATGTTGATAATTTGTTTTTGTATAGCTTTGACTTATTTTTTGTAAAGCCCTTATCATAGGCTTATTATCATTCATTATATATGCTGCTCCACTATCTGCCATATATTCCCTGCTTCTACTTAATTGCATTTGAAGCAAAACTGTAATAACTGGTAATACAAACTGCAATACTAATAATATTATTTTTGCAATATTTGCACCATTATTTTTATTGTTAGTTGCAAATAAAAATATAGAATAATTTGCAATAAGCAGCATAATATTACTTAATACGCCTACACTAAGTGTAAGTCTAATATCACAATGTCTTATATGACTTAATTCGTGTGCTATCACTGCTTTAAGCTCATCTTCTCTTAGATTCTCAATCAATGTTGTTGTGAGTGCTATAATAGAATTATTCTCATTCCAGCCACTTGCAAAAGCATTCATATATGGCGCTTCCATAATATATAATTCAGGAGTAAATGAAGTATTAGAATCTCTTATTAATTCCTCTAATAAGGCATAAACATCTCTTTCCTTTTTACTTAATACCTTGCTTGGATCTATTAATTTATACTGACTACCAGTGAGCATAATTTTTTTAAAATTATTAATCATAAACAATATTACACATACTGCAATAAAAAGCATCATAAATGTAACAAGTGGAAATTCATTAAAGCTAATTAAATCAATAAAGCCGCTAGATAAGCTTTGTGCGTTAATTCTAACCACATCAACAAGTAAGCCAATAAAAATAAAAATGATAATATAGGTTAGCAGTACAAGATTTGTTTTGAATTTATTTCTTGCTATAACTTCATCAAAACTCATTCTCAACCCCTTCACCTACATCTCTATTTGCAATTAGATTAAGAAGTATTGTAGCATAACTACCCTTTGGTAGTGAAAAGTTGAATTCTCCATTTGCAATATCATCTTTATATATAAACTCAAGATGACCTATAAAAATCCATGCAAATCGCCTAGAACCTATCTCATTTTTTAATAAATCATCTATGAAATCATTCTCAATTTGTCCTGCTAAATCTTTAGCTAATACACTCTTTGCACCATATAATAATCCAGTTGGTGCGATTTGGTGATTATAAAATCTAATATCATTATCCACTGCATCATCATTTATAAAAAGCTTTCCATAAGGATAATGTTGCATCACATCACCATTGAGCAACTTAAAAAAATGCTTTTGAGATTTTAGATTTTTTATCATTTTAGATTCCATTTTTAATGCATTACTAGAATCTAAAATATTAAAATCATTTATAATGCGACTTATTTCTATACGCTTTCTTAGCCAGTGATTAAACAAATAACTTTGATATGCGCTAATTAAAAATTTTGCTAGTTTTTTATCTCGTATTTTTATTTTATGCTGAAGTATCGCCTTTCCATCATTATAATTATCGCCTCTATTACCAAACCTTTGGAATCCAAAATAATTTGGCATACCAGAATCTAAAATAATTTTTATAATATTTCGTATTTTATCTGCATTGATTTTATTTAGCTTTTTTATTCGTATGTGGAATTTATTTCCTTTTAGGTGTCCAATTTTGATTTTATTATTATGATAAGTAGAATCTAATATTTTTATATTATCAAATTCGATGGATTCTATATTTTTAGCTATTTTTTTATTAAGTGATATATATTGAATGCTAAGCGCATTTTTATCTTTTAATCCCGCGTATCCTATGTCTGATTTTTTAATATTTAATTTTTTGCTTATGATATTTAGTAATTCAAATGTACTTAAATCTTTTTTTCTAATCTTTAAAATCAAATGCTCACCATTACCGCTAAAAGGATAAAGCGGGATCTCTTCTACTACAAAATTCCTTGAATTTTTTGCAAAATAAAAATCAATTGGTGAATGATTTAAATGTGATAATATGGGATTTCCTTAAAAATAAAATTCAAACTCATAATATTATCACAATTTATTTTTTTAATTTTTATATATAAAACATAAGCTTTGCAATAATCACTATAAAAATAGATAAAAATAAAGCTACTGGATGAATTATCTTTCCTAATGGATTCCTACACTTAAATACAAAAGCACAACTAAGTGAAATAGCAACAAATATAAAAATTACACTTGCTAATCCTACTTTTATCATCAATAATGATTGCAATCTACTATTAAAAAATCCAATATCACTGCCAACATACCTAGATAGCATCATACCACCTGTTAGCAATAACATTAATACACAAAGTGGCATAATTTTTCTAGCTCTTTTTTGTATCGCAGATGAAACTTTTAGATTTATTTCATCACCTAATATCTTTTTTACATTTGGATATATTACAACATCAAAAAATAAATAACCAACAAAAATAATCGCACAAAATAAATGAATAATAAGTAAAAATGGATATAGGGTATCTAACATTTCATTTCCTTATTTTAAATTTTTGACAAACTATACTAGAATTGCAAAATAATAATTATTATCATAAGATAAGATAAGGCTACTACATAATGAATTTATTTCAATATATAGATAATGATGAGGTCATTTGTGGTATTGATGAAGCTGGGAGGGGTTGCGTTGCTGGTAGTTTATTTATCTGTGGTGTTAAATGCAGCCTTAATGATATTTCCAATATCAAAAACATCAATGATAGTAAAAAGATAAGCAGAATCCAAAGAGATAATATTGTCAATAGCATTAATAAAAACATTAAATATTATGTAATTAAATTTAGTGCTTATGATATTGATAATAATGGAATCTCAAAATGTATGAAACTAGGATTATTAGAAATTATAAGCAAGCTAGATTCTAAGAGATATTTATTTGATGGAAATACGAGCTTTGGTGTAGGTGGGATTGATTGTATTATCAAAGGAGACAGCAAGATTCCACAAATATCACTTGCAAGTATTATTGCAAAAAGCTTCAAAGATAAAGAAAGTGATGAATTACACATACAATATCCATATTATCATTTAGATAAACATAAAGGATATGCTACTAAAACACATAAAGAATTAATAAAATTATATGGTTTATCGCCAATTCATAGAAAAAGTTTTAAAATTAATTTAACATCAAAATAAACATAAAAGGAGTAAAAATTGAGGGAAATTCATTATAAAGATATAGTTTCAAATGTTGCAAAATTATGTATTGATGCGTGTTGCATACAAACAGATGATATAAAGAATGCTTTCAATAAAGCTAAAGATAACGAATCATCGCCTCTTGGAAAAAGCATATTAGAAAAACTAATTGAAAATGGAAAAATAGCAGAAAAAACATTTGTGCCAATATGCCAAGATACAGGTATGGCAGTGATTTTTGTAGAGTTAGGACAAGATGTAAGAATTGTTGGTGGATATTTAGAAGATGCAATTAATGAAGGGGTAAAAGAAGGCTATGTTGGTGGATATCTAAGAAAATCTGTAGTTGAAGAGCCATTATTTGAGCGTAAAAATACTACAAACAATACTCCAGCTGTAATACACACTAGAATAGTAAAAGGTGATAAATTAAATATCAAAATGGCTGCAAAGGGATTTGGCAGTGAAAACAAAAGCATATTGAAAATGTTGGTTCCAGCTGATGGAATTGAAGGTGTTAAAAAGGTATTCACAGAAGCTATAAATCTAGCCGGCCCAAATGCATGTCCACCTCTTGTTGTTGGTGTTGGCATAGGTGGAACAATGGAAAAAGCTGCAATACTAGCAAAAATGGCAGCCGTAAGAGAAATAGGGTCTCATAATCAAGATGAAAGATATGCAAAGTTAGAAGATGAATTATTAGAAATTGCAAATAATTCTGGTGTAGGACCACAAGGTCTTGGTGGAAATACAACTGCATTTGCAGTAAATGTAGAATGGTATCCAACTCATATAGCCGGATTGCCAGTTGCAATTAATATAAATTGTCACGCTGCAAGACATGCTCATATAGAGCTTTAAAATAAAGGAGTATGTGATGGAAATAAAACTAAAAGCACCATTTACAAAAGAAGATATAGTAAATTTAAAAGCAGGTGATAATGTATTGATTACTGGGACTATAATGGCAGCTAGAGATGCAGCACACAAAAAGTTATTTGAAGCATTTCAAAATAATGAAAAAATACCAGTTGAGTTAAAAAATCAAACAATATATTATCTTGGACCAAGTCCTGCAAAACCAGGCGATGTAATAGGAGCAGCAGGACCAACAACAAGTGGAAGAATGGATAAATATACGCCTATGATGCTTGATTTAGGCATTAGTGGAATGATTGGCAAAGGATACAGAAGTAAAGAAGTTATAGATTCTATCATTAAGCATAAAGCTGTATATATGGTAGCAATAGGTGGAGCTGGTGCTTTAATATCAAAAAGTATTAAAAAATATGAAGTATTAGCATATCCAGAGCTTGGTCCAGAAGCTATTGCACGATTAGAAGTAGAAAACTTTCCTGCAATTGTGGCAATAGATTCAAATGGTGTGAATTTCTATGAAATTGGACAAAAGGAATACAAAAAGTAACTTTTAAAAACAGAGTTTATAATTTTAAAAGTATTATGCTACGCATTTTTATTGTTATTTAATAAAATAGCGAAATTTTATAAAGATAAAGGTAATTTGAATAATATGATACTACATATAATGTTTTCTTTTTTGTATATTGATGTTTATGTAGTATCTAGCTCTTATTGGTGCGACTAAAGCACCAAATATACTTCTTTTAAAGCGATAATCGCTATTTGACCGCAATTTAGTTAAGTTAAATAATTTTTCAAATTTTAAGTTTAAGGTATAAAAATGAAAATTCCATATTTAAAACAATTTCCAAACAATGAGGGATATTTCGGCAAATTTGGTGGTGCATTTATTCCAGATGCAATTCTAAAACAAATGAAAGAAATCAATGAAGCGTATGATTTAATCGCTCAAAATGCTGACTTTATAGCAGAGCTTAGAAAAATAAGGAGAGATTTTCAAGGTCGCCCAACTCCACTTTATTTCGCCAAGAACCTAACGCAAAAATATAATGGTGCTGGTATTTACCTAAAAAGAGAAGATTTGAATCACACTGGAGCGCATAAATTAAATCATTGTATGGGCGAAGCACTCCTTGCTAAATTTATGGGCAAAAAAAAGCTCATAGCAGAAACGGGGGCAGGGCAACATGGCGTAGCACTAGCTACTGCAGCTGCATATTTTGGAATGGAATGTGAAATACATATGGGTGAAATTGATATAGAAAAAGAGTATCCAAATGTTACAAGAATGAAAATATTAGGAGCAAAAGTAGTTCCTGTAAGCTTTGGTGGAAGGACATTAAAAGAGGCTGTAGATTCTGCATTTGAGGCATATCTGCAAGATCCTATAAATTCACTATATGCAATTGGCAGCATTGTTGGACCACACCCATTTCCTAAGATTGTTCGTGATTTTCAGCTTATTGTTGGAATTGAAGCAAAAGAACAATTCTATAATCTTACAGGCGAACTTCCAGATATTATAACTGCTTGTGTTGGTGGTGGTAGCAATGCTATTGGAATATTTGGTGCATTTATAGATGATGAATATATCGACTTAATTGGTGTTGAACCACTTGGTAAATCAGAATCTAATAATGTAATACAAGGTAGCCACGCTGCAAGTTTGTCTTATGGAAGTGAAGGAATTATGCACGGATTTAACTCCATTATGCTAAAAGATGAAAATGGCAATCCTGCAAGTGTCCATAGCGTAGCTAGTGGATTAGATTATCCAAGCGTTGGTCCAGAACACGCATATCTATCTTCAATTGGTAGGACAAAAATAGCAACCATAAATGATAAAGAAACTATAAAAGCATTCTTTGAATTAAGTAGGCTAGAGGGCATTATCCCAGCAATAGAATCATCACATGCATTAGCATATGCACTAAAAATAGCACCTTCATTAAAAGGTAAAAAAATATTAGTAAATCTTAGTGGTAGAGGTGATAAAGATATAGATTTTATTGTGAAAAACTATGGATATGGAGATAGTATATAACCATATATAAATCATAGAATCTCAATTAAAGTTTCTATGAAATTTAAAATTTAAAATTTAAAATTTAATCCTAAGATAAATTGATATGGAGTATCTGCATCTAGAGTTTGTCTTGTTGCATCGATTATTGTTACAGGAATTTGTTTATTTGGAAAATTTGTATTTACTAATCTAAATTTAAACTCTAATTCTAAAAATTCTAATGGTTGATATACTAAACCTGCATTTAAACCAAATCCCATAGAGTTATGATCTCCATATGAATTATTTGTATTTAATGTTACATAACCAATATTTATACCACCAAAAATACCAAATGAATATGCAAGAAAATCATATCTATAATCAGCATTTAATAGATATAAATCCATACTTGCTTTTTTAAACATATCATTTGACCCAATAAAATGATTCCTATTGTAATCAAAATATATTCTAATGGCTTGTTCTTCTACAAAATATGCATCATAGCCAAATTTTAATCCATAATTTAAAGTAGTATTATTTTTATCACCTTCATACCAGTCAATCTCAATATAATTGTTATAATATTCTTCACTACTTTGAAGCATTGAAACACCACCACTAAGACCAACGACAAAACCACTTGCACCAAAAGCTATAGAGCAATACAACAAAACAATAATTACAACTCTTTTTAGCATTATTACTTCTTATTGTAGACTTATTTATTTTAAATAAATCGCAATTATACTATCTATAATACTTAAATCACTAAATATTAAAGAATCTAATCAAAAATAATTAATAAAATTAAACTATAACTTAATATTTTTTATATAGAATCAGCAAAATTTTTACTCCTAGGTTAATAATGATGAAATACTATAAATTCCTATTAGCTGGTTTTTTATCAGCTTTTATTGTTACTGGTTTGCTTTTTAGCAATCTTTTTGGAAATGAGGGGGCAAATTCAAACCAATCAAGATTAGATGCATACAATAAACTTAGAAATGTGATTTTATCTGTTGAAAATTATTATGTAGATGAAGTTGATATAAATGAAATAGTAAATAAAGCTATAAGCGGACTTTTGACAAATCTAGATGCGCATTCTGCATATTTACCACCAAAAGATTTTCAAGAATTAAAAGTTCAAACAGATGGTGAATTTAGTGGTATTGGTATTCAAATAGCAATAAAAGATGGTGCATTAACCATTATTGCACCAATAGAAGGCACACCTGGAGATAAAGCTGGATTAAAATCTGGTGATATTATTTTAAAAATTGATGATAAAAGCACTATTAATATGACAATTGATGATGCAATGAATCTTATGCGTGGTAAGAAAAAAAGCATTGTAAAACTAACAATTGTTAGAAAAAATGAATCAAAGCCTTTGGTGTTTGAAATAGTTCGTGATGTAATATCTATAAAATCAACTTATGCAAAGAAAATAGAAAATACAAATTATCTATATGTACGTGTTAATACTTTTGATAAAAAAGTCTCACAAGAAGTTGAAAGTTTAATCAAAAAGGAACAACCAAGTGGCGTAATATTAGATCTTAGAGGGAATCCAGGTGGTTTATTAGATCAGGCTGTAGAGCTTAGTAATTTATTCATTAAAGATGGAATCATTGTATCTCAAAAAGGTAAGTTAAGAGAAAGTAATGAAGAATTTAGAGCCAATGGAAAAGCTGCATTTGGTGATATGCCATTAGTCGTGCTTGTTAATAGTGGTAGCGCAAGTGCAAGCGAGATAGTAGCAGGTGCATTACAAGATCACAAAAGAGCTGTGATTGTTGGAGAAAAGACATTTGGCAAAGGCAGTGTTCAAGTTGTATTACCATTAGATCAAAGCGATGGATTGAGGCTTACTACAGCTAGATATTATTTACCAAGTGGAAGGACAATACAAGCAGTTGGTATTACACCAGATATTGTTGTATATCCAGGAGCTGTTCCAAAAGATGAAAATGATTTCAGTGTAAAAGAATCTGATTTAAAAAAGCATCTACAAGGTGAATTAGATAAAATTGAAAATAAGGATATTAAAATTAATAATAATGAAAATATCATAACAACCAATGATATTTATAATGATATACAACTAAAAAGTGCTATTGACGCATTAAAAATATTAATGGTTGTAAATAACAATATAATAAATATTGCAAATAAATAAGTGCATTAAGGGATATAAAAATATGAAAAAAAAAGAATTAATATATGAAGGCAAAGGTAAAAAGCTATATAAAACAGATGACGAAAATATAGTAATAGCAGAATTTAAAGATGATTTAACAGCATTTAATGCACAAAAGAAGAGTTGTGAAAGTGGGAAAGGCTCTCTTAATTGTCAAATAAGTTCTCTTATTTTTGAGTTATTAAATCAAAAAAATATAAACAATCATTTCATAAAACAACTAGATGAGAATCATATGCTTTGCAAAAAAGTAAAAATCATTCCACTTGAAGTTGTGGTTAGAAATATCGCAACAGGATCACTATCAAAGCGACTTGGAATAAAAGATGAGACAAAATTACCATTTAGTTTAGTTGAATTTTATTACAAAGATGATTTGTTAGGCGATCCTATAATTAATGATGAGCATTGTAAAATTATGGGGATCTTAGATAGTGATGATGATATTCAATATATCAAAAATATTGCAAGAGAAGTAAATAATATACTAATAAATTTCTTTGATTCTAAAGGCGTAAAACTAATTGATTTTAAAATAGAATTTGGAAGAGATTCTAATAATAATATAATACTAGCTGATGAAATAAGCCCAGATAGTTGCAGACTATGGGATAAAGAAAGTAATAAAAAAATGGATAAAGATATATTTAGAGAAAATCTTGGTAATGTAGTTGATGCTTATCAAGAAATACTAAATAGAATCAAATAATTTTATAAGGTAGCAAATGAAAGTAAAAATTGAGATTTCACTAAAAAGTGGAGTTTTAGATCCACAAGCAAAAACAATTTTAAATGCATTAGAATCACTTGGATTTGACTGCATAAAAGATTTAAAAACAAAAAAAGTAATTGAACTTGATTTAGCAATGGATAGCAAAGAAGAAACCCTAAATAAGGCAAAAGAAATGAGTGAAACATTGCTTGCAAATCCTGTTATCGAAAACTATACTATAGAGTTACTACCTTGATAGCTATATTGCAATTTTTAGGCACAAATTGTGAAATAGATATGGCGCATTCATTCAATTTGCTAGGGAAGCCTTATGTTGTAGTTTGGCATAAAGAAGAAGCTCTTCCAAGTGATACATCGTTGGTTGTTGTTCCTGGTGGATTTAGTTATGGTGACTATCTTAGAAGTGGTGCTATAGCGCGTTTTGCACCTATAATGAAAAGTGTCATAAGGTATGCAGAAAATGGTGGTTTAGTCCTTGGTATATGCAATGGTTTTCAAATACTAACAGAAGCGAATATGCTACCTGGCGCATTAATGAGAAATAAAAATATTTCTTTTAACGCAAAGATGGTTGAGTTAGAAATATCATCAATAAACAATAAACTTCTAAAAAGTTATACATTAAACCAAAAGATAAAAATACCTATAGCACACGCAGATGGTAATTATTACATTAGTGACAATGAATTAGAATCATTAAAAGAAAATGATCAAATAATCCTCAAATATACAGATGATATAAATGGTTCCATTGATAGAATCGCAGGAATCTGCAATAAAGATAAAAATATATTTGGTATGATGCCACACCCTGAGCGTGCTATAGAAAGCATACTTGGTAGCTGTGATGGATTGGCAATGCTAAAGGATATCAGTGAGTAGAATTTTATTATTAATCTTGCCATTATTGTTTTTATTTGCAAACGATCAGGCAAAATTAATATACATCAAACAAGAGAATCTTAATAACAATAGTCAAACTTATGTAGGTCAAACCATCGCTATAAAATATAACATTTTAGTTTTAGATAACTCTTCTATTAGCTCTGTAGGGTTTTTAGATTCTCCAAATTCAAATACCACTTTAAAAAATCCAAATTCATCATGGAATGAACTTGATGATGGCTCTTTAGAAAATATTTATTTATTTAAAATAAATAATACAGAATTCTACATACCAAAGCTTGAAGTAATAATAAATAACGGAGAGATAATAGAGCAAGAAACAAGCGATGTAATAAATGGTAATGCAATAGCTTTAAACAATAATCACCCATTATATAGCGGTGTTGTAGCTACAAGATTAGACATAGGACACCATAGCATTAAATTTTATAGTGAAAATAGCAATATTATTGTTTTCGATATAAATGCAGATCATTCGAATCTTGAGGATTTTAAACTTAATAATGCACTAGAACAAGGTTTTGAAAGAAAAACAATAGAGATGGATCAATCTAGTGGAATCTACTATGCAATCATTCCAAATAACATTAGAGAAGTAGAATTTGAGTATTTTAATCTAGAAACACAATCATACAAAAAAATATCTATTCAAAACACTATTAATAAAGATCAAATAAGCGTAAATCAAGATATAAACCCTATAAACAAAGCATTAATTTTTCAAAATATCACTATTGTTGTACTTATATTGCTATTTATTGGTACATTTTTTATAAAAAAGATTCCAATAAAAATTCGCATATTATCCATTATTATTGCAGTTATTTTGCTATTATATTTGGTATTTTCATTTAATTTCAAAAAAGAGGCAGTAATTATTAATAACAGCTATATCACAATACTTCCTACGCGTAATTCAACAATTATAGAACAAGTAATGGCAAACACAAATGTTGAAATTGTAAATTCACATGGAAACTACTATAAAATTATCACAAATGATGGCAAAACAGGCTGGATTAATAAATCTAACTTAAAATAGAGAAGCAATGAAAAACATAATAAAAATAAATAAAATACGAGGATTGTGGGCTGTAGTTAGCACTTCAATCATACTTGCTATAATAATAGCATTGATGTATATTTTTCGCCCTATTAATAGAACTATTCGAAGGTTCAGTAAGATATTTTTTTGGATCAATGGTGTTAGCGTAGAGCGCATTGGCGAGTTTGATAAAAATGCACAAATATTAGTGCTAAATCATCAAGGAATTATGGATATTTGCTATTTTGAAGCTTATTATCCTTGGGATATATGTTGGATTGCAAAAAAAGAATTAGGAGAAATTTTTCTCTATGGACACGCTTTAAAAGCGCCTAGAATGATTTTTATAGATAGAGAAAATAAAAAATCATTAATATATCTTATAAAAGAAGCTAAAAAAAAGATTGATGAGGGCAGAATCTTAGCTATTTTTCCAGAAGGCACTAGAAGTAAAGGTGGCAGAGATTTCTTACCATTTAAAGATGGTGCTAAAATATTAATTGAAAAATATAATTTAAAGATTCAGCCGATAGTCGTAGTAAATACAAGAAAACTTTTTGATGCTGCAAAAGTAGAAATAAATGCAAGTAAAGCAAGGGCTATATGCCTAGATGCCTATACACCTGATTTTTCAAATCCAAATTGGTATAAAGAATTAAGAGATAATATGGAAAAAGTATATCACAAGCATTATGACATCATAAATGGAGAAAATAATTGAGAGTAGTGGTATTAGTGATATTATTCACAATTCATATATATGCAAACACGCAAGAAAACACAGAATCCATAGATCAAACACCATTAGAAAATAGCATTCCAAGCGAAGAAGACACACAAAAAAACATTCAAGATCAAAATAAAATCGCAAAAATAAACAATTTTTTCAATACAGCAGAAGTATCAAATAATTCTTATAGCGCATTTATGGTTGGCTATGAAATGTTAAATAAAAGTATGAATGGCAAAAAAAGTAGAATGCAAGGAATGTATTTTGAACTTGATAGAGGTTTTTTACTTGCAAATGATATTTTACTTTTGGGTGCATCACTAGATGGCACTGCTGGAGGATTCTATTCCATAAATTTAAATGCAAAGTTTGGAGTTAGAATCTTTAATGGAAGAATCATACCTAGCATAAGCTTTGGATATGGTTTGCTTAACCACTCAATTAATGACAAACAATACAATCTACATGGAGCAATATCCACTGCATCTCTTTTTATAGATATTGGAAGCGGATTTGGCTTAGAAGCTGGGTATAGAGCTGGGTTGCATACATTCAAAACGACACAAAAAACAGACATTAAAGTAAAAAATATAGGTGCTTTTATGTTGAATTTTAAATTTATAGATTTTAGTATATGAAATATATAGTTTTTATTTTTTTATTATTAAATATTTTATTTGCGTGTAGCGGTGATTGCAGATCGTGCCACTCTAAATTAGACTACAATGATTCAAAACATAACATTATGATAAATTGCAAAAATTGCCATACAGATGAAAAATTAGCAAGAGTACAAATGCAGAATTCTTGCGGTCAAGATTGTTTTGCTTGCCATAGTGTAGAAAAAATAAATTCGATACAAAACAAAGAACACGAATCTCTCAATAATTGCATAAGCTGTCATACTTCATTAAAAAATACATTAAAAGAGCGATTAAATAATAATAAACCATTATTTGATTTTCTAAACAATAAAAAATAACTAATATTTTATATAAAGATCTATCTTGACTGATAGCTACTCTCATGTTTTATAATTGCAATGTTATTTTATTTTTTAAGGAGTTAATATGCTTTTAGATTCTAATTTAGAAGAAGCAAAAAGTGGCAAAAGAATAACTGCCAAAGGCTATGCAGTAGCACATAAAAGCGATACTTTTAAGCCATTTTCATTTTCGAGGCATGCTATGGGGGATAATGATATTTTAATTGAGATTTTATATGCTGGAATCTGCCATAGCGATATTCATTCTGCTAGAAGTGAGTGGAGAGAGGGAATCTATCCAATGGTGCCAGGGCATGAGATAGCAGGAAGAGTGGTTGCAGTTGGCAGTAAGGTAAGTAAGTTTAAAGTTGGGGATTATGCAGGGGTTGGCTGTATGGTGAATTCTTGTGGAGAATGCGAGGCGTGCAAGGCTAGTAATGAGCAATTTTGCGAAAATGGCAAGACAATCTTTACCTATGATTGCAAAGATTGCTTTCATAATGATGAGCCTACTTTTGGAGGATATTCTAATAATATCGTAGTGAGTGAGAAATTTGCTATTAATGTCCCACAAGATGCACCTCTTGATAAAGTTGCACCTCTTCTTTGTGCTGGGATTACTACTTATTCTCCGCTTAAATTTAGTGGGGTTAAAAATGGTGATAAAGTCGCAGTGGCTGGATTTGGTGGACTTGGCGTAATGGCAGTAAAATATGCTTTGCAAATGGGTGCAGAGGTTTATGTCTTTGCAAGAAATAAAAATAAAGAAGAAGAAGCCAAAAAACTTGGAGTAACAAAGCTTTATGATTCTACACAAAATGTAAGTGATAGATTTGATTTAATTATCTCAACTATTCCTACAAAATATGATCCAATGGAATATGTAAATTTGCTAAAAAATGGTGGTGAGATAGCAATAGTTGGACTTCCACCTGTTGGAGAGGCAGTGCCTACAGATCTTACAAGGCTTGTATTTACAGCAAATAAGAAAGTATATGGCTCACTCATTGGCGGTATCAAAGAAACACAAGAAATGATGGATTTTTCACTCAAACATAAAATCTATCCAGAAACTGAAATTATAAGTATAGATAAAATCAATGAAGCTTATGAGAATCTAACAAATGGCAAGGCAAAGTTTAGATATGTAATTGATATGAAGAGCTTGGAGGGCTAAATCATTTTGGTGGAAAACCCACCAAAATATCAATTAATTGCGGTTTTAGCATCAATGTATTGTATATTAAATGCCTTGCTTACTGCTTCATAGGTACAAAGTCCATCATAGGTATTAATCCCCTCTAAGATAGCTTGATTCTTTAATGCAGACTCTTTTACACCAAGATCTGCGATCTGTAATCCAAAATTAAGCGTAGAATCTGTGAGTGCGAGGGTAGATGTTTTAGCTACACACCCAGGCATATTTGCTACACAATAATGAATAATTCCATCTATCTCATACACAGGATCACTATGCGTCGTTGGTTTAGAAGTTTCAAAACATCCACCTTGATCAATTGCTACATCAACTAAAATGGAAGATTTTTGCATAATTTTTAAATCTTGCTTTTTAAGCATTTTTGGTGCTTTTGCTCCTGGAATTAATACTGCACCAATAACCACATCTGCATCTTTTAAAAGTGATAACAAGTTTCCTCTTGAACTATATATTGTATGAACTTTCATACCAAAAATCTGATCAATATAGGCTAAACGCTCTGTGTTAATATCCAACACGCTCACATCAGCACCTATCCCTACTGCAATTTGTGCAGCATTAAGCCCCACAACACCTCCACCAATAATAACAACTTTACTTTTTCTTACTCCAGGTATTCCGCTTAATAACATTCCGCTCCCACCAAATGTTTTTTGTGAATACTTAGCAGCCTCTATCACAGCTAATCTACCCGCAATAGAGCTCATAGGAGCAAGGCAAGGTAAAGAGTTACCTACTTTTATGGTTTCATAGGCAACAGATTTGATTTTTTTCTCTAAAAGCATTTTTGTTAAAGGCTCATCTGCTGCTAAGTGCAAATATGTATATAGAATCTGTCCTTCTTTGAAATACTCATATTCACTCTCAATTGGCTCTTTCACCTTAATGATCATATCACTTTTTTCAAACAAAGCTTTTTTATCAACGATACTAGCTCCAGCTTCTTCATAAGCACTATCACTAAAACCAATCGCGGCGCCAGCATTATTTTCTATCAAAACCTTATGCCCATGTGCCACATATTCTTTAACATTATCAGGTGTTAAACCAACTCTATACTCATGTGTCTTGATTTCTTTTGCGCAACCAATAATCATATTTTACTCCTTAGATTCTAAATTAATATGTGTGTTTTGTTGTTTTTGCAAATATTCAAAATAATCATTTTTGAACTTTATAATGCCACTTATAAAAATCACAAGAATTACAAATGGCACCACAAACTTAACATAGTTAAACCATATATCAACAAATTTCTTTCCTTCAAAACCATTGCTTAGCTCCTTTTTGGCATCATCTTTAAGCACAAATCCAACAAATAATGCTGCTCCAAGCGCTGTAAGCACAAAGAATATTTTCGCACTTGCTTCATCGAATGCATCAAAGATATTTTTGCCTAAAATCATTACATCACTCCAAGGTCCATATGCCATGATGCAAGGTAAATTCCCTGCAATAAAAGTTAGTATCAAAACTAATGATACCGCCTTTTTTCTTGTCATTCCTAGCTTTTCTTGCACAGTGGTGATAAGTGGTTCATAAAGTGTTACAGAAGTTGTAAAAGCTGCTACAAGTAACAGCACAAAAAATGCCACTGCCACAAAAGATCCAAAATGCATTTTAGAAAATACGATTGGTAATACCTCAAACACTAGCTTAGGTCCAGAATCTGGAGCTAATCCAAAAGTAAAAAGTGAAGGGAAAATCATCAGCCCAGCCAAAATCGCAATAATAGTATTTAGCATCCCTGTAGCTACAGCAGTCTTTATAAGATTCTCTTGCTTATTTAAATATGATGAAAGTGTAATCATAACAGCAAAACCAAGAGAAAGCGCAAAAAACACTTGCCCCAAAACCTCTATAAAAAGTCCTGCGCTGATTTTGCTAAAATCTGGTGTGAGATAATACTTAATACCCTCGCTTGCGCCCTCAAGCGTAAGATTCCGTATCACAACACCAATAAGGCAAATAAATAATAATGGCATAAGAAACTTTGCAGCCTTTTCTATTCCATCTGATACCCCTCTTATAAGCACAATGAAATTGAGTGCCACAAAAACAAATGTATAAAATGTAATCATAAGCGGATTATGCTCGATATTTATATTATAAAAATTTTGTGTGATTTCATTAGTAATTGGCGCATTAAGATTAAGGCTTCCAGTTATAATATTGGTGATATAAGTAATAACCCAACCACCAAGCACCATATAATAAGCAATAATCCCAAAGCAGCCAATAAGCCCCATATAACCAACAATCTTCCAAGCTTTAGAAAAAGACTTTTTTTGATACTCTGGATCAAATGCATCAAGAGCATTTTTATGTGCTCTCCTGCCTATAACATTTTCTACCAAAATCATTGGTATTCCTATCACAATCATTGCAATAATAAATGTCAAAACATATGCCCCTCCACCATTTTGCCCTACAAGATATGGGAATCTCCATGTGGCACCAAAGCCAATAGTAGCACCAGCTGTTACCAGCACATATGTCAAACTACTAGACCAAGAATGTCTCATCACAAACTCCTTTATTTAAAAAATAAATAACTATTTTGGATTTTATTTTTACACATAGACTATAAGAAAATAATATAATTCCATATTCCATTTAAAAAATAAGTAATAAGTTACAATTTTAAACAAAACACAATTACAAATAATCATACATTTTAGGAGCTATTATGTTGAAAATTCTTGTTCTAGGCGGTGGTTATGCAGGATTATCTTTTATAAAAAATCTAGATTCTAACATTGCAAAAAGTGCAAATATTACACTTATATCAAATACAAATTTCCACTATAAAAGTATTTTATTGCACGAAGTTGTAAGTCATAGAGATGATATTACTATTCCATATTCAAATATATTGCCAAATTTTATAAATTTTATAAATGATGAAATCATTGAAATAAAAGAAGATATAGTTATCGCAAAAAATAATCAATATGATTATGATATTTTAGTTGTAGCGCTTGGATTTAACAGTGATGATTTCGGTATAAAAGGCGTAAAAGAATATGCATATAGTATGGTAGATTATAATAATTGCTTAGTTTTAAATGATATGATAGAGAAACAAACAAATGGTGATATTGTCGTATGTGGAGCCGGTTTTAGCGGTATTGAACTCATTGGGAATCTAGCGTATAAATTCAAAAATTCTAATAATATAAAACTAAAGTGCATTGAGGCTATGCCAATGATTTTACCTATGTTTGATTCTGATAATGCACTATATGCAAAAAAATATTTAGAGAAATTAGGAGTAGAATTTTATTTAGAACATAAAATACTAGAGATAAAACGAGATTCTATAATAGTAGAAAATAATGGCAACCAAGGTGAGATAAAATCAAATCTCACATTATGGACTGCTGGTGTAAAAGGAAATGCAATTATAGAATCTTCAAAGATTTTTGATTCTAAAAGAAGTAAAGTAGAAGTAAATGGATATCTAAATCCTATAAATTGCAATAATAACAATATATTTATCATAGGAGATTGTGCATTAGTAAAAGACAATAAAAATGGGAGATATCACGCGCCAACAGCACAAATTGCACTAAAAGAAGGCGAATATCTAGCGCGGATAATTAATGCAAAAATAAAAAATCAGCCATTAAATAAGCAATTCGTTTATAGCAACCAAGGGACTATTTGTTCTCTTGGCAAAGACTGTGCTATTGGGGTGGTTGGCAATAAAGTAGTCAAAGGAAAACTAGCAAGCATTTTAAAGAAATTAATAGAATTGAAATGGGATTTTAAACTAAAAGGATTAAAAGCACTATTGTAGCCTTTTTGAGTGAATATCATTGATAAAATTTATTATTTCATTTACTGCGATAATTTTATTATTACTTGATATTCCGATTAAATTATATTCATTATCAAAATATGGCATTCCTTGTTCCACCGACATTGTATGAATACAATTTTTATAAAAAAATGGACTTTCAAGGCTTACAATATCCTTTTTTGCTGGTTTTGTGTAATTTGGTATTTGTATTTTTTGATTTCTTATTAATTCTTGATGATATATTTTTTCATTTGAATAATTACAATAATCATCTGTATAGTTTTTGATTTTTAGCATAGCTAAAGATCTATTTGTATCACTTGCAAGCAATCTAGCCTTTGCTATGCAAATTATCAAATCTGCATTATCATCTTTTATTTTCACATTTATATCAAGTGGGAATCCAAGACTTGTAATCGCGGAACTCGTTATAATCGTATCTTCATCTAAAAAAAATCCAAATGTGCTACCAAATTCGCCATTATTAAAATTAATATCAAGTTTAACCACACCTAAAATCCAATCTTCTTTATTGATTATCGTATATTCTTTTGGGTTATTATATAACTGCTTTCCATTAAGCAATACTACAAAAAAAACTAAAAATAATACTTTATTTAACAATGATAAAAAGCCTTACAAAACAAATTTTTCGAAAATATCGGTAAAATTCCATCACATTAAAAATAAAATACAAAAAAGGAAATCAAATTATGGAAACACTAAAAATTTATGATATTGATGAAAAAATATTAGAAAACAGCAAATATGCAACAATAAAAACAAATAAAGGTGATATTGTTATAAAATTATTTGGGAAAGATGCACCACAGGCGGTATCAAACTTTACTTCATTGGCAAATAGTGGATATTATAAAGGATTAAAATTTCATAGAGTTATAAAAGGTTTTATGGCACAGGGTGGCTGCCCATATAGCAAAGATAATTTACCATATGTAGGCACAGGTGGACCTGGATATAGAATAAAATGTGAAGTTACAAATAATCCAAATCCACATAAAAGAGGGGCTTTAAGTATGGCACACGCTGGAAGAGATACAGGTGGTAGTCAATTTTTTATATGTTTTGTTGACTGTCCTCATTTAGATGGAGAGCACACTGTATTTGGCAACATAGAATCAAATGATAAAAATAGCTATGATATTCTTGATAGTATAGAGCAAAATGATGTGATAGAAAATATTATTATCAGAAAGGAACTATAAATATGAACCTACACAAGCAAACAATACTAGCTTGGATTTTTTTAACCCTTGCAATCCTTGCTGAAGTCTTATCTACTGGAATCTTAAAAGCAGGCAATGGAAACCTATATAGTTATATTTTAATGGCAGTTTTTATCGCTATATCATACTATTTAATGGCACTTGCAATAAGGAAGATTCAAGTTGGCATAGCATATGCTATGTGGGAGATTCTAGGCTCTAGCTGTATTGTGCTTATGTCTGTATTTGTATTTGATGAAATATTAAGCACAAAAGAAATAATTGGGATTTTACTTGCAATTCTTGGCATTATATTGATTAATATTGGTGAGGTAAAAGAATGAGTGCTTATTTTATTATCATTGTAATTTCTGCATTAATTGATGTTGTCGCAAATTTATTACTAAAAAAATCAGACGGATTTAAACATAAAATTTATGGCATAAGCGCTGTATTACTTGTAATCATTGCATTTATTTTGCTTTCTTTCGCATTAAAATATATAGAGCTTAGCGTTGCATATTCGACTTGGGGAGCTATTGGTATTATAGGAACTTGTCTTGGTGGATACATATTTTATAAAGAAAAGTTAAACTATATAGGCATTATAGGGGTTATTATTGTTGTTTGTGCTGTAATACTTTTAAATTACTAATTTTACGATACACTATAAAATTATTCAAATCTATAGATTTATTTATTAAAAGGGGGAATAGTGAAAGTTTATTTTTTTGCTACTTGTTTGGGTAGCATAGCTTATTCAAATACTTGCATTAATGCAATTAAATTATTACAAAAAGAGGGCGTTGAAGTCATTTTTAAAAAAGACCAAACTTGCTGTGGTCAGCCTAGCTATAATTCTGGATACTATAATGATACAAAACAAGTAGCACTCCATAATATCAGCTTATTTAAAGAACCATATCCAATAATAGTGCCATCTGGATCTTGCGCTGGTATGATGAAAGTTGATTACTTGGAATTATTTGATAATGATGGAAATTATTCAATGGTTAAAGAGTTTTCATCTAGAATCTTCGAACTTAGCGAATTTCTACTAAAAGAACTAAAAGTAATTTATAATGATTCTGGAGAAAAGACAAAAGTTACTTGGCATTCTAATTGCCACGCACTAAGAGTATCAAAAAGCATAGAATATTCAAAAGAATTAATAAGGCAATTTAAAAATGTTGAATTAATAGAACTTGATAATGAAGAAGAATGCTGTGGTTTTGGTGGGACATTTTCTATAAAAGAGCCTGAAGTCTCACAAGCAATGGTATACAATAAAATTGCTGATATAAAAAGTAAAGGTGTAAATTATGTAATATCTGGTGATGCAGGGTGTCTTATGAATATAAGTGGAGCTATGGAAAAAATGAATCTTGAAATAAAAGGTGTCCATTTATATGATTTTATAGCACAGCGAATTAATTTGCAGTAAGTTTTTAAGGATTCTACTATGAGTAAAATAAGCAATTTTCATTCTAAAGAACAATATGAAGCAATAATACATCAAAAACTAAACGATAATCAACTAAGAGAAAATCTACAATCTGTTATGCAAACTCTCAGAAAAAATAGAAAAAACACTATTGGATCAAGATATACAAATTGGGAAGAATTAAGAGAATTAGGCAGAAAAGTAAAGCAAAATGCGCTTGCAAATTTACCAACTTTACTAGAGAGATTTGAGCAAAATGCGCTTAAAAATGGATTTAAAATACATTGGGCATCTAATGCAAAAGATGCAAATGAAATTATTTTATCGCTTATGAAAAATAACTCTCAAAATGTAATTTTAAAAGGCAAGTCAATGGCAAGTGAAGAGATTCACCTAAATGCATTTTTAAAGGAAAATGGCATCAACGCCATTGAAACTGATTTAGGAGAATTAATAATACAGCTAATAGATGAGCCTCCGGTACATATTGTAGCACCTGCGATACATAAAAATAGATATGAGATAGGTAAAATTTTTGAAGAAAAGCTTAATGCACCACTTGAGAGCGAACCAGAAAAGCTAAATAATATTGCAAGAGAGCATTTAAGAAAAGAATTTCAAGATTTTAAAATTGGGCTATCTGGTGTCAATTTTGCCATTGCAAATGAGGGGGCTATTTGGCTTGTTGAAAACGAAGGAAATGGAAGAATGAGCACAACTGCGTGCGATATTCACATTGCAATTTGTGGTATTGAAAAAGTAGTAGAAAGCTTTGAAGATGCAAGTATTCTAGATTTATTATTAGTGCCAAGTGCAACAGGAGCAAATATCACTTGTTATAACAATATCATCAAAAGCCCAAGAAAAGATGGGGAACTAGATGGACCAAAAGAAGTCCATATAATATTACTTGATAACAATAGATCAAAGATTCTAGCAGATAAACATTACTACAGAGCGCTTAGTTGCATTAGATGTGGAACCTGTCTAAATCACTGCCCTGTATATGATAAAATAGGTGGTCACGCTTATTTATCAACCTATCCTGGACCAATTGGAGAGGTGATTTCTCCACAATTATTTGGTCTTGATAATTGTGCCCCTATGTTGAATTTATGCTCTCTTTGTGAAAGATGCTCTGAGGTATGCCCTGTGAAAATACCTTTAGCTAGTCTTATACGAGATTTAAGAAGTGAAAAAGCAGGCGAGGGAAGAGGTGGCATTATAGGCTACCATAATACACATAGAAACAAAATAGAAAAGCAAAGTTTTGCAATATTTAGAAACTTAGCTACAAGTGGAGTAAAGTGGAGACTATTAATTTGGCAAATTAGAATCTTTGGTAAATATGGAAACATCTTTGGAAGTTTAATACCGGGATTAAAAAATTGGCTTAGCTGCAGAAGCTATCCACATCTTGATGCTACACTTCACTCCAAAGTAAAGAACTTAAAAGGGGTTATTTATGAATAGAGAGGCAATTTTATCAAGTGTAAAAACAGCATTACAACAAAATAAATTATCCACGCTAGATAAACAATACAAAGATTTAATAAAACATTCATCAGAAGATATTTTAGAAGAATACAAAATAATGCAAAGTGCAAATAAAGCCATACTAATAGAATCTAATAATATTATCAATGATATAAGAAGCACACTACAAACACTAAAGGCAAAAAATATTATTTACACACCTGATTTAAATGATTTAAATATAGAATTATCTAGTCTTAATGATGAATTCTTTATTACGCCATATGATAAAAGTGTAGATCAAATAAGAGAGACATTATTTAATACTGATACCTCCATAATAAAAGCTATATGCGGTATAGCAGATGTAGGGGTATTTGGAATTACCTCAAGCCAAAAGCACCCAAGATTGACATCTCTTATTACAAAAAATTGCATAGTTATTTTGGAGAAAAAAAATATACTTCAAAGCATAAATGATGGAGTGAATTTATTAAAAAATAGCGGGAATCCTAGTAATATACTTTTTATTGCAGGACCATCTCGAACAGCTGATATAGAATTAAAAACCGTTTTTGGTGTCCACGGACCACAACAAGTGTATATTATATTGATATGATAGTCCTATTTAGCCCTAGTGAAGATAAAAACTTTATATACAAAAACAATGAAAATAGCGATTTTGATTTTCTAAATCATTTAATATTCAATGAGCTAAACTCGCATCGCTTAAAAATTATAAAATCATATATGGATTTTATAAAACATTCTACAAATGGTGAAATATCTAGAATCTTTGGTCAAAAAACATTGAATCTAGATATGATAAATGCTTGCAGTAATTTAAACTGCGCAAATACAACAGAATCCATCTATCTTTATAGTGGAGTTGCATTTAAAGCACTTGATATACATTCTATCCCAAATAATGGATTAGATTTTATAATGAATAATGTCATTATATTTAGTAATTTATTTGGTGCTATACGAGCATCAGATAAGATTCCATATTACAAGTTAAAGCAAGGTGAAATATTTTTAAACAACGATATAAACGAAGTTTATAAGGGATTTAATGTGATGTTAGATAAATATCTAAAAGATAATGAGATACTAGATTTGCGTGCAGGATTCTATCAAAAAGCCTATAAATTAGAATTATCGCATACAAAAGTTGAATTTTTTAAAAATGGTAAAAAAAGCACACATTATTCAAAATACTATCGTGGATTACTTCTTAGAAATATAGCAATCAATGGAGAAATAACTTCACCATTTCAATTAATATCTAGCAGAACATCAGGAATTGCTAGAATCTTAGAATACGAGGTTTTATAATAATGCAATCAAAAATCATAAAAATATTTTGTTATTTTTTATTTAGCTTGTCATTAAATGCGAATAATATCACAACACAAGCACCACTTATAGTGGAGTTTCCTGTTTTTAAAGAAGCAGAAAAAATATGCAATGGTAGTGATTATACTAAGGTTTCCTGTTTGATTGAAAATCTAAAAAGTTATAACAATAAAATATATACCAAAAAAAGCGGACAGATAGGTAAAATTAGCGTTATTTTATATGCTTTAGATTCTAATGGCAAAATAACATATCCACAAGAAAAAATTGAAAATAAATATTGTGAATTTGTAGATACGCTTGGCAAAAAAAGTTTTTCTACGCTAAGTGGTAATGGTTTTCATTATGTTTTAAATTATAATTTTGAATATTCCTCGTCATTTACAAAAGCATACATAGCATGCCATATCACAAAATCTGGAAAAACTATTTCACAAATTAGTCAGCCAATTAGCGTGATACCAGATAAAATTGAGTTAGATTTAGCCATACAAACTGCACAAAATTCTATATACCACCTAAATAACAACACAAAAAATCTTGATTCAAGTTTTGATTTAGTGTTAAAAACGCAAAATAATCCAATTATTATTAATACAAATGCCAGTGCAAGGACAATAAATGGACAATTAGATAGAGGGTTTAGCGATTTACTAACTCCATTGTCAATCAAGTTTAATAGAGATAATGGAAAATGCGATGCAATTGGAGAGAATATACAAGGCGCAATAAATTTTGACAATGGAAAATATACTAATAGCAATCTAAATATTGGCTTTAATGATGTTGCAAGCGGTGAATTAGAGCTTATTATAGGTCATAATCTATCCATAGATGATAAGATGCAAGGAAAATGTTTAAATTCGCTTCCAAATAATATTGATATAACAAATGCAGGGAAAATCCTATGCCAAGAGCCAATTGTAATTAGAAAAAGAGTTGATATTGTACCTTATTCATTTTTTATAGAATTAGAAAATAATGGAAGGCAAATATATTATAATCAACACACATTTATCCCAGCAATTATCAATCTACCAACAACAAAACTAAATATAAAAGCTATAAATGATAAAAATCAAATGCTTAGAAACTTTAAAAATGAATGTTTTGCAAAAGATATATCAATCAAACTCAATGATAATAAAAATAATCTTGTATTTATCAATGAGAATATCCAAGATTCTATCATTCCAAAAACTACATTTTTAGATAATTCAGAATCTAGAGTTGTGCGAAAATTATCAAGTAGTGGGATCTTAGATAGAGATTTAACACCACTTGATGCATTTTCTTCAAATATCCTTAATCTAAATGATACTACGATGAATATTCAATTCTACAATGCTGATATGAAATACCCAATTTACAGAATAAAACCTAGAATTAAAAATGATTGGCGTATAGCACTATTGCGTGGCAGAATCTCACTCATTAGTAATACAAATCAAAGCGACGCTCTTGTTGCAAACCCAAAGGTGAATTATGAGTTTTATTGCAAAGCACCAATATGTAATATTGCTGATTTAGAAAGTGTGCTATCACCTAGGGTTAGATTCCCATCATCAAATACACAAAATTGGTATATCAACACATCTCACCCTGCAAATCTAAAAGTTCAAGAAAATCACCTGCTAATGCCTGAACATTTAAGTGTGCAATCAATTGGAAACATTGTAAATGGCGTGCAAACTATGGCAATTAAATCAAATACAAAAGGTGAATTTGATATTAAAGTAAAACAAGGCTTTGGGTATGATGATTTCGCTTTATTTTTATATTTTTCACCAAGTTATATAAATATACGAGAAGATTTAGGAGTGGATACTAAGATAAGATTCTAAAAGAGGGGTTACCCTCATTTAGATAACTGCATAACTAACACTAATGCAAGCATTTATCATCTTTAATTCAGATAATACTTCATCTGTAATGTGATTATCCACAATAATGATAGCTAATGCTTCTCCATTTTCTTTTTTTCTACCAAGTCTAAAATCAGCAATGTTGATATTATTCTTCTCCATAATATTACCAACATTTCCAATTACACCTGGAACATCTGTATTTTTAAATAATATTATTTTACCGCTAGGCTCGATATCAATACAGAATCCATTTATATCAATAATTCGCAATTTATCCTCATCAAATACACAACCACTAATTGACATCGTATTTTCTAATGTTGTAATTTCTATTGTAATGAGATTTTTATATACACTTGATAGACTATCTTTGGTATCTATACTTACATTAATACCTCTATCTTTTGCCACAAAAACAGCATTAACATAATTTATAGAATCTCCAAGTGAATGTTTTAGCATTCCTAGTGTTGCAAATGTGCCAAAAGATTCTGCATATGGCGTTAATTTACCACTGCAAGTGATCTTTATACTCCGTATGGCCTCTTTTGTAATTTGAGATAAAAAGAATGCTAATTTCTGCGACAAATCCAAATATGGCTTCACAAAAATAGGAATCTCATTTTCTTTGATAGGCAAATTTAATGCATTTGGATAACTACTGCCTCTAGCTGCCTCTACTGCTATACTTGCTGCTTGAATTGCAATTTTTTCTTGTGATTCAAGTGTATTTGCTCCAATATGTGGTGTAACATAAATATTATCTAAATCAAGTAATGGATTATCAAGTGCTGGCTCTTTGTTGAAAACATCAATCCCAAGCCATCTAATTTTTTTACTTGTTGCAGCTTCAAATATATCATCTTCATTATACAATCCACCTCTAGCGCAATTTATCAATATCACACCATCTTTCATCTTTGATATTTCATTTTTAGTGATCATATTTTTTGTTTCACTATTCTTTGGTGTATGGATTGTTATAATATCACACTTCAAAATATCATCTAAATGTTTGGCGCAAGATACTCCAGCATCAATAATAGTAGAATCTTTTACATATGGATCATATGCAATAACTTCCATTTCAAATGCTTTTGCACGTGCTGCAACCCTAGAGCCAATATTTCCAAACCCTATAATTCCTAGAATCTTACCTTTTAGCTCCATTCCATACCAATCTTCTCTTTTCCAAATTCTTTGATTTTTTAATTGATTATTTGCACTAGGGAAGCTCCTAACTGCATTAATAATATGTGCCATTGTAAGCTCAACTGCAGCAATAGTATTTGCAGTGGGCACATTCATCACTATAATACCTTTTTTACTGCAAGCATCTATATCAACATTATCAACACCAACACCAGCCCTAACAACAGCTTTCAACTTTGTTACAGATTGTATAAATCTTTCATCAACATCAGTTGAACTTCTTGTTATAGCAACATCTGCATCTTTTATTTTTTCTAATAATTCATTTTTATTCAAATTAGAATAATCAAAAAATTCAATATCATCTTGATCTTGAAGGAAATCCAAACCAGATTGATGTATGTGATCACATACGACTATTTTGTATTTTGACATTTTAAACCCTTATTTATTGAATGCTATATGAGATATTGTATTTATCTAACTCATTGATTAATGTATTTTTTAAATTAGCCCCATCAAGCACAACCTCTAAAATAACAGAATCTGCTATCTTTTGGTAGGCAAATTTTATATTATTACTTTTTAAAACTTCATTTAAACAAAAAAATTTATAAGAATCAAGATTTGTGATTTTTAAAGTATTTGTTCTTTTTTTATCTGAAAAATCTAATGATATAAATAATTCTGAACTAGGATAGCTAAAATTATGCAATTCTTGTTTTGCAAATATTTGCACCCAAGAGCTAGGGTTTATTTCATTAGATTCTTTAATATCTGTATTTTTAATATTTCTATAAACATCGTGAGATATGTGAGCAGTTTTGTTAATATAAATATTAATGGCTACAAATGATGTAGCCAACATAAGAATAAATACAAAAAACAATAATATATTAATTACTGAATTCATTTGAGTCTATCTTTTAAAATATCCCCTAATGTCATTTTTTCATCACTATTGTAATTTTTAATTTCATCTTGTTCTTTTTTACGAGCTAGCTTTCTTACAGATAATCTTATTTTACTATTATTGGAATCTATATTAATAATACTTGCTTCAACTTTATCACCAATTTGCAACTCATCTTTTTTAAGTGGAGATAAATCTTCATTTTTAATTAAAGCATCTATATTTTTATCCAACTGAACAAAAATTCCAAAATCCTTAATTTCAACTATATTACCAGATACAGCATCGCCTACTTTATGTGATTTGGCAAAAATGCTAGCAGGAGATTCTAATAACACCTTCCTGCTTAAAGAAATTTTTTCATTTTCCCTATCTATTTTTAAGATTTTCACTGTAATTTTATCACCAACTTTTAAAACATTTTTACATCTATCTTGTTTATCCCAAGATAAATCCTCATTATGCAATAATCCATCTATATTGCCAAATCTTACAAAAGCTCCAAAATCTGTAATGGTAGCAATCTCACCATCTAAAATATCACCCTCTTTATATTTTTTTACAAACTGAGTAAATGGCTTATCCGATAATTTTTTCAATGAAACCCTAAGTCTTTTATTTGATGGATCTAGTTCTATTATTTCAACATCAATTTCTTGTCCAACCTGCAAATAGCTATCTGGTTTTTTAATATTTTTTTCCCAAGAAATCTCTGTAATATGCAAGAATCCTTCTATATCATTACCTGCATCAATGAAAACACCATAAGGCTGCAAACTGCTAACTATAGCTTTTATTGTATATCCAACTTGAAGCTGATTTTGAATATCCTCCCAAGGATCTTTGCTTAATGCTTTGATAGACAATGAAAGTTTAGATTTTTCTTCATCATAATTTAAAAATTTAACCAAAACATTATCACCAACTTTATATAGTTTCTCTGGATTTACAAAGTTTTTATATGATATTTCACTTGAATGCACCAAACCTTCTACATCATCAACACTCACAAAGATACCAAAATCTTTAACACTCACAACCCTGCCTTGTAAAGATTCTGCGTTTTTCATATTTTCAATCTTTTCTTTTTTATCTTTGTTGGATATATCAAAATATCGCTTTCTAGATACGATAATTCCGCTATCGCTTAATTTAATAATACACACCTTTATTGTTTTATTATTAAATTTAGAGTTTGCTTTTAATGCAGATTCCTTTATAGGCAAAAAGCACTCTACATTTTCACTTTTCCAAATTACTACAAAACCACCCTTATTTTTACTAATAATTTCAACTTCTATCACCTTATCTTGATAGTCATCTTTGATTCTTTCTATTAATTCTTTTGTCTTCATTTGTCTTAAGGCTTGTTTATAAGAAATCTTGCTTTTCCCTTTTGAATTACTAATAAGTAAATCTATCTCATCGCCTTCTTTAAATATCAAATCTCCATTACTATCTTTAATTTCACTAATAGGCATCTTTGATTCTGCTTTTTGCCCTATATCAACCATCACATTATCATTATTAACTTTAACAATCTTGCCTTTTGTTAATATTGTTGCGTTGCTTGATTTTTCATTTTTTTCACTTTGCTCATAAAATGATGTAAATTCTTCATAGCTCTCTTGATCTTGAGTGCTTAACTCATATTCTTCTATTGTCTTTGTCATTATTTTCCCAACCTAAATTTAAAATTCAATATGCAACATTCAATACTAACAATCAATGCAGCATTAGAAAGTATTTTATACAATGCAAGTTAATATTTAGCTTACAAAAATACCTAGTTTGATAAGTTAAAGATTGTAAATAACAAATAGTTACGAAGAATATAAAAGGAAACGATAGGCATAAGCCTATCTGTAGGTTTTAACAATCAAATGAATTTATATTTTTTCTTTAATAGTTGCCACTATTTGAGAAAATGCATTTGGATTATTCATAGCCATATCAGCTAGTATTTTTCTATCCAAATCAATATTTGCCAACTTTAACCCATAAATAAACTTAGAATAACTTATATCATTCATTCTACAAGCCGCATTAATTCTTACGATCCATAATTGCCTAAAATCTCTTTTTTTGCGCTTTCTATCGCGGAATGCATAATACATACTTCTTTCAAGTTGTTCTTTTGCTTTTCTAAAATGTTTTCTTCTTCCGCTATAAAATCCTCTTGCGAGTTTTAAAATCTTTTTATGTCTTCTTCTTCTTACTACACCAGTTTTTACTCTCATTTTTTATCCTTTACCTTAGTTTAATTAAAATTATAAATTTAGGTGGTAGCTTTCGCTTCACTTGCCCATATGGGGGATTATTTTAAACTACGCCATACATAAAAGCTTTTTAACTTGCTTCACATTTGTATCATCAACATAATGAGGAGCATTTAAATTAGCTTTTCTCTTTGGTGATTTTTTTGTCAAAATATGACTTTTAAATGCAGCGCCTCTTTTTATAAGATTCTTTTTTACTTTGAATCTCTTAGCAGCGCCGCGATTTGTTTTCATTTTAGGCATTATTTCTCCTTTTGTAAAATTAAAAACTCATATTATAGCATTTAAAATCAATTTTTAAGATTTATTTTCAATAACAACACTATCTGCTTCCACATCTTTACCATATACATCTTTTAATGTTACATTATATGCTTCGTGCATAAAATTCTCTTTTCCCAATTTAATTAAAATCTCATTTAATCTATTTAGTAAAGCTGTATTACCTTTTTTTACTGCTGGAGCTATAACATTATCATTACCTATATGAGTTATACCAACTTTAAATAGCGGATTATCATTTGCCCAAGCAAAAAGCAATAAATTATCGTGCGACAAAGCATCACCTCTACCATCTTTTAATGCCAAGAATGCTTCGGTATTTTGATCAAATTTTATAAGTTTTATGTCTGGGTAATTAGTGCTAAAATAAAAATCTGCTGTTGTACCTTTATTAACTATCAAGGTTTTACCTTTGAGATCATCTATATTTGTTATATCTCCATTTTTAGACACCAAGCCTAGTGCAACCCTCATATAAGGTAGTGCAAAATCAACAACCTCTTCTCGTTCTTTTGTTTGAGTAAAGTTTGCAAATATAATATCAACTTTATTTGATCTTAAAAATTCAACCCTATTTTGTGCTTCAACAAGAACTAGCTCCATTTTATTCTCATCGCCTAATAATTCTTTTGCCACTTTCTTTGCTATATACACATCAAAACCTTGATTTACACCATTACTATCTAAATACCCAAATGGAGGTTTATCACCAAAAACTCCAATTACAACTTTATCTTTTTTAATAATATCACTAAGTGATGTATCATTTGATTGTATTGATGATGCGTTGTTATCATTCTCACTTGATGTTTGACTATTACCACAAGCAATAAAAATTGCTGAAATAAGAAATAGAGATATTATTTTCATAATATTTTTCATTGTGAATCCTTTAAAATTAATATTTAATTAAATTAAAAAACTAGTTTTAGAAAAATAATTTTAAAAAATATATAAAACAACAAAAGTTTAGATTCTCATTTTTCCTTCGGCATTCATTTTTGTTACAATAGCAAGCTATTTTTATTTTAAGGTGCAATGTTTTGTTTAAAATACTAATAATCAGTCTTGGTGGAACGATAGGAATGAACAAAGACAATGAGCTTAATGCAGGGATACCAAGTAGCAATGCAGATACCTTTATCACTAGATTAAATGCTATTGGAGATTTAGATTCAAATATAAAATTAGAATCTAAAAGTTTCTGCAATCTACCAAGCGGAAGCTTAGATTTTGACATATTAAGTGAAGTCTTAGAATATGCAAAGTATATGGTTGATAGCGGTATAAATGCAATAATTATCACACAAGGAACAGATAGTATAGAAGAAAGTAGCTTCTTTTTTAATCTATTTTGGGATAGAAAAGAAAGTGTAATTTTTTGCGGTGCTATGAAAATGGAGGGAGAACTTGCATACGATGGATTGTGGAATCTAAAATCAAGCATCACACTTGCTTGTAATCCAAATAGCACCAATAGAGGCGTCTTAATCGTTGCTGGAGATAGAATTTTTTCTGCAAATTGGGTTAAAAAGATATTTTCAACTTTTATTGATGCATTTGATGGGTTGCATTTAGAGGGTGTGATAGTGGAAAATAAACCTATGTTCTTTGCCAATCCTTTAAATAGAATCACATATAAATTACCAAAAGATAATAAAAAAATCCTATTTTTAGAGCAGAATCTAGCTGAAAATAATGAACTCTTAGAAATGTATAAAAATTATGATGGAGTGATAATTAATGGCTTTGGCTCTGGGCATGTTAGTGCAAAAAGTATGGAATATATAAAAAATACAAAGATTCCGATTATAGTAGCATCACGCGCTATATTTGGCTTTGGTACAAAAGAAACATACGGATATAATGGCAGCGAAATTGACTTACAGAATAATGGTGTAATTATTAGCAGAATCTTAGATGCTAGAAAAGCTAGAATCTTATTGTGGTGCATTTTAGGAAATGGATTGCAATTAAGTGAATTTGAGAAATTTGAAAATAGCCTTATACTAAGCTAGAATCCATTTTGTAATAATTTCACACCAACTGCGTTAATAAATTTAAAATAGGAGAAATAATGATTTTTATCGATGCGTGCAATAGAAAAGAAACTCCATATACACCGATTTGGTTGATGAGGCAAGCTGGGCGTTATCTAAGTGAATATAGAGAAGTTAGAGCAAAAGTTGGTAATTTTTTAGATCTATGTAAAAATGTAGAACTCGCTACAGAAGTAACACTGCAGCCAATTGATATTTTGGATTGTGATGCTGCAATTTTATTTAGCGATATTTTAGTGATTCCACTTGAGATGGGATTAGAACTTGACTTTATAAAGAATGAAGGTCCGAAATTTCAACAATACATAAGAAATAATGATGATTTAAAATTATTACAACCTATGGCGCATAAAAGGCTTGATTATGTATATGATACCATTTCACTCACTAGGTCAAAGCTAAATAAAGAAAAAGCATTAATTGGGTTTTGTGGCGCTCCTTGGACGCTTGCCACATATATGATTGAGGGGCAAGGTAGCAAAACTTATACAAACTCTAAAAAAATGCTACATACAAATCCAAAATTATTACATAGCATATTAGAGCGATTAAGTGATGAGTTAAAAATGTATCTTGAGTTGCAAATCAAAGCTGGTGTAAATGCAGTTATGATATTTGATTCGTGGGCTGGAGCACTTGAGAAAAATTCATATTTTGAATTTGGTTTTAATTATATCAACAATATAGCAAAATATATTAAATCGAAATATCCACATATTCCAATCATTGCTTTTCCAAAAGGTGTTGGCGGTTTTTTAAATGCATTTAATATGATAGAGAAGAATTTTGATGTTTTTGGCATTGATTGGGGCATTGACATACAGTATGCAAAACACACATTAGGTGAGAAATTTGTCCTACAAGGCAATTTAGAACCTTGTAGAATCTATGACTTTAATGCTATGGAGCAAGGTGTTGATGAAATAGTAAAAATTATGGGCAAAAAAAGTGGTCATATATTTAATTTAGGGCATGGAATGCTCCCTGATTTACCAAGAGAAAATGCAATAAAATTGGTTCAAATGATAAAAAATAAAACAAAACGATAAATATTATGGAATATAATTTGCTTAAAATATGCATATAAATCTTTTTAGGATTACAAAATATGCATATAAATACAGCAATTTACAATAAACCAATACAAAATATCAATCCAAATTCAGATGATTTAAAACTAAGAGAACAAACAGATTCATTTGAAGCATTAATACTTAAGATTCTACTTGATACATCACTAAATATGGAAAATTCTCCATACCCAAAAGAAGCAGGAAGTGAGATATATCAATCTATGTATAAAGATAGTATTTCACAAAGTTTGAGTGGCTCATTTGGGTATAGTGATCTATTGTTTAATTACTTAAAAGAGTTACAAAACAAGCAAAAAGATTAAAAAATATGGATAATTTTGAAGATATTTTTAAATCCATTCCATCAAATATAACAACAAAAGATCAAAAAGAGCATATTTTAAATATTTTAGATGAATTTATACAGCAAACATACAAAGCAGAAAAAGAGTTTAATGACTTAAAAGAAGTTTTCAGCTTGGTATTAGAATCTATCCCAAATCCAATATGGGTAATCAACGATGATAATAGCTATTTTTACTACAACTCTTATGCAAAAAAAATTGATGATATATTAAAGATCTATCCACAAGAATCAAATGAATGCGAGATTTTATTTGATAAAGAATATTATTTAATGCAGCGTAGTAAAAAAAATAACAAAACTCTCATAACTGCTACAAATATAACAAATGAAAAACGAAAAGAACGCCTAGCATCAATGGGACAAGTATCAGCACATTTAGCACACGAAATAAGAAACCCTATAGGCGCAATTGCATTAATGCTATCAAGTTTATCTAAAAATATAGATTCTAAACATAGTATTTATATATTAGAAATGAAAAAAGCATTATGGAGAGTGGAGCGTCTAATCAATACTACATTATTATTTTGCAAAGGCGTGAAAGCAGCAAGCCTTAGACACAATAGCTCTATTATTAAATCTAGCATTGAAGATTCTATAGCGTATTTTGAATACAGTAAAAACATAGATTTCATATATGATATACAAGAAAAAAGCATTTTATGTGATTTAGAACTATTAGAGCTATTACTTCAAAATCTAATTTCTAATGCAATTGATGCAATAGAAGAACACGAAGGAGTAGATCAAGGAATTATAAAAATCGAATTTTTCATCAAAGAAAATTATCAAATTTTAAAAATATATGATAATGGCGTATTGGCAGGTGATATTGACAATCTCTTTGAAGCATTTAAAACTACAAAAATCAAAGGCAATGGATTAGGTCTTGCATTTTGCAAACAAATTGCAGAAGCACACAATGGAAGCATCTCATACAATGATATAGGTGACAAATATTTTATTGTTTCACTTGGTTTATAGTTTTGCTTAATTTTAGATTTTTTAAGTAGAATTTTAACCTTAAATTTTACAACAACATAGAGGAAATAATGGACGACTTGACAAGCAATACTGATGTTATCGATGTTAATATTGAGGATTCTATTACAGATAGTTATCTTGATTATTCAATGAGTGTTATCGTAGGGCGTGCATTGCCTGATGCAAAAGATGGATTAAAACCTGTTCATCGTAGAATCTTATATGCTATGCACGAACTTGGAGTAACCTCAAATACAGCATATAAAAAATCTGCAAGGATTGTTGGTGATGTAATAGGTAAATACCACCCACACGGAGATATAGCTGTTTATGACGCATTAGTTAGAATGGCGCAAGATTTTTCTATGAGATTAGAGTTAGTTGATGGTCAAGGCAATTTTGGTAGCATAGATGGTGATAGTGCTGCTGCTATGCGTTATACAGAAGCTAGAATGACCAAAGCTAGTGAAGAGATAATGAGAGATATAGAAAAAGACACAGTTGATTTTGTCCCAAATTATGATGATACACTTCAAGAGCCAGATGTTATGCCAACTAGAATCCCAAATCTCTTAATCAATGGATCAAGTGGTATTGCTGTTGGTATGGCTACAAATATCCCTCCACACAGAATGGACGAAGTGATTGATGCATTAATATATTTAATAGACAACAACAGCGCAGAACTTCAAGAAATAATGGAGTTCATCAAAGGTCCAGATTTTCCAACTGGTGGAATTATATTTGGCAAAAATGGAATCATTGAGGCTTATAGCAGTGGAAAGGGTAAAATTAGAATCCGCGCAAAAACACATATCGAAAAAACAAAACAAAGAGATGTAATAGTAATTGATGAGATTCCATATCAAGTAAATAAAGCAAAATTAGTAGAGCAAATAAGCACACTTGCAAAAGATAAAGTCATTGATGGTATCTATGAAGTCAGAGATGAATCAGATAGAGATGGAATTAGAGTTGTAATAGAATTAAAAAAAGATGCAATGGCAGAAATTGTCTTAAATCATTTATTCAAAACAACAACAATGGAGATAACATTTGGAATTATATTGCTTGCTATAAACAATAAAGAACCAAAGATATTTACACTACTTGAATTACTTCATTTATTCCTAAATCATAGAAGAACAATTGTAATTAGACGAAGTTTATTTGAGCTTGAAAAAGCAAGGGCGAGAGCACATATTTTAGAGGGTTTAAAAATCGCACTTGATAATATTGATGAGGTGATAGCATTAATTAGAAATTCAAAAGACACACAAGTTGCAAAAGATGAGTTAATTGCTAAATTTAATTTAAGTGAGATTCAAGCTAAAGCAATTTTAGAGATGAGATTACAAAGGCTAACAGGTCTTGAGCGAGATAAAATTGATGAAGAATATGAACAGTTATTAGAAGAAATAGAAAGACTTAGCGCTATATTAAAAAGCCAAGATAAATTAAATGGAATCATAAAAGAAGAATTAATTGCTATCAAAGACAAATTTAGCACTGAAAGAAAAACAGAAATAGAAGATGATTACGACTCTATTGATGCTGAAGATTTAATACCAAATGAACCAGTAGTAGTAACAATGAGTCATAGAGGCTACGTAAAAAGAGTGCAGTTAAAAACATATGAAAAACAAAATAGAGGTGGAAAAGGGAAAATCAGCGGAAACACTCACGATGATGATTTTATAGAATCATTTTTTGTTGCTGATACACACGATACAATAATGTTTATCACAAACAATGGACAACTATATTGGCTAAAAGTATACAAGATTCCAGAGGCAAGCAGGACTGCTATTGGTAAAGCTGTGGTTAATCTAATCAATAAAGATCAAAATGAAAAAATTATGGCAACAATAACCACAAAAGATTTCAATAATGATAAGTCATTGGTATTTTTCACAAAAAAGGGTATCGTAAAAAGAACAAAATTGAGTGAATATAAAAATATTAGACAAAATGGTGTTAGAGCGATCAATCTTGATGATGGTGATGAATTGGTAAGCGCGCATATTGCTACACCAAAAACACAAAGTGTATTGATTGCTACATATTATGGAATTGCAATAAGATTCCCAATTAGCGATCTAAGAGAGATAGGAAGAGTTAGTAGAGGCGTTACAGGTATTAAATTTAAGATCAAAAATGATTTTGTAGTTGGTGCTGTAATGATTGAAGATGATGAAGATAAATTATTTAGTTTAAGCGAACTAGGTGTAGGCAAACAAACTCTAGCCAAAGAATATAGACTTCAAAGTCGTGGAGGAAAGGGAATTATTGCTATGAAGCTTACATCAAAAACAGGCAATATGGTAAATGTTTTAAACTTTAATAATGCAAATCTTGACTTGATGGTTCTAACTGGAAATGGGAAAATGATAAGAGTAGATACAGATAAAATAAGAGATACAAGCAGAAATACAAGTGGAGTAAAATTTATCACTTTAAATGAAAAAGACAAAGTTGTCCATCTATCACAATGTCAAAAAGAAGAAAAGGATCTAGAAGATATAGCAAATAATGAAGATAATATTTAAGATATTATTACTAGCTATGATAGCTCAAGGTGATGATGAATTTATCGTTTCATATAAAGCTATCATAAACAATCAAATACTAATTGGAGAAGAATACAATATAACAAAATCACTAACAACAAGCAAAAAATACTCCATTGTTGGGAAATGTGATTTTATACCAAATGATATAGAAGCAGAATCTAAATTGATAGATATTTTAAAAGCTAATAAAGAAATGATACTAGATTGTTTGCATAAAAATATCGATGCTAAAATACGCGATGATGTAAAATATATAAACAATATGGTGAATTTTAAAACAAAATTTGAGTTTTGGCCACACAGAATCTTAGCTGTTTTTGATGGTAATAAAATTAATATAAAGTTTATAAAGAAGATAGAATGAATGTAGTAATCGTTGATGATGATATAAATATACGCAAATCTCTTGAGTTATCATTAAGTGAATATGATGAATTTAATATCAAATCATATAAAAATGCAACAGATGCTCTAAAAGGCATTAAAGATGATAATTGCGACATAATCATTACTGATATCAATATGCCAAATATTAATGGTATTGATTTTTTAAAAAAACTAGATGGAAAATATGAAGCAATAATTATCACAGGATATGCTTCACTTGGGGTTGCATTAGATGCTATCAGACTTGGTGTTAAAGATTTTTTTATCAAAACTGAACTTGATATTGATTTGCTAGTCCAAGCTATAAAACGCACACAAAAAGAAAAAAAAATAAAATCAAAAGTAAAGCCAACCAAAATAAATAATGAAATCAATCTAGATGGCAAGAATTTAGATTCCATTAAGAATATCGCATTAAAAAGTGCAAAAAGTGATGTGAATGTATTATTGCTTGGAGAAAGCGGAGTTGGAAAAGAAGTTTTTGCAAAATTTATACACAATCATTCGGCTAGAAGTAATGAGCCATTTGTAGCGATAAATATGGCTGCCCTACCAGAAAATCTATTAGAATCTGAATTATTTGGATATGAAAAAGGTGCATTTACCGATGCAACACAAGCAAAAATGGGATTATTTGAACTTGCAAATAAAGGCAGTATTTTTTTAGATGAAATAGGTGATATGCCTATTGCACTACAAGCAAAACTATTGCGTGCAATTCAAGAAAAAGAAATTACAAGGCTTGGTGGCACAAAAAGTATCAAAATAAATGTTCGATTCATATCTGCTACCAATGCAAATATATATGAAAAAATGCAGGATCATCAATTTAGAGAAGATTTATTTTATAGATTACAAACGATTATTATTGAGATTCCACCACTAAGAGAAAGACAAGATGAGATTATCAATATTGCAAATTCACATTTAAAAGAAGTGGCTAATATTTATCAATGTGGCGACAAAAAGCTATCAAATGAGGCAATTGAAGCATTATTATCATATAAATGGCCTGGAAATATACGAGAGCTTTTAAGCATTATTGAGAGAGCTACTATACTTAGTGAAGGCAAATATATAACAAAAGATGACCTATTCTTAGAATCTAGAAATAAAAAAGTATCAAAATTTGAAGATTTAGAGAGAGAATATATAAAAGAAGCATATTTTGCAAACAATAAAAATCTAGAACAGACAGCAGATATGCTTGGCATGAATATCAATATTTTAAAACATAAAATGATAAAATTAAAGATTTTATAAAAATTTATAGTATTATACACTATAGTTATATTTAAATATTGGATACAGTATTATGGATACAAAAGCAATAAAACCAAAAGACTTAAAAAACAAAATTGATGAATTTTTATTGATAGATGTAAGAGGTGAAGGATATTTTTTAATAGATCACCTAAAAAATGCCATCAATATAGAATCCACACAACGAATTAGCTATATAGCAAAGGAAAACAGAGATAAAAAGATTCTTCTATATTGCCATCATGGAATAACTGCAAAATATATAAGCGATGAATTAGCGCAAATGGGATTTGATAATGTATATTATCTAGATGGATCTTTCTCTGAATTAGTAAAACAAGGCTTTGAAATTGTATTTTATAACAAAGAATAAATTATCTAAGATTCTCTATCTAGTATTATTTTCAACATTTTTAAATGCATATGATATAAGTCTAGAAGAATCTTTTAATAACATGCTACTCAATAATGATGGATTAAAAGCAAGCAAGTTAAATATTGATAAAGCAAGAAAATTAAAGACTGCTACAAATATGTTATATTTTCCTAACATAGATATTATAGGAAATTATACATACATTAGCGATCCTATGATACTTGATGTAAATATTCCAAACATATCAGGTATTAATCATTCACTTCATATTAGCTCCAATAATCTTGCATATGGTGTAATAAGTATTATGTATCCATTATACACAGGTGGAAGAAGATTTGCTGCTTCAAATATTGCTGATTTAAATATAGATGATGCAAATTTTTTATTTCAATTTAAAAAGATTAATCTATTTGAAGATTTGGTAAAAAATTATTATGGATTAATACTTAATATAGAGGTTTTAAAAACGCTAATTGATATAGAAAATGGACATAAAGCTCATCTTGACAATGCAATAGAGTTAGAAAAAAATGGGCAAATTGCAAAGCTTGAGCGTCTAAATGCACAAGTAGCATACGATAAAGCAAGAAATAAAACACTTGAATCGCGAGATTCTCTTGAGGTAGCACTTTTAGCATTTAAAACAATATTACAAAATGAAAATATCACAAATAATGTAGAGGTAAATCATAGCGGAATCACTAATTTAAACTTAACATCACCATTGCAAGTTAGCAAAAAAGAATTAGAAAATATCAACTATTATAAAGAAAAGGTTCTAAATTCATATCCGATGCTAAAATCGATAGAAACCAAAAAATTACAAGCAAATGAACTAAGCAATATCGAATTTGCAAATTTTTTACCAACTATTGGTTTGTATGGTGGATATTTTTTCAAAGATAATAATATTTTACTAAATAGAATGATCCCAAACTGGAATGTAGGCATTATGGCAAAATTCTCCATATTAAGCAATAATGGCAGAATCTTTAAATATCAAGCAAGTCAAATAGCGCAAAATGAAGTAAATCATCTGTATTCACAAGCAAAGCAAGATTTATTACTCTTAACAGAAAAAACCTACAAAGAAGTGCTATTTGCAAAAGAGAGTTATTTGAATTTAAATTCAAGTTTAGAGCTTGCAAAAGAAAATCTACGATTACAAGAAGAAGCTTTTAAAAATGGAATGAATGATAGCACAAAAGTTAGCGATGCTAGAAATGCACTCTCTGGCGTAATAATAGAACTCAAAAAAACGGAATACAGATATGTTATTGCATTGGCTAAATTATGTGCTTTAAGCAATGATATTGATTTATTTTATACATTTTATTAGGATTGTGAAATGGCAGATTCAAAGGCAATGAAAGCGTTTAAAATCATAAGTATTAGTATTATTATAATAATTATTGGAATCTGGCTTGTTTTTAGCTTTTATTTAGCACACAAACCAAAGCCATCATTCATACAAGGACAAATAGAAGCTACGCAATATAGTATTTCATCAAAAGTTGCAGGAAGGATTAATGAAATATTTGTCAAAAAAGGTGATCTAATAAAAGAAGGTGATTTAGCATATACTATTTTTAGCCCTGAATTAGATGCAAAAATCAAACAAGCAAAAGCTGGATATGAAGCAGCAAAAGCACTAAGTCAAGAGACCAATAATGGGGCTAGGATTGAAAGTATTGAATCTGCAAAAGATATATATCAAGCAGCAAAAGCAATGGCTGAACTTGCAGAAAAAACATACACAAGAATACAAAATTTATATGATAGTGGCGTTGTAAGCCTACAAAAACGCGATGAAGCAGAGACCAACTACAAAAGTGCGAAATTTAATGAAAATACAGCATATCAACAATACAAAATTGCACTTGATGGCGCTACAAAAGAAACAAAGGAAGCTTTAAGGCAAAAGGAGTTAGCTGCACTTGGAACACTTGATGAGGTAGAATCTTATGCAAAAGATGCACAAGCATTTTCGCCAATTAGTGGTGAAGTAAGTAATATTTTACTGCATACAAATGAATTAGCACCAAGCGGATTCCCAGTTGTTTTAGTGATAGACACAAATAATGCATATTTAAAATTTAGTGTTAGAGAGGATAAATTGCAAAATTTCAAAGTAAATAGCGAATTTGAAGGATTCATTCCAGCTCTAAATAAAAATGCAAAATTTAAAGTTAAATATATTTCACTACTTGGAGAGTTTGCAACTTGGAAAGCAGCAAATAAAGACAAAGAATATGATATGAAGTCATATGAAATTGAAGCTGATTTTGTAGATAGGATTGAAGATTTTAGAGTTGGTATGAGTGTATTAATACCGCAATAATGATATTTCTAGGAATACACATTGCTAAAAATATTAAATCTTGAAATAAAGCACATCATAGAATATAAATTCTTATTATTTATGTATTTTATAATGCCTTTATTTGTTGGCTTTTTTGTGTATTCCACTATTTCTAAAGCTTTGATTGTTGATATACCAATTGGCATTGTTGATTTAGATAATTCTAGTGAATCTAGAAATCTAATATTTGATATAAATTCTTCAAGTGTATTAAAAATAGCAAAACAATACGGCAGCATAAAAGAAGCAAAAAATGATATAGCGTCAAAAAATATATATGCTCTAGTTGTGATACCAAATCATTTTGAAGCAAATATTAAAAAGCACATCGCCCCTGAAGTGGCTATTTATTACAATACTCAATTAGTATTCATAGGTAAAAATATACAAAGCGCACTAACCTTGGTATTTAAAAATAAAGATGCAAAATTAAACTTTACAAGAAATATTGCAAATTCTAAAAACACAACACTAGCACTTGGAAAAAGCATAGAATTTATGCCAAAAATCATTTCACTTTATAATCCACATAGTAATTTTTCGCAATTCTTGCTAACAGCGATTCTTCCTTGTTCATGGCAGCTTTTTATCATACTTTGTATGATTGCATTAATCGCACATGATGAAAGAGATGTAGGGTTTATAAAAAACAAAATCAACAGATTAAATTCTATACACAAACACCTAGCAGTTAAATTTTTGATAAATACAATTATATTTTTTGTTTGGTGGCTTATTATGAATAATGTATTTTACGCACTGGATTATCCAAATAATGGAAGTTTTTATATTTTAGTGCTAAATGCGATAATCACGATCTTTGCATACAATAGTATAGGATTATTTATATATGCTTTAATTAGATCGCATATAAGATCAATTAGTATTGCTGCATTTTATTCAGCACCAAGTCTTGCATTTTTAGGCATCACATATCCTTTAAATAGCATGGATCTATTTCCTACATTTTGGAGCTCTATATTACCCATAATGCGATATATGCAAGTCTATATAGAACAAGCAAATTACGGCTTAGATCCAATATATAGCCTAAGATTAATTATTGCAAATCTTCCATTTTTATTATTTGGTATCTTAGGTGCAATAATATATAAAAAGAAGCGACCAATATGATAAAACTATTTAACACAATAAAGATGGAATTAAAAACGATATTAACAAGTTTTTCAATCCTTACTATCATCATTGGCGGTAATGTTATATATGCATTTTTCTATCCAAGCCCTTATTTAAACGATATAGTAGTAGAGCAAAAAATAGCAGTAGTAGATGAGGATAAAACAAGCTTAAGTAGAGATTTTATATTTAACACTAATGCTTCACCAAAAGTAAATATAATTTATAACACAACTATGCAAAATGCAATCAATCTAATAACAAAACAGAAAATACATGGGATACTATATATTCCAAGTGGATTTGAGCGAGATTCTATACGATTATCTACTCCAAGCGTGTATTACATAGCGGATAATTCATATTTTTTTATACATAGCACTATTATTGAAGGATTAAATAATGCCTCTAACGCACTAAAATTAGATATAAAACTAATGCAAGCACTATATGATGAGCATACAAATATAGAGAATCTAAAAACTATAAACTGGAGGTTTATACCATTATTTAATGAAAGTGGTGGATATTTAAATTATGTTATCGCAGCTATATTAATTTTTATCCTTCATCAAACACTGATTATGTCTTGCGGCATATTATGTGGAATCCAAAATCAACAATTCTCACAAGGGAAAAGAGGTTATTTCTGCGAAGTTAATCCATTTTTCTTAATTAATGCAAGGGTTATTTCACTTTGCATTATATATGTCCCATTATTTTTATTTTATTTTGGATTCATATACGATCTATACAACATAACAACACTCGCAAATAGTATAGAATTAATCATTTTTGGTATGGCTTTCACATCAGCAACAAGCGCATTTGGTGTATTTTTAGGTAGTGTTTTTAACAGAATGGAGCATATCCCACAAATAACTTTAGTTATGAGTATGCCATTATTATTTGCACTTGGGTTTATATGGCCAGTTGAAATGATACCAGAGTGGATTAGATTTTTTATGTGGTTTATACCAATTACACCAAGTATTGATGGATTCTTAAAATTAAATCAAATGGGTGCAGAATTTTCATTAATACAATTAGATTTTTATCATTTGCTATTTTTAGGTATTTTGTATATGCTACTTTCTTATTTTATTCTTCATTTTAGATTTCATAAAAATTAGGGCTATTATGAATTTTATTACGATAAAAGATGCATTTTTAAAAGATATAGAAATTATTATTGGCTATATTTCTATGGGTATGATATTTGGAATCCTACTAAAAGCAAGTGGATTTGGAGCATTATGGGCTGCAGGAATGAGTATATTTATTTATTCTGGTGTGATGCAATTTTTAGCAATTAGCTTTTTTAGTAGTAGTTTTGGATTGTTTAATATCTTTATAACAACACTAGTGTTAAATTCTAGACAAAGTATTTATACATTAATAATGCTTCCACGATATAAAAAAATGGATAAAAAAAGATTTTTCAACATTTTCTGCCTAACAGATGAGACATTTGCGATAATCCAAACTAAAAAGCCACATAAAGATTCCAATCCTGATTTATTTGTATTTTTTGTATCGATGTTTAACTACATTTCGTGGATAACTGGGTGCGTGCTAGGAACTTTTGTCAATAATATATTTAGATTCAACAATGAAGGATTAGAATTCATAATGACTGCAATATTTGTGGTGATTTTTCTTGATCAGTGGAAAGCATCAAAAGAGCATATCACAACAATTATTGGAATATGTGTAAGTGTATTTTTTCTACTTACAATAGGAGCGCAATATTTTTTGATTATATCAATCATAGTCTGTATTATTATTTTTGCATTGCTAAAAAACAAAATAGAAACAAAAATATCAATACTAGAGAGAAAAAATGGATAGTTTGCTTATTGTTTTTGTTATTGCAATTGCAAATCTCATTACTAGATTTTTACCATATTTTATTATGCCAAAAGAGATTCCACCATTTATAAACTATATTTCAAATATATTACCAAATGTGATTATTGCAATGCTTGTTGTGTATTGTCTAAAAGATGTAAATATGTTAGAGCCATTTTATGGATTAAAAGAATTTTTAAGCATATTAGTGGTTGTAATACTTCATATAAGTATCAAAATACCGATAGTTAGCATTTTAGGTGGTGTGATATGTTATATGATTTTGGTGCAAAAAGTTGGGATTTAATATAGCACTTTTTGGTGGCTCATTTGATCCACCTCACTCTGGACATAAAGATATAATTAACGAATTATTAAAATTAGATTTCTTAGATTTAATAATCATACTCCCTGCATTTTTAAATCCACTTAAAAATCAAACTTTTTTATCCGCAAATGATAGAATCCTACTACTTAATCAGCTAATAAACAAAAATGAAAAAATACTTATATCAGATTATGAAATCAAACAAAACAAAATCACTTACACAATAGATTCTATTTTGTATTTTAAAAATTTATACAATCCAAGTTCTATACATCTAGTAATTGGTGCGGATATATTATGTGATTTACATAAATGGCACAAAATCAATGAAATAGAAAATCAAATCAATTTCATCATAGCAAAACGCAATAATATAAATATCAAATCCAGCAGATTCTACAAAAAAGATAAAACTATTATTTTAAACACAAACAATAAAAGCTCATCTACACAAATAAGAAATAAAAATTTTGCTAATTTTAAAGATTCTAAGATAGAATTTCAAGCTTAATTCCAAATACGAGGCATTTTTGAAAGAAAGATTAGATTTTATTATTGATTTATTAGATAGCAAAAAAGCTGACAATATAGCACTTTTTGACCTAAAAGATAGTGGATATATAACACAATATGTAATCATTGCTACAAGCCTTGCAGATAAACACAGCTTTGCATTATTGGATTATCTAAAGAGTGAATTAAAGCCAAAAGGTGAGACTTTCTATTCAGTTGATGAAGAAAGTGGTGATTGGATCATTGCTGATTTGGGTGATATTATGGTGCATATTTTTACAGAAAATCATAGAAAAAAATTCAATTTAGAAGAGTTTCTTAGAAATTATAATAATGACAAGCAATAACAATACAAAAACAAATATTTGCGCCATAGGGGGGGGTAGACTACATCTAAATAATAAAGCCTTAAAATTAATACTATTCTTTCCTATTGCTGTATTACCATTTTCTCCATTTTATTCTTATATTTTTTTATTATTCACAATGATTTTGTTTTCTAAATATATTGATAGAAACTGGAGAATATTTTTATCACTGATTTTAATCTGGGATATCGCTGTTATATATGCAAGTAGAATTCATTTTAACATTGGAATAGATTATGATGATGACTTTAGTAGATATTATCAAAATTATCTTGATATCTATGATGGAATCTCTGGTTCTTTAAATGTATGGGGTAGTGGGATAGAGATTGGACTTGGTGTTTTTTATAAGATTCTATCAATTGCATTACCTAGATTACTTCCACATCAATTATTATTTGTTACAGCTTTTAGTATTTGTGCTATTTTTTATGTTTGGCTTGAGGTCCATATAACAAAACTTATACCCTTCATACAAAGAGCAGCACTCATTGCATTTGCTATGTTTATTGATGTATTTATAGAATCTCTTGGACTAACAAGACAGGCTTTTAGCTCCGTGATATTACTATATGCGCTAACATCAAAAAATATCAATATAAAATTCCTATTTTTAGCCATTGCAACAAGTTTCCACACATCTGCAATTTTTATTTTTATACTATTTCATATAGTGAAATACTATCCAAGGGTTTCACTTATATTCATCCTTATTGCAATCTTTGCATTTATGAGCAATGCTTCATATATTAACACCAACATAGAAGAATTAATAATCACACTTAAGGAATACTTGCCAATAAAAATATATGCATATCTTACTCATTACATAGATGCCAATGGCTGGAATCTTTATTATATGAGATATATACCAATTATGAAAGCAATTTTTATGTTCGGGGCTATTTTTAGCTTTTTTGTTTTAATGCCAAAAGATAAATTAGCTAATGAATATAAATATATAGCAACAATTAGTTTTATGATATTTTTATTGCAATTTATACCAGCTAGAATTGTATTTTTATTTACACATATATTGTTTTATTTTTTATTATTTATTGCATTTAGAAAGTTTTTCTATCTTGTATTTCCTATATTTTTCTTTTATTTTATTAAAAGATTCTACACATTATTTATAGGTTCATACTTAGATAGCAATGTATCTTCATTATTTTTTTCATACCCAGAAATGAGTTTTTATCCATTTTATTATTTATTATAAGAGGGCAGAGCAATGAAACATAATAAAAATTATAACTCAATATCAATCTTGATTACACTAAAGAGGAGGATGATAACTTTTATTGCAAGTTTATTAATATGTATTATTTTTGGTTCTTTTTTTATTAATAACCAAATAGAAAACATAGAGAAAATAAGCCAAAACAATATAATACACCAAATAGATAAAGAAGATAAATTTGCAATAATAAAAATCAAAAAATATAATGACTTTTATATTTCACCAAAAATAATCTATCTTGAACTTGATAAATTCAAAGGAGAAAATAAATGTATCAATGAATACTTTTTATATACATCTGAAATATATTTTGATATATATGCCATACATCTACAAAATGATCAATCTTGCATACAAGAAATCATAAACAATATAAACAAAAGCGACATTGTATATGATATGAAGCAATCATTTAAAAATGAAAATGGTCATAAGCTAGATGTCATAAAAGACTTGTATGACAATGATGTAGTATCGCTAATAGATATAACAAACAGTATAAATAAAAAAGGCAAACCAATAAATAAACATTTCATATATTTAAACAAAGATAGAAGCATATCTCAAAAAGAATATGAAGTAACTTCCACAATCATTTCGCAACACAAAAGCCTAAATAGCAATAAAATATGGATCTTTATGGTTATCACATCAATTATTATCAGTATTTTTATGATTTTTATGGTTGAGTATTTAAATAATATAAAAGGCATTTTTAAGTATAAAAATTCATTCAAATCATAAAGTTAAGGACAACAATGCCAAATATCACATTTGGTCCAATACACTCAAGAAGATTTGGTATCTCACTTGGTGTTGATTTATCACCATACAAGAAACAATGCAATTTTGATTGTGTATATTGTGAATTACAACCAGTAAAAGCACCAGAGCCAAAAACAATATCAAATTTTAGTGAAGTATTACCATTAGATGAGCTAGTAGATAGCGTAAAACAATCACTACAAAAATATAAAAAAATTGATGTGCTTACAATCACGGCAAATGGAGAGCCAACACTATATCCGCACTTAAAAGAATTCATCACACAGATAAAACCATATATCCCCAAGCAAACAAAAAGTCTAATATTAAGCAATGGATCTCTTTTTGGAGATAAAAATATACAAGAAGCGCTCAAAGAATTTGATATTGTCAAATTTAGCCTAGATTCTATCGTGCAAAGTAGCTTTAAAAAGGTCGATAGAGCACACAAAAACTTAACGATAGAAGATATCAAAGATGGCATAAGAAGCTATGCAAAAATTAGAAAAAACATCTTAATATGTGAGATTCTAGTAGTTGAAAATATCAATGACAGCAAACAAGATATGGAAATGCTTGCTAATTTTTTAAGAGAAATTAAAGTCGATAGAATTGATCTAGGAACAATAGATAGACCACCTGCTTATAATGTAAAAGCTGTAAGTTATGAAAAATTAGTAGAACTAAGCAGAACCTTTGATGGATTATTTATTCTGCTACCACAAAGAAAAAATATTAATATAAATAATCTAATAGAATTAAATGATGAAGATATAATCAATTTATTGCAAAAACGACCAATAGCAACAAATGAAATAGAAAATTTATTTAGCAAAAATAGTATAAAAAGATTCCAAAAGTTATTCAATAATGGAACTATCAAAATAAAAAATACAGGCTTAATTGATTTTTTTACACTTTAAAAATATAATTTACAATTCTAATTTATGTCAAATTTACAAGGAAATTTTAAAATGGGTTTATTTGATAGATTTTTCAATAAACAAGAAGAAGAAGAAGTAGTGGTAGAGGTTAAAAAATATAATGGAAATTTTTTTAATGTGGCTAGATCTGGAAGCCTCGCTGATATAAAAAATGCTATAAAAGAAGGTGCAAATATTACCGATAAAAATGATGAATGGTGCACTCCATTGATGTTTGCTGCAGAAGAGAATAAAGATCCTGAAGTAATAAAAGAATTGATAAAAGCTGGCGCTATCTTAGAATTTAAAACAAAAGGTGGAGCAACACCACTAATGGGAGCAGCGCAAAAAAATTCAAATCCAGAAGTATTGCAAGCATTAATTGATGCAGGTGCAAATGTGAATATGGTAAATGATATAGGATTTACTCCATTAATTTATGCTGCAACTTTCAATTCAAATCCTGAATTTATAATTAGACTAGTAAAAGCAGGTGCGAATGTGAATTATTCTAATAAAATAGGATACACAGCATTTATTTATGCAGCACTAAATAACAAAAATATCATAATTTTAGAAACTCTACTAAAATTAGGTGCAAATCCAAATCATAGAGATATGAATGATTTAAGAGCCATAGATCATTTAAAAAAAGAACCAGACCATCAAAATAATGAAATATATAAGTTTCTATCCACTTTGTCATCTTAAAAGCAAAAATCCAAAAAAATATTGACTTTAGTTTGGATTTCTATTATAATCTCATTTTTATTCCGGATTAGCTCAGCGGTAGAGTAGGTGGCTGTTAACCACTTGGTCGTAGGTTCGAATCCTACATCCGGAGCCATATACTACTATTATTAAACTACAAATTTTAAATCCAATTTTATAAATGATAGAAAACAAATAACTTTATTTATACAATCTAGTCTTAAATAGACTAGATATTTACACTAAGCTTTATTCTTTAAGTTATAATACTAATTTATTTTTTTTAAAGGATTGATATTATATGAAAGAGTTTAAGGTTGCTATTGTAGGGGCAAGTGGGGCTGTTGGTGAAGAAATAATTAGCATATTAGAAAGTGTAGATTTTAAAATAAAAGAACTAATTCCTCTTGCAAGTGCAAAAAGTGTTGGCAAAAACATAATATTTAAAAACAAGCAAATACCAATTCAAGAGACAACACATCAAATACTAAAACAATCAAATTGTGATATTGTATTTTTTTCTGCAGGTGGCAATGTAAGTGCTGAATTTGCACCAAGTGCTGCAGAATCTGGTGCATTAGTGATTGATAATACAAGCTTTTTTAGAATGCAAAATGATATACCACTTATTGTTCCAGAAGTAAATGCGGAAGACATCAAGCTATGGAAAAATAAGGGAATCATAGCAAATCCAAATTGTTCAACTATACAAATGGTTCAAGTATTAGCACCATTACATAAAGAATTTAATATACAAAGAGTTGATGTAAGCACATACCAAGCAGTTAGTGGTGCAGGAAAAAAAGGAATGGAATCTTTACTTATCCAAACATCAAATATAATAAATAACAGTAATGATAAAAATTTTAATGTTTTTCCACATGAGATTGCATTTAATTTAATACCGCATATAGATGTATTTTTAGATAATGGATATACAAAAGAAGAAATAAAAATGATAAAAGAAACTAATAAAATAATGCATTCTGATTTTCAAATTAGTGCCACTTGTGTAAGAGTTCCAATATTAAGAAGTCACAGCGAATCTATTAGCATCAAATTCAACACACAAGTAACAGCACAAAAAGTTAGAAAAGTGCTAGAAAGCGCTCAAAATATAGTTGTTGTAGATGATATAAACAATAATAAATATCCAATGCCAATTACTGCTACAAATACAGATAATACTTATGTTGGCAGAATCCGAGAAGATTATTTTGATAAAAATACTATACATCTTTTTTGTGTTGCAGATCAAATTAGAGTAGGTGCAGCAACAAATGCTATTAGAATTGCAAAAAAATGGATTGAAATGAGAGATTAACAAACTCTCATTAATTTTTCATTTACTTTATTATATTTTTTTTGATTTATTTAACATTTTTTTAATAAAACTCACATATTCTCCGATATAATGCTTGTTTCATTTTAATACCACATAAAGCAATAATTAATTTTTAAATTTTATTGCAAAGATTGCGATGGAGAATTAATGGTAAAAGTAAATAAAAAGTTAATAAAAATAATTCCGATATTTTTTGCTTTTTACACTGAAATTTATGCATCTGGTTTTAAGGTTAATGAACAAAGTTTAAAATCAGTAGCACTAAGTTCAGCTTATGTAGCTGCTGCTTATGGAGCAGATTCTAGTTATTTTAATCCTGCGAATATGGGATTTTTAGATGGCGTAAGAAACGATGAACACGAATTAGAAATAGCATTAACAACCATATATATACCTGGTTTTAAATTTAGTACTGATACAACTACAAAAAAACTCGGTGAAGGCAGTATAAACTGGGGGCTTACATCAGAGACACATATGCATGTGCCATTGAGTGATACAACATTAAATTTAGCAGCTGCTGTTGGTATTGATTTAAAATCATTGAAAGATCCAATAATTGTTGATCATGGTGGAACTGGTAATAAAAATCAACATGGAACTATTGGATATGTAAATGAAGGTACTAATGTAAAAGGTTCTGCAGATAGTACAACATTTCCGGTACCAAAAGTATTCTATAAAAGCAAAAGTTTTTTAAATGCTGGTGGAGGCGGGTTTAATGTTGGTCTTGCATTCACTGCACCAAGTGGTCTTGCAATGAATTGGAATGGTGAAGCTGGTGCATTTTTAAAAGATGTGATGATTGCTATGGTAGAATTGTCGCCATCAATAAGTTATCAATATAGAGAAATTATTGGTATAGGTTTTAGTCCTAGGATTTTATATGGTATGGGAAATTTTAATAATATAGTATATGTCCCATTAAATGGAACAATTCTAACAAATCTACAAGGGTATGATAAAATACCAGAAGATATGATACCGGAGGTAATGCAGAATTTAATTTATGCAGTAAATACTACAACTGGTGTAGCTGGTGTAGCTGGTTTAGTTGTTGGTGCTGGTGCGCACACAAATAATGAATTTAGATATGATATGCCTACATTATTTAGCCCTGAGAGATGGTTTGGAATGCCTCCTGTATCAGAACTTGGTGATCCAAGAAATGTTGCTGAATACAATAAAAAAGTAGAAGAGGTAAACAAGAAAATAAAAGATAATTGGAATCATTATCTAGGTGAGTGGGAAAATGGGAATCTTGATTGGAGATATAATGATAAAACATGTGCTAGTCAGACAACTATATGCTTACCAACACTATTTAACCCAGTACCAAATAAAACATATGAAACAACTTTAAATGGACAAACTCTAACTGGATATAAACATGTAAATGGCGTAAACTATTGTATTCAAAATGGATATTCAACAAGCGGTTTTTTTGGTTGTCAAAATATGAAAGACACTATGGAAGAAGCAAAAAAACTAGGTGCATATGTAAATTGCTACACAGGGACTTTTTATGATTTTAATGGAAACTTACAGACTTCAAATCCTGGACCTTGCTCTTATCCTAATCCAACTGAAACAGATGCTGATGGTGCACCAAGAGGATATTTACCTTTGATGGATGCAAAAGCAGTTGCAGAAGCTTTTGGAATGGGAGATATGAATATTTCTACAGCACTTCGTGGTTCTACTAGGGTTGATCAAAAAAGTAATGGAGCTGATTTAGCATTTGGATATAGAGCAGGGGTAACTATTCGACCTATAAATCTACAAAATTATTCACTAACTATTAGTGGAGTATATGATTCTCCAGTAGTATTTGATCTTAAGGGTAAATTAGATGCAACAACCTATATAGGTGGCAGTCTTGGTAATATCCATATGAAAGCAGACTTAAATCTACAAACACAGCTCCCAGCACAGCTAAAAATTGGAGTAGCACAAAGATTTTATAATCTTACAATAGAGCTTATGTATGAAAAAATATATTGGGCTGATGGTAAAAAGTTTGATTTTTCATTTTCTAATCCGGTATTTACAGCACTTGACCCAAATAGTATAATAGGATCATTTTCTCAAGAACAAATTGAAAGTATGATGAGTCTTGCTAATTATAATGCAGTTGCAATGGGCAATGGCTGGAAAGATACAAGCGCATATAGAGTTGGTGTTAGTTATAGGTTTGCAGGTGGTTCAGTCCTAATGGGGAGTTTAGCATATGATGAAAGTCCTGTTCCACAAGATCAAATAGGCATACCAGATAGCACTGCATATGTTATTGGTGGTGGAATAAATATCCCAGTGACAAAACACTTCAGTCTTGGAGCATCAACAAGCATATATCTAAAAGATGGCTCAAAAAGCATATACCAGTCAGAAAATGGAATGGGGAAACTAATACTTGCAAATGTATCTATGGGATATTCTTGGTGATTACCCTAGATGCTTTTTTGCTATAAGTTTAATTTTATTATATATAGAATCAAAATCTACTCCATATACTCTAGTATTCCCAATTGAAGTTATAAAATTTGTATCACCAGTCCATCTTGGCAATACATGAAGATGTAAGTGCTGTGGTATTCCCGCACCGGCAGCTGATTTAATATTCATACCCATATTAATACCATTTGCACCATATTCATATAATATTTTTACAGAATCTTGAGCAATATCAAACATATTTAACCATATATCTTTTGGTAGTTTTTCTGGAGAATCTAAATGCATATGTGGAATGATTAGTATATGACCTGGAGTATATGGATATTTATTCATAACAATAAATAAATCTTTATTCCTAAAAACAACTCTATTTTTATCATCATTTGATGGAGAATTTGAAATATCACAAAACACGCACTCACTACAATCATCTGTAAAATACCCTTCTCTCCAAGGTCCATACAAAAAATCCATATGCTATTCCTAAATATAATTTGGCGCATCATTTGCGAATAACACCAAATCTCCATCGCTACAAAATTTACTCAATACACTATTTAGATTGATTTTATCTTTTATTATTACCTTTTGTGCTTTAGATATATTTTGAGATAGAATCTTACTATTTAACTCACCAGTAATAATCGCTATATCAAATACATTATCAATTAGCATAGCAAGCTTAATATTATTTTCTATACTATTTTCTACAATACCTGGTGTTACGATAATTTTTTTACCATTTTTATGCAATGATGAAAGTTTGATAGCCTCTTTCATACCATTTAAATTCCCATTAAAGCTATCATCTAAAATAATCTTTCCATTTACCTCTATTTTTTCTAATCTATGTTCTATTGGCTTTATATTCTCAACAAGTGAAGTTAGCTTATCAGCAGAAATTCCAAATTTGTATGCAATCATAATAGCAACCGATAAATTTACAACATTAAACTCACCTAAAATTTTTGTTTTAAAATGATATGATTTATCACCTAGATTCATAATAAATGTGCTACCTGTAAGATCACTATTAATATTTGAAATATCTTGAGGAAATAATGCAATTGGAATATTTACATCACTTGGAAAGTCATTATTTTTATATAAAAAAACTTCTTTTAAACGACTACTTTTAAATAATTCATATTTTGTATTTCTAATATTTTCAATAGTTTTAAAATACTGCAAATGCATCTCACCAATCTCACCGATCACTGCATAATGATGATTTACAAGATTTGCTATTTTTTCTATATCACCTTTTTGCCTAGCCCCAGCTTCAACAATATACACCTCGCAATCATTTGGAAGATTATTATTAATATCACTTATGATTCCATTTACAGTATTTACACTTCTAGGTGTAGCATAGGTCTTAAACTGCTTTGATAGCAATGCATAGATAAAATTTTTAATACTTGTTTTTCCATAGCTTGCAGTAATTGATATGATGATTAATTTATCCATAGAATTTAGCTTTTCTATAGCAAGCTTTTCATATTGCTTTATAATGATTAATTCGCTTACAAACGATATAATAAGCGATGCTAACAATGCTATAAATAAAATATATTTTGTTACATCAAGATTAATTAATACTACAAAGCTAATAAACAACAAAATACAATATGTAATAAAAAATCTAATAACCCTGCTTGTAAAAACTAATTTTTTATCGAGTTTTACAAACCAAATAACAAGAATGATTAAATGAAATGCATTATAATAGATAAAATAATCACCAATCAAGCAAAACAATGCCACTGGCAACACAAAATACAATAAGTGCCAATAAATTTTATTATGCTTAAAAATTACGCGAAGGATATTGTAGTTATACCATTGAAGATTCTGAAGTAGATAATAACCCAAAGAAAGCATAAAAATAATATTTGAAATTTGCAAAATTATATTATTCATTGATAATCCTATCTATTACTTGAGAATGTTTCACAAAAAAGAAGTGATCACCCTCCAAGATATGCAATTTAGAATTTTTTATTATACTATGAATTTTTTCAGCCATATAAATAGGTGTTACATTATCATCTCTACCCCAAAAAATAAATGCCCTATTTGTAAAGTTAGCAAACACAGGGCTTAAATCCTCTTTGATTGCTATTTTTAAGCATTCATACATATTTTGCGGTAAATTATCTGCATCTTTTGTGCGAAATATCGTGCTTTTTATTCCAAAAAAATTACATATTTTTGCTAATTTTATTTTCAGTCTTACTTTTAAACTTTTTATTTTTGGGATTCCAGCACTACTTAATAAAACTAAAATTTTTGGATTAAGAAGTGTTGCGATTTTTCCACCAAAACTATGACCAACTGCAATATGAATATTTATCCCCAATACATCTAATAAAGTGCTTATTACCTTACAATATTCATTAGAATCTAAAATGTAATCATTTGTGCTATTACCAAATCCAGGTAAATCAATATATATGTGATTATATGAAGTGAAAGTATTGGAAAATGTATTTTCTAAAAGTTCTTTATTGCTTCCCCAGCCGTGAAGAAAAATGATCCAAGAATATGAATTATTATTTTTTATCACATAAGATAGGCTAAATTTTCTATCATCTACTACAATATCCTTTAATGCCATTATTTGCCTTTAGAGGCTTGAATCTTTAAGATATACTTGTAATCTACTTTTATCATATTCCTATGTGGCAGGTTTAATGAAAGTAAATCTAAATTTTCTTGGAAATTATCGAACAAATATGAAGCCATCGATCCAGGGACGGGATTAATCTCATTTAAATAAACTTCATTATCAATAACAAAAAAATCACATCGTATAAGCGATCCTTCAAAGCAATTTGCATAAATAGCACAAAATGCATTCTTAATTTTTTCTTGCATTTCTTGTGAAAGATTTGCCTGTTTTGGCTTATTTGTGGTATTAAAATCAAGATATTTTTTATCAAAATCCAAAAACTCATCTTTTGCAACTTCTTCAATCATTGAAAAAACCATTGCACCATTTGCATAGAATCCAGCTAAATTATATTCCTTTATGTTTGAAATAAAACTTTCAACCACAATACTATTATCAAATTCAAAAGCCACATCTAAAGCATAATCTAATTCATCATAATTTTTAACAATAGAAATACCAATAGAACTTCCAAGTCTTGAAGGTTTGATAATGATAGGCAGATTAACATCATTAATATTATCACCTTTATTAAACACTTGATAATCTACTACTTTGACACCTCTATGCTTTGCATAATCTTTCGTTAATGCTTTATTAAAGCTAATTGCACTAGCTTCTATTCTAGGTCCAATAAAATTCACACCATAAAACCCAAGCAATGAAGCAATCTCTCCATCTTCACCGCTTTTGCCGTGTATTAGATTAATCACAATTCCATTGATAATTTTATTTCCAAATACACCTTTTTGTAAAAATCCACCATTTACAAGATGCAATTCCTTATCTTTTCTATAAGATAATGTCGCAAAATGCTTAGATTTCATATTTTCATTAGGTATCAAATAAAATTTATTATTAGAATCTAAAAATACAAAATGATCTATATTATTTAATTTATTTTTAATTGTTATAGCACTGACTATGCTTATCTCGTGCTCAAATGAATTACCACCAAAAAGAACAATAAAGCCCATATTTTCTCCATATTATTAATTTAAGATTTTATGATATAAAGCGGTGATTCTATCTATCATTTTATCTTGAGTAAATTCTTCTATATATCTATTATAAGCGCTGTTTGCATAATATTCATAATTAGATTCTATGGATTTTATAGCATCTGATATTGCTTTTGGATTTTTAGATTCTACAACCAAGCCAGTTTTGCCATTTTGATTAATCCAATCATTTCCTGATGGGAATAATTTCGTGCAAATTACAGGCTTGCTAAAACTCATAGCTTCAATTAAAACGATACCATAAGACTCCTGCACTGAAGGCAAAACAAATATATGACAATTTGAATAATAATATTGCAAATTATCTCTATTGATTTTACCAATTAAAATAACACGATCTTGGAGATTATTCTCTATAATTAATGAATGCAAACTCTCCTTTAACTTTCCACTACCACCAATATAAATCACATAATCATCATCTAAATATTTAGCACTTTCAATCAGATATTCAAACCCCTTATTTGATGCCATTCTACCAAGTGAAAAAATCACTTTTTTATGTTTTGGAAATCTAACAATAGAGCTTTCATTGATATTCTCATTTAGTAATACTTGTTTATCCACACCAATTGGAATCCCGATACATTTATGGCTAAATGGAGGTAAAAATGAAGATTCCTTGATGTATTTTTCTGTTGTGGTAATGATAGAATCTGCAATTTTTAGCAATTTTGTTTGTAATGGAATATAAAATTTCAATATTTTTTTTTGTTTGATGATATCTGAATGCCAATGCAGTATGATTTTTTTATGTTTATATTTTGAAAGCAATAATGCTAGATTTGCCATAGGATCTGGTAGATGCATATGAATAATATCATAATCATCAATCACTTCCCTTAATTTAAAAATCATTTGTGGAGATATTGATGTAGAAGCCAACCTACCAAATGATGCACAACGCATAATTTTAGCACCACAATCCAATATTTCCTCTTTGTATTCTCTTTTTGAATTAGAACATAACACATCGCAAACAATGCCATTTTTATTTAATGCAAGCGTCAAATCCTCGATAACAGTTTCTATGCCACCTATATCTGGAGGATAAAATTTGCCAAATTGCAAAACCTTCACGCAATATCCTTATTGTATTTGCAAGATTCTAAGATTTCTAATATTTTTGGATAATGATTAATAATAGATTGCAACTGCTCATCATTGCCACTTATTAGATTATTTAGCCATAGCGATGTATTATTTGGTGATATAGTCATAGCATTTCCATTTGCCATTAAATTATTTTTTACAACAGCAATTTTACTACCATTCAAAATCGCCATAGCCCAAAGCCACAAATCATCTGCTTTAGGAGAAAGATGCATAAATTTTAAAGGATCATTTACATCTTTATATAAAGAATTTGGAGGATATAAAACACCACCTACACCTTCTAAAAACAAATTAAATGCTGGTTTTTCTTGATTTTTAACATCATTTTTCTTTATCAATTTCCAAGTGCTAAAAGAAGAAATTTTTCTATCATTATAATTAATCATTCTTGCTCGTTGCGTCCAAATGATATCTTTATCTCTTAAATGTGCCTCAAACAAGCCTTTTAGCAAACCTTGCGGATAAAATATATCATCATCTAAAGTTATAATTACTTCACCGCTATATTTTTCTAATACTGGAATAATTTTGTTATATTGTCTTAAATTTTTATCACTCCACAGAATCTCTAAGCCATATTTCTGAAATTCTAATATTTCATTTGGCAAAACCTTATCTATAAATTCCTCACTGCTAAGAGATAGAATTACCTTTTTAGGTTGTACATTTTGCATAAATATCGAATAAAGCGTATATTTTATTGTGTGCATTCTTGCTGGAAATGTAGTAAGAGAGACGATAAAATTTTCTTTTTTGTATTGCAAGTTTGATAAATCAACTGCAATAATACTATTTAATTCATCTTGATTTAGCTCATAATCTCTACCAAAAAATCTTAATAATTTATTTTTTAGATTCTTGTTTGGAATGATTAAATGAAAAACAACTTTTAAAAAAAGTTTTATCCTTAGCTTCAAACCTGCCATTTATATCTTTCTTATAATTTTTTATTACCAAATGAAAATATATAAATTATTGTTTTTATGATTGTTTGCCATCGTGGCATATATTTCATTGACAAAATAGAATACTTTACATAAGCTGGAATTATATCATCATTATGTATAAATTTTTTAGAAAAGCAGATAAAATAATCAAGCATATTGGCAATATTTTGCATAGATTCTTTATAATATTTATGCGATTTTAATTCATCATCATTTTCAATTAAACACAAAACTGATTTTAAATACACCCTATCATTAATTTGTTTTTGTAATTTTTCTTGTGTTTTTATCCTAGTAATCGAGCTGTCATTTTCACAATAGATATAAAGATTCTGTTTTATACCTATACTTTTTTGTGCCAAAATACAAATAATAAAAAATAATATCGTATCCTCTGATGAAATCAAATGTTTATCAATGAAATCAATCTTTTTCATTGCATTTTTTACTAATTGAGTTTTATACATTCTTCCACATAGATTTAGCCACGATTGATTAAAATGATCAATAATAATTTCTTTTGCTATATTTTCATTTAACAATTCATCAGTATATATTTTTGGTAAAGTGGCGTATTTTTGCAATGGTTCGTGAATAATTCCAAAGTGAATCATATCAACATCTTTTATAGAATCTAATAATATTTTTATGCTATTTTCTAGCAAATAATCATCAGAATCTAAAAACAACAAATATTCTCCACTTGCTATTTTAATGCCTTCTTTTCTAGCTAAAAATGTTCCTAAATTGCTAGGATTTTTAATAACCCTTATCCTATCATCATCAAAAGATTCTATGATTGATAGGCTATTATCCGTGCTTTTATCATCAATAATGATAATTTCAATATTTTTATAGCTTTGGTTGATACAAGAATTAATAGATTTGATTAGATATTTGCTAGTGTTAAATACAGGTATTATAATTGATACTTTATATGTGTGTGTCATTTATTTACCCCATATTAGGTTAAAAATAGTACCATTTGAATCTGTTTTTATATCAATATCTATATGATACTCATCACAGATTTTTTTTACTAAAAATAAACCTATTCCAAACCCACCAGAATCAGTGCTATACCTAGTATATCGCTCATATATTTTATTTAAATCTTTAATATTAATGCCTTTTCCACTATCTTTTATCATAAATTTATTTTCCTCCAACAGAATCTCTATCATTCCATCTTTAGAATTGTATTTAATAGCATTGCTTAATAAATTATCAAATAAAAGTGTGATTTTTTCCTTGTTACCATTAAATATTACTGGTTTTATATTTGTGGTTATGAGTAGATTTTTTTGTATAAAAAATGGAGTAAAAAAGTTAATTCTCTCTTTTAGGATCACATCAAGCTGCAATTGAGTATTTTTACTTTCTAAACTATGTGGAAAATTATGCGCCACTAAATCTCTATAAATTTTATTTAACTGAAGAGAAGCAATTTTTATCCTATCTATTTTTTTTTGCTCTTCTAATTCTAAATGATCCCTTTTTAGAGTTTCTATACTCATCAAAATCACACTAATTGGCGTATTTATCTCATGTGTAGCATCTTTAATAAACATATCCAAAGTTTTTATATATTCATTAAGTGGTTTTAAAAAGATTCTCACCAAAATAGCGGCAATAACGCCTATAATAGTAAGTGTCAAAACAAAAAATAAACCAAACTTAATTTTCATAAAGAATATTTTTTTATCCATAGAATCATCTTCTAAAAAAATCTTAAAAGGAAGAGGTTTTGAATGTATACCTCTTAAACTGCGGACTCTATTTGGCACAGAATCTGGATTTGCGATGATTCTATCATTCACTCTATACATACCTCGCTCCAATTCCATTTTGTTTGGATTCCTAAGTAAATTTGAATAAATAAGTTTATTATTTCTATCGTATATGGCAAATGGTATATCTGTAACCAAAAGAATCTCTGTGATTGCTTTTTGTAGATCATTACTATTTTTCCGTAAAATACTATGAATATCAAATGAGATTAAGCGCAAACTAGACATTTGTGAAAAAATAATATTTTCTGTCTCTTTTATAATCAAAGAATAGAAACCAATGCATAAAAATATCGCGCTTGTCCCTAAATACAAAAGCAATATTTTTACAATTGTCTTTTTTGATGAGCTATCGAACATAACAATAGCCCTTATTATGACTATTTATAATTTTATCTCTACCTATTATCTTTCTAAGATTTTTTATATATGCTCTAAGGCTCAATTCACTTGGCTCTTGGTCTAGCTCCCATAATTCATCAAAAATCACACTTTGTGATACATAGGAATTAACATTTTGTAATAAAAGATTTAGCAATAAACTTTCTTTTTGTGTAAGTGAAACAAGCTTATCATCTTGATATAGCATTTTTGATACAAAATAAAACTTTAATCCATTGCCAAAATCTTCATATTCATCTATGCGACTTTGAAAAACCCGCTTCAACAATGTTTCTATTCTTAATTTTAGCTCCAATAATTCAAATGGTTTTTTTAAAAAATCATCACAGCCAACAATATATCCACTTTGAATATCTTGAATGCTAGATAATGAAGTAATAAATATGCAAGGCGTAGTTTTATTTGCTTCTCTTAAGGCTTTTAGCAATCCAAATCCTGGAAGATATGAAGTTTGAGAAAAATCATCACCTTCAGGCACTTTTACATCTAAGAGCCAAATATCAAATTGTTTTTCATATGCAAGATTAAGAGCACTGCTTGCATTATCACAATGAACAACCTCAAATCCTTGTTCAATCAAAAATTCACATATTATTTCAGATAGTATAAAATCATCTTCTAACAACAGAATCTTTGCTGCCATTTATTCTCCAAAATAATTAAATTAAATGCAAATCATATCAGATTCTACTCATTTACATAAACTTCTATGCCATATGAGGTGGCTTTCTCTAATAGTTTTAAAAACAAAGAGATACTCATATTGTTATAGTCATTTTTATGAAACAAAAAATTATGCACATTTTTGTATTTAACAACTAATTCATAATCATTAGAATCTAAATAATTCAACATACCATCAAGTGTAGTGCTATTTACATTAAATCTTTTGTTAAAAATTTTAATCAAATTCTTATATATTGTATCGCCTAGATTCTGTAAATACAAAACTGACATATTAGAATTAATTTCACACTTCAATAAATGGCTCTTAAATACAATAATCATAATCCACCTCAAATTACAATATAAATCTATGGTTTTGGAGATGGTTTTTGCCCTCTGTGAGCATCTTTTCCATTTGGCTTTCCTGGCTTACGACCCATATCGTGATGTGGTTTTGGGCAAGATTTTGGATCATCTTTACATTGCTTTTTCATAGCATCAAAAATTGCTTTTTTTCTAAGTTCTAGATCTTTTATTTTCATATTATCATAGACTTTATCTTCTTGCTCTCTTATTTTATCTCTAAATTCTTTGGCTTCTTTTCTTGTCATTTCATTTATGCGTCTTTCAATCTCTTTATTATAATCTAGCACATCATTTGGCTCAACAATACCAGATAACTGCACTAATTCATCATTTGTTTTTTTACTAAAATCAGCCCCAAAAACAACTCCGCTTAAAATAAAACTTCCAATTAAACCAATTTTAACTATTTTGCACATATGCAAATCTCCTTATAAAAAATTTAAAATATCCAAGAAGTCATTTTGGATATTAAAATATTAAATTTCAAATGTGTAATATTTGTGAAATAAATGATCTTGTTTTATAATGCGAAGTTTTAAATGTAACTATTTGGAGATAATAATGAATCTAGATTCTAATGTTTTTATAGCTGGACATAAGGGCTTAGTAGGTAGCTCAATACTTGAAGTGTTACAAACAAAAGGCTATAAAAATATCATTACAAAAAGTAAAAACGAGCTTGATTTAAGAGATTCTGCTATGGTAGAAGATTTTTTTAAAATAAATAAAATTGATGTAGTATTATTAGCTGCTGCAAAAGTCGGTGGAATTATGGCAAACAACACATTTCGCGCTGATTTTATATTTGAAAATTTAGCAATCCAAAACAACATCATACATAATGCATATAAATATGGGGTCAAAAAGTTACTATTTCTTGGTTCAAGCTGTATATATCCTAAATTATGCCCACAACCAATAAAAGAAGATTATCTACTAAATGGCGAACTAGAATATACAAACGAACCATATGCAATAGCAAAAATTGCTGGATTAAAAATGTGTGAATCTTACGCTTTGCAATACCAATGCAATTTCATATCAGTAATGCCTACGAATCTATATGGCATAAATGATAATTTTGATTTATATCATTCACATGTACTGCCAGCTTTAATTAGAAAAATGTATCTAGCAAAATGCTTACAAGAAGATGATATAGATTCTGTAATTAAGAATCTTGGTAAAAACTATAAAAACATCCTAAAAGAATTTGGAATCTCAAAAAATAGTATTACTATTTGGGGTAGCGGCAATGTAAGAAGAGAGTTTTTACATTCTATAGATATGGCTAAGGCTTGTGTATTTATAATGGAAAATATAAATTTCAAGGATTTAATAAATAATCAAGATAAAAATATCAGAAATACACATATCAATATAGGATATGGAAGCGATATAAGCATAAAAGAATTAGCATTTTTGATCAAAAATATTATTGGTTTTAATGGAGATATTGTATTTGATACTACAAAACCAGATGGCACACCACAAAAATTGCTAGATATTTCAAAACTACAGAATCTAGGATTCAAACCAAGTATAAAATTAGAAGATGGGATAAAAGAAGTATATTTGCACTACAAAGCAAGGGCATAAGCCCTTAACATCAAAAGATATATCTATATCCAATTGTTATTGTTCCATTTAGTTTGATATTAGATTTTAACTCTGGCTCTTTTATAACATTTTTATATAAATCAGTTGTGCCATAAACTTTATATGGAGTGAATTTATATCCTAACTCTATTTGATGGCTTCCTAGAATCATTGCCTGCAAACCAACATTATAAACAAGTCCATCGCCAGATATATTTTTGATTTTACCACTTACATCAATACCACCCATTTGATTAGACAAAATATCAATTTTTGTATCTTTAAATTTTGCATATTCATACCCAATACCTACAAAAGCACCCATTCCAAATACATCTACAAAGTCTATTTTAAACAACAAATCTACATTAGCCCCTAAATTATAACCATTATAGTTAGCTTCTCCAATAGCTTTTATTGTATTAAATCCTCCAGCTTGAGATATTGTAGTTTCTCTTGTTATTTCAATAAGATTAGCACTTCCATATGCTCTAAGTCCAATAAATCCAAAGTATTGCTGATAGCCCAATTTTAATCCATATATAGGACTAACTTTTCCAACATTAGAAACATCTCCTGCACTAGATTTTATAAAATCTTTATTACTAAAAGATGCTCCAACATCAGCACCGATAAATACACCGCTCTTAGCATAAACAAAAATGCTTGTAAACACTACAAATAAAGGGGCTAAAAGTATTTTTTTCATTATATATCCTTCAATTTTTTAGTCAAGTTTTTATAATAACATTATTTTGTGATAAATATTTCAAGATTAAATAAATTTAAAGACATTTTTAATCATAATAGCGCCTGCCTAAATGGTGCGCTTTTCTGTTATAAATTGCAAGTCCGATAAAGTATATTTTTAGAATCTTGTAGTCATTTACATGTGATGATGTTTCTGCTATTAAATACTTGAATGTATTTAGGATTTGTCGCCTACGTAAGTGCTCAGAATCTAGGTTTAGTATCTCAGATTGGGGGCTAGACAATTTTAAGTAACGCCCATTTGGGTATATTCTAAAATTTAAAATAACGAAGGTTTGAATTTGAAAATTTTAATCATTGGAAGTGGAGCAAGGGAATATAGTATTGCCTTAAGTTTATTAAATGATATTAGATTAAGTCAGCTTTATTTTTGTCCTGGTAATGGTGCTACAAACGAATTAGGTGAAAATATCGATATAAAAGGTAATGATGAAATAGTTGCTTTTTGTATCAATAATAACATATCTCTTGTCATTATTGGACCTGAAGCACCACTTATTTCAGGATTAAGCAACAAACTAAGAGAAAACAATATACGAGTTTTTGGTCCAAGCAAAGAAGCTGCGATGCTTGAAGGATCAAAAATCTTTATGAAAAATATATTAAAAAAATATAACATAAACACAGCAAGGTTTATTAGCGGAAATAATAAAGATGAGCTATATCAATTTATAGATAATTTAAATGATCAAAAAGTCGTATTAAAAGCAGATGGTTTATGCGCTGGTAAAGGCGTAATTATAGCAAACAAAGATGAAGCAAAAGACATATTAGATGATATGCTTAGCGGAATCTCATTTGGAGAAGCTGGCAAAAATGTTGTGATTGAAGAATGTTTAAATGGCTTTGAGTTATCTATATTTGCTATATGTGATGGTGATGATTTTATTATATTACCAAGCGCACAAGATCATAAAAGATTATTAGATGATGATATAGGTCCAAATACAGGTGGTATGGGGGCATATAGCCCAACACCACTATGCAGTGATAAATTACTAAATGATATAAAACAAGAAATTATAAAGCCCACTTTAGATGCATTAAAAGAAGAGGGGGCAGAATTTAGCGGTGTGCTATTTTGTGGAATAATGGTGGTAGATAACAAACCTTATGTTTTAGAATTTAATGTTAGATTTGGTGATCCAGAATGTGAGGTTATACTTCCTCTATTAAAAACACCGCTTCTTGATATTATTAATGCCAGCATTGATAAGAAGATTAAAAATTTTAAATATGAGATTCTAGATAAAAGTTGTGTTGGTGTCGTAGTAGCATCAAAAAACTATCCATTTAAAACATCACCAAAAGAAGAAATAAAATACTCAAAAGTCAATTTTTTAAGTAATCAATTATCACATATATCATTTGCAGGTGTTAGCAATATAGATGGAAAACTATATGCAAATGGTGGAAGGGTATTTGTAGCAGTTGGCATAGGAGATAATATAATAGAAGCAAAGCAAAATGCATATCAATTAATAGAAAATATAAGTTTTCAAGATATGCAATTTAGAAGCGATATTGCAAACAAGGCTTTGAAATAATGGATATTCAAGAAACACTAGATAGAGAAGGATTGCATTTAGCAGAAAATAAAAAAAGAGTGTTAGCATATGTTATTGATGATTTTATAATATCATTTATAATTTTTATAGCATTTTATGAACAATTCATATCATTAAATGAAAACATAAAAGCGATACAAAAATTGTCTATAGAACTAATATCTTATATTATGGTGACAACAATTATATACCACACGATATTTACTGCTTTATATGGTGGTAGCATAGGCAAGATTATTTGTAAAATAAAAGTAATAAGAGTAGATACTCTTGATAAGCCAAACTACATACAATCATTTTATCGATCATTTATTAGAGTAATAAGTGGGAATCTGGTTCTTTATATACCATTACTCTTTGCCTTTATTGATACATTTAAAAGAGCATTTCATGATATTGCCATACAAACAATAGTAATTGATACAAGTATTCCACAAGATATATAATAATGCGAAAAATTTTATTATTCGTTTTATTGTTTAATATTCTATTCGCAGAAACCGCAATAGAACAATATGATGATAAAAATAATAAAATTTTTGAACTCTTTGCAGATAATGTAAACTCTATTGATTACACAACTATTATTGCAACTGGAAATGCTGTGATAGTTAGTCAAAATATATATGTTATAGCAGATTACATAAAATATGATATTAATAAGCGCGAAGCAAATATATCTGGTAATGTTAAATTTTATAGAGATGGATCATTATTTTCACGGACACAAAAGGCATTTGTAAGATTTGATGATAATTATTCTGCAATAGAACCATTCTATATACAAGATACAAAAAGTGGCGTTTGGATAAGTGCATCATTTGCGGAAAATATCGACAATGAATATGAATTAAAAGATGTGATTATGTCTGGTTGTGATATTGATAGCCCTATTTGGCACATAGAGGGGACTTCTGGTTCATACAATAAAGATAGTGCCATTGCAAGCATATGGAATCCAAGAATTTATATAAAAAACATTCCTGTAATGTATTTACCATATATTTTTCTATCCACAAAAAATAACAGAACGACAGGATTTTTATATCCAGAGTTTGCTAGCTCATCAATTGATAGTTTTGTATATATTCAGCCATTTTTTCTAGCATTACAAGATTTTTGGGATATGACTTTTAGCCCACAAGTTAGGACAAGCAGAGGTTTTGGTATAAATACACAAGCAAGATTGATAGATCCATTTGGAGAAATGTTTATTTTAAATGCAGGAATCTTTTTTAATGGTAATAAATACAAGCAACAATACAAAGTAGAAAATAAAGTTGTATATGGATTCAACTTTTCACATCAAAGACGAAATTTAATCAATGAATTTTTAGATTTTGATAGTGATGGTTTATATCTTGATTTTAATTATATGAATGATTTAGATTATATAAGGCTACAAAGCACAAAAGATACAACAATAGAAAATAGAATACAAACATCAAAAGCAAATTACTTCTTCACAAAAAATGATAATTATTTTGGATTATATTTTAAATATTTCTTAGATTTATCAAAATTAAATAATAATGATACATTTCAAACGCTCCCACATTTTCAATACCATAAATCACTAGAGCAAACTGCGATAAAAAATATTATGTATGCTGTAGATGTAAATAGCAAAAATATTGTTCGCTCACTTGGTTTTGGATATATGGATAATGGGATAAATGTCCCATTATTTTTCTCAATACCATTTATTGCAAATTATTTTACTATTGGTGCAAATATTGATTTGAATGCAAATGTAATATCACTAAATCATATCAATCAAAAATTAGATTCAAGAAGTAAAAATAGCTCATATTTTGGCATCAATTATGGAGCATTTATCACTTCTGATATAGCAAAGCAATATGATAAAGTATTTCATACAATGAGTTTTAAAGCTACATTTTCAAGTCCTTTATATCAATATTTTAAAGATGAAAATAATGTATTTAATCCTATACAATCTGGAATCTATGGAAGATTAAGTGACATTGCATCGATGCAGCAACAAATCCAACTTTCATTCTCCCAATATTTCTTTGGATTAAATGGAGTTGAACTTGTGTATCATAGAATGTATCAAAATATCAATCCTAAAAATAACATTGAAAAACTCTCAAGCCTTAGGAATGAGTTTGGATTTGCACCAATTGATAATATCGATATTATGACTACTATTTTTTATTCACATCAAAATAAAGATATAGAAGAAGCATCATTATCACTACATACTCATTATGCGTATTTCAAAGGAAGCGTAACATATTTTTTAAGAAAAAAATTTGATTATAGAACATATTCAGATACAAGCAAATATACAGAGGAGACGGCAAATTTCCTTCGTGTAAAATTAAGCAATGATTTTGGATATTTTGCGCTTTATGGTGATATAGGATATGATTTTAAGCTTAAGTATTTACGAGATTGGAATATTGTAGTTTCAAAAGATATAAGATGCTTTGGCATTGGACTTAGATTTGCAAATGAAATTGTCCCTATTTTGACAACATCTGGAGCACAAACAATAAGAAATCGTTATATAAGCTTAGAATTTCGTTTTGTACCAATTACTGCTACATCAGTATCATATAGATTCAAGGAAAGCAGATGATAGATAAAATTTATGAACCATTCAATGATCGATATGATGCGCTAAATAAACTATTAGATATTATTCCTATGAAGAATCTAATAAAAGATAATACGCTGCTTATTGCAATTAGCGCTGGTGGATTATTGTTTGCAAATGAAATATGCAAAAAAACAAATCTATCACTTGATTTTTTATTTACAGAGCCTATTTTTGCACCTAAGAATCCTGATTGCAAAATCGCAATTGTAAGCGAAACTATGGATATAGCAATCAATGAAACCCTAGTTAATGCATTTGACATATCATATGACTTTATCTATGGTGAAGCACAAAGAAAATATGAAGAAAAGATTCTGCCTGATATTTACAAATACAGAAAAGGCGAAAACATAAGCTCACTTAATAAAAAAAATATACTAATCATTGATGAAGGTATAGAAACTGGTCTTTCAATCAACATTGCAATCAAAAGTTGCATTAAAAAAGGTGTAAATGGTATTATGGTGGCTGCACCTGTAATTAGTGATGATGTAACACTATTTCTTGATGAATGTGCAGATATAGTATATAGCGTATATCGCCCAAAGCATTTCGTAAATACAAAGCATTACTTTAAAAACATAGAAAAAATAGATTCATCTATTATTATTGATATTTTAGATAAATCACTATCAAAATCAACATAAAAGGCTAACAATGGAAATAAAAATAGAAAATAATGATTCTCTAGAAACTATATATTTAGACAAGGTTGCAAAAGCTGCAAATGGGTCTATATTGTATAAAAAAGGCAAAGCTGTAATACTTGCCACAATTACAACAGATATTAATGCAGATATAGAAGGTGATTTTTTGCCTCTGACTGTCCAATATATAGAAAAAAGCTATGCAAATGGAAAATTTCCAGGTGGATACATAAAGCGAGAAGGCAAACCAAATGAATTTGAGATTCTCACATCAAGATTGATTGATAGAAGCCTTCGTCCATTGTTCCCTAAAAGCTATAGATACCCTATACAAATTACAATTATAGTATTAAGCATAGATAGAGAATTAGATTTGCAAACATTATCACTAAATGCAGCATCAATAGCATTACTTATTTCTGATCTACCAATAGATAGAGCTATAAATGCCATAAGAATAGGTAGGATAAATGATGAATTTATTATCAATCCAACACTAGAGCAAATGAAGCAATCAAGCATTGATTTATTCATATCTGGTGAAAATGAAAATATATTTATGATTGAATTCAAAAGCAAAATTGGCGAACTTAGTGAAGATAAAATGATAGAGGCAATAGAGCTGGCACAAAAACACATAGATTCTACCTCAAAAATATATTTACAAACATTTAGCAAGCACATAAAATCACATTTAGAGATAAACTTTGAAGATTCTAGCTTTAATACTGATATTTTTAATCTAATAAAAGATAAATATAGTAAAACATTAGAATCTTGTTTTTTAAGTATGGCAAAAAATGAAAATGCTGCATTGTTAAATAACATCATCAAAGATATTGCAAATAACGAAAATTTTAATCAAATAGAAGTTGAAGTTGCGGTATCAAAAATTAAAAGAGAGTTTATAAGAAATAAGATTTTAAATGAAGAAACAAGGCTTGATGGTAGAGCATTAGATACAGTTAGAGATATAAGCATAGAAACTAATTTACTCCCAAGTGCGCACGGAAGCACATTATTCACACGAGGACAGACACAAGTCCTTGCTGTATGCACTATCGGAAATGACAATGATATGCAATCATATGAAATGCTAACCTCAAAACAGCCGCTAAAAAGTAATTTTATATTTCACTACAATTTTCCTAGCTTTAGCACAGGAGAGGCATATCCAATCGGATCTGTAAGCAGAAGAGAGCTAGGACACGGCAATTTAGCAAAAAAGGCATTAGAATCTAGTATAAGACACGATAATAGGGCAATTAGAATTGTATCTGAAGTATTAGAATCAAATGGTAGTTCATCTATGGCAAGTGTATGCGGTGGATCATTAAGCTTATTTAGTGCTGGGATAGAACCGCTATTTTTAGTAGCAGGAATTGCAATGGGGCTTATAAAAGAAGGTAAAAATTATAAAATCTTAACAGATATAATGGGCATAGAAGATTATGATGGCGATATGGATTTTAAAGTTGCAGGAAACACAGATGGAATCACAGCCCTACAAATGGATATAAAAATCAATGATATTAATATAGATATACTAAAAGATTCTCTATTTAAAGCAAAAGAAGCAAGATTAAGCATACTAGAAAAAATGAAAATTGCAAAAGATAATATTATTTTAAATGAAAATACTCCTATTTCTCAAATATTTCAAATACCAACCAATAAAATATCAAGCATCATCGGGCAAGGTGGGAAAAACATAAAAGACATCATAGAAAGATTTAGTGTCAATATAGATATAAATAAAGAAAATGGAAATGTAAGAATAAGTGGAACAAATAAAGAAAATATAGAAAATACAAAAGAATATATACTATCTAGCATATTTGTGAAATTAGATGATTTTAAAATCGGTGATAGATACAATGGTAAAATAAAACGCGTTACAGATTTTGGTATTTTTGTGGAGTTAAAAGAAGGCATAGATGGACTAGTGCATAATTCAAAGCTTATAAAACAAAATATAGACATCAAACAACTAAATAAAGATGAGATGATAAATGTAGAAATCATAGCAATTAATGATAATAAGATAGAACTAGATATATTGTAAGTTATTTTTTATTTTTTATTAGCGATAATACGCGCTCAAGGCTGTTTATAAGTAGGGGATAGATCCGAACGAAATTGCTTTGAAATATATAATTTGGAGTTTTGTAATGAAAAAGGCATTATTTTTATTTTTTGCTTTTGTAGGCGTTGCTTTTGCAGCAGATGGAGTTAGTGGAATAGATCTTATAAAGGCATACTCAGCAATTGGTGCTGTTATTGGTCTTGGTATTGCAGCACTTGGTGGTGCAATTGGTATGGGAAATACAGCTAGTGCAGCTATTTCTGGTATTGCTAGAAATCCAGGTGTTGGTGGAAAATTATCAACTACAATGTTTATTGCAATTGCTCTTATAGAAGCACAAGTTATATATACACTTGTTGTAGCTCTTATAGTGCTTTATTACAATCCTTTACTACAAATTGCAGCATAACAACAAATAAATATAGAATCTATAATTTTATGGATTCTATAATATGCGGTTGTGGTGGAATTGGTAGACACGCCATCTTGAGGGGGTGGTAAGGAAACTTGTGCGAGTTCGAGTCTCGCCAACCGCACCATTTATTAATATCTTACACATATTTTATTTTCATTTACATTATTTTAATCAATTCTTAAGCTACCCCCCCCCTAAAATAAATGTCCTATTTAATTGCAAAGGGTTTAGTATGGATAGTGGTGTAATATTTTGGATAATCGTTGGAATTATTATTTATTATTTTTACCAAAGAAGAAAAAGAATGGAAAGAATAGCAAATACAATAAGATTTTTATTATTAGAAATTAATAATCACAGAAGAGATATGGAAGGGCAAAATATATTAACAATAAAAATTTAAGGAAAAATTATATAAGTTTAGTGATGATGATTTATGCAATATATTTGACTTGCATTGCATAAATATAGATGCAAATATGGTGCTAGATGGCCGTCCCATTGGATTTCATAAAATTAATGCGAAGCAGAATGAGGGATAGTGGGATTCTAGGAAAAGCAAATGAAGTAAAAATTATTGCGGCATCGCTAGCAACGATAATTGATATTGACAACACTAGAGTATAACCATAATAATAAAAAAATATTAAAATCATTTATAATAATTATTTTTTTGAATTTATAATATTTTATGATACAATCACATTCTTTTAAATAAGCCGGGGTGGTGAAACTGGTAGACGCGCTAGACTCAAAATCTGGTAGGGGCAACCCTGTGTCGGTTCGAGTCCGACCCTCGGCACCAAATTATATATGTCTTATTATCACAAGTAATTAAAATGTAAAAACTAACACAACTTCATTATAAATATAAAATCAATGAGACTATTATTTAGTTTGAGTATTTTTTGAAATAAAATAGAATCTTTGAAAATCTTATATACCACAGTATTAATTTTTCTCATATTTTATATTATTATTTATCATTCATTATAAATAATAATTTCATAAAGAAAGTTGAAAATGAAAATACTAGGTTTTGATGTAGGAATTAATTCTATAGGCTGGGCTTTTATTGAAAATGATGAACTAGAAGATTGTGGTGTAAGAATATTTACCGAGGCTGAACATCCAAAAACTCAAGAATCCTTAGCTTTGCCTAGACGAAATGCAAGAAGTTCTAGAAGAAGATTGAAAAGAAGAAAATCAAGACTTATTAAATTAAAATATAAAATCTCAAAAGAATTTAAATTAAGCTATGAAGATTATATATCAGATGATGGAGAACTTCCTAGAGCTTATAGAGGAAAATTGATTAGTCCATACGAACTAAGATATAAAGCATTGATTCAAAAACTAGAAGCTAAAGATTTAGCAAGAGTGATTTTACACATAGCAAAACATCGTGGTTATATGAATAAAAATGAAAAAAAGTCAAACGATGCTAAAAAAGGTAAAATTTTAAGTGCTTTAAAAAATAATACTTTAAAATTAGAAAAATATCAAAGCGTTGGAGAATATTTTTATAAAGAATTCTTTCAGAAATATAAAGAAAATACTAAAAATTTCATCAAAATCCGTAACACTAAAGATAATTACAACAATTGTGTTTTAGCAAGTGATTTAGAAAAAGAGCTAAGATTAATCCTAGAAAAACAAAAAGAATTTGGTTATAGCTATAGTGACAATTTTATAAAAGAGATTATAGAAGATGCATTTTTTCAAAGACCTTTAAAAGATTTTTCACACTTGGTAGGAACTTGTACTTTTTTTGAAGAAGAAAAAAGAGCTTGCAAAAATTCTTATAGTGCTTGGGAATTTGTAGCTTTAACCAAGATTATCAATGAATTAAAAAATTTAGAAAAAACAAGTGGAGAGATTATATCATCTAAAATAATAAATGATATTTTAAATCATATTTTAGATAAAGGAAATATTACTTATAAAAAATTTAGAGCTTATATTAATTTACATGAAAATATCAATTTTAGTAGTCTTAAATACGACAAAGATGATGTAGAAAGTATAAAATTAGTTGATTTTAAAAAGTTAGTAGAATTTAAAAAAGCCTTAGGAGATCATTCTCTTAACAGACAAGAACTAGATCAAATAGCTACATATATTACTTTAATAAAAGATAATGATAAACTAAGAGTTAAGCTAGGTAAATATAATTTAAGTAATGAACAAATCAATGCTTTATTGGAAATTGAATTTAATGATCATATAAATCTTAGTTTCAAAGCATTAGATAAAATCTTACCTTTAATGAGAGAAGGGAAGAGATATGACGAAGCTTGCAGAATTTTAAATCTAAAAACAAAATCAATTGATCAAAAGCAAGATTTCCTTCCTGCCTTTTGTGATAGTATTTTTGCACAAGAGCTTACAAATCCTATAGTAAATAGAGCTATAAGTGAGTATAGAAAAGTTTTAAATGCTTTGCTTAAAAAATATGGAAAAATGCATAAAATTCATATAGAGCTATCAAGAGAAATAGGGCTTAATAAAAAAGAAGAAAAGAAATAGAAAGCGAGCAAAAACAAAATCAAGCGATCAATACTTGGGCTTTAAGTGAGTGTGAAAATATAGGACTTAAAGCAAATACTAAAAATATATTAAAACTCAAACTCTGGAAAGAACAAAATGAATTTTGTATATATAGTGGTAATAAAATAACATTAGAACATCTAAGAGATGAAAAGTCTCTAGAGGTAGATCATATTTATCCTTACTCAAGAAGCTTTGATGATTCATTTATAAACAAGGTTTTGGTTTTTACCAAGGAAAATCAAGAAAAACTTAATAAAACACCTTTTGAAGCTTTTGGAGAAAATTCACAAAAATGGAATAAAATCCAAGCATTAGCACAAAATCTATCCTATAAAAAGAAAAATAGAATTCTAGATAAAAATTTTAAAGATAAACAGCAACAAGATTTTATCAGTAGAAATTTAAATGATACTAGATATATTTCAAGTTTAATAAGTAAATATACAAAAGAATATTTAGCTTTTCTGCCTTTAGATGAAAAAGAAGATATAAGTTTAAAAAGTGGTGAAAAAGGTAGCAAAAATCATGTTCAAACAATAAATGGAATGCTTACATCTGTTTTAAGACATACTTGGGGTTTTGCTCAAAAAGATAGAAGCAATCATCTCCATCATGCACTTGATGCTATTATAGTTGCTTATAGCACAAATTCAATCATAAAAGCTTTTTCAGATTTTAAAAAAAATCAAGAAATCCTAAAAGCAAAACTTTATGCTAAAGAATTAACAAGCAAAGAGTATAAAGATCAATCAAAGTTTTTTGCACCATTTGAAAAATTTAGAGAAAAAATTTTAAACAAAGTTGATGAAATTTTTGTCTCAAAACCACCTAGAAAAAGAGCAAGAGGTGCTTTACACAAAGAAACTTTTTATTCTGAAAGTGAAATGATTAAAAAAATAATTCTAAAGAAGGTTTAAATACAGCATTAGATTGTGGAAAAATAAGGAAAATAGGCACAAAATATGTTGAAAATGATACTATGGTAAGAGTTGATATCTTTAAAAAACAAAATAAATTTTATGCCATACCTATTTATACCATGGATTTTGCCTTAGGAATTTTGCCAAATAAAATAGTAGTTATTGGTAAAGATAAAAATAACAATCCAAAACAATGGCAAGAAATAAATGAAAGTTATGAATTTTGTTTTTCACTATATAAAAATGATCTAGTTTTATTACAAAAAAAAGATATGCAAGAAGCTGAGTTTGCTTATTATAATGGTTTTAATATTAGTAATTCTAGTATTTGTGTTGAAAAACATGATAATAAATTAGAAAATTTAACAGAAAATCAAAAATTGTTATTTTCCAATGCAAAAGAAGGAAGTGTAAAAGTAAGCGGATTAGGAATTCAACATTTAAAAATATTTGAAAAATATATCGTTACTCCTCTTGGAGATAAAATTAAAGCTGATTTTGCACCAAGACAAAGTATTTCACTAAAAACAAGTAAAAAATATGGCTTATGATGAAGCTTTTAAAAGTATATTAATAACAAATCAAGCAAAGTTAAGCATTGAATTAAACCATATTGTTGTAAAACAAGATAATAAAGAAGCTAAAATTTTTCTAAAAGATATAAATTTTATTATATTAGAATCTTTACAAGCAAGCATTACTTCAAGTTTGCTTAGTGCCTTAGCTAAATACAAAATAATACTTTTAACCTGTGATGAAAGTCATAATATAAATGGAATTTTTTCTCCATTTTTAGGACATTTTATAAGTGCAAAAATAGCAAAAAAACAAATAGCAGTAAGTCTTCAAAGAAAAGCTATTTTATGGCAAAAAATCATAAAAAATAAAATATCAAATCAAGCTTATATTTTAAAAATTACAAATCATACAAAAGAATCTAATAAACTTTTAGACCTAGCAAAAAATGTAAGTTTAAATGATGCAAAAAATTCAGAAGCAACAGCTGCTGCTTTATATTTTAAAACATTATTTGATAAAAATTTTACTAGAAATAATATATGCTTTATTAATTCTGCGCTAAATTATGGATATGCTATAGTAAGAACAAATATACTTAGAGCTGTTTGTATAAGTGGATTATTACCATGGCAAGGTATTAAACATGATAATATATATAATGATTTTAATCTTTGTGATGATTTAATAGAAATTTTTAGGCCTATAGTTGATTTTTGTGTATTTAAATTAAAAGATAAAAAAGATAGTGAATTTTTAGATAAAGAAACAAAACAAATATTAATTCAAATCTTGCAAGAAGAAATAATGATAGAAAATAAAACTTACCCTTTAAATAGGGCTATAAATTTTTATATTCAAAATTTTAAAAATGCATTACTAGAAGGTAGTGAGCTAACAATGGTAAAGCTAGATGATAGAAGATAAATTTATGAGAGTATTATTAATGTTTGACATACCAACCAAAAGTAAAAAAGATAGAAAACATGCTTCAAAATTCAGAACTTCACTAATAAAACTTGGATTTTTTATGATGCAATTTAGTGTTTATGTAAAAATTTGCAAAGGAATTACTTCAGCCAAAAGTGCAATAAAATCTGTAGAAAAAAACCTACCACCTAATGGAAATGTAAGAGTTTTAATAATCACAGAAAAACAATTTGATAATATGAAAATACTTGTAGGTGAAGTATCATTTAATGAAAAAATAAATGATGACAAGAATCTAACTCTTTTTGATTTTTAAATATCAAAATGAGCACGGTTTTAGGAATTGATATCCTGCGTGGATCCGTGCAAAACCACTTATTTTAGTCTCTTTTTAAATTCCCTATCAAAGAATATTTACACACCACAAAGAATGTATAAGCTGCTATATTCCTTTATTTTTTGAAAGTCTATTTTATCATAAAGGAATTTAAAAAGAGACTAAAACATTATTTGCATTTGTTTTTATTGGTTGTTCATTTTATCATAAAGGAATTTAAAAAGAGACTAAAACCATAATTAGTAACATAGCGTAAAGAACCGATTTTATCATAAAGGAATTTAAAAAGAGACTAAAACTTTATATATTTAAATAGATCAGAGTTAAAAATTTTATCATAAAGGAATTTAAAAAGAGACTAAAACACCTGTGCCACTTTGTGAAGTGCTATCACCATTTTATCATAAAGGAATTTAAAAAGAGACTAAAACCTGTAAAGCTAGCTCCTTGAGTATTGTTAAATTTTATCATAAAGGAATTTAAAAAGAGACTAAAACAAAAATAGGCAAAAGAGGCGAAAGATATGAATTTTATCATAAAGGAATTTAAAAAGAGACTAAAACAAACATTATATAGGCAATAGCAGCTTGGACTTAGATATTATTTTAGTGTAGATAGCAATTTTGATACAGAAAAAAGATGCTAGCACTGCAAATTTTATAGATTATGATTTGAATGTTGATGCAATGTATAATTTCACACCTAATTCTAGTTTCGTTGGTGTTGGGTTGTTTGCTGGAGCTTTTGCAGGAGTTGGAACATTTAATATAAGTGCTAGTGATGTTTATGTAAAAGATAATCAAATAGCATCTATAGAGAAAAAACAATTTAGAACTGGAGTAAATTTTGGATTAAGACTATTACTTAGTGATCATAACTCTATAGAAGTAGCATCAAAACTACCTCTTATCTCATCTAAAATCACTCAATCTAAAAGTGAAGCTTTATTACCAGAAAGTAGAACATTTAGAGAAAAATATAGTGTATTGCTAAGATATGTATTATCTTTACTAAAAAATTTAATGTAATTAGTAATCACTAATTACATTAAAATCTTTTCTTTTATTTTTAATCCAAAACCACCTAAACCAATATAATGTCTATTTGCATGGGTAGATAAAAGTGTAAATTCATCAATTTTAAAATATTTAATTATCTGCGCTCCAATACCAATGTTTTTAGTTTCCAATTCTTCATCATTTTTATTACCATTTATACAGATTAGATACCCACCATTATTTTTCAAAAATTCTATTGATTGCAATAAAATTTCAAATTCACCATTTTCAAGCAGTTGCAATGTATTATTAAATGTATGAAACTTTATATTATTATTTTCAATTGGAAATTTATAAACTATATGCCTATTTTCTAAGTGGTCTAAAAATATATATTTCATACATTTAACACCAAAAAATGAGACCTCCGCTTCTTCTATTTTATAAACTAGCTGTTCATATTGAAACCTATAATAAATCAAATCTGAAACATACAGAATCTTTAAATGATGCTTCTTTGCAAATTCTAAAACAAAATCATCACCATTACTTGCCATTGTACCATCATCTTTCATTAATTCACATATTACTGAAACCGGCTTTAGTCCAGCTAATTTACATATATCTATACTAGCCTCTGTATGACCTGTCCTTTCTAAAACTCCACCATTTTTTGCAATTAAAGGGAATATATGACCTGGTCTAGCAAAATCACTTGGCTTAGAATTTTCATTACAAATTAACCTTATGGTCATATCTCGTTCAAATGCACTAACACCTGTTTTTGCATTTTTCGCATCAACAGATATAGTAAATGCTGTTTCATGATTTGAACTATTATTATTTACCATAAGTGGAAAATCTAACTTATCTGCTATTTCTTTTGTTATTGATACACACAAAACACCTCTTGCTTGAGTTACTAAAAAATTCACCTTATCTGCACTGCTAAATTCACCTGCATACACAATATCACCTTCATTTTCCCTCTGCTCATCATCCATGATAATAATCATTTCACCATTTTGAATAGCCTTAATTGCTTCTTGCACCCTTTGAATCTGCATAATTAAATCCTAAATAATTATATTATTTTTAATCGATATGAATTATAACTAAAAAAATATTTAGCAATAAAAATGCTTGACATTAAAAGATAAAATAAATATAATTCGAACTTTTAAAAGTTATTGGGGTATAGCCAAGTGGTAAGGCAGCTGGTTTTGGTCCAGCCATTCAGAGGTTCGAATCCTTTTACCCCAGCCACTTACAAAATCATATTCAATTTCAATCACAATTATCCATTATCGCGGGATAGAGCAGCTCGGTAGCTCGTTGGGCTCATAACCCAAAGGTCGGTGGTTCAAATCCATCTCCCGCAACCAAATCAAATTTACAAATTACAAAACACATATAAATTCTGCATTTAAAACTTTAATATAACCCATAATTTTATAAAAATTTAGTTTTTATTTACCCTTTGAATAATCGATATTTACGCATATATGAATATTTTTTACAAATACAATATATAAATATAAATATATTGCTAATATCAATGATTAATATTAAAATTGAGGCAATCTTAAGAAATTTAAGATTAATTTTATTTTAGGGAGAATTATGGTTAAAGGGAAATTATTATGCATTATTGCATGTTTTACAACTATTTCTTTTGGAGTTGATTATACAACAAGTGTAAGCTCACTATATAATGAAGGTAGTCAAAAGGTGGTTGGTAGACTCTTGCCAACAGTTGAAGTAGAAATCATAGAAAAAGTTGGTGATAAAGTAAAAATTACATTTGAAGGATATATACAAGATGGTGCAGAAAATGCGATATATTTTGTCCCAAATCGTAGAATCTTAGTTGCTGGAATTACAAAAAATACAAAATTTGATTACGAGGTAGTTGATACAATCAAAGATAATGGAAAAGTATGGAAAAAAATTAAAACTACATTTTTAAGCGATGAAGATGAATTCACAAAAGATGTCAATATGCTATACAAACAAGCAGATACAATGTATGTGGATAATTGTTCAATATGCCACGCTCTGCACGACAAAAAAGAATTTAATGCAAACCAATGGCCTAGTATAGTTAATTCAATGCTAAGCAGAACAGCGATCTCAAAGCAAGATAGCTATATATTAATTCAATATCTACAAAAAAACGCAAAAGATATGCAATAAAGGAAACAAATGAAGAATATAAACAGGAGAAGTTTTTTAAAACTAGGAGCGGTATTTGCAGCGATACCATTTATAGATAATGCTACAAATAGAAGTCAATTATTTGCAAATAGTAATATAGAATCTTATTCTATAAATTTAGTAAAAAATGGAGAAGTCATCACGGGAGCACATTGGGGAATCTTAAAAGTAACGATCAAAGATGGTAAAGTTATATCATCAAAAAATGCAATAGAAAACAAAACAAATAATCCATTGCAAAGTGTTACAAAAGACTTGATATATACAGATTCAAGAATAAGATATCCAATGGTCAGAAAAAGCTATTTAGAAAATCCAGATAGCCCAAAACCAGAATTAAGAGGTAAAGATGAATGGGTAAAGGTAGATTACCAAACTGCAATCAAATTAATTGCACAAGAATTAAAAAAGACATATAGAGATAAAGGAGCAAGCGGAATATATGCTGGAAGCTATGGCTGGTATAGTCCTGGAAGAATGCATAACTGCCGAGTATTATTATGGAGATTTTTAAATTTAACTGGTGGTTTTGTAGGTAGCACCGGAGATTATTCAACTGGTGCATCACAAGTTATTATGCCACATGTAACAGGAACTATAGAAGTGTATGAACAACAAACCTCTTGGGATTTAGTGCTAAGCGACTCTAAAGTTGTTGTTATTTGGGGAGCAAATCCTTTAGCTACATTAAGACTTGCATGGGGGATTACAGATTCTGAAGGTATTGAATATCTAAAAAAACTAAAAGATTCTAAGAAAACAATCATTCATATAGACCCAATATATAATGAAACTGCTCAAATGCTAAATGCAGAGTGGATAGCACCAATCCCAAATACAGATGTAGCATTAATGCTTGGTATAGCACATACAATGTATAAAAATAACAAATATGATAAAGACTTCATAGAAAATTATACAAATGGATTTGATAAATTTTTAGAATATCTACTTGGAAAAACTGATAAAACGCCAAAAGATGCAAAATGGGCTTCTAAAATCACTGGAGTTAGTGAAAAGACAATCAATGATTTAGCAAATACAATGTTTGATAATAGAACTATGCTTTTATCTGGCTGGGGTATGCAAAGAGGTCATCATGGAGAACAACCACATTGGATGCTTGTAACATTAGCGTGTATGATCGGACAGATAGGGCTACCTGGTGGTGGATTTGGCTTATCATATCACTATTCAAATGGTGGTGTGCCTACAGCTAAAGCTCCTATACCAAGTGGAATGACTTCTGGAAGTAATACTGGAAATGCTGCATGGTTAGAACAAGCATCAAAAGTAAATATACCTGTTGCAAGAATTGCTGATATGCTATTAAATCCAGGTAAGACAATAGATGTTAATGGTAAAAAAGTGACATATACAGATATTGATTTTATATATTGGGCTGGTGGTAATCCGCTTGTTCACCATCAAAATACAAATAACTTATTAAAGGCTTGGAAAAAACCAAGAACTATAGTAGTGCATGATCCATACTGGACGCCAACTGCAAGACATGCTGATATTGTGATGCCAATTACAACTTTATATGAAAGAAATGATATATCACTTACTGGAGATTATTCAAATCTAAACTTAGTACCGATGAAGCAACTTGTAGAGAAAGAGTATGGAAGCATAGATGATTATCAAGTATTTTGCGATCTAGCAAAAGAATTTAATGTCTTTGATAAATTTAGTGAGAATAAAAATGAAATGCAATGGATTGAAGAATTCTACAATACTGCATTAAATCAAGCAAAATCACTAAAAATAAATATGCCTACATTTAAAGAATTCTGGGAAGCAAATAAGCCACTAACATTTGAAGTTCCTTATGAAAATACAGAATTTATACGATACAAAGATTTTAGAGATGATCCTATATTAAACCCACTTGGAACACCATCTGGGCTAATAGAAATATATTCAGAAACAATTGAAAAAATGAAATATGACGATTGCAAAGCGCACCCAATGTGGTTTGAGCCAATAGAGTGGCTTGGAATGAAAAATAAACCTGCAGAATTCCATCTAATTAGTTCACACCCTGCAGATAGACTACATAGTCAATTAAACAATACAAGCCTAAGAAACACATATGCTATAAATGATAGAGAGCCAATATGGATAAACCCAAAAGATGCGAGCAAAAAGGGTATCAAAGATGGTGATATTGTCAGAGTGTTTAATGCAAGAGGGCAAATACTTGCGGGTGCAAAACTAACAAAAAATATAAGAGAAGGTGTTGTTAAAATCAGTGAAGGAGCGTGGTATAACCCAGAAAATGAAGGAGAAATTGGATCACTTTGTAAAAATGGTTGTGCAAATGTGTTAACAATTGATATACCAACATCAAAACTAGCAAATGGAAATATCTCTCATACAGCACTAGTAAATATTGAAAAATACAAAGGTAAAGCAAAAGAAGTAGATGTTTTCAAACAGCCAACAAAAATTTCTAGCTTGTAAAATTAAGATTCTATGGAATCCATAGAATCTTAAAGAGCAAAATAATATTACACTGCATATAATTCTTAATTTAATCTCAAAATCATTGCAAAATTAGGGGATAAAATGAGAGATATAGTGTTGATTGGTTCTAAAGAAGAGGCAAATGTAAAATCATTAGTTGTAAGTGAGATAGAATTACTTGAATTTCCATTAAATCTAGTAAATATAGACGCATTGATTTTCACCTCAAGATATGCGATTTCCTCTCTTGTAAATAATGCAAATAAATTAAATGATAATACTTGGCAAAAAATTCCTAGCTTTGTAATAGGAAAATCTAGTGCAGATTATTTAATAAAAATGGGTGGCACGATAGAATATATAGGCGAAGATTCGCATGGTGATGGCTTTGCAAATGAAATCATTCCTCTTTTAAAAAATCGCGAACCTCTATATATAAGAGCAAAAAAAATAGTATCACACATCAATGAAAAATTAATTCAACACAAAATTAAACTACACGAAGTGGTAGGATATGAGAATAAAGTAAAAAAAATAGATTCAAAATTAGCCCCAGAACCAAACTCAATTTTAATATTTACTGCTCCAAGCCATTATAAGGCATTTCTATCTAATTTTAAATGGGACGGAAGCTATATTGCAGTTGCAATAGGTATGACAACATTTGGCGTTTTTGATGCTGGAGTAAATGCATTTGTATCACCAAAACAAAGTATACAAGCTTGTGTAGAATTCGCAAAAGAATTAAATACGAGATTACCATGAATATACTAAGTGTTACGCAGCTAACAGAACAAATCAAACAAACATTAACAAACTATTTTGATCAAATTCAAATTCAAGGTGAAATTGGAAATCTAACAGATCATACAAGCGGACATTGCTATTTCACACTAAAAGATTCAAATGCGAGCATAAAGTGCGTTCTTTTTAAAGGTGTGAGGGCAAAGCTTAGTAATATCACTTTAAAAACAGATATGCAAGTAATAGTAACTGGAAATTTAAGCATATATGAAAGCAGAGGAGAGTATCAAATCATATGCTCAAATATAAAAGAAGATGGTATCGGAAACTTAGCAATAAAGTTTGAGAAATTAAAAGAGAAATTAAAAGAGAAAGGATATTTCAATTCCAATATAAAAAAAGATATTCCAAAATTTCCCAAAAAAATTGCATTAATAACATCATCAAGTGGGGCAGCGCTAAAAGATATGAAATTTGTAGCAAATAGACGCTGGAATCTTGTAAAATTTGTGATATTTGATACATTAGTGCAGGGCAATGAAGCAAAATATATGATCGCAAAAAATATCAAAGCTGCAGATTCTATGGGATTTGATATAATCGTTTTAGCGCGTGGTGGAGGTAGCCTTGAGGATTTATGGGCATTTAATGAAGAGATTGTAATTGAAGCAATATATCAAGCAAAAACACCAATAGTATCAGCAATAGGACACGAAATAGATACACCACTTAGTGATTTTGCAAGCGATTTGAGAGCACCAACGCCATCTGCTTGTATGGAAATGATACTACCAGATCAAAATGAATGGTTAATGAAACTTAGCGACTTGCTTGATAATATCAATAACGCCGAATATAAAAATCTACTTAAATTAAAAGAAATGCTTGATTCTATGAAATCAAAAATAGGATTTTTTAGATTTAATTTTCAAAACCTAAACAAACAATTAGATTCTATGAAAAACACACTAAATCATACAATGAGCGTGTTTCTAAATCATAAAATAGACGCAACAAAGAATCTAGCAAGAGATTTGCATTTTAATCACAAAAATATATATCCAGCAAGAATGCAAAATATATATTTATTAAAATATGCGCTACATAATTCATTTGCGACATTTATATCAAAGAAAACAAACTATACAAAAGAAGAATTAGATTCCAAATTTTATATTTTTTTAAATAACAAATATCAAAACATAGAAAATCTAAAATTATTGCTAAATGCAAGAGATCCAAAGAATCAGCACAAAAAAGGATATGCACAAATCACTATAAATAATAAAATATTATCACTAAATGAAGTAAAAAAAGGCGATACAATCACACTAAGTGATGGTATCACCTCAAAAGAAGCAAAAATATTATAGCCATCTATATGCTACATATTTAACCCAAGGAATACAAATCACCAAAAATACCACAAGGTAAATCATTCCAAAGATGAATCCTAATTTCCAAAAATCTTTACCACTTACATAACCAGAACCAAACCAAACAGGCGAAGGTCCTGTCCCATACGGAGTAATGATACCCATAATACCAAGAGATAACATCAAAAATAATGTAAGATGCCTAACATCAATACCATTGATTGTCTCTGCAACAGCAATAAACAATGCAAGCAATGCGGTAACATGGGCGGTTGTGCTAGCAAAGAAATAATGCAATAAATAAAATAGCACTATCAAACCTATCATAGCTTCTAATGGAGCAAAAGTGCCTAGATATTTACCACCAAGATCAGCTATAAAATTTAAGAATCCAACATTTTTTAAGCCACCAGCAAGAGTAATCAATGATCCAAACCAAGCCAACACACCCCAAGCCGCTTTATTCCCAAGCACATCATCCCAAGTAATAATATTTAATAACACCATAGCAATCATCACACTAAGGGCAACAGTTGTAGCATTGACATTAAATGAATCTCCAAATATCCAAAACACTAACGCAAAAACTGCAAGTCCTATCATATACCATTCTTTTAAAGTCATAGAGCCTATATTGCTTAACTCTTCACTAGCCCATTTTGATGCTTCTTTTGAACCTTTTGAAGTTGGTGGATAAAATACATATGTCAAATATGGCGTAGCAAGAAATAAAATAAGACCTGCAGGTAAAAATGCCATAAACCACCCAAACCAACTTATAGCTTCAACGCCACTTTTTGTGGCAGTTTCCATAGCAAGCAAATTTGGAGCTAAACCTGTAAAAAACATAGAGCTAGTTACACAAGTAGAAGCAAGAGATACCCATACCAAATAACCTCCTATTTTTCGTGGTTCATTATCTGGATAACTACCAACCATAGGTGGTATAGAATTAACAATAGGGTAGAGTATGCCGCCACTTCTTGCTGAATTTGATGGTATAAATGGAGCTAAGATTCCATCTGCAATAGCAATAGCATATCCAAGACCAAGAGTTGTTTTACCAAGTAATTTTACAAGAATTAAAGCTATCCTTTTACCAAGTCCACTTTTTTGATACCCAAGACCAATCATAAAAGCAGCAAATATAAGCCAAACTGTGGAATTTGCAAAACCTGCCAACCCCCAAGATACAGCTTCACTTGACTTTATAACCTTACTTACATCACCACTTCCTGCTGGCCCAATCTTAAACCATATACAAATACCAACACCAATAAGACCAACTAATGCAGCTGGAATTGGCTCTAATATTAATCCAACTACAACACCAATAAAAATACTAAAATAAAGCCAAGTATTCTGACTTAAGCCTTCTGGTGTAGGCAAAATAAAAATTACTACAGCTACAAAAACTGGAGCAAATAACTTTATATACTTTGTCATCAATCCTCCCTTTGTTTCAAATGGAACTATTATATATCTATTTTACAAAAGAGATTTAAGTCTATATCAAAATTTGCTATTATTTGTGTTTTATTTTTAGGTTTGAGATTATTATTTAAGTAAGTATGTTTATGTTTAAAATTATAAAAATTTGTCTAATTATTTCATTTATCAGCATATCGATTATAAAAGCAAATAACACAACGCAACTACTACAAAATGCAAAAGAATACAAGCCATCTACATATTATGAACCAAGTAATAGAGGTGGATACTTAGGATTAAGTATAGGATTGATAGGTATTAGTTCACTTGCTGCTGCAGGGCTATTGTATATAATGCCTGAAAGTGTAACAAAATGGGATAGAGATGATATTAATGATATCTTTAATAAATGGAAAAAACGAACAAAACAAGGACCTATAGTAGATAGCGATGAATTATGGCTAAACTACATTGCACATCCATATTTTGGGGCACTTTATTATTTACAGCCAAGAATGGCGGGATTTGACTGGAATGTATCTGCATTATTCTCATTTGTGACTTCTAGTTTTTTTTGGGAATACGGGATTGAAGGATTTGCTGAGATTCCAAGCTGGCAAGATATTATTATAACACCTGCTTTTGGCGCGCTGCTTGGCGAAGGATTCTATCAATTGATAAGATATATACAAATGAATAATAATGAATTATTTGGATCGTGGTGGCTTGGAAAAAGCATCATTTGGATACTAGATCCACTTGGAAGTCTCATATACAGCACAGGGCTTGGAGAAGCCTTTAGAATCTACAATATAAATGATAGAGAAAAACCACAATTTATATCATCTCCAATAATCTTAAATAGAAAAGGCGGATTTGGGCTTAGTTTAATGGTGAGATTCTAAAATCAAAGTTATATTAACACTATGGAATATTTTTTGCTTCTTATCTAAATATTCTTCATCTTAAGGAATTGCAATGCAAATAAAATGGATTTTGACATTAATCACTTGTTTTAGCATTACATATGGTGCAAAGATAAAAGATATAAGCAGTATTCTTGGAGTTAGAGAAAATGAGCTCACAGGGTATGGGCTTGTTATTGGATTAAACGGAACAGGTGATAAAAGCAACTCAAAATTCACTATGCAGGCAGTTTCAAATATGCTTGAGACAATGAATATAAAAGTATCTCCAAATGATATAAAATCAAAAAATGTAGCAGCAGTTATAGTAAGTGCAAAGCTTCCTCCATTTTCTAGAGCAGGCGATAAAATAGATATATCTGTATCATCACTTGGTGATGCAAAGTCACTAGCTGGAGGAACGCTAGTTTTAACGCCACTAAGTGCAATTGATGGAAATGTATATGCAATAGCACAGGGGAATATATCTCTTAATTCAAATTCTCTTACAGCTACAATCCCGCAAGCAGGCACGATAGAAAGAGAATTAGTATATGATATTTACAATAAACCAAATGCAACACTAAGCCTAAAAGATGCTGATTTTAAAAATGCTACAAATATACAAAAAGCTATAAATAATTATTTCAATGAAAATCTAGCATTAGCAAAAGATCCAAGAACTATATCACTTACAAAACCAGCAAATATGGGAATGGTAGAGTTTTTAGGTATAGTAGGAGAAATTGATATTGATTATCAAAAAAATAATAAAATCATCATAGATGAACAAAGTGGTACAATTATTACAGGGAGCGAGATAAGAATTACGCCAATTACAATAAGCCACGGAGATATGACAATAAAAATTATAGATTCTCCAAATACACAAAACCAAATGCAAAATAATCTAATAGTGGCAAATAAACCAACCATATCATCGCTTGTTGGGGCATTACAAAAAATAGGAACAAATTCGCAAAACATCATATCAATTTTAAATGCTATAAAAAAATCTGGCGCGATTAATGTAGAAATTGAAAGCATATAAGCAACAAGGCTGCAATTTTAAAGCTTAGAAGATTCCAAAACTAGCGTTTAAACCTAAAAAGATTTATAGATAGCATAAAATTATAGCAGTGCAAGTTATTAAGTATTTATTTTATGAATGCTTAATAATCACCGTTAATATATGCACCAATTTGACCAAGTGATATACCACCATCATTTGGAGTAGTTTTTGTATGCATATATAGCTTGATATTGTGTTTTTCCATAATATCATAGAGTTTATTGCATAGAATCTGATTTTGAAATACACCACCACTTACAAACACAGGATATCGATACTTTAATGCTATCTCTACAATCATTTTTACAATCATATTGATAAATTTACTTGCTATTTTTCTTTTATCATTTTCTTTTATCATCTCTAAAATCATAGAATCTAAAATTATCTCATCATTGCGTATTTCATATGTGTAATACTCATCTATACTATCATCATACAACGCTTCTAAAACCATACCACTCTCACCCTCATAACTTTGCTTTTCTAAACCACAAAAATACGCGACACAATCAAAGATCCTACCCATAGATGAGCTAGAAACGCAGTTTAGATTTTTTTTATAGATTTGATGATATAGTTTTACATCTTTTATATTTAAATCCAAAATCGCATCACCTAAGATTCCATAAAGAATCCCAATTGATATTTTTTTATTATCTTTTATGGAATTGTTATCACTAATTAATGGAAAATACCTTATATGCGCGATTCTGTATATATCACCATTTGATTTTACAAAAAATTCTCCACCCCAGAAATTCCCATCATCGCCATAACCAACACTATCAAATATCACCCCTAAAGCATTTTGAATATCTAATAAATCATTATCAAATAATACACTATAAAAATGTGCCTTGTGATGATAAATATTTAATATCGTTGCATTGAATCTATCTTTCATCTCAAGCGCTATTTTGCTTGAATTATATTGAGTATGGGAATCTCTTAAAATGATTTTTGGAGTGATATTATAAATACCTAAAAATAATTCAATCACCCTTTTAAAATACAATACAGAATCCACACTTTCTAAATCACAAATATATGGTGAAATAACGATATTATCTTTATAAAAAATTGAAATTTGATTTTTCTGATTTGCACCAAGTGCTAAAATCGCATCATCACTATAAAATTTATTTAGTTTTATACTAAGTGGATAATAGCCCCTTGAAGGACGAAGAAATAAATTTCTACCATTTGCTAAACTTAAGATTAAACTATCATCAATTGCATTAATAATATCCCTATTGTAATCTAATAAATAATCAAAAATATGCGGGATTTTTACATAGGCTTCATTTTTTGATGTAATCATTGGCTCTTTTGATAGATTTGCAGATGTAAAAATCAATGGCTCATTAATATTTTCTAAAAGCATTTTATGTAAGGCACTATACGCGATAATAACACCTATATTATTTAGATTTGGAGCTAGATTCTCTGGAAGATTTACATTATCTTTAGATAGTAAAACTATAGGAGCTTGTTTAGATTCTAATAATTTTTTATCTTTTTTTTGAATATGAAAATATTTTGAAGCTTTTAAAACATCATAAAACATAATCGCAAATGGCTTGCTTGGACGATTTTTCAATAATCTCAACTTCTCTATAATATCAAATTCCACTTTACATACAAAGTTAAATCCACCAATGCCCTTTATAGCGAGAATCTTTCCGCTTTTTATTAGCGATATTGCCACTTTTATCGCATCATTATTCTTTGCAATACTATTTTTATCCCTATCAAACAATGTCAATTCTATGGCACAAGATGGACAAGAATTTGGCTGAGCGTGGAATCTACGATTATCACTAGAATGATATTCAATATCACATTTATCACACATCTTAAAATCATTCATTGCCGTATTACATCTATCGTATGGGAGAGATTTAATAATGCTATATCTAGGTCCGCAATGTATGCAGTTTATAAAAGCATATTTAAATCGCCTATTATGTTTATCATTTAATTCATCTAAACATAACTTACAAATACCCAAATCCTGCGGTAAGGCAGAGTAGATTAGATTTTTTGTATTATTAGAGCTTTTTTGTATCGTGAAATCATCATATACAAAAGAATTAATTTTTTCTACTGATATGTGATTGATTGAGGCATTTTGTGGTTTATCACAATGTAATTCAAATAGAAATTTATCAATATCAATATTATCAGCTTGAATGACAATAGAAACGCTACTTCCATCATTTTTTACCATTCCATTATATTGAAACTTACTTGCCAGATTATATACAAATGGTCTAAATCCAACACCCTGAATCACACCAAAAACAGATATTTTATATGTTATCACATACAAGCCTTATTGATTTTCTAATTCAAAAGTTTATATATAATTCACATAAAAATACAAGGGGAATAAAATGCAAATTAGAATCTACTATGAAGACACAGATTGTGGAGGGATTGTATATCATACAAATTATCTAAAATACTGCGAAAGAGCAAGGAGTGAGCTATTTTTTGCTCGTGGTGCTATGCCAAATACAAATAGAATCGGTCTTGTTGTAAGGCATATAGAATGTGATTTTTTAGATTCTGCTAGACTTGGTGATCTACTAATCATAGATACAAAAATTATCAAACTTGGCAAAAGCAGTATAATTTTAGAACAAAATATAAAACTCAAAAATAAAATCATATTTACCGCGACGATAAAACTCGCGTGCGTTGATGTGATAAATAAAAAAATAGAAAAAATACCAAATGAGATTCTAGAAATTTTAAAAGGCAATATAAATGATAAACAAAGATAATAATGCAATTAATACAATTAAATATCCTAGAATTTGGGAATATCTAATTATCACAAGCAATAAAGATGAACTGCAAGAGAAAATAAAAGAGAAATTCCACACACTTGAATATAAATTTGAATTCTCAAAAGAAAGTAAAGGCGGTAAATACTCTAGTTATAATTTCAGTATTTATGTAATCAATCAAAACCAAAGAGATGAAATTTTTCAAATATTATCAAATATAAAAGATGTAAAAGCGGTAATCTAACTTAATATTATTTTAAAATTAAAATAATATAATGCCATCTTTAAAATCCGACTTATGCGGGAATGGCGGAATTGGTAGACGCACCAGACTTAGGATCTGGCGCCGCGAGGTGTGGAGGTTCGAGTCCTCTTTCCCGCACCATCATTTTTACCTCTTAGCGATACAAATATTCAATACAACAAACTTAAGATACAATACACTTTTTATATAATTTTATTTAGGAAGTTTAATGGATATATCAAATCAAGCCAATCTACCAACAAAATTTGGCAATTTCATCATTCAATCTTTTAGAGAAAAAAATAATAAAGATTTTCAAGCAGAACATCTAGTGCTAAGAAGCAAGGATTTAGGTGACACTCCGCTTATTAGGGTGCATTCCGAGTGTATGACAGGTGATGTTTTTGGCAGCAAAAAATGCGATTGTGGCGATGAACTAGAAATAGCAATGAAAAGAATTGCAAAAGAAAATGGAATGATTATATATTTACGCCAAGAGGGTAGAGGAATTGGCTTATTTAACAAAGTCAATGCCTATAATTTGCAAGATAGTGGATATGATACGATTGAAGCTAATAACAAGCTAGGATTCCACGCGGATTTACGAGATTACAGTATAGTTGGTAAAATTTTTGATTATTATGGCATTAAAAGCATACGACTTCTTACAAACAATCCAAAAAAAATAGAGGAAATATCAAAATTTGTAAACGTAACAAGAGATAGTATCATTGCCACTCCAAACAAATATAATAAAGAATACCTAAAGATAAAACAAGAAAAAATGGGACACCTGCTAGAATCTTAAATCATACCTTTAAGATTCTCATTGAATTCAACAATGCAAGCAGTGCAACACCAACATCACCAAACACAGCTTCCCACATCGTAGCAACTCCAAACAATCCAAGAATGATAAACAACACTTTCACTCCAAGCGCAAATGCTATATTTTGCCAAATGATGATTTTTGTTTTTTTTGCGATTTTGATTGCTTTTGCTATGCTTGATATTTTGTCATTGATTATCAATACATCTGCACTTTCTTTACTGACATCACTACCTAATTTTCCCATACTAATACCAACATCAGCCATAGCGATACAAGGAGCATCATTAATACCATCTCCTACAAATACACTAGTACCACTAGCATTTTGTTTGAATTCTACAAAAAACTCTGCCTTCTCTTCTGGCAATAGATTATATTTTGCATTTTGTAGATCCAAACTCGCAACCACTCGCTTTGATGCTAGCTCATTATCACCAGTTAGCATTATTATATTTTCTATACCTAAGTTTTTTAGTTCTTTTATCGCATCTTTTGTATCATCTTTTAACTCATCTGATACGAGGATATAACCAGCATAAACTCCATTAATTGCAATATGAGCCACACTCCCATCGATACTACAATTATCGTGTTCTATATTGTATTTATGAAGCATTTTATCATTGCCAGCCAAAATCTCTTTATAATTACAAGTTGCCATAATACCAAGCCCACTTATTTGCTCAAATCTTGTATTATTGCATTGATGTGAGTGTAGTGTCTTGTTATACTCATCTTTTATTGCAATTGCTATTGGGTGATTAGAAAAATTTTCAGCACAAAAAGCATATTGTAAAACCTCATCTTTGCTAAAACCATTCTGTGGAAATATATCTATGACTTTAAATACTCCCTTTGTAAGCGTGCCTGTCTTATCAAATGCTATATGGCTTACATTACTTAGCGCTTCTAGGTAATTAGCACCTTTAATCAAAATAGCATTCTTTGAGCAGCTTCCAATTCCGCCAAAATATGCTAGTGGCACGCTTATCACAAGAGCACAAGGACAGCTAACCATTAATACAACTAATGCTCTATATATCCAATCATGAAAATTACCAAATCCAAACAATGGAGGCAATATGGCAATAAAAATTGCTATAAAAAATACTATTGGTGTGTAAATTTTTGCAAATTTAGTAATAAAACTCTCTATCTTTGCCTTATTGTTACTTGCATTTTGTACTAAATCAATAATCTTTGCAACACTAGAATCTTCATATAATTTCGTTACCTTAATCTCTAGCATTCCATTTAAATTTAGCGTCCCACCAAGTATAGTAGAATCTGCCTCTACCTCTTTTGGCATAGGCTCTCCTGTGAGCGCCTTCGTATCAATTAGACTTTTTCCATTTACTACAATTCCATCAGTTGGGATTTTCTCTCCAGGCTTAACTATAAAAATATCATTTAGATTTAATTCTTGCGGAGAAATATCAATGATATTAGAATCTTGCTTTAAATGCGCGATATTAGGAGCGATTTGAAGTAGATTTTTAATTGATTTTCTTGAATTTTGAAGTGCCAAATCTTGAAAGAATTCTCCAGTTTTGAAAAATAACATAACAGCAACTGCTTCTTCATATGCACCAATAATAAATGCGGATATAGTAGCAATAAACATTAATGTATTTTCATCAAAAAAATCTCTTTTTTTGAGATTATTAAACGCGCTTTTAAAAATATCTTTTCCAGATATGAGATAAATAACGACTAAGATTCCAATTGATATGTATTGCATAATTTGATTTTCTATAAAATGCAATACAAAAATAGCAGCGAAAAATACAGTAATCAATCCACCTAAAAACATAAGCTCAAATTTCGTGTTAAACTCATCTTCTTTTGGTATTTCTTTATTGATTTTGACATTAGATTCTACAGATTTGATCGTTTGTTTAACTAGAGTAATATTTGTTGTATCAATTTCTAATATATTATTGTTTGTATCAATACTGACGTAATTAACACAATCTAATTTTTGTAATTCATTTTCTATTTTATTAGCACAACTTGGACAACTAATATTTGTAATATAAAATTTTTCTTTCATAATGCTTTCTTTGTATAGGATTAACAAATGCTTGATTATAACCAAACCTTGACAAAAAAATTTTTAAGGATTAGAATAGCGAGGCTTTTTCATAAGCTTAATACTTGACTTGTTATGGTATGGGGCTGATTTGGCGTTCGACAGGAAGTAGAAGGTAGGAATTGCATACCAGTTTGATTGACACTGTAAAATCATCACTTAAATTTAAACGCAAACAATAACAAATTAGCTCCAGCTTACGCAAGAGCAGCGTAAGTTTAATTTCCTTTATTTTTGGAGCAGAGTAAGTTTTGATTCTAGCTTAGATACTTATTCTTAAACTTTTGCTAGATAGCTATATATTAGTTGCTTTGATAATATATAGTAAAATTTACAAAGCAGCTTGTATGTTATTAAAGCTCGTAATATACTTGTATTTTAGAGCTTTGCTTTAAGTATGTCGAGGTTTCTATTAGTCTATTTTTTGGACTGGGGTTCGATCCCCCACAGCTCCACCAAAATGTTTTTAATTATTTAAAATATAGGATATAAAATGCTACAACAAGACTTACTAAATGATCTAACAATCAATTTCAATAAAAGCTTACGAGAGATTAAGATTCTAGCGATACGCTATGACAAGGAGCTTCTATTATATCTTTTAGAAGAAAGTATTTATAAAGATGAGTTTAAAAGTCGCTTTTTTATAAAGATTAATCAAAATTGCATTTTCAAGCTAGATGATTTTATAACATTTTTAAATCTTAATATTTTAGATAATAGCTATACACAATACAGCAATAAAATAGGATTAGCCTCTAAAAATAAATTCCTAAAAGCAAGCAATGAAGTGGTGCTAAATTTTGCTTTTAAAGATGGTGTTATCAAAGGCGGACAAAGCAAGGATGAGCAAAAAACACAAGAAATATTTTTCAATGAAATATTAGCTCGTGATGAGATAGATGTCTTATTTGATAAAAAAGCTTTGCAAAACTTTGAACTCATAGGTGAAAATAATAATAGGGGGGGGCAGAATAGCTTAGAGAATGCCTTAAAAGATAAGGTAAACCTGCTTATAAAAGGCAATAATTTACTAGCCCTTCATTCTTTAAAAAAACTCTATGCAAATCAAGTAAAATTAATCTACATCGATCCACCTTATAATACTGGCAACGATAGCTTTAATTATAATGATAGATTTAATCATTCTACTTGGCTAACCTTTATGAAAAATCGCCTTGAAATTGCTAGAGAATTTTTAAGAGATGATGGAAGTATATATATTAATATTGATTACAATGAAGTACATTATTTAAAGGTATTAATGGATGAAATTTTTGGTAGGGATAATTTTATTACGCAAATAATATGGAGGATGGGATTTGTAAGTGGATATAAAACAATTGCTAATAAATATATTAGAAATTATGATTGTATTCTATTTTATTCTAAGCAAGAAAATAACTATTTATTCAATAAAAGATATATACATAATAAAGATTTTGCACCTATATTAAACAAAGGTGAAATTAATAATATTTTTAAAAATTTTAAGTTTGATTTGAATTTACAAGAAAGTTTTTATAATTATGTAAATCATGAAATGAGAAATGATAAATATGCTATTGAAGATACGTGGAACTGCAATAAATGGGATAAATTAAATTCAGTTGCAATAGATAATGCTACTTCAAGATTAGAAGAAACTGTGGTTTATCATAATGATAATTTTAAAGGACAAAAACCTGAAGCTCTATTGCAAAGAATTATAGAATCAAGTACAAACGAAAACGACATAGTAATGGACTTTTTTGCAGGAAGTGGCACCACTTTGGCTGTGGCTCATAAAATGAAACGCAGGTGGATAGGTATAGAACAAATGGACTATATAGAATCTATCACAAAAGAAAGACTTAAAAAAGTCATAGAAGGTGAGCAAGGTGGCATTTCTAAGGTAGTAAATTGGAGTGGTGGTGGAAGCTTTGTCTATGCTGAGCTTATGCCACTTAATGCAATCTATAAAGAAAAAATACAAAATATAAATGATGAAAAAGAGCTAGAAAATATCTATAAAGATTTAGAATCTAAAGCCTTTTTAGATTATCGTGTGGATTTACAAGAAATACTCAAAGATAGAGATTTTAGAGATTTAGCATTTGATGAGAAAAAGCAAATCTTAAAGCTTATTTTAGATTCTAATATGGATTATGTCTTATATGGGGATATAGAAGATGAAGATTATGCCATAGATAAAGACACAATCAAGCTTAATAAAACATTCTATGGAGAAAATAATGAGTAATAAAAAGCTATATGAATCTTTACAAGAAGAATTTGGTAAAAGAGGCATAGAACAGATAGAAATTCCTTTTTATATAAAGGAAAATCTATCAAGAGAGCTTAGAATCTATCAAGAAAAAGCGCTCAAGTATTATTATGCAAATGGAGAATCCATAAAGCAAAGACATATAATGTTTAATATGGCAACAGGCAGTGGCAAGACACTTATAATGGCAGCTTTAATGCTTGATTGCTACAAGAAAGGATATAGAAATTTTATATTTTTTGTAAATTCCACTTCAATCTTAGAAAAAACCAAAGCAAATTTTGCTAATAAATATTCAAGTAAATATCTCTTTAAAGAAAATATAAATATAGATTCTAAAAATGTAGAAATTAACATAATTAACAATTTTTTTGAAAGTAAAGATGAATGCATAAATATATATTTTACCACTATACAAGCTTTATTTTCTCTTTTTAAAAATGAGAGAGAAAATTCTTTAAGCTTTGAAGATTTAAAAGAACAAAAGCTTGTGTTTTTAGCCGATGAAGCACATCATTTAAATAGTAATACTAAAAATAAAAGTGAGAATGAGCTTAAAGAGGGCTGGGAGACTATCATCAAAAAAGCCTATGAAAGCAATAATGACAATTTGTTGTTTGAATTTAGCGCTACAATCCCGCAAGAACAAAATGTTTTGGAAAAATATCAAGATAAAATCATTTATGAATACACTTTAAAAGAATTTTGTAAAGAGGGGTATTCTAAAAGAATCTTTTTAATGAAATATGATAGCCATAATATTCAAGATAGATTTCTAGGTGGAATCCTCTCAAGCCTATATAGAGAATTACTAGCAATTAAGAATGGGATCTCACTAAAACCTGTGGTGCTATTTAAAAGCGATGGAATCACAAATTCAAATAAAAATCAAGCAGATTTTATTAAATTCATAGATAGTTTAGATTCTCATACAATAAGTGATTTTTATAAAAATATCAATGCTAAAGAAAATGAACTTCTAGCAAGGAGCTTAGAATTCTTTAAAAGAGAGTATCAAGATTCTTATGCAAATATCATCGTAAATTTTTTAAAAAATAATTTTAAAGCACTCTATATACTCAATACTAATGATGATAAAGAACTCATAAAAAATCAAATATTACTTAATAACTTAGAGGATATAAATAATCAAATACGGATTATTTTTGCCGTAGATAAGCTCAATGAAGGTTGGGATGTGCTAAATCTCTTTGATATTGTGCGACTTGGAAATAATAAATCAAGTAAAGCAGTAACCACTAAAGAAGCACAGCTTATAGGAAGAGGTGCAAGATATTATCCAATGGAAAGCACAAAATTAGAATTTAGCCTTGAGGATAAATACAAAAGAAAGTTTGATAATGATATAGAAAATGAATTAAGCATATTAGAAAGGTTAAGCTACCATACGATAAATGAGATTCAATTTATCGAGGAATTAAACAAAACTATGACTGAACAAGGGATCTTAGTAGATTCTCCAAAAGAGAGGATAGAACTTATCCCAAATAAAGAATTACAACATATGACAAAAAATAAAATATACTATGCAAAAAACAAAAGAGTAAAAAAGCTAGAAATACAACAACAATCTAATGCTAGAGAAATAAAACTAAAGATCGAATATATAAGCGTGCCTCTTTTCTCAAATCACATCAAAGAAGATGAAGAGAAATTCAAACAAAAATTACAAGAAAATGATCTTCAAAAAATAGAAAGCTTAAAAAATATAGAAACAAAATATTTTCTAAAAGCTATGAATATGCTAGATATAAACTTTAAAGATCTAAAAAAAGATTTTAATTTTAATAGCAAGAGAGATTTTATAGAAAATTATTTGCAAAATATTCGTGTGAGTTTTTCTAAAAAGCAAGAATTTAGCGTAGAAAACAACCTAAACATTGCAAAATTTATCATAGAAAATTTCAAAACAATAAAACAAATGATAAAACAAGAATATGAAGTTGATGATTTTAGATGTCAGGTGTTAAATCTAAATAAAAGAATTATCTTTAAAAATAAAAGAGAGATGAAAGATTCAATATATACTTGGCTTTACTACGATAAATATAGCATTGATAGTAATCTAGAACAAGAATTTTTAAATTTTATAGAAAGTGAAAAAGAAATAATAAATAAAGCATTCAAAGAATGGTTTATTATAAGAAATGATGGTTTTGAAGAGTTTAAAATATTTGATAATCGCAAAGATGAGCCAACCTATGGATTTGGATTTGAGCCTGATTTTATATTGTTTGGTAAAAAAATAGATAGTAATGATGATTTTATAAGTATTCAATGCTTTATAGAAACAAAAGGAGAGCTTCTAAAAGAAAACGATGCTTGGAAAGAAGAGTTTTTAATGATGATTAAAAATCAACAAATAGAGATAAATGATAAAACAGAGATTCAAAGCACGCTCACCATTGATTCGCTTCCATTTTTTATCAGTCAAAAGGGGCAAAATAATAATTTCATCAATGATTTTATGATATTTTGTAATCACAAACAATGATTATTGAATACAATCTTCAAAAATATACCTATGATCACTAGGCAATGTTTGGTATAGATTATTTGCTAAATCTCTAATCTCCCATAATGCACTTTTAGAGCTTCGCAATTCTAAAAAATTTTGCAAACTCCTTGCATTGATAGTCCAAGTTAATTCTGTTTTGTATGATTCAGGAAGGCAATATTTTGCAATATCAAGGCTTACATTTTCAAGCAATATCAACCTTAGATTTTCTAATGCTTGCATGCTTGCTTCATTTACCTTATCATTACTTGTAAAAACTAAATATTTCTTTGCTCTTTGCATATTTTCTTGTAATGGTAAAAAGCTAGATTCTAACTTTAACTCCTTTAGTGTATATCGTGTCGATTTCACACTAAGTGATGCCACTCTATGTCGTGATAATTCTTGCAATAACGCACGAGAAATTCCCTTAATATAAAATGTATAATATAAATGCTCTAGCGTTGATTTATGCTTATTTTTATTACCAACTCTATCAATCAAAGCTCTATCCATTTCTCCACCACAATCACCTTTATCAAAGCTCTGCCAACAAGTCCTAATTGCGTGAGAACATACGCTCAATGGAGTATAATTTAAAAGTGTGATTTGCACCAAGATCTCCTTTATTTTATAGTTCTACTTATGGATAATACCATACCAATTGCTATACAAGTAGCAATGATGGCACTACCACCATAACTTAAAAACGGCACAGCCATACCTTTTATAGGTATGATTCCAGTGATACCAAAAGCATTAATCAGTAATGAAACAGAAAACATTACCGTTACACCAACACAAAATAATGAATAGACATTATTTTTTGTTCTATTTGCAATTTTTAAGATTCTATGTAAAATTAATGCAAAAAGTAGTAAAAATACCACAAATCCAATTATACCTTGCTCTTCTATCAATCCAGCTAGAACTGCATCTGTATGCACTTCGCTCAAAAATCCAAGCTTTATTACACCATTCCCAAAAGATGTCCCAAAAATCCCACCATTATCCATAGCAGAAATTGAGTAAAACACTTGATATGGCTCTGGAGTATTTTCTATTCTCATACGCTGTGCTAAATCGTTTGGAAAAATTGACAACACTAAATCTTGAATACTACCCCACCAAGTTTTTACCCTTGCTATTCTATGATCACTAGTTATAATAGATGTTATCATAAATGCCAAAGCAAGAGAGAAAAGTATGCCTATAGTTTTCAAGCTACCCCCTGCAAAAAAGAGCATAGCACTTAAAATAATCGCCATTAAAACGACCTGTCCTAAATCATTTTGTGCAGAGGCAATAAAAAATATAATAATGCTAAATACAAGCAAATACGGAATCAATGCGGAAAATTCAGATAAAATTGTCCTCTTTTTTCCAACAAATTTTCTAGAAAAACTCCAAGCTAAAAACACTATGAAACCAATTTTAAAAAATTCAGTTGGAGCAAGTGAAAATCCAGGCAATCTAATCCATCTTTTTGCGCCACCAGCACTACTTGCAATACTATCTGGTAAAAATGGCATAGAAATGATCAAAATCATAGAAACAAATAATATTAAAAATCCAAAACTATAAAATAACTTTGATGGATTAATTTGTGAAAATATCCACATAATCAAAATTCCAATCACCACTGCAAATAATTGTCGAATAAAAAAATGAAACTCTCCATATCCATAAAAATCTACCGCATAGACACTTAATGAATATGTCAAAACCGTGCTAAAAGACAATACAAAAACAGAAAAATAAAATATTTTTTTATCAGCCAAAGTTTAAAAACCTTAAGAATATTTATTAAATTAATAATTTTAGAATTCAAGATTCTATCAAATTTTAATGCATTTTAGATTTTCGTTTTAGTATCTCATCTATCAAGTCACTTGAAGCATTATTGATATTTTCAAATGATCCAAAATAATTAAGTAGTTTATTTACCTGTGCTTTTGTGTAGCTGCCTTGTAGCATATTTTTTGTCTTTTTTTGTCTATGAAAAGTTATGGCATATCTATGAGCCTCATCTCTTAATTTTTGTAAAAACAACAATCTCTCATCATTTTTGTTTAACTTAAATTCAAAATCCTTTGACCGCAAAATATCATTTGCACCACCTTTTGATCTATAAGCCTTAAAATCAACCTTTTCTTTTGCAATAGCTACCACATCTACATTTGCGCCACTTGATTTTAGCACCTCTAATGCTATGTTTATCTGACCTTTACCACCATCAATTAGCCACAAATCTGGGGGTGGAGTAGAGGAGAAGTCATTTGATCTCCTACTTAGCAACTCTTGCATTTGTGAGTATTCATCAAACCCTTTTAGATTATATCTCCTATAGCTATCTTTTTTAAACTCACCATCTTGCGCTACGATCATACCACCTACAATAGATGAAGCATTATGATGACTAGTATCAAAAACCTCTATTCTATATGGTGTATTTTCTAGCTTTAGAAGTGATTTAATAGATTCTAATAACAAATCATCACTATTATTCTCTGAAATATTCTTTGCATTATTTAGTGCTAATTCTATGAGAATCTTTTGTTCTTTATTTTTTGGATTTGTTATTGTGATTTTTTTATTACTTTGTATCAAGGATAAAATCTCATCTTTAGAATCTAAATTAATCGGTAGCAAAATAGAATCTAAATTCAAAGCTGAATTGTGCTTATAGTGATTAATCAAAGCTTGAGAATACAAATAATTCAAATCAACATCATTGTCATTATGATTGATAAAATAATAATCACTTGAAGTAATCTTACCATCACGCATAAACATCTTGATAACTACGCTTTTTTTACTATTGTTATGATGGATTGCAAATATATCAAAATTATAGAGTTTTGCTAGATCGACACTGCTAATATTTGAAATTTGACTTATTTTTTTTATTCTAAACTTTAAAATGTTTGCCTCTTCAAATCGCAATTCATCTGCTAAAGAAAACATTTTTGCTTGCAGTAATTCCACTAATTTATTTGGATCTTTTAATAAGATAATTGCTTGATTGATGATTTTTTTATACTCATCTTGAGTTATTTTACCTTCACAAGGAGCATAGCATCGATTTATCTGATAAAATAAACAAGCCTTTTTTTCTCTTAAGCAATTCTTTTTTTGTACAAGTGGTAGTAACTCATAAATACTATCTATAATATCTTTTATACCACTTGCATATGGACCAAAGTATAAAAAATCCTTATTATTTACAACTTTTCTAACAATCTCCAATCGTGGAAACAAAGAACTTCTATCTATCAAAATATATGGATAAGTCTTATCATCACGAAGTAAAATATTATATTTTGGCTTTAATTGTTTGATTAACGAATTCTCTAAAATAAGCGCATCTTGCTCGCTATCAACTATAATTGTTCTTATATATTTTATTTTTTGAACCATATTTGAGATTCTAGGGCTTAATTTTGCTGCAGGTCTAACTATGTTATCACTGATATTAAAATAACTACTAACACGCTTTTTTAGATTTTTTGCTTTTCCAATATACAAAATCCTATCAAATTCATCAAAATATTGATAAATTCCGCTATTATGTGGAAGATTTCTTATACTATTTATTAGATTCATTATTATTTTTTATCGCATTTTTTATAGCTAGAAATTCTGTTTTATATGGACCATTTTCATCAATGATAAAATCACCACTTGAACGCTCCTTGTAATACTCAATTACCTTATATTCTATATCAATATCACCAATATCAAATCTATTTAAAATATTTTTAGGCAAATAAGCCTTTATATCTTTGATTCTATGTAATTTCTGAAATTGAACAGAATCTTGATTTATTATCTTTAATTGCTCTAATGTATTTAGCATAATGATTTTTTTATAATTATTAAATTCGCTAACACTTGTTGGGTGGTCAAAAGCAAGAAGTAAAATTTCATTTTTTATACTTGAATACATAAATGATTTTCTTAGATTATAAGGTAGTGTTGCAATTAATTTATTTATAATTTCAATTGTATATAAATTTTTAAAATTATCTTGATTATAAAGATTGGAGATGATAGCTTGAAAATTCTTCATTTAGCGATTATAGCATATTTATTTTGTTTTACTGGCTGCGGATATAAAGCAGATCCAATAAACACTCATAACATAGAATCTAAATAAATGAAATACGATGTTATTATAATTGGAGCTGGTGTAGCTGGGCTCTATTGTGCTAGATTTTTACCAAAGAATCTAAAAGTATTGATACTATGTAAAGCACAACCTTGGGAATGTAATACATTTTATGCTCAAGGTGGAATAACTATAGCAAAAAATAAAGATGATATACCACTTCACATAAAAGATACACTTGATGCAGGAAGCAACATAAACAATATCGATGCTATAAAAATCCTAAGTCAAGGTAGTTTAGAAGTCTTAGATGATCTGATAAGTCAAAACTTTTTAATAGATAAAGAAAATAATGAAATATTATTTGCAAAAGAAGGTGGACATAGTATATCAAGGATTATCCATAGTAATGGAGATGGAACAGGTAGAATGCTACACACACATCTAATCAAAAACCTGCAGCACACACTATGGAAAAATGCAATTGTAATCGATCTACTAATAGAAGATAGTAGAGCATATGGTGTTTGCGTAAAAACTCAAAAAGGTTTAGTAAATATTTATGCAAATCATATTGTTATTGCAAGTGGTGGAGTAGGGGGGCTTTTTAAGTATCACACAAATGCATATACAATAAGCAGTGATTTGCACGGGATTATTTTAGAACATCATTTAGAGTTAAAAGATATGGAGATGCTTCAATTTCACCCAACTGCATACATAAACTCTACACACGCAAGAAAGCAGTTAATAAGTGAAGCTGTACGTGGAGATGGTGGAATTATTGTCGATAATCACAATAAAAGATTTTTATTTAACTATGATAAAAGAGGGGAACTTGCTCCTAGGGATATCGTATCAAGGGCTATTTTTGATTATTGCACAAAAAATAACCAACAAGCATTTCTTGATTTGCACAATTTTACACAAACGCAGTTTGAACTTAGATTTCCAAATATTTATAGACAATTAACATCATATGGGATAAAAATTCCTCAAGATAAGATTCCAATTTCACCTGCATTTCATTATTCCATGGGTGGAATTGCTACTGATTTAAATACAAAAGTCATAGGAATGGAAAATCTATATGCTATCGGTGAATGCGCAAACAATGGAGTACACGGAGCAAATAGATTGGCTTCTAATTCATTACTTGAGGGTTTAGTATTTGGAAAGATTGCTGCAATGAATATATTAGATTCTACTCTTAATATTGGTGAGAGGAATTTTCCATTAAATAATGAAGTATTAGAAAAAGATGGCGATGAAAGATTGAAGAATGTTTTAAGAGATATTATGTGGAATAAAGTTGGTATCGCAAGAAATCAAAGTGGCTTAGATTCTGCACTTGGTGGTATTGAGGTGATGTTGCTAGGTGAAATAGGTAGGCTGCTTAGACTTAGATTATTGGTAGCTAAAAAAATTATTACATCCGCATTAAATAGAAAAGAAAGTCTAGGTGCTCACTATAGGATTGATAGTTAGATTATTCCCATAAGGATCTATAAAATTTAGAATCTTTTATTATTAAATCATTTATTTCTTTTAGTCCATATTCTTCTAATAGAGTTTTGCTATATAGCGGATTTCTTCCAAGTCCAAAATATTCTACTTTAAATCCAATAGAATCTAATATTAGAGGTGTCATGTCAAAATGGCTTAATATGCGATATTTTACTAGATTGTTATTAATATTTTTGCTAAATTTTGGATTTATAAATACATTATATATATTTCTATTTTCATATCTAAGCGATAAACCACTTAAATGATCCCCAAGTATAATAATTGTGGTGTTATTATAAAAATCTTGTTTCATAACCCAAGATACAAAATCATAAATAATCTTATCGCTACATTTTATTGCATCATCTAGGCTATTATTTTTGATATTTTTACAATATTCTCTATCTGTAAACCCACCTGGAAAGTGAGTATCCACTGTTGGTATATATATTGCAAATGGTAAATTTGAGTGATAATTATTTAAGTAATCTTTTGCAAATTCAAATATTTGAGAATCTTTTATTCCCCAGAATCCATATTTCAATTCACCATATTTCTTAAAATCTTTTTCATCTAAAATATCTATATTATGTGATTTAAAAAAATGTTTTGAGCCAGCAAAGCTTGTATCATATCCAAGAAATGCCACTTGATTGTAATTGTTCTTTTTTAAAATATCACTAATACAGGTAGCATTTTTTATAAATTGTGATTGATTTGTAAGGTTATTTGAAAATATAATTGTGGAATCTATTGGTAAACTAAGTGGAACACCACATAGATATCCTGTAGTACCTGCTATAGTCCAACTTGTATTATTTGTTTGATATAATCCACCAAAGTTATCATTATTACTAAAATTAATATTATTTTTTGCTAGTTTATATAGATTTGGAATTAAATTCTCTGTATTGTTTTTATTATTTATCAATCCACCATGTGCATATATTGTTTCCATAGATTCTGCTATGATCAATATGAGGTTTCGTGGTTTTTTTGTATGAATATCATCTTTGATTTTATAATGATCTTCGTATAGTGTGCTGTATTGTCTTTTGAAAATAGTGGTATATATTTGAAAATGTTTGTCTATTGAATATATAGTAATTATTATTAATGTAATTATATAAAACCAATTTATATGTATTTTTTTACAATATTTATATATTAAGGATGTAGCAATATAACATGATAATATGATTAAAATAAGTTTTAATATAAAAAAGATTCCAATTTCATCATTAAATAAAAATGAAGCATAATATTTTGATTTTAGAGATATCACTGCATTATAATATGTTTGATTAAAACCAAATATACTTGTTGTTAGACCAATACCTATAAGCAATAATACAATAAATGAAAACATATAAAAAGAGCAAATCAAAATAATAATACTAGGTATTATGACATATATAATAAACCCAGTATAAAAGATTGTATTTACACCATCAAGTGGCATTTTTAGATGAAAAATTATTGCATTTAATGTGGCATTACTATCATAGTTACTAATAATCCAGAATGTGGTGAGTAATAAAAATGAAGTTATAAATATTGCAAAGTATTTTAATAACTTTGCTAATTTATTCCATCTCATCAAGTATAGAAATAATAAATGAAGCGCTTTTTTTAGCAGAATCTTCTAAAAATTCATCAAAGCTTACATCTGCATTATCATCAGCACTATCACTAATAGCTCTTATAATGCAAAATGGTATATTTAATAAGCTAGAAACAACAGCAATACTTGCACCTTCCATCTCAACAGCACAAGCTTTAAAATTATCAATAATCCACTGCTTTTTATCTTTATCAGATATAAAACTATCTCCAGATGCAATGATTCCATATTTCAATTCTATATTTTGTTTATTAGCAGCTCGTTTTGCTATTTCATTTAGATTACTATCTGTATCTATATATAATTTACTCTCTGGTATAAAGCCAAGTGGATGTCCAAATGCAGATATATCAACATCATACTGACAAAGCGAGCTAGCAAGGACAATATCACCAACCTTTAGATCATTACTAAGACCGCCAGCAACACCTGTAAAAATTATATAATCAGCATTAAAATGCAAACCCATAGTAGAACAAGTCAATGAAGCGTGAATCTTTCCTATTTTACTATATGCAATAACGATATTATAGTTTTTATAGGTAGTTACATAGAATATATTTCCACCAATTTGAATCTCATTATATTCTTTAAAAAAATCCAATAAAGGGGTTATTTCCTCTCGCATTGCACCAATAATACCTATTGTTTTCATAAAAATCCTTAAATTTATTTTAAATCATTTATAGCAGATTCCAAGCTATTATTATCAGCAATGCAATAGGTTGGCTTAGCACTTAATCTCTTATTTAATCCTTTTAACACATTACCATAACCAAATTCAATAAAACAATCAACTCTATCCTCATTATCAATAATTGATTGCTTATAATAAACAGGTTTTGTAAGCTGCATAGTTAGCAACTCTAATGCTTTCTCTCTTGTATTGTAAGATTCCATTGTTGCATTTGAGATAACTTCAAATTTAAAATTATCTAATAAATAATTACTCAAAACACTTCTAAATTCATAAGTCATATTATCAAGCAGAGGACAATGACTTGCAACAGACATAGGAAGGATAATAAATCTTTTTGCACCAAGCTGTTTAAGATCGTTTTCTATGCCAATTAGAGATGATTTTGATCCAGCAAGAACTATCTGACCACCACCATTGTAATTAGCACACCAAATATCATTTTTATCTTTACAGAAATCTTCAACTACATCATCTTCTAAACCAATCACTACAGCCATACCAGCATCGATATTATCACAAACCTTATGCATTAGCTGCCCTCTTGTATAAACAAGTTTTGTGGCATTTTCAAAAGAAAGGCTACCTGCTATAACATTAGCTGTTATTTCGCCTAAAGAATGACCAAGTGCAAATTCTGGAACAACATTAATATGTTTATTAAAAAGCATATAAGCGATGTAACTTACAAGCAAAATTGCTGGCTGTGTAAAATGAGTTTTATTAATATCATCATTTTGCGTTAAAAGCAAATCTTTCATATTCATTTTTAATACATCACTAGAAATATCAAATAATTCTCTTGCTATTTCGTAATTATCATAAAATTCTTTACCCATACCAATTGCTTGACTACCTTGACCGGGAAATAAAAATGCAACTTTCATATATCCACCTTAATGGCTGCACCCACATCCACCACTATGGTGATGTCCTCCACCGCCACAACAGCCTCCTTCATTTTCGTGATGATGTCCCCCACCACAGCAACTACCACTACCACAAGATAACGAATATTTCGCTAGATCATCTTCTGTTGGCTCTTTGCTTGATAAAATTTCAACATCAAATACTAATGTTTTACCCGATAAAGGATGATTGTAATCTATCATCACACTTGTTTCACCAATTTCATCTACTATAACTTGAACAGTTTGTCCATCATCACTTTGTCCAAATAGTGTCATTCCTTTTTTTAAATCTATACCCTGAAATTGATCTTTTGGAACTTCTTGTAAAAAATCAGGATTTCTTATGCCATATGCATCTTCTGGAGCAATTTCTACTTTGAATATTTCACCAATATTTTTTCCTAGCAATGCATTTTCTAAACCAGAAATCACTTGATTTTGCCCCAACAAAAAAACAAGTGGCTGACCTTGAGTATCACTAGAATCTAATTTTTCACCATTTTCTTTATCTGTAACTGTATAATTAATAGAAATCAAATGACCATTTTCAACTTTACTCATTTTTATTCCTTTTTAATTAATTTGCTATATATTTTTTTGCTTCTTTTGCCTCAACACTCTCTGGAAATAGATCAATTAAGGCATTATAAAAGTTTTGTGAATTATCTTTATCGTTTAAAACTCTAAATGAATTAGCACTATTTAACAATAATCTAGGCATATATTTTGCCTTATCATCTAAAATAGCACTTTCTTTATAGTAATAAACAGCATCTTTATATCTATTTTGCTCATATGCAATATTACCAAGCATATAATTAGATTCTGCTTTTTTGTAATTTATTTCTATAAACCATTTATATCTAGCAATAGCTTCATCAAATTTTTTTGAATAAGTAAGAGATCTAGCCTCTTTGAAAATTTCACTTCTTCTTGTTGTGTCTTTATCAAAAATAATATTTTCATTAGAGTTATCTATGATATCTTTGTTGCCATTAGGATTTGTAGCATTATTATCAATGATTTTTTTAATGATATTAGTATTTGAATTAGGACTAGTTTTATTAGAATCTATATTATTTTGCTGTTTATTATGCATCTCATTAGTAATCAATTCTTGAATTTGCTTTACATAGGAATCTATGCTATCTTTTAGCATTTGAATATTATTAGTATTTTTTACAACATCCTCTTTAACGCTATTTAAAGCATCATCTACATTTGAATTATTACCAAAAGAATTAATCTTATCATTTAGATCTTTTAAGCTAGAGGAGGAGCCTTCATATATACTTTTTAGTCCTTCCAATGAAATTTCTAGTTGTTTAATTTGATTTTCTAGTTTCAAGATTCTATCTGATTGTTGATCATTAATGCGTTTCAACTCTTCAATTTCTTTTTTTGTTACGCTACTTTGCATTTCAAAAACAGATGGCTCTTCTGCAAAAATAACACTAAATAATAATATAAATGAAAATATAAACTTCACAGGATTCTAATCTTTCTTTTAGTAGTATTTAGAAGAAAAAATCTTCAAATTAAATAAGTCATAACTTAAATAAAGAAGTATTTCTTCTTTATTTAAACAAAATTATCTTGCAATAAAATCAACTCGTCTATTTTCTTGCCAACACTTTTTTGTTTTATCCAAGCATTTAGGTTTACTCTCTCCATAGCTAACCAATTTGATAATATCTGAAGAAACACCATTGCTAACAAGCGCATCTCTTACAGACGAAGCTCTTTTTAACGCAAGTGCATAATTATATTCATCACTTCCCCATTCATCAGTATTTCCTTCTACTTTTAATTCAGAAGCATTATTAGATGTAATTACTTGAGCATTTGATTTCAATGTAAAAATATTATCACCATCAATATTAAAACTATCAAATTTAAAATATATAGATTTCAAAGCTCCAAAATCACCATTGGCTTGATTATTTATATCAGAATTTGAATCAGATATACCACCGATAACTGTGCCATTATTTGAATCATTATTAACACTTGAAGAAGTAGAATCTGTAGAACTTTCATTAGATTCTACATTTACTTTATCAGAACATCCAGCAATTATGAAAGCTAGTATTAACGAGCTAAAAAGCAATCCTCTTTTCAATTTCATTTTCTCCTATTTTTAAGATTTATGCAATATTCTAGCCAAATATAAAAATACTGTCAATATTATCATTACCAATCAATAGCCTGAATTTTTTCGTCTGGTAAAGGAAATAAATAGCTTTTATTATAATCTAATCTTATGATTCCAAGAGAACTTTCCTCATCTGTATTTTTAATAAACATTATACTTCCTCCATCTCTTGAAAATCTTGGCATTTGATTTACACCATTTGCTGTTAATCGTCTTATATAATCACTTTTTGTTGATATTAAATATAAATTAAATATATTACTACCAAACTCATTTTCACTCTCTCGACTTGAATAAACTATATATTCATTATAAGCACTTGCAGAGCTATTATTCCTGCCGTGATATACCATTTGATTAATTAATTTTGTTGATAAATCTAATGAAAATATATTTGGATATCCTGTCCTATCAGAAATAAACATAATACTTCCTTCATTATTGATAAAATTTGCTCCTACATCAATACCACTATAATTTGTAAGTCGTTGAGTGTTTTTATTCGCTACATCATAAAGATATACATCTGGTTGATTATTTGGAGCCATACTTAATAAAATCTTACTTCCATCTTGACTTACATCAGATGCAATAATCATACCATCACTTGATAAGAGTTTTTCCATTTTACCTGTATAGATATTGTATTTTATTAAAGTTGGTACATCTAAATATTTTGTAAAATAAATACTATCTTGTTCTTTATTAGCCCATTTTGGAAATATATTTAAACCATCTCTAATAATTGTATTTTGAAATGTAAGCGTATAATCAGCAATAACTATATGACTTTCTTTTGCTTGAGTATATTTTGAAAATACTACAAAACGATTCATCCAATCAATCGATGGTGCTTTAATGTAATTATTAATATCTATTGCCATTTTATGAGATAAAAAAGGATATCTAGAATCTTGACTAACTGTATATTTTTTAGACAACACCACTTGCTTTATATTAATATCATACACAATTAGCATTGCTAAAACTTCATTATTGTTTATAAAACCTTCTATATGGGCAACAAGATTTATATTATTTTGCGCTTGTTCTTCATAGTTTATATTCCTGTTTCCATTATTGTTTTCTATTACATTAAAATGTCCGCTTACTTTTAAATCTGCTACAAGCATTTTATAAATTTTACTACCAATTAAAACATCATTTTTATCAGCATTAATATTTTCAACCATTATAGTTGGCAACTTGGTCGTATCTTTTATGATCTCAATAGTCGCATCTGCTGCAAAAAGATTCATTACAAGAATAAAATAAATAAAAATTTTCCTTATCATTCATTCTCCTTTTTATTTCTAAAAGTTACTTCTAAATCATCAAGTTTTATGCCATCTAAAGTTGGGAATTTTATATTCTTTAACTTTTCTAAAGATTCCATTAATTCCATATCAAAAACAGCATTGTTAGATGGCTTTTTGATAGTATAACCAAAATCTCCATTTTTGCTAATTTTAATAGCAACAATAGATGTCAATACTTCATCAAAACTATTTTTTATATCCCAATTTGAATACAACAATTCTGCAATCTTATTACAATAATCCTTGTATGTATTGCAAAATTTGCTTGTATTTGAATTTTCTATTGATATATTCTCACTTAGATTTTGCAATGTTTGAGCCAGATTCTGCGTTGATTGCAAAATTTTATTTAACTTATCACTTTTATCAATATTTGAACTTTCTTCACTTTTCTTATTTAGTGCAATTTTATCTCTATTGTCAGCTATATTGTCTTGTGTTATTTGTTTTGGCTTTGCAGTATCTACTTTTTTAAATAAATCGCCAGCACCAAGCCCTACAATAGGAGATTTTGAACCAACTTTCTTAGAGCCTGCATCATTCTTAGAATCTTTTTTTGCAATATTTTGCTCCTCAACGATTTTTGGGCTTTTTTCTGCAATTTCATTTATCAAATTAATTTCAATGCTACTAATTTTACTTGGATTATTTATTGATAATTCTATAGATTGATTTGCTTGAAATAAACATAAAAGAATAAATAATATAAATACATATAAAAATACAGCAAATACGCCACTAAGTATAAAATATATATTATCTATAGTATTTATTTTATCCATTTGTTATCAAAGATGCTTTTAAAAATCCTGCTTCCTTTATTGTTTTTAGTACAAAAACAACATCTCCATATTTTATACTTTTATCAGCCCTAATTCTCACTTCTGTATTTTTGTCATATTTATTTGAAAGAAGATTGAAGCTATCTGTAAAATTTTTATATGAATATACAGAATCTTTAATATAAATATTTTTTTTCTTATCAATACGAATTTCAATAATAGGATCATCTAATACTTTTTGTGTTTTTGAGCCTTTAGCTAATGTTATATCCTCTTTATACACTATCGTAGGAGCTGTAACCATCAAAATAGCTAACAAAACTAGCATTATATCAACTAATGGCGTTATGTTTAAATCCGGCTTTTCGTCCCAATTGAAACTATTATCCAAAATACACTCTTATTTTAATGTAATCTTAGAATCTAAATTGTTAGCAGAACTTAATATAATATTAATCTGCATATCTAAATATACTGAAATCTCATACGCCTTTCTTTTTAAAATAATATAAAATGAATAAGCGGGTATGGCAGTTAAAATTCCAAATGCAGTAGCAATAAGAGCTTTTGAAATAATTGGTGCAATAATATCAAATGATATTTTTCCATCACCACCTAAATGATAAAAAGCTTCTAAAATCTCAATAACAGTTCCAAATAATCCAATAAATGGTGCTGTTGAAGATATCACACTTAACATAGACAAACCCGTTGTAGTTCTTTTAACAGTATCTAGTTTATAAATATTTAGCATTTGAATGTTTATACTACTTTTGGAATCAAAAATTGGATTAAAAGTGGATTTTTTTGTAGGGAGATGATCATTACTAAGTAATTCCAAAGTACTTTTTTCTAAACTCAAAATATTACTTAAATTAAAAAATCTCCATAAAAAAATCCAAATATTAGCTATAAAATAAATAGAAAGCCAAACTAAAACAAACCAAGTTATAGCACCCATATTAGAAAAAAAATCAATCAAAATGCATCCTATAATACACTCTTAGCATTAGTCTCTATTTTATGAAGCACTGAAGAGACAAGTGCTTTATCAGATGCTGCTTCCTCTAATAAAGATTTAGCATCTTCTATAGCTTTAGATATTTTACTATCATTATCTCCGATAATTGCAACAGCACCATTTGCTAATATATCAACATTACTCTTGCTAACTTTTGCATATCCCCAATTTATAGCAACAAGCTCACTAGTACCATCTAGCTTATGTATATCAATAACACCAACTCTAAGTAGTGACAAAAAATCACAATGCCCTGGTAAAACACCAAAATCACCTTCAGCACCAGGTAAATCTACACTCTTTACCTCACCATCAAAAATAGTTCCATAAGGTGTAACAATGGATAGTTTTATATTATTTATTTCCATTATAAAACCTTTTATTTTAATTTTTCAGCTTTTTCTAATACCTCTTGCATATTTCCAACCATATAAAATGCAGCTTCTGGAATATCATCATACTTACCATCTAAGATTCCCTCAAAACCTTCTATTGTCTCATCTAATGTCACATACTTACCAGGACTACCAGTAAACACCTCTGCAACAAAGAATGGTTGGGATAAAAACCTTTCCATTTTTCTTGCCCTATTAACAGTTCTTTTATCTTCCTCAGATAATTCGTCCATACCAAGCAATGCAATAATATCCTGTAAATCCTTATATTTTTGCAATACCTGTTGCACACCAATTGCAACTTTATGATGTCTTTCACCAACAATATGCGGATCTAAAATTCTAGAAGTAGAACCAAGTGGATCAACAGCTGGATAAATAGCTTTTTCAGCAATCTTTCTATCTAAAACAGTAGTCGCATCTAAGTGTGCAAAAACAGATGCAGGTGCTGGGTCAGTTAAGTCATCTGCTGGCACATATACAGCTTGAACAGAAGTAATAGAGCCTTTCTTTGTAGATGTAATTCTTTCTTGTAATTTACCCATTTCAGTTGCAAGCGTAGGCTGATAACCAACAGCTGAAGGAATCCTACCAAGAAGCGCTGACATTTCAGCACCTGATTGAGCAAATCTAAATATATTATCAATAAACATCAAAACATCTAGACCTTTTTCATCTCTAAAATATTCTGCCATTGTCAAACCAGTAAAGGCAATTCTATTTCTTGCTCCAGGTGGCTCATTCATTTGACCATAACATAAAGCAACTTTATCTAAAACACCACTTTCTTTCATTTCATTATATAAATCATTACCTTCTCTTGTTCTCTCACCAACACCAGCAAAAATAGAATATCCACTATGTTTATAAGCAACATTATGTATCAACTCCATAATAATAACTGTTTTACCAACACCTGCACCACCAAATAATCCAACTTTTCCGCCTTTTGAATAAGGTGCGAGTAAATCTACAACTTTAATTCCAGTTTCAAACATTTCTGTTTTTGTGCTTTGATCTTCAAACACCGGAGCTTCTCTATGAATTGGAAGAGTGATATTTCTTTTTAATGGTTCGCCACCATCAATAACATCACCAACAACATTTAAGATTCTGCCAAGTATCTCTTCACCAACTGGAACTTCTATCATCGTTCCACGAGCTTTGACTTCTTGCCCTCTTTGCAATCCCTCTGTCATATCCATAGCAATAGTGCGAACACGATTATCGCCTAAATGTGCTGCAACCTCTAATACTAATTTCTTTTCTTCACCATCAAGTGTATAATTAACATCAATAGCTTCATATATTTTTGGTAAATAACCATCAAAATCAACATCAACAACAGGTCCCATAACCTGTGAAATTATTCCATTTAAATTCATACAATTCCTCCTTTTTACTTCATTGCTTCTACGCCAGCATTAATTTCAACTAACTCCGTAGTAATTGCGGCTTGTCTTGCTTTATTTAGTTTGACTGTTAATTCTTTTACTAATTCTGATGCGTTCTTTGTTGCTGTGTCCATAGCTTGCATTCTTGAGCTTAATTCTGCTGCTAAAGAATCAATTAATGCATAAAACATATTGTAATTAATATATTGCTTCGCTAATTCTTCTAATATACTTTTCTCATTATCAATAGGCTCTATTAAAATCTCACAATTATTATTTTGAGCTTGAGATATTTCATTTAAATCTACACAAAATGGTAAAATTTCATTAACTCTAATCTCTTGAGTAAGCATATTTTTAAAGCCATTATGCACTATAATAACCTTATCTGTTAAACCATTTATATAATCATCAACGGCTTTCATAATAAATTCTGATGCACCTTCATCAGTAGGATTAGATGATAACGTTAAAGATTGGTCATAAAGTTCTATTTCATTAAATTTAAAATATCTAATACCAGTTTTACCGATCCCTCTTAATCTTATTTTAACATCATCACTTTTATATTGATTCATAAGCTTTGCTACAACCTTAATTGTATTTGAATTAAAACCACCACATAAACCTTTGTCAGAAGTAACAAAAATAATATCAACCATTTTTACTTGTCTTTCTTTATCTACAAACAAAATATCATTTTTTTCGAACATATTGCCATTTGACAATGCTTTCTGAATAATATCATTAAACACTTCATTTAGCTTTGCAGAATATATTTCACTTCTTTTTGCGGCTTCAACAGCTTTTTTCAGCTTAGAGTTCGCAACCAGCTTCATAGCTCTTGTTGTTTTTTGAACATTCTTAATACCAGAAATTTTCTTTCTAATATCTTTTAAACTATTACCCATAATAAAAACCTTATTTATATTGAGAAAACACTTACAAATTCTTCTAATGCTTGCTTTAATAATATCTCTAAATCAGAATCTATTGCTTTTTTTGTGCTTAATGTTTCAAATATTTTTGGATATTTTGCTTCTATAAATGGATATAGATCTGCCTCAAATTTTGTAACTTTATTAACAGGAATGCCATCTAAATATCCTTTAGCACCAGCAAAAATAATAACAATTTGCTTTTCCACAGATAAAGGAGAATAAGGAGGCTGCTTTAATACTTCAACCATTCTTTGACCTCTATCAAGCTGCTTTCTACTACCTTCATCTAAATCTGATGCAAATTGAGAAAATGCTTGCAACTCTCTAAATTGAGCAAGATCAAGCCTTAATGTTCCAGATACTTGCTTCATAGCCTTGATTTGTGCTGCTCCACCAACACGAGATACAGATAAGCCAACATTAATTGCAGGTTTTATACCTGAGAAAAATAAATCAGTCTCTAAAAATATTTGACCATCTGTAATTGAAATAACATTTGTTGGAATATAAGCAGCAACATCCCCCGCCTGTGTTTCAATAATTGGCAATGCAGTCAATGAACCAGCACCAAGCTCATCACTTAATTTCGCTGCACGCTCCAATAATCTTGAGTGTAGATAAAATACATCACCAGGGAATGCTTCACGACCAGGAGGTCTTCTAAGTATAAGAGACATTTCACGATAAGCTACTGCGTGCTTACTTAAGTCATCATAGACAATTAAAGCATGTCGTGAATTATCTCTAAAATATTCACCCATAGTTACACCAACATAAGGAGCTAAAAACTGCATAGTAGCAGAATCTGATGCTGAAGCATTCACTATAATCGTATATTCCATAGCACCGTGCTCTTCTAATCTTCTAACAACTTGCGCTACAGTAGATTCTTTTTGACCTATTGCAACATATATACAAATTACATCTTGACCTTTTTGGTTTATTATCGTATCAACTGCTACAGTTGTTTTACCAGTTTGCCTATCACCAATAATAAGTTCTCTTTGTCCTCGACCAATTGGTACTAAAGCATCAATTGCTTTGATTCCAGTTTGCAATGGCTCATGAACTGATTTCCTAGACATAATGCCAGGTGCTTTTACTTCTATGAATCTATGCTCTTTAGCTTCAACACTTCCTTTTCCATCTATTGGTTCGCCTAATGCATTTACAACTCTACCAACTATCGCATCACCAACAGGGACACTCATAAGGCTACCTAACCTTTTTACAGATACACCTTCTTTAATTTCTTTACCAGCACCAAGTATAACAACACCAACGCTATTATCTTCAAGATTTAAGGCAAGACCTTTATCTCCTGTATCAAATTCAACCATTTCATAATACATTACATTTTTTAATCCATAAACTCTAGCAACACCATCCGCATAACTAATAACAGTACCAACTTCATTAATATCAATTTTAAGCTCAAAATCATCTATTCTTTGCTTAATAATTGAACTTATTTCATCTATTTGAACTTTATTTGACATCATTACTCCTTATTAAATTAAAATGCTTTTAAAATATAATTTTTTAGGCTATTAGAAAATCCATTTTTTAAAAACGAAGTCTCAACACTAATACCATCTACAAATAATCTAACTCCCTCCATTTCCATATGTTTTTTTGTCACATACAAAGATACACCCAATCTTTTACTTAATTCATTTTTAATATATTCCTGATCATTAGTATCTATATCAAATGATGAATAAATCACCAATTCATATTCATTATTATTAATATTGACATATTTCTGCAACTCATTGTATATAAATGGGATTTCATTTAGTCTATTTTTGCAATTCAAAAGTTTTATAAAATTAATAATCTTTTTATCTTCTGTATCAATCAATGAAATAATAAAAGATTCTTTTTTTTCTTTCTTGATTGTTGGAGAACTAATAATATATTTAAATTTTTCATCATTGAAACAACTAGACAAAGTCTTTAAAGTATTCATAGCTTCTTTAATATTTTGAAAACCAATAGAATCCACCAAAGCTTTTGTATATTTTCTTGAAACCATTGAAAACATTATGCAACCCTTTTTAATAAAATATCAATATAGTCATTTTTGCTAAGCTGCATATTATTATTTGATAGCAATTCACCAATAACATCATTAATAACTATTTTTTTCATTCTCTTTTGTTCGAATTCGATACGCTCTTGATGATTTCTATTGATAATTTCTATATCAGTAGCACATTGTTTGTTTATATTGCTTGCAATGATTTCAGCTTCTTTTTTTGCATTTAATATAATTTCTTGAGCTTTTTGCTTAGTTTCCTCTAATGCTTTAAGTGCTTCTTCCTTTTTAAGTCTAGATTGAGATAATTTATCTTGCACTGCATTAAGTTGATTAGCTATGCTTTTTTGTCTATCTTTTAATGCTTGTTTGATTTTATTAGCAGATAAATACCACAAAATTACAACAAATATTGCGAAATTAATTGTTCTTTCTATAATATCAGTATCTGCGATATTCACCTCTGATGCGAATAGCAATGCAGGAAAGAAAAATAAATAAAATATTTTCAACATTCTTAAACCTTTCTATAAGATGATCACAGCTGCATTTGTTTTAATTTAGAATTTAATACATCTTTAAATTCTGGCATTTTATACAACAGCTCTTGTTTTAATATATCCTTTTCTTTGTTTAAAGATTCTACAAATGACATTAATTCTTTTTCATTATTAGCCTTAACATCATCTATTTTCTTATCATAATCAGCTTTAGATTGTAATTGTGCTTGCTCTTTTATAAGCATAGCCTCCTTTTTAGCATCTTCTAAAATATTATTAATTTTGTTTTGTATCTCAACAATTTCACTATCATTGTTACTACTACTTTCTAAATCATCTTTAATCATTTTATCTCTTGCATCAATAAAATTTAATATAGGTTTATATAGCCATTGATTAAGCAAAACAATACATAACAAGAATAAACAAAAAACAAGTAGCATAAGTTCTAAACTTAATTCAATATTCATAAACTCTCCTAATTCAACTTTGAATTTATCAAACAATCTCGTAATATTAACAAAATTTGCTTATAATTTTTATCACTAATCCTTTAAATTGCTTAATATTTGTAAAAATCTATCTATTTTTTCACGATTTTTAAATTTTAATACAATACTATTATTTGATACTTTTGCATCTACTTGAATGTTTTGAAAGATATTTACAATCTTATGCAAATCATCGTTTAATGCAATATCATTTTTATTTGGTTTTATAGTTTTTGTTTTTATGGTTTTTACAAGATTTTCAGTCTCTCTAACAGATAACTTTTGACCCAAAATAGAATTTAAAGCTATATTAAAATCATCATTATTTAGATTCACTAAAACCTTAGCATGCCCTTGAGAGATCTTTCCATTAATGAGCAGTTTTTGTGCTTCTTTTGGTAATCTAAGCAACGATAAAGTATTTGTAATCTGCGTTCTGCTTTTTTGTAATTTTGAAGCTAACTCATCTTGAGTTATATTGTAATCTTTTATCAAAGCATCATATGATAATGCCAAATCTATAGGATTTAAATCCTCTCTTTGAATATTTTCTATCAATGCAAGCTCTCGAAGTCTTTCTAATTTAATATCAACGATAATAGCTTTTATAGTATTTAAATTTGCTAATTTTGACGCCCTTAATCTTCGCTCACCAGCAATTAAAAAATATTCATTATCATCTTCATAAACTAATATTGGCTGTAGTATTCCATGCTCTTTTATAGAGCTTGATAGTTCTAATAATGTAGATTCATTAAAGTTTTTCCTAGGTTGAAGTGGATTTGGTTTTATTAAATCAATATCTAGCTCAACAACTAAATCAGAATTATCATTGAAATTGTTATCATATGCTTGTTCCACTTCACTAATCACAGCACTTAAGCCACGACCTAAGGCTTTTTTCTTTGCCATTACGCTCCCTGTTGCAATATTAATTCTGCTAGATTCTGATATGCGATATTACCATTTGACCTTGTATCATACAACAATATTGGCTTACCAAAACTAGGTGATTCAGCCAATTTTACACTTCTTGGTATAATCAAATTCTGCTTATTGCTATCCTTAAACATATATCCATCAAAATGTTGTGTTAAATCATACAAAACTTGTTTTGCAAGATTATTTTGAGATGCATACATAGTTGGCAAAAAGCCTTTTATATGTAAATTCGGATTAATCTGTTCTTTGAGTAATTTAATAGTGCTCAACAATTGAGCCAATCCCTCTAATGCAAAAAACTCACATTGTATAGGTATCAAAACAGAATCTGATGCAGTAAGTGCATTAATGGTTAATGGACCAAGTGCTGGAGGAGAATCTAAAATAATAAAATCATATTCACTTCTAATTTCACTAATTCTCTTTTTTAAAATCTCTTCTCTTCCTTGTATTTTTTTATTGTAATATTCTTTTTCAAAACCAACCAATCCAATATTAGAAGGTGCTAAAAAGAGGTTATCAATACTTACTTTTCTAATTATTTGCGAGATCCTTTTTGAACCTGTTAATACATGGTATAAATAAAATTCAATTTCATCTCTATGCACACCAAGGCTTGTGGTTGCATTTGATTGAGGATCAACATCTACTAACAACACCTTTTTACCTTTAAATGCTAAAGATGCAGATAAATTGACTGCAGTAGTAGTTTTTCCAACACCGCCTTTTTGATTTGCAATAGTAATAATCTCACATTTATTCATAATTTATACCCTTAAAATTGGCTTGAATTTAAATAATTTATAAACCCCAAAAAAATAAGTAAACCTAAATTTAAAAATTACAAGGAAATTATTTTAACCTTTTTTATATAAATTAAATCTTACCTAGCTAAATTTTTACCTAAAAGAATAAATCACTTCACCATTTATTTCAATAGAGCCATCATATAATAATTTTGCATCTTTAAATGGTATTAATACATTTCCATAATGGAAGCTAAAAGTATCATTTTTTGAAAACTCTAATTGATATTTATTAAATACATCTTGCCAAGTATAACTGCATATACTACTAAAATAAGACTGCAAAAACATATCTATATCATCAATAATACCACTCTCAATACAAGAAAAAATACTGGATTCTATATTTAGACCAATACCACAAACAACAAAATTATTCACGATATTACACATTATGCCACCTATTTTATGATCATCAATATATAAATCATTTGGATATTTAAGCCATACTTTTGAACCATTTAGCACCAACATTTCTTTAAAAATAAAACTGAAAAAAATTGCGATAGATTCTAATTTCAAATCCTTTGGAAGATTATCAATCTGTTTTGAAAATGAAAAATATAATCCCTTATCAACACTATTCCAAGTATTATTTCTTGAGCCAATACCATTATTTTGATGTAAAGCAATAATGCATATTTCTTTATTAATGTTATGATGTTTAATTTCATTAATTAAATACTTTTGCGTAGAGGGTAGGGTATCAAAGATTTCAATCTCCATTTAATACATCTCCAATATTTAAGCGTTTGCCAAGTAAATATGCCTTAGCATTTATTTTATTTTTTCCCACATCTTGCAATTCTTTTACAATCAAACTACCCTTTATGCAACCAATAACAACAGAATCTTGATTGATTTTTAAAATTTCACCTTTTTTATTGACAGAATCTAGCTCATTAATTGCAACATAAAATAATTTTGTGCCATTTTTTAAAAATATATTTGGCCAAGTTTTATACGCTAAATATTTCAAATACACTTCAAATGCATCAATAAAATCCACCTCACCATCAATTTTCTTAATCTTCTTACAATAGCTAGAATCTACATGTATCTGGGGTAGAGGAGTGATAAAATTTAGATTTTTTAAAATCTTAATGACAAAATCAGAGCTTATATGCGAAATTGATTGTATAGATTCTTCTATATCTAAATGCAAGTTTTTTATGTAGCGGATTCCAAGTATATCACCATTATCAAGCTTATAACTCATTTTCATAATACTAACACCAAATAAACTATCATTTCTTAATATCATATCTTGTATAGGGCTTGCACCACGACTTTTAGGTAAAATTGAAGCATGAATATTAATACAAATAAAATTATCTATTATATCTTTTGGTATTACATTTCCATATGCAACAACAAGAATAATATCTGGATTCAAATCGTATATAAACTTCGTATCACTTAAATTATCAAATTGAAATATTGGAATATTATGTTTAGTGGATAATAAAAATTCCTTTGTCGCAGGAGATTTTAATTCTTTTTTCCTACCAAATGGCTTATCTATCTGAGTAACAAGACCAATGATATTAAAATAGTCATCTTTTATAAGATATTCTAAAATATTCTTTGCAAATACTGGAGTCCCAAAAAATAAAATATTCAAACTTCAATCCCTTGTTTAGTAGAAAATAAAGTCCCTAAATAATGATTACCTTTTAATAAAAAATCTAAAGTAGGTTTTAAATCAAATCCACTACATAAAAACATTTCTTTATTATTGTTTAACAGAAAATTTGCAGCCATTAGTTTTGTTACAATACCACCTGTAGCAAATTTACTACCTGCAATCCTATCAGATAAAATTCTATCTTTATTTATTTTATTAATATATTTTATTAATTTTGCATCTTTATTTTTCAATGGATCTTTATCATAATACCCATAAACATCACTTAGAATAACCAACATATTAGAATCAAAATAATGCGCTACATATGCACTTAGTTGATCATTATCACCAAATGTAAGATCATTTTGTGCTATGGCATCATTTTCATTTAAAATAGGCAAAATATTATTTTTTAATAAAGTATTTATTGTTTCTTTTGTGTATTGTATTTTATCCTTAGAATCAAATATTGTGCTTATAAATAATAATTGGGAAGGAATAATATTGTATTTACTTAAACATTGATTATATGCATTCATCAATAAAGGCTGTCCTATGCTAGCTAAAGAACGCTTATTTGCTAATTCGCTTTTATCAAGGTTAATTCTTGTATATCCGCTTGCAACCGCACCTGATGACACTAAAATAATATCAAATTTCGATTTTAACTCTGCTACAAAACTACATATTTTTTCTATACTTTTTATTTCTATTACATCACCATTTGACAATATGGAAGTTCCAATTTTAATAACCAACTTTTGCTTCATAAATCACTCATATCTAAAAATAAACTTGGGATTCTACCAAATAAAACTAAATAATTAATGTAACAAAAGACATCAATTAAAGTAAAGTAGAGTAGAGTAGATGTAAAATATTATTATAAGTATTTGAATGCTACACTAAAAACTTTAAATTTAAATTATGGAGAATGCTTGTGAAAATAATTACTAAATTAGCTTTTATGTTTATATTGATAACAAACATATATGCTGCTAGCTACCCACCAGTAAAAAACACAAAAGATGGATTAGCAATATCTAGTAATGTTCTAGCAAATGAAATAGGGCAAAAAGTATTAGAAGAAGGAGGTAATGCAATAGATGCTGCTGTTGCTGTAGGATACGCTCTTGCTGTTGTTCATCCAGCTGCAGGAAATATAGGCGGTGGAGGTTTTGCTGTAATCCATTTAGCAAATGGTGAAAATATCACTCTTGATTTCAGAGAAAAAGCACCACTAAAAGCTACAAGAGATATGTATCTCGATGAAAATAAAGAAGTAATTCAAGATGCTAGTGTAATAGGGTATCTTGCAGCTGGTGTTCCAGGGACTGTTGCTGGTATGAGTGAAATGCTAGATAAATATGGCACAAAAAAATTAAGCGATTTAATAGAACCTGCTATTAAATTAGCACAAAATGGTTTTCAAATTACAGATAGACAAGCAGAAACAATGCTTGAGGTAAAAGATGAATTTGCAAAATTTGCTTCATCAAAAAAATATTTCTTAAAAAATGATGGAAGTACTTATAAAGGTGGAGAAATATTAATTCAAAAAGATTTAGCTAATACTTTAAAACTTATTCAAAAAGAAGGTCCAAAAGCATTTTATGAAGGTGCTATTGCTGACTTGATAGTAAAAGATATGGAAAAAAATGGTGGAATTATTACAAAAGAAGATTTAAAGAATTATAAACCTGTATGGAGAAAACCTGTAGTTGGCAATTACCGTGGGTATGATATTATATCTATGGCACCTCCAAGCTCTGGTGGAATCCACATTATAGAAATATTAAATATAATGGAGAATGCAAATATAGGTGATATGGGATTTGGTTCTATTAGTACAATATCATTGATGACTGAAGCAATGAGACAAGCTTATGCTGATAGAAGTGAGTATTTAGGTGATCCTGACTTTGTCAAAGTTCCCGTAGAAAAATTAATAGATAAAGACTATGCAAAGTCAATTTTTAAGAAAATAAACTTAAATAGGGCAACACCAAGTAAAAATGTAAAACCTGGTTTAGGTAAAGAAAGTAATAATACTACACATTATTCTGTTGCTGATAAATGGGGGAATGCTGTTAGTGTAACTTATACTATTAATGCTAGCTATGGATCTGCAGCAGCTGTAGATGGAGCTGGATTTTTGCTTAATAATGAAATGGATGATTTTTCAATAAAACCTGGTGTGCCTAATATATATGGTTTAGTTGGTGGTGATGCAAATGCTATTGAACCAAATAAAAGACCTCTTAGCTCTATGAGTCCTACGATTATACTAAAAGATGGCAAATTATTTATGGTTGTTGGAAGTCCTGGTGGTGCAAGAATTATTACAACAGTGTTGCAAGTAATAAGCAATGTAATAGATCACAAGATGAACATATCTGAAGCTGTTTCTGCACCTAGATTTCATATGCAGTGGCTACCTGATGAAATAAGAATCGAAAAATTTGGTATGACAAAAGATACCATAAAAGCCCTAGAGAACAAAGGCTATAAAATTGTTGAATTGCCAGACATGGGTGATGTCAATGCAATTTTAATTGACAATGGTATTTTTTATGGGACTATGGATCCTAGAAAAGAATTTTAGTGATTAAAAATAAATCAGAATTTTAATTTTAATTAAAATTCTGATTTCCATCTATATTAAGTTTAATTTAAGAAATTATGATATTAATTTTATATTTAGTATTGAAAACTGCAATTTTCAAACTATTTTAGATCTTTTACTTTTAAAGCTTCAAAATCATTTAAAAAAGATAGCTTTTTGATTTCTTTATTGATTGCTAGATAAAGATTACTATCAATCTTTTTAGCTTCAATACAGAAAATATCTTCTTTGTCATAGATCTGAACTTTTACAATTAAAAAGCGAGTATTAAGTTCTTATATTTTTTGAATTGTAGCATAACTTTCGATTTTAACCAAACCGCGTTTTATTCCTTTTTGCTGGATTTCTTTTAAAGTATTTCACATATTCAATATAGCTAGGTAATTTATAATAATTGTTACAATATAACACAAAAAACACCCCCTACTCTACTTTTTTTGCGCTACCTTAGTCTCTTCAATCTTTATTTACAGCATTTACAACTACAGCCACAATCATCATTTTTTTTATCATTTGTTGCAATATTTAAAATTTTATACAATAAGCAAAATGAATAATACGCGCTAAATAACAATAAAAGCCCAATAATCCAAAGTAAATTATCAAAAACTACACCAATGATTAACAATAATAACCCTATAATAATTCTTATGATTTTATCAATCTTTCCTACATTAACTTGCATTATCATCCTTTACTTTACTCTATTCTATCTTAAAAATAGAATTTAGTTTATTTTCATTAATAACGATAATATGTTTATTATTATCCAAACCTATAATATTTTCATCTTTTAACTTTTGTATATTTCTTGATAATGTCTCTTGACTAATATTTAACATTTGAGAAATAATTTTTTTATTTAGAATATTAAAGATATTTGGATTCTTACTAAGAAGTGATGCAAGTTTTGCTTTTGCATCATATATCATATTTGTATTTATTATATACTCTTGATCTTCTATAACCTTATTTGCTCTATCTAGCATATTTAAGCTTAATTTTTGATCATCTTTTATAATATCTTTAAAGGCATCAGAATTTATACTAAGCATTCTGCAACTTTCTAAACAAAAAATATTATTATAAGAATACTTATTAACTAATGCGTGATAATTAATCAATGGAGGGTTATTAATATTAATACAATGGCTTGCATGTAAATTCACAATTACTTCGTTATCAAATTTATTAATTTTATACACTTTTACACAACCATGCAATAAATAGTGAATACTATCCATTATATCATTCTCATAATACAAAATAGCATCTTTTGGATATTCTTTTATGTGGGCTACATTGATAATTCTTTCAAATGTCCTTTGAGATATATCTTTAAAATCTTCCATATTATCCATAGAATTCTTTAAATCCAGCGAACAAGAAAGTGAGCAGTTTTTTAATTTAAACATAAGATTTACCTTTTTATTTTTATTATTCAAAATAATGCATTATTCTATATCCGCCATCGTCTAAATACTTATCCTTTTGTATAAGCTTTAAATCAGAATCTATCATATCATCAATAAGGCTTTGGAGATCATATTTTGGTTTCCATTTTAATTTATCTTTTGCTTTTGCTGGATTTCCAATAAGCAAATCCACTTCAGTTGGCCTAAAATACCTAGGATCAACGCAAACTACTTCACTACCCTCTTTTATTTTATATTTACCACTACATCTTTTTATACAACCTTTTTCATCTACACCACTGCCACTCCACTCTATCTCTATATCAAGCCTATTAAATGCTAACTCAACGAATTTTCTAACTTCAGTTGTAATACCTGTTGCTATTACAAAATCATCAGGTTTGTCTTGTTGCAGTATCAAATACATCGCCTCTACATAATCTTTTGCGTGACCCCAATCTCTTTTTGCACTTAGATTTCCTAGATATAATTTATTTTGTAAACCTAAAGCAATTTTACAAACTGCTCTTGTAATTTTTCTAGTTACAAAAGTTTCTCCCCTAATTGGACTTTCGTGGTTAAATAAAATACCATTAGATGCAAAAATATTATAAGCTTCCCTATAATTCACAGTAATCCAATACGCATATAGTTTTGCAACAGCATATGGACTTCGAGGATAAAATGGTGTTTTCTCATCTTGTGGCACAGCCTGCACTAATCCATATAACTCACTAGTTGATGCTTGATAAATCTTTGTATGTTTTACCAAATCTAAGATTCTAATAGCTTCTAGCAACCTTAAAGTTCCAATACCATCTGCATTTGCTGTGTATTCTGGAGTTTCAAAACTTACATGAACATGACTCATAGCTGCCAGATTATATATCTCATCTGGTTGTACTTCTTGGACTATTCTAATCAAATTCGTGGAATCTACCAAATCACCATGATGTAACCTAAATTGTATATCACATTCGTGTAAATCTTGATACAAATGATCGATTCTATCAGTATTAAACAAAGAACTTCGTCTTTTTAAACCATGAACTTCATAGCCCTTATTTAATAAAAATTCCGCCAGATACGCACCATCTTGACCTGTAATGCCTGTAATAAGAGCTTTTTTCATAACATTCCTTATAAAAATTTATTTATAATAATTCTGACATATTAATAATGAAAAATTAATTTAAGTTAATATTATTTTGCAACACAAAATTATTACATTTAAGTTTTAATATAAATAAAACTCCCTATATAGCGCAAATTCATAGATTTTGGTTGTATTAAAACTTATATTTCCATTCTTGATACAAAGCAAAAAGTCAAGATTATTTTTATTTTAAGATTTGTTGTTTAAAGCTTTGAACTTTAACATATTAAAACAAAATGAAAGGATCATATGTTAAGAAGAGATTTTTTAAAAAGTGCGGCTGTCGCTTCAGCTGCAGCTACTGCTGGAATATCAATTCCAAGCTCACTAAGTGCTGCACAAGCTAATGCAGAAGAGGGCTGGAAGTGGGATAAGGCTGTTTGTAGATTCTGTGGGACTGGCTGTGGGATTATGGTTGCAACAAAAAATGGGCAAATTGTTGCTGTAAAAGGCGATCCTGAAGCACCTGTAAATCGTGGCTTAAATTGCATTAAAGGATATTTTTGTGCAAAAATTATGTATGGCACAGATAGGATTACACAACCACTACTTAGATGTAATAGTAATGGCGAGTTTGATAAAAAAGGGAAATTTAGACCAATTAGCTGGAAAAGAGCCTTTGATGAAATGGAAAAGCAATTTAAAAAAGCCTATAACGAACTTGGTCCAACAGGAATTGGCGTATTTGGCTCCGGGCAATATACTATTCAAGAAGGCTATGCTGCTGTAAAACTTGTAAAAGGTGGTTTTAGAAGTAATAATATCGATCCAAATGCAAGGCATTGTATGGCAAGTGCTGTTGTTGCATTTATGGAAACATTTGGAATAGATGAGCCTGCTGGTTGCTATGATGATATTGAGCTTACTGATACAATTGTTACTTGGGGAGCAAATATGGCTGAAATGCACCCTATTTTATGGAGTCGTGTATCAAATAGAAAGCTATCAAACAATAATGTAAAAATCATCAATTTGAGCACATATACAAATAGAACTTCAGATCTAGCGGATATAGAAATCATTTTCAAGCCAAATACAGATTTAGCAATTTGGAATTTTATCGCAAGAGAAATCATCAAAAGAGGTGCAGTAAATGAAAAATTCATAAAAGATAATTGTGTCTTTACGACAGGTTTTGTAAATATCGGCTATGGAATGAGAAATAATCCAAATCACCCTAAATTTAAACCAAGTGAAAAAGATACAGTAGCAAAAGAAGTGTCAAAAATAGTAAGTGATAATGAAGGCATTAGCTTGCAATATTTAGGCATCAAAGCCGGTGATGATATGAAAATGGATAATGCAGAAAAAGGCGGGGATCACTGGGAAATTAGCTTTGAAGATTTCAAAAAAGGATTAGAGGTTTATGATATTGATTTTGTGGCAAATTTAGCAAAAGGAAATAAAGATGAAAGCATAGAATCTTTCAAAGAAAAGCTTCAAGCTCTAGCAAACTACTATATCGATAAAAATCGCAAAATTGTAAGCTTCTGGACTATGGGTATGAATCAACACCAAAGAGGAACTTGGGTGAATGAACAAAGCTATATGGTGCATTTATTACTTGGAAAACAAAGTATTCCAGGAAGTGGCGCATTCTCACTTACAGGACAACCAAGTGCTTGTGGAACAGCAAGAGAGGTAGGAACTTTTGCACATAGATTGCCAGCTGATATGCTTGTAGCCAATAAAAAACACAGAAGTATTACAGAAAAAATATGGAACATACCAGAAGGTACAATAAATAGCAAAGTTGGATCACATTATGTGAAAATAATGCGTGATTTAGAAGATTCTAAGATTAAATGGATTTGGGTGCAAGTAAATAATCCGTGGCATAACACTGCAAATGCAGAGCATTGGATAAATGCAGCTAGAGATTTGGATAATTTTATTGTTGTTAGTGAATGCTATCCAGGAATCTCTGCAAAAGTTGCAGATTTAATCCTTCCTACAGCGATGATTTATGAAAAATGGGGAGCCTATGGAAATGCAGAGCGAAGGACACAACATTGGAAACAACAAGTATTGCCACAAGGCAACGCTATGAGTGATACTTGGCAGATTATGGAATTCTCAAAACGATTTAAAATCAAAGAAGTATGGGGTAAAGAATATAAAAATCTAAATTTAGTGAGTGTTTTAGAGCAAGCTAAAAAAATGGGGTATAAAGAAGATTCTACTTTATATGAAGTGCTATTTGCAAACAATAATGCTCTAAAATTTAAAACAACAGATAAAACTATGCAAGATAATCTAAATACAGAAAGCATAGGCGATAGTAGAAATGTTATTGGTAGCGATGGTGAAGTATTCAATGGATATGGATTTTTTGTGCAAAAATACCTTTGGGAAGAATATAGAAAATTTGGCTTAGGGCACGGACACGATCTAGCAGATTTTGATACTTATCATAAAGTTAGAGGACTTAGATGGCCTGTTGTAGATGGCAAGGAAACACAATGGCGCTTTAATAGTAAATATGACTTCTATGCTAAAAAAGAGGGATCTGAATTTGCATTTTATGGCAATAAAGGAAAAGATATTGTAAGCGGGAATCTAAAAGCCCCTAGCACAAAAAAAGTAAGCATCAATAATAAAGCCAAAATATTCCTTAGACCATACATGGATCCTTGTGAAATGCCAGATAAAGATTATCCATTATGGTTATGCACAGGTAGAGTGCTAGAACATTGGCATAGCGGAACGATGACAATGAGAGTTCCAGAGCTTTATCGTGCAGTCCCAGAAGCATTGTGTTTTATGCATAGTGATGATGCAGAATCTCAAGGATTGAAGCAAGGAGATACCATTTGGGTAGAAAGCAGAAGATCAAGAGTAAAAGTAAAAATCGAAACAAGAGGAAGAAATAGACCACCAAAAGGATTGATTTATATACCTTGGTTTGATGAAAATGTATTGATTAATAAAGTTTGTCTTGATGCAACTTGTCCATTATCAAAAGAAACAGATTATAAAAAATGTGCAGTAAAAGTGTATAAGGCGTAAGAATTAAATGCAAACAATAAATAAAGATAGACGCAACGCTATATTAAAGACGGCACAAAGCATTGGTATCTTTGCTTTTAGTGGTCTTATATGGAGTGCGTATATCTCTAAAGCAAAAGCATCAAATTTTACTCTTAGACCACCTGGCGCAAGAAATGAAGATGAATTTTTAAAACTATGTATCAAATGTGGCAGATGTGTTACATTTTGTCCATTTAATACACTAAAATTAGCACGCCCAAATGATGATATCGCGACTGGAACACCATATTTTAAACCAAGGGAAATACCTTGCTATATGTGTGTTGATATCCCTTGTGTTCCCGTATGTCCAACAAACGCTCTTGATGAAAAGCTATTGAATGTGGTTGAAAATGATAAGGAGATGATGGATATAAGAAAAGCAAAAATGGGGGTTGCAATAGTTGATATGGAATCTTGTGTTGCTTATTGGGGGATTCAATGTGATGCGTGCTATAGAGCTTGTCCATTACTTGATGAAGCAATAAAATTAGAATACAAGCAAAATGACCGAACAAACAAACATTCCTTTCTACTGCCTGTTGTAGATAGCACAAAATGCACTGGTTGTGGGCTATGTGAGCGATCTTGTATAACAAAAAAAGCAGCCATTATGGTGCTTCCTAGAGATAAAGTATTAGGTAGTATAGATACAAACTATATAAAAGGCTGGGATAAAAATGATGAAATAAGATTGAATGATGTAAATGTTATGCCAAAAAATAGCGATAACTCAAGTGCCATAGACTATTTAAATAGTGGAGAATTATGATGAGAAAAATCAGATTCTTAATCTTAAGGCGATGCATTCAACTTGGAATCTTAAGTACATTTTTTATTTGTAATTACTACACAATTAATTTTTTTAATGGTAATTTGAATTCATCAAAAATATTTTGGATAATACCTATGAGTGATCCATTATCAATTGCACAAATTTTCCTATCTGGCGCTATTAGTGGCATTGCAATTGGGAGTGAAGCATTAGTCGGATTACTTATTGCATTAATTATTTATGGATTATTTTTTGGTAGGGGATATTGCGCTTATGTATGCCCTATGAATATCATAACAGATTTTGCAAATTTTTTAAGACGAATATTTGGATTAAACACAAACAAAAAGCTAAATATCACACGAAAAAGTAAATATGCGATTTTAGCGCTAAGTTTAATCCTTAGTTTTATCCTTGCAGTTCCTGCATTTGATCTAATAAGCCCTATTTCTATGCTACATCGTGGCATTATATTTGGTATGGGATTTGGAATCTTTGGTATTTTAAGCGTGTTTTTATTTGATCTATTTTTCATAAAAAATGGATTCTGTGGCTATATATGCCCACTTGGTGCTACATATTCTTTAATTGGAAAATATAGCCTCATTAGAATAAAACACAATAAAAATAACTGCACAAAATGCAATAAATGCATATTGATATGCCCAGAGCCTCAAGTATTAGACTTGATTGGGAAAAGAAGCGGAAGCATTAATAAGATTGATTGTATGAAATGTGCAAGATGTATTGAAGTATGCGATGATAACGCACTTAAATATGGAATTTTTGATTTTAAAAACATTAGGAGTAATAATGAAAAATATAATTAATATAAATATATTAGCAGTGATACTATTTTTTATTGGTTGTGCAAGTGATAATGGAAGTAGAATATCGCTTGATGAAAGTGAGTTGGGATTAAGAAGCGCATCTTTATATAGCGAAAATGTAAGCTTGAAAGATTTTGCATATTCTACTACGCCAGCAGGGGAAAGTGTTGTAATTGAGAGAGCATACGAAAATGCACCACCTATGATACCTCACGATGTAGAAGGTATGCTTGACATAACAAAAGATTACAATGCTTGTATAGACTGCCACAGCAGGGAAAATGCACCACTTATGAATGCAACGCCTGTACCATTATCACATACATATGATACTTTTAAAGACAAACAAACAGATAGTATTGTAGATATGCGATATAACTGCAATCTATGCCACACACCACAAGCTAATGTAAAGCCTGTTGTGGGAAATAATTTCAAACCAGAGTTTAGAGATCAAAGTGGAAAACTTAGATCAAATTTATTAGAAATTTTAGATGAGGGCGTTAAATAAACATTGAAAAGTAGATTTAAAAAAACAATCCCGCTTCCATATTGCAAAGATTCTACAATATTAGAATCTTGCATAAAATGTCACAATAGCCCTTGTGTAAATATATGCCCACAAAACATCATAATAAAAGATGAATACAAAATATACTTAGATTTTAACAATAATGGTTGCATATTTTGCAAAGAATGTGCAAAAGTGTGCAAAAGTGATTCATTTGGATTGCTTGACTTGGATTTAGAAAATCATATAAATGCACACATAAATATCAATGAAGCAAAATGTCTAGCGTGGAATAAAACGCTATGTTCTTATTGCCTTGATGTATGTGAAAACAAAAGTATAAAATTCAATGCTATGCTCTATCCAGAAATATTAGAATCTTGCACAAAATGTGGAATCTGCAAAAGCATATGTCCAGTAGATGCGATTAATTTTAGAGGTGTGTGATGTATAAGATTCTCTTAATCATACTTATTTGTATAACAAGTGATGCGATTGAACCATATAAAAAAATCACCATACAAAATATCATAACTTCAATTGATCTATACAATGATGAGCTATATATTTCTAGTGATTTAGGAATAGTTGAGGTGTATAACATAAATAATTCTCAAAAAATAAAAGAAATAAAACTTGAGAAAATTTATGACTATTTTGGCGATAGCTTCTACCCAAAAATATTTAGCACACATACAATTGATGGAAAAAATATATTAATTGTAAGTCAGGATTCAAATGGAAGCTCAAAAATACAAATCCACAATAATCAAGGCTTAAAAACGATACAATTAAACAACACTTCATTTATCAATAAGGCGTATTTTATAGATAAAGATAGGATTTTAATTGGATTACTAAGCAATGAAATAATACTATACAGCCTAAAATCAGATAAAATTTTATGGATTTTACAACCTAGTCAAGCGGTATTTTCAGATTTGATTTTTAATGGAAAATTCGCATTTAGCACCACAGAAGGTGGGATTATATATATGATTGATATAAATAAAGGGAAAATTATAAAAACGCTAGAGGGTGCAAATTTTGACAATATATATATGTTAGCTAGTGCAAAAAATATTCTACTTAGTGCTGGAAGAGATAAAACTTGTGGAATATATAATATAAATAATGGAGAATTCAAGCGGCTAAATACGTATTTTCTAAGCTATGCAGTTGGTATTTCTAGCGATTCCACACTTGGAGCAATTAGCGATAATGAAAATAATGATATTTTGGTATTTGATACAAAAAATTTAAGTAAAATTGATATTTTAAAAGGTGGTGATGCGCTACCAAATAAAATTATTTTTATTGACAATAATCATATCATAGCTGGGTTTGATAGCAACAATGTATTATTTTGGAAATTAGGAGAAAATAATTGAATATCTCAAGTGTAATCATAAAAACAAAAGATTTATCAAAATGTAAAGATGAATTATCAAAAATAAATGGCGTAGAAGTTGCGCTATATGAAGATAGTACAATCATTGCCACCATACAAGCAAATGATATTAATGAAGAAATAAATATTTTTAAAAACATTGAAAAAGCAAAATATGTAATCTCTGCTTCTATGCATTATAGCTATATAGAAGATGAATTGAGAGATGACCTAGCAAATATGAAAAATGATACAGATGAAATTTTAAATGATGATACAACTCCTATTGATACAATGCAATATAGTGGTAGCGTATATGCAATGATTAATAAAAAGAAGAGCAAATGAAACAAATTATATATCTAGCAGGTGGGTGCTTTTGGGGGATTGAGGCATATTTTGGATATATCGATGGTATTATAAAAAGTAGAGTTGGATATGCAAATAGCAACATTGATAATCCAAGCTATGAATTGGTGTGCTCTGGTAAGACAAACGCAGTTGAAGTGGTGGAGATTACATACAATAATAATATTATATCTTTAGATTCTATACTAGATGAATTTTTTAGTATTATAGATCCCACTACACTAAATAAACAAGGAAATGATATAGGAACACAATATAGAAGTGGCATATATTTTATAAATGAGAATGAAGAAGAAAAGATAAAAGAATATATATCAAAAATAAAGATCAAATACGATAAAGAAATAGTCACTGAAATAAAAAAGTTAGATAATTTCTTTGAAGCTGAATCTTATCATCAAAAATATATATCAAAAAATCCAAATGGATATTGTCATATTGATCTAAGTAAATTTATATAATCTATTTAATCAACGCAGATATCGCCCTAAACTCTTCTACTCTAGAATCTTTCAATAAATCAAATAATATACTCTCAATATTTACAATATCTATATCAATTTTAGCCATCAAATCAAGTGCATTTTGCTTATTTTTATAATCCCTTGATATTGTAGCATCACAAGCCACAATCACATCATAACCAAGCTTTTTAAGATCTCTTGCACTTTGTAATACACATATATGTGTTTCCATCCCACAAATAATAATCTGTTTTATATGTTTATTTTCAGCTAAAAATTTAAGCAACTCACTATCATCATAACAACAGCTAAATACACGTTTTTCAAAATCTATCTTAGAAATATAATCATCAAATAAACCATTTATGCTACCTCCTAAGCCTTTAATGTATTGCAATGATTGCATTATAGGTATCTTTAATATATGAGCTCCATTAATTAGAATTTTAGTTTTTTTAAAAAATATATCAAACTCACTTCTTTCCATACTATTACTTAGTTTCTCTTGTATATCAATCACAAGCAATAGCGCCTTATTTTTATCCATAAAAAACATATAACCCCCTCTTAACATACATTTTTATACTTATAATACGCAGCACAAGCACCTTCAGAGCTGACCATACAGCTTCCAAGAGGATTTAGCGGATTGCATACTTTTCCAAAAACTTTACAATCTACTGGCTTTGATACACCTCTTAATATTTCACCACATATGCAAGCCTTATTATCTGCAATAGGAGATTTTGACAATATATCATCAAATATAATTTCTGCATCAAATCGCGCATATTCATCTTTTAATCTTAAAGCAGAATCTTCTATATCACCAAGTCCACGCCATTGAAAATGTTTTCTTGTTACAAAATAAGTATCCACTAATTCCTGTGCTTTTATATTGCCTTCCATGCTTACCACTCTACTATATTCTATCTCCAACTTTACTTCATTGCTATTAACTTGATTGATAATTCTAAGTACAGAATCCATAATATCAAGTGGCTCAAATCCACCAACAACAATTGGTATATTGTATTTTAAAAGTGGTTTATAGATTTTTGCTCCAGTAATTACACTAACATGAGATGGCGCAATTAATGCATCAATATTACAATCTTTAGAATCTAATATTGCCTCCAATGGAGGTGGAACTAATACATGATTAATATGAAAAAATAAATTATTAATATTTTGCTCAATGACTCTTTGAAGTAGCGCAGCAGTCATTGGCGTAGTAGTCTCAAATCCAATTGCAAAAAATACAACTTTTTTATTTTGATTTTCTTGTGCGACCTTTAAAGCTTCCATAGGCGAATATATAAATCTCACATCACAGCCTTGACTTCGTGCTTGCTGCAAACTACCTTTGCTTCCTGGTATTTTTATCATATCACCAAGTGTTAATAATATCACATCATCTTGCATTGCAATTTCATATGCATTATCTATTCTATTTTTTGGCATAACACAAACAGGACAGCCCGGTCCATGAATGAAATTTATATCACCATCTAATAACTTATTTAATCCATATTTCATAATACTATGTGTATGCCCACCACATACTTCCATAATATTTAATGGTTTTTGTAATTTTTTTGTTTCGTGCTTGATGTGTTTTAGAATTCCTAGAATCTTATCTTTATCTCTAAAAGAATCAATTAATAAATCCAACTCAAATCCTTATCTCAAAAAAAGCAAATACAAGTTATAACAACTTAGTATCATTTTCTAAAATATTTGCAATCTCATACACCTTAAACTCCATTTCCATTACAAATTCTTTGTATTGTTTGAAATTTTTTAATACCTCAATGCATTTTTTGCAATTTTCTAAATCCATCGAATAAAAAGAATCTAGCAATTCATAATAGTATGCTTCACCATCATTTTCTATGACTTTACTATCTTGCAGTGAATCTACAAACTTGAAATCTTTTTTTAGTTTAAAATATGTCTTATAATCCTTATGTCTTATTGCCTCGATTGCTTCATCAACTTTATGTGGGTTTGAAATCACTTCTTGAATGATGCGAATCTTAGATGGTATTTTTTTGTATTGCATCATTATGGTATCTGCATCGGATTTTTTACCCTTTTTAGTTAGTTCCTTTGCGATAATTAAAACTTTTTTAAATCGATTTTCAAAATCGATATAACTTTTCAACTCACATAAAATTGGATTTTTTTCTGCTATTGGTATAGCCCTAACCGCCATATTATTATTCATCAATTCTTGAAATTCATTTATAGTATTAATATTAGAAATAATATTTAATACATCTTTGTTTTTGCTTGGTATATGAGAGTATTTATTTAGTATATCAATTGCTAATTGATGTTTATTGCTACAAGCAAGGGCTTTTGCCTCTAATAAATCAGCTTGGAATTTTGCCTCTAATCGCAAATAAAAATCCTCATATTTCAAAAATTGATTATCTTGTACAAATTTATACGCACCAATGATATTATCATCATTAATCAGCGAAATACCATAATCAATAAAAGAATCAAAGCTATAAGAGCAAATCATCTTATCTTGAGTGGATAAAATAATGCAATTATCCTCTATTGTAAATGCCCTGTATCGCTTACTTGACATAAAACTATCTAATACTCTCTCTCCACTTGCAAAATCAGCTATCCCAATAACACCATTTGCATTTAAATAAAAGATATAAGAATTTTTATAATAACAAATCTCAATAATCCTTGCAGCAGTAGCTTGAAATTTATTTAACATAAGTTTTGTATCAGTATCAATTATATAAATATATCCAGACATATCACCAAGCGCTAGGAATTTACAATGATCAAAAAATACGGCACTTCTTATTGTGGCATTTGCATCGCAATTAATCATAAAACTTTTATCTTTAAATTTATCAAAAAGCAAAACACTTCTATCATAACCTATAGACAAAACAAAACGCTTATCAAAGCTTTCCTTTGCAAATAAAATGGAATCTTTGTGTTTATTTGGCATATCAATTAGTTTGCCACTATAAATCCCCCATCGACTTAATACACCATTCTTGCCACCAATTAAAATAGTATCACCTTTTTCACTAAGTGAAATACTCTCTATTTTTGAATCTTGAATTTTAAAAGAATTTATAACCTTAGACCTCTGGGTATCCACGACAATAGCATTTGTTTGATCAATATTAACATATGCAAATATAGGAAGAGTTTTGCATATTGAGATTTTATAAGTATTAAAAGAATCCTTTACGATATTTATCGCAATCTTTTTAGCACTATTATTATCAAGAGTATCACTAATCCAAAAAATTTCCTCTTTAAAATCAAATGCAAATATAGAGTTATTATAGAAATTTATCGTATCTGCGTTGAATTCATTTTTGATATTAAAAACTGGATCAATCATTATTTATTCTTTATAGCAAAGCACTTTAATAGAATCTTCATCTTCACCCTTTGAGAGCATTACTTTTTTTATCATATTATCATTATTTGCATTGATATGAATTCTACTTTCAATACCATAGATATTAATAAATCTTACATAAAAATCAATATTACATTTATTGATAAAAGTTATACTTATATCAAACATTTTATTCAATCTATCTCTTATTGTTTGTGTTATTTTATTTATATTTTCATCTAATCCATCTATTAGATTATCGTATTTTGATAAGATTCTTATGCTAGATTCTAACTTTAAGTGCTGTTTATCTAACACATTTTTATCCCAATCATATAAATTATTATCGATATAGCTTGTATTTCTACTACACAACTCATCATATAATAATTCATTTTTTATTTTTTCATCGTTTAATTTATTTTTATCATTCAAAAAAATATTTTTTAGTTTGTTTAAACTTAGAATCTGCGCATTCAACGTATCTAGCTCAACCTTTTCCTCACCATAAAGACAAGGATATAGTGTAAATTCATTATGTTTGCCTGTGATACTCCCAACTAGAAGAGATTCCTGGATATAAATATTATTGTTTGATTTTATTTGAGAAATCTTCCCACGCGAACAATATATTTTTGATCCATTTAAAAAGTTTATTAGCAAATCATCACTTTTTATCATTCCATTTTCACAATACCTAATCTGTGCAAATCTTGATTCTAGATTCCCCTTTAAATACAAAATCGATGACTTTATTGACTTTATATTGCTTTTTATATGAACTTGTCCATTGATAAATAAATCTTTAGCGACTATATTTGCTGCACCAACATTACCTGTGATATTAAGATTATCAACCTCTAATGTCAATCCAGATGTTACGACATCTTTTGCAAGATTATCATTTTTAACAATCAATGTATCAATGGCTTGCTCTTTGATATTTTGCACACTCTTTTGATTGATGCTATCAAGCGTTACGGTATCAGAAATAAGCATTACATTTCTAACAATCGATGCATAGCCATCTTTATTTGCTGTATATATTATCTTATTATCAACCTCATTTACATCTATACCATCACCTGCAAAAATACCAACTGGATATGCCTTACCAATCCCATATATATCACCATAAATATTTCGCCAAGGAGAATTATAGTGTGGTTTTGAATAATCAAGTAATATCTCCCCGCTTTCAACCCTAAAAAATCCACCATTTTGAAGCTGACTATCGTGAGATAGAATGGATTTTTTTTCACTTTTTGATAGTATTAATTTTACAGCTATACTATTTATTTGTGGTTCTGCTAATGATGATATATCAATGGAATAATACTCTGGATGATTACCATTTTCTCTCAATTTTGATGCTATATCAATGATATGAGGCTTGATATTATTCCACCCAAGACCAATAATAATCCCCCTGTAAGCACAAATATTTAATATAGTATTTTGTATCATCACTTCCAAATTAGATTTATCTTGTGGAATCCTCTGCGTATATATATGAGCTTGAAGTTTTGTTTCATTTTCATTTGTATGTAGTTGTATAATTATTGGATAAAACGAACTCTGTCGCTTAAAAATTGATATAGCATATTCTTGCTTTATATTATAAGCAGTATCGATATATGAATTTATTTTTGCATTATCTATGATTGTTTTTTTAGAAGCATTATCATCTAAATAATATGTATTATAAGAAACTAATGAATAATCAAGCAATAGCTCGCTAATTTTATATTCTAAAGCGAACTGCTTTAGAATATTTTTTATATTATTTCCTTGCCGTAAATGTTTATTGCTCATTTATCCCTAACTAAAAAAAGATAAGCAAGATTCTATCTAAAAACATTAATATTTTTGAAAAATATACTTCTAAAATACACTTATTATTTCACCTTTATATTGATCATCAATAAATTTTTTAGTTTTAGCGCTTAATAATTTTTCTTTTAGCTTTAATAGTTTTGGATTATCTATATCACTACTTCTAACGACCAACACATTTGCATAAGGTGATCTAGAATCTTCCAAAAACACCGCATCTTTTGAATTAAGACCTGCTTGCAATGCATAGTTCCCATTAATTACCGCACCATCTACATCAGCAAACACCTTTGGAAGCATAGCTGCTTCTAATTGCTTGATTTGGATATTTTTTGGATTTTCTATTATGTCTAACTCAGTTGAATACAAATTACTAGGATCTCTTAACTTAATAATCCCATTATTATGTAACAAGATAAGCGCTCTTCCACTATTGCTTGGATCATTTGGAATTACAATCTGAGCCCCATTTTTGATATCATTTATACTTTTAACGATCTTGGAGTAAAACCCAAGTGGCTCAATATGAACTTTTGCAATAGAATCTAATTTTAGATTTTTATCCTCTTTCATCTTGTCTAAATATGGTTGATGTTGATAAAAATTAGCATCAATTGACCCATCATCAAGAGATAAATTTGGCAAAACATAATCACTAAATTCTACAATTTGCAATTCTATCCCTTCACTTGCTAAATCATCTTTTATATTTTCTAAGATTCTTGCGTGAGGATTTGGCGTGGCTCCAACTTTTATAACTTGTGAATTTGAATCTATATTTTCTGCTTGATTATCACTATTTGTATCATTATTACCACATGCTACAAATAATAAAACAAAGGCTAACACCAAAAAATTTAAACATTTCTTCATCTTTCCTCCTTTTATTTTGATGAAGCAGGAATAATTTCCCCGCTATATTTTTTTAAAATAAAATCTCTGACTTTATCACTTAGTAATACTTCTTGCAATTTCAAAATACTAGGATTATTTTCATTTCCTTTTTTTGTGGCAAGAATATTTACATAAGCACTTTTATTATTTTCATAAAAAAATGCCTCTTTAAGGCTCATACCTGCTTGCAATGCATAATTTGCATTGATAACTGCACCATCAACACCATCAAGTATCTTTGGCAACATCGCTGCCTCTACTTGCTTGAATTTTAGATTCTTTTTATTTTCAACTATATCAAACTCGGTTGCATCTAAATTATTCGGATCACTAAGCTTTATCACACCATTATCATTAAGCAAGATAAGTGCTCTAGAATAATTCGTCGGATCATTTGGTAAAGCAATAACAGAGCCACTAGCAATAGAATCTAAACTTCTATATTTTTTTGAATAGAATCCTAGTGGAACAATATAAATTGGTTTCATTGCAACTAATTGAAATCCTCTATCTTTGTTTATCTTATCTAAAAATGGCTTGTGTTGATACAAGTTAGCATCACTTGAACCATCATTTAATGCAACATCTGGTGTAATGTAATCAGTAAAACCTTGAACAACCAATGTAATACCCTGCTCTTTTAATAAAGGTTTTACAAATTCTAAAATCTCTGCTGCTGGGACAGGGGTAGCTCCAACCTTTATAATTAAATCTTTTGCAAAAAGATTATAAGAGAAAATAATGCAGCAAACTAATGCAAAAAAAGCTTTAATCATCTATGCCTCCTTAGTATTTTTACAATCAAATCTCCACCGCTTTGTATAATTTGCACCAATATAATTATCGTAATAACAGAATACATCAATATATCTGGGCGATATGTTTGATATCCTATCCTAATAGCTAGATCTCCAATCCCGCCAGCACCTACTGCACCAGCCATAGCAGAATATCCAATAAGACTTATAATTGTTATGGTAATTGCATTTACAAGTGAAGGCATAGATTCAAAAATCATCATTTTTACAATAGTTATTTTTTTTGCACCCATACTTTTTGTAGCTTCAATTAAACCTTTATCAACCTCATCAAATGCACCTTCAAATAATCTTGCTATAAAAGGAATAGCAGATATTGTTAATGGTATGATAGCAGTAGTGCTACCTACACTAGTGCCTGTAATATATCTAGATAAAGGGAGTAATAAAATAATTAATATTATAAATGGAAATGATCGCACGACATTTACAATCCCACCTAGAATCTTATTTGTAATAGGCATTGGCATAATTGATCGTTTTTTAGTGATGCACAAAAATACTCCAAGTGGCAACCCAAAAACTACAGCAAGAAAACAAGATGCACCAACCATATATAAAGTTTCTAATAGATGCTGCCAGATAGTATTAAAAATCATCATTATTCTCTCCAGATAGATGTTGTATTGTTACGCCCTGTGCTTTTAGCCAATTCAAACTTTCATTAATCACTATATTGTTTCCTATAAATTTCAATACCAGATGTCCTACTTCAGCGCTTCCTATCTCCTCAATGCTTCCTGATAGAATATTTACATCAATATTAAATTTTTTTAACATTTTACTAATTAATGGCGATGAAGCATTTGGTCCAGTAAATAGAATCTTATAAACATCGCTTTTGTCATTTAATAAATCAACTATATGCTCATCACTAGTTGGTGGTAAAAATGATATAAGCTCTTTTGTGATAGATTCTTTTGGATTCATAAATATCTCTTCTACTCCACCAATTTCTACTATTTCTCCATTGCTGACAACACACATTTTATTGCATACTTCTTTTACAACTTCGATTTGGTGTGTGATTAAAATCACACTCAAACCAAGCTTAGATTGAATATCTTTTAATAAATGAAGGATAGCTTTTGTAGTTTTTGTATCAAGTGCGCTTGTAGCCTCATCACATAAGAGCAAATCAGGATTATTTGCTAAAGCTCGTGCAATGGCAACTCTTTGTTTCTGACCACCAGATAATTGGCTAGGATAATAATTCATCTTATCTTTTAAACCTACCAATTCTAGTAACTCTACCACTCTATCTTTTATTTTTGATTTATCCCATTTTGCGATTTCTAATGCAAATGCAACATTCCCAAATACATTTCTTGAACTAAGTAGATTAAAATGTTGAAATATCATACCTATCTTTTGGCGAGCAAGACATAGATCTCTATAATTTAATTTATTTAAATCTTTGCCATTGACAATAACTTCACCACTTGTTGGCTGCTCTAGTAAATTAATAATGCGTATTAATGTAGATTTTCCAGCACCACTAAACCCTATAACACCAAAAATATCACCATTTTGAACTTCTAAATTTATATTTTTTAATGCGTGGAATCCATTTGGATATATTTTATTTATATTGTTTAATTTGACTATGATGATTCTCCTAAATTAGATTAAAATTTTGAAAGTATATCAATTTTTTTTTAATTTGACTATGTATTTTTAAAAAAATGTAAAAATTAAAATATTAAAAAAATAATCTATAATTACACAAACAAACACAAAAAATAAGGATTCCAATGAAACTAATAGATCAAAAAACACTGCTTTTTATTTTTATTACTATGTTGTTTTTAATTGTAGTATTGTTTAATATAAATAGAGAATCTCTATGGGGTGATGAGGCATTTAGCGTAATGAGCATAGGGGGGGGGGCAGCTGGAATTTAACTAACTTTTTAAATATTATTTTATCTGATGTTCATCCTCCATTATATAATTTACTTCTTTTAATATACTCGAAATTTATTGGATCAAGTGATTTTTGTTTAAGATTTTTTAGCACTATTTGGATTATTACCTTTGGAGGTATAAGCTATGCACTGCTTAATAAATACTTTAATTCTAATATCGCATTTATATTTATATGTGTTTTTATGCTAAATCCAAATACAATATATTATTCGCAAGAATTAAGAAGCTATGCAATGCTTCTTGGGTTATCTAGTGTATTTATCATTTTATGCTACATAATATACAAAGCAATTAATGATGAAATAATAAATAATCAAACCACCATAACCATCTATCTAATAATACTAGGTATAGCCCTTGTGCTTACACATTATTATGCGTATATATTCGTATTATCAGTTGGTGTTGTATTGTTAGCAATATCACTATATAAACAAAAATTATATAAACATATATTTCTTATATTTTTTATCATCGGATTAGCTGGTATTGCGTGGCTTTTAATACACTTAAACTATGGTGCATTAATATATAGAATGTCAAATTCATACAATGGTAGTGAATGGATCTATGAAAATACCATCTTTCATCTCTTATTTTCTATCATATTATCTAGTTTTGGCAAATTTGGCTGGGCAGTTATTATTGTAGCATCAATTTATATACTCATAAAAGATCAGCAAACAACCAAAAAATACATAATACATTATTTGCCATTTATTATTATGATTATAGTGGAATTAACAATTATTAGCATTATTTTTATCTTTTTTAGTAAAACAATGACACAGAGATATTTTGTGATGCTATACCCAATTATCTATTTATTTATTGCAATATTATTTACAAATGAAAAACTCAAATATTTTGCACTTGCTTTACTTATATCAATATACTTACATTCAATGTATATCAGTAGCACATATGTAAAAAATAATATAAGAGGTGCAAGCAATTTTATAAAACAAAATTTTGATTCTCATTATTGTAAATTACCACTTAGCTGGGATTCTTATGCTAGATATTTGCAAGATTATGAGATTTTACATAAGCCAACAATTCAAAACAATTGCGATTTAATATTTTTTACCATAGATAGTAGCGATCATTTCATACACACAAAAACAATTTTAAAAGAAAATAATATCAAACACTATATTCTAAATAATTTTAATGGAGCAGTTGTAGTAACAAAAAAGCTAGAATCTAAATAGATTAGATTCTAGATAATATAAATTATTATTTTAATGCTTCAAATGCATATTTTTCACCAAGCTCAAATGCCTTTTTATTCACATCAGCAACCTTTGCAGGCACTTTTGATAGCATTGTATTAAAAACAATATCTCTATCAACACATTTTGTAAGTGTTACGGTAATAGCAAGGGCAACAACAGATTGAGTAACGGCATTCCCAACCTCATCTTTTGCTATTGTAATAATTGGAATGGAATAAATCTTGTATTTTTCAAAATCTTCTTTAGAAGGTTTAACCAAATTTGTTTCAACCACAACGATAGAACCATCTCTTAAATCAACCTTAAACTGATCATAACTAATTTGTGCAGTTGATAACATAAAACCAACACTTTGTGCATATGGATACAATATCTCATCATCATCAAGTATTATATCAACCTTTGTAGGACCACCACGAACTTGACTTGTATATGTAGCAGCTTTTACTCCATATCCATTATCTCTAATCTTTGCCTCTGCTAGAATCTCACCAGCTAATAATACACCTTGACCACCAACACCAGTAAAGCGAAGCTCTGTCATTTTTTGCCCCCTTTAGCTTTTGCAACAACCCTATTAAAATAAGCATTGCAATATTCTTCTTTAGTTTCATCTTGTTTTAGGATTCCAGTTACAAATTTATTCTCTCTTTCTTCTTGTGTCATCTTTTCATATTCCATTTTTGTAACCAATCTTGAATCTATCCAATCAAGCATATCTGTAGCTTCTGACATTTTATTTTTTCTACCTAAATTAACATGACAATTGCTATGAACATCAAAAAATGTAAAACCTTCATGTTTAAATCCAGATACAAGAATGCTTTCTAATTTTTGTGGCTTTGTAACACTCCCTCTAGCTACAAATGTAGCACCTGCGGCATCAGCCAACTTGCATGGATCGAATGAATAGTCAATATTTCCATATTGTGCAGTTACAGTCCAAAAATCTCTAGGAGTTGTAGGAGATGTTTGGGAGTTTGTAAGCCCATATATGAAGTTATTTACCAAAATAAATTTGATATCTATATTTCTTCTACAAGCGTGTATTGTGTGATTTCCACCAATTGCCATACCATCACCATCGCCAGAGATAACAATTATATGTTTTTTTGGATTTGTTAATTTTATCCCTGTAGCATATGCAAGTGTCCTTCCATGAGTAGTATGAACTGTATTGCAGTTTAAGTAAGATGAAAATCTACCACTACAGCCAATTCCACTCACTACACATACATCATTCATATCCCAACCAACTTTTTCTATTGCTCTAATAACAGTTTTTAAAATCACTCCATCACCACAACCCCAGCACCATAGTGTAGGCATTTTATCTATTCTTAAGTATGTATCATAATTATATGCCATTTTATAAACCTCTTACTTCATTTATAATTTCATTTGGAGATATAGCTCTACCATTTGCTTTACCAAAGAATTTAACATCTTTTTTCATCACTCTTTCAATCTCTTTTATATATTGACCTAAGTTTAATTCAACAACTAAAATCTTCTCAAATCTTTTACCAAGCTCTGCTAATTTTTGCTGTGGAGATGGCCAAAGTGTCGTTGGTCTAAACATACCAATTTTTATGCCATTATTTCTTAGCTCTTTTATAGCTTCTTTCGCAGATAATGATACAGATCCATAAGTAATCAATAAAATATCAGCATCATCTAGCATATATTCTTCATAACCATTGATAATAGATGATTTAGATTCTATTTTATTAAATAATCTATGCAATAATTCTCCACTTAATTTCTCATCTTCTGTTGGGAATCCACTATATCCGTGTGTAAGCCCTGTGATATGGTATTTATATCCACTAAAAAATGGATTCAATATAGCACTTTCATCGCTACCCACATTATATGGTTGATAATCTTTTGGATCACCTTCAAATTTACGCCTATTTTTAATAGTTTTTTTGACATCTTCAATATCTGGCAATACAGCCTTTCCGTGCATATGACCTAATGTTTCATCAAGTAATAGAAATACAGGAGTCATAAGCTCTTCTGCTAAATTAAAAGCCTTAATTGTTTGAGTATATGCTTCATTTAAGCTGCCAGGACATAAAACAATAGATTTATAATCGCCGTGAGTTGGAGATTTTACAAAACTAACATCACCTTGAGAAACTCTTGTTGGAAGACCAGTTGAAGGACCACCACGCATAACATCAACAATAACAAGCGGAATCTCAGCCATAAAAGCATATCCTATTTGTTCAGCTTTTAGAGATATGCCAGGACCAGAGCTTGCAGTAAGTGATTTTGCACCACCCATTGAAGCACCTATTGCAACAGAAATTCCACCTATTTCATCTTCCATTTGTATAAATACACCATCATTCTTTGGTAATAGAACGCTCATATTATGCGCTATTTCACTAGATGGCGTAATTGGATATCCACCAAAAAATTTACATCCAGCATCAATAGCAGCCAATGCTACTAATTCATTCCCCTCTGAAATCATCTCTCTCATATTAACTCCCTCAAACTCTTTTATAACATCATATAATTATTATTTTTAATTTTTTCTGCTAGTTCTTTTGCCTCTTTTGTTAATTTTGCAAATTTAAACTCTGATTTATCAGATACATGTATGGCAAAATCTGGACAAGATAATTCGCAGTTGTTACAACCTATGCAATTTTCAGGATTAACAATATTGATAATTTTTCCATTTACATAAGTTTTGTCAACCCTCATTGCAAGTGTTCCGCTTGGACAAACCTCTACGCAAACATCACAACCTTTACATCTATTATAATCGACCCATACGGGCACATTAGCTGGCGCCTGTAAATTACTCATATTAAACTCCTTAGTTAATAATCTATAAAATCATATAAATTATACTTGTAAATTGTAATTGCTATTAAACAATTTGTAGTATTAGAGAATCCTTTTAATATTTTTTTTTATTTATTCTGTAACATTTCTACATTAATAAATACTAATAACACCTTAAATAAGCCTTATTGTCTAATATTTTCTAAATGAGATTTATAACTATTTGAAAAACTATGATTACCTGATGAATTTTTAACAAAATACAAATAATCAACATTTGCAGGCTTTATCGTAGCTATAATCGCTTCCATACTTGCACTACCAACTGGATAAGGCGGAATCCCATAATTTTTATAAGTATTATAAACACTTTTATCCATTCTAATCCTCTCTGGAGTTACCTTTTGATGAGAATATTGACCATAATTTAGCGATCCATCCATTTGAAGTGGCATTTTAACCTTTAATCTATTATAAATGACAGCCGCAACAATTGGCATCTCTTCTTTGTTTGCTGCTTCTTTTTGAATAATAGAAGCAATTGTTACATAATTAAACCACTGCTTTTCATCATAACGCCCTAAAATCTTAATAGCATTCCGCTTATGCTCTTTCATTGATTGAGATATTAAATAACTCATCAAATATCTAGGACCAATATCAATAGGCACTTTATAAGTATTTGGCAATATCACGCCATCTGGATATGAAGTATGCTCATAATAAGAATCCCATAATGCTTGCTTATCTAATCCAAGTGTTGAGCTGATATTTTCTATGAAAAAATACATAGTTTCACCTGGAATTAGCGTAATTTCCTTAAGTGCAGCTTTTGAATTAGCAAGTTGATACAATAAATCACCCTTTGATGTCTCTTGTGTAATAGTATTTGTTGGTTTCACTTCTATCCAACCACTTTGTGGAGCACCAAAAAACCTAAATAACCTAGAATCTAAACCATTCACATCTAAATTATTTCTTTTTAAATGTGATATAATTGCCCTCACACTCCCCTTTGGAATATTAATCACACTGGGATATGATGAAGTCAAACTTAAATAATAGAAAATAGATATGAAAAAAAACAAAACTACATTAAAAAAAACATACAGCAAAATTGCGATTTTACTCATTATTATTCTACTTTTTATATTAATTTTTAAAGTCCTAAGTGATGGCTTTAGAATAAATAGCCTATCCATAGCAGGAATAAAGATTGACGGATTATACCTAAAATTAAACGAAAAACTAATTTTAGAAATTGATAATATCAATATTGGTGGAATCTCAAGATCTAAAGATTCAAAACCAATAAATATGAAAGATATAGAAAGAACGATAAGAAGAACTATATGGATTGCATCATTTTTTGAAAAATTAAATATATCAAATATTCAATATGCAGATGACAAATCATCTATATATTTTGATGGCAATCAATATAAAATCAATGTTCCGCAAGCATTGGCTGTATTTAGATTAAGAGATGATAAAAACGATATTTTTCTTGATATAGATAAACTAGAAATCAAAAAGCAAAATATAGATGTTAAAGGGAGTATCTTATATACAAAAGATGACGGGATATTCGCATTTGATTTATCTAGCTTTATCAATAAAAAAGATGACAATATTATAAATATTAAAGGACAAACAGATTTTAAATATCTAAATATAGTCCTAGATACTACAAATTTAGAATCCATACTAGTATTAGCACCATATATTAAAATGCTAGATCTAGATGTTTATGAATGGATGTATCAAAAAGTTCATTATGACCATGTAAGAGTTGATAAAGCATATTTAGTAATTAATGACTTGCATTCTAGACATTTACAAAGAGATATAGTAAAAAATCTCTATGTAAGTGGCGTGGTTGAAAATGTCGCTTTAGAGATAGATTCTACATTATTACCAATAACAGCAAATAAAGTTGATGTAGTCTTTAATGATGGAAAACTACAATTTAAAGCAAAAGATGCATCATATGGTGGTGTTATCGCGGATAATGGACTTGTAGAACTATCAAAATTTTTAGATAAACAAACATTGCTAAAACTAAATATCAAATCAACACAAGCAATATTAGATTCAAGAATACTTAGTATTTTGAATTATTATGATATCAATATCCCTGTTAATCAAAAAGATGGTTATGGAGATGGCTATATAAATCTTGATATATTACTACCTACGAAAAAATTAGAAACAAAAATCAGTACAAATGGATACTTTAGAGTTCAAGATTCCAATGTAGATATAGGCAACATTGAATTACTTATCAAACAAGCAAATATTTATATTGATACAGATTCTGTGATTATTGCAGATTCTTATACGCAATTTAAAGATATTTTAGATTCTAAAGTTGATTTAAAAATTGATACAAATAAAAAAATTATCGATTTAATAGCAGTTCCTACATATTTCAAAGTAAGTAAAGGCGATAGCAATATTATAGATTTTGGAAATAGTGATAGCATTCGCACTAAAATTGATTTTTCAAAAGAGAATATTTTTGTAGATTTTGCAGATCACGATGCAAAAATAGAAATAAACAATACAATAAAAGTGGTAATAAATGATATTGGGAAACTACTCCCATATGCACCGATACTACAAATGCTAGATTTTAAAAGTGGAAATATGAAGTTATTAATAAATAATGAAAATGATATTGCAATTAATGCAAATCTATATAATCTAAACTACCCAATATACGACTTAAACGCACATAAAATACAATCATTATCCATAAATGGAATGTTAGAAAATGGAATTTTATTACTACAAGATTCTGCAAATAGATTTAATGTAACGATAAAAACAGATAGTGGTAATACATCAATCAATGCAAATAATATAAAAGTTGATGTAAATGAAATTCTAGAATCTTCAATTCCATTATTTGCAAATATGAGAGATGAAAATCACATAAGTCAAGATAATAAAGAGCACACAAAAATAAATATCAATGTCAATAATGCTTCAATAAAATTATTTAATTATGATTTAAACATAGATCAAGGAATATTACAAACTACAAAAAATGGCTTTATAGGTAATGCAAAATATAAAAATGGTGTAGCAGATATAGAGCTTGACAATAAGACAATTGGCATTAGGGCAAATAATTTTAATGATAAATTTATCAATCAAGTATTCCATAAAGAAGTTGTTCAAGGTGGGACATTTGGGTTAATTGGAATCTATAAAGATGGTAAATTTTTAGGTGATATAACGATGTCTAATACAAGTGTAAAAAATATGGCTTCATTGCAGAATCTTCTAACTTTAATCGATGCGATACCATCTCTTGTCGTATTTAAATTACCTGGTTTTAGCACAAGTGGATATGAAATTGATAATGCAAAAATAAGAATTGGAATTAATGATGAATTTATAGCATTAGAAAAAATCTTGATACACGGCAGCTCTGTTGATATAGAAGGTGAGGGTGTAATAGATCTAATACAAGAAGATATAAATATGCAACTAACACTATCTACAATGAAAAGTCTAAGCTCTATTTTAAACAAGATACCAATATTTGGCTACCTATTACTTGGAGAAGATGGAAAAATCACAACTGAAGTCAATGTAACAGGAAAAATGGACAACCCAAATACAGAATTATCGCTACTTGAAGATACAGCTAAAGCACCGGTAAATATCCTAAAGAGAATCTTTTCACCATTTCAATTATTAGTCGATGAGTTAAAAGAAGAAAGTCAAAACAAATGAAAATTTTATTTAATTATGATTTGATTATATAGCTTTTCTAAATTAGATTTTATATCACCTACCCAAATAGAACTTATCATTGCTAGCATATCATTAGAATCTAATTTTGTATGATTAAAGCTATGTATATTATTTAGATTTATACCACCAATAGCACATATTGGTATTTGTATCAACCCTTTTGCGTGGTTTAATATATCTATACCTATGGTTTTTGCATTTTTCTTTGTATCACTTTTAAAAATACTCCCAAAAGCCACATAATTAGCACCAAGATTTTGATATAAAATTGCTCTATTTATATCTCCATAGCAAGATACACCAATAATACCACTAAAATTTGCCCTAAGCTCATTAAAACAGATTTTTTCATCATCAATGCCAATATGAACACCGCTTGCATTTAGTTTCATAGCCAGATCTATCCTATCATTTAAGATAAATAAAACATCGTGTTTCTTACATATATCAATCAACTCCAAACACAATGCAAAAATATCATCATCTTTTGATTTTTTATCCCTAAATTGAAAGATTTTGCAGTGATTATTAGCTGCAATCTCCAACATATTGGGCAATTTAGAATAAGGTGTTAAGGCATCATCACTAATTGCATAAATTTTCAATACAAAATTCCATTTTCTAGCAATCTATCTCTAATATATCTCATTTGTACATTTTTATCAAAGCACCATCTAGGAGCGATAAGACTATCATCATGAGCGCCAGCAGAAATTCTCTGAACGACAACATTATGAGGCATTAATTTTAAAGATTCAACAACCAAATCTGCATAATTTTCAAATGATATTGGCTCATATTTACCAGCGTTATACATTTTTTCCATAGCAGTATCTTTAACTATATAAAGTGGATGTATTTTTATGCCATCGATATCCCAACTTATGACTTCTTTTAGAGACGATATCATCATATCATTTGTCTCTTTTGGCAATCCATATATTAAATGCACACATACCTTAATGCCATAGCTTCTAGTTTTTTGCACCAATTCTTTTGCACCATCTATGCTATGCCCCCTATTTATCAGCCTAAGTGTAGAGTTATATATTGATTGTATTCCGTATTCAAGCCAGATATCTTTACCATTTTTTACATAATCCCCAAGTAATTCTAAGATTCTATCTTCTATGCAATCAGTTCTAGTGCCTATTGATAATCCAACCACATTTGGCAATCTCAATGCTTCAGAGTAAAGCGTCTTTAGCGTATCATATGGAGCGTAAGTATTACTAAAAGATTGAAAATACATCATATATTTATCTGTGCCAAATTTATCATTATGGGATTTAGAATAATTATAAAACTGAGATTTTAGAGTTTCTACCTGCTTATCTAATATAGGATTAAACTTAAGTTTAAAATTCATAGTAATATTTGATTGCTCCAATGTAAGCAAAGATGGCGAAAATGTTTCATTTTTACAATAAGTACAGCCACCCTTTGCAACGCTACCATCAATATTTGGACAAGTAAAGCCCTGTAGTGAAATAGGAACTTTTCTTACTCTTTGCCTATATTTTGATTTAAAATACCTTCCAATAGTAAGTATTTTTTTCATATTTTCTTTCTCTATCATATTTTATATGACATATTCTTTATCAAAACAAGCTTTGCAGTAACCATTTCCATTATCAGCTTCATATCCGATACTCTTATATAAACCATCTAAAGACAAGAAATGTAATGAATCTGCATTAATAAACTCTCTAACTTCATCAATATCTTTTGTTGCTGATATTAGCTGTGTTTCATCTGGAGTATCAACACCATAATAACAAGGAGATACAGTTTGAGGAGATGCAATAACTAAGTGTATTTTTTTTACACCAGCTTTTCTTAATATTTTTATAATCTGCTTGCTTGTAGTTCCTCTCACAATACTATCATCAATCACTATAATTTCTTTATCTTTGATAATTTCTTTTATAGGATTTAACTTCAACCTTACCTTTAACTCTCTATTTGATTGTCCTGGCTCAATAAAAGTCCTACCTATGTAGTGATTTCTAACTATTCCTAGTTCAAATGGGATACCACTTTCTTGTGAATATCCAATAGCAGATATAACCCCACTATCAGGCACCGGTATAACCAAATCAGCTTTTATTTTACATTCCCTTGCAAGCTCGATACCCATATTTTTACGAATCTCATAAACACATTTATTAAACACAAAACTGTCAGGTCTTGCAAAATATACAAACTCAAAAATACATTTTTTTGGCGTAGGCTCAAAAACTTTTACACTTTCATAAATACCATTTCCATCTTTTAAACTAAATACAAGCATCTCACCTGGATCAATATCACGAATATACTTTGCATTTATTAAATCAAACGCACAAGTTTCACTAGCTACAACATAACCCTTAGTTCCATCTTCATTTTCAATTTCACCTAAAGAAAGTGGTCTAAATCCATATTGATCTCTTACTGCAAACAATTTCCCTCTACTTAAAATAACAAATGAATAAGCGCCCTTTATATAAGATAGAGCCTCAATAATCCTATCTTGTAATTTTCGTGATTTACTCTGTGCTATTAAATGTATAAGATTTTCTGTATCCAAATGGCTTTGAAAAATCGCGCCTTTAGCAATCAAATTATCGCGCACCTCTTTTGCATTTACAAGATTGCCATTATGAGCTACTGCAATTTGTCCTAGAGAATATCGAGCAAAGATAGGCTGCACATCACACTTAGAATCTTCACCAGCCGTAGAATATCTATTATGCCCTATACTTGAATACCCTACCAACTTTTCTAATCCATCGCTAAATACACTAGTAACCAGTCCTTCGCCTTTATGGGTTACAATATTAGATCCATTGGAAGTTGAAATTCCACTTGATTCCTGTCCTCTATGTTGCATAGCAAATAATGAATAATAACACAAAGCCGCTGATCGACTAGAGTTAAAAACACCTACAACGGCACATTTTTCATTAAATGAATCCATATTAAAACCCTTGAAAATTATATTGTCAATGCATCTTCTATGCTATATAAACCATTTTGTTGTTTAGACAGCCATTTACCAACATCTATCGCTCCATTTGCAAATGTCATTCTGCTTGTAGCATTATGGATTAATTCTATATATTCTCCATCAAGATAAAAACCAACACTATGGCGTCCCACGACATCACCACCACGAAGAGACATAACAGCTATTTCATCATCACTTCTTTTACCAATCATTCCATCTCTACCACTAATTCTTACATTATCAATATTTAAATTCCTTGCTTCAGCACAAGTTTTTGCAAGCATCAAAGCTGTTCCAGATGGAGAATCTTTTTTATCTCTATGATGAACTTCAACTATCTCTATATCACTATTTTTTAATGCGCTTGATACAATTTTTGAAAGTTTATTTAATACAACAACACCTTTTGACATATTAGAAGCATATAAAATTGGCATTTTTTGCGAGGCAGAAATCATTAAATCATTTTGCATTTTATTTAATCCCGTAGTGCCTATAACAATTGGTTTTGGACATCTATCAATAGCAGTATCAAGAAGTAATTTTGTGGCCTCTGGAGAAGAAAAATCAATAATCAAATCACTAGATTCTAAAAATACATTAATATCATTTGTTACTAAAACACCCTGTGGTATGGAATATTGAAGCTCATTTCTGACATAAATACACGATAGATTTGCTTCTTTATCTTTTTGCAATGCCTCTATTAATAATTTACCAATTCTTCCTGTGGCTCCAAAGATTCCAATACCTAACATTTACACACCTTAAATTAATTTATCCCATAGATTGCAAGTACTCTATTGCGCTAAGTGCTGCTGTAGCACCATCACCTGCTGCAATAACAACTTGTTTTTGCGATGATTCTCGTATATCACCTGCTGCAAATAAACCCTCTACTGATGTTTTCATATTGAGGTTTACCATAACTTGACCCATATCATTCATCTTGCAAAGCATACTTCCATCATTTTGTCTTAAAATGCCAGTATTTACATCATAGCCAACAAATATAAATACACCAGGAACATTTAATTCTCTTTTTTCATTTGTTTCTATATTATTCAAGCGTATTCCAGAAACACCACTATTATCACCATACACTTCTTCTATAACCATTGGGGTTAATATTTCAATTTTTGGATTATTCTTCACATGCTCAATAGTAACAGGAGCTGCCCTAAATCCATCTCTTCTGTGTATCAAATAAACCTTACTACACATTCTAGTTAGATATATAGCTTCTTCAAGTGCGGTATCGCCACCACCTAAAACAGCAACCTCTTTATTTTTATAAAAGAATCCATCACAAGTAGCACAAGTGCTAACTCCTCTACCCCAAAATTCATCTTCACCTTTTATATGTGCTTTTTTTGGCCTACCACCTGTGCTTAAAATCACAGCTTTAGATTCAATTTTACTACCATCGCTTAAATGAATATCAAAATGATCGCCATTTTTTGCAACCATTTGAACTTCATTCATATTATGAGTCAATCCAAATCTAAAGCATTGCTCCTGCCAAGGCTGCATAAAGTCAATACCACTCATAATTTCTTTTACACCGGGATAGTTCTCTATCTCGCTGCTACTTGTGATTTGACCACCGGGCATACCACGCTCAAATAATACTACATCTTTTATTCCACCACGAGTCGCATACAAACCAGCAGACAAACCAGCAGGTCCTCCGCCAATAATTGCTAAATTGATCATTTTATCACCTTTATTTTACTAATTGCATTATTTTCAAACTCAAAACTTTATTATTTTACTAATTTGAATAAACTTAAACGAGCTTTTTTTCTCTATCAAAAAATATACTGGCAAGTTTGTTACGCGAAAATTATTTGATAGACTAAGCAGTGTATCCATACCTGCACTAAGTGGAATGATGTTATCTTTTGTATCATTATTAATATTTTGATAAAAATCAATAGCTAAAATTTTTAAATTAGATTCATTTGGTATTTTTTTTGTTATATCAAAAATATTGCTTGATTTCGAATTGTAAAATGCTACTATATATTTATCCTCTAAAGGTGAAAAAATATAATCTTTACCATAAAAAACATATTCTTTAAAATCAATGAACTTAAATTTATTATAAGTCCATTGAAAATAAAAAAATGTTGCTGCTAAGAACAGAACAGCAAAAAATGGCAATGTTACAGAAAATTTCAAAGGTGATTAAATTACAATAGAGAATTTACCTTGTCTTTTAAAACTTGCTCTGAAGCAACTCCTACCATCTGACCAACAACTTCACCATTTTTAATAAAAATAATTGTAGGAACACTTCTTATACCAAATTTTGATGCTAAATCACTTTCTTCATCAGTATTTACTTTACATATATTTGCTTTACCTTCAAATTCATCAACAAGTTTCTCAATCACTGGATTTAACATTTTACAAGGTCCGCACCAAGGAGCCCAAAAATCCACCAAGGACACACCATTGCTTGTAACACTATCAAAATTATCATTATTTAACTCTATATATTTACCCATCTCTTTCTCCTAACTTAAATTTAATAAAATGAATATTCTATCATAAAATATAAATAAATATTTTAACAATAACTAACATTGCTAAAAAAATCTATATTGTTCTTATACACCCTAACTACATCTACACTATAGACAACATTAAGATTATTATTAACTAGATAAATATCAATTGATTTATAGATTCTATCTAATTTGCACTTTGTTACATTTAATAATGGCTCAATCTTGCTGCCACTTTTTACTTCTACAAAATGATACACATTATCCTTTTTGGCGATAATATCAATCTCACCATATCGCGTATAATAATTACTAGCAACAATCTCAAATCCATTAGCAAGCAAATAATCTTTTGCTGCAGATTCCCCTATTTTGCCTTTATTAACGCTATTCAAATTTACTCTTCGATTCTAATCATATATGGTTTATCATACATAACATCTAATTTACACAAGCTTGATATAGCTTTTTGAATACTAAGTTCATTACTCTTATGTGTTGATAACAATAATGTAGCCACACCTTCATAATTAGAATTTTTCTGCAATAACATTTTTATTGAGATTCCATTGTCGCCTAAAATTGATGTAATTTTAGATAAAACCCCAGCTTTATCAAATACATTGATTCTTAGGTAATACTTACTTTCAATACTAGATATTGACTTAATTTTTAGACCACTCTCAAGTGGTTGCTTGAATCCAAACATAGGAGAAGAGGAATCTCTAGCCACTTCTATTAAATCTGATACCACAGAACTAGCTGTTGCATCACCACCAGCACCAGCACCATAATACATAGTCTCTCCAACTTTATCACCAATTACGCTTATTCCATTCATCACACCAGAAACTTTACTTATCATTTCATTTTCACAAATCATCACAGGATGAACTCTAAGCTCAACATCATTACCTGTTTTTTTTGCAATGGCTAACAATTTTATTACATATCCAAATTCATTTGCAAAAAATATATCATCTTGATTGATTTTATCAATTCCCTCAACCAAAATATCCTCTGGCATCGCATTTACACCATATGCGATAGAAGCAAGTATGAGAAGTTTATGTGCTGAATCCATACCATTTATATCTAGTTTTGGATTAGATTCTGCATATCCTAGATTCTGGGCTTCTTTTAAACATTCATTGAAATTAAGGTTCTCATTTGTCATTTTTGTGAGTATGTAATTACAAGTGCCATTTAATATACCACGAATACTCATAATATGATTTGCACTAAGTCCATCACGCAATGCTTTAATGATTGGAATTCCACCAGCTACACTTGCTTCAAAGCAAATTGGAGTATCACCTGCAATTTCTTGCAATTCATATCGATGATAAGCAAGCATAGCTTTATTTGCAGTAACAAATGCCTTCTTTTTACTCAATGCCTTTTTTGCTACCTCAAATGCAGTATCGACACCGCCCATAAGCTCTACAACTATATCAATACTATCATCATCTAAAATATCATCTAAATTATTACTAATTGAAATATTGATATCTTTATTTACCTTATCTATATCTCTTACAACACCCTTTTTTACAATCATTTCAACGCCAGCACGTGCAGATATAATATCTTTATTATTTTCTAGTAACAATGCAGTAGCACTACCAACATTCCCAACACCAATGATTCCAATATTAATACTTTTCAATTAACACCCTTGTTTCACATTAAAATATTGTCTCATATTCCTTGCTGCTTGGCGAATCCTCTTTTCATTTTCTATTAAAACTATCCTTACATAGCCCTCACCACTCTCACCAAAGCCAACTCCTGGACTAAATGCAACCTTTGCTTCTTTTAAAACTTGCTTACAAAATTCCAAACTACCTAAATGTTTATATTGATTTGGTATTTCAGCCCAAACAAACATACTTGCTTTTGGTTGTTTAATATCAAATCCTATTTTATTAAAACTATCTAGCAAAACTTTCATTCTATCTTTATATTTATTTCTTATATCAATTATGCAATCTTGATGTCCATCTAAAGCTATCGTAGCAGCGATTTGTGTAGGCGTATGCATACCATAATCAATACAACTTTTTATCTTTTGCAATGCTGAAATCATTTTTTTATTCCCAACTACAAAACCAACTCTCCAGCCAGCCATATTGTATGTTTTTGATAGCGTATATGTCTCTACTGCAACATCTTTTGCCCCTTTTATTTCAAAAATACTAGGAGTTTGAAAATCATCAAAACACAATTCTGCATATGCAATATCACTAATAATATAAAATCTCTCTTTTTTTGCTAAATCAACCAATCTTTCATAGAAATCTTTATTCACAACTATTGTGGTTGGGTTACGTGAAAAATTCACAACCACAAATTTTGGCTTTGGAAATGTATTTTTAAAGATATATTCTAAACTGTCAAAATACGATTGATAATCCAAATACATATCATCATTCCATTTAATTGGAATATTTATCACATTTGCACCATTTAAGATAAAAGCATAGTAGTGTATAGGATATGCTGGAGAACAAACTATAGCATTATCGCCTTGATTTATAATAGCCTGTATTAAATGGACATACCCTTCCTTTGATCCCATAGTGGCACATACTTCTGTATTAGGATCTAAATCAATATCATATTTTCTTTTATACCAATTAGCAGCCGCTAATCGTAATTTATAAATACCTTTGCTGACAGAATATTCGTGATTCTTACTCTTTTGTGAGGCTTGACATAATTTTTCAATAATATGATTTGGAGTTGGACCATCTGGATTCCCCATGATAAAATCTATCACATCTTCACCACTTTGCCTCATTTGAAGTTTGATTTCATTTATGCTAGCAAATACATATTGTGGCAATCGCTTGATTTTATCAAATTCAATTTCATCAAACATAATAAACCTTTATCATCTAAATCTTACATTTATGCCACTATTAATATTAACAGGAGATACAGAATCCTTAATTTTAATAAATTTAGTATTTTTTACTACATTAATATTAACATTTGATCGCCTACTTAAATTTTGAACTTCTAAAATATTTAAATCCTTATCAAAAAATACAATACTTGGGTTAAAACTTCTATTATTTCTTGTTGCAATTTCTAATCTACCTTCAGATGAACCAAGCTCTAGCCAATACTCACCTACAACCTCTGTGATAAGCAAGCTATTACCTTTTGATATAAATCTAGAATCTGGTATTTTAGAATCCATTAATAATAACTCATAAGTCCATTGATTATCAGAATCTCGTGATACACTAATACTTACAAAGCCGCTTTTTTGTAGTTCATTTAGTAGTGCGATAGGATCTACTATATGTTCTGTCATAAGAGAAATTCTTAGTTTTGCCACATTTTCTTGATAGCTCGCTTCATTTGTAGTCCAATATGAATAACCCATACTTGCTAAACTCTTATTAATAGATCTAAGTAAAAATATAGGACTAGTTTCTGCAGTAAATACGATGTTAAACTCCATTGGGGAATCAAATTTAAGCTTCAATAAACCATTACTTTGCAGTGTATGTATCACTTTGTATATATCAAGTGAGCCATTTTTATAAAAATTTGTTTGATTGCTAAAAATTTTATTAATAAAGATTTTATTTCTAGTATATGAGTTATCACCAAGTATATTTATAATTTTTTCGTGTAATAGGTTACTATAAGCATTACCATCTGCATATAAAAATATGCACAATATGGAAATTAGTAATATTCTTACCACTCTTTACCCCTATTAAACCCTAAAAATTCCTCTTTTGAAATCTCCTTAAGCCCATCTTCTCTAGTATATATGAAATATTTACTATCACCACCTATATATTTTTCATTTAGATTCTGTGATTTAATATCAAAATATCCGTGCCCTGTCCTAATAATCTTTGCACCATCTAATGAAATACTAAATGAATCTGAAACGGAGATTTGCTTCTTTTTGTATGTTTGCAAATCAATAACACCAACCCATAATGGTGATTTTGGAATTATAATAGCCTCATCTGTTGAAAATATAGAATTTACATTATTATTTGTAGGTATCAAGGTATTATCATCAGCTACAGAATGTGTACTATCTGCTTGTGAAGCGCCTTTATTATCTATAGATTCGTCATTATTATGCATATTGCTTTCTACTACTTCATTTGATGTAGTTAAATTAGAATTTTCATTACTATCTTGAATTGATTCAATAGTCGCATTAGAATCTACAGTATTAAGATTTGATACAGAATCTAAATTTGATGCAATGTTTGTTTTATTAGCACTTAAATCTTGTTTATCGATATTTTTCACATCACTGATATTGCTATTTTCATCTTTGATTAAATTATTATAAACAAAATAACCAATAAACAAAACAAATAAAATTAGAAACATTCCAACAAGCCTTGTGTATGTTTTATCTTTAATGGTTGTATCAACAAATGCAATATTTACATTATCTGATTTATCTGATTTTACATCTTTTTCATCTTCATTTTGTTGGCTTTCTTCTTCTTTTTCTTTATGGTATTCATCGTATTTTTCAAGCCATTCGCTCATATCTATTTTATACTCTCTCTGCAAGATATATATAAAACCCTTAACCCTAGTCCTATCAATCTCATCAAATTTACACTCAAAAATATCATCTAATCTTTTTGTAGCAATTTTTGTTCGAAAATTTATCTCTTGTATTCCAATTTTTTTAAGTTCTTCAATGCATTTCATTATTTACCATCCTATACATCAATATTCCTGCTGCTACAGAAACATTTAGAGAGTTAAAATTATTCATTTTGATAGATAAAATATTATCCATTTTTTTGATTATCTTATTTGGTAAGCCCTCGCCTTCACTACCTAAAAAAAGTACCCACTTAGAATCAAAATTACCATATATCGTGCTTTCATTTGGGCTTGAACCAAATAATTTAAAATTGTTATGCTTTAATTCATTGATTAAAGTCATATAATCCTTATACACCATATATGGCATATCAAAAAAAGCGCCGCTACTAGAACGAGCAACTCCACTTTGATTAAATGTATTTGTAATTATTATTCCATCTATTCCAAATGAAAGTGCAGAGCGGAATATAGAGCCAATGTTGCCAACATCAGTTATACCGACAAGCACTATAATTTTACTACAACCTTTAAAAAATTTAAAGTCAAATTCATCTTTCATATCAATATCTAGCAAAAAACCTTGATGATTACCACCTTTTGCTAAACTTTGCATTTTTTTTGGATCTGGTTTTATTATAGGTTTATTCAATGCAGCAAATTTATTGAATATCGCTTTATCAATTTCTTTGCCAAAATATATTTCATTGATTAAATTATTATGCTTTTCTAATACATATAAACAAACTTGCTTACCATAAACAATCATCATTTATTCCTATTAATTATCATATCGTAACATTCTTGTGTGCCTTGACCTGTCAATTTTGATAATATCTTTGCCTTTATTTTAGGAGGAATAGAAAGTGAAACAATATCCTCTATGCCCAAAGATTGTCTTTTTTTATTATCACAATTTGAGTTGATAACAACAACCCATTCTCCATTCAAATTTGATTTTTTTAGATTCTCAAAAACAACCCTAACACTTCCAAAATAAAATTTCTCAAATACTTTTGTAATTTCTTTTGCCAAAAAGATCTCTCTATCTGGTGATATATTTACCAATATTTCAATTGAATCCAATATTCTTTTTGGAGATTCAAAACATATAATAATGCTATTATCATCTAGAATCTTATGAAATAATGATACTCTTTCTTGAAATTTATGTGGCAAAAAACCAATGAATTTAAAATTTTTATCACCAAAACCACTCAATGCAAACGCACTTATAACAGAATTACAACCAGGTATGATGGTATATGGTATATTTTTTGTTTGCATATCTTTTATAATTTTAAAACCTGGATCACTTATGCAAGGTGTCCCAGCATCACTTATTAACGCAACATTATTTTTATGCAAAAAATCAGAATCTAGAGATTCTACTCTATAGTCTTCATTATGTGAATGTAATGATATATATATGAAATTTGTATTTTTTAAAAACTTTTTAGAATAAAGAAATGATATAAGTTTTTTGGCAACTCTAGTATCTTCACATAGAATATGACTGCAAATTTCTAGAGTTTCTAAAGCCCTAATGGTAATATCAGAAATATTACCTATTGGAGTAGAGATTAAATAAAGCAAAATTACTTCATATTATATTTTTGTTTAAACTTTTCTACTCTACCTGCACTATCTGTGATCTTATCAGATCCAGTATAAAATGGATGACAAAATGATGAAATATCAATTTTTAACTCACTTTTATTACTCATAACCTCTATAGTTTTACCACTTGTTACACAAGTAACCTTGCATGGAACATATTTAGGATGGATATCTTTTTTCATAACTTGCCTTAAAGATTAATATTAAAATTTGGAATTATATTAAAAATCTTTTAATGTAAATTTAATTTAATCGCTTTTTTTATTAAAACATTTCTATCTTTAATTTTATTTACAATACTATAAATTAATAATTCTTGTTTTATCTGCTTTATTTGCATCTTATCAATTCCTAAATTCAACAAATCATATCCACTAATAATTTGATTTTTTTGTATTTTTTTGAATATTTTTTTATAGATTCTGTATTGCTTATTTAATGATGATTTAATATGTATAGCAATTTTTATATCATCTATTTTATAGTGTGAGATTAGATCTGCTAAGATATATCTTATTTGTTTTATATTTACATTTTGTTTAAGCTTTGCAAAGATCTCCTTTATTAATAGAATCTTTGCATTCATTTTTGGATAAAAATATGTGCAATCATCAAATATCAAAAATGCAAGATAGATTCTATGCTTTTGGTTTATATTGTTTATATTTTTTGGTATTTTTTTTATATTTAAAACCCCATATCTTTTCATTAAATTTAATGCTTTTTTTGGATTTTTTCCACTAAATATTTTTAATATTTCTGTTTGTATGCGCTCGATTTTTATATTATTTAATAATTCTTTTGTATGCGATATGGATTGTAATGTCTCTTTTGATATATCAAAATCTAATTTTGAACAAAATGAAAATGCACGCAATATCCGAAGGCTATCCTCCCTAAATCGCTCATCTCCATTTCCAACACACTCAATAATCCTAGAATCTAACGCTTTTATGCAATCAAATTTATCAATCAAAATTCTATTTTTTAAATCATAAGCAATCGCATTAATAGTAAAATCACGCCTTTTTAGATCCTCATATAAATCATTATGAAATACAACATTATCAGGGTGTCTATTATCGCTATACATTCCATCAAATCTAAAAGTTGTAATTTCACATTTAATCCCATCAAAAATCACACCAATTGTTCCATATTTTTCGCCACTTCTAAATAATTTATATTGCTTCAATATTTCTATTATTTCCGTAGTTTTTGCTTGTGTGCTAAAGTCAAAATCACTTGGAATCTTCCCTAAAATACAATCTCTAACACTTCCACCAACAAGATATAAATCAAAACCATATGAATTAAATAAATTAGATAATTCAAATAATTGCTTTGGAATGGCATTTATATTATTCAATTGGCTTTAAATATCCTTCTTCTATCATAGCTTTTATTATTTTATTTGCTATTGGAGCTGCAGTTTGCGATGCATAGTAACTACTTTTTGCACTAGTTTCAAAAACAACAACACCGATTGTATAATTCGACTTTGCATCTTTTGCAAAACCAAAAAATGACCCAGTGTAATTTTCACCATATCGCCCATTTGTAGTTACCCTCGCAGTACCTGTTTTCCCACCAATGATAATTCCATCAACTTTAGCTTGCTTTGCTGTGCCATCATTTACTGTTTTTATTAGAGTTTTTTGCATTCTATCCACAGTATATGGGCTTAATATCATTAATGGTTCATTATTGTGATCAAAATCAATTTTTTTATTATTTCGCGACAATGTATAATCTCTTAAATATGGAGTCACCAAATATCCATTATTAGCAAATGCAGCATATGCTCTAAGCATTTGAAGAAAAGTAACCCTAAGACCATATCCATAAGATACACTACCCTTATATACATAGGATCTAAATGTTGATTGAGATGGAATTAATCCATCTTTTTCATATGGAAGATCAATTTCTGTGGGTAATGAAAAGCCAAATGATTGTAATCCAGTATAGTATGATTGCTCATCAAGGCGTTGAGCCATCTGAACCATTCCTATATTACTTGATAACACTATAATATTTTCAGCACTTGCATACTGCTTTCTTATACTATCTCTAATAGTGTAAGACCCAAGCTTATAGATTCCATTATAAATATTAAATATTTCATTTGGATTAACAAGCCTTTTATCTAATAAAATTGAATATATAATAGGCTTCATAACACTACCTGGCTCAAATGATAATTCTACTACGCTTGCATTTAATTTAGGATAATCACTGCTAGTAATTCTTTTTGCATTAAAGCGTTGATTTGATGCAAGAGCTAGAATCTTACCGGTGTTAGAATCCATTATTCCCGCTACAACCTCTTTTGATTCCAAATCTTTTGAAGACTCATCTAATATATTTTCTATTTTCTTTTGTAGTTTAAGTGGAATAGTAAGGACTATATTTTGCCCATCTATTCTTCTTTTTAATACTGCATCTCGCGATAAAATTATATTAGAACCAACATCTCTATCACCTCTATAATATCCATCTTGTTTTGATTCTAATACACTATTATAAAATCTCTCTACACCTTTTACACCCTTTGGCTTGGTAAAACCTTCACTTTCTTGTTTATTTGTATATCCCAAAATTGGCTCTATTAAATCACTATATAAATATTCTCTACTCTCGCCACTAATATCAACATCAAGTCCATACCGAACAACCCTACCATTCTCTTCATAAGAACGAAAAACACCATATTTTAAAAATTTCTGATTTAATTGCCTAATATTTCGCGCAGTATTTGGATCAAGACTATAAGATAATATAATATTACCATTACCTTCTAGCTTCTCTCTTACATAATGTTCTTCCATTCCACTATATATGGAAAATAATTTAATAAATAAATCAATCTTATCTGGATCTATACTCTTTTTAATTACACTGACTTTATATAGATTCTTACTGCTTGAGAGATTAAAGCCATCGCTACTATAAATCGTTCCACGCTGTGCTATTTCATTTCTATCTGCTATAAGTGTTGGTGGTTTTCTTGGTGAAAAAACTTTAAAACATACAACAAGCAATAAAAGTAATAGAAAAAATATTATCAAAAAATATAATACAGCAATACTTACAGAACGGCTTTGTGATAAATCTTGTGATTGGCTTTGAGTATTGGCATCAAGATCACTATTGTGCATACAAAAACTAGAAATTAAACCTGTGTTCTTAATATTTCTTTATAAGCATTAATCGCTTTATTTCTTACTTCAAGCATCACCTTCATACTTGTTTCTGCTTTACCTATAGCAATTGCAGCTTGATGAAGATCTTTTACTTGACCTGTCGCAACATCGCTTAATGCTTTTTCTGAAGTCTTTTGATGAGCATTTACCTCATCTACAACCTCTTTCATTGTATCCATAAAATTTTTACTTGGTGTTTTTTTGGATACATTTGAATTTGATGAAATATTATTAATGCCTAAATTATCTAGTTTAATATCTGCCAAAATATACTCCTTCAATTAAGCCTGAAACATTATTATAGCATTATTTGCCATATTTTTTGCACTTTGAAATGCTGCTACATTTGCTTGATATGCTCTTGTTGCCTCTATTAGATCAGCCATTTCTATTACAGGATTCACATTTGGAAAAGCTACATATCCATTTGAATCTGCATCTGGGTGGCTTGGATCATATTTCATAATTGGCGACCTGTCATCTCTCACTATTTTATCCACATAAACACTCATTATATTTGGTTTTGGCTCTTTGCCATAGACACCTTCATTTAGAGGATCTTCGTATTCTAAAAGATTATTATTTTCACCTAATTTTTTGTTTAATTCCTTATTAAAATCAAATGCTTTAAAGATCACTTCTCTTCTTCTATATGGACCACCTTCATCTGTCCTTGTTGTATTTGCATTTGCTATATTTGATGAGATCACATTTATTCTAAATCTTTGTGCAGATAATCCATATCCACTTATATCAAAACTACTTAAAAATGCCATTTTAAACCCTTAAATATTTTTTGAAGATTCTAAAGCATATGAGAAAATACCTTTATGCTTTTTATTTGCATTAATTATTGCATTATACATAACAGAGTTTTTCCCAAGTTCACTTGTTTCAACATCTAAATCAACACTATTTCCATCATTCCTTGCTAAATGCCCATCTCTATAAAATATAGTCGCCCTATTATCACTTAAATCAAATGGTGGCATATGTCCTTCATTTGTAATTGCCAATGGAAGCTTCTTTGAAGTCTCATTATTGAAAATTCTCGTTGCTTCTTTTGATAGATATGATTCAAAATTTACATCTTGTGGCCTATAAAACGGAGTTGATATATTTGAGATATTGCTAGCTATCAAATCCTGTCTTAGCGACCTATAATCTAATGATTTATTAACAATGTCATACACTTTGCTTATATCAAAGATTCCCATAATTGTTTTTAATCCTTCATATAAAAATTAATGCAAATATACAAGCAATATATGTTCCATATATTTTAAAAAATTATCAAAAATAATAATAAAACTTTAATTTACAATATAAGATAATATTCTAAATTATAGTTAGGGTATCAAAATGACAGTATTTGAAAAAATAGTAAATGGTGAGTTGCCAGCAAATAAAGTTTTAGAAAATGACAAATTTCTTGCGTTTTATGATATTAGCCCAAAAGCACCTATTCACATATTAGCAATTCCAAAAATATGCATTAAAGACTTTCATAGTGCAGATTTAGAGTTATTAAAAGGTTTAAATGAATTCATAAAAGAAGTAGCCATTAAAGTTGGTTTAGACAAAACAGGTTATAGAATCATCTCTAACATAGGTGCTGATAGTGGACAAGAAGTCCCTCATTTACATTTTCATATACTTGGAGGGGCAAAACTAAAATGGGAAAAATTAGGATAAAAAATGAAACATATTAGAAAAATAGGCGAATACGGCATAGTAGGAAGTATCGGTATAGCTGCATTACTTGTTTTATCAGGTTGTAGCTCACAAGAAAACAAAGAACAACTAGCTTCAAATAGTATAAAAAAAGGTGCTTTTGTAATCATTGAAGAGCAAGCAGATGGTAGCTATAAGATTTTAGAAGAACACCCAAGTGATACAACTAGAGTTCTTTTAAAATCAAAAGATGGCACCGAAAGAATGCTTAGTGAAGAAGAAATACAAGCGATGTTAAAAGAAGAGGAAAAAAAGATAGATAATGGAACATCGCAGCTAACAAACCCAACAGGCACAGGATTATCAATAGGAGAAGCAATACTTGCATCGGCAGCTGGTGCGATCATAGGTAGCTGGATAGGCAGTAAATTATTCAATAATCAAAATTTTCAAGCACAACAACGAACAACATACAAAACACCTCAAGCATATGAAAGAAGTAGAAGCTCATTTAATCAAACTTCAACAACTACAAATAGAGCCACAACAAATAGCGGAAGAAGTGGGTTTTTTGGTGGAGGAAATGATAGAAATCAAGGTGCAGTTGGCGGATAAATTCAATGAAGAGAATCTTAATAACAGGCATAAGCGGCTTTCTTGGTAGTCATCTAGCAAAAAAACTAAAAGATTCTTATAAGATTATTGGAGTAAAAAGAAAAAACTCGAATCTATGGAGGATTAATCAATGCAGTAATATCAATATCATCGATATTGATGATATTAAATATATCAATGATGATATTGATTTTATTATTCATACTGCTACAAATTATGGCAGAAATGACAATTTAATAAGCGAAGTGATAGATTCTAATTTAATGCTTGGTATTAAGATATTAGAATTCGCTGCAAAAAATAAAATAAAAGCATTTATCAATACAAATACTCTACAAAATCCACTCTCAAGCCCTTATTGTTTGAGTAAAAATCAATTTCAAAGCTATTTTAAATATTTTAAGAATATAAAAATCATAGATGTATACATAGAACATATGTATGGGCCTTTTGATGATAAAAATAAATTTATATATTATTTAATAGAACAAATGATACTAAACAAGGATATAGAGCTTAGTAAAGGCGAACAATTAAGGGATTTTATATATATCGATGATGTAGTTAGCGCATTTGAAGTAATTCTTAATAATATAAACTCATTTGATACATATACACATTGTGAATTAGGTAGTGGGAAACAAACATCACTAAAAGATTTTATACAACTTACATTATCAATTTTTAACCAACAATCACATACAAAATCTAAATTACTATTTGGGAAAAGAAAATATAATGATTTTGAAAATATGAATATAAAAGCAGATATTTCAATATTACAAAAATTAGGTTTTACGCCTAAAATAGATCATTTTACAGGTATCACAAAGACTATTTCATACCAACTAAATAGGGGGGGGGTAAAATCTTATTATAACTCCTCTAACGCATTACATTTAATACACCACAAGTATCTCAATTTATTGGCTGCATAAATGGAGATATTAAATACACAATTCAAAGATTTATTTATCATTAATATAACACCATTTGAAGATTCTAGAGGACAGTTTATAAAGCAATTCAGCAAAGAGATATTTCAATTACAAGGATTGAAAAGCGATTTTGTTGAATCTTTTTATTCCATATCAAAGAGAGGTGTAATCCGTGGTATGCATTTTCAAATACCACCAAAAGAACATACAAAATTAGTCTATGTATCAAGTGGTAAAATAATCGATGTGGTCATAGATCTAAGACAGCAATCCAAAACATACAAGCAGTTTTTCTATATAAAATTAGATTCCACAAATAATCGATGTCTATACATTCCAGATGGATTTGCACACGGCTTTTTAAGCTTAGAGGATAATACAAAAGTTCATTATATGCAAACAAGTCAATATGACAAACGATACGATTGCGGCGTACTATACAATAGCTTTGGATTCCCTTGGGAGAGCATAGCAAAAGAATACAACATCGATAAATTCATCATTTCAGAGCGTGATTTATCATTTAGTGATACATTGGAGGGCTACTTTTGAAAACTATCATAATCACAGGCGCAAGTGGATTCATTGGTTCAAATCTCATCAAAACACTATATCAATCATATCACATCATCGCAATTACAAGAGAAACTTCAGATTCTACAAAGATAGAATCATTTTGTGAAATCTATCATTACAAAGGCATATCTTCATTACTTAAATATTTAGATAATAGAGATATTATTGGCGTTATACACCTTGCTACGCTGTATATTAAAAATCACAATATAGAAGATATTAAAAGTATTATAGATTCAAATATCACATTTGGAAGTGAAATTTGTGAAACTTTATCTTTGCTTAATTTTGATGGCTGGTTTATTAATGTAGGCACATTTTGGCAATTTTATAAAAATATGCAAGATAATCCGCTAAATCTATATGCAGCCTCAAAAAGCGCATTTAATAGTATTATTAATTTTTATGCAAACACAACAAGTATCACTTTTAGCACAATTTACTTAAATGACACATATGGACCAAATGATACTAGAGAAAAAATTTTTAATCTATGGTTAAAAGTGGCAAAAAATGGCGAGAATCTACAAATGAGCAAAGGTGAACAAATGATAGATTTAATCTATATCGATGATGTGATTGATGCATTTTTAAAACTCATTGAGCTATTAAATTCTCCATATAAAATGCTTGCAAAAAACAAAATCTTTGCACTGCACACAAAAGAAAGAAAGACTTTGCGTGAATTATCAGAAATATTTGAACAAGTAATTGGCAAAAAATTAAATATATCTTGGGGTGCAAAACCATATATGAAAAGAGAGAATTTCATACCATTTGAAGGTGGCGATGTGCTACCAAATTGGAGTGAAAAATTCACATTTCAAAAAGGCATAAGAGAAATCATAAATAATAGTTATTAAGCTAATGATCTCTAGATTCTCTCTATGCCATATGCTTTAAGTTTCTCTTCTACATATTCAATATCTGCATATAGATTTGATGCCCACCAAGTGCCAATATCACCATCCATATGATCTGTATTTTTTACATCTCTAATTTGACAAATAATTGGTAGAAATTCTATCCCAAATAGATAATCAATAGGATATTCAGCCATATTTGCGGGGCGTAAAGATATAGCCTTTCCACCACTTTTCATATATCCATAATTCATAATTGAAGTTCCATCAATGCTTAATATAACTTTTGCGCGACTTAAATAATTAATCTTATCTTTAAAGCTCACATCTTCCATATATAGTGTCTTAAAACCATATTTAGATTCCAAAAAGTCTCTAAATTCATCTTCATTTACTAAGAATCTTTTTGCACTTTTTGCTCGTGATATATATATCCTTTCACAACCATCGCTAAAATTATCATCATAATAAAAAGATCGCAAATGCTCCATTGCATCAACTAAATATTTTTTATTGCATTTTACTTGTGTTGGGATAAAGACATTATTTACATCAACTACCATTTTTTGCGGCATTCTAGCATTATTGACACATATAATATTTTCTTTTTTTATTGCAAATGGACAATTTTTATTGTGTTCTTGTGTAAGACTTAGTAGTGCTGGATAGATATATTGTTCAAACTGCCAAGAATTTCTAATAGCTGCAATAATTACTAATTTATCAAAATCAATATCATATGTTATTAGTTCTTGATTCCCCCCCCCCATAGCTATAACTTGTTTTTTATTATACAAAGCTTTTAGAGTTGCAACTAATCGTGGGAATTCCTCAAAACTAAAATGCGAAAAACAATCCCAATTTGGTGAATGCCATAATATTTTTGCCTCATTTGATTTCAATCGTTTTTGCTCTTTCCCAGTAAAAATACTTATTAAAATTTTAATGACTTGCTTAAATTCAGCTTTATTTGCGGGTATAAAAAATCTCTTTTGCAATGCTTTATAAAAACTAAAATTATTTCTTACAAAGCCGTGATTCCCAAATCCACCAGCATTTTCTTGTATGATATTACCATTATAAAATGCACCTCCACTTGTAGTTACAAGCTCTATGTGATCAAAATGCAATATATCAAATGGAGATAATTTAAATTTCATATATCTACCAATTTTTTCTTCCTTATTTGGAGTGCCTCTAGTGTTTAACAACCTCATATTCACATCTTGCATATTCATTCTCTTATTTACATCTAGCAAACTCTTGTATTCTGCTGAATTTTCATCAATTAGATCTGAAATCTTTACTTCCAAATAATCTTGCATTTTCTTCCTTTTAATTAAAATTGAAGCATTATATCCAATCTAGCAATATATTTTTGATCCCATTATCATTTATTATTTTTTTTAAATTTTTTATTTTAGCAGCACCATCAATAAAATACCTTTCGTGCGTCTCACAAGCAATGTAATCAATCTTGGTATATAATTTAGTTTCTATTATTTTATCAATAATATCAAACTCTACACCCTCTATATCAAGCTTTAAAAAGTAGATTCTAGGGTGTGATTTTAAAATAACATCATTAATATATCTAACCAAATCAACCATCTCAACTTCATAAAATTCATTATAGCAGTCATTATAATCACCACCAGAATCTATTCTATTGCCCTGTGAGACACTATCATTTAATAAAAATTTTGTCCTACCATCACTTATAGATAGTGCAGCTTGATTTAAGATGATGTTTTTATTGTTTTTATATTTATTTTGCAAAATTGGAAACAAAATATCATTTGGCTCAAAAAGATAAACAAATGCACCACAATCTAATAGTAAATCACTTACCAAACCAGCGTGTGCGCCACAATCTATACAAACTCTAGATCCCCCCCCCCTTTTTTTTTCTCTAAAGAGATTATAAAAAATATCATAATACTGCTTTGGTATATGAGCATTATAGAGTTTTAGATTAATGCCACCAAACCCATTTGGATCGACAATAGCATTTTGTATCAAGTCAAGCTGTTTTTGATATGGACTTTTATAATCCTTGCTAAACCTATATGAAAGCTTCTGGTATGGAGATAAGATTCGTTGAGAAAATAAAATTTTATTTTTATAATCACCTTTTTGTTTTTTGATTTTTCTTTGTATGTATTCAAATAATGTTTCTTTCTGCATTGTTTCTCCTTTTAGATTCCAATAAAATCATCATCAATAAATGGCGCATTTTTATCCTTTGGCGATATATTTGTAATATCAAGATTCCATTTAATGTTTAATGTGATATCAAGTGGATTAATAGACATATCTGCACTACTTTCAAATGGAGCTGTGGTTAGATATAACACCTCTGCATTATCACTTAATGTTTGAAACCCGTGTGCAAAACCCTCTGGAATGTATAAATATTTGCTATTTGCCTTGCTAAGTGTGATAGAAAAATACTTTAAAAATGTAGGAGAATCTTTTCTTATATCAACAGCTACATCTTGAATACTTCCTTTGATGCATCTAATGATTTTTACCTCACTAAATGGTCGAAGCTGAAAATGCATACCACGAATAGAACCGCGAATTTTTGTCAAAGAATGATTAATTTGAACTATTTCTTTTCTTAATCCAATTTCTTTAAAATCATCTTTGCAAAAATATCGCTCAAAATACCCTCTATCGTCTCTTATCTTTTTTGGCTCTATAATAAATAGATCTTTTATCCCTGTTTCTACAAAGGTGAAGCGACTCATCGTCCTCTCCTTTGATATATCTGCTTATGATTTTCAATCTTGGAGTTGTTAATACAAATTTGCATAGCAACCCCCCCCCATAGCAGATACTACTGGTTTTAGAGTAGATTCTACTTCTTTAATAATTTCATCTTTGATATTCCACGCTGGAATCCAAATATAATCAGGTATATGATCTTTTAAAAATTCCTTATCTTTTACCTCTATATGGCTACCTGGTAAAAATAGATTCTGTTTATAAGGTGAGCTATCTATCGCATAAGAGATTAAATCATTTTTTACACCACAATAATTAAGCAGCGTATTACCCTTTGCAGCAACTCCATATGCAATTATTTTTTTATTATTCTTTTTTAATCTAAGTAGTAACATTAAAAAATCATTTTTAATGTTTTGCATATTTTGTTCTAGTTGCATATAGCCAACTTCATTATGGAGATTGTATTTTTTCTCTAATTCTAAAACCTTAGCAATCTTTTTACTTTGCTTTATATTATTTTTACTAGCATAGATTCTCAAACTTCCGCCGTGAGTATCCAAAATATCAACATCATAAATATAAAGATTCTCTCTTTTAAATAGATCCATCACAGAATGCAAACTATAATAATAAAAATGCTCGTGATATATAGTGTCAAATTGATTACGCCTAATCAAATTTAAAATATGAGGAAATTCAAAATTTGCAATCCCATTATCTTTTAGCACTAGATTCACACCACAAACAAAATCCCTAATTTCTGGAACATGTGCTAATACATTATTTCCGATCACTAAATCAGCTTTCGGTAAAGTGGAGGCTAAATTCTTATCAAAAAATTTCTCTATGATATTTATACCACGCGACTTTGCGACTTTTGCCGTGCTAGATGTAGGTTCAATGCCTATACTTGGAATGCCTTTGAAAAACTGTAGCAAATATCCATCATTTGCGGCAATTTCTATCACTTGAGATTGATGATTTAATTTTAATTTTTTTATTATCATATCTGCATATTTTTTTGCATGCGATACCCAAGTACTAGAATATGAACTAAAATAAACATAATTTTTTGAGAAAATCTCTTTTGCATTTTTATATTCATTAACTTGTGCCAATAAGCAGTGTTTGCATAAATATACCTTTAATGGATAATAAGATTCTTGATTTTCTAAATCATCTCTACAAAGAAATGAATTTGAAGGCGGTGCATATCCTAAATCAGCAATTTTAAGCATCAAATCATTATTGCAATTTTTGCATTTATATAATGTATTCATTTACTAGCCTCCATTATCGCTTTTATCTCCAATGCGAGGTTTAAATCAAGAGGGGAATATAATTTATCTATATTTTTTGTGATTAATTCATTATTTAAATGATTAAAATCAATTTGATTTAAAATTTCAATCACATCATCATCAAATCGCTTTTTTACACATTTTGCAGGGTTGCCAATAATAATGCTATATGGTTCAAAACTACCACGAACAACGCTCCCCGCACCAACAACACAGCCCTTTGCTATCTTTGAACCAGATAAAATAATAGAATTTAGACCAATCCAGCAATCATCTCCAATTTCAATTGCACCTTTTGTTGTATTTTTTTCAATTTTATTTGTATAGTAAGCATAAAATGGATAGGTTGAAAAGCAATTCATACTATGCCCCCCCCCGATAAAAATGTAACTCCACTTGCAATAGAGCAGAAATTACCAATTCTTACTTTTGCATCTATATTTCCATAATCCAAAATACATATAGGACCATAGCTTGACTTACCAATGGATACATTATCTAGATTAAAAATATTTACAGGGAAAGTGAAATTATGAGAGTTTTTAGTTTGATACTTATGCAAAAAAGAATTAAAATTTTTCTTATTTTTTAACTTGACAATAATTGTCTTAATCAAGGCCCATATCATGCTATAAGCCTTGTATTTAGATTATGTGATTTTAGGAATTTAGCGCGACCCCCCCCCCATAAACTCATCTATCATATCTTTTATATAATCCATTTCTTTAAATGAAATACCAGGATACACTCCAATCCAGAAACTATCATTCATAATTTTATTTGTATTCTTTAGATCTCCTACCACTCTATAATCAATACCTTCTTTCAATGTATCAAAAGCTGGGTGCAAGAGCATATTCCCACCAAATAAATTGCGTGTTTGAATATTTTTAGATTCTAAAAATTCACTAATCTCATTTCTATTAAATTTCGCATTATCTCTTAGTGTTATTAAGAATCCAAACCAACTTGGCTGAGAATTATAAGTAGCTTGAGGTAGAATAAATATATCACTTAAATGACTTAGTTTATCATACAAATAATGATGGTTTTCCTGTCGCCTCTTTACAAAAAAATCAAGTTTATTTAGTTGCGCAACACCTATGCTTGCCTGCATTTCTGTAGCTTTGAGGTTGTAACCAAAATGTGAATAAATGTATTTATGATCATATCCAAAAGGAAGTTTGCCTTGCATTTGAGAGAATCTAGCTCCACAAGTATTATCTTTTCCACCTTCACAATAACAATCCCTGCCCCAATCTCTAATGCTTAATGCAATCTTTTTTAATAGTGGATTATTTGTATAGACTGCACCACCTTCACCCATTGTGATATGATGTGCTGGATAAAAGCTAGAAGTTCCGATATCACCAAAAGTTCCTGTCAATTTGCCATCATATGTCGCCCCAAGTGCATCGCAATTATCCTCAATGAGCCATAAATTATATTTATTACATATATCTTTAATTGCTTTGATATTAAATGGATTCCCCAAAGTGTGAGCTATAAAAATAGCCTTTGTCTTAGAAGAAATTGCTTGTTCTAAATTATTTGTATCAATATTTGCAGTATTTAAATCAATATCAACAAACACAGGGATAGCTCCAAACTGCACAATTGGTGCGATAGTTGTAGGGAATCCTGCTGCAAGAGTAATAACCTCATCACCTCTTTTTATAGCTCTATCTTTTAATAATGGAGATGTAAGAGTTGAAAATGCCAATAGATTAGCACTTGATCCAGAATTCACCAATAATACATTGCTCACACCTAAATACTTTGCTAATTTATTTTCAAATTCTCTTGCATATTTGCTTGCTGTAAGCCAAAAATCAAGTGCAGAATCTACTAAATTTACTAATTCATCTGCATCATATACTCTACCTGCATAATTAATCCTATCGCCTATTGCAAATTCACCACTCTTTTTATGTTTTAAAGTGTAGTATTCTTTAACTTTTTGCAATATTTCATTTCTTAAATCACCCAAGCAATCCCCCTTAAAATATAAAGATAAATTTGTATTATATCTTAAGGGCTACTTCTTTACCGCTTAAAAAACTCTCATCACTCCACAAATATTCCCATTTTCCAAATCTACCAATAGAATGAATCTCTAGCAACTTTAAATAATTTAGAATCTCATTTTTATTTTTATGTATGTCTTTGTTAAAAATCACATTTCCATATTTGATAATCCTAACATCACTTGCAATAATATCATCATACGCACAAATACCCATTCTCACAAAACTATCTATCGTATGATTTAGCAATTCATTTTTATCAATCATAGAATCTAGCGGCTTAAATCTTGAAAAATATACTTCTGCTTGCAAGCTTGAGCAGCCATTTGGTGCATTATATATAGATTTTTTTGATGGGCTATAAACTCTCGCAAATAAAATATCTTCATCATATACATAAAACCACAATTTTTTAGCAATATTATCTTTATTAAACCCAAGTGATATGATAGCAACGCTTGTTGCTTCTAGCTTAGAAGCAGAATCCAAAATATCTCTAGGTGCATTAAGCAATGATGGCATCAAATTAAGCGGTAATGAGGAAATCAAAATATCATAATGATATTGCATATGGTTATCAAAATAGAGAATCTTATTTTTGGCATCTATGTTGGTTAAATTATGATTGTATTTGATATCCACACTATTTGCAAGTTTCGAAAAAAACGATCTATAACCACCCTTTTGCGGATAACGCTGTTCTTTTGCATAGTATGTATTTGGAGTAATATCACTCATAGCACCATATAAAATTTCATCTAAATTTGGAGTATATAATCTATTTCCAGCACCACTACTAACCCAATCGCAAGTTAATTCATTAGCCTCTAATGTCCAATATTTTCGTGTATATTTAGATGGAAAAGTCGCAGTAAAGCAGTCGCCATATTGCGCTTTTAGCCAATCTTGAAATGTATGCAAATCATCTTTTTTATTGTGATTATTAATCATATCTTTTAGGATATTTACCTTTGTTTGGACATCTAATGGATAGAGATTATTTTGTGCAGGATGTTTTATCCATAATCCTTTGTAATAATTATTCATATTTGGAATGTGAATAAATGGCTTACTATTTGATTCAAATACTTGCTTTACATATTCGTTACTTGTAAATGACAAATGAACACAATTATCAAACCAAAACTTACCTCTACTAGAATCTACATAAAATCCACCACACAAACCACCATATGTAGAATCTTTCTCAAATACAATACATTTATATTTTTCTTTATGTTGCTCTTGTATATGATATGCTGCGCTAATACCTGAGATCCCAGCGCCAATGATTGCTACCCTTTTCATAATGCACTTCCAAAAACCCGCCTGATACCTTCACTTAGGTCTATGCTTGGATTCCAATTTGGTAATTTGCATAATTGATTAGAATCTAAACTTGATATTGGATTAAATATTTCATTTAGTCTATATGGTCTATTCCATTTGATATTTAGTTTTGTATTTGTTGCATTCTCAAATATATTAGATAGTTCTCTTAATGTAGGTCTATTTGTATTTTCTATCGTATAAATCACATCACTATCAAGATAATCTATATCTCTAATAGCAATATCCAAAGCATTTACAACATCATCAATATGAGTTATATCAATGAGCTGCTCTCCTTTGCTCATCTCTAATAGCTCACCACTTTTGCTAATCCTATGCCACAGATTTAAAACCTTTGGTCTTATATCATCTTTACCATATGTGTTATAAAACAAAAGATTTATGAATTTTATATGCTTAAATTTACTTTTATATAGCTCTAAAATATCACAAAATGCTTGCTTTGTGCTATCATAAAATGTAAGTGGATTATAATGTAATGAATTAGCAAATAATGAAAAAGTAATGATGTTTATAAAGAATTTTATATTGTTATTGCAAGCAGATTCTAAAACTTCACTTCCAAAAGTGATATTACTATCAATTAATCGTTCTATATCATAGATATTATGATTTGATAAATATAAAGTCGCTAGGTGTAATACCCCCCCCCATAGCCACTATGTGCCTCCATAAAAAGATTATCTAATTGTTTAACATCTCTATCATATACAAATTTTTTACATTTTGACTCATCTATTTTACTGCCAATTCTAGCAATAGCTGTTATATCATATCTGTCATAATATGTATTGATAAAATTCCTACCAATAAATCCACCGCCGCCTGTAATAAATAATTTTGTTTTCATAAATATCCTAATATAAACTTACCAAAAGGCAAGCTTTTACTATTAATCATCGTATTTTTGACCTATAATTTGTCCCGCTTCATTGATATAAACTTTTAGCATATTTGCTAATTTTATCTCATATCCACTCCATTCTTTTTCTATTTTTAAAATAAGAATATTTGGGTAAGTTGTTTGTATAGTTTTTGAAACTTGAGTTGGCAATAAAGAAAGATCTATTCCATTATAATTCTCTATCTCTTTCCAATTTCCATCTCTATAAAAGTCAATTTTTACACCATTTGATAATCTAACTTCATAACTATCAAAATCTTGTTCTACATACATAATTTGAGTATTTTTAAAATTACTTGATATAAAACTTTGAGCATTTTGTGGCAATGAAGTAGCAGGGACTACCATATCTGCATACAATGAACTACACAATAAACAACTTCCATAAAACAAGCCCAATGATATTTTTTTGATAAATTTTTGCATCTATTATCCTTAAATTTTAAAATGAAATACGGAGGATTATATCAACATTTATAATCTTATGCAATACTATATATAATTTTAACTTGCCAATACTAAAAAGATATACAAAATCCTAATATATAATAGTTCGATTCCAAAAATTTAAGTGAATGCTAAATCTAAAAATAAAATGTATTTTCTATTTGCTTGTTTTACACCCTCTATTCTGGCACTAAACAATCCTAAATTATAAGAATTATAAATTATTCTAATCCTAGTATCAATAAATTAAATATTCTTTAGCAATGTTTATAGAATCATCATTTCCAATTATCAATCACAATAATTTCTATATCATCAAAGCTTTTATTGACATAAGATTCTAAACATCGCGCTACATAATCCTATGTATTATAAACATGGATAATAATTTAAAAAGGTATATTCAAGCATATTCCTAAGATGTTTTCAAAAAGCCGTTTCTATCACTTTTAGCGTTTTGTAAAATCAAAAATACTTCTACCTCTTCCTTAGCCAAATGCTTCCACCTGTGTTCTTTTGGCTTAGTGGTAGGGCTTGCGCGAACTCATCTGGATAAAGATGATTGATACAAGTATTAAAAAATACAATTTCAAATTGATTATTATATTGCAAAAACGCGCGTAGCAAGTAGGTCTCATTCCAAGAATTTTTATCAAGTAGCCAATCTTTTGGGTAAGTAAATGGATAGAAAATATCGTGAAAATGAATATATACACCACTTTTTAATCGTGGCAAGATCTCAAAAAATACCTTATTCACATCAGAATTAATCTTACTTATATGTGTAGAATCCACAAACAAAATATCATTTTCATACAGCTCATCAAATACACTCAAAGGAACATCTTGCAATCTCATCGCATACAGATTAAGATTTTTGACATCATTTTCATTTAAAAGTGATTGCAAAAGCTTTGGATATGGCTCGATATGGATTATTTCAAGCTTTTGAGAGGTATCACCCCCCCCCCATTTATGTGTAAAGAACCTATCTCTTACATCATACATTAGTGCCGAGCTAAATCCACTGCCTATTTCAATAATCCTTTTTGGTTGCAAATATCTCATCATAGAATACAAACAAATCCCATCGCTATGGCAATACGCATTATTATCAAAATAATATCTTAGCGACTTAGTCTTATTATCTTGAAATGGCATTTCATTATAGAATCCTTTGAAAATCTCAAGTATTTTTAGCTGCTCTTTTACCCTCAAATCAATACCATAAAGAGAATCTGGATTGTAATTAATGTTTTTAATCCCTTCATTTATCTCAAAATCATTCGCAATAGGAGAATAGAAATGTCCACTTGGGACAAAATCTATCTGACCAAAAATTTGTTGTAGCTTACTATATGGTCTTCTTAATATGTTCTTGATATTTGCAATCATATCTCCGCCTTTTATCTAAAAATCATCTCAAAACTCAAGCGCTTAATATACCATAAGTCTTTCTATTTTTTTAAAAATTCTTTTACAGATCCTATATCAAATACCCCGTTTTTCGCCCGAGCATTGAGCGAGCTAAAAATCTCTTCTATAAATTCAGAATCTAGCCCATAATCTTTAGGATTACTTGATACATTAAGCCGTGCAAAAAGCTCATTAATGCGAGGGATAAATGGTGCTAGGATATGCTTTGCCTCCCCTTCTGGTAAGCATTCTAATAAAAGTGGGATACTAAATGAACACGCTAAGCCGTGAGGTATGCCAAACCTCATCGTGATAGGATAGCTTATAGCGTGTGCCAAAGCAGTTTGTGTATTTGAAAATGCAAGCCCCGCATAAACACTTGCAAGCGCGATACTTTTGCGCAAAGTTAGAGAATCTAAATCTTCACACAAAGCTACCAAATCACTTAAAATAATCTCAATAGCCTTTAGCGCATAATGCGTGGAAATGGGATTGGCGTTATTATTCCAAATAGATTCTATAGAGTGGCTTAGGCTATCAAGCGCGGTGCTGATAGTGAGATCATAAGGTAAGCTCTGCATAAGCGTAATATCATAAAGCGCTACTTTTGGATAAAGTGTGGGGTGTGAGAGTGAGTATTTGATATTAGCATTTTTATCCCAGATAGTTGCCCATTGTGTGAGCTCACTACTTGTGCCAGCGGTGGTTGGCAGTGCGTATATAGGTATAGATTCTCTATCTCCTATGATTTTTAGCTCACCATTTTGAGGTAGCACTTCATTTTGCAAGGATAAAAATTTAGCACTATCTAGCACACTTCCACCACCAAGTGCGATGATACACTCACATTCACATAAATTTCGCTTTAAATCTTGCAAAAATCCTAGCTGTGGATTTGAAGGGATAGTATCGATTACTTGTAGTATTTGAGTGCCAAAAATATCTTGCAACTCACTTACTACACCACTTTTACTAAAGCCCTGTGAAGTAATAAGCACGATATTCTTAAGCCCTAGCGTTGCTAACTCACTCTCATAATTTATGCCAAAACAAATCTTTACAGGATTATGATAAGAAAACTTCATACCCCTACCCTCTTAAAGCCTAATAGAAAGAAAATGCGATAATCGCAAGCCCACTTCTTTTGGCGTGATTTTGGGGCGTCCAAGATTTTGCTTACTTCCTTTTGCAATACGCATATAAATAAAATGCGCCCCTCCACTTGTAGACTCCATAAACGCCTTTATGCCCTGCTCTAATTCTTCTAAATCACGCACTACGCGCACCACCTCATAGCCACAGCTAAACGAAATATGTGCAAAATCCACAATGGGCGAGAGGTTAAACTGCCCACCTGTGCTATCATGACTCTCATTATCTAGTAAAATATGGCAAAAATTCCCAATATCTCGCATTTTGGCATAATAGCCATTCGTGCTAAGTGCGCCTAGCCTCATTAAAAGTGCAGAATCTCCATCGATTGCTAGCACTTTTGTATCGCTTTTAAGCGAGATTCCAAGCCCAAGCGAACTTACACAACCCATAGAGCCAACCATATAAAGCTGATTTTGCTTATCGCCTAGCTCATATAGCTCCCTACCGCATTTACCAGTAGTAGCTAAAAGCACGCAGTTTTGATTAATCGTGCTATTTTGTATCACTTCTAATGCTTGTAAGCGCGTGCTTAAAACTTCTTTGGATACCTCAAAATCCTCCATATCAAAAGCCTCTTTGTGTATCTTACTTGGTATCTTGCTTAAAGCCTCATTCAAACCACTATGCGCACTATTATCACAATCCTTCAAAGCCTTGTTAAATTCTGCAATGGCTCTACGAAGGGGCGCTATGTTTGGATTATTTGTAAGCACATTTTTTTCAAAAGTCTTATCACGCACGATAAAAAAGAAAGGCTTCCCCATATCTAGCACACTCTTAGCCCTCATAAGCTGCATCTTTGCCTCATTTATATCAGCGCTTAAAAACTCATACTCCACCTCACACACATCTAAAAGCTTATCTGTTATCACACCTAAGAGCTCGTGCTGTGGCTCATCGGTATTTTTGCCATTACTATCACGCTCACCACGCAAAGATACAAAGCCCAAAATAGGAATGTCAAAAGTGTAATTAAGGCTTGTAAGCGGACTTAGCGCATTACTTAGCCCACTATTTTGCATTAATACCGCACCATAGATGCCTTTATTTCTACTAACCAAACTCACACCACTTGCAATCGCTACTGCATCACCTTCATTATTTGCCATAACAAAGCGATTTTCATTAATCGCATAATTAATCAATGGTGCAAGATAAGAGCAAGGCACACCGCTAAACTCATATATACCGATCTCTTGCAATGCTCTACCAAACTCATTTGTATCCATTTTGCTCCTTTAGAAAAATTAAGGTTTTATAATCGCAATACTCAAATTATCTCCAATTGGGATTTTTAACGCAGGATTAAGACTATGGCGCGTAAAATACTCTTCAACCTCCTCACGCACGCCAACATAGCCTTGTGAAAAATACTCATGACAAAGTATCACGCTATCAAACTCAATAGAATCTAACTTTTTAGAGGTATAAATAGGTATTACCCACCCCCGATAAGGAAATTTGTTTGCCTTCTTTTTGGGGGTCATTATCCAAAAAGCATAGCACTTTAGCCCCTTGCTCTATAAGTTTGCTAGCTATGAGCCTACCGCAATTCCCCGCACCAAAAATCACAATCTTTTGTATACTTATCCTTTAGTTTTATTTTGCCAACCACCCGCCCTTTGAATTCTTTAATATGCCCTCAAGCACTTCTTTTAAACTTAAAGCTTCTTTTATAGAATCCGCCAATTTTAAAGCTAAGCGTTATATCGTTCCAGGGATTAGAGAGAGGATTTCATTTATACTCATACACTTAGATTCCATCTCTTTGCTTCTGTCATACTCTAAAATCCCTTGTGCGACTTCTTTCATAGCGATGAAACTTGCACGCAGTAAGTGATTAGCATAAATGATGATATTTGCTCCTGCCTCACCTAGCTCCTTTGCACTTATGCTATTAAAGCTTGTTGGCACGATAACAATTGGCGTTTTAATATCTTTAGCGCGAAATGCGCGGATAAACTCTAGCACTTCATTTGGGCTTTTTTGTCGTGAATGGATCATTATACCATCAGCTCCAGCCTCCACATAGGCAAAAGCTCTTTTTAGTGCATCATCTTACCCCTTGTCTAATATCAAAGATTCTATACGCGCGATAATCATAAAATCTTGCGTGATTTGCGCTCTTTTCCCTGCGCATATCTTGTCGCAAAAATCATCGATATTATCTTGGGTTTGCTCCACATCATTGCCAAGAAGTGAGTTTTTCTTTAATCCCGTCTTATCCTCGATGATAACTGCACTCACCCCTGTGCGCTCCAAACTCCTCACACTAAAAGCAAAATGCTCAATCTTGCCTCCTGTATCAGCGTCATAAATAAGGGGCTTTGTGGTAACTTCAAAGATATCATTTATTGTATTAAGGCGACTTGTAAGCTCCACTGCTTCAATATCTGGCTTACCCCTGCTTGTAGAATCTGTCAGACTTGAGCTCCAAAATCCATCAAACTCTATACGCACACCATTTTGCATAACAAAGGAATTTTGAGCGATGAGTGCAGAAATTGCAGAGTGAGTTTCAAGGATTCTAAGAGGGGTTTTAGATTCTATAAGACGGCGCAGTGTTGAAAGCCTCGCATTTGTAGAAATACCTATAGCTCTAGCATCCTCATTAAGCTGTGTGGAGCTAATGCCCTCCGTATAACTTGGCTCGATAAGCTCACCGCCGTATTCTTTCAATGTATCGATGACATTTTGGCGTGTTTTTGCTTGTGCGCCGTTTTTCCAATCATCGCCATGCACGACATATCTAGGTCTTAATGCACGGATATTGCCCTCATAGCTTAGGGTCTCTTGCGCTATTATAGAATCTACAAATTTGATATTTTCTACCACTTCCTTGCGTTGAGCATAATTCATATAAGGCACGCGCTTATATGAGGCGATCGCCTTATCAGTCAAAAGCCCTACAATCACTTTGCCATTTATAGAATCTGCTAGTTCTCGCGCCACACGCAAGATATTCATATGCCCTGGGTGGATGAGATCTGCACTCATACCGACATATACGATATTATTAGCTGTACTTTGTGTGCTTTTAGGCGCATTCATGCTGCACCCCCAAACTGCTGTAAAAAAGGGTGTGTGTAAAAAGAATGATTTTGAAGCGTATGAGTGCGAAGCGTGATAGAATCTCGCTTTAGTATAGAATAATAATCCTCATAAATAAAAGTATTTCTTTCATTTTCTGCTTGTGCACTTTTTTTATAGAGTGAATTTTGTGCGTTTGTCTTGTGTGATTTGTAATAATTCTGCCAGTAGTTAATGTCCATTGTGCCTCCTAAGTAACTTAATGTAAGCCTTGTATATTTTGATAATTGCTCTTTTTTGTTTCATCCGTGATGTCGGTCCAGTTTTTGGGGTCATAGATATTGTCTTTGACTTGGTAGATTTTATTTAGTATCCAATGATTTACTTTATGCTCCTCTATCATCCACGAATGTGGTATTGTATGTATGAGTGTGCGATTTTGCGGATAATGTTTTAGGATATTTTTAGGGACATTTTTGCAACCATTAGAGAGATTCGCGCAAAATATACTTGCTACATCGTAATTAGCCATTAAACGAGAATCTTGCTTGAGTGCACCCCTAGAATTAAAATCTTTAAATAAAAACAGAGCATCAGGCCTACTATCAATTGGTATATTTATACTATCAAGTCCACTATGGTCACTTATAACAAATATTTGTGTGTTGTCATAGATTCCATTATCTTTAAGCCATTGTATATAATCTCCAAGATATTTAAGCGCACATGCCTCTGTATCATAATGCTGATAATAAAAAGATTTAGGTCCATCTTTTATATTCATATTGACATTGAATTTATTATCATTCCACGCACTATTTGTATTAAAAAACTCACATTTTCCATTGTTGTAATACATACTATAAGGCACATGCGTCATAATAGAATGTAAAAATTTAAATGTAGGTTTGTCAGAATCTACGCTATTTAGGTGGGTAAATCCATAAAAACTTGCCGAATAAGATATAGATTCTACAACATTTTTATATATGAAGTTAGTTGAAAATATCCAAAAGCCATTATTATAAACTTTTGGTCGAAAATAAAGCTCTGGTACAAAACGAAATAAACCAAAGTTTGAAAATTTAACTATCACATCATCAATACTATCTTTTCTATTGTCAAATACACTTTCTAAAATCCCTTGTTTTGTTAAATAATAATGCAAAAAGAGTGGGTGAATATTAATGATATTAATTTTATTTTGAGCATTATCTAAAATAGGTTTGATATTCCCAGCAGTAGGCAATGCAAATAATGCATAATTCACATTATAACCTTCATTGGCAAAATTTAATCCCATAGAACCATAAGCGTGATTTATAGAATCTACAATATTATCTCCCCTTGCATTCATATTATAAGTGGAATAATATTCTCCTGCTATAAGCGTTGAAACACTATGAATAGTAGAATCTGTAGTAGAAATAGTATTATCAAACAAAACAAAACCATCAAGATTGACTTTTAGCTCAGGAAATTGTTCCAAAAGATAGGGTGTATGTGAGCCACTAAACATATCTAACAAAAATACAACTATATTTTTTTCATTTTTAGAATATGAAAGCATCCCCCCCCCCCAACAGAATTCCGTGCATTATTTTTAATTTCTTGCATATTGAGACTTGTATCCATTCTAATAGAAGTAGAGTAAATATTGATATTAAAAGCATAAATACAAGATACACTTACTTGAGTAATAAATATAATTTTAAAAACAATCGATAATCGCCTAAGTAGTATCAATGTTAAAAATGCTGAAATACCCAAAGTTATAAATGCATATAAATATTTTTGCATCCTTAATGTTGTATCAGCAAAACTAAGTTTCTGAAACACAAATCTATCCATAGCCCCATAATCACCGGTAAGCACAAATGTATAAGTAAGTCCAATAAGCAATATCACACTCACACCATATACCCCAAGTTTTAGAAGTCTTGTTTTGTAAAAGAAGCTTGTGATATAAATCCCTAAAAAACTAAAAAGTAAGAAAAATCCAAATAATCCACCTAGTGTTTGGAAAGTTTGAGAAGGATCAAATTGAGATACATCGGAGCTATAGACTGCATAGGGTGAAAATACAAAGATTAAGAAAAATATATTTAAAAGTGCAAAGATTGAGATATTTCTATAAGTGATATAGCTTTTAGAATCTAGCTCTTTGTAAGGGGTAAAAATAGCGTGAAATAGCTTAGAAAACCTCGCACATATAGCAACATCGCTAGCCTTGTGTATAGAATCTCCACGCGATAAATAAGAAGAAAACTCACTTTGACACTGCTTGTTTTTTGCATTAAAAGAGCCACTCTTTGAGGCATTATGCGAGGCAGTGTCTTTTTGTAAATGCTTATGTGCTAACAATTTATTTAGCAAGGTCTTAAATAGCGCAAATGCCATACTTGTAGTCCAATATAACACAAGCGCGCTTGGCATAGCATACAAAAGCACTAAAAATATAAGCGCAATCACACCACCTTGTATCCTAGAGCTTTTCTCTTGTGAGCTTATATACACATTTATAAGAGAAAAAACACACATAAGTAAAGGCAAGAGATTAAATCCAAAAAGTAAATTATCAGCTTTTGATAAATCACTAATACCTACAAAACTCGCTCCTTTAAGCCCCTCTAAATTTTCAAGCAAGAAAAACACGCCTAAGAAAAATGGCACTTGCAAAAATAGCCCACCAAGAGAGAAAAAGCCATATATGGGGTGATAATGCTTTTGCTTATATAAAGTCTTTATGTATGTGTGTAGCTCCGCACCCCTAAATACTCGTTTAAACTCCAAGATTTTACTATCGCACACCGCTTTAAGCGCACCAACTACTTTGGTTTTAGAATCTGCTAAGCTTACAAGCTTTAACAAAAATACATTAATAAGCACGCTTACCGTGATGATACTTAGCCCGTATGAGCCTATGTGAGAGTATAAAATATCAAAGAAAAAGCCAAGCACACTTTGCATAGGATAAATAAATATATAATATAAAACTTCCAAAAAGAGATTTGCATCCATAGTATTTCCTTAATGTAGTGTGCTTTGGGAATGTGTGAAACGATTTAAGCTAATCATAGAATCTAACTCTCTTAAGCGTGAGATAAGCAAACTCTGTGGCTTGAGAGAAGATTCTATAAGTTCGCGCTCTATCTTTAAAAGCTCTAGCACGCTCTGATCTCCTGCACTATGAGGGTAGCGCCAAAGAAGTTTACGCACAGAATCTAGATCTTTGGTATTTTGCATCACTTCATCGCACTTTTGCCCTATATTTGCAAATTCACTTTCAACACAACGCCCACCAATACGCTCAAGCGCTTTAAAAGTCCAAATAGAATCTCTTGAAATATCTGCCATATCATAACCACTTAAATCCATATCGTTTTTTATAGTTAGCACAGGCTTACCTTGCAAACACACAAAATCAAATATCACGCTTGAAAAATCAGAAATCATCATATCGCACAAACTAAAGGCATAAATATTTGGCGTATCTTGATCCCAAATGAGATTGTCATACTTTGCAAGTGTTTCTTTGAGTGAGGCGATATTTTGTGCTTCACTTTCAGTAATAAAGCTTTGTGGGTGAGGACGAACTATAATGTTATATCCAGTGCGTGCTAAAGGCTCTAAAAGCTTTAAGCCATACTTACTAAGGAGTGTTTCTTTACCCCATGAAGGCGAAATTAAAATAGTTTTTTTGCTTTTGTCTTTGAGTGTGATTGGATTTACAGAAGTGGAGCTAGATTCTAAATTAGTGCTAGATTGTAGATTGCAAGAGAGCTCATCAAGGTAAGTTGAACCAGTGATTGCGATATATTTTCTTTTTACATTATGTGCCTTTTCCACCTCACGCACAAAGTCTTCTTGTACCTCATTTGCCACTAAGACAGAATCAAAATAATCTATTCCAAACACGCGATAAGTCATAGGGCTAATTGAGTGCACGATATGGCAGTAATGCTTCACGCCACGACTACGCTTAATATGCAATACATCAAGCCCTGGTGTTGTCAGCACACAAATATCAGCTTTTAACATATTTAGTCTTGCATAAGCTTTATTACCCTTGCCAATGTAGCTATACTCGCCTACACTTGTATCGCGCTTTAGTGCTGGGTCATCTTCATCAGAGGTATAGAATGTGTAGAGGTGCTTGATAGAATCTAGTGAATCTAAAAGTGGCTTAAATGTATTGTAATATTGGCGACCTTCACTATAAAAGACTATAAAATGCGCACTTTTAAGAGAGCTACACCCCCCCCCCGATACCTTAAAGCACTTGGTGAGAATGAAAGCAATTTATAAAAAATATTTTTGATAAAAAATACAATTGAAGCAAAAAGCGCCACAATAGAAGAAAGCAAAAGCGAACCACTACCTGGATCAAGATAAGCAAATAATGGAATAACAAACACAAATGATAAAAACAAAAACTTCAAAACAACCTCATATATAGCACATTCTAGTAAATTTCATTAAAAGTTGTACATTCTACTAATAAAAATATAAAAAAGCTATTAAGGTATATTTTGTAGTAAAATATGTGCTTTATATAAATTTAAGGGAGCATTATGAAAGTCTTAATTCTTGCAGGTGGATTTGGTACGAGATTATCAGAAGAAACAGATTTAAAACCAAAGCCTATGGTAGAGATTGGTGGAAGACCTATTTTATGGCATATTATGAAGATTTATAGTTATTATGGATTTAATGAATTTATTATTTTGACAGGATACAAATCTCACATAATCAAAGATTATTTCATCAATTATTACACAAGATATAGCGATATAACAATCGATATGAAGGATAATTCATTTGAGATTCACAAGATTTATCACGAACCTTGGAAAGTTACAATGCTATATACAGGGCAAGACACAATGACAGGTGGCAGAATAAAACACGCAAAAGACTATATCAATAATGAATCTTTTATGCTAACTTATGGTGATGGTGTCGCAAATGTGGATATAAATAAACTATTACAATTCCATAGATCACATCAAAGGGCAATCACAATGACTTCAATACAACCTGAAGGGAAATTTGGAGTATTAAACATCGGAGAAAACAATAAGATTCTAAATTTCACAGAAAAACCAAAAGGTGATAGCAATGATTATAATATGGGCTGGATAAATGGAGGATTTTTTGTGTGCGAACCAAAGATATTTGACTACATTGATGATGATTCCACGATTTTTGAACAAGAACCACTAAAAAATCTAGCAAAAGATGGCGAACTATATAGCTATCAACATCACGGCTTTTGGAAATGTATGGATACATTAAGAGATAAAAATGAGCTATGCAAAATGTGGGCTGATAGTAATGCACCTTGGGCTATATGGAGAAATAAATAATGATTGATAATACAAGAGAAGTAAATTTTCCTTATATGAATGAGGGCTTTAATGGCATTAGATTTATTGAAAAGCAAGATAATTTTAAAAAAACCGAAAATGTACAATCATCGCTAATTTTTAGACAAAACAATCTAAATACAAATGAGCCATTTTTTACCATCGCAATACCTACATATAATAGATTAGATACACTAAAGGAAGCAATAGAATCTGCGATTAATCAAGATTTAGATTCTAGGGGGGGGGGAATCTAGATTCTAAAAAGTCATATGAGATAATAGTTGTAGAAAATTGTAATAACATAAATGAAATCACAGATACACAAATCTTATTAGAAACTAATTATAAAAACAAACTTACATATTACAAAAATCATAAGAATCTAGGCTTATTTGGCAATTGGAATAGATGTATTAAGTTGGCACAAGGCAAATGGGTGTGTTTGCTACACGATGATGATATTTTGTTTAATAATTACCTAAGTGAAATGCAATACGCCACAAGCAAAGTAAGTAAAGTAGCTATGATTTCATCTGATGCTGTTTTGTTTGGTAAAGGTTTAGAAACTAATATGAATTACATAGAGGAGCTAGAAGAGCAAAAAGCAAGAAAAACAATAAAAGGTAAAATAAAAAATGTAATAAAGAAAATGATATTTCATAAATACATAGATGAATTTTACTTTACAAATAAAGATTGCCATCTATATCCAACAACAAAGCCCTCTGCCCTACTTCACAATAAAGATAAATGCATTCAAATTGGTGGATATAATCAAGATTTTTACCCAATGGATGATATTTTTGGTGCATTAAGAGCGGCTATCTACTGTGGCATTGCGCATTACAAAAAGACTACAAATGCAAAACGACTTGATATATCACAAGGCACGACAAAAAATCTATGCAAAGAATACTCTTTACAGCATTATTTTTTTACAAAAGATTGCCTAAAATATAACTCTATTTACAAAAGATATTTACTATACACTTTGCTTGAATGGCCACTGCAATCAAATAAAGCAAACAGAGATGCAACAGATAGATTCTATAATGACTATGATATTGATATAAAATTTAATATTTTTGAAAAAATAATCATTATACTTACAAAATATAAGCACAGATTGCTTGGAGTTATTCGTAATTCAAAGCTATTCTTTGCTTATAAAAATTTAATATAAAGGACAATTATGACTTGTAAGGCTTGTGGTAGCGATCAATTGCATGATTTATTATTTAGAGAAGATGTGCCAATTTTTCAAAATATGAAATATAAAAACAAAATCGATGCACTAAATGCAACCTGTGATAATCTTGATATAAAAATATGTGATATTTGTGGAATGGCACACAATGTAGCATTTAAAAGTGAGATTGTTGATTATTGTGATTCATATGAGAATTCACAGTTTTACTCACCAATATACACTAACTATGTCGATGAAATAATCAATCTTCTAATCAACAAATACAATATTAATAATACAAATATCGTTGAAATTGGCTGTGGGAATGGTAAATTTCTATCAACATTAGCACAAAGAAGTAATTCAAATGGATTTGGCTTTGACCCTGCATTTAATGAAAATGACAATATGGGGGGGGGTAGAAATAAAAAAAGAATATTACAGCTCGCAGAATCTACCAAATCTAGGGATTATTATATGTAGGCACGCAATAGAGCACATACAAGAACCATTAACTTTTCTACAAAATATACGAAATCAAATAGTTGGCAATCCAATAATATTTTTTGAAACACCGCGCTTAGAGTGGATCATACAAAATAATGCATTTTATGATTTTTTCTATGAACATTGTAATTATTTCAGCGAACTATCAATTAGAATCCTTTTTAATAGAGCAAATTTTAAAATATTAGAAATAATACCATCATTTAATAACCAATATCAGCTAATTTTCGCCAAACCAAAAAATATGAAGATAAAAATTGAAGATTCCAAAATCTTAGCACTAAATGAATATGATAATATAGCTATTTGGGGTGCTGGAGCAAAGGGTGTAACAATAGCAAACATATTAAATAATATAAAATGTGTAATTGATATCAATCCAAATAAGCAAAGTTGCTTCATACCAAAATCCGCAATAGAGATTTTATCACCACAAGACGCTCTAAAAAGATATAATATAGATTTGATTTTAGTAATGAATCCAAACTATATAAATGAAGTAAAAGATATGGTAAAAGATTATAAAATCAAGGTTGATAGTATATAGTTTGAAGTTTTATTAAGATAGAATTGCACAATATTTTTAAAAAAAGGTTGATAGATATAATGAATATCTACAAAAATAAAAATGTTTTTATAAGCGGGCATAGCGGTTTTAAAGGCTCTTGGCTTTATCTATTTTTAGAAAACTTAGGAAGCAATGTGTTTGGATACTCACTAAAGCCAAACACAAATCCAAGCCATTTTACTTTAATGGGTGGCAGCAATTATTTTAATGGAATCTTCGCAGATATACGGGATCAAAATACGCTATCAGCAAGCATTTCTGATTTTAATCCACATATTATATTTCATCTTGCTGCCCAACCATTAGTGAGGGAAAGCTACAAAAATCCGATAGAGACATTTGAAGTTAATTCTTTTGGAATCTTAAATCTACTTTATACTATACACAAATCAAAAGATAAATTAACAAACCTAAAAGCCATAGTAATAATTACGACAGATAAAGTCTATCACAATGAAGAATGGATATGGGGATATAGAGAAAATGACAAGCTAGGAGGATATGATCCATATAGCGCTTCTAAAGCTTGTGGCGAAATCATTGCGGATTCTATGCGATCTAGTTTTTTTAATATTAATGAGTTTGGAAAATTACATAATATCTTAATTGCAACTGCACGAGCTGGAAATGTAATTGGTGGCGGTGATTTTAGTGCAGATAGATTAATACCTGATTTAATATATGGTATCATAAATAGTAAAACGACAATCATTAGAAATCCACTTGCAACACGACCATGGCAAAATGTCTTAGAACCACTTAGGGGATATTTAATGTTAGGAGAGAAACTCTTGCAAGGCGATACATCATTTGCAAATAGTTTTAATTTTGGTCCTGATATAAGTGGAAATATAAGAGTAATAGATATGCTTGAAATTGCAAAAGAGATATGGGGTAAAATAGATTACAAAGTAGAAACTTCTAAAAATAACCCTCACGAAGCAACACTATTAATGCTTGATACTTCAAAAGCATATCATCTATTGCAATGGAAGCCAAAATTAAGCACTATAGATTCTATTAAATCTACGATAAATTGGTATAAAGAATTCATAGAAAACAAAAACATAATCACACAACAACAGCTAAAATGCTATATGGGGGGGGGGTTGCACTAAAGTAATACTCCACACCAAATCTTCACAAACCAAACACAATAAACATACACATCATACGCATAAAAAACAATACTTGGATTTAAAGAAAATCCTACAATTTAATCATTTTAAACACACACAAAATACTACATTTCACAATGCTGCATAAATTTAATTCAAACAAAGGAAAAATATGGAAATTCTAAGAGCAAAGACAAAAGAATTATTTAAATCACAATTAAACGAAAAACAGGCGCAAAACTCAAAGCTTAATATAGAAGAACTAGAAGCAAACAAAACAATCTTACAATCATATCCACGACGCATTGTTCTTGAAATGACAAGTGCTTGCAATATAAAATGTATATTTTGCGGAAGAGATGAAGCAGAGTTCAATCAAACATATTTAAAACTAGAAGTGTTAGATAAACTATCAAACGCATTAGAACATTGCGAAGAAGTAACGCTATTTGGCTGGGGTGAGCCAACTATCAATCCAAAATTTTCAAAATTTTTAGAGAGACTAGATAAAACAAATGTAAGGAAATATTTTGTTACAAATGGCACAAGATTAGATAAATTTGTAGATGATATTTTTAAATATCATGTTGATATTATCGCAATAAGCCTAGATGGGGCAGATTCTAACACAAATGATAATATTAGAGTTGGTGCGAAGTTTGAAAACATTATAAAAAATATCAAAACCATAGTAAAGAAAAAAGAGGAATTAAAATTAGATTATCCATATTTGAATTTTGTATTTGTCGCTATGGAATCTAACATAAGAGAACTACCAAAAATGGTAAAACTTGCAAAAGAATTAAAAATGCAAGAAGTAAAAGTGGTATTTCTAACTGCATTTAGCACTGATATGCTAAAAGAAAGCCTATATAATAAACAAGAGTTAGTAAAAAATATATTCAATGAAACTATAGCAATAGCAAAAGAATTAAATATAAAATTAAAGCTTCCTTATGTGCAAGGTGAAGATATAGCAGGTGAAAAATATCACAAAGATTGTTTTGTTGGCTGGAGGGATTTTTTCATAGGTAGTGATGATAGCATACGCCCTTGTCAAAGCACCAGTCTAAAACTTGGCAATCTAAGCGATTATGAAAGTTTTGAAGATGCATGGAATTCTAAATTAATGCAAGATTTTAGAGCAAAGGTAAATGGGGGGGGGGATATGCCTATTCAGTGCAAATTATGTTATCAAAGCTCACACGCAAATTGGAACAAAAAGTCAAGCTTTATTCAGCTTGGCACAGCATTCGCACCAGATTGGGAGAAAAAGAAAAAGTCCTAAACACAATATCACAATACAAAAAGAGTGTAAAAACACTCCTTACAATAAACAATCCTATAAAACAACTACAAACCAATACAACCAATATTTTGGAGGTATTGCGTGCTAGATAACATCATTATAAAAGAAGACTTAGAATATATTTTTTGTAATTTAGAAAATAAAGAAAAATTTAGAGATTCAACGATTCTAATAACTGGCTGTGCTGGTTTTTTAGGGTTTTATTTTATGGGATTTTTTAGCACATACGCAGAAAGACTCGGAATAAATAAAATCATCGGATTAGATAATTTTATGATCCATAAACCAAAATGGATAGAGCAAATTCAAAAAATACATACAAATAAAGTTGAAATTGAAAAGTTTGATATCATAAAAGATGATATAAGAAATATAGAAAGTGCGTGTGAAGCTACATTTATTATACATTTAGCAAGTATTGCATCACCAACATTTTACAGACAATATCCACTAGAAACATTAGATGCAAATATTTGGGGGCTTAGAAATCTACTTGAATTCTACAAAGATAAACAAATCAATGGTGTTTTATTTTTCTCAAGTTCAGAGATATATGGCGATCCAATAAAAAGTGAGATTCCAACAAATGAAGAATATAGAGGTAATGTATCTTGTATCGGACCAAGAGCATGCTATGATGAATCTAAGCGTTTTGGCGAAACGATGTGCTATCTATTTGCAAACAAATACAATATGCCAATAGGGATTGCTAGACCTTTTAATAACTATGGACCCGGTATGAATATCAATGATAAACGCGTTCCAGCAGACTTTGCAAAAGCTATATTAGAAAATAAAGATATTGAAATTTTTAGCGATGGCACGCCAAAACGAACATTCTGCTATATTAGTGATGCAATATGTGGATATTTAAAGATTCTACTTTATGGAAAATTTGATTATTTTAATATCGGTATAGAAAAACCAGAAATCAGCATAAGTGAATTGGCGCAACTATACAAAAAAATTGGCAATGATTTATTTGATTATAAAAGTGATATAAAACTATCAAAATCAAGTGATAAAGATTACCTAACACACAATCCAAATAGAAGATGCCCAGACATCACAAAAGCCAGAAAATTGCTAAATTACAATCCAAAAATCAATGTAGAAAATGGAATCTACAGATTCCTTTGTTTTTTAAGAGATGGTGCTATATGAAAATAGCAGTTTTTGGATTAGGATTTGTCGGGCTTACAACTGCTGTTGGTTTCGCAAACAAGGATATAAAAGTAAGTGGCTATGAAATAAGTAAAGAAAAAGTAGAAATGCTTAAAAATGGCAATATTCCATTTTTTGAAAAAGATTTAAATGAGGCGCTAAATAACGCAATAAAAACAAATCTAACAATCACTAGTGATATTATTAAAGCTTTAGATTCTACTGATATTGTATTTTATTGCATTGGCACTCCTATGAGCGATGATGGAAGTGCTGATTTATCATTTATTTTAAATGCGCTACAAGATACAGCAAATCATATAAAACTATGCAAAGAAAAGCCCATTTTAGTCATTAAATCCACAATTCCACCTGGTAGTCTAAAAGATGTATTTTTACCATTTTTACAGGCATTAGGATTAGTAGAGAATAGAGATTTTATCTTAGCTAATAATCCAGAATTTTTAAGAGAAGGCTATGCATATGATGATTTTATGAATCCAGATAGGATTGTCATTGGCGCAGATTTTAAGATAGATAAAATTATAGAAATTTATTCAAAATTTAATGCACAAATCATATTCGTATCTCCAAATACTGCAGAATTCATAAAATATCTAAGCAATACAATGCTATCAATGATGATAAGCTATGCAAATGATATGAGTATTATTGCAAAACATATTGGTGATATAGATATAAAAAAGGCATTTGAAGTATTGCATATGGATAAAAGATTTTTTGGAAATCCAGCAAATATCACTAGCTATATTTATCCAGGTATGGGCTTTGGTGGGTATTGTTTGCCAAAAGATACTTTTGCACTATATAAACAATCAAAAAATAAAGGTTATGAAAGCAAACTAATCAAAGAAATACTAAATATTAATGATGCCATTATTGATTATCATATAGCTAACATACAAGAAAATAGAGATGCAAACATAGGGATTCTAGGATTAAGCTTTAAGCCAAATAGTGATGATGTAAGAGATTCAAAATCATTATTATTGATACAAAAGCTAATTGCTAAAGGATATAAAAATATATATGCCTTTGATCCACTTGCAAATCATAGTTTCAAAAAAACATACAACATTGATATAAAATATACAAATAGTCTAAATGAGATTATTAATTCGTGTGAAGCATTGATAATTGCTACTGCGTGGAGTGATTTTAAAAATCTAGATGTAAAAAATAAAAGAGTATATAATCTTAGATATATATGATATGGTCGGAGTAGCGGGATTCAAACCCACGACCTCACCCACCCCAAGGGTGCGCGCTAATCAGGCTGCGCTATACTCCGAAATAAATCGTATATTATACTTTCAACCTTATAATAATGTAAAAGCTAGGCTATAATCAACAATATTCTTTACAATAGGAGCTAAAATGATAGAAATATTAGAATTTAGAATTAGCAATAAAATAAAAGAGGATTCTCTTGAATTTAAAAGTATGAAAGACAAAAATAAAATATCAAATATTTATAATGTTGCAAAATATGGATTTAATAGCACAAATGCTGATAGGGGGGGGGCAGCTAGAAAAACTAAAAAATGAATTTGAAGAATTTTCAAATAGAATCTTTCACATACCAATTAATACTCCAAAAATATATCATAGAAATAATGCAAAAGTTTGCTCATATGGCGGCATATTTGAAAATAATAAAATAATAAATGAGAGTCTAAATACATTTGAAAACAACAAATACCAGCAAGATTTTTTTGATTATTTAGAGAATCTAAATGCATCTAAAATACGAGACAAAAGAACATTAAAAGATTTTATAAAAAAAATATATTTTAAATTCTTTAGCATAAGGGCACGAAAAAATAAAAAAATATTGCTAGATCCATCAAAACCAAAAGCAATATTTTTCTGTGCTTGGTTTTCAAATGCTTATCATTTCACATTTGAAGCTTACACAAGGCTTATAATACTGCTAGATTATGCAAAAAATAACAATCTATATTTTTACATTATTGCACCACCAAAATATCGTGGCTTTCATAAATACTATGATTGGTTCATAAATGAGATTTTAGATATTGAAAAAATCAATAGAGATAATATTATATATCTTGATTACCAAAATTATGATGTAAAAAATATATATTTTTGCTCAAACCCACAATGCAATACAAAAGAAACATTAAATGCTATAAACAAACTAAAACAAAATCTTTTTATCAATGATTTTAACGCTATGGGAGAACGATTATTTATCAGTAGAAAAAAATCACCAAGAAGGTATTTAATAAATGAAGATGAAATTTTTAGCATATTAGAGAGTAGATTTGGATTTAAAAGAATATATATGGAGGATTACACACTAAAAGAAAAATTAAATCACATAATAAGAGCAAAAGTAGTAATGAGCATAGAAGGCACAAGTCTTGTAAATGGCTTGTTTATGGATTACAAAGATTCTAAATTAATCTCACTTAGAAGCTATGATATGGTGGATCATTTGCCAATTTTTGCATCTATGTTTAAAAATATAGAATTTTTACCAATTATATGCGATATAGAAGAGAAAAAAGGCGATAAACATCTTTGGGTTGAGAGTAATTTATCACTAAAACCGCAGTATTTGATACAAAAATTAAAAGAATATGAAATAGATGAGATATAATCACATTTATTTCAAAATAAAAGGATGAATTATGCTAACCATCGCATTTCCTACATACAAAAGACCACATAGAATTATAGATGCAGTAAATGATACGCTAAAGATAGATTCAAATGATATTGAGGTTATAGTATGTGATAATAATGAAGATTACAAAACAAGAGATATATTATCAAACATCAAAGATAAGCGATTTAAATACTATAAAAATGAAAAAAATTTAGGATTCTGTGGTAATTTTAAATCGTGCATAATGAATGCTAAAGGCGAATTTGTATTAATTATTAGCGATGAAGATAGAATAAATCACGATGCAATACCAGATATGCTAAATATTATTAATAGGGGGGGGCAGCAAGAAATTTCAGAAATCATATCAGGCGTAGCCTATATAGAAGAACACGATAGATATTATGTAGCTCCTCCAAAAAATAAAAATCAATTCTTACCTGCAAATAGCGCAAAAAAACACCCCCTATATAAACTTTTAAGAAGCTATGTATCAGGCTTTTTATTCAACACTAAAATAGCACAAAGCATATACACAAATCACATCAAGCCATTTGAAAATTCGGAAGTATATTTTTACTATCCATTTTGGATTATAGGGTGGCTTGGGCTAAATTATGGTGGATTATACACATACAATTCAAAACCACTAATATTTAAAAACAATAATGATAGTAATGGTTATGTAGAAGATACAACAAAAGCAAACAAACTATTTAGCTTTGATTCAGAGTTAAAATGTCTAGAAGACAGGATAAATCTTACAAGAAATGATAAATTATTAATTCAAAGCAGTATAGACGCAAACAATATATACTACATAAAATACACAACTCTAAAATATGATAAAACAATAAATTGGGAGCAAGCATTTATAAAAATTAAAGCTGCAATTAAAGCAGGGAGAAAACATTACAAGCTAAGCATAATGCATTTTTATTTCATCAATTATTTAAATAAATTAAAATCAATCATAAAAAAGATAATCAAATATAAACCACGATACAAAATATAATCCAAACAGAATCTAGGCGCCATAAAATAAACTTTTGTAGCGCCAATCATCTTTGATTAGCTCTTTTATCTTATCAAATTCCACAACAACATAAACATTGCCAGAAGAATATGGGGCTATCTCATAAGCATTCCACATAAAAATTACACCGTTTTGACTAAGGAAAAATGAATTTGGCATAACAGTAAGTGGTAGAGATTCATCAAATAATTGATCGCGTTTTGACTCCAAATACGAGCTAAGAAGCATTAAAAATTTATCCTTATTTTCATTAGTTACATCAAATACATCTTCTATGCCACTTGGAATTTTTGCTCCACTATTTATATCATATAACTGCATTGTTTTTATACTATTTCCATGAGCCCCACCTGTATAACGATACGATACCGTATCTATCTCTAAAATATTATCATCAATATAGCCAATGCTATCTTGACTAATAAATTCAACATTACTTTGCAATCCATAATTCTGGATATATTCATTCATATTATTTTTTAAAAGTATTTCTAAATTATTTTTTAACTGATATATATCATTAGAATCTGAAATTGACTGATTAAGCAAATGAATATGATTTAAATCACTATTTACAATGATAGGCTTTGAGATTTTGCCTCTATAAAAGACCTCTCTTTTACCAAATCTATCTTCTATTTGCGTTTTAGTATAAATCTCTGATTTAATAATACGCATTTGATTTAAGGCAGCATTAGAGTCTTGATAAAACTTAAACTCTACTCCATTATTTATTCCACTTATAATAAGCATCCCTTTATTATCTAGTGCAAAACCAAGAATCTTATCATCAAGTGCAATTTCAAAAGAATGGTTCTGCTTCCAAAGAGTAATTTTTGCTATCAATGAATCACTAGAATCTTCTAAATTTTCATTATGAAATATATCTAAATATGCACGCTGCTTTATGCCATCATAGTTGCCTTCTAGCACATAAAAAACATTGCTATTAGAATCAAGATTAATTAACTCTCTAAATTCATAGCTATCTAGCGCTTGAAGCGTGGGATCATCTTTTTTACCAAGAAGCAGAATAACACCAAGTGCTAATACAAATACTAGTATTAAAAATACAAATATTTTCTTCAAATTTAACTCTATTTTTTACAAAAATAAACAAAGGCAGGTGGGATATTATTCCAAACGATGCTAGAAGTTTTCACATTATTAAATGTGCAAAATACTTTCTTTTTGAAATACATTGCATACAATGTAGGTATAACATATGCAAATGTTACAAAATATCCACCTGGCTTTAATGCTTTATAAATGCTATGCAAGATTCTATCTTGCTCCACTTTTGATAATAATGCCCAAGGTATCCCAGATACGATGACATCAGCGTATTTCATATTTCTTCTTTTCATCATAGATTCTAAAAACTCTGCAGATCCAACCTCAACATCAAGATTTTTAAATTTTTTACATAGATTTTTAGCTATATTCTCATTGATTTCAACAGCAAAAAAATTAGAATCTTTTTTCTTTTTATTAATAATACATCTTGTAAAAGCCCCAAGACCTGGTCCAATTTCTATAATATTAGATGCATTTTCAATACCAATATTTTCTGTGATTATATGGCTTAATTGCTTTGAACTCGAGCATAAAGCTCCTGTTCGCTTCGGATTTTTAATATAATGTAACAACAATTTCAACCCCTATAATTTAGCTTGGCGTATTATATCAAATTCATTTTATTGTAAGCCTTTATTGTAAGCCTAAAAAAACAAGCACAACAATTTATTATTATTTAAGCTAAAATGTAAAATAAAATTTAATTTTAAAGGCTTATAATGACTTATTTAATTACAGGTGGATGTGGATTCTTAGGTAGTAATATAGCAAAAAATATCATCGAAAATGGGGGGGGGGAAGTAGTAATTTTTGATAATCTCTACAGAATTGGTTCATTTTATAATCTAGAATTTTTAAAAGCAAGCAAGCGATCATTTCACTTCATACACGGTGATATAAGAAATATTAATGATATAGAAAAAGTAATCAAAGATTTTAAACCAAACATCATCTACCACCTAAGCGGACAAGTGGCAATGACCACATCTATAGAGGATCCTAGATTTGATTTTGAGGTAAATGCGTTAGGAACTTTCAATCTTTTAGATTCTATTAGAAAATATAGTAAAGATTCTATTGTGATTTATTCATCTACAAATAAAGTGTATGGGGATTTAGAACAATTTCACTATGATGAAACACAAACTAGATATATATGTAGAAATTTTCCAAATGGCTTCAAAGAAGATATAAATATTAATCTTCATTCACCTTATGGCTGCTCTAAAGGAGTTGGGGATTTTTATATGCTTGATTTCCATAGAATCTATGGTATAAAAAGTGTAGTATTTAGGCATTCATCTATGTATGGTGGCAGGCAATTTGCTACATATGACCAAGGCTGGATAGGATACTTTATCAACGAAGCTTTAAATAACAAAACTATAGAAATATCTGGAAATGGAAAGCAAGTAAGAGATATTTTACACGCACAAGATATGATAGATTTATATCTTGATACTCCCAAATACATAGATACAATGCAAGGAAAAGCTTTCAACATAGGTGGTGGCATAGAAAATAGTCTATCTATACTGGAATTATTTGATTTATTAAATGAGATTCTAGGAATTAAAATATCATATAATGTAAACTTACCTAGAATCAGCGATCAAAAGGTCTTTATAGCAGATCTATCATCACTAAATCAACATATGAGCTTCAAGCCAAAAATCAGCAAAAAAGAAGGGATTATAGATATGATTAATTGGGTAAAAAGTATAAAATAAACAAAACACCAAATGATAATGCATATAGGAGGAAAAATGTTAAAAATCAAAATAAATGAAAAAATGAAAGATAATTCATTAGAGTTTCAAAGTATGATTGATTGCACTAAAAAAGGTAGCTTTCAAATGCAAAATCTCATTGGATTTGATGTTTTAGGAAATAAACGCAAAGAAATACAGGTCGGAAGAGAGATGACTTTTGAATTTGAAGAGTTTAAAATATTGCATTTTGATAGCATATATATAAGCAATGGGGGGGGGGTATTTGCAAATGACAAATTAGTTAAAGAAGCATTATCTAGCTTTGATTGTGGCATTTTAAATCAAAATCTACAAGACTCATACGATGAATTTAAAAAACTTAACAACACATTCAGCATAAAAGACATAAAAAACACTATCAAAAATATATGTTACAGATTAAGCAAATCTTACAAACTAGCAGTAAATGATACACCAAAAATTTTATTTTTCTGCCCTTGGTTTGATAATTTCACCCATTTTACACTAGAAGCATATTCTAGATTGTATTTTGCAGTCAAACATTTTAGAAAAAACAATATTGATTTTATTGTTGTCGTGCCGCCAAAAAGAAGAGAATTTGACACAAAACCACTATATCAATCATTTATTAATCCAATATTAGAATCTCTAAATATCAATGAAAACAATAGAATTTACACAAATCAATATAACAAACTTATATCACCAAGTTTTATAAAAATCAATAATGCATATTTACCAACACACATAAAATGCGAACCAAAATACACAATAGAAGCAATAAATCATCTAAAAACATACTACTATGACAAAAATTTCAAATGGGATAATAAGAACATCTATATATCTCGAAAAAAGGCAAATAGAAGAAAAATAGCAAATGAAAACGAAGTAGTTTGCTTTCTAGTAAAACACAATTTCATAGAGCTAAATATGGAAGATCTAAGCTTCAAAGAGAGAGTAAATATCCTAATGAGAGCAAAAAATATTATAGGCATTGATGGGACAAACTTAACAAGTATGATGTTTATGCCAGATAATGCAAATGTTGTCGCGCTTAGGACTTATGATATGCAAGAATTTAATCAAATCACTGCATCAATTTTTAATCTTAATTTTTATTGCATAGTGTGTAATGTCAATAAAGAAATACCAAATCATAATGGAGAGATGTGGTTTCTTAGTGATATTGTTGTTGATATTGACTATTTAGAACAGAAATTAATGGAGTATGAGATTATATAAAGATGTTTACTTTATAAAATTAATGGGGTTAATGCTAATATATCCTTATTTAGTATTGTAAACAAGATAAAGCTATCAAACCTAAATACACATAACTAATTTACAACAATATAATTGTAATTGAAATTATATGTATTTAGATAGTTGAAATAAAATCACAAATAATAAATTCCATACTTTAATATTGCTTTTATCATAATAAATTTAGCACAACAAAAGCATCTTTACCAAATCTCATCTTGCAAGGCATCTTTATTTAGAATCTCAATTTTACCTTTATTTGTAGAAATGAAGTTTTTTTCTCTAAATTCTTTTAAGATTCTTGATAAAGACTCTGCCCTTACATTAAGCATAAAGGCTATTTTTCTCTGTGAAATTCTGGATAAATCATTTTCATTTTCTAATAAAAAGTGTATCAATCTACTTCTAAGTTCCATAGAATTTTGTAGTAATCCACGCTCTAAAATACCAATCTTTTCAAATAACGATGAAATCATCAAAAAACTAAAATTATTATCTTTTAGGCATAAATCTTTAAAATCTAAAAAATTAATTTCTAAAATTTCACAATCTTCCTCACAAATTGCACTAGCAGGATATGCTATATCCTTAAAAGCTGGCATCTCTGCGATAAAACTCAAAGGATAAAATCTATTAATTGTCAATTCTCTGGTATTTGAAATACTCTTATAGACCCTTACAATACCACTTTTTAATATAAAAAAACACCTTGCATATTCACCTTCATAAAATATTATATTTCCTTTTTTATAATGCCTGCTAACACCGATACCACTTAAAGAATCTAAAATATCTTTCATTTCTATTCCTTAATTAATTTAACTAACATCAATTTCTGCAACTCAATACTACGATATGATTATATTTAAAAAATAAGGACAAAATATGATTTATAATGATATCAATAAAGAAAGTATAGATAAATTAATGGATATATTTTATGACAAAATAAAAGCTGATAACAATTTAGGACCAATTTTTAAAAGCAAAATAGGAGAAAGTAAAGAAGAATGGGATAAACATAAAGATAAAATTAGTAATTTTTGGCAAGGACAATTACTAAGAGAAGGTAACTACACAGGCCAACCAATGAAAGCACATATTGATTTACCACCATTCCCACAAGAGTTCTTTAGCATATGGCTAAATTTATTTTCTCAAAGCTTAGATTTAGTATTTGATAATAATTGTAAAAATATATTTCTAAGACGAGCACAAATGATAGCAAACAGCTTTCAATCTATGATCTATAAGCACCATAGATAATAAAATCACTCTTGCACTTCTAAGCTTTGCATATGTGCAAGAAGTGGGTTTATCACTAAATCAAGATTCCCAGATAACATAATCTCTTCTAAACTATACAATGTAACACCAGCTCTATGATCTGTCAAACGATTTTGTGGATAGTTATATGTTCTAATTCTTTCACTTCTATCACCACTACCAACCTGCTCTTTTCTATTTTGACTTTCTTGCTGCATCTTTTCTTCTAACTCTTTTTCATAGATTCTAGCTTTTAAGATCTTCAGCGCTTTATCTTTATTTTTATGTTGTGATTTCTCATCTTGCATTGAAACACTAATTCCTGTAGGTATGTGTGTAATACGAACGGCAGAATCCGTAGTATTAACACTTTGACCACCATGACCTCCACTACGAAACACATCAATTTGCAAATCATTTGGATTAATATTAATCTCAATATCTTCAACCTCTGGCATAATAGCAACTGTAACAGCTGAAGTATGAATACGCCCTTGAGACTCTGTATCTGGCACTCTTTGCACTCTATGTGTGCCACCTTCATATTTTAACCTAGAATATACACCATCGCCTTTTACAAGAGCAATCACCTCTTTGTAGCCACCTACATTATTTTCATTTGAACTTATAATTTCAACTTTCCAATGTTTAGACTCCGCATATCTGCAATAAGCTTTAAATAAATCACCAACAAAAATACCAGCTTCATCTCCACCCGTTCCAGCACGAATCTCTAAAAATACATTTTTATTACTATTTGGGTCTTTTGGAACAAGGAGAATTTTTATCTCTTCTTCTAATTCTATTTTTTTAGATTCTAAAATCCTTATTTCTTCTTTTACTAAATCACCTAATTCTTTATCATCAAGCAATTCTTTACTATCTTCAATATTTTTTAAAACTTTTAAATATTCTTTTGCTTTTTCAACCAAATCAGACAAATCGCTCTGCTCTTTTGTAAGCTTACTCAACAGCTTTACATCGGAGAGAACTTCAGGCTTTATGAGCTCTAAGTTTATATTATCATATCGCTCAATCAATGGAAGTAATTTATTTACAATCATAAGTTTTAGATTCTAATTACAAAAATTTAAAAACTATGCTTACTTTTTAAATATACTAAGACTTAGATATTTTCTTTACACTTGCATTTAATCGAGATACTTTTCTTGAAGCTGTATTTTTTGATAGTATACCTTTACTTACAAATTTATGAAGATTCTTGTTTGCAATTTTTAGTGCATTATTTGCATTTTCAACATTACCACTATTAACAGCCTCTCTTACAGCCTTTATTATATTTTTAATTTTGGTTTTATAGTATCTATTCCTTTGAGTGCGTTTTAATGTCTGTCGTATTCGTTTTTCAGCTGACTTATGGTTTGCCATTAGTTATTTTTCCTTGTATTTTTATGTAAAAATTAAAGCAAAGATTATGACACTTTTTTATTTAAAGCAACATTAAAATCTTTAAAAAATATGCATAGTTTTTAGTTAAAATATATGTTTTGATTTTGTCAATACATAAAATATTTTAATGCAACAAGGTGTTTATTGTGAAGATTTTTGGAACCGATGGAATTAGAGGAGAAGCAGGGATAGATATTACTCCATTTACAGCCATGCAAGCAGGTCTTGCAATTGGTATATATTTAAAAAGAAATACAAATAAAATATTAATAGGAAAAGATACTAGAAGAAGTGGGTATATGATAGAAAATGCTCTTGTATCAGCACTTACATCACTTGGATACAATGTCATGCAAATAGGACCTATGCCAACACCAGCTGTAGCATTTTTAACAGAAGATATGAGATGTGATGCAGGAATTATGATTAGTGCAAGTCATAATCCATATTATGATAATGGTATAAAATTTTTCAATCATAATGGATATAAGTTTGATGAAAATAAAGAAATTGAAATTGAAAATATTTACAATGACCTGACAGCATTAACTAGCCATTTTAAAAATAAAATAGAAATTGGATCATCAAAGCGAATTGATGATGTAATCGGTAGATACATAGTCCATATCAAAAATTCCTTTCCAAAGAATCTTAATCTAAAAAATATCAAAATTGTCGTCGATACAGCAAATGGTGCAAGCTATAAAGTTGCGCCTATAATCTTTAGTGAGCTTGGAGCAGAAGTAATCACAATAAATGACAAACCAAATGGCTACAATATCAATGAAAATTGTGGTGCGATGCATCCAGAATCATTATGCAAAAAAGTAAAAGAAGTTGGAGCAGATATTGGCTTTGCACTTGATGGAGATGCAGATAGACTGGTAGTCGTAGATAATAATGGCAACATTGTAGATGGTGATAAACTAATTGGAGCATTAGCACTACATTTAAAAAATCAAGGTGAATTGCAAAATAATGGAATTGTAGCAACAATAATGAGCAATCTAGCACTTGAAGAATTTTTAAATTTTAATAGTATAGAAATGATTAGATCAAATGTTGGTGATAAATTTGTATTAGAAGAGATGATTAAGCACTCATATCAATTTGGAGGGGAGCAAAGCGGACATATAATATTTAGCAAATATGGGAAAACAGGTGATGGAATCCTTAGCGCATTACAAACGCTAGCATTAATGCTGCAATCAAACAAAAGTAGCGCGCAAATCCTAAATCCATTTGAGTTATATCCACAATTACAAAAAAATATTAATATTAAACACAAAAAACCACTAGATTTAATACAAAATAAATATTTACCAATCATACCAAAAAATGTAAGGCACATCATTAGATATTCTGGCACAGAAAATAAACTTAGAATCCTACTTGAAGGAAAAGATGAAAATCAATTAGAAAGCACAATGCAACAACTTATAGATTGTTTTGAACAAGAGATTAATTAATGAGAGAAAAAATAATATTTTTTCTTATTGCGTTATTTATTTTTATCATAGATCAAGTTATAAAGCTATGGATTCTAGAGCTTGCAAAAATTTCAAATCCAATATCAAAAACCGAATTTATAGACATTGTTTTGGTGTATAACAGAGGTGTTGCATTTTCTCTTGGTAGCTTTCTTGGTGATAGTTTGAAGTGGATTATTTTTGCAATGCTTATAATCACAAGTATTATCATAATAAAAAGTGATGATTTTTTTAGAAGATACTACATTGCATTTGGTGTAGTTATTGGTGCTGGCTTTGGGAATCTTATGGATAGATTCGTGCATAATGGTGTTGTTGATTATATATATTGGCACTATGGATTTAATTTCGCAGTATTTAATTTTGCAGATGCAAGCATAAATATAGCAATCGCATATTTGCTAATACATCATCTATATATAAGTTGCAAAAATCATTCATTTAACTCTAAGGAAAATATTAAGCGCTAAGAAATTTAAAAAATAGTATTGTTATTTAATAAAATTGATTATAATTAGCCTTTGTTTTTTTCTAGGTCGCGTAGCTCAGTTGGTAGAGCACTACCTTGACATGGTAGTGGTCGCTGGTTCAAGTCCAGTCGTGGCCACCATTAAATATAAAATAAGGCATAGTAAAAAATTGGAACTAATTGGTTTAAAAAAAGATAATGAAATCATTGATCTACAAACAGCTGAAGAGTTAAAGCTAGATATAGATAATTATCAGAAAATATATTTTGATAACTCAAAAGATGCGCTAAGCATTATTAGGCATTCGTGCGCTCACTTAATGGCACAAGCAATCAAACAACTATACACAAATGCAAAGTTCTTTGTTGGTCCTGTTGTAGATGAAGGATTTTATTATGATTTTAAAGTAGATGAAAAAATAAGCATAGAAGATCTAGCAAAGATTGAAAGCAAAATGCGAGAGCTAGCTAAACAATCATCTCCTATAAAAAAAGAATATATGGATAGATCAAAGGCATTAGAAAAATTTAAAGATGATGAGCTAAAAATGACTGTTATCAAAAATATTAAAGAAGATACATTTAGCACATATACACAAGGTGATTTTGAAGACCTATGCAGAGGCCCGCACATACCAGATGTGAAATTTTTATCACATTTTAAGCTTACAAAGTTAGCAGGTGCATATTTAGGCGGAAATGAAAATGAAGAAATGCTAACTAGAATCTATGGAATTGCATTTGCAACAAAAGAAGCACTAAAAGAATATAACTTTATGATGGAAGAAGCACTAAAAAGAGATCATAGGAAAATTGGAAATGAATTGCAGCTTTTTACATTTGATGAAGATATTGGTGCTGGATTCCCAATATGGCTGCCAAAGGGTGCAAGAATAAGGAGAAATATAGAAAATATACTTACAAGAGCCCTCATTAATCAAGAATATGAGCCTGTTAGAGGACCAGAGATACTAAAAAGTGATTTATGGAAGATTAGCGGACACTATCAAAATTACAAAGAAAATATGTATTTCACAACCATTGATGAAACAGAATATGGTATAAAACCTATGAACTGCTTAGGGCATATTAAAGTTTATCAAAGTGATATTAGAAGTTATAGAGATTTGCCACTTAGATTCTATGAATATGGAGTTGTGCATAGACACGAAAAAAGTGGTGTACTTCACGGATTACTTCGCGTAAGAGAATTCACGCAAGATGATGCACATATATTCTGCAAGCAAGATCAAATAAAAGATGAAATCATAACAATCGTAAATTTTGTAAGCAAAATTATGAAAATTTTTGATTTTAAATATGAAATGGAAATATCAACAAAACCAGAAAAATATATAGGCAGTGATGAAGTATGGGAAGAAGCCACAAAAGCATTAAAAGAGGTACTAGAATCTAGTGGGATTAATTATAGTATAGATGAAGGTGGTGGCGCATTTTATGGACCAAAAATCGATATAAAAATTACTGATGCAATAGGTAGAAAATGGCAATGCGGAACGATTCAAATTGATATGAATTTACCAGATAGATTTAATCTTGAATATATAGATGAAAATAATACACCACAAAAACCAATAATGATACACAGGGCAATACTTGGAAGCTTTGAGAGATTTATTGCGATTTTAACAGAGCATTATGGTGGGGAATTCCCAGTATTTATAGCGCCAACACAAGTAATCATAATACCTATAGACAAAGAAGCACAAGAATATGCTAAAATCATTCAGCTAAAACTAAGAGATATTGGGGCATATGCAGAGATAAATCTAAAAAATGAAACACTCAATAAGCGCATTAGACTAAGCGAAAAACAAAAAGTTCCATACATAATCGTTATAGGGCAAAAAGAAGTTATGCAAAATGAATTATCTATTCGTGATAGAAGAAAAAAGGAACAATACATATTAAAACAGGAGGATTTTTTGAATCTAATTAGTAAACAACTAAATGAGGTATATTTTTGAGTAAAGAAACTACGCTATTAAATGAAAACATTAATTTTGATGAGGTTAGATGTATAGGAAATGATGGTGAGCAACTTGGGATTATTTCATCAAAAGAGGCACAAAATATAGCTGATGATGCTGGATTGGATTTGGTATTAATATCTGCTGATGCGAAACCTCCTGTATGCAAAATAATGGATTACAAAAAATTTTGCTACCAAAGAGAGAAAAAGATAAAAGAAGCTAGAAAAAAACAAAAACAAATAGAAATAAAAGAAATAAAGCTCTCAACCCAAATAGCGCAAAATGATATAAACTATAAAGTAAAACATGCAAAAGAATTCTTACAAAGTGGCAAACATGTAAAATTTAAGGTATTCCTAAAAGGTAGAGAGATGGCAGATCCAAAACAAGGCTTCAATGTCCTTTACAAGGTAATGGAGATGCTAGAAGAAGATGCCAACACAGAAGATAAGCCAACACTAGAAGGAAGATATGTAAACATCACCGTCACACCAAAGGTGCATAAAAAGGCATAGCAATCTATGCTTTTATCACATATTAAAAATACTTAAAAATTTTCTTGCTCGCTCTGTTTTTGGGTTATTAAAGAAATCAGCTGGATATGATTTCTCTGCTATGGAACCATTATCAAGAAAAATAACTTCACTTGCTATACTTTTAGCAAATCTCATTTCGTGCGTAACTATAATCATAGTCATACCATCTTTTACAAGTTCTAAAATTACACTTGAAACTTCATATGCCATCTCTGGATCAAGCGATGCAGTAACTTCATCAAATAATAATATATCTGGATTCATACACAATGCTCTAATAATTGCTACTCTTTGTTTTTGTCCGCCACTAAGCGATCGTGGCATAGAATCTTTTTTATCAAGCAAATTAAATCTTTTTAATAAATCATACGCTTCAGCTATAACTTCATCTTTTTGTCGTTTCTCAACTTTTAATGGAGCCAAAGTAATATTATCAATCACACTCATATGCGGAAATAACTCATAGCTTTGAAATACCATACCTATTTTTTGTCGCACCAATGTCCAATTTGTCTTTTTATCATTTATAACCTTGCCATCAAAGATGATTTCACCACTATGCGTATCCTCTAATCCATTGATACACCTAAGAAGCGTGCTTTTACCGCATCCACTAGCGCCTAAAATAACTATTACATCGCTTTTATTGACACTAAAATTTATATTATTTAACACTATATGATCATTATATTTTTTTACTAAATTTCTTATCTCCAATAAACTCATTACAACTCCAATTAATATTTATATTTTTTCTCTAAATACGAACTAAACAACGATAGTGGATAGCAAACAATGAAATATAAAATAAAAATAATTCCATAAATCCAAAAAGGTGCATCTGGAATCTTCAATATAGAATATTCTATGATTTGTTGCCCTGTTTTTAATAGCTCTACAACTCCAATCAATGGTGCAATTGATGTTGTTTTAATAATCCTACTTGATAAATTAATAGCAAGCGGTAGAAGTCTTGCGATAACTTGAGGTAAAATTACATATCTAATCATCATCATTGGATGCATACCAAGAGAAAGTGAAGATTCTATTTGATGTTTTGGTAGAGATAATATCGCACCACGAACCAAATCTGCCATTTCAATACTTCCCCAAAATATAAAAACAATAATAGCACTTGTAGTGGAATCTAGGCTAATATTACTTATTTGTGGCAAGCCAAAAAACACTAAAAAAAGCAAAACCAAAAGTGGCATAATCCTTACAATTTCAAGGTAGATTCTAAAAAATAGCTGAATGATGATATTTTTTGAGGTCATAATCACACCAAAAATAATCCCAAAAATCATAGAAAAAAAGATGGAAATAAATGCTATTTTTATAGTTACCAACAACCCATTTAAGATTCTGCTTAAATTTTGTCCATCGCTTAAAATTTCAAACATATCTAAGCCTTCTTTCTAAATATGAGAAAAATAACGATATCGGCAATAAAATAATCAAATACGCACTCACCAACAAAAACAATGCTTCATTTGTCTTATAATAATTACCAATAATATTATTTGTCACATACATCAAATCCACCAGTGCAATCACAGTTACAACGCTTGTCTCTTTTATTAAAAAGATTATATTTGCACCAAATGATGGTATAGCAAGGCTAAATGCAAGTGGAAATAATATGTAACGAATGATTTGAAATTTATTTAATCCAAGACTTAAAGCGGATTCTACTTGTATTTTCTCAATAGCCTCTAATGCACTTCTAAAACTCTCACACATATAACTAGCACCCAAAAATGTAAGCCCAATAATCGCGGTAATATCTGCTTCAAGCTTAATATTTAAAATCTTTGGCAAACCATAATACAAAAATACAAGTTGTACCAATAAAGGTGTATTTCTAGAAATTTCAATATAAACCTTAGATATAGTTTTTAAAAATCTTACATTATAATACAAAATAAAAGCCAAAATGAGCCCAATAACAATAGAAAATAAGATTCCAAAAAATGATATTTGCAATGTTAATAGCAATGCTTTATAGTAAATATGTATGTTGTTATAAATAAAATTAAAATCCATATTTATTCCATTAGCACACTATTTACTTTGACTTCGCAAATGTATATACAAATGCAATACATCTATACTAGCTGGCGTAATACCACTTATTTGCGATGCTTCTTGTAACGAATGTGGCTTGAATTTATTTAATTTCTCTACCACCTCAAGGCTAAGCCCAGGAATATCATCAAATACAAAGTCTTTTGGGATTTTTACACTGAGTGTGGAATCTAATTTAGAAATTTCAATCATTTGTTTTTTGATATAGTGATAATATTTACACTCTATTTTTATCTGTTCTAGCGCAATATCGCTCATATTTTCAAACATACAATCTAACCTTTTTAGCTTACTTATATTAAAACTATCTCTTGCAACAATTTGAATACCATTTGTTAAATCATTTATTTTTGACTCATCTATGCTATGCAAAAATTCCAAGAAATCTTTTGTTGGCGTATAGTTCTTCCTCTCTAAGAATAAAATTCCATTTCGTATATCATTCTCATCTTTTACAATATCAGAAATATCATCTAACAATCCAAATTTATATCCATATTTAGAAAGTCTAAAAGTTGCATTATCCTCTCTAAGTAAAAGCCTATATTCCGCCCTTGATGTAAATACTCTATATGGCTCATTTGTGCCTTTTGTCACCAAATCATCTATCATAACACCAATATAACCTTCACTTCTTTTTAATACGAATTCTTCTTCACCTCTTAGACTTAATGCTGCATTTATACCTGCTATAATACCTTGCGCAGCAGCCTCTTCATATCCCGTTGTTCCATTTATCTGTCCTGCTAGATATAAATTTGCGATTTTTTTTGTTTCAAGTGTATGCTTTAATTCTGTTGGCATTACATAATCATACTCTATTGCATATCCATATCTAGTAATTTTAGCATTCTCAAGCCCCTCTATTGAATGCAAAACTTTCTCTTGGATATCAAAAGGTAATGAAGTAGATAATCCATTTACATAATACTCATTACAGCTTTTTGTTTGTGGCTCTAAAAACAACTGATGTCTTTCTTTTGATGCAAATCTATACACCTTATCCTCGATACTTGGGCAATATCTAGGTCCAATACCACTTATTTGTCCACTAAAAAGCGGTGCTAAATGAAAATTATCACTTATTATTTGATGTGTTTTTTTGTTTGTGTATGTGATATAGCAAGGATATTGAGTAGGATTAAATGAAGCAGAATCTGTTCTAAAGCTAAAATGAGGTGCAGGATTATCACCATTATGAATCTCTAGGTTAGCAAAATCAATACTCTTACCATCAACCCTAGGGCAAGTGCCAGTTTTTAATCTACCCATTTCAAAGCCAAGACTTAGTAGATTCTCACCAAGACTAATGGCGCTACTCTCCCCTATTCGTCCATTTTTTGATATGTGCTTACCTATATGAACAACACCATTTAGAAAAGTTCCTGTTGTTATAATAACCTTTTTTGCTTTATACACTTTTCCAACACTTGTTTTCACACCATAAACACAATTAGATTCTACTAGCAACTCTTCTACCAATTCTTGTGATATGCTTAAATTTTCCACTTCAAATAACATATTCTTTGCAAAAACTCTATAGCTATCCATATCAATTTGAGCTCTACTACCACGAACTGCTGGGCCTTTTGAAGCATTGAGGATTCTATATTGGATACCACAATTATCAGTGATAATCCCCATTAATCCACCAAGCGCATCTATCTCTTTTACTAAATGACCCTTAGCTAAACCACCTATTGCTGGATTACAACTTGCAAGACCAATATTTTCTACTAAAATTGTAAGCAAATGAACTCTAAGTCCCATTTTTGCGGCAGCATAACTTGCTTCAATACCTGCGTGACCACCACCAATTACCAATACATCAATATTTTCCAAAATAAACCTTAATAATAATTATGATTGTTTTTAACGAATATTATTTAATAATTTCTTTAAAGATAATTGTGCTACATTGCAAACGCTAATTTTATATTTTTTAGCATATATTGCACCTTAAGCTAAAATTGGAGACTTGAATGCAGAATCTTTTTACAAAATTACTGCCAAATAATAACTCAAACACATCTAGGTATAGCACAGGCTTAGTGCTTATATGCATAGTTGCATTTATTGTTATATTAAACATTAAATTTTTAGCGTGGCTTGCTGTTGGATTCTGCTTTGGTATTGCATTTTATGAAGCGATGAAATTATATGGATTAGAAGATAGAACAAATCTCTATATCATTGCTACCATATTATGGATTATTGCGTATTTTCACAGCAATCCAATAACAGCGGCTTTAGCAGCAATCGTAATCATCGCATCATATAATGCATTTAAGCAATACCCAAAATCAAAAGATTATTTAGTGATAATCTACCCAACCATTCCATTTCTTTGCTTTTTTAATATCTATATCGACTTTGGTGTAAAAGCAATCATTTGGTTAATAATAACAGTAGTCTTAGCAGATGTTGGGGCGTATTTTGGTGGTAGATTATTTGGTAAATCACCATTATCACCTGTATCACCAAAGAAAACACTAGAAGGTGCGCTAATTGGTTTTGTTATTGCTACTTTAGCTGGTTGTGCTGCTGGAATGATGATAAAAGGCTTTGTTGCGGCATTGTTCATTACATTTTGCATAGCAGCAGCATCTATTTTTGGTGACTTATATGAAAGTATGCTAAAAAGAAATATCAATGTAAAAGATAGTGGCAATATCCTACCTGGACACGGTGGAATGCTAGATAGAGTTGATGGACTATTATTTAGTAGTGTAGTTATGCTATTTTTACTTGATTGGATTTAGATGATCATACTAGGCTCTACAGGAAGCATAGGAACAAACGCTCTAAAACTTGCAAAAGATCATAATATCAAAATAGAAATGCTTTCTGCTGGTAGCAATATAGAGCTTTTAAATCAGCAAATAAAGCAATTCACCCCATCATTCATAGCAATAAAAGATACAAAAGATATCAATAAAGTCAATATAAACAAAAATCAAAAGATTTTTAGCGGCGAAGATGGAATCTTAGAAGCATTAAACCATACAAAAAGTAAAATTGTAATCAATGCAATAGTTGGGTTTAGCGGATTAAAACCAAGCTTAGAATCTATAAAATTAAACAAAACTCTAGCACTTGCAAATAAAGAAAGCCTCGTTGTTAGTGGAAATTTTATAGATACTGCAAATATAATACCACTTGATAGCGAGCACTTTGCATTACAAGAATTAATAAAAGATAAAAAAAATATTAAAAAAATGATAATAACCGCAAGCGGCGGAGCATTAAGAGATATCGATATAAACGAAATAGCAAATCAAACACCACAAATAGCACTCAATCACCCAAATTGGAATATGGGCAAAAAAATCACTATTGATAGTGCCACAATGGTAAATAAGCTATTTGAAATACTAGAAGCAAAATATTTATTTCACACAAATAATATTGATGCGTTAATTGAACGAAATTCAATCATTCACGCACTAGTGCAAACTAATGACAACGCTATATTTGCACATTTAGGACATAGCGATATGAGGCTACCTATATCATATGCAATGCTTGGAGAAAAAGCAAAAAACACAGAATCTATAAAAGAAATTGATATTACAAACTTCAATTTCAAATTATCAAAAATAGATACAAATAGATATCCACTATGGAATCTAAAAGATGAAATTCTTAAACAACCACAATTAGGAATAATCTTAAATGCAGCAAATGAAATTTTAGTATATAAATTTTTAGAAAATAAAATAAAATTTGGCGATATAAGCAGCAATATTTACAAAGCCATAGAACAATTTGAAACTCAAATAAAGTACATAAAAAATATTGATGATGTTTTTATGCTCAATAAAGAAGTAATGGATTTTTCTAGCTTTAATTGACTTTTAAAACTCCTCTTAGCTAGAATAACAAAAATTTAACTTCAAAAATTTAACTTCAAAATTCTCTTAAAGCTCACACAAATATTTGAGACAAACTTAAGATGAAATCTAAAAAAATAATAGAATTTTGAAAATCTAAGGAATAATTATGGCAAGTGAAAAAGATTCACAAAAAGAAAATTACAAAAAAACTCATACTCCTGCAAATGCTTATAAAATAGAAGAATTAAAGGCTATGACTTTAACAAAACTAATAGACATAGCAACAAAATTAGGAATTGATAATCCACAGGAATATAGAAGACAAGATTTGATGTTTGAAATACTAAAAACACAAGTTAGTCAAGCAGGATATATTTTATTTTCTGGAATCTTAGATATAACAAATGAAAATTACGGATTTTTGCGTGGAATTGATGATAATTTTTCAGATTCTCAAAATGATGCATATGTATCACTCACACAAATTAGAAAATTTGCATTAAGAAATGGAGATCTAGTAACAGGACAGGTAAGACCCCCAAAAGACCAAGAAAGGTATTATGCGCTATTAAAGATAGAAGCAATCAATCATTTATCTCCAGAAGAAACAAAGAATCGTCCATTATTTGACAATCTAACGCCATTATTCCCAAGTGAACAAATAAAGCTAGAATACAATAGTACAAAAGTTACAGGAAGAATTTTAGATTTATTTTCACCGATTGGAAAAGGTCAAAGAGCGCTTATTGTCGCACCACCACGGACAGGTAAAACAGAATTAATGAAAGAATTAGCACACGGAATTTCAGAAAATCACCCAGAAATCGAACTAATAGTATTATTAATTGATGAGCGCCCAGAAGAAGTTACAGATATGCAAAGAAGTGTAAAAGGTGAGGTATATAGCTCCACTTTTGATCTACCAACTTCAAATCACGTAAAAGTCGCTGAATTAGTTGTAGAAAAAGCAAAAAGGCGCGTAGAACTTGGAAAAGATGTAGTGATTTTATTAGATTCTATTACGAGGCTTGCAAGGGCATATAACACTGTAACACCATCAAGTGGAAAAGTGCTTAGCGGTGGTGTTGATGTAAATGCATTGCAAAAACCAAAGAGATTTTTTGGAAGTGCTAGAAATATTGAGCAAGGTGGCAGTTTGACAATTATCGCAACAGCATTAATTGATACTGGATCAAGAATGGACGAAGTCATCTTTGAAGAATTTAAAGGAACAGGAAATAGTGAAATCGTGCTTGCTAGAGCCATTGCTGATAGGCGAATCTACCCTGCATTTGATATATTAAAATCTGGAACTAGAAAAGATGAGCTACTACTTGGTAGTGAAAAGCTTCAAAAAGTATGGATATTGCGTAATTTTATGCAGCAACTAGGAGATATTGAAGCATTGAATCTTATATATTCAAAAATGAAAGATTCAAAAAGTAATGATGATTTTTTAAGCAATATGAATGAACAAGAATAATGATTAATGTCAAATGAAAATTGGTGTTTTTGATAGTGGCATTGGTGGACTTAGTGTATTAAAAAGCATTGTAGAAGCAAGATTGTTTAATGAAATTATATATTATGGCGATACTGCTAGAGTGCCCTATGGGACAAAGGATAAAGATACTATTATTAGATTCTCACTTGAAGCACTTGATTTTTTCAACCAACACAATATCGACATACTTATAGTAGCCTGTAATACGGCAAGTGCATATGCGCTAACAAATATGCAAAAAAATGCAACATACCCTATCATAGGTGTAATTGAACCAGGCGTTTTAGCTCTAAGCAATAAAATACAAGATAAAAGCAAAAATATCCTAATCATAGCAACAAAAGCCACAACAACAAGTAAAATATATGAAAAAAGTCTTATCAATCTTGGATATCACAATATTCATAGTTTGCAAACAGGGCTTTTTGTATCCATCATAGAAGAAGGTATAACAAGTGGTGATGTGCTTATTTCTACACTTGATTTTTATTTTAAGGATTTAATGATACCAGATGCTATTATACTTGGTTGCACACATTTTCCATTAATACAAAATGAAATTAAAAAATACTTTAACAACAAGCCAATTTTGATACATTCAGGAGATGCAATAGTTGAATATCTAATAAAAAACCACAACATACAGCCAGAATCTAAGAAGCCAAAGATTCGGTATTTTGCATCATCAAATAAAGAATTTATAGAAAATGCTGCAAAAAAATGGCTCAATCTTAATTGAATTTTATTTATGTCTGAATTGATGCGGATTACCATTTGACCCAGCAAAGCTAATCACTCCATTATTAATATCATATGCTTGACCAAAACCTTTTACAAATCTTCCTTTATAGAAATCAAGCTTAATTAGATGAAAATCAGCCATATTTCGAATCATCTTTATACCACTGGCATTATGATTTTTCTCTTCAAATACATCAAGAACAGCATTAAAACAATCGCTACCTCGTTGAACAAAAGTCGCTTTAGCCCTGTATTTCAACCTAACTCTTAATATCACACTACTTGCTTTACTTTCATCTTGAATAAACATAATCTCTATATTATTTGGATTTGCATTAATGCTATCAAAATGATCCGCAACCTCGCTTATGTAAATATAATATTGACCATTACAAGCAATAAAAGGCGCATAGCTAATAATTACATCTCCATTTTTGTTTACACTTGCAATATTTACAGAACCACAAGAATCTATAAATTCTTTTATCTCATTCTCAACTGCCCTAAAATCATAAGTTTTATGAACTGATTGACAAAGACTGATTATTGTATTTTTTAAGTTTTCATTTGTAGCCATCTTTGGGAACTCAACTCGTAACTCATTGCCATCATAAACAATATCAAGACCACTTAAATCAACACTTTTTAAATAAATCTCATTTATCTTACTTGCATTAGCAAATTTCTCACACAATGCAATTAGAGAATCTTTATGTCCTTCATTCATATGCTTTATAATATTTTCATAATTCATAATTTACTCCTCAATATAATTGTTTAACGAAATATTCTAATACATTTAAAATTACAATTTCAAAAATATCAATGTAGATTATGATTATTTTGCTTTTTATGCATTCATTCTATACAATCAATTAGATGATTACTAATAAAAATTTTATAAATTTCAAGTAGAATCGTAAGCTTATTTTATTCTAAAAAGGTAAGCTAGCAAACAATGAAAAAAAATAAAATAAAATCATATTCAAATGTAAGTGATTTTACTAAAATTCGCTACCTAATGACTAGGCGAGATAAAATAATACTACTATTTTTATTACTTGCTACATTTGCAATATCAATCATAGAGACGATTGCCATTAGCGTGATTATGCCATTTATTACATTTGCATCAAACCCAAATATGATATTTGAAAATAAAGCATCTGCATTTTTATATAACTTTTTTAATGCAGGTAATACTACGAATTTTATTGTTGGTTTTGGCTTTGTGATGATTGTATTTTATATTTTTAGGGCAGTAGCAAATGTTGCTTATTCATATGCACTAAACCGCTTTGCCTTTAGAAAATATCATTTTTTTGCGTATAGGCTATTTTGCAAGACTACAGAATTAAGCTATTTAGAATTCACAAACAAGAATGCTGATATCATAAGACGAAATATCACAACAGAAGCGACACACGCATCACACTTTATACAGCAGATTCTCTTAATGGCTGCCGAAATCATCACTATAATGCTTATGTATTCATTGTTATTAATCATTAGTTGGAAAATGACTATTGTGCTAACAATAATACTTGGAATTAATGTATTACTTATCACAAAAACTATATCAAAGACCGTAAGAAAACAAGGGGCAATACAGGCTGAATTAGGGGAACAATTTTTAAAAATTATTAGCAAAACTCTTGGTAATTTTAAAATAATCAAATTAAAAGGTGGGCAACAAAATGTACTTGAGGCATTTAATCAAGCAAGCCTAAAAAAGGTAAATACTGATATTGTGACACAAACATTAGTTCCACTGCCAAAATTTATACTTGAAACGGTTGGGTTCTGTATTTTAACAGCTGCAGTTGTATATATATTATTAAAATACAATGATGCATCAGCTGTTATACCAATTATTTCTATGTATGCATTAGCACTATATAGAATCTTACCCTCATTAAATAAGATTCTAGCAAGTTATAATATGTCTAGATATCATAAAAAAGGATTAGATATTGTATATGAAGATCTCATATATCATACAGAATACGAAGATAATAACCCTATAGATTTTAAAGAAAAAATAGAAATTAAGGATATAACATTTGAGTATCTAGAGAATAAACCAATCATTAAAAATTTTAATTTAGAAATTAAAAAAGGTGACAAAATAGCATTTATTGGAAAAAGTGGTGCAGGAAAAAGCACACTAATTGATCTAATCATTGGTATATACAAGCCAAAGAGCGGAGAAATTAGAATCGATGGCACACTACTTGATAACTCAAATCTTAGATCGTGGAGAAAGAAAATTGGCTACATTCCACAAAGTGTATTTTTATTTGATGGAAGTGTCGCAGAAAATATCGTATTAAACGACAAACCAGATAAAGCAAAAATTATAGAAGTATGCAAAAAGGCAAAAATTTGGGATTTTTTAGAGAAAAATCAAGGAATTGATACAATTGTAGGAGATGGTGGGATAAAATTAAGTGGCGGACAAAAACAACGAATCGCTATAGCCAGGGCGTTATACAATGATCCTGAAATCTTAGTATTAGATGAAGCAACAAGCGCATTAGATAATGATACAGAATCTCAAATTATGGACGAAATATATGACGTATCGCAAGATAAAACATTATTAATTATAGCGCATAGATTAAGCACAATAGAAAGATGTCCAATAAAAATAGAGGTAAAATAATGAATCATTATGGACTTGTTATTTGGATTAATGGATTGGCAGGGAGCGGGAAAAGCACTATATCAAAAGAATTATATAATCTCATAAAAAAAGAAATTCCAAATGTTGTATATTTAGATGGTGATGGATTTAGAGATATTATTAGTTGCGATAAACACGATAGAAGTTCTAGAATTCAAGTGGCAATACTTAGAGCAAAAATGTGCAATCTGTTATCACAACAAGGGATAGTAGTGATTGCATCAACAATTTCATTATTTCAAGAGGTATATCAAAACAATAGAAATACATTTAAACATTACCTTGAAGTATATATACAATGCGATATGGAAGAATTAATTAAAAGAGATCAAAAAAATCTATACACCGATGCATTAAGTGGAAAAATAAAAGATGTCGTAGGAATAGATATTGCCTTTGATCCACCAAATCCACATCTAAAAATAGACAATAGCGAAACAAACAATGCAAACTTGAAAGCAAATACTATATTGCAATATATAAAAAACAACAAAATACCATACATAAAATAAACAATGAAAAAGAAAATAAAAAGATTAATACAGCGCATTAAAAACAAAGAATTCAAATATATCATAAAAAGGCTTTCTATATATGTTTTACCGCAAATAAAGGGTGAGTTTTATACCAATCATCAATTCAAATATAATGTTTTTGTATCAACATACTGGACAAAATTCCTAAATATGCCAAAAGATTATTCTTATATTATTGCTGGGAGCCATGGTGTTGGATTTGTAGCATTTATAAAATATATGCAAAAGATAAATGCAAATCCAATGACCCTAGATAATATGTTTGCTAGAAGTGATTATGTTTTGCTTGCAAGAAAGCAGGCAATGCAATACAAAAATAAACTATATGGATTAAGTATAGAAAAGGCATATATAGATAACACAAGAAAAAATATACTACAAAAATTAGATTCTAAAGTTCCAGTATTTTGCCTAGTAAGAGATCCAATTAGCATTCTAAGGACGCACACACACTATCATATCATTCCAAAACTTGCATACGGAATTAAAACAGACAAAATCACAATCAATGGGGGGGGGGGGATTAGCTATAAAGATTCATCATTAAGGCGCATAATGTATGATGATATCTATAATGTAATAGTATTTCTAATACAAACAATAAGAAATAGTAAAATCATTCCATTTTTTTGTTTTACATCGCTTATCAATCAATTACAAAACACTACACAAAGTTTATATTTCATAGATACTAAATATTTTAGCACACCACTAGAATCACTTAACACAATGAATAATGTAGCAAAGATTCTTAATTTGGATTTTAAAAATAGTACAAATGACTTTACTGCTAACTACTCTTCAATCAATATTTATAAACATTTTTTTAATTTTCATTTTGATATACAAAGCACACAAAAAGAGATAATTGCAACAAAATCAATACATCATAAATTCTATACACTAAAGGAATTTATACAAAATGGTGGAATTGAAGAGGTGTTGCTAGAATATTTCAATAACAACACAAAAGTAAGAAACCAAATTAAATTGTATTGGGATTATGAATTAAGCCTGATAAAAGAAAATGCCCCAGAAAAAATAAAATCATGGAAGCACTATAATAAATTTGTAGAATCTTTTTAATTTGTTTAAAAAATTGTAAAATAAGCCCTTCAACCAAAGGAGCCATATGAAAAAGATACTAAAGTTTATAGCAAGACCGATTAAATTATACATCGACAATCATCTATATAAAATTATCATAAAAATAATAGATATTTTACACATCAAATTTCCTAAAAAAGCAGACTTCATCATCATTGGATCACACGGATTAGGAAGAAATGCATTTTTATTATTTTTACAATATTGCAATGTCAGAGTAAATTGGTATTATGCATTTGAAGGTTATTATAAACGATGCTATATGTATCTTTCCTTATTATTATTTAAGCCAAAAAATAGAATCTGTGCAATGACTTTTGCAGAGCTAAATGTAGAAAAAGAAAATAAAATCGTAGAAAAAATTAATCAAAAAATACCAACCATAGTTTTAACAAGAGATCCAATCAGTATCCTAAAAACACATATTAATCTAAGAGGCATTAGCAAGCATTGTGATACAGCAATACAAACAACCATAACAAAACAAAATAACTCATACATAATAATAAAAAACGCTCTAGATTCTATACACGATAGAATATGTTACAGAGATTACAAAAATGACAAAATCACAGAATCTAAAAAGCCGAGCTTAGATTTTTTGCATTATTTGATAGAGACTACAAGCTATAAAAAAGATGATAAAATCAAAGAAATAGTGCTGTTTTCATCATTGTATAGAGTTTTAAAAGACAAAATTAGCGAGCTAATATTTATTGATATGCAAAATTTATCAAAAGACAATGCATTTAATACAATGCAAAACCTAGCAAAAAAATTTAATTTTCAATGTCCAAATAGCAAAGATTTTTTCACACATAAATTATATGGCGATATTACTGCATTAATACCACTTACAATAAGCATAAATGGGGGGGGGGAAGATCATATTTTCAACCACACAGCAAATATTTCTCAAAGAAAAATGCATCAAAAATGTAAGCAATATATTTTTTAAAGAAGATCTATTGTATGGATTAAACGCATATAGCAATAGCGATATAGATAAACTTGACAAAGAATTAATCACACTAATCACAATCCATCTAAATACATACTACAAAACTATATTAGAAATAGCAAACACCATTACTGCAAATCTCATTAATGAAAATCAAATCATAGAATATTTAAATAAACACAAAGAATTAAAAACGAAATATAAAATAGTTTTTGATGATGAAGTATCAATAGTAAAAAAATATGCGCCAAATATTGTAGAATCTTGGGGTTATTATAATAAATTCAATAAAGGCAATATAAATGAATATCATAAAAAAGAAATTCAATGTTCTTAAGATGTGTTTTGAATATGGCTGGTATGACAAAATTGCTGCTGGATTTTTAGGGAAAAGGATATCACTTTTTACAAATACATTAAAACCACAAAGATACAGATATATTATGTTAGCATCACATGGAACAGGAAGAAATGCTTTTTGGCATTTTATGTATGCTGCAAAAGCATATCCTATGCGAAAATTTGATATTGCATCAATTGATAGAATCTGCTTTTTTAGCTGGAGGAGAATCTATGGAATAGTATGCGATAGAGATCTAAGCAGCTATCAATGCGCAATGAAATTTATCAATAAATTAAACAAAAAAGTTCCCGTATTTTGCCTAGTAAGAGATCCAATTAGCATTATTAGAGGCGGAATTAATATGACTTTAGCTCATAATATTATGGGGGGGGGGATTAGCGTATCAATTAGTGAAGTATTAGACTCATATTTAGAATCTTATAATCAATTACCTCATCACTTTATTTTTACAACATCACCAAAGCAATTTGAGCATATTACAAAAGAGCTAATCTATATAGATACAAATGATCTATCAAGTCAAAATGCATACAATACAATCACAAAATGTTGCGCAAAAATCGGTATCAATAAAATCAATGAAGACAAAAGTTTCTTTGCCAAAAAAATAGCAGATTCTCTTGCGTTAAACATAGAAAAAGAATTTAATTTTCACATAGATGATATTTCATTTGATATTAAAGTTGTTCAATTTGAAAATACACTACACAAAAAAGTCAAGATTCTTAAAATTATCAATGATGATGAAATAAATAGAAAAATTGCTGTATGCATAATTGGGAAAAATACACAATCAATACTAAAACAAATCAACAAAGATAACAAAATAAAAATGCAAATAGAAAATACAATAAACCAATATCTATTAGATCTAAAAAATAAATTTAAACTATACGAAGAATCTAAAATCAATGAAAATGATGTATTGCAGTATTTTAAAGAAAATAAACATCATTTTGATCAATTCAAGACATTATTGCAATATGAAATAAGCGGGATACAAAAACACGCGCCAAATATTGTAGAATCTTGGGTTTATTACAAAAACTTCCTAAAGGTACATAATGAATAAAATAAAAACACTAGTAAATCGCATAAAAAACAATGAATACAAATTAATCATAAGGTCCATACTGCTAAGAATAACACCAGCTTGGATAGATAGAATTCTTCCTATACCTCAAAGCTATAGCTTTTTTCTCATTGGAAGTCACGGAGTTGGATATCATTCTTTGCTATATTACATATCTAAATGCACAACAGATCTACCCCCCCCCATAAACGATACAACAATATACTACCATTGACACTAATTGCACTACACCAAGAATACCTAGACAACAAAGTAGCATTAAGAATATATTGGGAGTTATTTAGAGGTTACGGATATGGGGCCTGGGGAGTTACAATAGATGGCTATGATAAAAATATACAAAAATATCTTACCAAACATTTTAAAAAACAAGCTCCAGCAATCTGTCTTGTAAGAGATCCTATGCCACTTATAGTATCTGCTATAAACCACACAATCTATACAAGCATAGTAACAAATAAATTTGATAATTCAAAAGACTATATTAATATCATAAATGATTCAAAATTTCTCTTTGCAACAATTGGCTTTAATAGTAATATAAATATGATAAAGGACAAAATCACAAGCATCAAATTCATCGATACGAAAATGCTAAAAGGTGAGTTAGCAAAACAAACAATGAAAGAAATAGCAAAACACATTAATGCAGTAGCACCAGATGATGATAGAATCTACATCAATGTCAATGATACATTCACGCGATCTTTTCCATACTTTTTCCATATCGATGATATAGAGTTTATAGTATCGCCATTTTATAATGATTTCAGCATATTTAATATGCAAAACAATATCTATAACAAATTAGATACTAGATTCTATATAACAAACAATTACATATCAGATAAATTTAAAGATCGCAAGTTAAACATCTCAAGTCAAAAACAAATACAAATCAATGATGAATTACTAGAGAAAATACACAAAAAAGTAGAAGACTATCTTGATGAAATCATAAAAATTGAAGATAAATATAAAAAACACAAAATAAGCATAGAAATACTATTTGAATATTTTAAGAAGAATCCAAACACATACAAAAATATAAAAGAATTCTTAATAAATGAAACAAATATCATAGAAAAACACACTTCACATATATTTCAAAATTGGTTAGAATATAAAAATTTTTTGGAGCTAGATCTTTGATAATACGAAAAATAAAATCAGCAATAAAACTTATAAAAGGTGGGAGATTTGGAGCATTTTGGGATAAAATGCCATTTGCAAAACAGATTCTAAGCTCTACAAATTTGCTACCACATCCACAAAATTATAAATATATACTTCTTGGCGGACATGGACTAGGAATGACTGCAATGGTATATTATTTAAATAAACTTGGTGCAAAACCAAAAGAAATATGGAGTTATGAAATCATAAGACCATTTATTTTTTATAGAAATTTTGATGGAATGGTGCTAGATAAAGCCCCATTAAATAAGCAAAGTTCCATAGTATTACATACTTGCAACAAAAATGTTCCCATATACCAAATAGTTCGCGATCCAATTTCTGTAATAAAAAGCAATATAAATGTTACAATGTTCCATTCAATATCAAACATAAACAATAAAAGTGAAGCGCAAAATATGCTTATAGATGTGATAAATAATATTTCGCATTTAATGTTTCATTTTGCTTCTATGAGACAACTAGTAGATCATCTAAAAACAGATATTACATATTTAACAATGAATGATATAAATGACACAGGGATAGAAACTACACTTAGCAAATTTGCAAATAGGTTTAAATATAAAATTGATACCAAAAATTTACATGAGAACGAAAGTGTAATTAAAGGATCTTTATTTCCTAGATGTTTTCCACATAGTTTTTATATAAATAATACAAAATTTGCAATATCAACAATATCAAGATTAATAGGGGGGGGGTATGTCAAAGAAATAGATATGAATAGTGATATAGCAAAAGATAGAGAGTGCATAAAAGGGCAATATTTCATTTTAAAAGATAATATTATTTCTGATAAATTTCCACAATATCCTATAATATTAATATCTTTTACAAACAATATTGATACAAGATTGCAAGAATTAGCCATAAAAGAGGCTTATAATTATATAGATGCTATTCTTAAAATGATAGATAAACACAATAAACTATGTTTTAATGAAGATGAAATTATTGATTTTTTATTGGATAAAAAAAATAATTTAGAACAATTCTCAAAAAAACTAGCAAATGATATTAATAAAGAACTAAGCTATATCAAACAAGAAGAACCAAAAATCTTTGATAGCTTTATATATACAAAAAGATTTTTAAATTATTTTAAAGGAGATTTATGAAACAAGGCGATTTCACAGAGGTAGCCAAATACTACATTAATAGGCCAGCATATAGTGCAATGTTGTTAGAAAAATTATTTTTGTGCGTAAATACATTCAATAAAAATATAAAAGATTTTAAAATATGTGAAGTAGGGGCAGGCACTGGGAAGCTTACAAAAATGCTAGCAAATTTTGGATTTAGCGTTACTGCTATTGAACCAAATGATGCTATGAGAAAAGAAGGCATAGAATACACAAAAAATACAAATATACAATGGCACAAAGGTGATGGTGAAAGCACAAAAATGAACAACCGAGAGTTTGACTGGGTAATAATGGCATCGTCATTTCATTGGACAGATCATACAAAATCACTACCAGAATTTAGACGAATCTTAAAAAATGGCGGATATTTTACAGCAATATGGAATCCTAGAAACATACTTAATGATTCTATATTTTATGAAATAGAAGAAGAAATCAAAACTATCATACCAGAGCTAAATAGAGTAAGTTCTGGATCTCAAAATACAAAGAAGTGGGAGGATATTCTTGTATCAACTGGCGATTTTATAGACTGCTTTTTTATGGAATGCGACTATATTGAAATGATGAGCAAAGAGCGATATATAGGAGCATGGCAATCAGTAAATGATATACAAGCACAAGCGGGAAAAGAACGATGGGATAAAATAATGGATATGATAAATCGAAAAATACAAAACCTATCAATTATTGAAATACCATACAAGATTCGAGCTTGGAGTGCGAAAAAAGTAAATAATTAATCAAACAAAGAAAGGAAACAAAATGGAAAAAATAGTAGAACAAAACTGGGATTACACAAAGCACGCTAAATTTTATGAATATAGACCAAATTATGCACCAATTAGCATTGATATGCTTAAATTCATCGTAAGCAAAAATGCAAATGGGGGGGGGGATTACAGGTTAAAAGTAGCTGACATAGGAGCAGGCACAGGCAATTTAAGCATAATGTTACTTGAGAGAAATTGTCAAGTAACATCAGTAGAGCCAAATGATGCTATGAGAGAAATAGGCATTGAGCGCACAAAAAATCAAGATATAAAATGGGTGCGAGCAATTGGCATAGAAAGCACACTAGAGGATAAAACATTTGATTGGGTTACATTTGGAAGCAGCTTTAATGTGATGGATAGAGATTTAGCATTACAAGAAACACATAGAATCTTAAAAGACAATGGATATTTCTCTTGTATGTGGAATCATAGAGATTTAAACGATCCTATTCAAGAAATAGCAGAAGAGATTATTATGGACTTAGTACCAAACTACAATAGAGGCGTTAGGAGAGAAGATCAGCGTCCAATCATTGAAAGCAGAAAAGATCTATTTAATGATATTATGTATCTAGAGCAAGATTTTTATTTTCATCAAAGTATTGATAATTATATCAATGCGTGGAAAAGCGTCAAAAATCCATACTGGGATTTAGAGACAAAAGAAGGTAGTGAATTATTTGAAAAAATCGCATATCAAATGAAACACAAACTTCCAAGTAGTTTTAACATAAGATATACCACTAGATGCTGGAGTGCAAAAAAAGTAAATTAAAGGGGAGTATTTGAAAAAATTATCATTTACAAACAAAGGGGAGAATCTTAAAAATTTATCTCCTATTATAAAAGAAGCCAAGATTCTACCTTTGGTCATCATCAATGATATTAATGATGATGTAATAAATGATATTAAGAATCTAGGAGATAAAGTCATTATAAGAAGCTCTGCATCAAATGAAGATACAAATCTTACATCTAATGCTGGTGCGTTTCTAAGTATAGCAAATATCGATACAAGCAACAAAGAGATAATAAAAGATGCATTTGACAAAGTCAAAATATCAATGGGCAAAGATAATCACAACAATCAAATACTAATCCAACCTATGCTAAATGATATTGATATATGCGGTGTTGCATTTAGCGTTGATAAAGATAATTACGCTCCATATTTTTGTATAAGCTACGATGAAAGTGGGAGCAGTGATAGTATCACTAGTGGATCGACATCAAATATCACAAATATTATTATCTTTAGAGGATGTGTCTCAAAAGATAGAAGAATAAACAAAATCATACAGGCATTATTAGAGCTAGAAAGCATCTTTGATAACAACGCATTAGATGTGGAATTTGCATTCACAAAAAATGGTGATCTATATATATTACAAGTTAGACCGCTTGTGATGACAAATAAAAAAAACTACTTCAATACCATAAATGGTAATATTTTAGAACGACTACAAAAGCAAATAGATAATCTATCACTACGCCACCCTCACATTCTAGGTAATAAAACAATTTTTGGTGTTATGCCAGATTGGAATCCAGCAGAAATCATAGGACTAAAACCAAAAAGATTGGCACTATCTTTATATAAAGAATTAGTAACTGACAACATTTGGGCATATCAAAGAGACAATTACGGCTACAGAAATCTAAGATCACATCCATTGATGTATTCATTTTTAGGTGTTCCATATATTGATGTGAGGCTGTCATTTAACTCATTCATACCAAAAAATCTAGATACAACAATAGCAGATAAATTAGTAAATTACTATATAGATTCTCTAGAATCCAAACCATATCTACACGATAAAGTGGAATTTGAAATAGTATTTTCGTGCTATGATTTTAACCTACCAAATAAATTGCAAGTATTAAAGAATTATGGTTTCAATCAAAACGAATTAAAACGCATAGAATTTTCTTTACTATCACTTACAAATGATATTTTAAATTCTAAAAATGGCCTATATTTAAAGGATTTAGAAAAAATAAAAATACTTGATATGAGATTTAATTCAATAATGAAATCAGATTTAAGTATCATAGATAAGATTTATTGGCTAATTGAGGATTGTAAGCGATTTGGGACATTACCGTTTGCAGGCATTGCAAGGGCGGCATTTGTGGCAATGCAGATGATAAACTCACTTGTTGATATTGGGTTTTTTAGTGTAGATGAAAAAAATCAATTTTTATTATCCTTAAAAACAATCAATAAAGAACTATCAATTGATATGATAAAAATGCAAAATGGTATCTTACAAAAAGAAGAATTTTTAGAAAAATATGGTCATCTTCGTGCTGGAAGTTATAACATACTATCACCTTCATACAAAGAAGCATTTGATGTATATTTTTCAAATACAAATAATAACAACACAATAAAACACAATGATAACTTTAATCTAACAAAAGAAAAAGAAGACTATCTAAACATACTACTCCTACAAAATGGAATCCAAATCAATGCAAAAGAATTATTTGACTTTTTTAGAATGGTTATAGAAGGAAGAGAATTAGCAAAATTTAAATTTAGCAAACTATTATCAAACACGATTGATTTAATATCAGAATTTGGAAATGAATTAAACATAAGCAAAGAGGACCTTGCGCATTTAGATATAAATAACATACTCTCACTGCAATCAACAATCTACAAAGACGCACCTAGCGAAAAATTCAAAAATGAGATACAAAGACATAAAGAAGAATACAAAGTTACAGAAGCTATCAAATTACCGCCACTAATTATTAATAGTGATGATGTGATGTATTTTGTGAGCTTGCAATCACAGCCAAATTTCATCACACAAAAAACAATCACAGCACCAACAGCAATAGAAAACGACTTAGAATTAGAAAATAAAATTGTATTAATAGATTCTGCGGATCCAGGATATGATTATTTATTTACTAAAAATATTGCAGGATTAATTACTTGCTATGGTGGAGCAAATTCACATATGGCAATACGATGTTCTGAACTATCACTTCCTGCTGTAATTGGGGTTGGAGAAGAAAGATTTAAAGCATATAAACAAGCTGCAAAATTAACTATAGATTCACTTAACAATCAAGTATTTGCATTATGATAGGGATTACTCAACGATTAGAACAAAATACAAATTACTATGAAATTCGAGAATGCCTAAGCTTAGAATGGGGGAAATTTCTATGTGATTTAGATTTTGTGCCACTTAGCTATTCAAAACCGATAGAAAAATACAAATTTAATGCGATTATTTTTAGTGGTGGTAATGACCTCTCGCATTTAAATCCAAATACACTAAGCAATATAAGAGATAATTATGAATTAGAGATTATTAAATATTGCATAGAATTTAAGATTCCAATCTTTGCCGTATGCAGAGGCGCTCAACATCTAGCATATCATTTTAAATCAATATTACAAAAAAAACCAAATCACGCAAACCAAAACCATAAAATCAATTTTAACAATGAAATTTATGAAGTCAATTCATTCCATCATTATTGCATCACAAAAGCAGGTAGCAATCTAGAAATTTTAGCACAATCAAATGATGGTACAATAGAGGCTTTTAGGCATACAAGTTTGCCATTTTTTGGGATAATGTGGCATATTGAAAGGGAGGAAAAATTAAGCATTCCGAGCAAAATAATATGGAATCTTTTCTTAGAACAAATAAAGGTTGATATATGAAAGCACTAATTCTTGCAGCAGGCAGAGGGACGCGGCTTGCACCACTTACAAATAACATTCCAAAATGTATGGTGAAATACAATAACAAACCAATTATTGATTATGAGCTAGAAGCATTGAAAGAAAACAATATAACAGATATAGCAATTGTTGGAGGGTATTTAGCACATATTTTAAAAGAATACACAAAAATAGATAGATTTTATATTAATAATAATTTTGAGCATACAAATATGGTATGGACTATGTTTTGTGCAAGAGATTTTCTAGAATCTTGCATTGCTGACAAACAAGATTTGATCATTAGCTATTCAGATATTATATATAAAAGTGAAATTATAAATAAACTAAAAAAATACAATAATGATTTTGGAGTTATTATTGATAAAGATTGGAAAATGCTGTGGGATAGCAGATTTGAAAATGTATTAAGCGATGCAGAAAGCCTAAAAATCAAAGATAATAAAATCATAGAAATAGGAAAAAAGGTATATTCTATCAATGAAATAGAAGGACAGTACATAGGATTATTTAAAATATCACATCATTTTATACAACAAATGATTGACTTTTATGACAATCTAGATAGAAACAAAATCTTTGATGGCAAAAACTTTCAAAATATGTATATGACTAGTTTTTTACAAGAAATCATTAATACATTCAACAACATAGAACCAATCTTTATCAATCGTGGTTGGATAGAAATAGATTCCATATTAGATCTAGAAACAAAGCTATGAAAACATTGCTAAATCATATCATCAATATAGCTTTTAAAGCTGGTGATAAAGTAATGAAATACTATGGAGACAAAAATTTTACAAACAAAGATGATAACTCGCCACTAACACAGGCTGATATAGAATCAAACACAACAATAACCAAGAATCTAAAAAAAATTAGTAATTTTAAAATAAATTCTGAAGAAAATATATTAGATTACAAACAAAGGGCAAATCAAGAATATCTATGGCTTATAGATCCACTAGATGGCACGAAAGATTTTATCTCACAAAATGATGAATTCACAATCAATATAGCATTATTAAAGCACAACACCCCGATATTAGGCGTAGTGTATGCACCTGCTTTAAAAAAAATCTACTTTGCAATAGATAAAGGTGGGGCATATATGCTAGAAAATTCAAGCATTATTGAAAATGCAAAACAAATATATAGCCAAAATAATCACAAAAACATCATAGCCCTCGATAGTAGATTCCACAGCACAGATGCCATAGATCGCTTCATCAAACAATACAATCTCAAAAAGCAAACACTTGGATCATCACTAAAAATATGCGCTATTGCAGAAGGAAAGGCAGATATTTATCCGCGTTTTAATGGGACAAAGGAGTGGGACACAGCAGCAAGTGATATTATCTTAAGAGAAAGTGGTGGAATAATGCTTGATTGCACGACAAAAAAACAACTCAAATATAACAAAGAAAATATAAAAAATAATTACTTTATAGCATTTTCAAAAACACAAATAAACAAACAAATATATAATGATTTTATGAATGATGAGATTCTATTTGATGTTTAACTTAAATCATTGCAAATACTAAAAGCTAACAAACAAAAATTTATTACTTATTTCATACTAATTTAATTGTGTTATCAAAATTTAGTTTTTTAAAGATTTGAAGTAAAATAAAAGTGGCCGGGAGAGAGGGATTCGAACCCCCGGAGGTGTTACCCTCAACGGTTTTCAAGACCGCCGCTTTCAACCACTCAGCCATCTCCCGATTAGTAATAGTGGAGGCGACACCCAGATTCGAACTGGGGAATCAAGGCTTTGCAGGCCCATGCCTTACCACTTGGCTATGTCGCCACTATGGTGCCCGAGGCCGGACTTGAACCGGCACGGAAGCAATATCCGAGGGATTTTAAGTCCCTTGTGTCTACCAATTCCACCACCCGGGCAATAATAATTTGGAGCGGGAAACGGGGATCGAACCCGCGGCCCCAACCTTGGCAAGGTTGTGCTCTACCACTGAGCTATTCCCGCATAAAATAATGAAGTAGGAATTATAGCGAAAAAAAATAGAATTACAATGATAAAACCAAAAAATAACATAAATTAATTTATTCTAATTATTCACTTCTTAGCGTGGATAAAGGATTGATTTTTGATGCTTTGATTGACGGATAATACGAAGATAACACTACAACCAAAATAGCACCAAAAATAGTAAATAAAATATCAATAAATGATATATGTAGAGGTAATTTTGAGCTGCCATAAACATCTGCAGGAAGTGATATTATAGGAAATGTATGCAATACATACAATAACACAAATGCAAGTAAAACACCAAAAAATACACCGCTAATACCTATTGCATTTCCTAGATAAAAAAATGTCTTTTGTATATCTTTTTTTTGCATACCAAGTGATAAAAGCAGTGCAATTTCACGCCTTCTTGTCATAATAACCATCATAAGAGAACTAATAATATTTAATGATGCCATAATAATAATAAGCATCAGTACAATAAATAATGCCCTCTTTTCCATAGCTATTGCATTAAAGAAATTACCATTTTGTTCCCACCAGCCAACAATACCAACATCACGAGGTAAAGATTCTCTTAATCTTATAATATCCGTCATTGGATTATTTGAATATATGTGGATTCCATCATATATGTTTGGTGCATAATTTTTAATCGTTTGTAGTGTAGAAATATTGATATACATATAACTACTATCATATGAATGGAGACCAGAATTAAAATATCCATCTATATTAAATCGCTTCATACTAGGCACAAGCCCCATTCCACCTGCTTGTAATTGAGTAAAAATCAAAGTAATTCTAGTATTGATATCAACAGAAGTATCATCAAGAAGTTTTTTACCTACAAGAATGCTATCTTGATTAAATTTTACACTATTAGAGGTTTCTCTTAAAATTTTATTTATTGATACCTCTTTATCAAAATCCACACCATACACAATACCAGCATTAAGTATATCACCTATTTTGATAGCACCTTGAGATTTCACATATGGACTAAATTGCAATTCTGGAAACTTCTGTGTAAGATCTAGCAACAAAGCAGAATCTACCGAACCATAACCCTTCTGAAAAATTGTAAGAGGATAATTCATAGTAAATAATCTATCTTCAAAATGTTTTATCATGCCTTCCATTATAGCCATCGCAACAATAAGCACCATAACGCCAACACCAACGCCAATAAATGCTAATATCGCAGTGATTGATATAAATGGTTGCGTTTTATCAAATCTAAGATATTTAAATACTAAAAATCTAATCAACAATATAAAAGCCTTTTAATTAGCTAATATACCCTTTTTAGGACCGCTTTTTCCGTGACATAATTTATATTTTTTGCCACTACCACAAGGACAAGGATCATTTCTAGCTACTTTTGTACTTTTTTTAGCTTCATTTTCTTTATTGTCTTTATTAAAAGATAAGACATCAGTATTTTCTTCTTCAAGATTTTTTAACATAGCTTTTGCCTGCTCTTCATCATCATTACTCTGTTCTCTTAGCTTTATTAAATGAATCATTTTTGCACTCTCAAGCCTTAAGCTATCTTTTAACTCTAAAAACAAATCATAACTCTCTTTTTTATATTCAATTAACGGATCTTTTTGATTATAACCTCTAAGTCCGATACCTGTTTTTAGATTATCCATAGTATATAGATGCTCTCTCCAAGTATTATCCAACACTTGCAAATATACTATACGCTCAATCTCCTTTCTTTGTATATCAGAAAGAGGAGCAATCTTTAAATCATAATCATTTTGAAGTTTTAATATAGCCTCTTCTTGTAGCTGTGTAATATCATTCATAGAATCACTAAATACAACCTTGCTCCCAAAATCCTCTAGAATCTTATTTGAAATGCCAACCTTATCAATATCATTTTCTTTAACAAAATCAAAATTCACAAATATATTTTGGACACTAAACTCTCTATCTTCTCTTATCTTTTGCGATAAATCATAATTTTCATCAAGAAGTTTATTTCTAAATTTATAGATGATTTTTCTTTGTTCATTTGCCACATCATCATACTCTAAAACATGCTTTCTAGCTTCAAAATGCATAGATTCCACTTTTTTTTGTGCATTTTCAATAGATCGTGTAACAAAACTAGATTCTATATGTTCGCCATTTTTTAAACCAAGTTTTTCCATAATGCCTTTTATTTTATCACTTCCAAAGATTCTAAGGAGATTATCCTCAAGACTTAAATAAAATTGACTAGCACCAGGATCACCTTGTCGCCCACTTCTACCCCTTAGCTGATTATCAATTCTTCTGCTTTCATGTCTTTCTGTCCCAATGATAAATAATCCACCAAGATCCATTACTTCCTTATCTATCTTGATATCAACACCACGACCAGCCATATTTGTAGCGATGGTTACAGCACCCTTTTTACCTGCATCTTTAATAATCTCTGCTTCTTTTGTATGCTGCTTCGCATTTAAAACAGTATGTGGAATTCGATGTTTTTTTAGCAATTCGTGCAATTTCTCACTCTTTTCTATACTTGCAGTTCCAATTAACACTGGAATCCCTTTTTTATGGAGTTCTACTATTTTTTGACATACTGCATCAAATTTTTCAACCTCACTTTTAAAGATTAAGTCATTGTAATCTTTTCTAATATTTGGGACATTTGTAGGAATACTAACAACATCTAATTTATAAATCTGCAAAAATTCTGTCGCTTCTGTTTGAGCAGTCCCAGTCATACCAGATAACTTCTCATACATTCTAAAGTAATTTTGAAATGTAATATCTGCTAGAGTTTGTGTTTCTTCTTTTATATCCACAAGTTCTTTTGCCTCGATTGCTTGATGCAAACCATCGCTAAATCTCCTCCCCTCGCTTAATCTTCCTGTAAATTCATCTACAATGATAACCTCTCCATCTCTAACAATATAATCTTTATCTTTTTGGAATAAAAAATTTGCCTTTAATGCCTGATCTAAATGATGCGCTAAAAAAGCATTTTCTATATTATATAAATTATCTACATTAAAAGATTCTTCTGCTTTTTTGATGCCAGATTCTGATATAAGTATGGTTCTATTTTTTTCATCGACACTAAAATCTGTATCTCTTATCATTTTTTGTGCAACACTATTTGCTAATCCATAATTTTCTAATTTTCTATTTGCGGGACCAGAAATGATAAGTGGTGTCCTAGCCTCATCAATAAGGATAGAATCCACCTCATCAACAATAGCAAAGAAATGATCCTTTTGGAATTGACTAGAGAGAGAGAATTTCATATTATCCCTTAGGTAATCAAATCCAAATTCATTATTAGTACCATAAATAATATTACAACTATATTGCTCTAGCTTACTTCTCTCATCTCTTTCATCACCTGTAACAATGCCAACACTATAACCCAAAAATTCATACAAAGGCTTCATTTCTGTGGCATCTCTGCGTGCTAGATAGTCATTTACAGTAACGATATGGATACTCTTACCAGCCATCGCATTTAAGCTAACAGCAAGCGTAGCAACAAGTGTTTTACCCTCTCCTGTTTTCATCTCTGCGATTTTACCCTCGTGTAAAACCATAGCTCCTATTAGCTGAACATCAAAATGCCTCATATTTAAAACTCTTTTTGAAGCCTCTCTAGTTATTGCAAAAGACTCCACTAAAGCAAAATTTAATGCTTCATTTCCTATGTTATCAAATTTACTTTTTGTATCTGCTCTTAGCTTCTCAAATGCAGCTTTCAATTCATCATCACTTAAAGCCTGATATTTGGATTCTAAATTATTAATTGCATTGAGTTGTTTTTTATATTTATTTAGCATTCTTTGGTTTCTAGTGCCAAGAATCTTACTTAGTATATTTTGTATCATCGAAACCCTTGATTATTATTGTTTATGCGGCGGATTCTATCATTTTTATGTTAAAATCTAACATTAATCTATACAAAAAAGGTGATTTATGAGAATCTTATTTTATATTTTCTGTATTATAAATTTTACATTCTCTTTTGATTTTTCAAATCTTGATAACATCAAAGCAGATTTTAAACAAATAGTAAAAAGCGATAATCAAATAATAGAATATAAAGGAAGTTTCTCTGCAACAAGGCAGAATCAATATTTTCAATACGATAAACCAATAAAAAAGCAAGTACTTATAAATAATGGACAAACGATAGTCTATGAACCGAATTTAAATCAAGCTATATTGTTTTCTAATAATAATGAAGATGGAATTGTAAATGTGTTAAAAAATGCAAAACAAGATGGAAATAAAATAATAAGCAATATAAATGATAATATTTTTTTTATATTTTTAGATTCAAATGATATGCCTAGCAAGATAGAATATACCGATAAATTTGATAATAACAATGAAATCATATTAAATAATGTAAAAATCAATACAAATATAGATGAAGACATATTTGTATTTAAAATACCAGAGGGGACTGATATTATCCATTCAAAATCTTCCACATTTAAGAGATAAGTTGTATAATGGATTTTTATTTTTAATTAATAAGGAGTTTTTATGTTTAATTTAAGAAATTTACCATATGACAAAAATGCATTTAATGGAGAGTTTATAAGCGATAAGACGATTGATTTTCATTACTCAAAACATCATCAAACTTATATCAACAATCTAAACAATCTAATCAAAGATTCTGAATTTGCAAATAAATCTTTATATGACATCATTATGAATGCAAAAGGTGGAATCTACAACAATGCTGCACAAGTTTATAATCACGATTTTTACTGGGATTGCATCTCTCCAAAAACAACTCAAATCTCAAAAGATCTTGAAGATGCGATAAATAGAGATTTTGGAAGCATTGATAAATTTAAAGAAGCATTCATTCAATCTGCAACTACATTATTTGGATCTGGTTGGTGTTGGGTCGTAGTAAATGAACATCAAAAGCTAGAAATTGTGCAAACTTCAAACGCAAATACACCGCACGATAAAAATTATATTCCAATTTTAGTTGTAGATGTATGGGAGCACGCTTATTATATTGATTATCAGAATCTTAGACCAAAATACTTAGAAGAATTCTACAAGCATATCAATTGGGAATTTGTATCACAAGCATATGAATGGGCATTAAAAGAAGGTATGGGTTCTGTTAGATTCTATATGAATGATATTCATAGCGAACAAATATAAAATGTAGATTCTAGGCTTAATCCTAGGATCACACTGTTTTAGCATCTATTCTTCAAGTGCAAAATTAATAAAATTGCAAATTTTCACAATCTTATCTTTTATTTTTATTTCATCATCTAATCCAAATGTAATCACAACAATGTCTAAACCCATAAAATCAACCTCTACAAGCATATCTTTTATGATTTCAATAGTGCTAAAAAGTGATATTATATAGCCATTATTGTTGCATATTAAATTTATCTTATTTGAATAATAAATAGGAGAATCAAGCTTTAATAATTCTAAAAACACCATATTTTCAACACTGCATAATATATTTTTATCATAGCTAAGTGATGATCTTATACTAAAGTCCCACAAAAACACCTTCTTTGCTAGTCTTTCGTTGCTATAATTTGGTACTAGATACAAAATACCCCTATCTTGCCAATCTTTTATAATGCTATAAATACTATCTTTTGATATTTTAGAATCTTTTTTTAACAATGAATATATTTGATTTGTCGTGATTGGCTTACCTTGAAACTGACAGAGAAGCATAAAAATATGCAATTGATGCCTAAACACCAAAGAAAGCATCTGCTGCTTAAAATACATCCTATTTGGATCTTTTATACTTAAAGTCATAGGGAGATTTCCGTAGTTCAAAAAATTAGCAAAAAGGTGATTTATATCCTGATTTAAAGTATCAAAGCTTATATATTCCTCAAAGCTAAGTGGCAGAATCTTTTTATTTACAAAATCTAAATTTGGCGATTGATATTCATTTATTGTGATGATATTTTCTATCGCAGGAAGCATGAATTTCGTAAAATCCATATTATCTAAGATGAGAACCTCAATCTTTTTTTCCATAGAAATTTTTAGCAAATAATTCTTTATCAAATCATCTCTATTGCGTAAATCATTGCAATCAATATAAAATGAATTTTTTATATCTTTTATATAATGCAGTGCAATGCAAGTTTTTCCACTTCTTGGTGCTCCATAGAGATGGATTTTACCACCCTTTAAACCAAAACGCCTTGGAAGTAGATTTATAAATTGTCTTTTTTTTTCATTAGAAGATTCTAGTAGCATTATTTACTACTTGATATTATTGTGCTTTATCAATACATCAAATGACATCGATAAAATAAAATGCTCTAAAGTATCGTATCTTATGGAATAAACATACAATCTCATCTTGTTTCCATTATGATTTAGTTCTATTTCTGATATATTATTTTCAATTTGATTAATTAAAGTATCATAGAAATGATCAATACTTAATAACATTTGCCCATTTTTATACACTTCAAATCTATCTAAATGCAATGTAAATTTATAATCACCAGCTTCAAAAACACCATCATATAATTGTACATTTATCAATACATCAAAATTTTTTACATCAAAGACATTTACTGTATCAAAAGCTTTATAATGAATTTTATTTGATACCACTCTATTTGAATCTATAAAATCTTTGCATTTTTTTAGTCTATCATCATCTATAAAATCATTTAAAAAATAACAAATATTTGAGATTCTATTTAAATTATCATTTGTTAGCTCCAGTTTTTTTAGCTCATTTAATTGTGAATCTATAGATACATTTAGCGCGCTCAAGCTACCAAATGATGAAATCACACACAAAAATGAAAATAAATACAATAAAATTTTTAGATAAAAATGAAGCAACAATGAAAATATAATCGCCACAAACAAAAACAAACAAGATATAAATACAAAATACCTGCTTGGGGTGAATCCATACTCATCAATCCTAATACATATCGAGTAAAACGCAATGATATTTAGCGCAAACAAAGATGTTAAAAACAATTTGCCAAAATACTTTGTATCAAAAGATTTATTCAACCAAAACAAAACCATACCAAAAAAACTAAACCAAATGATCAAATGAATAGCGCTATATTGCTCATCAATCACACCAATAAATAAAAGCAGAAAATAAACAAATAAAATACTAATATAGCAATATGCAAACACACAAAAAATCAAGAATATATAATTCAAATTTTTATTTTTTATGATTTCTAATTCTTCTTTTGGTTGCATTAAATAATGATTTAATAGCGATACTTTGCCAATAAAAAATATAAATGCTATAGTAAAAACCACAATCAAGCAAAATAAATTCAATCTAAACACATCATAAGGTATATTAAACAAAAAATCGATGCTTAGAAATAGTATCCCAAATAGAATTGCTAATAACAAAACTACAAAAAACACAAAATATAAATCTTTTAAAAAACTATAAAAACTATAAAAATTAAATCTTAAATTAAATACCACAAATAGCACACATATCGATAGCAATAGCATACAATATTTCAAAACCGCTATATCGCTAGATTCCATCAATATAATAATATTAAAATACACAAATAAGCCAGAGATGATTACAATACCGCTTATAAGCATATATCTAATAAATTTATTTTTGATTTTAAAATCAATGCTCTCTAAATCTAGGGCGACAAAAACAAGAAAAAAACACAATAAAAAATACTTCCATATATTTTTGTCATCTTGAAAGCCAAATAACACAATAATGCTACATAAAATCCCACTAATAATCGATAAAATCGAGGCAAAAAGATATACCCTAAAGGCATTTTTAGAATGAGATTTGATATTATGCAGGATATTATAAAATCTACTAAACATAAAACCTACCTATGAAATAATAAATAAAGATTCTTATAAATTGAAAACATCAAAAATCTAAATACTTCTCTAGTAATCTTATAGAATCCTTTTGGTTTATCTATAGATTCTGTCTGGATTGTAGAATTTGATGAATGCCTTATATCTTCGTGTATGCAAAATGGCTTATATATAATATTTTTTACATTATTTATAAAAAACATATCCATATAGTTATCAACACAATGAAACCAAATTTTTGCATTTTTTAGTAATTTTCTTGCACCACTTGGAGTTAGAAAATACCCTTGAGTTCCAGATATATTCCCATAGCTTATATGAAAATTATCATCTATTTGATAAACCTTTCTATCAAATAGATACATAAGCCTAACATACTCAAAATTGCTATTTTTTATCGCAACAACAGAATCTAAAAAATCACTACTAAAGCTAATATCATCTTCTAAAATAATGATATTTTCATCCAAAGAAACGCATTTATCCCATAGTAAATAATGCGAATGAAAACAAGCAAGCTCACTAAAGCTAAGCCCTTTGCCGCGTATCAATCGCGTTAAAAATAAATTATAATTTTTGATTATCATCTTTTTAGATTCTATATCTTTTGCATCTGTTGCACTAAAAAATGAAAAATAAAACTCCTCTTTAGAATCTGCAATATCTTTATTTAACAGATTAGATTCTAAAAATATTTTATATTGCATTTGATTTGCAAGGAGCTTAATTTTTTCAATCATTGAATTTTTCCTATCAATAGAAGCCTCTAAATTAATGATATAAATCAGCATAAATTATGCCTCTTCCTCTTCCATATCTTTTATAATTTCATCATATATTTTTAGAGATTCTCTTGCACTTTCTTCATCTATTTTACTCATCACATACCCAATATGAAGTAGCACAAAATCCCCGATTTGCACATCATCTCGCATAAGATCAAGGCTTGCTTCCCTCCTTACACCCATAGTATCAACAAGCGCTATATTTGTATCTTTATTTATTTCAATAACCTTTGATGGTATCGCAAGGCACATCATTTTCTCCTTTTAATAATTATATTTTGAAGTAATTTGATTATCTTTGCACCACATTAGATAATCTGCTAACTCCCTTATTGTGCTTTCATCTTTATTATTGATAACAAAAAGCTTTGATTTTGGATTTATTTTATTAATATTTGATTGAATATTTTCAAGATTAAAATCAAAATATTCCATAATATCGCTTTTTGTAACCACAACAATATCTGCGACCATAAACATAGTCGGATATTTTAATACTTTATCATCGCCCTCTGGCGTAGAAAGAAGGACGATATTGATATTTGAGCCTAGATCATAGCTAGCAGGGCATACTAGATTCCCCACATTTTCAATAAATAAAAAATCTAGATTCTCCAATTCTCCATTAGAACTAAGCACATCATAGGCATTTTCTATCATACTTGCCTCTAAGTGGCACGCATCTCCTGTTGTGATCTGATACGCATTAATTCCTCGCTTTCTTAATCTATCAGCATCTCTATTTGTCTCTAAATCGCCCTCAATTACAGCAAATTTGAAATAATCATTAATAGCAAAATTTTCCAATAATGTAGTTTTACCACTACCAGGCGAACTCATCATATTTATCACATATAATTTTTTATGCTTATACTTTTGACGCAATTCATTTGCTTTGATATCATTTTTACTCAAAATCTTCTGCGATACATCATAAATCTTTTTATCCACAATAAACTCCAAAATAAATTCAATTAATTGTATTGATTTAAATCACAAAAATTCATTAATTAACAAGACTAATTGTCAAATAATTCAGTGCTTAAATATCTCTCACCTGTATCATTTAAAATTGTCAATATATTTTTATTTGGATATTTTTTTGCTAATTCTTTTGCCGCATAGAAATTCGCTCCAGATGAAATGCCAACAAGCAAGCCCTCTTTTGATGCTAATTCTCTAGCACATTTAAATGCATCTTTTGAATCTACTCTTATAACATCACTATATATTTTTGTATTTAATGTCTTTGGGATAAACCCAGCTCCAATACCTTGTATCTTATGAGGACTAGGATTTCCTCCACTTAAAACAGGACTATCTAGCGGTTCAATAGCAAATACCTCTAGCGATAGATATGTCTTTTTTAATTCCTCACCAATGCCACTTATACTTCCACCTGTGCCAACACCAGCTGCAAAAACATCAATTGTAATATCACCAAAAGATTCTATTATTTCTTTTGCGGTTGTTTCTTTATGTATTTTTGGGTTACTTAGATTTGAAAACTGATCTAATATAATGGAATTTGGTATTTCATTTTTTAATTCATTTGCCCTTTGAATAGCGCCTTTCATACCACTTTCTTTTGGTGTAAGCTCTAATCTTGCCCCAAAAATACTAATAATCTTTCGTCTCTCAATACTCATTGATTCTGGCATTGTTATGATTAATTTTATCCCAAGTGAAGCACAAATACTAGCCAAGCCAACACCTGTATTACCACTTGTTGGCTCTATTATCGTACTATCTCTTGTGATAACCCCAGAATCTAGCGCATCTTTTATCATCGCATAAGCTATTCTATCCTTTATGGAGCCGCTTGGATTCATAAATTCACATTTTACATATATATTTGCCTGCGTTTTTATATTGTTAATTTTTAAAATTGGAGTTTTCCCTATTATTTCCGTTACATTTTGAAAAATTTTCACAATACACTCCTTAATAAAATTTATTTGTAAAGGTTTCTATTGTAACATCTATCCGCAAATATAAAAAATAAACCAAGCTTAAAGTTAGGAGATTGATATGGGTTTTATAGAAAATTATGCAAAACAAGTTGATTTAAGAGCACAAGATAATGTCCCTCCTCTGCCACTAAATACAGAAGATACAAAAAGTGTAATTGAGCTATTGAAAAATAATGAAAATGTAGAATTTGCAAAAGATTTATTATTCAATAGAGTATCACCAGGCGTTGATGATAGCGCTAAGATAAAAGCAGAATTTTTAGGGCAAATCATAAAAAATAAAATAAGCATAGAATCAATTTCAAAACAAGAAGCAATCAAGATTCTAGGGACTATGGTTGGTGGATACAATATAGAACCCCTTATTTACGCACTAAAAGATGAAAGCCTTGCAAAAGATGCTGCTAATGTATTAAAGCATTTAATCTTTGTATATGATAATTTTGATGTGATAGCAGAACTAAGCAAAAGTAATAGATTTGCAAAAGAAGTAATAGAATCTTGGGCAAATGCAGAGTGGTTTCTAAGCAAAAAACCTCTTGATGAAAAGATAGAAATATCTGTATTAAAAATAGATGGTGAAACAAACACTGATGATTTAAGCCCTGCTAGTGATGCATTCACAAGAAGTGATATACCACTTCACGCTCAAGCTATGCTAAAAAATAGAGTTGAAAATCCAAAAGAAAGATTAGAAGCTATTAAAAAACAAGGCAAAGTAGCATATGTCGGCGATGTCGTAGGAACAGGAAGCTCAAGAAAATCTGCTTGCAACTCCATAATGTGGCATTTTGGCGATGAGATTCCATTCATACCAAATAAAAAAAGTGGTGGTGTAGTAATAGGAAATGTAATAGCACCAATATTTTTCAATACTTGCCAAGATAGCGGCTGTTTGCCTATAATAGCTGATGTTACACAAATGAAAGAAGGGGATAAAATAGAAATTTATCCTTATGAAGGTGTGATAAAAAAAGATGGACAAGAGATTTCAAAATTTACACTAACACCAGTAACTATATTTGATGAAATGCGTGCAGGTGGAAGAATAAATCTAATAATAGGAAGAAAGCTAACAGCAAAAGCAAGGGCATTTCTAGGACTAAGTCAAGAAGAAATATTTAAAAAACCGCTACCACCAAAAGAATCAAACAAAGGATATACACTAGCACAAAAAATAATAGGTCGTGCGTGTGGCAAAGAAGGAGTGAGAGCTGGAGAATATTGTGAGCCAATAACAACAACTGTGGGATCACAAGATACAACAGGTGCAATGACTAGAGATGAAATCAAAGAAATGGCAGCACTTAAATTCTTAAGCTCATTTGTAATGCAAAGCTTCTGCCACACAGCAGCATATCCAAAAGCTGCTGATGTATCATTACAAGCTACGCTACCTGATTTCATTAAGAATAGAGGCGGTGTTGCACTAAGACCAAAAGATGGAGTAATCCATTCTTGGCTTAATAGATTTGTATTGCCAGATACATTAGGGACAGGCGGAGATTCTCATACAAGATTTCCAATAGGGATAAGTTTCCCAGCAGGTAGTGGGCTTGTAGCATTTGCAGCAGTAAATGGAATAATGCCTCTTGATGTACCAAAATCTGTATTAGTAAGATTCAAAGGAGAGATGAACAAAGGTATTACTCTAAGAGATTTAGTAAATGCTATACCATATTATGCTATTAAGAAAGGTTTATTAACTGTAGAGAAAAAAAATAAGAAAAATATATTCAATGGAAAGATTCTTGAAATAGAAGGATTGCCACACTTAAAAGTAGAACAAGCATTTGAATTAAGTGATGCAAGTGCAGAAAGAAGTGCTGCAGCCTGCAGTGTAAGGCTTGATAAAGAGCCCATTATAGAATATTTAAAATCAAATATCGCACTCATTGAAGCAATGATTAAAGATGGCTATGGTGATGCAAACACACTAAAAGAAAGAGCACGAAAAATGCAAGAATGGATAGATAATCCAATTCTATTAGAGCCAGATTCTGATGCAGAATATGAAGAAATAATAGAAATAGATCTAAGCGAAATAGTAGAGCCAATTGTTGCTTGCCCAAATGATCCAGATGATGTAGCAACATTAAGTGAAGTATTAGCATCAAATGACAGAGCTAAAAAAGTTGATGAGATATTCCTTGGCAGCTGTATGACAAATATAGGACTATTTAGAGCATTTGGTGAAATAGTAAATAATGAAGGGCAATTACCTACTAGAGTGTGGGTAGCACCACCTACAAAGATGGATGAAAAACAATTGATGAAAGAGGGATATTTTGCTATATTTGGTGCAGCTGGTGCAAGAATGGAAGCACCAGGTTGTAGCTTATGTATGGGAAATCAAGCAAGAGTAAAAGATAATTCTGTTGTATTTTCTACTAGCACAAGAAACTTTGATAACAGAATGGGCAAAGGTGCAAAAGTGTATCTAGGAAGTGCTGAATTAGCAGCAGTATGTGCTATGTTGGGTAAGATTCCAAGTAAAGATGAATACTTAGAAATCATTGATAAGAAATTAAAGAATCCAAATAGGGTATATTCATATCTAAACTTCAACCTTATAGATAATTTTGCATTATGATATGTTATAATTAACTTTTTATTTAATATCACTCATATATTCATAAATACAAAATGTTGTATTTATGAATTTAATATGTGGGGGGGGGTAATCACTACTTATGCTCATATTTAAATGGGATAAAAGCTATGAAACTAATATAGATTCTATTGATATTCAACATAAAAAGCTTGTAGATATGATAAATGACCTTGGTGAAAGCATTCAATCAAATAAAACAATATCTCAACAACACTTGGATCAAATATTTAACGGGATAACAAAATATGCTGAAGAACATTTTGAAGATGAAGAAAATGAAATGGAGATGGCTAATGTAGATCCAAGACATATAGATACTCACAAAAAAGCCCATAAAGTTTTTTTTAAAGAAGCTACAAAACTATTTGAAGGGATCAAAGAAAACCTTATTAGCCATGAAGTATTATTTCACTTTTTATCAAGTTGGCTCTCAATTCATATACTTGGAACAGATAAAATTTTGGTAAAGCAAATAAAAGCAATAAAAGAAGGACAAGACCCTAAAAAAGCATATGAAATGATTCGAGATGATACAGAAAGTACAATTGGTCCATTATTATTTGCAGTGAATCAACTATTTAATAGAACGATGAATATGAATAACAGACTCATAGCACTCAATAAATCGCTAGAAGAGCAAGTAAAATTACGCACAAAAGAGTTAGAACAATCAAATAATATTTTAAAAACTATGGCGCTAACTGACACGCTAACAAAGCTAGGAAATAGAAGAGCCGCAGTTGCATACCTAAAAAGCGAATGGAAAAAAGATGCAAATGATGGTACTACGATTACTTGCATTATGCTAGATGCAGATAAATTCAAATATATCAATGATACAGAGGGGCACGAGGCAGGAGATAAGGTATTGCAAATCATTGCAAACACAATAAAAAACTCAATTAGAAATGATGATTTTGTATGCAGACTTGGTGGAGATGAATTTGTCATCCTATCAAATAATACAAATCTACAATACGCATTAAAGCTTGCAGAGCACATAAGACAGCAAGTAGAACAAATAAAATTACATTTTACAAAACAATACTGGCATGGAAGCATTAGTCTTGGCGTGGCGGCTAGAGATCAAAATATGCAAAATTATATAGATTTGCTAAAGACAGCTGATAATGGACTATATATAGCAAAGAGGAATGGTAGAAATAGAGTTGGCTGTGCTCAGATTGATAATAATTGATACACAAAATATTAAAAATATTGCATAATTATTATCTATTTTATGAAGATAATGTCAAGATATAGCATTACAGCATTGAGGTGTGTAATTATGAAATATATAATTTATCTACACAGTAAATATTTAAAGAAAATATTGTTTTTATCAATATTTACTATTTTTACATCACAAACTATAGCACAAAATATCAATCTTGAAAATTTACCAAATTGCAGTGGGAATGATTGTGTAATAAATAATGATGTAAACAATGATATTGATGTAACAAAAAATCATACAAATATAGTAAATAATGCAACAATAGGGACTGGGAAAGATGCACTTGAAATAAAAAATAATGTAACCATTGATACATTAACAAACAATGGTGTAATTAATGGATATATAGGATTGTCAGATAGCACTTCAATCATTAAAACATTAAATAATTATGGAAGCATCAATGGAATAGTCAAAACTAGTGGTGGAAATAGTCAAATAAACAAATTAAATAATTATGGAAGCATATATCTATATAATCAACAAAGTAATAATAATAAATATGTAACATTTAAAAATGAAAGTGGTGGTAGCACAATAATAACAATAGGAAATTACCATATACATTTAAATCAAGATTCTGCTACATTTAATACATTTAGTGGATATAGTAACTATACAACAGATACATCACATTTGGTAATAGATAGTAATAATACTTCTAATAATGGCATCATTAAAATCACAAAAGATTCAAAATTTATACTAAGTGTTGGAAGCAATTTTAATCTAAACACAGACTATAGTTTAGATAAATTAATAACAAATCAAGATGGAAATAAATTTAATCTCAAATACGAAGATTTAACTCTAGTAAACGACCTATTTAGTCATCTTACTACACAAAGTCCGACTTTCTATCTAGAAAGAAATGGTAATTATTTTAAAATAGGAATCGATGCACAATCAAGCATAGGAAATACAATCTACAAAAGCAACATACAAGCGATGAATTCACTATCTAACTATATCAATGTATTTTCAACTAGCAGTATGGCAAATGGATATACACTAGCACTAAATGATAGTAAAGAGGCTATATATCTAGCAAAAGATTTTAGAGAATATGATAGATTTTATTACAAAAATGATGAAAACAAAACAATGCTAGCAAGAGCTGGGGTCCGGGGAGGCAGTAGAGCACAATCAAGCAAAAGACAAGCATATGACTTCTTTTTTGCTCCATTTGTATCACATACTATACTTACAAAAAGCAATGGATTTGGACTAAGTGGGCTTAGCTATGGGTTTGTAAGCGGCATTAGCTTTAAGATAGGATCTAAGAATACACTTGGCATTCACACTGGATTTAGCTATGGTGAAATAAGCGGATCAAAAGATACAGCAACAACAACAATAAACACGATGAATGCAGCATTTGGATTACACTACAAGCTAGATTTAGCATATGGATTCTATTTAAAAGCATTTGGCGATGCATTCTACTTCTTAAACAATGTCTCACTAAATCAAAATACACAAACACCAAGTGCATTTGGATATAGCGGTAGTGCATATTTTGGCAAAGATTTTGATTTTGATGATGCGGGAAATCTAAGCATTGATATTGGTGGTAGCTATCAAGGAATACAAAACAATGAAATAAATTTTGACAGTGAAATATATAAAAAAAATATCATCAATCTAATCTATGCAGATCTATATACTAATTACAGTAAAAATTTTGATAGCGGATTTGGGTTAAATACAGGGATTGGTGCAAAAATGCTATTTACAAAGCCAACAGCTAGAATCATAGTAGGTGGATATAATGACTTTGAAATCGGTGCAGATAAAATATTGGGGTATGCTAGACTTGGATTAAACTACAATATAAATCATTCCGTGATATTTAATCTTGATTACATAGGAAGCATAGGAGATAAATCAATTAACAATAGTGGTATATTCAACATAAGAGTGCTTTGGTAAGCTAACGCTTATAACGCACTATTCTACAAGCATAAGTGGCTCATTGTTTGCTATCTGGGAATTAATATCTATATATATTTCTTTGATTATACCACTTACATTTGCGATGACTTCATTTTCCATTTTCATTGCCTCTACTATTAGCACCACATCGCCCTTATTAATTTTATCACCAATGCTATAATTAATCTTTATAACTCTACCTGGCATATTTGAAACTATGTGACCTTCTTTTATATCGTGATTTATGCTAGTTTTTGCATTTGATACATCATTGATATTTTGCTCAACGAAAACCTCCTTTAATTCACCATCAAGTCTCACAAAAAATGGCTTTACCCCATTTTGAGTATGACCGCTACCTTCAATTTTTATATTATATTGTTCACCATCTACTATAATATTAAAATCTTTATTTAACTCCTCATCAACACTCTCAAAGCTCTCATAACTCTCTGGTTTTAGATTATTTGAATTTCGTTCATTTAGAAATTCCTTTGCTACACTATCAAACATCGCATAAGAAATCACATCTGTAGGACTAAATGCAAAATCCCTACTCTCTTCTATTGCTTTTTGCAACTCATCTTCAAGCATATCCGCAGGTCTAACCTCTATAAACTCCTCTCCAAGATTTTTTAATCTAGCTGCCAAATCACTATTTATACTTGATGGGGTCTTCCCGTAGAATCCTCTAGCTAGATTTTTTGCTTCTTTACTTATGGATTTATAACGCTCATTTGACAATACATTTAATACAGCTTGTGTACCAACGATCTGTGAGCTTGGTGTTACAAGTGGTGGATAGCCAAAATCTGCTCTGACATTTGGTATCTCATTCATTACCTCGTCCATTCTATCAAGTGCATTTTGTTCTTTTAGCTGATTTGCCATATTTGATATCATTCCACCTGGTATTTGATTTACAAGCACTCTAGTATCAATTAAACTATATGATGATTCATATTTTTTGTATTTTTTTCTTACGCGTCTTAGTACTTCTGCTGCTTGCTCCATCTTTTTTATATCAAGCTTTGTATCCCATTTTGTGCCCTTAAGTGTCGCAACCATAGATTGTGTGCAAGGGTGAGATGTCCCACTTGCAAGAGCAGAATTGCTAAGATCTAATATATCAGCTCCAGCTTCAACAGCCTTTAAATGTGAGGCAAATCCAAAACCAGCGGTGCTGTGCGTATGAAAAACTATAGGCACATCAATGCAATCCTTTAGCGCAGATACAAGCTCGTATGCATCATATGGAGTAATCAACCCTGCCATATCTTTAATCACAATGCTATCTCCACCCATAGCCACCAATTCTTTTGCATAATCTACAAAGCCTTTTATACTATGCACAGGAGAAGTTGTGTAGCTAATAGCCGCTTGAACAAACTTGCCTTGCTTTTTCACCTCATCAATTGCTGTTTTTAGATTCCTAATATCATTTAGAGCATCAAAGATTCTAAAAATATCTATCCCGCCATCTGAAGCAAGCCTAATAAATTCCCTTACAACATCATCTGCATAGTGCCTATAGCCAACTAAATTCTGACCGCGAAGTAGCATTTGAAGTGGTGTTTTTTTAAATATGCCTTTTAAAATTTTTAGCCTCTCAAATGGATCTTCTTTTAAAAATCTAAGGCAAGCATCATATGTAGCACCACCCCAAACCTCAACACTATAAAAACCAATATCTTCAAAGATTTTTGCAGCCTCTATTAAATCCTCTGTCCTAACCCTTGTTGCAAGCAATGATTGATGTCCATCGCGTAGTGAATTTTCTGTTATTTTTACCATTATAATCTCCTATTTAAGCCCTAAAGACTACCTTTTTCCTCTTTCTTGCGTTTCATTTCTTCTAATCTATGTGATTCTTTTTTCAAGAATTGTGCTATTTCTTTATAATTATTTAGAAGTGCTATATTTAATGCATTATTCCCAAAATGATCGATTGCGTTTATATCTGCACCATTTTCTAAAAGATAATGGACAACATCGATATTTCCACTATTTACAGCCTTCATAAGAACTGTCGTGTGATTATAATCTCTTGCATTAACAAAAGCATCATTATTGATTAAAAATCTAACCACATCTAAATGTCCCTCACTTGCAGCAAGCATTAATGCAGAGCAACCATCATTATCAATATCATCTATATTGGCACCATATTGCAATAGCAGCTTAACAATGTCTAAATGACCCTTTTCAGCCGCCCAAATAAATGCATTCCATATATCATTTAATCTTGGTGTGATACTTGCACCAGAATCTAACAAGAATCTAACCACATCTAAATGTCCTTTAAATGAAGCACTCATTAATGCAGTATAGCCATCGTTTTTACTTGCATTTACATCAGCACCATTTTCAACCAAGAATCTAACCACATCTAAATGTCCTTTAAATGA
>CALUTR010000003.1 GCA_944323755.1 uncultured Helicobacteraceae bacterium
GCCATTGCAACTTGTGCATCAGTTCTTGTTGTTACAAATCTAGGAACAGCAACAGCTGCTAATACTCCTAAGATTACTATAACAAATACTAATTCGATCATTGAAAAACCACTTCTTTTCATTCTTTATCCTTTTATAAAATAAAATTGATCATCTTTTAATCAAATTAAATATTTGAATAAAAGTAAATGAATTATAAACATTTTTTTTTTGAATCTCTTCTTAAAAGCAGTTAAATTAATAACTATTTTTTTGGACGAAATGCTTTTATTATGTGTTCATTTGTTTCTAAATAATCTCCATCTATTAGATCAATGCAGTATGGGATAGCCGGAAATACTGCATCAAGGCATTCTTTTATGCTTTTTGGCTTTCCAGGTAGATTGACGATTAGAGTATTATTGCAGATTCCAGCACTTTGTCTTGATAGGATTGCAGTTGGGACATATTGCAAGCTTACGCTACGCATTAATTCCCCAAATCCTGGGAGCATCTTTTGGCATACAGATTCTGTTGCTTCAGGTGTTACATCTCTTTTTGCAGGTCCTGTCCCACCAGTGGTGAGTATCAAAGAGCATTGTTTTGATAATTCTAGCAATGCATTTTTTATATCATTAAATTCATCGCTAACTAAGCGATATTCTGCTTCCCATTTTGTTTTTAGATATATATTTAGTGTATCAATGATTGCTTTACCGCTTAAGTCTTCATATATACCTTGTGATGCCCTGTCTGATGCTGTTAGAATCCCAATTTTTACTATTTTTTCATTCATTTATTTATCCATTGTAAAATTTCTTCATAATTATTTAAATCAAGTGTTATTTTATCTTTAAAATGATTTTTGTATTGATTTGTTGTTGCTATTGCATCTGCCATATCAATATCACTTTGAGTGAAATCGCCTCTAATGACACATATTTTTTTATATGGCATTGCTTTAAAACCTTCTATAAATATATAATCTAACTCTTGATTTTGATTCATAATATGTATGATTTCATCATTATGTAGGTTGTTATTAAATCTTATATTTGTCTCTTTTGGTGAAACTATTGCCACATTAGCACCGCATTCAAAGAATTTATAGCTATCTTTTCCTTCTTTATCAAATATAGCTTTACATTTTGGATCGTGTTTTATTACGCCAACTTTGTATGTCGGGATTAATATTTTGCATAGATTTTCAATGAGTGTTGTTTTGCCACTATTGGACACGCCACTAAAGCTAATTATTTTTGTCATATAAGCCTAGCTCCTTTTATTTCCTTGCTTCGTGATAGGGCGTAAATTCTACTTCCATTTATGATGTCGTATTTCCAAATTGGAGCATTTGCCTTAAAATCCTCTATAAAATCGCTATATAACTCTAATACGCTTTTTCTATTTTTTGATATTAATCCGCACATATATGATGATTTTCCAATTTCAACATCTCCGCGTGAATGTGCCATATAAATGATTGCTTGCTTATTTTTTGCTTTTTGTTGCCATATATCAAACCAGGATTGTAGCAATGGCATATATATATCAAAACTTAAATGAGTGATGTTATTCTCACCTCTTACAATTCCAGTAAATACGCTAAGTGCTCCGCAATTTTGCCCTCTTGCGTTATTTTCCCAAGTGTTATAAATTTCTTTTGTGTTTAATGCACCATCGTGTATATATAATGTATCAAGCATCATTTATCCACCACATACAGGAGGTAAGAATGAAATCGTATCATTTTCATTAAATATAATATTACTGCAATCTTGCACGATTTTGTCATTTAGCGCTATTGCACATAATGGTAGCCACTCTTTTAATGAGTCAATATTATTAAGTTCTTCTTTTAGTTCTGCAAAATTTTTTGCATTACTATTTATAGAATCTAATCCAATTGGACCTAAGAAATTTACTTTTATCATTATCCTTCCTTGTTGAAATTAAATTTTTAATAAATCATCTAAAATGATTATATCAACCAAATCACCTTTGTTTGCTTGCTTATTATCTACAATAATCATTGCTTGATTTAATTTGTCTATCATATAAGATTGCCTATTGTCTATGCTAGATACTTCATATCTACCATTGATTAATTTTATTGTTGCTGGAATGAATTCTATCCTACTTGAATCTGATATTTTAATATCATTTGTTATGATTGCCTTATGTGTAGGGATAGTTGTTGTTATATTAAACATTTTTGATAATATTAATCGTCCAAATAATAAAAATGATACAACGCTTGAGTTTGGATTCCCAGGAAGTGCAAGTATATGCTTGTTATTATTGCAGTTGATATATGATACAACTTTTCCAGGCTTTATTTTTACACTATCAAATATCACTTCTCCAAATTCTTTTATTACTTCTTTTGTAAAATCAAAATCACCTTTACTCATTCCACCTGTTGTAATTACTATATCACTAAAGCCTAGTGCTTCTTCTATAGCTTTTTTAATATCTTGTTTGGAATCTTTTATGATATTATGTATCGTGCTTTGAGCTCCAAGTGCATTTGCAATCGCATATAATATATGATTATTCGAGCTATATATATAATTATCATTTTGTTTTATTTCACCAATTTCGGCTATTTCATCACCACTTGTTAGAATCGCAATTTTTGGTTTTCTATAAACTTGTGTAAATATTGTATTATTTTGTGCAAGTATGCCTATATGAAATGGATTGATTCTTGTGCCCTTTGTGATAAGAATATCACCCTTTTTGTAGTTTTCACCAGCTTTCCTAATAAATCGATATTGTGCCAGATCTTTATCTTGATTTAAAAATATTCTATTGTCTTTGATTGTGATTTGCTCTACTATGGCTATTGTATCTGCATTTTTGGGTATTTTTGCTCCTGTGAAAGTCTTTATACATTTGCTGTTTTTTACTTCACATTCATTCTCATTTCCTGCTTTATTAATAGAATCAATTTCAAGACCTTGATTATGTAATATTTGCAAATCCTTAAAGCAAAATGCATATCCGTCCATATTTGATGTATCAAACTTTGGAGAGGATTCTATTGCATATATATTGTCATATAGGATTCTATTAACACTATCGTGGATAAATACTTTTTGGCTTTGTATGGGCTGTATATTTGATTGATTTATCAATTCTATGGCTTGATTAAGCGTGATATTTTTATTCATTTTTTGCCTTTATTGCATAGTTATCGCATTTTATATAAAATCGCTTTTTTAAAACTTTAAAATTAAAGTGAAAATAATAATGCAAAATCAAGTAAATATGATAGAAAATATAGATGAAGTTCTTACTAGGCATAAACTTAATGCACAGGATTATGAAAATATTAAGAAGATTCTAGGTAGAGAGCCGAATTTGGTTGAAATTGGTATTTTTTCTGCTATGTGGAGCGAGCATTGTAGTTATAAATCAAGTAAGATTTATTTAAAAAATTTTCCAACAACTGCTCCATATGTGATTCAAGGTCCTGGCGAAAATGCAGGGGTTATTGATATTGGTGATGGTTATTGTGCTGTGTTTAAAATGGAATCTCATAATCACCCAAGTTTTATTGAGCCTTATGCTGGTGCAGCAACTGGTGTTGGTGGAATTATGCGTGATGTTTTTACAATGGGTGCAAGACCTATTGCTAGTTTAGATTCTATTAGATTTGGTGATATTACTAATAAGGATCAAGAAAAAAAGCACAAATATCTTGTCCATGGCGTTGTATCTGGTATTGGTGATTATGGTAATTGTATGGGCGTGCCAACAATTGGCGGAGAAACGAGTTTTGAGGCTTGCTATAATGGAAATATATTAGTAAATGCTTTTAACCTGGGTATCGTAAAAAAAGAAAATATTTTTTATGGAAGAGCAGAGGGAAATAAAAATTCTATTATTTATGTAGGTAGTAAAACGGGTAGAGATGGGCTTGGTGGCGCTGTGATGAGCAGTGATAGCTTTAATGAAGATTCTAAAAATTTGCGTCCAACAGTACAAGTGGGGGATCCATTTAGTGAGAAATTATTACTTGAGGCGTGTTTAGAGGTATTTAGTAAAGATTTGATTATAGGGATTCAGGATATGGGGGCTGCAGGACTTACTAGCTCTTCTTTTGAAATGGCAAGTAGGGCAAGTAATGATAGTGTAAAAAGTGGTATGAGGCTTTATCTTGATAAGGTTCCAACTAGAGAAGAAAATATGACTCCATATGAGCTAATGTTAAGCGAATCTCAAGAAAGAATGCTCCTTTGCGCAAAAAGCGGTAAAGAGCAAGAAATCATTGATATATTTAGAAAATGGGAAGTTAATGCGGAGATTATCGGTGAGGTTATAGATGGTGGTAATATGGAATTGTATTTTAATGGTGAATTATGTGCAAATATACCTATTGCACCGCTTAGTGATGCCGCACCTGTATTGCATAAAGAAGTAAAATACCCAGAATATTTAAATGAGCTTCATAATTTTAATTTTACACCAAGTAGTAAAAGTCAGAACGATATTTTTAGAGAGCTGATTTCTTGTGTTGATATTTGTGATAAATCTTGGATTTACAATCAATATGATGGAACGATTCTATCAAATACTATTTTAGGTAGTGGCAATGGTGATGCAAGTGTTATTAGGATTAAAGAAAATAATAAATTATTGGCATTAAATCTTTATTGTAATCCTAGATATTGTTATCTTGATCCAAAAGAAGGAGCAAAAATAGCTGTTGCAACTGCAGGACGGAATTGTGCTACACGTGGAGCATTGCCGCTTAGTATTACAGATTGTTTAAATTTTGGGAATCCTGATAATCCAAATGTGATGTGGCAGTTTAAAGAAGCATGTGAGGGTATATCTGAAGCTTGTAGTGTGTTAAATACACCTGTTGTAAGTGGAAATGTTTCACTTTATAATCAAAGTGATAATATAGATATCTACCCAACTCCAAGCATTGGAATGGTTGGAATCATTGATAATATCAATCATTTTAGAGATTCTGCGCTTAAGCAAAAAGGAAATTTACTAATTTTTGTTGGTGAATTAAAAGAGGAATTTGGCGGAAGCTTGTTGCTAAAAATCACAAGAAATGAAATAAAAGGACTGCCGCCTAGACTTAATCTTTACAAAGAGGTTGCTTTGTGGAAGTTTTTAAATGAAGCTTTACCATTTATAAAATCAATGAAGAGTGTGAAAGAAGGTGGAATTGCAATTAGTGTTGCTAAAATGGCACTATTTGGTGGTTTTGGTGTTGATGTTGAATTTGATACCACAAAAGATATTGTATTTAGCGAATCTCAAAGTTGTGCTTGCATTGAAATATCACAAGATAGTTTAGATTTTATTAATCAAGTGGCAAATAAATATAGCATTCCTTATAGAATTATCGGTAAAGTTGGCAATAAAGGCGCTAATATTAACATAGATTCTATAGCAATCACACAACAAGAAGCAAGAGATTTGTATTATAATTCATTTGAAAAATTACTGAAAAGTTAATAAACTCTTCAGTATAAATCTTTTTTTAAATTATTTTTTATAAATAAGGAATAAATTTTAGTATGATTAGAGGCGGTTTTAGTTTTTTTGCATTAATTTTAGCGCTATTAATTGTTAGCGGTCTTGTTGTTGTATCTTATCCATATATAGATAAGAATCTAAAAGATGCTAGAGAGGTTGCAAATGCAATTAAAGTAAAAGATAGTGTTACAAATAGTGAAATTGGCGATACTCCAATTATCGCACCACCACCAACGGAGCCAACGGAACCATCAGAGCCAGAGCTTCCACCTTCACTTGATGAGAGTGAATTTTATTTACCAAGCGTTTATCGTTATGGAAGGACATTGTTAAACTCAACAGAGCAAGCTGCGTATGATGAAATACTAGCTGCAATTATTAAGTATGACTCAAGCAAAATTATAAATAAAGACGGCAGAATGGTTTTGATGATTGATGTTAATACAAATATTAATGATACATCATTAAGAACTATTCTTAAATATATTGATGCTGATGCACCGGAGGCATTTCATATTTCAAGTATGTTGCCTAGAGTTACAATATATGATTCACAGCGGAATGTAAAGCAATTTTATATATATGTTTTTGCTAGCTATCAAACAAGGGAAAAATATGTAAATACACTTTCACAAGTAATCAATAATGTAAAACCAATATTGGCAAAAATTAATGCTCTTCAAAATGAAATAGATAAGATAAAAATGGCACACGATGAGCTAATAAAGCTTGTTTCATATGGCGGTATGAGCTCTGTGAGTGCAGCAAAAATTGTAGGAGCATTTATAGATAAAAAAGTTATATGTGATGGGTATTCCCGTGCTTTATTGTTCTTGTTGCAACGCACGAATTTAAAAGGTATATATACAACTGGGTATGCTCAAATTGGCATACAACAAAGTCCAAGCTGGGGTCTGCATGCTTGGAATTTAGTAAATCATAATAATGTTTGGTACTATATTGATACTACTTGGGACGATCCTGTATATGGAAGTGTAAATCCTGTAAAATGGACTTATTTTATGAATGGAACTATAGATTTTTACAAGGATCACAATTATAATCCAACTTCCTCGTTAAAATCGCAGTCATATCCAAAGTTTCCTGTTGTATCTGCAGATTCATTAGGTAATTTTGTGAAATAATTAATTTTTAGATGCATAAATGCATCTAAAATATATGGAGATAATATTTGAAACTTACTCATATTAATGAAAATAACAATCCAACAATGGTTGATATATCTACAAAAGATATTAGCAGTCGTATTGCAGTTGCTAGTGGTGAGATTTCAGTTAGCAAAGAAGCATTTGAAATGATTGTAAATAATAATGCCAAAAAGGGGCCTGTTATTGATACTGCTATTATAGCTGCAATAATGGGATCTAAAAAAACAAGCGATCTTATACCTATGTGCCACCCATTACCTTTAAGTAAGGTTGATTGTAGAATTGAGTACAAAATAGATGAGCAATCAAATACATATATTATTGTTTTAGAAGTTACTACTCAGTGTGAGGGTAAAACAGGTGTTGAAATGGAGGCTTTGAGTGGCGTATCTATTGGCTTATTAACTATTTATGATATGTTAAAAGCAGTTGATAAAAGTATGATAATTTCAAATATTGTATTAATTTCAAAAAGTGGCGGTAAAAGTGGTGATTATCGACGATATTGATACTATACCATAAGTCTAAAATAGTCTAGTTAAAAAATTTCGTTATTTACTATCAAAATAGCAAATATATATTATTTGCTAATAATTTTTTAATTTTTAATTAATATTAATTGTTTTATAACTTCAACTCATTTAATCATTATTCAATATTTTATAAAGGAGCTTTATGAAGCGATATTTGATTATCTTTAGCATTGCGTGTTTTGCATTATTCGCAGAATCTTCATATAGCGAACAAGGCTTGATTATAGAAAAACCAGGAATGATATATGATAATACTTTGAATATTGATAAGTATCAAGGCAGAACTACAAAATCATTTGATGATATTTTTGTTCCTGTGTTAGAGCCTAATTCTAGTATAAAAGATATATTAGATGCATATAGTGATCCAAATGATGTCTTAAGCTTAAAAGATTTGCTAAATATGGCAAAAAATAATTATACATTGCAAGCAAAAGATATTGCTATACAGGAAGCGGAGGCTACAAGATCGTCTGTTTATGGTAAATACTTGCCTAGTCTTGATGTTGGTTATAGCTTTAATAGCTCTAAAAGGAATATATCATCGTGGCAGCCAGCTATAAATGTACATTCTGCAAATGCAAGTGTAAATTGGGTGCTATTTGATGGTGCCTCAAGAGAGTTTTCTTTATTGTCTAATAATGCTTTGATTCGCGCTGCAATCGCTGATAAAGGTTACTCGCAAGAGGTATTGTTTTTACAGGTAGTTAGTGCTTATTATGATTATTTTACCCTAAAGGGGCAAATCATAGCTATGGAGCAAAAGAAGGTAAATATCTCTGCAAATGTGGCAAGAATTCAAGTATTATATGATGCGGGATTGGAAACCATTGATGCACTAGAGGCATTAAAGGCTGAATTGAGCTTAACTGAGTATCAATTAGAAAATTTAAAATTAAATTTTGAGCAGATTAAACTTCAATTATCGCTTTACACAAATACAGATGTAAATAAATTGAAGTTAGATTCTATTTTGACACCAAGATATGAACAATATCAAAGTTTAAATATTACTATGCAAGAAGAGCAAGCACAAAGTGTTGAGTATCAAATAGGGACTTTGACTTATTGGCCTACGATTAGCTTGTTTGATACATTTACTTGGAACTTAAATAATCAAAATACTGCAAATAATGCTATCTTATCATATAATTATCCAAAAGAGCAGAATGTATTTGGTGTTAGTATAACTTGGAATATATTTAATGGTCTTAGCACAAATAGGCAAAAAGAGGCACTAAGATTGCAGAATCTACGCTTACAAAAGGGTATTGAATATGCAAAAAATGAGCAGCAAAATAATATTAGATTCTATAAAAGCGCGATAAATACGGCTTTATCTCAGATACGAAGTGCAGAGGCATCATTAAAATCAGCAAGTATTTCATTTGAAAATATTTCACAAAAATATAATGCACAATTGGTAAATTATAATGATTATTTGGATTCTTTGAGTGCTAAATATAATGCGGAAGCAACATATATACAAAGTTTAAATAATTATGAATTGCAAAAGGCGAATTATATTTTTTATAGCGGTCAAGCACTTAGTGATTACATTGATTGAGAATTAAAATAAAGGAAGTAATATGAAAAAGATTTTATATGTATTTGTATTTCTATGTATTAGTCTTTATGGTGATGATGTTTATGCGACATTTACATCACAAGGTGTGAAAGAAGCAACATTAAAGCTTAATTCATCTGGTATAGTAGATTCTATAATGGTTGATATAGGATCTAAAGTAAGAAAAGGTGATATTTTATTAAGAATACAAAATAACACACAAGTCCAAAATGTAAATATCCAAAAAGCGCAAGTTGATGCAACAGAACAAACATATAAATTTCAAAAAAATCAATTTGAGCGATATGAGCAAAGTAGAAGTGCTGTTGATAAAAATACTTATGAGCAAATTTATTTTAATTTTAAAAAGACGGAGAGTGATTTTAAGGTTGCACAAGCTACTTTGCAATATCAAGAAGAATTGCTTGCAGATACATATTTAAAGGCGCCATTTGATGGTGTTATAGCTGATAGAACAGTAGAGCTTGGTGATGGTGTTACTCAAAATGGAACAGAGTTGTTTAAACTTATTAGTAATGATATCAAACTTATTATTGAATTTGATTCTAAGTATGTTGGCAAGGTAAAAGTTGGTGATGTATATACATTTTCAGTTGATGGCGCAAATGAGATAAGAAGTGTAAAAATTACAAAGGTTTATCCAAGTATAGATGCAGAAAATAGAAGATTAAAAGCTGAGGCGTTGGTGGATAATATGATATCTGGAACATTTGGTGATGGGTATATAAGGACTAAATGATGTATAAAATAGCAGTATCAAGACCAATTTTAACACTTGTTTTTGCGTTATTATTAATATTTTTTGGTGTTTTAGCACTTTTTAGATTTCCTATAGCATTGTTTCCAGATATAGATTTTCCAATTGGTATTGTTATGACTACATACCCTGGAGCGAATGCAGAAACTGTAGAAACAAAAGTAACAGATAAAGTTGAAGATGCATTAAGTGGTATCGATGGCGTAGATAAGATTACATCAATAACAGCACAAAATGCATCTAGAGTTGTTGTTAGATTTGCACTAGAAAAACCAAAAGAAGAGGCAATGAGTGATTTGCGTGACAAAGTTGGCTCTATTAATTTTGATGATCCAAATATAGAAAATCCTATAGTTTTAAAATATGATAGCAGCTCATCACCAATTATCTCAATTTTTTTAAGTACAGATAAAGCTTCTATTACGGATTTAATGAAGGTTGCAGATGAAGTTGTGAAACCTGCTTTAGAGAGAGTTTCTGGTGTTGCTGGGACAAATGTTGTTGGATACAGAGATAGAACAATTAGAATCTACCCAAATATTAGTCTTATGAATAAGTATAATATTACTTATAGTCAATTATCAAATATTATTGCATCTGAAAATGTAGAAATTGATGGTGGAAAAATACAAACTGATAAAAAAGAGTGGGTTGTTACAACCGATGCTAATGCAAAGAGTGTCGATGACTTAAAACAAATTAGAATTTCAAATAATCTAAAATTAGGTGATATTGCTGAAATTGTGGATTATATTAATGAAGATGCAACTTATGCTGCTGTAAATGGTAAAATGGGTGTTATTTTTGAAGTTCAAAAAATTGCTGGTAGAAATGATGTTCAAATAGCAGACAATATAAAAGCTGTATTACCAAAACTCCAAGCCCAACTCAAAGATTATGAAGTAGAAGTGCTAAATGATACTACGCAATACATAAAACAATCAATAGAAGAAGTAAAATTTGATTTAGCTCTTGGTGCAGTGTTGGCTACACTTATTGTATTTTTCTTTTTAAGAAATTTTACTATGACTATTGTTGCAGCAGTTAGTCTCCCTATATCAATTTTAGGAACATTTGCTTTTGTTCAAGCTATGGGTGAAAGTTTAAATATGTTAACAATGCTTGCTTTAACATTAGCTATTGGTATTATTATAGATGATGCAATTGTTGTAATCGAAAATATTCATAAAAAAATAGAAAAAGGCATGCCTCGCATTCAAGCGGCATATGAGGGTGTTAGAGAGATTGGATTTGCAATTATTGCAATTTCTGCAATGTTGTTGGCAGTATTTGTCCCTATTGCATCTATGGGTGATATGGTAGGAAGATTCTTGAAATCATTTGCTATGACTGTTGTTGCAGCAATTGTCATCTCTTATTTTGTTGTTGTAACAGTTATTCCAATGATTAGCTCTTTGGTTGTAAATGCAAAAGAAAGCAAATTTTATACTGCAACTGAACCATTTTTTAAAGGTCTTGATAGAAAATATGTTTCAATGGTAAAACTAACAACTAAATATAAATATAGCACATTGTTAGTAGTTACTATATTTTTTATATTATCATTATTTTTGGTATCAAAATTAGGGTTTAATTTTATGGTATCAGAAGATAAGGGTGAATTTAATGTTTTTGTTGAGACAAAACCTGGAATTACTCTTGATTATATGAAGGAGAAAGTGACAAAAGTTCAGGATATCATCATGGAAGACAAGGATGTAAAAATTGCAAGTATGCAGATAGGTTATAGCAGCCTTAAAGATGCATACAGATCAAAAGTTTATGTAAATATAGGTTCTAATAAAAATAGAGAAAGAACCCAATTTGAAGTTATGGATGATATTAGAAATGCATTAAAAGAATTTACACCAGATTTGAATATTTCTGTTGCACCGATATCAGATATAGGTGGACCAAATAATTCTCCATTACAAGTTATTGTAAAAGGAGATAATCAAGAAGTAGTATCGCAATCGGCAGATAATTTAATTGAATTATTAAAAAGTGTAAAAGGTATAACTGATACGAGAACTGATACTCCTGATTATGCTCCACAGTATACAATAAGTGTATTAAGACAAAATGCAAATAAAAATAATGTTAGTGCGCAGACTATAGGAAATGCCATTAATGCAGCATTTTCTGGTCAGACACAAGTATCCTATTTTAGAGAAAATGCTAAAGAATATGATATAGTACTTCGTGTTCCAGATAGTGATAGAAAGACTATTGATGATTTAAAATATTTGCAAATTCCAAATGCAGATGGAAAGATGATATTTATTGATGGATTAATTGATATTAAAGAAACAACACTTCCTGCAAGTATAAAACGATATGATAGAGAAAGAAGTGTAACGATCTATGGAAACATAGATCAAGAGCAAAGCACATTAAATGACGTACTAAAAGAGGTAGAAGCAAGAAAAGCAGAGTGGTTATTAGATGGTGCTAATTATTCTCTTGATGGTGAAGCTGAAAATGCAAAGGATGCAATTGCTCAAATTGTTATTGCCATTGTTACAGCTTTTGTATTAATTTATTTAATTTTGGCTGCGCTTTATGAATCTTTGGTGCAACCTATTATTATAATGATTACATTGCCATTGTCTTTTTCTGGTGCTTTTATTGGTTTATATATCACAGGTAATAGTCTTAGCTTGTTTGGATTAATAGGTCTTATGGTATTAATGGGTGTTGTTGGTAAAAATGCAACTCTTGTTATTGATATGGCAAATGAGTTTAGAAGAAAAGGCAAAAGTGTAGATGAAGCAATTGTTCTTGCAGGTGAATCAAGGCTTCGTCCAATATTAATGACCGTTTTTGCAATGGTATTTGGTATGATTCCTCTTGCATTATCAAGTGGTGCCGGTTCTGCTATGAAATATCCAATTGGTATAGCAATGATTGGTGGTCTTATAGTATCAATGTTTTTAAGTTTACTTGTTGTTCCTGCTTTCTATAAAATTATGGTGCCAGTTGATGAGTGGTTTAGAAAATTCTATGCTAAAAATTTAGAATTTGAGTGAGATTAATATATACAGCCGATGGTAGTATTAGTGCATATAATGATGTATATAATGACTACTATCACGATCAAAAAGGTGCTTTGCTTGAAAGTATTTATAAACATATTTCTCCAGCATTTCATATCATAGATAAACCATCTCTTAGAATCTTAGATCTTTGCTTTGGACTTGGGTATAATTCTCTTCTATCTCTTGTATTTGCAAAAAAGAGGAATATAAAGATTGAAATATATTCAGTAGAACTTGATTTGCCTTTGCTTGAATCTTTATATGATTTTCCATATCCAAAAATTATATCAAGCTATTTGAATGTTCATAGCATCATTGATGCAGTGAATAATGATACACATTTTGTAGATTCTAATGTTAAGCTAAGTGTATTTCGTGGCGATGCTGTGAAGTTTATACAAACTCTAGATTGCAATTTTTTTGATATTGTGTATCAAGATGCATTTAGTCCATCTAAAAATCATTTACTATGGGATAAAAATCATTTTTTATCTTTGTATAGGATTCTAAGTGATCGTGGTGTTATTACTACATATTCATCATCACAAGACATAAGAAATATTGCACAAAGATATGGTTTTAATGTTTTTAATATGAAGTTTGCAAATTTTAAAAACGGCACTCTATTTACAAAGAATATTGACATTGTAAATGATTTAGATAGTGTAATCTTTTTGCGTTTATTTTAGTGTGGTTATGTTAAATTATAGGTTAGTTTGACTTTGATTCTTAAGTTGTTATTTACACTTGGGAATTGTTTGTGTGCGTTATTTATGGCATTGATCGCTCCATCACCAAGCGATCTGTGTATTTTATTTAATATTTCTATATCCTCAATTTCACCATTTTTCTTTAATGTGAATCTTATTTCGACGCTACCTGTAATCCCTCGTCTGTATGCATCTCGTGGATATGGATTGTGTTTATTGATAAGACGCAAAATTTCTGCATAAAGTTCACTATTTATATCAAGCTCCTGTGTTATTCCTGATGCTGTTGCATCTTGTGTATCTTGCGCTTCGTTTGGCTTTTCTGCATCTATTTCATTGATTATTTTTTCTTGTTTATCTATTTGTGTTTCTTCTTGTATCTCTTGTGGAATAATTGTTTCTTGTTTTGCAATTTTTGGTGGTTTAGGTTTTTGTGTGTATTGTTTTTTTGGTTTTTCTTGCTTTTTTTGTTGATTGATTGGTTGGTTTTCTGTTTTATTGTTTATATTTTCAAGGCTAATTGCTATCGTTTTATTACTTCGCTTTGATATTTGTAGAGTACTATCCTGCTTTGTTAGTATTGCTACTGCCAATAACGAATGCAATAACAACGATGTTATAAAGCCGATTTTTAAAGGAGACATTATTTTTTCACTTCTGTTTGGATTGTAAAATTCTCGTGGTTTTTACTTTTTAATATATCTAGAATTTCAATAAATGATGAAAATTTAGCATCGCTATCACTTATTAATTGAATTTGAGTTTTGCTATCAATTTGCATAATTTTTTCTTTTAAGGAATCTTTTGTGATTGGGTTGCTATCAAGGAAAAATTGATTTGTATTGTCAATTGTTATGACTATTTTTTTATCATTGTTTTCTATTTTTGCAGTGCTTGATTCTGGTAGATTCACCTTGATTTGACCCTGTGCTATGAAGCTTGCAGTGCTTAATATAATTGCAAGTAAGACCAACATAATATCAACGAATGGAACGATATTTAGTCCTTCTTTACGCGGTAATCTCATTTCTGATGTACCTTATATCTATTAATTAAAACATCAACTTTTCTTAAAAAACCATTGTAGATAATTAGCGTTGGTATCGCTACTAATAGACCTAAGGCAGTTGCTTTTAATGCTAAACTTAAACCAACCATAATATCTGATGCATTCATATTTCCACTAGCACCCATATCGTGAAATGTGATCATTATGCCAACAACAGTTCCAAGCAATCCTACATATGGAGCATTTGAGTATATGATATATAACGCAGTCAAATTTTTTGTAATAGCCTCTTCAAATGCATCTAAATCGCTAAAATCGCTAAATTTTATTTGTTTGTAAAATATTATTCGCTCTATGCTGAACCAAACAACAATAAAGCTCATAAAGCCTAAAATGCCAAATATAATAAAATCAATATATTCTTTTAAAAATTCCATAACAATCAACCAAATATAATAATAAAATCAATTATCATTTTTGAATTGTATTATTTATCTCTTAATGCAAACTAAAAATTGTTAATTTTTTGTGAAAAATATATATATCTATGTTTTTGTGTTGTTTAAAGTTGGATATATCATACTTTGATGTGTTTATATTTATAAAAGTTGATTATATATTTATCATAAAACTTGATGATATAGATATCAAGATATATTATTTTTAACAAAATTATGATATATTTGCCAAAAAATTAGATTTATGGAGTAGATTTATGAAACATTCATTTCAAACTGAAATTAATCAATTACTAGATTTGATGATACATTCACTTTATTCTAATAAGGAAATATTTTTAAGAGAGTTGGTTTCAAATGCATCTGATGCTCTTGATAAGCTTAATTATCTGACATTAAGTGATGATAAATTTAAAAATATTGAGTTTAAGCCGCAAATAAAAATTACATTTAATGAAGAAAAAAATCTCTTAAGTATTGAAGATAATGGTATCGGTATGAATGAAAGCGAGCTTATTGAAAATTTAGGGACGATAGCAAAAAGTGGAACTAAAGGATTCCTAAATGCGTTAAGTGGTGATAAAAAGAAAGATTCTGCATTGATTGGTCAATTTGGTGTTGGTTTTTATTCTAGTTTTATGGTTGCAGATAAAGTTGTTGTTACATCTAAAAAAGCACTAGAAGATAAAGCATACTCTTGGATTAGTGATGGAAAAGGTGAATATGAAATACAAGAGTGTATAAAGGATAGCTTTGGAACAAAAATTGATATTTATCTAAAAGATGATGCTAAAGAGTATGCAAATAGGTGGAGGATTGAGAGTTTAATTAAAAAATATTCAGATCATATTGCATTTCCAATTATTCTATCTTATGATGAAAAACAAACAAAAGAAGATAAAAGTGAAGAGATTGTTCATAAAGATGAACAAATTAATAAGGCAAAGGCACTTTGGAAAATATCAAAAAATGAATTAAGTGATGATGATTATAATGAGTTTTATCAGAATCTTAGCCACGATAGTGCAAAACCACTAAGCTGGATACATAATAAAGTAGAAGGTTCATTAGAATATACTACACTATTTTATATACCTTCACGCGCACCATTTGATTTATTTAGGGTTGATTATCAATCAGGTGTGAAGCTGTATGTAAAAAGAGTATTTATTACAGATGATGACAAAGAATTACTTCCTCAATATCTTAGATTTGTAAGAGGTGTTATAGATAGTGAAGATTTGCCATTAAATGTTAGTAGAGAAATATTGCAACAAAATAAGATTCTAGCAAATATTAAATCTGCATCTACAAAGAAAATATTAGGTGAAATCGAAAATCTAACAAAAGATGATGAAAAGTATAGAACTTTTTATAACGAATTTGGAAAACTCATAAAAGAGGGTCTTTATAGTGATTATGAAAATAAGGATAAATTGTTAAATCTTTGCAGGTTTAATACAACAAAAGGCGAATTTGTTTCACTTAAAACATATAAAGAAAGAGCAAGTGGTGAAAATATTTACTATATTATAGGTAATGATTTAGAATTACTTAAGAATTCTCCACTTTTAGAAAAATATATTAAAGATGATATTGAAGTACTTCTGTTGAATGATGAAGTTGATAGCTTTATTATGCCTTCACTTGGGGAGTTTGAGGGGTTGAAATTTAAAGATATATCAATTGATGAAAGCAAAGATGAAGTGAGTAAAGAATTGCTAGAGGATTACAAAGATTTCTTGGATAAGGTTAAAGGAATTCTAAGTGATAAAGTAAAAGATGTGAAATTATCAACTAGATTGGATAAGTCACCAAGTTGTGTCATTAGCGAAGGTAGCAATCCTATGATGGAACAATTAATGCGTCAAATGGGGCAAGAGGTAAAGGAGGATTCTCCTGTATTTGAGATTAATCCAAATCATGAAATTATAAAAAAACTAAAAGATTTAAATGATAATGAAAAGTTAAAAGATGTAATTTTTGTATTGTTTGATAGCGCAAAATTATTAGAAAAAGGCACTATAAGCGATGCAAATAGTTTTGCCCAACGAGTAAATAAGCTTGTTATGATGAGTGTTTAGTTTCTTTTTATAAAAAGAAGGTAAAATCTTAGCTCAAATCAATATAAAAGGACTTTAGATGATAAAGAAAATCTTGTTAGCATCAGCTGTATTATCAAGCAGTGTATTTGCTGCTTCATTTGAAGATAATGTAAAAAATTTAATTGAAAAACAAACTAGTGCAAAAGTAAATATCATAAGTAGTGCAGATCTAAAGGATAGTAAGAATCTAAAAATGGTGGTTGTTGAAATTGCAGATGGAAGTGCACAAAGAGTGCCTATGTTTGCAACAAGTGATGGTAATACGATTATAGGGTTATCAAATATATTTTTTACTGCATCAAAAGCAGATGAAGATGTGGTAAGCAAGATCTCTGATGAAGTAATGGCTTATAATGAAAATGGGCAAAAAGAGGCTGCAGGAAAGTTGATTAAGGCTTTAAGCCCAGATCAGTATATTACTTTAAAATCAAATGCAAAAAATCCAAAAACTTATTTCATCGTAGCTGATCCAAATTGCGGATATTGCAGAGAAGAATTAAGAAATGTTGAAGATAAGTTAAAAACTCATAATATCAATATGATTATTGTTGGTATATTGGGTGAAGATTCTCAAAAGAAAGCAGCATATTTGATGGATAATATAAAATCAAGTATGAGCGAATCTGATAAATTAAAAGGAATTAGAGAGGTATTTTCTTCTAATTTTAAAGCACCGACTAAGATTGATGTAAGTAAGGTGATGAAAACTACAGAATCTTTATTTAAGACAGGTGTAATTCGTGGAGTGCCATATATCTACGAGGTTGAATAGTATATTCTTTTGCACAAAAGTGCAAAAGAATATCTTTGTTTTTATATCTACTTTTGTATCTTCATTTTTAAACTAAATTGATTATATTTTTTATCACTATAATTATGCAACTGTTAATATTTGTATTTTTTTTAAAACATTGACATTATTAGACTAAAGTTATATAATGATTATATATATAATTATTTTGAAGGAGATGGTATGAATATTATTGAAAAACTTACCAATCAATTTAGGGAGATTCTAGATAATGCAATTTCTCTTGCATTAAATAATAAAAATCAGGAAGTCAGTTGCGGGCATTTAGCAATGGCTTTATGTGTTAATTCAAATTCGATTTTAAATACAGCACTTAATTCTATGAATGTAAAAAAAGATTCTTTAATGTTAGAGATTAATAGCTTAGTTGATGGCTATCCAAAAAGTTCAAATGTAAATAAAGAAAATATCACTATTTCAAAATCATTGCTTGATAGTATTAACCTAGCAGAGGGTTATGCAGTGCAAAATGGAGATAAATACATAGCTGTAGATGCGTGGATTATCGCAAACATTATCAAAAATATTGAATTGAATCAAATTTTTAAAAAATATCTTGATGTTAATGAATTAGTGAAAACTTTGCAATCAATGAGAAATGGTGTAAAAATTGATACTAATAGTTCAGATGAAAATTTAGATAGTTTGTCAAAATTTGGTATCGATCTTACAAAAAAGGCATTAGATGGTCAGCTAGATCCTATTATAGGTAGAGATGAGGAAATCACTAGAATGATGCAGATCTTGATACGAAAGACAAAAAATAATCCAATTTTACTTGGTGAACCAGGTGTCGGTAAAACGGCTGTTGTAGAGGGATTAGCGCAACGAATCATTAAAAAAGATGTGCCACTTTCTTTGCAAAATAAAAGATTAATAGCACTTGACATGAGTGCCCTTATTGCTGGTGCTAAATATCGCGGTGAATTTGAAGATAGATTAAAGAGTGTTGTTGATGAGGTAAAAAAGAATCAAAATATTATTTTATTTATTGATGAAATACATACTATAGTTGGTGCAGGTGCAAATGAAGGCTCTATGGACGCTGCAAATATACTAAAACCAGCGCTTGCAAGGGGAGAAATGCATACAATTGGTGCAACAACATTAAAAGAGTATAGAAAATATTTTCAAAAAGATGTTGCATTGCAAAGAAGATTCCAGCCAATTAATCTTGATGAGCCAACACAATCTCAAGCACTTCATATGCTTCGTGGCATAAAAGAAAAATTAGAAGCGCATCATAATGTAACCATACTAGATTCTGCTTTAGTAGCAGCTGTTAAGCTTTCCTCTAGGTATATTGTAGATCGATTTTTGCCAGATAAAGCAATTGATTTGATAGATGAGGCTGCAAGTGAGATTCGTATGCAAATAGAATCTTCTCCTGTTGAACTACTAAATATAAGGCGTAAGATTGAGAATCTAGAAGTTGAAAAAGAAGCTTTAAATATGGAAGAACATAAAAATAAAGATAGAATTGAAGAAATTATCAAGGAATTAGAAGATTCAAAAGAGATACAATCAAGGCTTGAATTGCAGTTTAAAAATGAAAAAGCTATATTTGAAGAGATTGCAACTATTAAAAGTCAAATAGATTCTTATAGGGTAGAAGCAGAGCTTGCTAAAAGAAATGGTGATTATAATAAGGCAGCAGAGATTGATTATGGGAAGATTCCAGAACTAGAAATTAGAAATAAAGAATTAGATATTAAATGGCAGGAGCTGTCAAAACAGGGAACATTGCTGAAGAATTCTGTTACAGAAGAGAGTATAGCAGAGGTGGTAAGCAAGTGGGTTAAAATCCCAGTAAAAAAGATGCTCTCAAGCGATAAAGAAAAGATTTTAAATATTGAATTTGAATTGCACAAAAGTGTTGTAGGGCAAGATGAAGCTATAAATGCTATATCAAAAGCAATAAAGAGAAATAAAGCAGGTTTAAATTCTGCAAATAGACCTATAGGGAGCTTCTTGTTTCTTGGTCCAACAGGCGTAGGTAAGACTCAAAGTGCAAAAACATTGGCAAATTTTTTGTTTGATAGCGAGAATGCGTTAATTAGGATTGATATGAGCGAATATATGGAAAAACACTCGGTAAGCAGGCTAGTTGGTGCGCCTCCAGGCTATGTTGGATATGATGAAGGTGGTCAGCTTACAGAGGCTGTTAGGCGCAAACCTTATAGCGTTGTTTTATTTGATGAGGTTGAAAAAGCACACCCAGATGTATTTAATCTTTTGTTGCAGGTACTAGATGATGGAAGACTAACTGATAATAAGGGCGTTGTCGTTGATTTTAGAAATACAATTATTATCTTAACATCAAATATTGCAAGTGATAAAATAATGGAAATAACATCAAAGATTGAGCGTAAAAAAGCAGTAATGAGTGAGTTGAAGCATTATTTTAAACCAGAATTTTTAAATCGCCTTGATGATATTGTTATTTTTAATCCTTTAAGTAAAGATGAGATCGTGAAAATTGTAGATATTATGTTTAGCCACATAGCAAATCTAGCAAGTGCAAAAGATATTAAGATTTCACTAGATTCTAGCGCAAAAGAATTAATCGCAGATATCGGATTTGACCCTGTATTTGGAGCTAGACCATTAAAGCGTGCATTGCAAGAAGAGATTGAAGATTTGTTATCGATGATGATCTTGAAAGATGAAGTGCATGAAAATGCGCATATAGAATTCTACGCCAAAGATGGCAAGATTCTAGCAAGAGAGCTTTAAAAGCTACTTGCATATTAATTGCGTTGTTATGTCTATTTCTATTCTAGTGTTATCTTTGATTGGAGGTAATGTAGCCGCAGACATTACAAAATCTTGAGCTTTTGCATTTCTTTGTATTGGCTGTATTTTTAGATTCTCACCATAATTAATATTATTTGCATTGCATTTTTTATCTAATATTTTTGAATATTTATCTTCAATCTGTGATATTTTTGACAAAAATGTATCAAATAACTCTTCTTTGATATTGTTTATCTCATCATCTGTTATTCTATAATTTATGCTAGGTTGTGGTAATGCTAGTAGATCATTGTTTGCGATATGATTATTTATATCTAATAATAATTTATTATAAGTATCTATATCATCTTTTATGAACTTGCAATTTAGGCTAAAATTTACATTTTGTCCTATCGTTTTTCTATTGTCTTTGTTGTAGTTGATAATTGGTGTGATTGAGAAGCTTCCGCCTTTGCATACATCATTTTTATTTGCTACATTGATGATTGAATTTAATGTATTTGTAATCTTATCTCTATTGTTGCTTGATAATTCTCCGATATTTCTAAGTTTTGATGAACTTATGATACTTATATCTGAAAACAAAAAATTTACTTCTGTTTCTTTGCTTGATGTGAATGTTTTTGTGATGATTAATTCATTTGCAAAAATGATATTTACAAATATGCTTACTAGTAGTATTAGTTTCATTTTATTCCTTTTAAATTCCTTTTAATTGTATTAAATTGATTTCACTTTGTGTTCCGATTCTACCGTAAGTTACTGCTAAATGTGCTCCTTGTGATATATATAACTGAATATCATTTATTGTCTTTAATCCGTATAAAAAAGGATTCTTTAAATATGCAAGGATTGTAAATGGGAACACCTGCCCGCCGTGTGTATGCCCACTTAGTATCAAATCAACATTAGAATCTAAATCGTCAATGATATTTGGTTGATGTGATATTAGTATTTTTGGTAAATCATCTTTTGTGTTTTTTATTGCTTGGTTGATGTCTGGCTGTAAATATCCAACCTTTCTGCCCATTAAATCACTAAGACCAATCAAATTAATATTATCATCAATGATAATATTTTCATTTACAAGTGCTTTTATGCTGTTTATTTTTTTTATCATTTCTAGGCTTTTATATGCATCAAATATAAATTCGTGATTACCAAGCACGAAATATACGCCATATTTTGCATTTAATTGATTTAAAAGTGGTATTTTATCTTTTATGATGTGTTCATAGCTATCTATTATATCCCCTGCTAATATAATAATATCTGGGTTTGTAGAGTTTGCTAAATTGATTGTATTTTGTATTTTTTCTTTGCTTATTAGATTTGATATATGAAGGTCTGATATAAGCAAGATATTCATATCTTTTTTTAGATTTTTAATCTCTATTGTTTGTGTAACTAATTCTGGTGTTTTATGTGCTTCATAAACTCCAACAACTAATCCAATAGGTATTATACATAGTAGAATCTTGCTAATTAATGCATTTGGAATTGATTTAAAATACTTTCCAATGATAATAAATACTATATTTAAGCAGCCAAGTGCGCATAGTAAAAGTGCTATCAAAATGGATAGAGAGAGGATTCTAATAATTAGATCTGATATTTCTAAATTTCTAGTAAATACAATATAAATTATCATAATCATAAAATTGATTGATAGCGCTATAATGCTTGCAATTTTAAATGTTTTGCTACTGCTTGCTTGTTTGATTAGTGCATAGAATCCAATGATATGGAATACTCCAAAACAAAAAATTGCAAAAATAAAAAACATACTCAAATTAAGTTCCTCAAATATAATTTAGATAATCAAATTTAGGAGTATAATACGGAATTTGAGATTATAACAAGTTTTAGGAGCGTTTTTGCATTTAGGTATTTTGGTGGTTTTTATCGCGATTTTATTTGGTGGTTGTGCGACAAAAGATGTAGTATTAAGTGTAGATAATAAGATTGATGATTTGTCTTTATCGCAGCGTGCTGTTATGTATATTAGTGATAATGGAGAGATCGTAAAGAAGGATTTTTCATTAAAATTAAAGCAAGAATATCTTGATAAATATTTTAGCATTTGGGATAAAAGCTTTTCACCTGCAAGCAAAGATGCTATGTTTTGGGGGCTATCTAGTAAGAGAGGTTTTGGAGAATCTAAACGATACCATAATGATGGGTTTTTAGATGAAATAAGAATGAATGTAGATTTAGATTCCTATCCTAGTAGAAATGATTATGCAATTATGGTAAAAACTGCCAATGTGCGCGTATTGCCAACTGATAAGCCACGATTCTCAAGTAGAGATGGTTATCCATTTGATAGATGGCAAAATTCCTTGATATTTGCCTTTACTCCAATTAGAGTTGTCCATCAAGATATAACAAAAGAATGGGTGCTTATACAAAGTGCTTTTGTATCTGGTTGGGTGAAGTTTGATGAGGTTGCAAAAATAAGCAAAAAAGATATGCAAAGTTTCATTAGATCTAGAGATTTTGTTGTGCCAGTTAGAGATAAGATTCCACTTTATTATAAAGATAGGTTTGTAGCGCAAGCAAGGATAGGAATGTTATTTCAGAAGATAAATAATAAAATCTATGGATATTATCGTAATGCAGATGGTTTAGCAGTTAGAATCCCTCTTTCTTATAATGTTAAGTTATTTAGTGATTTTCCTCTACCATTTACTCAAAGCAATATTGCAAATATCGCAGATTCTCTTAATTTAGAGAATTATGGTTGGGGTGGTATGTATGAAAATAGAGATTGCTCTGCTTTTATACGAGATATACTTATGAATGTTGGGATTTTTCTACCACGCAATTCTTTGGCTCAAGTCAATGCAGGTAAATCATCGCCATATAGTACCTATGTGCCACTTCCAAAAGATAATGATGAAAAAATAGCATTGATTAGAAAGTTTGCATTGCCTTTTAGGACGATTTTGTGGTTAAAGGGTCATATTATGCTTTATATTGGAGAATATAATAATCAACCAATCGTAATGCACGATGTCTGGGGTGTGCAATCAAGTGAAGGATTAAATATATTAGGTGGTATTAGCATTACAACTCTAACGCCAGGTAATGAGCAAAATGGCATCAATCCACCATCTAGCCTTCTTGATAGAATTGAAGCTATGAATATTATTGTTAAATAATTCTAATTATGATAGATTATTTTGCTAGAGTTGAATTTGGAGTGTTTTTATGATTAGGTTTTTTGTTCTATCATTATTGATTATCTGTGGCGTATTTGCTGATGAGAAAATTAATGTAAGTGTTAGTGTGATCCCTCAAGCGTATTTTGTGAAACAAATTGCAGGTGATTTAGTAGATATCAATATAATGGTGCAAAAGGGTAAAAGCCCAGAAACATATGAGCCATCGATTAAGCAACTACAAGAATTATCGCAATCAAAAGTGTATTTTGGTATTGGTATGCCATTTGAAGATGCGTGGCTTTCTAGATTTAGATCTGTGAATCCAGATATGTTAATAGTTGAGCCATTAGAGATGGGTGTATTAGAAAACTATATGAAAAAATACCATATAAGTCACGATAATCATCACGATGAAGCACATCATCATCCACCACATATATGGTTGTCATTTGAGCTATCAAAGCTTCATATTATTAAAATAGCTAACACGCTATCAAGCATAGACCCAAAAAATAGCAGAATCTACAAAGAAAATTTAGGAAAGTTTCTTGGGAAAATAGATGATTTGTATAATAAGTTTCGCCCTGTGTTTGCTAACTCTAAGCAATCATTTTTAGTTTTTCACCCTGCTTGGAGTTATGTAGCAAATGAGCTTGGTCTAACTGAATATGCTATAGAAAAAGATGGAAAAGAAGCAAAAATATCGCATACAAGAGATATTCTAGCAATTATAAAAGAGCATAATATAAAAGTGATATTTATACAGCCACAATTTTCACAAAAAAATGCTCTAGCTATAGCAGAGGAAACGGGCATCGAAGTCAAAATCGCTGACCCACTTAGCTATGATTGGCTTGATAATTTAGAGAGTTTTTTAAATGAAGTAGCAAAAAATTAGGCTTAATATATGAATGAAATGCTAGTTTGCGAGAATCTTAATTTTAAATATGACAAAGAGTTAGTTTTAGAAAATATCAATTTTACTCTAAAACAAGGCGATTTTTTAGCTATTATTGGACCTAATGGTGGTGGAAAAAGCACACTAGCAAAAATTCTATTGCATTTACTTAAGCCAACTTCAGGAGTAATTAACTACCCAAATGTGACTTTATTTAACAAAAATTCATTAATTGGATATACACCACAGGATACGAGTATTAATAAAGATTTTGCTATTCAGGCTTTTGATGTCGTGCTTATGGGGTTTTTAGAAAAACGCACTTTTGGCTATAGGATAACAAAGCAAGATAAGCAAGAAGCCTTGAATATTATGAAAAAGCTTGGCATTGATAATCTTAGATCAAGAAAAATTGGTGATCTATCAGGTGGGCAAAGGCAGCGTGTTTTGATTGCTAGAGCATTATGTGGGAATCCAAAATTACTTATACTTGATGAACCAACTTCAAATATAGATTTACCAACTCAACAAGAAATTTATAAATTATTAAAAGAAATAAACTCTAGTTACACTATAATAGTTATCACTCACGATATTTCAAATTTGCTTACATATGCAAGTGATGTATTATTCGTAAATAAAGAGTTGATGAGTTGTGAATCTCTGCAAGGCAATATTAATATTGATAAATATTTTTATAGGATTGCAAAGTCGGTGTAAAATTGATATTTTATAGATTAGGAGTGGGAAGTGAATAATGATTTTGATGTTGCGATAATTGGTGGTGGGATCTCAGGTTGTGCCGCATTTTACACACTTAGTGAATATACTGATATAAAAAAGATAGCATTGCTTGAAAAATGCGATAAATTAGCAAATATTAGTTCAAGTTCAAAGGGTAACTCTCAAACAATACACGATGGTTCAATAGAGACAAACTATACAGCTATGAAGGCTGCAAAAGTAAAAATCGCTGCGGATAAGGTAATGCATTATGCTTTATCAAAAGGGCTTCAAAATAAAGCTATTTTTAAAATGCAAAAACTTGCAATTGGCATTGGCGATATTGAATGTGATTTTATGACAAAAAGGCACGAAGAGTTTAAAGGCATTTTTGATGGCTTGCGTTTTTTTACAAAAGATGAAATCAAAAAAATAGAACCAAAAGTGATAGAAGGTCTTGATGGTAGTGATAGGGTAGAAAATGTCGTTGCATCTGGTTACTTAGAATCTTGGTGTGCTATGAATTTTGAAAAATTAAGTCAAAACTTTGTAGAAGAAGCTAAAAAGACAAATAAAGAGAGTGAAGTATTTTTAAATTTTAAAGTTATTAAAATCAAAGAAAATGCAAGTGGTGGCTATACTGTAACTTCAAAAGACAATAGAGAAATTAATGCAAAATTTGTGCTTGTTAATGCGGGATCATATTCGCTACCATTGGCACAACATGCAGGATATGGGAAGGATTTAGCTTGTCTTCCTGTTGCAGGTAGTTTTTATTTTGTGCCAGGCACATTGCTTAGAGGGAAAGTATATGCAGTTCAGAATCCAAAATTACCATTTGCTGCATTACACGGCGATCCAGATGTAGCAATAAGTGGTGTTACACGGCTTGGACCAACTGCGCTTGCTATGCCAAAGTTGGAGCGATCAAAGTATTTATTTGGAAATATGAATGGTGAGCTGCTAAAAATTGATTTTAAAATTGGTGCTCTTACTGTTGTGCTAAATCTCTTAAAAGATAGTGATATTAGAAATTATGTGTTTAGAAATATGCTTTTTGAATTACCTTATTTTGGTAAAAGATTGTTTATTAAAGATGCAAGAAAGATTATTCCATCATTGAAATTAGAGGATTTAACCTATGCAAAAGGCTTTGGTGAGGTGCGTCCGCAAGTGATTGATATGGGTGCCAAGAAATTGGAATTAGGGGAAAAGAAGATTATAACAAACAAAGGAATTACATTTAATATGACCCCATCTCCAGGTGCTACTAGCTGTCTTGGTAATGCAGAGGTAGATACTTTAGAAATAGTGAAATATCTAAATAAGACATTTGATATTGATAGATTCTATAAAGATTTAAATGTTGTTCTTTAGTTTTATATAAACTTATGTTATTGTTTTATATGGCAAAAAAAAGTAGAATAAAAGTTTTTTAGAATTATGATCAATGGACTTTATTTATGCGTGCTATAAGACATTTTTTATCACTTAAAGATTTTACAAAAGATGAGATTCTGCGCATTGTAAATATTAGTATAAAGATAAAAGATAATTTTATAAATGGTGATAAAATACAGCCTTATTTTAAAAATAAAACATTAGCTATGATATTTGAAAAAAGTTCCACAAGAACTAGGGTTAGCTTTGAAATTGGTGCATATCAGCTAGGTGGAATGGCATTATTTTTGTCAAATAAAGATATACAGCTAGGGCGTGGCGAGAGTATAAGAGATACAGCTAGAGTTATCTCATCTATGGCTGATATGATTATGATACGCACATTTGAACATAATAAATTAGAAGAATTTAGTAGTTTTTCAAGCAAGCCTGTTATAAATGGTCTTAGTAATGAATATCACCCTACGCAATTAATCGCAGATTATATAACTATGCTTGAATGCGGTATTGGTATAATTGATGATGCTTGTAAATATCAAATTTTAAGAAAACCAGTTGTGTGCTATATTGGTGATGGTAATAATATGGCGCATTCTTGGCTTATGCTTGCATCAAAGCTTGGATTTGAGCTTCGTGTTGCTACACCAAAAGGTTTTGAGGTAGATTCTGCTATTTTAGAATTAGCAATGCAGTTTGCAAAGCATAGTGGGGCAGTTATAAAGATAACAAACTCTCCAAAAGAGGCAACTCTAAATGCAAATGTAATAACAACAGATACTTGGATTTCAATGGGGCAAGAAAGCCAGAAAGAAGAGAAGATTAGACAATTTAATGGATTCTGTGTTGATACTGATATGATGAATTTAGGCGATAATGCAATATTTCTTCATTGTTTGCCTGCATATAGGGGATATGAGGTTACAGATGAAGTGATAGAATCACATAGCAGTAAAGTATTTATTGAGGCGGAAAATCGGCTTCACGCACATAAAGGCATAATGACATTCTTAGAGGAAGAAAATTGGAAAAAATAGATAAAGAATTTACAATCACTATTAAAGAAAGCTCTTTAAAATCAACTTCAAGCAATATCGTAATTGATGGCAAAAATTATGTATTGCTACTAGATAGTGAATATAAAAAAATGCAAGAAATTATACGATTAAATCACGAGGCGCTGATATTTAAAAGCTTAGAAAAAGAGATATTGCAAGAAATGCCAAGAGATTTTGATGATGTTTTTGTCGTAGCAAAAACTCTCCTTAGCAATATCCAATTAAAAAAGAAAAATCTAACAATTTATGATATTAAAAAAATTGTCAAAGAGATTAAGATTAATTATCCTAATTTATTTATAAATATTGATGAGTATTTTAAAGATATCAATGTTGATTCTTAGGGGATTAGAGAAGTTTTATGATTGATTTTGAGAAATTTGCCAAATACAGCAAACCTGGTCCAAGATATACTAGTTATCCAACGGCATTAGAGTTTAATGAGAGGTTTAATGCAGATTCTTATATACAAGCTTTAAATAAAAATACAGATTTGCCACTATCCTTGTATGTCCATTTGCCATTTTGTAAGAGTGCTTGTTATTTTTGTGGTTGTAGCGTTATTTACACTAGTAAAGAAGATAAAAAACAAGAATATATAAAGTATCTAAAAAAAGAAATTTTATTGTTAAAGAAGTATGTTGATGTAAATAAGGAAGTATTGCAGTTTCATTTTGGTGGTGGTACGCCTACATTTTATGATGCAAAAAGTTTAGAAATAGTGTTAAAGTCTATTCGTGATGTATTTGTAAATTTTTCAGAAAATGCTGAAATAAGCTGTGAGGTCGATCCTAGATATTTTAATGAAGATCAAATGAAAGTATTGCGTGATTATGGATTCAATCGTTTATCATTTGGGGTGCAGGATTTTGATAATGATGTGCAGCAAGCAGTTCATAGATTTCAGTCTTTTGATTTGGTGCAATCTGCAGTGGATTTGGCAAAAAGATATGGTATTGAGTGTATTAATTTTGATTTAATATATGGATTGCCAAAGCAGAATCTAGATAGCTTTAAGAAGACTTTAGATTCTGTGTTAAGGATTAAGCCAACTAGACTTGCCGTGTTTAATTATGCTCATGTTCCTTGGATTAAAAAAACTATGAGAAAAATAGATGAAAATGAGCTACCATCACCAGCAGTGAAGCTATCAATATTTGAATATACTATTAATTATCTAACAAGCAATGGTTACAAGATGATAGGAATGGATCATTTTGCGCTTGAGAATGATGAATTGTATAAAGCTTCTTTAAGAGGTGAATTAAAGCGCAATTTTCAAGGTTATACTGCAAAAAAACATACACAAACAATAGGCATAGGTGTAACTAGCATTGGGGAAGGGCATGATTATTATGTTCAAAATCACAAAGATTTAAATGAATATATACGATGTTTAGATAATGGAGTATTGCCTATACATAGAGGTTTGCAGCTAAGTAATGAAGATATTTTACGAAAAAATATTATTATGAAATTAATGAATAATTTTAGGCTTGACATTAAACGCATTGAGCAAAAATTTAATATTAATTTTAAAGAACATTTTAAAGATGAGCTAGATGGTCTTAGAGAGTATATTGATTTAGGTTTTCTTAAGATTGATGATAATCAGATTACATTAAGCCATACAGGTGGTATGCTAGTTAGAAATATTGTTATGGTGTTTGATGAATATCTAAAAAAAATAGATATAAATAATCAAAAATTTTCTAAAACAGTGTAGTTATGCTTGATTTATCAGCGATTAGTTCTACTTGTGTCAAATGTGCTAAATGTATCCCATCGTGCACTATTTATCAAATCAATAGAGATGAGGTTACCTCGCCTAGAGGCTTTGTTGATTTATTGGGAGTTTATGATAAAGGTAAAATAAACCTTGATAATAATCTAAAAAATATTTTTGAATCTTGTTTTTTATGCACTACTTGCACGACATTGTGTCCGCAAGTGATTGATACTGCAGCTATGATACAGCAAAGTAGGATTGATATAGCAGAAAAATTTGGAATTTCTTGGTATAAAAAGTTTTATTTTTACTTGTTAAAACATAGAAAATTAATGGATTTTGTTTTTAGCTTTGTCAGTGTTATCGCGCCTTGTGCATTTAAAAAGACAAATGATAAATTAAGAAGTAGATTTAGTATATCAAAATTTGGTAGAAGGACGATTTTCCCATTTGCATCTAGAAGTTTTCTGCAACGATATAGTGGCTTAGTGGAATCTAAATGTAAAAAAAATGGCAAAAAAGTAGCGATTTTTATTGGTTGTCTTAGTAATTACAACTATACTCAAGTTGGTGAATCTTTGTTATTTATACTAGATAGACTTGGTATTGATGTGCTTATTCCAAAGCAGGAATGTTGCGGTGCGCCAGCATATTTTACAGGTGATATAAAAAGTGTTATTTTTTTGATTGATAAAAATCTTGATTTGTTTGAAAAAATTATTGATGATGTTGATGCAATTTTAGTACCAGAGGCGACCTGTGCAGCGATGATTATGGTTGATTGGAAGCGCGCATTAGAATATATAAAAGATGAAGATAAAATCAAAAGATTAAATCAAATATTACCAAAATTCAAAATGGCAACTGATTATTTATACAATCACACAAATTTGCTAGATCTACTAAAGAATTCATCTAAAAATAACACAACAATAACATATCACGATCCTTGTCATTCAAAAAAGGTCTTGAAGCTTTATAGAGAGCCACGAGCACTTCTTGGTGAGAATTATAATTTCATTGAGATGAAAGAGTGTGATAGATGCTGCGGTTTTGGTGGTGTTACAATCCAGAGTGAAAAGTATCATCTAGCATATAATGCATCACTCCCAAAAGCAAAACATATAGAAGATTCTGGTGCTAGTATCGTTAGCTCCGAGTGTTCAGCGTGTAGAATGCAGTTAAATAATGCGCTTGATAATATTGATTCTAAAGTTGCTTTCAAGCATCCTTTAGAGCTCATAAAAGAGGTGCTAGAAAATGAAAATAGCCTAAATGATAAAGTATAAAAAATGACAAATTTGTATAATTTATCTTTTATTGAGCATATAATTTTAGCGATGAATGTGTATATAGTATTATTGATGCAGATTCTATGAGATGATTGCAAAATTATTGATTTATAAAGTTTGTTTGCAAAGTTGATGTGTGTTGTATCAAGATAGAGACAAAGGCAGAATCTTTGTCTTTTAATCAATTCTTTCGCGTAAAAAACTATAGCTTGGAAGTTTGCAAGGGAGCTTGAAGTAGTTGATATTGCCGCTATGTATCTCGCTTAATTCTTTATTATCTTCTAATAATATTTTTTTAAAGATGATAAAGAATGCACCATTTTCTTTGTATATTTTACCAATTTCATTATCTACCAATATAGAATCATCGATCTTTGCATTTAATGGAGTGATGATTTCTTTTGATTCACCTATTTTTATAGTGTATTTACATATTGCAAATTCACCATCATCTCTAATTAGCGCATTAACTTGATAGCTGCCATCGCTTATTGCAGTTTTATGATTTTGTGTATTATTTTTTTCATATGGACGATTGATGATATATCCATCTGTAAAACCGCGATTTTTAAGTGTATTTAGCTCATATTGATATATATCTTTTCTGCTTTCTCCATTATAAAAATCATCAATTGCCATTCTGTATGTTCTAGTTGATATTGCGGCATAGTATGGTGATTTTGTTCTACCTTCTATTTTTAGAGCTGATATTGCATTAGATTCTAAAATTTCATCTATATGTTGGCTTAAATTGAGATCTTTTGAGTTAAATATATGCGTCCCTATACCTTCCTCTTCTACAAGTCTCATCATCACGCCATTATCTGGGTTGCGGACATAGTATTCGTAATCAAATCTACAATCATTCGCACAGCTACCGCGATTTGGCACTCTACCGCTTTGTAGGCTTGATATTAAGCATCTTCCAGAGAATGCAAAACACATACTTCCATGTACGAAAATTTCAATTTCTAAATTTGGTAAAGCCTTTTTTATTTCTATTGCATCTTTTAGGCTAAGCTCTCTTGCTGCCACTATTCGTTTAACACCCATATCGTAGAATACTTCTGCATCAAGCACATTTAAGACATTTGCTTGCGTTGATAGATGTATCGGCACATTTGGTGCTATCTCTCTACATAGTTTAATTACTCCAGGTGCAGCCACAATGAAAGAATCTACCCCAGTATCGCGCATCTTAGCAATATGATCTCTTAGTATTTTGATTTGTGAATTAAATGGAAATCCATTTATCGCAGCATATATTTTTTTACCATTTTTATGGACGAAATCAACGCCATCTTTAAAAGTTTCATATGTGAATTCTTTTCCAGATCGATTTCTAAGTGAGAAGTGGCTTACACTGCCATATACTGCATCAGCACCATATGTAATCGCTATTTTTAATTTTTCTAAATTTCCAGCAGGTGATAATAATTCTATTTTGTTGTGTTTATTGATCAATTTTATTTCTTTCCTAGTGATGATATGATCTCATCAATTTCATCACTGCTTACAATATCATCATTATTATCACCTTTTATGTATGTAGCACTTGATGCTCTTTTATTATCTTCTACATCTGTATCAAAAATGGAATTTAGATATTTTGATAGCGCTCTAGTTACATTTACTACTCTTTCTATTTTTTGTCTATATATATCTTGATATTGCATTATATCCATTGCTTGAAGTATGCAATCTGTCGTATCTATCGTCTTTTCTTCGACTGAAATAATGCGTTTTAGGGAATCTTTTGACTCCTCTAATGATTCGTGAAATACCTTGATATTTGGGAATTGAGTAGCTAGCTTTTCAAATAATTTTTTTTGATTTTCTATATGAGTTTTTATGATTTTTAAATCTTCTTGAACGCTTTCGCTATTTTGGCTAATAGATTCTAGTTGATCAAAAACTTGTGTAGCTTTTGCTTCTAGTCCTTTTGTTACATCATCTAGTTGATGTACAACTTTGTGTTCATTTGTTGGTGGTGGTGGTGGCCATTTACTAGTTGCATTCACTTTGTAATCATCATTATTTTTGTATTCTGATTCGTCATCTTTGAATGGATTTTCTTCTATTGTATTATGATTCTCTTCTGTCTTTGCGTCATCATCAAAATTGCCTAAAATAAGCTCATTTAATTCTTCTTGCGTCATTATTTCCTCATATTGTCTAGATTCTGTAATTCTATAATTTACAAGCTTAAAAATGTTATTAAAGTTATTAAGCTTTATCCTATATAATTCTATATTTTATTGATAATAGGGCATAAATAAATTAAAAAATGCAGCATATATTTTATTTTGCTATTGCGTAGGAGACATATTAAGCTATGGAGAATGATTCCAGAATTAAAAAGTATTTATTTTTTTTATTATTTGTATTTAGTGTGAATCTTTATGCTAAAGTAGATTATTTTAGACTTTATGGCAATATTTTTCAATTTTTACCTGCTATGGCAGGGATATATACATTAGTAGAGCAGGATTATGAAGGATTAGCATATCTTGCAATTGGCACTGCTAGCACTCTTGCTGTTACATTTGCAGTTAAGTATAGTTTTGTTGGTATTTCAAAAATTGATCCAAAATGGGCAAAAATATCACTTAGGCCAAATGGTAAAGACTATGAAGGATTCCCATCAGGGCATACTTCTAGCGCATTTTCAGCAGCTGGATTTATGCAGAGGAGATATGGTTGGACTTGGGGTGTACCAACTACGATTCTTGCAACTCTTGTTGGCATATCACGCCTCACATCAAAAAAGCATACACCATTTCAAGTGCTTGCAGGTGCTGCGCTTGGGTATAGTATGTCATATTTTATTACAAAAGAAAGAGATGATATTGATATTATGATTGATGTTGATAGTAAAGAGGCAAGAAATGGCTTAATGCAGCAATATTATGGATTGTCATTTAATATGGTGTTTTAATAATGATTATGGAATTTGATTTTTAGGAATTTGCTTGGAGATATTATCACTTCAATTTGTTCAATTTGCATTATTGTCGGCTTTTTTTGTTTCAATTTGTGGTGGAATTATAGGTTCTATCATTGTTTCTAATAAAACTGTTTTTTTGAGTGGTGGTGTAGCACATAGTGCCTTTGGTGGGGTTGGAATCGCTCTTTATTTTGGTTTTAATGTTATGCTTGGAGCAGCTATTACAAGTATTTTAATGTCATTGTTGCTTTTGTATTTTATTATCCATAAAAAAACAAATATAGATTCATTTATTGCAGCAGCGTGGGCTTTTGGTATGGCGCTTGGTGTGATTTTGATTGATATTACACCTGGATATGGTATTGATTTAACTAGTTATTTATTTGGCTCTATTTTAACCGTAAGCAAGGCAGATCTTATTGTGATTTGTATATTTGACTTGTTGTTGATTGCATTTATTTGTATGTATTATAGGGAGATTCTTGGGATTTTGTATGATGAGACATTTTGCAAATTAAAAAATATTAATATTAATTTATTTTTGCTTTTTATTTATATTTTTGTTTCGCTTGGGATTGTTATGAGTATGAATATTGCTGGATTGATATTAATTCTTGCGATACTTAGTATTCCTGCATATATCGCAAGTATGTTTGTTAATTCATTAAATAAAATGATGATTCTATCATCTATTTTATCTTTTTTATTTATTTGTGTTGGTTTTTTTGTTTCATATTACTATGATTTGAGTATTGGTGCTTGTGTTGTTATGAGTGCGATATGTGGTATGATTATTGGCAGTGTTGTGAAATTATTTTAAAGGAATGATGATGAAAAATATAGAAGAAATTGAGAAAAAAGCCCTAAGAGCAATAAAGATTTCTATAGCATCTATAGCAATATCAATATTTTTGGGAATCTTATCGCTTTGGGTGTTGTTAAATCAAGTAACAGTGAGTGTTGGCATAGATAAAAAACTAATAAAGATAGAAAGACAGTTACAAGATATACAAAATGTGGAATCTAAGTAGATTCTACTTAGAAATTTTTTACAAGATCCATTCCATTATACATATGTGCAACCTCTTCTTCATAGCCATTAAACATTAGCGTTTTTACCTTACCAAAACTAAAAAAGCCGCCACCTATAAATCTTTCTTCGCTTTGACTCCATCTTGGGTGATCTACATTTGGATTTACATTTGCATAAAATCCATATTCATCACTTTGCAACTGCATCCAAGTGGATTTTGGCATCGCTTTTGTTAGCTTTATTTCAACGATACTTTTAATGCTTTTAAATCCATACTTCCAAGGTACGACAAGCCTTAGCGGAGCTCCATTTTGATTTAATAAATCTTCTCCATACATACCTGTTGCTATTAATGTGAGTGGATTCATAGCTTCATCAAGCCTTAGTCCTTCTATGTATGGATATTGGATAAAGCCTCCGATATATGGATTTTTTTGACCTATCATTTCATCTGGTGCATATTTTGTTTTGAATTGCACAAATTTTGCTGCACTATTGATTTTTACTTTATTTAGTAGTTTGTTCAACTCAAATCCACGCCACGGAATATTCATACTCCACGCTTCTACACATCTAAGTCTATATGCCCTTTCTACAATTGGCATTTCTTTTAAAATTGTATCAATATCAATAGTGATTTCTTTATCTACTTCACCTGTGATTTTTATCTCCCAAGGTCGAGTCTTTAGTGTGTGTGCATTTTTTGAAGGATCACTTTTATCTAACCCAAATTCATAGAAATTATTATAAGTTGTTGCTTTTTCTTTTGGTGTGATTGTTTTTAATGTATATCTATCTTCTTCTGCACTAAGCAAGTTTGGAAATGTTGCAATAGAGCCTGTGATTCCCATAAGCTTTAATATTTCTCTGCGTTTTTTGTATAGTGATTTGTCTGTTGTTTTTGCCTTATCTACATCAAATTTATCATTTTTAATAAGCATTGATTATCCTTTGGTTAAATTGCCAAATTCTATTGAATAAAAATGAAGATTATATGAATTTATTTACCTTTCTATTTTGTATAATTTTGAAATATTTTTAAAGGCGGTTAGTGTGGATTCTTATGAATATGGTGAATTATTAAAAACATTGCATAGTAAATGTCAAAATATTGCAAAAATTATAAAAATAGATTCTTTAAAAGAAGAGTTAGATCGTATTTCACATTTAGAAAGTGATCCAAATTTTTGGAGTGACAATAAAAGAGTTGCGGAGCTAGGTAAGCAAAAAAGTAAAATTAATAGAATCTTAAGTATATATCAAAATGCACTAGATTCTATCAATGATGCAAGTGAGCTTTACGAGCTTGCATTAAGTGAAGAAGATGATGATATGCTAAATAGCTTGTTTAATGATGCAGAGGTACTAGAATCTAGTATTAAAAAAATCGAAATTGAAGTAATGTTAAGCCATGAAAATGATAGCGCGAATGCTATTGTTACAATACAGCCTGGTGCAGGTGGAACAGAATCTCAAGATTGGGGCAGTATGCTTTATAGAATGTATCTTAGATGGTGTGAACGAAGAGGCTTTAAAGTTGAGTTGCTTGATTATCAAGATGGTGAAGAAGCCGGCATAAAGGGTGTTGCATTCATTATCAAGGGTGAAAATGCTTATGGATATGCGAAAGTTGAAAACGGTGTCCATAGATTAGTTAGAATCTCTCCATTTGATGCAAATGCAAAGAGGCATACTAGTTTTGCTAGTGTTCAAGTAAGCCCAGAAATAGATGATGATATTGATATTATAATTGAGGAAAAAGATATAAGGGTTGATACATATCGTGCTAGTGGTGCAGGTGGGCAGCATGTTAATAAAACTGAATCTGCAATTAGAATCACTCATTTTCCAACGGGGATTGTAGTGCAGTGTCAAAATGATAGAAGTCAACATAAAAATAAAGCTACAGCACTAAAGATGTTGAAATCAAAACTCTATGATTTGGAGTTAAAGAAACAAAATAATACAATAGATGATAAAGGAGATATTGCTTGGGGGTATCAAATAAGAAGTTATGTTTTAGCGCCATATCAGCAAGTAAAAGATTTGCGTAGTAATATTGCCTATAGTAATGTTGATGCAATTTTAGATGGAGATATTGATGATATTATTGAGGGTGTATTAATTAAAGTTGGTCAGGATGTATAAATCTAGGTTAAACCTAGATTTATATTAGAACTTCACAGCTCCAGTTGTTGCAAGAGGGATAACTCTATTGCTTCCACTTGGGTAAGATTCTTTTAGTGCCTTACAAAATGTCCCGCCATTGTTTCCACCAGTTGCTGAAGCTGGAATGTTATGTGGGTTGAATGTTAAATTTCCAGTCGTGGTATCTATCCATATTACCTGCCCACAACCTCCAACTGTATTCGTACTCCCAGACGTTACATTTCCAATTGGCTGGATTCCATTATTAGCATTACCTCCAGCACCAGTTCCACCACCACCAACTTGCCATCTACCTCTATCTAATCCACCTGTATCTATCATCCAATCACCCCAATTTGAAAATCCTTGTGGTGCAGATTGTGTAGGATCTATATTTTCAGCAAAGATTCTTGCAGGGATTGCTTTCATTACGCTAGCAATATCACTTCTTGCCATTGCAACTTGTGCATCAGTTCTTGTTGTTACAAATCTAGGAACAGCAACAGCTGCTAATACTCCTAAGATTACGATAACAAATACTAATTCGATCATTGAAAAACCACTTCTTTTCATTTTATTCTCCAAAAAGTAAATTCTTTAACTCTAAAAATATAATAGAGTAAAAGTAAATGAATTATAAACATTTTTTTTTTGAATCTCTGCTTAAAAGCAGTTATTTATTATTGATGAGCTGTGCTATATTATTTGCAATAATTGCGTGACCTGCAGCATTTGGGTGTATTTGATCAACTTTTAGAGTGTTATTTTTTAATATCTGATTCATGCTTTTAGATTCTAACAATATGTTATATTTTGATTCTATTTTGGTGTATATTGTTGCTACATTGTTTAGCAAACCCTCTTTTGCATTACTTGGAATACCGAGTAAAACTACGCAATTTGTGTATTTTTTTGCTGTATTTACTATTTTGTCTAAGTTGGATTCTGTTATTTGAGAGTTGATATTTCTTAGAAAATCATTGCCTCCAATTGAAATAATAATTGCTGATATACTTTTTATTCCATTTAATGTGCTATCTAATCTTTGGATTAATTGCGATGTTGTTTCTCCATTGATTCCTAGTTTTATTGGATTTTTGTGTAGCATTTGCGCAGTTTTTATTGCAAAACTATCATTAGTATTTACTCCATATCCATTTGCAAGGCTATCTCCAATTGTTACTATATTTTCATTATTAAGTTGGCATATGCGTTTGTTTTCTTGTTTATTATTTGTTTTTATGAAGATAAAAATTGATATTGTAACTATGATGAGAGCTATATATTTCATTGATATATATTTAAGTATTAAAATAAAATTAATACTTAAACTAAATTAATCTCTTTGATTGCGTAAAAACGAAGGAGTTTCTAAATCACCTAAATCGTGTGAAGAAAATAAACTTTCATTTGATCCACTAACTCTTTTTAGTGTGATACCTTGGGAGTTGATACTTGGCCTAATTGTTACATTATTTTCATTAGTATCTTTTACTAAAAGCTCTTTTTCAAACCCTGTAACAACCAAAGTCGCTTTTATTTGATCATTAGGTAATTCATTATTGTATGCAATACCAAACTTAAATATAGCATCTGGATCGAGTTGTTGTTCTATTGCAGTATTAGCTTCGCTTATCATATTAATTGGATAGTTTTCATTGATTTCATAGTATGCAATCGCACCTTTGGCACCATTAATGCTTATATTGTCTAATAGAGGAGATTCTATAGCTTCTCTTATTGCTTCCACAGCAGAATCTGTCCCACTTTTGTCACCGATACCAATCAATGCTAAACCTTTATATTGCATAACTTTTTCTAGATCAGCATAGTCAGTATTTACGCCTCCATTACTTGTTTTGAGTATGATAGATGATATACCATTAACCGCCTGTGCTAATATATTGTCAACCAATCTAAAGGAATCTCTCATGCCTAATTGTTTATCAACTGTAGCAAGTAATTTTTGATTTGGTATTACAATGATAGCATCTGCATATTCTTTTAATTCTTTTACACCTTCTTCAGCAATCTCTTGTTTCTTTTTACCTTCCCAATTAAATGGTTTTGTAACAACTGCTATTGTGAGGGCTCCAGACTCTTGAGCGGCTTTTGCTATTATCGGGGCTGCACCAGTTCCTGTTCCACCACCAAGACCAGTTGCAACAAATACAATATTTGAATCTTTTATGGCGTCTAATATTTGATCATAGCTTTCTTCTGCACTTTTTTTACCCACTGAAGAATCCATTCCAGCACCGAATCCTCGTGTAATTCTCTCTCCGATAAGTATCTTTTTATGAGATTCTGTGTTATCTAGGTGTTGTTTATCTGTATTTACAGCAATTAGCTGAATGTTGTCATATATTCCGTGTATTCTCAAGTGGTTTATCGCATTGCTTCCACCACCGCCTACACCAATAGCAGTAATTTTCACTTCATTGTTTTGTTCTATTTCTTCTATGCTTATATTCATATCGCTACCCCTCATTAAAATATATTTTTTATCCACTCTATTGCTTTTTCTTTAATTGTATTCTTTTTAAGCTTGATATCAATCTTTTCTTGCTGCACATTTTCTTCATTTGTTGTTGAAATATTTTTTAAATCACTTAAATCATTATCCTCTTTTAAGTTAGACAATTTTGCATTATCCATACCTTTTTCTTGATTATATTTAAGCTTTTTATTTGCATCTAGTTCATAATTTGTATATTTTCCAGAACCATATAGTATCAAGCCTATTGCTGTAGAATACGATGGATCTAATACATCAAATGAGCCATTTATATCTTTAGGACTTGCTATTCTAACAGGTAGTCCCTTAAAAATGTTTAACGCCATTTCGGATAAACCTTTCATATTCGACATCCCACCAGTTATAACAATACCTGCTCCAAGATTATTTCTTAATCCACTATGTTCTATAACTTCTTCAATTAACATCAAAGTCTCTGATACGCGAGATGTAACTACTCCGTGCAATGTCTCCAAAGGAATATTTTTGTTTTCTGATGGTATCTCAAGCACGGAATATATATCCTCTGGTGTTAGATCATATAGTGTTATATGTTTTCTTTTTAATTCTTCTGCAGTAGCAATATTGAGATTTAAAACGGCTACAATATCTTTTGTGATATGTGCTGATCCGACACCCAAAAAGTAATTATATCGCATTGCGTTACCACAATGTATCATTATATCACAACTACTTGCACCCATATCAATACAAGCTACGCCTAATTCCTTTTCATCATTTGTAAGAACTGCAATTGATGATGCATATGCATTTAAAACAACATCTGTAACTTCTATACCAGCATTTCTTACAGCTTTTTTTAGATTTTCAAGCCCATTTTTTTGTGCAGTGATAATGTGTGTTGATACATCTAATCTATTACCATTCATTCCAAATGGATTATCTACATAATCGCTACTATCAACTTTAAAAGAATATGGAAGCGTGTGTAACATTTCATAATTATTTGGTATTTCAGCATTGTATAGCGCTGTGTGCATCGCTCTTCTTATTTCTTGAATACCTATTTCTTTATTGGATCCGGAGTTACTTGTGATTGCTTGGCTATCTATGCTTTTTGTATAAGCTCCAGAAATAGATATAACCGCCTGTGATACATTGACACCAGCAATTCTTTTTGCATCACTTACAGATTCTCTAATTGATTTACTTGCTTGTTCTATATTTGTTATTGTGCCTTTTTTTACTCCTTGTGCTGGTCGAATACCCATACCTATTATTTGCGGCACACCACCCTTTATTTCTGCAATAAGGGAACAAATTTTTGAAGATCCTATATCAATACCAAGAATTATTTGTTCCAAATTATGAATCCTTTTTAAGATAGTTTATTATTTTATATTCTTTAGCTAGAAAATCAAGTATAGCGCGCTCCATTAAATTGTATTTAATATTGTTTAATACTTCTAATTCTTTGCCAAGCTGTTTATTGTTTATTCTTTGTTCTGTGATTTTATATAAAATAGCTTTATTGGGTAGCAATAAATACCCATTTTTGGAATCTGAAGTAAATATCTTGTTTAATAGCTGTTGCACTTCAAATTCATTTAAGTTTTTAATTTGTCTTGTTTGACTCATAGAAATAAAGCCTATATCTTGACCTTTGAATACATTTACTTTAGATTCTACTTCTTTTTTTATAGCATTTTGTTTTGCTACTTTTTCATAATCTTTTTTTACTATATCTTTAACTTCATCAAAACTTTTTGTCTCTTGTGGGAGTTTTTTTATTACTTTTATTGATATGAATTTATCACTATCAAATAATGGTTTAATTATATCCCCCTCATTTGCTAGATCTATGGCATTTATGATTTCATTATTTGTATTACTTTCTGATATGATTGTTTTTGTTCCGTTAATTTTATTATTTGTAAAATCATTGTATGTTTTTAGGGCATCTTTTTGTGCTTCTCGTTTTTGATAATCTTTTTTTACATCTTGTTTTATATCATCAAATTGCAAAATAGTGCCATCTTGCATATAGTTTGCTTTGTTTGCGTCATAATATGCTAGTAATTCATCTTCTGTGATTTCTGTATTTTGTATTTTTGTCTCAATTAGTTCTACTTCAAACTCTCTATCTTTTTTGTAATTATCTTTGTTTTCATTGTAATATTTTTGTAAATCATCATTGGTGATATTTATTTTTGCATTATTTATGATCTCAATAGATACTCTATCTTCTAGCTTATTTGGTAGTGAAAGTAGCTCTGTTTCTAGCGGTGTCAGCGAGCTAGGAATGATATCTATGATTTTTTTGATCAATAAATCTTTTTTTATTAATTCTTCAAATTCTGCGACTTTTATTCTACTTTGTTTCAAAAAATCTTCATATTTTGCTCTGCTAAATTGCCCCTTTTCCTTAAATGTATCATAGCTATGCAATTCCAATGCTATATCTTCATTGCTTATTCTAATTCCAGAATCTAGAGCAAAATTTTCAAGTAATGCTTTGTTTATTAGTATTTGCAAAGCTTCATTTTCTAATCCCATTTTTTTTGCTAATTCTTCATCTAGTGGCTGCCCTAGAGTATCCTGATATTTTTTATTATATTGTTCATAAATGCTTTGATATTGTCTATTAAAATCATCAATGCTAATTTTTATGTTACCAACTTCTGCGACATTAGACGCTGATGAAGAAAAATTATAAGCACCCCAGCCAACCATAGTCGCAGCGATAAAAGCAATACTGCTTATCCAAACAGTTACAATGAGGTATTTTCTATGCTTTTGCATCCAAGTAATCATTTTATACCGAGTTCCTACAAATAAATATTTCTGTATTTTTATCAATAAAAAAATGCCATTTTAACAAAAAAGAGTATAATTTGCTAGATTCCACTACTAAAATATAAGGCTTATAAGTATAAATGAATATCGCTAATCTTATTAATGATGACTTGCAATTTATTTGGCATCCTTGCACTCAAATGAAAGATATGCAAGATTTTCCGTTATTGCCAATTAAGCGTGGCAAAGGTGTCTATCTGTATGATTTTAATGACAATAAATACATTGATTGTATTAGTTCGTGGTGGGTGAATCTATTTGGTCATAGCAATGATTATATAAATTCAAAGATTAAAGAGCAACTTGAAACTTTAGAGCATATTATTTTTGCAGGATACACACACGAGGGGATTGTAAATTATTCTAAACGCATTATTTCAAAACTTCCAAATGGATTGGATAAATGTTTCTATGCTGATAATGGTAGCTCTGCAGTTGAAGTGGCATTAAAAATGAGTTATCATTTTCATTTATTGCAAGGAAATAGGCGAAATATATTTTTATCATTAGAGAATTCATATCACGGAGAGACGATCGGTGCTTTAAGTGTTGGTGATGTAGGGATTTATAAAGATATATATAATGATATTTTGATTTCAAATATAACAACAAGATTACCAAAAGATTCTAGTGCTAATGAAATAGAATCTGCCTTGCATAGCCTAGAAACATTACTTGTAGAAAATGATAATAAAATCTGTGCTTTTATTATTGAGCCTTTGATACAATGTGCTGGAGGAATGAGATTTTATCCTAGCGAGTTTGTGTTTAAGGCAGCAAATCTATGTAAAAAATATGGTGTATGTGTGATATTTGATGAAATTGCTGTTGGTTTTGGTAGAAGTGGATCGATGTTTGCGCTAGAAGAGTGCAATGTTGTGCCTGATTTTCTTTGTTTATCAAAGGGGATTACCGGAGGATATCTGCCTTTGTCTGTTGTTATAACTAGCAATGAAATTTATAGCGCTTTTTATGGGGATTATAGCAAGGCATTTTTGCATTCTCATAGCTATACGGGCAATCCTTTATCCATTGCTTGTGCAAATGCAACACTTGATATTTTTGAAAATAATAATGTAATAGCAAATAACAAGATTCTAAGCAATTATATATTTTATAAATTTCAGGAATTAAGCAATCTAAATATGGTCTCAAATATTAGGCGTCAGGGTATGGTTTTTGCCTTTGATTTAAATGGTAATTTTGATAGAACTATTAGTCTAAAATTTTCACAATTAGCATTACAGGAGGGTTTGATTATCCGCCCATTGGGTAATGTTGTGTATTTTATGCCACCATATATTATTACAAATGATGAAGTTGATTTTGTTGTAGATGCTTTAATGAAAATTTTATATAAATTAAATATGTAAATTTTAAGCATATATTTTATAAGATTCTAGAATCTTTCATAACTTTAATTTTAGGTAATTTATTTTAGTATATTTTCTTAGGATATAAAATGCAAAATGAAGATCAATATATGAATGTGCAAAATAAAAAAGCAAGAATTTTAGTTAAGTTTTCTGGCGAAGCGTTGGCTGGTAGCAAAGGTTTTGGTGTTGATATACAAATCTTGCAATACATTGCTCAAGAAATCAAATTACTAGCTCAAAATGATATTGAGGTTTGTATAGTTATTGGTGGTGGTAATATTATTAGAGGTGTTAGTGCTAGTAAAGGTGGTATCATACGACGTACTAGTGGTGATTATATGGGAATGCTTGCAACTGTGATTAATGCTGTTGCAATGCAGGAGGCATTGGAGCATTTTGGGGTTGATGCTAGAGTTCAAAGTGCTATTGAAATTCAAGAAATATGTGAAACTTATATTCATAGAAGAGCTATTAGGCATATTCAAAAAGGTAGAGTTGTAGTATTTGCAGCTGGAACAGGGAATCCATTTTTCACAACAGATACAGCTGCAACACTAAGAGCTATTGAAATTGAAGCAGATGTTATTGTTAAAGCTACAAAAGTTGATGGAATATATAATAAAGATCCTAATAAATTCGATGATGCTTTGCGTTTAGAGACTTTATCGTATGATCAAGCATTAAAGGATGATATTAAGGTTATGGATGATACAGCAATAGCATTAGCAAAAGATAATAGCCTCCCAATCATTGTTTGCAATATGTTTAAACCTGGTAATCTGCTAGATATTATTAAATACAATAAAGGTATTTATTCAATCGTAAAATAATTAAAGGAGTGTAAAATGGACAGAATTGAAGATATTCTAGAAAAAGCATTAGAAAAAGTTGATAATGATAGATATAAATTATCTTGTTTTGTATTTAGTAGAGTGAAAGAGCTAGGCGATGGTGCAACTCCACTTGTAAATATGGATGTGACAAAATACAAATTAGCAGATATAGCTTTAAAGGAAATTGCAGAAGGTAAGATTCTGCTTGATAGAATAGATAGTATAGAGTAAATTATTGTAAGGTTATGAATTTATTTTCTTCATTTTCTGATATTGATACTATAGAGAAAGCAACTGATAGATTAGAAAATATATTATTTTATTCTATGTCTCCAAAGATTAGAAATGCTTTGAATTTTTGCGTTGTTGCGCATGGTGGACAAGTGAGAAAAAGTGGTATTCCATATGCTATTCATCCGATACTTGTATCTTGTATTGTTGCATATTATGGTGGCGAAGAATCTATGATATGTGCTTCGTTGTTACACGATGTTGTGGAAGATACAGATTATAGTATAGATTGGGTGAAAGATGAATTTGGCGATGATGTTGCTTCACTTGTTGATTGCTTGACAAAAATAGTTGATATTAGAAAAGAGGAACTTCCATCTGATACAAATGAAAAAATAGTTGCCTCTGCTTTATCTTTTAGAAAGATGTTGTTAGCTTCCATAAAAGATGTCAGAGCTCTTGTTATAAAAATAAGTGATAGGCTTCATAATATGCTAACTTTAGATGTTTTACCAAGAGATAAACAAAGGCGTATTTCAGAAGAAACACTTGTTGTTTATGCTCCGATTGCCCATAGACTTGGTATATCATCTATTAAAAATGAATTAGAAGATCGGAGTTTTTATTATATTTTTAGAGATGAATATAATAGAATTAATGAATACCTAAATGAACATCGGCAGAATCTCATATTAAAATTAAACACATTTACATCCAAAGTTTCTTCTTTGTTAATGCAAGATGGATTTTCAGATTCTGATTTTAGGGTAGAAAGTAGAATTAAGCGCCCTTATTCTATATTTTTGAAAATGCAAAAAAAAGGTGTCAGTATTGATGAAATACTAGATTTACTTGCTATTAGAATTATTGTTAATAATGATATTGATTGTTATAAAATATTAGGGATTATCCATTTGAATTTTAAGCCAATTGTATCAAGATTTAAGGATTATATAGCATTGCCAAAAGAAAATGGCTATCAGACGATACATACTACAGTGTTTGATGAATCATCAATTTTTGAAGTGCAAATAAGAACGCTAAATATGCATCATTCAGCAGAATTTGGTGTAGCTGCTCATTGGAAATATAAAAATACAGGTATGACGCCATCTACTGATTGGATTTCAAATTTGCAATATCAAGATAATAATATAGAAGAGTTTTATGAATTAGCAAAAAATGATCTATACAGGGAGGATATTGTTGTGTTTTCACCAGCTGGAGATACATATACGCTACCTGTTGGTGCTGTTGCTCTTGATTTTGCATATGCAGTTCATACTAAACTTGGAAGTTGTGCAAAAGAGGCATATATTAATAACCAAAAAGCATCGTTGCTTACTGCATTAAAAAGTGGAGATATAGTAAAAATTATAACAAGCGATTCTATTGTTCCTAAATGCACTTGGATTGATGCTGTAAAAACTTCTAAAGCAAAAAGTAATTTAAAATTGCAATGTTCTCATAAAATAAAAGAAATAGAACAAAAAAGTGCAATTAATATCATTTCTACGATATTTTTTGATCAAAATATGAATGTGGTAGAAAATTTTGTAAAGGAAAATAATTTATTTCAAACAATTGGCAAGGCTTCAAAAGAGCTTGATTATCTGATAGATTTAGAAAATAGAATAAAAAATCATCTAAAAAATAATGTGAATTTCTTATCTAAGATTAGATTAGATAGATTAAAGTTAAAAAAGCAAGAGTTTGGAAGTCTTATTATTTATTCAAATCATACCATTGCAGAGACATTATTTGATTATTGTTGTCGTCCAAAGCATAATGATGAAGTATTGGCTATTAAAAATGGCTCAAAGGTTTTTATACATCATAAATTATGTGAAAGGGCATTTTTAGAGGTTTCAGAAGGTGCTAGAATGGTTTTTGTTCACTGGAAAGATGATGTAAATTCCTCATATAAAGTCATAGTCGCGCTAGAAGGCAAAAAGGGAACTTTGGCGGAATTTTTAGGAACACTTGTAAAATATGATTGCAATGTTATTGGTGTATCGTATAATGGCTATAAAAATCAATTTATGACCACTTGTGAGATACTATTTGAGACACCAATTCACGATACGAAAACATTAAAAAATATTCTTATGAAAAAGTATAAAATTGTTGATTTTTTTAATCTTAAAGACGCATATATACAGCAATAAAGGGATAAAACACTATGGAATCTAAAATAAATAATGCATTAAATGAAATACAAAGGGGAGTTAGCGAGATCATTGGTATTGAATACATCAAAGATTTGGTTAGCAGCTATTTTAAAAATGGCAAACGCTTTATTGTGAAGGCTGGTTTTGATCCGACTGCACCAGATTTGCATTTAGGTCATAGTGTGCTTTTGCAAAAGCTTGCTACATTGCAGAGATTTGGCGCAAATGTAAAATTTTTAATTGGTGATTTTACGGCTACTATAGGCGATCCTAGTGGAAAAAGTGAGACAAGAAAAGTATTGAGCAGAGAAGAAGTATTAAAAAATGCTAAAACTTACGAAGATCAAGTTTTTAAAATTCTAATGCCAGAGCATACAGAGGTGTGTTTTAATTCTAAGTGGTTAAGTGCGCTAGGTAGTGAAGGAATGCTTCAACTTACAGGTAAATTTTCTGTTGCGCGAATGCTTGAGAGAGATGATTTTGCAAAGCGATACAAGGAAAATCAACCAATTAGTATTGTTGAATTTATGTATCCATTATTGCAAGGCTATGATAGCGTTATGCTTGATTGCGATATTGAATGTGGTGGCAATGATCAAAAGTTTAATTTGTTGGTTGGTAGGAGTATGCAGCGTGTATATGGCTTAGATAAAGAACAATCTGTGCTTATGATGCCGCTTTTAGAAGGGCTTGATGGTGTGAATAAAATGAGTAAAAGTCTTGGTAATTATATAGGAATCACTGATAGCCCGAATGATATGTATGCAAAGATTCTAAGTATTTCAGATGTGATGATGTGGCGTTATTATGAACTTATTAGTGCTATTAGCATTAATGATCTAAATAAACTAAAAGAAGATGTTGCAAATGGATTAATCCACCCAAAAAATGCAAAAGAGAATCTAGCATTAGAGATTGTAGAACGATATCATTCTAAGGATTGTGCAAAAAATGCAAAAGAGAATTTTGATTTGGTTTTTAGTCAAGATTCTATACCTAAAGATTTAGATGAATTTAATACAGAATCAAATATTTGGATTTGTAAATTGCTAGTTGATAGTAAAATGTCCTCTTCTAGTTCGCAAGCAAGAAGAGATATTCGTGCAGGCGCAGTAAAGATTGATGGTATCAAAGTGCTAGATGAGAATCTTAAGCTTAAATCAGGTATATATGTAATCCAAATTGGTAAAAGAAAATTTTTGAGAGCTATTATAAAATGAATAATGTATTATTTAAATCATTAAAAATTGGTAAACATACTATTAAATATCCAATTATACAAGGTGGTATGGGTGTTGGTATAAGTTGGGATGAGTTAGCAGGTAATGTATCACTGCAAGGTGCTTTAGGGACTATTAGTTGTGTTGGGACGGGTTATTATAAAAAAATGCATTTTGCAGATAGAATTGTACGTTCTAAGCCGTTTGAAGCGATTAATTTTTATTCAAAGAATGCATTAAATGAGATTTTTAGAAATGCAAGAAAAATATGTGGAAATGTTCCGCTTGCAGCTAATATTCTTTATGCTATTAATGAGTATGGTAGAGTTGTAAGAGATGCTTGTGAAGCTGGTGCAAATATCATTATTACAGGTGCTGGACTTCCTACAAATATGCCAGAATTTACAAAGAATTTTCCTGATGTTGCACTTATTCCAATTGTCTCATCTGCAAAGGCATTGCGCATTATTTGCAGAAGATGGAAGGATCGATACAATAGGATTCCTGATGCTGTGATTGTAGAAGGTCCATTAAGTGGCGGTCATCAAGGATTTAAATATGAAGATTGTTTTAAAGAAGAATTTCAACTAGAAAATATCATACCAAGTGTAATTGAAGAGGCAAAATTGCAAGGAAATATCCCTGTAATTGCGGCAGGTGGTATTTGGGATAGAGATGATATAGATAAATTTTTAGCACTAGGTGTTTCTGGTGTGCAGATGGCTACTAGATTTTTAGGTACTTATGAATGCGATGCTAAGGCGTATTTAAAAATTATGCCAAATCTAAAAAAAGAAGATATTAAGCTTGTAAAATCACCTGTTGGTTATCCAGCTAGGGCTATTAATATAGGAGTTTTAAAGGCTATAGAAGAAGGTACTGCACCAAAAATATCATGTGTTAGTAATTGTGTCAGCCCTTGCCAACGAGGTGTAGAAGCCAAAAAGGTAGGGTATTGCATTGCTGATAGATTAGGTGATGTTAGCTATGGGAATCTTGATACAGGATTATATTTTACAGGTGCAAATGGTTATAGAATTGAAAAAATCATAAGTGTTAAAGAGCTTATAGATGAGCTAACTAGGAGATAGATTGATAAGATCTCTTTTCCTTTTATTGCCATTTTTGTTATTTGGTGCTCCATTAAAGATTATTGATTTAAAAGAAAATAATGATGTAGTTAGCATTGTTTTTAATAAAAATATACAATCATCGCAATTTAAAAAATACAAAATTAGCACGGGAATCTACTATGATGTAAAAGCAGAATACACGCTTAAAAAATATACATTTAGATTAAAAAATGAGAACTTTATCACCATTGCACAAAATAGCAAAAACATTGCTAGGATTGTTATACAAAGTAAAAAAATTAATACTCTAAATTTTAAAATTAAAAAAAATACTTTATTGCTTAGTTTTGCTAAAAAGGCTGATGCTTCTAATACCGCTAATAATGTCAATAATGCTACGCATAGCGAGATTTCAAATCTTTTTAACTCTATTTCAACGGCTAAAGATGGCTCAAATACCGCTCAAAATAGTCAAAAACCAAAAGGAGAGCAAGTTGTTAGACAAAATAATGCACGAACTAATATAACTCGAATTATAGTTTTAGACCCTGGACACGGCGGTAAAGATTGTGGTGCAAATATTGATAAGATTTGCGAAAAGGATATTACTCTTTCAATTAGTAAGACTGCAAAGAAAATCTTAGAATCTCGAGGATATAAGGTTTATATTACTAGAGATAGCGACAAATATATAAGTCTGACAGATAGGACAAAATTTGCAAATGATAAAAATGCAGATATATTTGTATCAATCCACGCAAATTCATTGCCTAAAAGCTCTAAAAATTATAGCACTACAAGTGGTATTGAAACTTATTTTTTATCTACTGCAAGAAGTGAGCGTGCTAGAAAAGTTGCAGAATTGGAAAATAAAGATGATATAGAAGTAATGAATTATTTTTCAAAGCTTTCATTTTTGAATTCTATTAATTCACAGCGACTTTTAGCATCAAATAAGCTTGCTATAGATGTGCAGTATGGAATGCTTGTAAATACAAGAAAATTATATAGTAAAACCATAGATGGTGGTGTAAGGGAAGGTCCATTTTGGGTTTTAGTCGGTGCTCTTATGCCATCAATATTAGTTGAAGTTGGATATATGTCAAATGATGATGATTTAGAAAAATTACAAAAAAAGAACTATCAAGAAAAGCTTGCTATAGGCATTGCAGATGGTATAGATAATTACTTTTTAAAGAATTTTTAATGACTAAACAAAAAAATGAATTTATATTTTCACTGATATTTTTTTTCTTTTCATCATTTTTTTTTACGATAATTCTCTCATCACTATTTATAGGTAATTTTGAGGATTTACTTAGCATTATAGTGCGCCAAGATGGTTTATTTGTAAAATTATTGAGAATTGCCTTGTTTATTGGAATCTGTATTTGCATTTATTGTATTCAGGTAAATAGATCAAAATATCCCAAAAAATATACCTCAATATTATTATTTGGAATTTTACTTTTTTCTTCATTATTATTGATTAGTATATTGTCATCTCCTAATTATAGTGGCATTGATGGGGTGCTAAATATGTATTATCTTGATAATCACCTAGCCATTAATAGTGCAAAAGAAATGATTATTGATAGCGTTGTATTTATATATTTCATCACAATTCCTATGCTTGGATTCTTTTATAAAAGAAAACTTTTTGATAATTATTTTTATAAAACTTATATAAAAGAAATGGCTCCATCATTGAATATAAGCATTATATTTTTATTTGGTTATAGTATCAGAGTGTATGATTTTAATAGTGCAGCATCGATGATTGATTTTGTATTATCTTTATTTAGTATATTGATTTTTATGAAAATCACATTTAGTTTGCGCGATGCCATAACGCTCCATAGTGTTATTAATTTATTGATTTTAGTGATAGGGTTTGCTATTATAGTGTTGTGTTGGAAATTACTACAAACTTGCAATTTATACTATGCAAGCCTACTTTTTTATGCTATTGGATTGTTGTATTGGTTTTTTAATATCCTTGCAGAATCTATGAGATCTTGATATCGCATATTTTTTCAATCTTTCCTTTGTAATATACTTCATCATTGTGCATTCTAAAGTGCAAATGTTCCATACTTGGTGGTATTAAAACTGCTTCTTTTTCTATTTTATTTTGCATAAATGATATGTAGTATGCAGCTGCCATTCCTGTGCCACACGCAAGTGTAATATCTTCTACGCCTCTTTCATATGTTGCTATATGTATAGTGTTTTTGTTTATGATTTTTATGAAATTGATATTTGCATTATATTTTTCTCTTAAATTTTGCATCATATTATCTTTTGTTGTTGGCAATTTGGAATCCACAAAATTCACTAAATGAGGCACACCAGAATCTAAAAGCACAAATTCTAAGCCATATTCATTTATATTTGTTTGTATGATATTTATATGCCCAAAATTAACTTCTACAATATTATGATTATTTTTATCGATTGCTACTTTTATTTCCCCAGCACCACTTAAAAATGAATGTTCTATGGGTGCTAATTTGTTTTGATATGCATAGTGTGCGACGCATCTACTTGCATTGCCACACATATTTGCCTTGCTTCCATCAGAGTTATAAAAATCCCATTGATACGAGTATGTATTATGAGGTGTAATAATTACAAGCCCATCAGCACCAATCCCGCTATGCCTATTGCATAATTTTTTTGCAAGATTAGATCTTGCAGTAGAATCTAGCATATCACCAAAGGTATGAAAGATTAGAAAATCATTTCCGCTTGCATTGTATTTTGTAAGCCACATATTATTTCCTATACATTAGTCTAAATAGCAGATTCACACTAAGAGAAAAAAATATTATATTTGCAATCATTTTGCTTTGTTTATGCATAGATTGAAATTCATTAGATTGTGTTGCCATCACACCTATTTGTTGTTGCTCTATGATAAATGGTGTGTAATATAGACTAAATAGTAATATACATATCACACTAATTGCGCCACTTAAAAATAGTATGATTTTTATTGTTTTTGTGTGGTTTGATAAGCGTAACGCAACTATCTCAAATATGGTAATGATAAAAGCAACTGCAATAAGTAGTATATTTAGTTTCAAAAATATTTGTGTCATTAAGATTCCACTTTGAAATTTGCTTAACTCAACTCCAAAATCATTTGCATTAAATATTACACTTGCACTAAATGTACCACTTGCAAGCAATGCCCCAATAGCAATTCCAAGCACCCAAATATATAATGCACTAGCTGTATTGATAAATACCTTTGAAAATAAAAACTTCATTTTAGTCTCCTTATTTGACTTCTTTGATGTATTCTTGTTTTTGATTTTTTGGTAGAGTTTTTGTTGTTGGTATCATTAATACTTCATATTTTTTAGAGTATTCTAAAAATTTTATTTCAATAATATCTCCGATTTTTACAATTCTGCTTGATTTCACAGGGATTCCATTGATGCTGATTAGGTGGTTTTCTAGCATATCTTGAGCTATTGTTCTTCGTTTTAATATATTTGTAGTATTTAAAAATTTGTCAATTCGCATAAATTCCTCTTATTTATTTTAAATCTAGCCTTTGAATTTTAGGATTGTCGCTTAATTTATAGTATATTTTTTTTTCATCTTTGTATATTAATTTTGCGATTTTGATTTGTCCATCGATATTTATTCTTGCATTTTTTGCAAATAATTTTTCACCCATATTGATACCTATATTTGGTATGAGTGTTGAGCAAAATACAAGCATACACGCTAAATATACAAATCGTAAAAAATTTGTATTAATAATAAATGCAATGCCGCTAAATAATCCAAACCCGCAATATAAATATAAATTTAGATTCTGCATAAAAAAGCTATTGAAATATTCTTTAATTTCATAATATGAGAGATAATGAACAAAAATTCCACCATAAAATATAATCATCGGAAATAACCCAAATACTGCGCCAAAAAATATTATTGCTATGATTTTATCCATTATCGTATCTTTTTTATTTTATTTTTTCGTATTTTAAAAATTCTAGATGGGCTATCCTCAAAAATCCCTCTTTTATCAAATATCAAAACATCAGCGCTATTTGTAGCAAAATCTAGATTAAATCTATGTTGATGTAAATTTGCAGATGATGAATAAAGCTGTTTTAGATTGCTTAAAAACACAGAGTGCATTCCTTTGTCTATTAGCCTAAATGACTTGCCATTTTGAAATATAAAAGTCGTTTTTTGCTGTCTTCTTATAGATTTTTTGATTATTGTTGGGATTCTGGATTGCGCTTTTATCGCACGAAGCGAGCTTGATTCTACTAGTATAGGCTTATCTTGCTTGCTTTGTTTGATAGATGTAATTTTATTTTTTGATTTACTTAAAAATCCGGCTGTTGTATCGCTTTGAGCTAAAAATAACATTATTTTGTATCTAAATGATCTTGTAAAGCTCTTGCTTTATAAGGTGATGATTTTTTTAGTTCTTTTATGGCTTTAAGCGCACCTTTTGTGCCTGATATGGTTGTAAAATATGGAATTGCTAGTCTTACAACTTTCTCTCTTATTTTTTTTGCATCATCTTTGCTTGATTTATTATCACTTGTATTGATTACTATTTGAATCTCTTTATTTGCTAGTAAATCATCTATATTTGGGCGACCCTCGCTTATTTTTAGCACTCTTGTGGATTCTACGCCATTGCTTACTAAATAATTATGCGTTCCTTCTGTGGCATATACTTTAAACCCAAGCTCTATAAAACTCTTTGCGATATTTGGGAGATATTTTTTATCATTATCCATAAATGATAAAAATACATTGCCATTTGCTGGAAGTGCATTATTACACGCGATTTGACCTTTTGCAAAACTAATACCAAATGAGTTGCTAATCCCCATCACCTCACCTGTGCTTTTCATCTCTGGTCCAAGTAGCACATCTGCACCAGGTAGCTTGTTAAATGGAAATACAGATTCCTTTACTGATATGTGTTTTGGTGTTTTTGGTTTGTAGATGCCATTATCATTTATCACTATGTTGTATTTATCATAGAAATCTAGTGATTCTTTTAATTTTTTACCACACATTATATGTGTTGCTACTTTTGCAAGTGGTATTCCAGTAGCTTTGCTTACAAATGGAGTCGTTCTTGATGCCCTTGGATTGACTTCGATAATATACACGGAATTATTATGTATAGCGTATTGTATGTTCATAAGCCCTATTACGCCAAGTTTTAAGGCTACAATTTGTGTGACTTGCTCTATTTCTTTTAAATGTTTTTCACTTATGCTAACTGTAGGTATCACACAAGTAGAATCTCCACTATGAATACCAGCTTCTTCTATATGCTGCATAATCCCAGCTATGTATATATCATTACCATCGCTTAGAGCATCTACATCTAATTCCACTGCACCATCTAAAAATTTATCTATTAAAATTGGATTATTTTGGCTAATATTTAGCGCTTCGTCCATATATATTTTTAATTCATCTTCGTTATATACTATTTTCATAGCACGGCCACCAAGCACATAACTAGGGCGAACAAGCACAGGGAAGCCAATTTTGAATGCAACTTTATAAGCATCTTCCTTGCTAAAGGCAATTCCATTTTGTGGCTGCAATAGGTTGTTTTCTTCTACAAATTTTGCAAATTTCTCTCTATCTTCAGCAATATCAATAACTTTTGCGCTACTTCCTATGATGTTTGTATTAAGTAATGATAATATTTTGGCTAATTTAAGCGGTGTCTGTCCGCCAAAATGCACGATTATACCATCTGGCTTTTCTTTCTCTATTACAGATCGTACATATTCTAGTGTTATTGGCTCAAAATATAGCACATCACTTGTATCATAATCCGTGCTCACAGTCTCTGGATTACAATTATACATAATGCTCTTTATCCCCATATCACGCAATGCAAAACTTGCATGCACACAGCAGTAATCAAACTCAATGCCTTGTCCTATGCGGTTTGGTCCGCCACCTAAAATTAGGACCTTTTTCTTAGAATCTTGTGGCTTTGTATTTATTGTATTTGCAAATGGAATTGTGGAATACAAATATGAAGTCTGTGTGGCAAACTCCGCTGCACAAGTATCTACTTCATTATAAAAATGGATTATATTATACTTCTTTCTTAGCTCAAAAATATCTTCTTCTCTAAGCTCTAAAGATTCTTTAGAATTAACTAAAAAGCTAAGCATTCTATCGCTAAAACCTAGTATTTTTGCCCTTCTTAAAAAGCTAGAATCTCTTAGAGATTCAAATGATACCTCTTTTTCAAACTCTATTATTTCTTGTATCTGATATAAGAAATATTTATCTATCTTACACCATTCATACACTTCTTCTAAGCTTACATTGTGTCTAAAGGCATCAGCGATGTAGAGGATTCTATTTGCATTTGGGATTCTTATATTTCTTTGAATCTCATTTAAATCACTACTTATAGGGTTAAATCCAAAAATCCCTGTCTCAAGGCTATTTAGTGCCTTTTGCAAAGATTCTTTAAAAGTAGTGCCTATTGCCATAACTTCACCGATACTCTTCATAGAAGTAGTAAGCGTGGAATCTGCTTGTGGGAATTTCTCAAAAGTAAATCGTGGAATCTTAGTAACAATATAATCAATACTAGGTTCAAAGCTTGCAGGTGTGCCTGTGATGTCATTTTTTATCTCATCAAGAGAGAAGCCTACTGCAAGCATTGTAGCTACCTTGGCAATAGGATATCCTGTGGCTTTTGAAGCAAGTGCAGAGCTACGCGATACACGCGGATTCATCTCAATGACTGTCATTCTGCCATTTTTTGGGTTTATGGCAAACTGCACATTGCTCCCACCTGTATCTACGCCAATCTCACGCAAGATTTTAAAAGAAGCATCGCGCATTCGCTGATATTCTTTATCAGTTAAGGTAAGTGCTGGGGCAATAGTTATAGAATCTCCGGTATGCACACCCATTGGATCAAGGTTTTCAATACTACACACGATAATACAGTTATCATTTTTATCTCTAATAACTTCCATCTCATATTCTTTCCAACCAAGGAGCGATTCTTCAATTAGAATTTCACTAATTGGGCTTACATCAAGTCCATTTTGTGCTATTGCTTTAAACTCATCAATATTATAAGCCACACCACTGCCACCACCTGCAAGCGTGTAACTAGCACGGATAATAAGCGGGAATCCTATCTCTTTGGCAGCCTCAAGCGCTTCTTCTATATTGTATGCATAGCGTGATTTTGGCAAGTCCATACCTATTTTTATCATCGCCTCTTTAAAAGCTTGTCTATCTTCCCCTTTTTTAATAGCCTCTGGGTTTGCACCCAAGAACTTTATATTTTTTAGCATTCCCTTTTCATACATACTCATCGCAACATTTAGTGCCGTCTGTCCGCCCATAGTTGGCAGTATCGCATCAACTTTTTCTTCTCTTATGATATTTGCGATAACTTCTTCTGTGATTGGTTCTATGTAAGTTCTATCAGCAAAATCTGGGTCTGTCATAATAGTGGCTGGATTTGAATTTATAAGCACAACTCTATAGCCTAGATTTTTCAAAGTTTTGGCAGCTTGTGTGCCTGAATAGTCAAACTCACAAGCTTGACCGATGATTATAGGACCTGAACCTATAAGTAGAATTGTTTGTATATCAGTGCGTTTTGGCATGGTTCCTCTTTGTAGTTTTGCGTGGAAAATTTCTCTGTATTTTATTATAAAAGCACTTAAAAATAGTTCTAAAATTTACATATTTCACTTTCTTAAATTTTCATTTAAGCAAAAAATAATTATTATTCCACCTGCTCCTTTTTAGACCTATGCAATGGGTATTATAGGCAATGCTTCAGGGTGGGAACACAGCAGAGCACTTATAATATTTATGTGCCATAGTAATCTGGAAAGGGGTGCTTTCTTCAGCTTTCTTGTTACAAAATTAATCACAGACATATAACTTTAATTTAATTTAATTAATCAATACAATTACAATTTATTAGAATCAAAATCAATATGTTTAACTTAAAATATTTACTATAGGAAATTTCAAAATGGAAAAGAAACCAAATGTTTTAATTCTTGGTGGTGGATACGGCGGGTTTAAGGTCGCTATTTATTTGCAAAAGCATTTGCAAGCAGGGAGAGCAAATGTAACATTGATTAGTAAGCACGATTATCATTATCAAACGACTTTACTTCATAAAGTGGCAGTTGGGACATATAGTGCAAGAAAAGCTAGGATTTTCTTTAGAAAGATATTAGATTCTAAAAAGATAGATTTCATAAAAGATACGATTCTTAGCATTGATCCAGAATCTAAAATGGTCTTTGGTGAAAGGAGCTGTTATAGCTATGATTATCTTGTGATTGCACTTGGTTTTGTTCCAAATACATTTGGTATTAAAGGTGTAGATGAGTTTTGTTATAAGTTAGAGACGTTGAATTCTGCGATTCGTCTTAGAAATAATATTGAAACAAAATTTAAAGATTTTCATTCAGATCCGCTTGATTTGCGATTTATTGTTTGTGGTAGTGGATTTACTGGTATTGAGTTTGCAGCTGAGCTTGGGACGCAAATCGATGAGTTGTGTAAGATTTGTGGTATTGAAAAAAACTTGGCTAAAATCATTTGTGTAAGCAGAGGAGAACAGATTCTACCTATGTTTAATGTAAAAGATTCTAATATTGCAAAAGATAAGATATCTAAGCTTGGCATAGAGTTTGTTCAAGGAGATGTTGTCGAATGTAAAAGTGATGGGGTTGTTATTAAAAATAAATTAGGTGAGCTAGAGGATATAAAATCAAATAATGTAATTTGGTGTGCTGGTGTCAAAGGTAGCGGTGTGATATCTAATTCTCCACATTTTGAGCATAAAGATTCTAGAATTCTGGTTGATGAATTTTTAAGAGTGCCAAAATATCATAATATTTTTGTTGTTGGTGATAGTGCGATTTCTATGAAACGCAATATATTGAATGCCCCAACAGCACAGCTTGCAAATCAAATGGGTTGCTATGTTGGTAGTAATTTAGTAAGAATCTTAAATGATAAGCCCCTTAGTAAGCCATTTGTTTTCAAACATAAAGGAACTGTGTGTTCAATTGGTCATACAGATGGCGTAGGAGTTGTATTTCATATGAGTATTAGTGGCGAAATAGCAGCATTTTTGAAAAACTTTATAGAAAATAAATGGATATTTAGCATTGGCGGGATTATTAATGTACTTAAAAAGGGTCAATTTAGATTTAGAAGTAGCAATTAGTGTTATAATTATCAAAATATTAAGTATTTTTCAAGGTTATTAAATGGATAGAGATGTTATAGAGGCGGAGTTTTTGGCGTGTGCCGGATTGTGTATCAATGATTTTTATTACGGGCATAAAGATATTTTAGTGCTAAATACAAAGAATGAAAAAATACTAGAGTTTCTTGATATGCTAAATTGCAATATTTATTACATTGGAGATTTAGATGTAAATTTAAAAAATGTAAAGATGTATAGCAAGGCAATAGAGCTTAAGCAAAATAAATTTGATTTAATTATTGATCTTGATAACAAGACAAGTGACCATTATTTGAAGTTGCTTAAAGATAATGCATTAGTGATTATTAATTTAGCAAATTTGGAATCTTCATTGCCAAATGCGTTAGATTCTATAAAAAATGCAGATTTTACTATTAGAATGCCATTTAAAGTTGGCGATAATTATTATTTATTTTTATCAAACAAGATTCACCCGCTTGCAGATATTTGTCTTCAAAAAATTGATATGTTAGATAACTTGCAATACTATAATGCGAAAATACACGAAGCGGCATTTGCTATGCCAAACTACCTAAAAGAAGCTCTAAAGGGTATAGCAAGAAATTGATAGAGTTGAAAAATGCTATCGCCATTACAGGTGGGATCGCAACAGGGAAAAGTAGCGTTTGTAATCTCTTGAAGTTATACGGCTATAGCATCATTGATGCAGACACTATAGCACATAATACTTTATATTGTTTGCACGATAAGGTAGTTTTAGCATTTGGTGATGGAATTTTGGATTCTAATGGCAATATAGATAGAAAGAAGCTAGGTGAAATTGTATTTTCTAATCCTCAAAAAAAAGAAATATTGCAATCAATACTGCATCCAATGATAAGAAATGAAATACTAAGTAGGGCAGAGCAGTTAGAGCGGTATTCAAAGGTATATTTTGTTGATATTCCGCTTTTTTTTGAAGTGAAAGAAAGATATTCAATCCATAAAGTCTTGCTTGTATATACGCCAAAAGAAATCCAACTAAATAGGCTTATTAAAAGAGATGGTATTGATGTAGATTTGGCATTAAAAAAAATCCAATCTCAAATGGATATAGAGGCTAAAAAATTATTATCTACATATATTGTTGATAATAGCAAGGATCTATCATATCTTCAATTGCAAATAGAAGCGTTTTTAAAGACTATTTAGCTACCTTTATAAAATGCAAGTCGTCTAATTTATGGTAATTTAATTTAGTTTCATAGAGTTGTTCTAAATCATTTAGTGTGATATTGGTTTTATGTTTGTTAAATAGGATTTTTTTATCTTTTAATGCAATGATATTTGTCGCATAATCAAGTGCTAAACTCGGATCGTGGATATTTATAATGATCGTTTTATTTAGTGATGTGATTATATCAAGTAGTAATTTTTGATTTTTAATATCAAGATATGCTATTGGTTCATCAAGTAGCATAATTTTGCTATTTTGCACTATACATCTTGCTAGCAATACTAAAGCTTTTTGACCGCCACTTAGTGATTGTATATATTGATTTGAAAGATGATTTATATTTAGCATTTCAAGTGCATTATATATGATTTGTTTATTTATTTTATCAAAGATTCTCCTATGCGGTTCAAGCCCCATTGCAACAATATCAAACACAGAATAATCAAATGGCGTATCAAGTATTTGCGGCATATATGATATTAGCTTTGCTTTTTGTTTGATACTTAGATTTTTAATGTTTTGGTTGTTTATTAATATTTCTCCAGCAGTTGGCTTTATCAATCCAAGTATTGCTTTAAATAGTGTGGTTTTACCTGCGCCATTTGATCCTAGAATAGCATTGATATTAGAATCTTTAAAATCAAGATCGATATGATTTAGTGTATTTTTGTTTCCATAATTTATACTTAGATTTTTAATGCTTAGCATTTATATGCCTATAAAGAAGTATTATAAAAAATGGTGCAAATATAATCGCATTTATCGCACCAAGTGGCAAATCAAATGTGCTAATACCCCTTGCAATTCCATCACTTAGTAATAACAAGCTAGCACCGATTGCTAATGAGCTAGGTAATAAAATCTTCATATTGCTCCCAACTAGAAATCGTGCAATATGTGGAACAATAAGTCCAATCCAGCCTATTGTCCCACTTGCACTTACACATAGCGCGCAAATAAAGCTAATTAGCAGCATACTTATTGATTTTATTAATGTGATATTTACTCCAAGTGATATAGCTTCACTATCTTGAAGGCTTAAGATGTTGATCTTTGAGTGTAATAAAAACAATGATCCAAATGTTATAATAAACCCAATAGCAAGAATGATAACATCGTTATATTCAATCAAACCTAAGCTACCAAATAGCCATATTGTTATGCTTTGGGATTCTTCTGCTGGCACAAAGAATTGAATAAGGCTAGTAATCGCGCTTAAAAATGCACTAATAACAACGCCTGCTAAGATTAAAGATATATTATTTGTTATTCTTCCAATGATTAATATAAGCATAGCACTAAAAAATGCACCACAAAATGCAAGTATTGATAGATTGATTGATGGAAAGATTCCTATTGACATAGCACACCCAAGTGCAGCTCCACTTGAAATACCAAGTAAGAATGGATCAATTAACGGATTTTTAAAAATACTTTGCATTACTGCGCCACAGCCTGATAAACTCGCTCCAATGAGTATAGCTCCAAAGATTCTAGGCAATCTTGTATCAAGTATTATGTATCCTTCATTGCTTATATCTGTACCATAAAAAATATGATTATAGAATTCATATATTATTTGTTGTAAATTCACTTCTATGGCGCCAATATCAAGCATTAAAATGCTACATATTATTGGTGAAATAAAAATGATGATTATATTAATTTTATGCATCAAGTTTTTATTACTCATCAATACCAAATAGTTCCTTGTTGAAATCCCTTATTGTATTACTCACATTTATATCATTGTATAAATCATCATATGCAAGACTTGCACCAAGTAGTGCAGTTTCTAAGATTCTAGGACCCCAGTTATCCCATAGGGGCATTTTATATACAGCTTTATTTTGTATCGCTTTTATTGTTCTTAGTTTTTTGTTATTTAAAATATCATTTACGCTAAATTTCGCAGCACCCCATATAAATATAATATCTGGATTGAGTTTTATGATATGCTCAATGCTAACTTGTGCAGAATCTGTATTGATATTTTTCCCTAGATTTTCTACCCCTATTAAATCAAGCATATCAGCTATCATTCCAACGCCACCAGATATATCATTTGGTCTGCTCCATAAATATATCGCTGTTTTTTTATGCTCTATTGTTTGTGTTTTACTTTGTAGAAGATTTATTATTTCATAGCCTTTTTGCATTTTTTTATTAAACAGCTCTTCCTTTCCAAGCGCTTTTGCTATGGTTTGCATATCTTGTATAAGCGAACTTATGTTGTTTGGATAAAATGCAATGATATTTATTCCATTATTTTTAATGAAATTGATTTCTTCTTTTTTGCCAGCCCATACTATGACTATATCTGGATTTAATTTTTTTAATACTTCAATATTTAGATTTGATCCATTACCACCACCTACTTTTGGTATTTTATCTATATTTGGATTGGATTTTCTAAGAAGTGGTGTATTGTATATGTGTTGGCTTAGTCCTACGGCATCATTCCAAATATCAAGCATAGCCACCATTTCACAAAAACTCAAAAATATGTGTTTTTTTGCGGGTTTTTCTAGGATTGTTTGATTGTTTAGAAAATCAGTGATAATAATCTTGGAATCCCCAAATAGAAATAGCGGAAGCAGTGTTAGCAATATTTTTTTCATTATTAGCCTTTAGTTTGTTTTATATATTATAATTAAAACTAAGGAAAAATGCTCTACCTGGTGCTTTGTAATACGAATAATATCGTTGATTGAATAGATTTGTTATATCAAGATTAAGACTAAAATCGCTATTAAGATGCATTCCAACTCTTAGATCAAATATCGAATAAGAATCAATAGCGCCATATACATTTTTGATCGTATCTGAATTATCCGCATTCCTGTATGCTTTGCTTGCAAACTCATATCCTAAGCTTGTATATATTATTGAATCTTGTGAAAATAGATTCTTATATTCATAATACAATCCTATGTATGCTTTATGCTCTGGGATTGTTGGTAGCTTCTTTCCTATGCTGCTTGGATTTAGGCTGTTTTTTAACATTTTTGAATCACTCCAAGTATATGCAATGTTAAATGTTATGTTATAAAATAATGTTTCTTTGTATGATATTTCTACGCCTTGTATTCTAGCGCTACCAGCATTTTGATAACTATTTGTAGTATTGTCTTGGTATATTGCATTGCTTAAATATGTGTAAAAATAAAATATTTTAATTGGATTGTTTATTAGATCTTGCTCTATTCCTATATCAAAGCTTGTTGCATTTTCTGGCTTTAAATTAGGATTTCCAAGAATTGCTGTGCCATCATTTAGTATATGTGTTGAGAACATTTGTTTTAAAGTTGGCACTCTAAAGGCTTGTCCAATTGAAGCTTTTAGCAGTGTTCCATTAAATGGAATATAGTTTATGGATAGCTTTGGTGAAAATGTAAATTTCTTATTACCTCTTGTTGGTAGGCTTAATCCATTGGTATCAATATTGTAGTAATTGTCGCCAATCCAGTAATCAACCCTACCACCAATAGAGATTATCAATGAATGATTAAAAAATCTCATCGTTAAATCACCAAATGCACCGATAAAGTTAGAAACTCCACCACTTTTCCCTGCAAATGATAATTTTTGACTATTTAGATTCTGCCAATTTGCAACATTAGCATTACTTATATCCATTGAGAGCATTTTGTAATCTGCCCCAAGCAATATGCTAAAAGCTTTATCAATTTGTATAGAATAAAATAAGTCAATAGCATTTTTTTGATGTCTTGTGTTTGTTTGTTTTGCGCTACCACCACTTGGTGTTGCATCTGCATTTGGTCCATTGTATGTATCAAATCCATCAAGCCTAGATATATTGAATTCTAGTGTTGAATTAGAAAAATAATGTTTATACTCAATTGCCTCTATGAATTGATTATAATCTTCAACACCCATTCCACCTACATATGAATATGGTATATTGCCAGAGATTCCACCTGTGTTTGGCTTACCTATTGCATCTCCATAGTATGGATTCCCATCTTTATTAAGCAATGTTTGTTGATCTGTGTGCTTGTAATGAAAATTAGAGTAATGAAACAAGGCGCTTAATTCACCATTATCACCGATGTCTAATTGACTTTTTAATCTAAAATCATGCGTTCCAAACGCCTGTCTTCCCATATCGCCAACTATATATCTTGTTTCGCCTGTATTTGACATACTTGGCATGTATCCATTTACTCCATTTTGCATTGTTGCGCTCCACGCATCATCTGCTGCATAGCCCTTTGAAGTGCTAAACCCATAACTAGCTTTAATTTTAAAGCGTTGATTAAAATATGAATCACCAATTGAGAAAAACCCACGCACTAGATTTTGTGGTGCATTTTTGTCTTGCATTGGATTTCCATAACCAATGCTTGCTTTTATCGTTAGTTCATCATACATTTGTGTTATGAAATTTACAACGCCACCAAGCGCACCATTACCATAAATATTTGAAAAAGGTCCCCGCACAACCTCAACTCTATCTAAATCAAATGCACTCATTGCTGTTAGCATTTTTGTATCATTGTTCATATCATTTATGCTTACACCATCTATTAGAATATTTGTGCCACCACTAATGCCCCTTATTGTTATGGTATCAAATGTTTCTAGTCCTCTTCCTTTTGGAGTAATGATGCCTTCTGTGCTTCTTAGTGTATCGCTAAATTTTGCATTTGGTTGTTTTGCGATATCTGTTTTTGTTACTATGCTTATATTTCCAGAAGATTCCAAAGTAAGAGATGATGTCCTATTTGAAGTCGTGGTAATCTCACCTAAATCTACATCGCTTATATCATTGCCATATAATGCTAAAAATAAACATTGAATTATAAATATTTGTTTTGTCATATATTACCTTTTTTGTAAGTAGTCCAAGTTTTATTTAGAGGTTATGTATTTTACAAAATTTAATTTTGTTACAATGTTTTAAATAAAGTGCATATTATTTTTGGAAGGCTATTTATGGTTATTGTACATTACAAAAAGATTGGGTTTTTGGCGCTGTTGTTTGTTTGGTTTTTGGTGTTAAATATATTGACACCACCGCAAGGTGATGATTGGAATTATATTTTATCAAATCGAGATTCTATGTTAAATAGCATAGATGTTTTTTTAAATTGGAATTCAAGACTTGGTGAATTTATATTTTCATCGTTTCTATCACAGCTTCCAGATTTTGTATTTGATTTATTAAACTCCATTGTTGCTTGTAGTTTTGTGCTTTTATTCTTTTATGTTGTATTTTTGAGATTCCCAAGTAATTTATTTGATTTTAGTATTGTGGCGTTGTTTTTATTGCTTTTATTGTTGTTGATGTCTTTTGAAGAAGTATTTTTATGGGGTAGTGGAAGTCTTAATTATTTATGGGGGTTTTCTTTAAGTTTATTATTTCTTATCCCATATAGGAAGCTAAATATCAAAATGGGGGGGGGTAGATATTGTATAATTTTTATATGTGGGTTTATTATTGGTATGTGGCATGAGAGCACTTCATCACTTCTTTTAGCATCTTTGGTTGTGTATCTAATTGCATTGAAATTTATATATAAAAAATCTATTCCATTGTGGTTTTATTTAGGTATTATTGGGCTTTTTATTGGTTTTTGTGTTTTATTTTTTTCTCCAGGTCAAAATAGCAGAATCTTAAATGAAGCTTCAAAATATGATTATTTAAGTATTCGTGATTTTTTGGCACTTGGTGTGCGTGATGGCATTGCTAGATTGAATATCGTTTTTCATAATACACTTAATCAGAATCCTTTATTTTTTCCTCTTTTTGCATTTATTATCTCTTTTGTATATGCATTTTTAAATCAAATCAAAAGTAGAATCTCTTGTATAGCGGTATTGTTTGTTTCATTTGTATTATTTTTATTAATCTTGGTGGAGTTTCCACTGCTTGCATATTTAATCATTTTTGCTATGTTTGTATATATTTACATTAAAAGCAAGGATAGTAGATTTTTAATTTGTGCGCTTTGTTTAAGTTTTTATTTTTTGAGTATCTTAAGCACATTTCAACTTTTAAATTTACCATTTCGATCAAGGTCATTAGGCGTTTTACTGCTTGTTGTTACTATTTTAATATTAAGTAAAAATTATCTAATAAACAAAAAGATACAATACGCAACTCTTGTAATTTCTTTGTCTTATTTTTCGTATGTTTGTTATTCTTATTATGATTTAAATGTAAAATGGAATAATTTAATTAATATAGTAAATAATGCAAAAGATAATTACAAAGGCAAGCAAGAAATCATCTATGGCAAGATTATGAATGTTTATGATGTGGAATATATGGGATATGGCATTGATTTGGCTATTCCAAAAGATGAATATAGCTTTAGCTATAAAGGATTTAGTCAATGGTGGCGTCTAAGTAATGATATTAATAATGATATAAATCAGTCCTATGCATTTATTTTTAAAATAAGAAGCATTCATTTAGAGTGAATCCGTATCTAATAAAGCATTTTTAGATATTATTAGTTTTTTAAAATTAAGTGGTGAAAATGGAATTTATCAATTTAAAAGCACAATATAGTGAATATAAAACTGAAATCAATCATAAAATATTAGAAATATTAGAATCTTCAAAGTTTATAATGGGTGATTATGTTAGCGATTTTGAGGTAAGTTTAGCTAATTATACTAATAGTAAAAATGCTATCGCTTGTAGCAGTGGGACAGATGCATTGCTGTTAGCATTGATGGCACTTGATGTAAAGAGTGGTGATGAAGTGATAACATCGCCATTTAGCTTTATTGCAAGTGTTGAGGCTATATTGCTACTTGGTGCTAAGCCTATTTTTGTTGATATTGATGAGAGGACATACAATCTAAATCCAACACTTTTAAATGATGCAATCACAGAGAAAACAAAGGCAATCATTCCTGTTTCTATGTTTGGTCAAATGGCTGATTTGATTGAGATAAATAAAATTGCAGGCACTATTCCTGTGATAGAAGATGCGGCACAGAGCTTTGGGGCGAGTATTATTTATGGTGATAATGAATATAAATCTTGCAATTCGACTCTAATAGCTACAACGAGCTTTTTCCCAAGTAAGCCACTTGGCGCGTATGGTGATGGCGGTGCAGTTTTTTGTAATAATGATGAATTGGCACAAAAAATAAGATGGCTTTTAAATCACGGACAAACAAAGCGATACAATCATAGCTATGTTGGGCTTAATGCTAGGCTTGATGCATTGCAAGCTGGAATCTTAGATGTAAAATTGAAATATTTAGATAGAGAAATTATCCTAAGAGATGAGAAGGCGCAATATTATAATAACAACTTAAAAGGTGTTGTTACTCCATTTATAAAAGATGGCTACAAAAGTGTGTATGCGCAGTATTCTATACGATGTAGTGATAGAAAGAGAGCGATTGAGAGAATGAAACGTTGCAATATACCTTATGCTATACATTATCCAATACCACTTCATTTACAAGAAGTAATGCAGAATGTTGGATCATATAAAAAAGGCGATTTTGAAATTAGTGAAATGGTGTGTGATGAGATTTTATCGCTTCCATTTAGTCCTTTTGTAACGACAAAAGAGCAAGATCAAGTTATAGAGTGTATAAATGAATAAAATAGTAAAAATTGCATTACTTGGTATTGGCAAGATGGGGCAAAATCATCTTAGAATCTTAACTATGCTAAAAGATGTAGAAATTGTTTTTATATACGATATTAATGAAAATGCTTGTAAAGAAATAGCAAAAAAATTTAATGTAAAAGTGTCAAATGATTTAGATTCTGATTTGCCAAAATGTGATGGTGTGATAATTGTAACTCCAACTTTTACGCATTTTGATTATATTAATAAAGTTAGTGATTATGTGAAAAATATTTTTGTAGAAAAGCCTTTGACAAATACCTTAGAATCATCGCAAATTATATTGGATTTGGCTAAGCAAAAGGGTGGAGGGCTTAATATCCAAGTTGGATTTATTGAGCGATATAATCCAGCAATTATCACTTTGAAAAATATTTTGCATAATACACATAAAATAATTAATATTGATTTGATTAGAACAAACAAAATGAGTAATAGGATAACAGATGTCGATGTAATTATTGATCTAATGATACATGATATTGATCTAGCACTTAATCTAAATGGAGAGATTGATGATATATATGCTCAAGGCGTAGTGATGAATGGTATGATTGAATACGCACGCGCTGTGCTTACGCATAAAAATGGTGCTTTTTCAAATATCGTTGCAAGTAGAATCACAGAAAAAAGAATTAGACAAATAAGTATTACAACTGATAGTGAATACATTGATTGTAATTTATTAAGTAAAGAGGTATTTGTTAATAAGCAAAGTGTAGAGCAGAGATTTGGTAATGTATCAATAAGTTCAAATACAGAGACAATAGAAGTGAGGGCACAAGAATCATTGCTTTTAGAGTTGATTGACTTTATAGCATTATGCAAAGGTGATGATGCAAAAAACCACATTCCAAACCAATACGATGGTATGATGGCTATGAAAGTTGCATATAAAATACAAGAGCAAATTCATAATAAATAGTAAATCTATTGCACTTTTGTTTTCTTTAATATTACTTTTACTGTGATAAGATAAAAATATCTAATAATTCCAAATAATATATATGAGCTAATTAATACAAATATACTCTCCATCGGGTGAATAAACAATATAGCAAGTGTGATTACAAGCAAGATAAAATTAGAGAGTTTCCATTTTATGTGTTTAAAATTTGGATAACGCACATTGCTAACCATAAGGATCCCAACAATAAATGATACAAACAATAAATATATTAAGTAGTTTGTAAAAAAATCATATTTAACATCTAATACAATCATAGTTGCTACAAAAATTGCAGCAGAGGGTATTGGAAGTCCAATAAAGTATTTACTAGATTCCACGCTTGTTGTTACATTGAATCTAGCAAGTCTAATTGCGCCAAATACAACAAAAAGGCAGCTTACCATAGCACCAAAACGACCATAATATTGACCAATTGAGAAGTATAATAAAATAGCAGGTGCGCAACCAAAGGCTATTACATCGCAAAGTGAATCAAACTCAACGCCAAACTTGCTTGCTGTATTTGTCATTCGCGCTACTCTACCATCAAGACCATCTAAAATCATTGATATAATCACAAGCCAACAAGCTAACTCTATCCTATCTTTTGAAGCATATATGATGCTTAGTACGCCTAAAAATGCACTCGTTGCTGTGAATAAATTTGGAATGATAAATAATGGATTGATTTTCACAATGTTCCTCACTTGTTTTTAATAAAGCTTCCCAATTAAGCTCTGTCCAGCAATGATGCTATCGCCTTTTTGAACTTTGATATTGCAAGGTGTATGTATCGTTAGAAATAAGAATCCATATTTCATAAATCCGATTCTATCGCCCGCAAATGCTAGATTTGTATCATATATACTTACTTTGTTCCATATTTCAGGGAGTAGCTTTATTGAATATATGATATTGCTATTTTTGATACCATTAATGCAGTGCCTAGTATTTAATACTTCCTTTAGAGTTGCTTCATTGCTTTTGATAAATAATCCGTGTTTATATATGGCATCTATGGAATCTATAAACATCGGTGTTCTTAAAATTCCAACATCAAAAATATTAATTTCTATTTTTAGTGTTATTTCATTTTGTGAAGTAGTAATATCTCTTATAACACCATCACAAGGTGCTATAATCATATCTTCTTTGCGATATTCTGCTATTCTTTCTGGATTTCTGAAAACCACAATAAAAAATAAACATATAATAAAAAAAAATAAAGCTAAAATATCTAAATGTATAAAAATGCAAAGTAAGATTAAAGTTCCACTAAGCAAAACAGGTTTCATACCCTCTTTTGCTATGATTTGATTTGTTGTTTGTTCTGTTTTATTCATCATCTGCTTGTTCGCGTGCTATGAGTCTAGTTGGTAGATTATTTTTTTCTTCAAATTCGGCGATGATTTCTCTAACTCTGCTTCCATCGATTACTTCTTTTTCAAATAATTCTTTTACCATTAATTCTATAGCTTCTTTGTAGTCATTTAGTGTTTGTTTTACAAAGTTGTAGCGATCATTTAGAGTTGTTTTGATAAATGTATCCATTTCTTCAGCGGTTTTTTCGCTAAATTCTCTTTGAGAGCCCAATCCGCCACCTAGGAAGTTATTACGTGGCTTTTCTAATACCATTAATCCACTTACATCAGTCATTCCATAATAGCTAATCATTGATTTTATGATATCTGTAGCCCTTTCTAAATCATTGCTAGCACCTGTTGAGATTTCACCTATAAATACATCTTCAGCAGCCCTTCCACTAAGCAATACATCGACTTCAGCTATTAATTCGTGTTTTTGCATTAAATATCTATTTTCTTCAGGTGTATGTAGTGTATATCCAAGTGCTGCCATTCCACGAGGTATAATGGATACTTTATTGACTTTGCTTGCTCCTTTTGTCATTTCTGCTATAACAGCATGTCCGCTTTCGTGATATGCTACGATTTTCTTTTCTTTAGGTGAGATTCTTCGAGATTTTTTCTCTAAGCCAGCAATGCTTCTTTCTACCGCTTCTCTAAAATCTTGTTGTGATACTTCTTGTTTATTGGCGCGTCCTGCAAGTAATGCTGCTTCATTGATGATATTTGCCAAATCAGCCCCTGCTAACCCAGCAGTCAGTTTTGCTATTTCTTGTAAATCAACATCTCTATTTAACTTTACTGATTTTATATGAACCTTTAAAATATCCACTCTTCCATTAAAATCTGGTTTATCAACCAAAACTTGCCTATCAAATCTACCTGGTCTTAGAAGCGCTGGATCAAGCACTTCAGGTCTATTTGTGGCTGCTAATACAATTACTGGAGAGCTATCAGAGTTAAAGCCGTCCATTTCTGCTAGAAGTTGATTTAGCGTTTGTTCTCTTTCATCATTACCACTTATCATACCTCCTGCAGCTCGTGATTTACCTATAGCGTCAATTTCATCTATGAATATAATACTTGGTGCTTCTTTTTTTGCCATCTCAAACAAATCTCTTACTCTGCTTGCCCCAAGTCCAACAAACATCTCAATAAAACTACTTCCACTCATTGAAAAAAATGGTACATTTGCTTCACCTGCAACAGCTTTTGCAAGTAATGTTTTACCCGTGCCTGGAGGTCCAACAAGTAGCACACCTTTTGGGATTTTTGCACCAATGCTTGCATATCTATCTGGATATTTTAGAAAATCAACAATTTCTACAACTTCTTCTTTTGCCTCCTTATTTCCTGCCATATCATCGAATCTTACCTTTGGTTTTTCTGCATTCACAAGCTTTTTTGCATTACCCATACCAAAGATACCATTACCCATATTTTTTTGCATTCTATTTGCCATAAACATCCATAAAGCAAGGATTATAAATACAGGCAACAACCAACCAAGCATATCTGTAAACCAGTTTGTTTCACTAAAGCCGCTATATGGTATTTGTTTAGAATCTAAAAGTGGAACAAGTGAGCTATCATTTACTTTTCTAGCAGTATATAACATCTTCTGCCCATCTTTATTGCCCTGTGCGCGTATGATAGTTTGCCCTATGCTTACTTGATCGACTTCTTTATTTTCTATTAATTGTTTTAATTCATAGTAGCTTATAGTTTGTGCGATACCACCGCTTAAAACAGATCCACCAGGTGAAAATATCTTGAATATTAAAATAACAACAACCGTGAAAATAGCAAAAATTAATAGTGGATTCCCGCCTATTGGATTATTTGGCTTGTTGTTTGAATTATTGTTTTTCATTAATCTCCTTTATACTAGGTGCTAAAAATACTAAAGTTACCCATTCATCTTTTGATTTTTCTTGAATTAATTGTAGATGTTTAAATTTATTTTTCACCAAATCTTTATATTCATCTAAAATCCCAGATAATATTAAATAAGAATTTTCCTTCAAAGCATTTAAAAGATTTTCAGCTTGATCTATAATAACCGAAGCAACGATATTTGCCACCACGATGTCGTAACGCTGCTTTGTAGATCCTAAAGAGCCAAGCCAAATATCTGTAATTGTAGCATTATTTATTAGAAAGTTTTTTTTTGCCTCATTTATTGCTAAATCATCAATATCACACAAGCTTACATCTGCTCCTAGTTTGTATGCACAAAGAGATAAGATTCCACTTCCACAACCTACATCAAGCATAGTTGGTTTGTGTTTATCTTTAATGCATTCAGAGATGGCTTCTATGCTCATAAATGTGCTTGCGTGATGTCCTGTCCCAAATGCTAGAGATGGTTCTAAAATGATATTTATTTTTGCATCTTTTGGATTAATCCAGCTTGGATGTATATAGAATTCATTGCATTCTAAGCCTTGTATTGATTGCTTGTAAGATTCTATATAATCTTTTATTTCACATTGCAAAATGCTGTATTCATAGCTTACATCGATGGTGTTTATATCACTTAAATTCTTGCATAATGTATTTAAAAAAGTTGTAAGTTTAGATTCTATGTTTTCATTTGTACGGATAATGATTGCCATTCTTCCATTTTCGTTGTTTTCTTCTATCGCCTGTGATGTAAACTCGGCTATCTCGCTTACAAAAATATCAAAGAAAGCATTTGGGAAAATGCGTATTTCAAAATAAAATTTCTCCATATCGCTATATTTAGAATTCATTCACTCCTAGCACTGCTTCTAACTTTTCTTTTAAGACTTGAGGGGTAAATGGCTTTACAATGTAATTATTTACACCAGCTTTTAGTGCAGTAATTACTTCTGCTTTGCCGCCTTCTGTTGTTACCATAATAATTGGAATATCAACAAATCTTTGATCACCCCTGACTTTTTTTACCAAATCAAGCCCATTCATTTCAGGCATATTCCAGTCTGTAATAAGAATATTAATATCATCTATGGTGTCTAATAACTCCCAAGCTTGCAAGCCGTGCTCTGCTTCTAAAATATCATCATACCCAAGTCTTTGGAGTGTGTTTTTAATAATTCTTCTCATTGTGGAGCTGTCATCAACAATAAGTAATTTCAATTGTTTCTCCTTTTTTAAAACAAGCAATTCATTAAAAAATTAGCATAATAATATCATAATAATATTTAAGTTGGGTATTTTACAAAAATATCCTTTAGATTTATCCAGCCTTCATAAAATGCTTTGCCAACAATTACGCCACTAATACAACCGCTTTTTATCATCATTTCTAATTCTTGATCGCTTGAAAAGCCACCACTTGCGATAGTTGGTATTTGACTAGATTCTGCAATTTGTGCTGTAAAATCAAGGTTGATTCCCTCACCTGTGCCATCTTTATTTATATCTGTGCATATAATGGCTTTAATATTACTATTTTTAAATTCGCCTGCCAAATCTATAGCGCTTTTATTGCCAGTATTTGCCCAACCATTAGTAGATACATTTCCATTTTTTGCATCAATGCCAATTGCTATTGGGTATTTGGTGGCCATTTCTTTTGCAAAAGATGTATTTGTTAGTGCGATAGAGCCAAGTATTATTCTATCTATACCTATAGATAGATATTGTTTTATTGTGTATTCATCTCTAATCCCGCCACCAAGCTGAATTTTTAGATTGCAAGATTCTCTAATTTTTTTAATCTGTTGTATATTTTTTGGTGTGCCTGCAAAAGCGCCGTTTAAATCAACAATATGTAGCCATTTAGCTCCATAACTTTCAAATTCTTTGGCGAATTTAAATGGTTCTCCATATATCTTTGCACTATCCATTTCACCTTTGTATAGTCTAACTGCCATTCCGTCTTTTAGGTCTATTGCTGGGATTATTAACATCACATCTCCAAATTAATAAAATTATTTAATATTTTTAGCCCTGATGATGAGCTTTTCTCTGGGTGAGATTGAATTCCAAAAACATTATCTTTTTGGACAATAGCACTAAAATCCTCGCCATAATTACATATAGCAAGAATATTTTCTTTATATTTTGCTTTTACATAATAGCTATGCACAAAGTATAAATATTCATTATTGTTAAGACCATTTAATAATTTTGAATTTTGTTTTATGTCAATAGTGTTCCACCCCATATGTGGGATTTTAAGCTCTGAATCTTGAAATTTTACAACTTCTCCGCTAATGATACCAAGCCCTAGATGTTCGCCAAATTCATAACTTTTATCAAATAAGAGTTGCATTCCAAGGCAGATGCCAAGTATTGGTTTGCCAGTTTTAATAAACAGCATTAATGCTTCATCGATATGATGTGATCGTAAGTGTTGCATTGCATTTTCAAATGCGCCAACGCCTGGAAGTATTATTTTGTCGTATTTTGCTATAGAATCTGCATTATTTATAATATCTACTTTTGTGTTTCCTAAATTTTGTATAGCATTTCTTACACTAGATAAATTACCAATATTATAATTCAAAATTGCAATACTAACCATATACAATCTACCTTAGTATTTATTTTTTCTTTTACTATTATCACTTGCGCCATATGCAAACTTCACATAAACAGAAAGCCCAATAAGCAGCATAGCCACTCCTCCTGTTAAGTAAACAGCATATAATAATTTATCTGGTTGTGTTATTGTGAATTTAAATACAAGCATCAATGCTTCAATGGCAATTGCTATAATTATTGATCCAAGGAATCTAGTCATAGTTTTATGAACAGCTCTGTGATTTTCGTTTGCACCTCTACCTAATACTTCTTCTTCAAATATAGCTTTGACAAGATCAAATATTGCAAGTGAAAGAGTGAGTAAAATAGTCGATTCAAAGACTTCTTTTATATCAAGACTCTTAAAGTGCTCCATTGCAACAATCAAACTCCACAATCCTTTTGAAAGCAATAAAAGAGCAACAAGTGATAACAATATAGATAGAGTTGTATACATAAAGATACTAAATTTTGAAAAATATCCATATAGTTCAGATGGTGAAGCAAGTCTAATAGCATCTTCTAGTAATATATCAACACAAGCTATACATATCAATTTATTTTTATTATCATAGATTGGGTATGATGCTGTAACTACTAGCTTGCCACCTATTTTTGATGGATATGGATCTGTTAGTATTATTCTTCTTTCTTTTATGCTTTCATAATAGTATGATCTATTAGAAAAATCAGAATCTAAAAATCCTTCTATCTGTTTTTTTGGCCAAATGTCACCTATAAGTTTTCCATTTGAATCTAGTATATATAGTGTATTAAACATTTTTATTTCGTTATGGATTCTATCTATACCATTTTTTACTTGCTCAATATTAGTATTTGGCATATAATTTTTTATATTTTGTTCAAAAATAAAGCTCATATAAGCTCTTATCTCATACCTTAATTTAGAATATGTGGTAATATCTTTTGAAAGCAATGAAAACTCCTACGATCTATCTAACTCTTTTTTAATATACTTCTTAAATATATCTGTATAATTTTTATCCTTTGGAATCTTATCAAAAAAAACATCTAGAAGCGCCTTGTATTCTTCTAATCCAATCTTATCTTGCAATAATAAATATTTTAGAAATAACCAATATGTATTTAATACATCGCTTTGACAATATTCATCAATTTTTTGCATACTCCCTTCATAATATAATCTAAACACATCATCTCCACTTGTATCAAACTTTCCTGGTATATTTGCCATCTTACATATTACATCAAGCCTTATCCCTCTTGCTGCACCAAAAGAACTAAGGCAATCAAGCAAATCTATATGAAAGTTTTCACTGTATCTGCTACGATAATTTTCCCATTTTGTTTTGTTTTGTTTTATATTTTCTGTTTCAAAGTATGCATTTGCATTAAGATTGTATTTCATTGCCCTAAGCATAATAAGTGGAATATCAAAATTTCTCCCATTAAAACTTACTAGCTTTGGATTGCTTTTATTAAAATGAGACAAGAAATCACCAATAATTTCTCTCTCACTTTCTCCACTTGCATAATTTCCTACTTTTATAAAATTACAATTATCATCACATATAACAGCAGATATAGATATGATCTTATGAAATGGAAGTGGTAAAAAAGGGCTACCTGTTTTTTGTTCTTGCTCTTGAAATGCATTATTGCATATTTCTATATCGCTGCCATTGTAATCATAGATTTCTTTTAGCAATTCTACATCTGGGATACTTTCACAATCAAAAACACAAATCATATTTTTCCTTGATATAATGAAATATTATTTTTTTGGATTCTATTCTAAAAATATTGATAGAAAATGGTAATAAGTTTAAAAAATATATCAAAATACTTAAATATATTAATAATTTTAATAAAACATAATTTAATCAAAAATGATAGTTTAAAATATCTTTAATCACTAGTTTTTTATTGAGGAATTCTTGAGAATTTTATAGAATTTTTCTTTTATTTTTTCTGGGAGTATTTGCGATGGATACCGCACAATTCCAACCTATTATCAATTTTATTTGGGGTGTGGCAGATGACCTCTTGCGTGATGTCTATGTCAAAGGCAAATATCGCGATGTGATTTTGCCAATGACGGTGATTAGGCGACTTGATGCGGTGCTTGAGCCTACCAAAGAAAGAGTGATTAAAACCTATCAAGCCTACAAAGACAAGCTAGAAAATGTCGATTTGCTCCTCACAGGCTCTCAGGGCAGTGGTATGAGTTTTTACAACTACTCCAAATTCACCCTCCAATCCCTTTGCAATGAGCCAAAAAATATCCGAGCCAACCTAGAAAACTACCTTGATGGCTTCAGCCCCAATATCCAAGATATCATCTCAAAGTTTAAGTTCAAAAACCAGCTTGATACCCTTGAGGAGGCAGGTATCCTCTTTGCAGTCATTGAGCGTTTTTGCTCTCCCAAGATTAATCTCTCCATAAACCCTATCCTAGACTCTCAAGGCAACATCCTCCACCAAGGGCTAAGCAATCTTGGAATGGGCTATGTTTTTGAAGAGCTGATAAGAAAATTCAACGAAGAAAACAACGAGGAAGCAGGGGAGCACTTCACCCCCAGAGAGATTATCCAGCTGATGACTCATCTCACCTTCCTCCCTCTCAAAGAGCAAATCAAAGAAGGCTCATTCCTCATCTATGACAATGCGTGTGGAAGTGGAGGGATGCTCACAGAATCCAAAGAGTTCATCACCGACCCTGAGGGGCTTATCCGCTCAAACGCCACTATCCGCCTCTATGGACAAGAAATCAACCCTGAAACCTATGCAATCTGCAAGGCTGATATGCTCATCAAAGGCGAAGACCCTGACAATATCAAATACGGCTCAACCCTAAGCGAGGATAAGCTAGGCAACTTGAAATTTGACTTTATGCTCACAAACCCACCCTATGGCAAGTCGTGGGAAAAAGACCAAAAAGCCCTAGGCGTAGAGAAAAAAGGAGGCAAAACCTCTTGCTCTGATGAGAGATTCCAAGTAGGAATCACAAGCAAAAGCGATGGGCAGATGATGTTCCTCCTCAATATGATTTCAAAGATGAAGCAAACCCCACAAGGCTCACGCATCGCCTCCGTGCACAATGGAAGCTCCCTTTTCAACTCAGACAGCGGACAAGTGGCTATCCGCAAACACATCATAGAGAGCGACTACCTAGAAGCTATCATCGCCTTGCCTACAAATATGTTTTACAACACAGGGATTCCGACTTTTATTTGGATCATCACCAACAGAAAAAAAGAGGAGAGAAAAGGCAAAGTCCAGCTCATCAACGCCACAAGCGAGAAATACTACTCCAAAATGAAAAAATCCCTAGGCGACAAACAGCACCAAATGCAACCCTCCCACATCGAAGCAATCACAAGGCTATTCCTAGACTATGCCAAAGAGGGAGATGCCCTCGTGCTAGACAATGAGGATTTTGGCTATACCAAAATCACCATAGAGCTACCTAGACAGGTAAAAGACCTCCTAGAAGATGAGAGATTTAACTCCCTCACTCAAAAAGAAGCCCTCCTAGAGAAACTCACACATCTAGAATCCCACCCCCAAGATTTCAAAGATAGGGTAGATTTCCTCTCCTATCTCGGAGTGAAACTCAGCAAGAGCGAAGTCAATCTCCTCATTGACAGCGACAAAACAGCCAACACCGAGAAAATCCCCCTCAAAACCCCTATCCAAGCCTACTATGAAAGCGAAGTCAAACCCTATGTGCCAAACTCTTGGATAGATTATGAGAGTGCGAGTGTGGGCTATGAAATCTTATTCAACAAATATTTCTACACCTACACACCCCCACGAAGTATGGGAGAAATCAAAGCAGAGCTAGAGAGCCTAGAGAGTGAAGTGCAGAGCTTGCTAAGTGAGATTATGCAATGAGTGAGAATCCACAGAGCGTTACTTATAAAGAGAGTGGAATCCCTTGGGTGGGGAAAATTCCAGAGCATTGGGAAATTTTACCGCTTCAGGCAGTTTTTCAAAATAGAAGTGAAAATAACTCTGATAAAAGAATTGGCCTTATATTATCGCTAGTCAAAGATTTAGGGATAATCCCCTATGAAGAAAAAGGAGATATTGGAAACAAATCAAAAGATGATTTGTCTCAATATAAAATTGCAAGAGAAAATGACATTGTTTTAAACAAGATGAATGCAGTAATTGGCTCAATAGGAATTTCTAAATATGTGGGGTTAGTAAGTCCAATTTATCTTGTTCTTGCTATTCGTAATCATGAACTTTTTTCTCCTTTATATTTTTCTCGAATGTTTGAAATCAAAGCTTTGCAAGAAAGTTTGAGTCAATATGCAAGTGGGATTATGAAAATCAGAGAAAGTATTGATTATTTGGATTTTAAAAAAATGCATATTCTAGTTCCTCCCATTCAAGAACAACAAGCTATCGCAGATTTCCTAGACAAAAAGACACGCCAAATTGAGGAATTTATCACTAAAAAGCAAAAGCTCATCACCCTCTTGGAGGAGAAAAAGCAGACCCTCATCAATCAGTGCGTAACCCAAGGGCTTGATTCCTCCACACCTCTCAAAGATAGTGGAGTAGAGTGGCTTGGAAAAATCCCCACACATTGGGAGGTTAAAAAGCTAAAATATGTTGTTTCTTTAAGGAATCAAAAAGAGGGAGAAAGTGATTTTAGGATTGGGCTTGAAAACATAGAGAGTAAAACAGGTAGATTTATCCAAGCAGATGAATCAGCCTTTGATGATGAGGGAATTGGATTTTTTGAGGGAGATGTTTTGTTTGGGAAACTTCGTCCTTATCTTGCAAAAGTTTTTCTTGCCGATAGAAATGGAATTTGTGTTAGTGAGTTTTTGGTTCTCAAAAGTGAAAAAATATTCAATAGATTTTTAAAATTTTTAATGCTCTCAGGGGCGTTTATAGATGTTGTCAATGGCTCAACCTATGGAACAAAAATGCCAAGAGCAAATTGGGAATTTATTGGGAATCTCAAAATCCCTCTCCCACCCCTAGAGGAACAAAAAGCAATCGCAGAATACCTAGACACACAAATAGAAAAGATTGATTGTGTAATCTTCAAAATCAAATCTCAAATCAATCTCATCAAAGAATACAAATCCACCCTTATCTCCGAAGCAGTATGTGGAAGGACGGGAATAAAACAATAAAAAGGACAAAAAAATGAACGAAAAATATCAATTAATATCTTCTTTGGTTTTGTTTAACCATCTCTCGGAAAAAAAGAAAGATGCAAACAGTATTCTAGACTCGATTATTGTTTATACAATAAAAGATAAACAACTTAAGTTTTTTGGATATTTGGAAATCTGCGAATATCTAAAAAATGAATTTGGACTAAGAATTCCCCAAATTGTAGTGAGAAAAAGGCTTGTTAATATTGCAAAAGATTCCCCTCAATTTTTGCAGAATAAAGATAGAAAATTTGAGGCATTGCAAATAGGCTTACAAGACAATATAGATATGAAGTCTGAAATTGATAATGCTATTAGAGATGAGAAACAATTATTTAGCAAACTGTTTAGTTTCATAGAAATAAAGACAAAAAACAAGCTTCTAGAAGCTGAAAAAGAAATTATAAAAAATAATTTTATTAGCCACTTCTTGGGAATTGGGAAAGATGATAAATATGGGATATTTATTAATGCATTTATTCTAGAGAATCAAGACGATACTATTCTTAAAAATATAGTGAATGGTATCGTTTCTTATAATGGATTGGTGTATCAAAATACTTTTGAAAATCGAAAATTTGATAGATTGAATGTTTATATCAACATGGAAATTATTTTTCATTATATGGGATACAATGGAGATCTATTTAAGCAGATTGTAGATGAGCTATTTGAAATTATCATAAAAATAAATCAAAAAAAGAAAATTATATTCTTGTGTTATACCTCAAAAGAGAAAAAACGCATAGATGATTTTTTTAATGCCATAGCAAAAAATACAAATACTCAAAAAAATACAGCTTCTAAAAAAATTATAGAGAAATGTGGCAAGGATACAATAAAGATTCAAGATGAAAGATTGGAGCTATTCAAAAAATTAGAATGCAATTCTATTTTGGAAAAAGATTTACCAAATATCGATTTTAATTTAGATACAAATAAGCCTTTTAATATTAATTCAAATAAATTGCTAGAAGACAATAAAGAGATTGAAGACATTAGCGAGATATTGGAATTTTTAAATAAACTGAGTATTTTAAGAGCAAATCATCAATGCACCATAGAAACTGCTAAATACATATTTTTGACTGAAGAAAAAGATTATATTAGTATTGCTAATGATATTAAGAGAGATAGTGCAGAGCAAAGAATCCCACTAGCACTTAACTTGCAATACTTAACAAGTATATTGTGGTATAAGCTTGGAAGTAATTTTTCTAATGAAAAAGAGATGCCTTTGTTGTTTAGAGCAGATACAAGAGCTAAAATTTCCTTGGCTCTTGATATGAATAAACATAGTGAATTTTTGTTTGATGAAATAGAAAGAAGAAAAGAAGAATTAGACGAAACACGAGCTAAAGAAATTTTGTATCTTATTCGTTCGATGCCAATGAAACCCGAAGATATAGACAGCGACAATATGGAGGATATTTTAGAGCTATCCAATTCAGATTTGAATTACTTTATCAAAAAGCAAGAAAAGGATAAGAAAGAAAAAAAAGATTTAGAGAATGAAAATAAAAATTTGAAAACAGAAAATCAAACATTGTCGCAAGAGTTGAATGATGTAAATTTAGAAAAAGAGAAACTGCAACAGCAACTAAATGAAGAAAAAGCAAGGAGAAAACAAAGAGAAAAAGAAGAGAGAGATAAAGATACAAGACGCCAAATTCTATTTTGCAGATTCAAACAATTTGGAAGCATGATTTTGGTACTAGCTGTTGTGAGTTCTATTTATATTTTTCTCCCTCAAAAGTGGTTAGATCGTGTTAAGGACTTTGCATTTATCTTTGGTTTTGGCACTTTGGGAACTGGTGGATTCTTGATATGGCTTTATACCCATTTCAATAAAAAAATTAGAAATATGCAAGAACAAACAGAGGAAGAAAAATGACTAACTACAAAGAAAAAGATTTAGAAGCCTTTATTGAAGGGTATTTGCTCTCCCATTCCTATATCAAGCGAGAGGATAGGGACTATGACAAATCCCTCTGCCTTGATAGTGAGCTTCTTTATAGTTTTATCCTCTCCACTCAGAGCAAAGCACTCGATGAGCTCTCAAGGCGTGGGATAAAAGATACCAAAGAAGCCCTACTCAAACGCATCGCTTCCTCTATCAGAGATAGAGGTATCCTCAAAGCCCTTCAATCTCCTCTAGAAATCAGTGGAGTGAAATTTACCTTGCTCTATCCCAAGCCCTCCACAGATGCCAACCCCACAGCACTACAAAACTACTCTTCCAACACCCTCTCTCTCATCCGTCAGCTCCATTACAGCTCAAGGAATAACAACTCTTTGGATATGGTGCTTTTCCTTAATGGAATCCCCATTATCACAATGGAGCTCAAAAACCCATTTACAGGACAAAATGTCTATCACGCCATAGAGCAGTATAAAAAAGACAGAGACCCAAGCGAGTCTCTTTTGTCTCGCTGTATCGTGCATTTTGCACTTGATAGTGATTTGGCATATATGACAACCAAGCTTGAGAGAGAAAAAACCTTTTTCTTCCCCTTCAATCGTGGGCTAAACAATGGCAGTGGAGCCATAGGGTGCAAAAGCGGAGCAGGAAATCCCCCAAGTGAAGGGGTAAAAACAGCCTATCTATGGGAGAGAATCTTTGCCAAAGACACTTTGATCCCCCTAGTGCTAGAGTATGTGCAATGCGTGGAGAGAAAAATCATCTTCCCCAGATATCATCAGTTTGATGTGGTAGAGAAGCTTCTTGAAGATGTCAAAGCAAGAGGTGTAGGGGGACGCTATCTCATCCAGCACAGTGCAGGGAGTGGCAAAAGTAACTCAATCTCTTGGCTCTCTCACGCTCTTGTGGGATTGCATCGAGTGAGAGAGGATGGGGAGCTAGAGCTTGTCTTTGATAGTGTGATTGTCGTTACGGATAGAAAGGTGCTTGATTCTCAAATCCAAGAGAACATCAAGAGATTTTCTCATGTCAAAGGGATTGTAGAGCCAATCACAGAGGGGAGCAAACACTTGCGAAAGTCCCTAGAAGAGGGCAAGAAAATCATCATCTCCACTATCCAAAAATTCCCCTATATCCTTGATGATATGACTCAAGTGAGAGGCAAAAGATTTGCAATCATCATCGATGAGGCTCACTCAAGTCAGAGTGGCACATCCGCTCAAAAGCTAGGAGAAGTCATCAGAGATAGAGAGGGGAGCGTAGAAGATGAGCTCATTGAAATTATTAAAAACAAAAAGCTCCAGCCCAACGCCTCGTATTTTGCATTTACCGCTACACCTAAGCCCAAGACTTTGGAGATGTTTGGCACGCCTTATGAGATAGATGGGGTGCAGAAGTTTATCCCCTTTCATCTCTACTCAATGAAACAAGCCATAGAAGAGGGATTTATCCACGATGTGCTAAGAGGCTACACCACCTACAAGAGCTATTACAAAATCGCTTCTGCCACCACAGAAAATCCAAAGTTTGATAAGAAAAAGGCAAAGGTAAAAATCAAACGCTATGTAGAGGGCAACGCAAATGCTATTGCCAAAAAGGCAGAGATTATGATCGATCACTTCTACGCCCATATCCACAAAAAAATCGGTGGTAAAGCCAAAGCAATGGTCGTAACAAGCTCTAGGGAAAATGCGGTGAAATACTTCTTTGCTTTCAGAGAATATCTAAAGAGCAAGTTCCCCTCTTATCGTGCTTTGGTAGCATTCTCAGGGGAAGTGGTGATTGATGGGGAGAGTTATAGCGAGAGTGGGCTAAATGGGATAAGTGAGGCAAGGCTAAAAGAAGAATTCAAAAAAGATGAATACCGCTTCCTCATCGTAGCAGAGAAATATCAAACAGGATTTGATCAGCCTTTGCTCCATACAATGTATGTGGATAAGAAACTCAGTGGCGTGAGTGCAGTGCAAACCCTCTCAAGGCTCAATCGTGTCTGTAAAAATAAAGAAGATACTTGTGTGCTTGACTTTGCAAACACTCATGAAGAGATTGGAGACTCTTTTAGCACATTTTATGAGCAAACTTTCTTAGGAGCGCCCACAGACATTGAAAAGATCTTTGAGCTCAAAAGCAATCTATTTGAATATGGGGTTTTCTATCAAGATGAGATAGATGAGTTTGCAGAGATGATTCTAAAAAGAGAGAGGGAAAATGCTATCCACACAAAGCTTGATGTGATGGTTGCACGATATGGTGGACTAAAAAATGATGATGTAAGACTTGAGTTTTATAACAAATCCAAGACTTATCTTAAAGATTATTCTTTCTTAGCTCAAATCTTGCCATTTGAGGATATTGAGCTTGAAAAAACCTATATTTTGCTAAAGAAGCTCATCGCCAAACTTCTCCCTCCAAAAGCTGAGGATTTAATAAGAGGGATACTAGATAATGTGGATTTTGAGAGCTATCGCGTGCAGTTGGATAAAACACTAGATATTTCACTTGAGGGGAATGGAGAGCTTAAGCCCTCACAAGCAGATGGTACAAGCAGGATACCAGAGCCAGAGCTTGAGGGGATAATGGAAATCATCCGAGAATTCAATGAGCGTTATGGCTTGGAAGAGTGGAGAGATGAGGATAATATCCGAGGTGGAATCGCTCAGGTGCAAGAGAGAATGGATCACGATGAGAAGCTCATCACAATTGCACGAAACTCTGATGAGCAAAACACACGAATTGAGTTTGAAGAAGCTTTGGTTAAGAATATGGCACTGATTGTGGATACGCACCTTGCACTATTTGAGAAATACAACAGTGATGAGAACTTTAAACATCGCTTCACACAGGCTATGTTTGATGAGTGGCGTAGCAAGATTTATATAGAGGCAGAAATTTGAGTAAATTTATTTTTATATATTATTTTATGATAATTAAAGTTTTTTTATAAGAGAAAATAAAGATTTAACATTTGAATTGCAAGTTAATATATTTGGATATAGAGCTATTTGAAATTTGATATATCATGTCCTTCTAAGATTAAGAGTTGTTTTTTTATATCAACACCAGCAGAGTATCCTTTAAGAGTGTGATTTGAGCCAATCACTCTATGGCAAGGCACGATTATTGAAATTGGATTGTTTGATATAGCATTTCCAACTGCCTGTGAAGACATCTTTGGTTTGTTTAATAGTTTTGCAATATCTCTTGCAATATCTCCATAGGTTGTTAAATTACCATATGGAATCTTGCATAAATACTCCCATACCAACTTTCTAAATGAAGTGCCAATTGGTAATAATGGTAGCTCAAAAATAGTTGGTTTTTCCTTTGCAAAATACTTATCTAGCCACTTTTTTGTATCAACTAAAATTTGTAAGTCATCTTTTAATTCCATACTGAAATTGCATTGAAATGCTTGCTTATCCTTAAAATATAATCCTAATAGATTCATTGCATCACTTACTATTGTTATAGTCCCAAGTGGAGAGCTATAATTGCTAGTATAAAGAAACACATTATTGATAGTTTTCATTTTGCCCCTCCTAATAAAATTACATTCTTGCATCAGTTAATGTGAGAGCGAATAAAACATTCACTTTATTTTTTATTAAAACTTCTCTAGCTTCTTTTATGCTAAGCCCAGTAGTTATTACATCATCAAATAATACCGCATCAATACCACTCCTGCCCTTGTAGATAAAATCCTTTTTATTGTTTTGCCTATATTGTAGGCTCTGCCCTGCGTAATGAATATTGTTTGTTGATATTAGTGATCCAAATAATGGTTTAAATATATGTCTAAACTCATTTATTATTACACCTGAATGGGAATAATATTTTTTTACTTTATCATCAATACCAATACTATGTATATTAAGATTTTTAAATGTATCGCTTATTTCATTTTTAAAATATAAAAATGCCTTCCTAGCTAGAATCTTATAAATCCTACTTCCAATCAAGCTATATTTACTCTTTAATAGATATTCTATATCCTGGTAATCAAAAAAACTATATACCATAAAATTATCAAAGCTTTTTCTTGCTTTTGGAGTAATTTTTATTTGTTTGTCACAATCATTACAAATTAGCTTAAATGCTAGATTCTGACATATTAGACATTTCATTTTCTAATTTATAAATTTTAGATTCTATGATTTTTGAAATTTCATTCTTATCCATATCACATTTTATTGATATATAATTTATATTTAATTTTTCAACAACATTGAATATTTTATTTTGTATATTCAATAAATTGATAACTCCTGTGCTTTCTATATTATCTAATGTTTTAGATTTTAGTCTATTACTTAATATTTCTTCATTAGTTTCTAATATAACAACTAAATCTGGTTTATAAGCAATAGATAGATTAAGCTTACATAGAAAATCAAAATCAATATCATCACAATATGCTATCCCACTTATAAAGCTTCTATCACTTATTATTAGTTTATCTTTGTTTGGTATTATTAATTCATTCGTATGATTAGCTCTATCTGCCATAAATAATAATGCTTGAGTAGTATTATCTAAATTTTCATATAGAGCTAATTCTCTAATTTTATTTCCAAATTTGCTTCCACTTGGTTCTTTTGTAAATATTGCATTTTTGTATTTTGATTTTAAAAGTTCTATTTGAGTGCTTTTACCAGTTGTATCAACTCCTTCTAAAACTATATACATTTATTTATCCTTGCAATAGTTTAATTTTATATATTCAAAGACTTCAATTGGCACTAAATGGGCGATATTATAACTATGGCTAAGTATAGATCTGACAACACTTGAGCTAATAAAAGCATTTTTTAATGATGGCATAAGATATATGGTTTCTAATTCATTATTTAATGAAGCGTTTGCATATCCCATCTGTAGCTCATATTCAAAATCACTAACAGCCCTAAGTCCTCTTATTAAAATATTTGATTGTTTTATTTTCGCAAAATCAGCTAATAAACACGAAAATGGCTCTATCGCAACATTGTGCATATTTTTTGTAGCAAGTTTTAGCATATTCACTCTGCATTCAAGATTGAACATAGGATTTTTTGCTTTGGATTCTGCCACGGCAACTATTAACTTCTCAAAGATTCCACAACTCCGCTTAATAATATCTAAGTGTCCATTTGTAACAGGATCGAAAGTCCCTGGATATATGGCAATTTTGCTCATATTTGACCCCATCTTTTATATATAGAATTTTTAATGCCCAAAACATCAAGCCATTTTCCTATTAAGAAATTTTCCATAGATTCTAAACTATCACTATTAGAATAATATCCTATGATAGGTGGAGCAATAATAGCTCCTTCTTTTGATAAAGTAAGCATATTTTGTAATGATATAGAATCTAGAGGCATTTCTCTTGGGGCAATTAATAATTTCTTTTTCTCTTTTAAGCAAACATGTGCACTTCTTGTAATCAATGTATCGCTAATTCCACACGCAATTTTTGCCAATGAATTCATACTGCAAGGAATAATAGCCATAGCATCAATGCCAAATGATCCAGATGAAATGCATTCTGCTAGATTTAAATCATCTAAGATTCTGATATTTTTTGCGTTATGTAAATTTAGCAGTGGATTTGATTTATCTTTGCAGTCAAAGTCTATATTGTGTTCGTATTTTAAAGTCTTTTTTGCTCCATTGCTTACAACCAAAAATATATCTAAATTATCATTATCTATAATTTTAGATACAAATTTTAATCCAAGTATTGCACCGCTTGCACCGCAAATCCCAACTGCTAGCTTCATTGCAATTGCGCCTTTTTGGGATCAAGTATTTTAATATTTAATACTTTATCTCCTTGCAAACTTTGTGCTTTAATGTTTTCTCCATTTGCACCATTTTCTAATGCTTCGGCATTAAATATGATATTTATATCACCTTCATTATACAAGACTTCTACTATATCACCTTTTTGCACTATGATTTTTGGGGTTATTTTTGCTTGAGTAATGATTGCACCACTTGGGATAAAGCTTTTTGCAGAATATTCATTAATTATATTAGATAAAGCTGGTAATTGCATATTTTTATCTATATTAATTTGCGTGATTTGAGAATTGCTGTTTGTGATCACTTCTCCTGTTTTGATATTATTGTTTGCAGATAACGCATCGATACTTGCATTAATATTGAAATTAAAAAATACTTTTTGTCGTTTTTGATTGTGGTATAAATGGACTTCGAAATTACCACTATCTCGTTTTAATAATTTATCATCAAAGATGATTTTATCAAGCTTTAATTTATTGAGATTGATGGATATTGCAGGCGATACTTCTATGTGCTTTATTGTTATATTGTAATTTTGATATGCATTGATGAATTTATCTTTTAGGAAATCTTCAATCTGTGTAATTAGTATTTTTTCATTTTGACTAGTTGGCATTGTCGCGTTATTATCTGGTATTGCATCTGCAAATATGAAATTTAAGAAAAATAATATAAATAAGATTTTCATTTTACACCTTGCTAACAAATGATGAGAGTATTTCTCTAATAATGCCACCAAAATTAATCTTTAGCTTCATATCTGATCCACTTTTATTTATATCTATGATTCTACCAATTCCAAAAATTTTATGATTTACTAGATCATTTCTATTGAATAAGCAGTCGCTTGTCTGTACCACTCCATCAAGTAATCCTGCTTCAATTAGAAATCGTGATTTCTGTAACTGCGTCCTTTTGCCTTTGTAGAATCTTGATTTTGTAAATGATAAATAAAGCTCACTCTTTGCCCTAGTAAAAGCCACATATCCAAGCCTTCTTTCTTCTTCTATATCTGTCGTATCGCTTATAATAGGGAAAAATCCTTCTTCAAGTCCAACTACAAATAGGTATTTAAATTCAAGCCCTTTTGAAGAATGCACACTCATACACGATATTGCATTTTCTACATCATTATCACCATCGCTGCTTAATGCAATATCATTTAAAAAATCTTCTAGCGATGCTGTAGGATTCTGTAAAATGTAATCCCTAAAAAATCCATAAAATTCATCGATATTTGCTTTTCTATCTATTTCATCTTCTATATTATTAAATGTATCCAAAATATCAATTTTATTTTTAAATGCCTCTAAAAATCCAATAGTAGAGTGTTCTAATGCTTCTTTTAGTTCATCAATAATATCAAATATACCTTCTATTGAATCCAAATGTTTTTTATTGATTCCAATTTCATCTTTGCATTGTTTGATAGCTGTGTAAATGGATACTTGCTTTTTATTTATAAAATCTTCTAATTTATCTTGTGTAACCTTGCCGATACCTCGTTTGGGGCGATTTATGATTCTCATAAATGAAAAATTATCTTGCATATTTACAATCAATCTAAAATAGCTTAAAATATCCTTTATCTCTGCTCTTTCATAGAATCTAACAGCACCAATAATTTTATAAGGGATATTTTCTTTTCTAAGACCATCTTCTAAGCTTCTACTTAAAGCATTTAACCGAAATAAAATTGCTATTTCTTCTAGTTTTGCACCATTTTTAATAATATTTTTGATTTTTTTTGCGATGCTTAATGCCTCACTTCTTTCATCAAGGGTTTCTATTATTTCTACATCTTTTCCATTGCCAATTACGCTTACTAGATTTTTGCCAAGTCGCTTTGTGTTAAAGCTTATTAGATTGTTTGCAACATCTAATATTTGCGCTGTTGAGCGATAATTTTTTTCTAGTCGAATCGTCTTTGCATCTTTAAATTGCTTTGTAAAGTCAAGAATGTTGTTGATGTTTGCGCCACGCCAACCATATATACTTTGATCATCATCACCGACTACACAGATATTATTGTGTTCTTTACATAGTTTTTGTAGCAGCTTATATTGTAATTCATTTGTGTCTTGATATTCATCAACCATAATATAATTGTATTTCTTACTAATTTCGCTACACAGCGAAGAATCTTTATCTAATATCTCATATGTAACAAGTAGCAAATCATCAAAATCAAGCATATTATTATTGATTAAATATGTATTGTATTGTTCATAAATCTTTGCAATTTCTTTATGTATAGGGTCTCTTAGTGTTTCTTTTGCTTGATTTGGGGATATGATGTTGTTTTTGAATTTTGATATTTCAGATGCTAGGAGGTTTGTTGGTAGATTTGAATTTAGATTTTTTATGATCTTTTTTTTATCATCTGTGTCAATTAAAACAAAATTTGAATCTCTATTTATTTTGTTTATATGAAATTTTAAAAATAATAATCCAAATCTATGAAAAGTGCAAAGTAATGGCGGAGCAGAATCTTTGTTGCTAATCAAATTTAGCGCTCTATATCTCATTTCAGCTGCTGCCTTGTTGGTAAAAGTCAATGTTAGTGTAGATTCAGCTGGTATTCCTATTGTATCAAGTAAATATGCAAGTCTTGTTGTAAGTGTTTTTGTTTTGCCACTTCCAGCACCAGCAAGGATAAGCAATGCATCATCAATGTGCGTTGCAGCGAGCTTTTGTTCATCATTTAAACTTTCTAAAATATCACTCATCTATCTACTTTCTTTTTAATTTCATTTCAAAATATTGCTTGTATCAATTTCAAAATCAAAAAAATTAGATTTGAATTTTGCATCGTCAATTTGCATAAATTGCAAGCTTGCTAGCTTAAAATTACCCATTGCTTGATGTAGCAGGCCAAGTGCATATCTACTCTCAAAATTTGAACTTGATTCTAGTCGTGATAATTGTATCAATGCTACAGCATTGTCATAGTGTCCAGCCCCAATTGCTGAAACTCCCGCAAGAAAATAATTCTCTGAAGTTTTAATATTAAAATCATCAATAAGGCTATTATAATACACAAAAGATTTTTCAAAATCACCCAAGTATATAGCATTAAATGCTAAGGCTTGTAGAATCCCACTAACATCATCTTGCGTGTTTAGTAGTTTATCGGTAAGCAGTTCATCTACATAGCTATTTGCACCAACTAAAAATGCCATATAGACATAAATTTGCTTTGCAAGAGAAGGACCTGCATATACTAAATCAAGCTTTTTTAAATCATTTTTAAAAAAATTAAATAAATTTAGCGAGAATGCTTTTATATCTTGATTGTAATGGCTTGATATACGATGCAGAATCATTGCCACCATATCGTCATTTGTTGCATCTTTTAGATCTTTGAATGCATTTGAGATTATTTCTCTATCTCTAGAGCTAATCGAATACAATGCGCGCAGTGCATACATCATTGGTGTTTTACTTGAATGATCAAACCAAGTGAGATTATCAGATATATTACCATTTACAAAACCAAATAATGACCTAAGGAACATCGTTTTAGTTCTATCAGTAGAATCTAAAATATCAAAGTTTTGTGTAATGCTATTTAATAAACGCTCACCATCTGTAAATGTTAATTGATGGCACATAAGTGCAAAGATTCCAGATAGGACATCGCTTTCATCTAGATGATATGCTTTTAGAAAGTGTTTTTTTGCATTCTCAAAATCATTTAATTGTGCGTATATCAAACCTAGATTATATTGCAAGACTTGATGATTTGGGTATGCTAAAGATGCTTGTTTCATAATTTCTAATGCACTATTTATATTGTATTTAAGAATTTCTTTTAAACTTTGCGCTATGTTTATATTAATTCTTGATAGCATCTCACCTCTAAGTAGTGCAGAGCTCGCTTTTTCGATATTATCCATTCTTAATTCTAGTCCGCCTTCTTCTATCAGCGATAATGCATTATTAATATCAAAGACTCTAAATGGAGCAAAATAGAAGAGAATCTTATAGTCAACAATGATATTTTGTTTTGAGTTTAGATTCCAGAAGTTTTTTTGCACCAAGTTTATATCAAATAGAGAATCTTGAAGTTTTATTTTTATAGGATATATTTGCTGCAAATCCGCCTGTGAGTGAGTTTTTAATAGATCATCATAGATTGTTGCAACTTTGCCAAAATTTGATCTTTTTGTTTCAATTAATGCTTGTGCTATTTTAACTTTTGGATCATTTGTGGCATTATCTAATATATATGGTTCAATTTGTTCTATCGCTAGATCATATTCACCCATTCTTGCATAAAGCAGCCCAAGCGCAAAGCGTGTATCAATATTTGTTACTTCTAGTAGCTTTTTTAGTGCATTTAAATCATCATTAAAATATAGATAAATTTTTGATGCAAGGAGTAGATTCTCATTTTTATAAAAATTAGAATTTGGATTATTAAGTGATGATAACATATTGAAATAATTCTGTGAATAGAAATTAACAAGAGAGTATAAATAGGAATATAGTGGCTTATTATACCATCTGCCAACCATACCTTTTGCTAGATTCACATAATAATCATATGCTTTGAGATCATTAATTTTATATGAGCCAATGGCTGCATTGATCGCGGCGGCTGCTATATTTTCTCCTGAATTTATCGTATTTGAAAATGCATTTATCGCATCTTGAAAATTACCCTCCTGTAACTTTGCTACGCCTAGATTAAAGCTTGCAAAGCTTTGTGAAAAAATCGCGATATTTCTATAAATATCCAATGCCTCCACTATCTGTCCATTATCATAAAGTATAGATGCTTTTTCTATCCAGTTTTGTAGCTCTTTGCTTTGGGCTGGTTGTAGCTTTGTGCCATTGTTGTTTGTGCTACCTGTTTGTTGCTTTGGCATATATATTTGACTTAATGATTCTTCTTTTGTGAGCATCAAAATAATAAAACCTATTAGCATAATAATGCCTAGAATCGCAATAAGGCTTACATAAAATAGTTGTTTATCATTTAAGATTTTTTTTAATATTGCATTATTTTTGATATTGTTGATAAAAGCACTAAGTTTTGGCACTAGGCTTGCAAAAAATTGCTTTTGTTTGCTAATAAAAGCTTGTAGTTTTTCTTTAAAATTTAATTTTTTATTATTGTCAGTTCCATCATCAAGGCGAATAATTGTTTTATCGTCATTTGTATTTGGAGATTGCGTATTATCTGCCATCATTAAGCCATATATTTTTTAAGTGCATTTGGAATACTAATACTCCCATCGCTATTTTGGTAGTTTTCAATGATTGCTACTATGGTTCTTCCAACAGCAAGCGATGATCCATTTAAAGTGTGTGCTAAAATATTTTTCTTGCCATCTTTGAAGCGTATTTTACCCCTTCTGCTTTGAAAATCTCTCACATTTGATACAGAGCTAATTTCTCTATAGCAATTTTGACTAGGAAGCCATACCTCAATATCAATAGTATTGCTTGCACTAAATCCTAAATCACCACCGCATAGCTGCACAAATCTATGCGGTAAATGTAATTCTTTTAGAATTCCGCTTGCACTTTGCAGCATCTTTTCTTGCATTTCATCACTTTTATCTGGTGCAGTTATCGCAACTAATTCAACCTTATCAAACTGATGTTGCCTTATTATGCCTCTTGTATCTCTTCCTGCACTTCCTGCTTCTTTTCTAAAACAAGGTGTATAAGCACACATCATAATAGGAAGCTCTTCGCTTGGAATAATTGTATCTCTATATAAATTTGTGAGTGTGATTTCTGCAGTGGAAATTAAATATAATTCGTGACCTTTTGGTTTGTATCCTTTTTGTTCTTCTTCATCTTCAATAAAATGATCAATTTTAAACATATCATTTTCAAATTTTGGTAATTGTCCTGTTGTAAGGAGAGAATCTTTATTTACGATAACAGGAGTGCATATTTCTTTGAATCCATTTTTAGAATTAAAGTCAAGCATAAAATTTATAAGCGCTCTATTTAACTTTGCTGCGCCATTTTGAAGCACATTGAATCTGCTTTTTGCGAGCTTCACGCCAAGGCTAAAATCAACCCATTTGTTTAATTCAAGTAATTCGTGATGCTCTTTTGGTGTGAAATCAAACTCTCTTTTATCTAAAATCGTCTCTAGCACTACATTGTCATTTTCATCATCTCCTTTTGGAGTTTTAGAATCTGGTAGATTTGGTATCCCTAGCAATACTTCATTGAGCTTTGTTTCGCTATCATTTACTTCGTCTTGCAGTTTTGTGATTTTAGATTTAAGCAATGCTAATTCATCTTGTAGTTCGTTTGTATCTTTGTTTTGTTTTTTGTATTCAAAAAATAATTTTGATTTTGCATTTTGTTCTGCTTGGTTGGATTCTAGAGTTTTTAGTTTGGATTTGTAAGTATTTGCGAGATTGAAAACTAAATCTAGTGTTTCATTTGATACTTTTTTTACAGAAAGAGCATTTTTTACAAAATCAAAATCATTTAATAAAAGTTTCACATCTATCATTGCTTAAACCTTGAAATCTATTAAAATTTATGAAATGCTAATTATAACAATCTAAAACTCAAAAAATAAACTTTTTGCGATACAATAACAAGCATTATTTTTCAAAAATACAAAAGGTTTTTATGTTCGGATTTTCATTTGGCGAGATTCTAATCATTGCTGTTATCGCGGTACTTTTTTTAGGACCAGATAAGCTTCCTCAGACATTTGTTGATATAGCAAAGTTTTTAAAAGCGGTTAAAAAAACAATAAATGACGCAAAAGATGCAATCGATAGGGAGGTTCATATAAGTGAAATAAAGCAAGAAGCATTAGAGTATAAAAAGAAATTTGAACAAGGTGCAAACGACCTTACAAATAGCGTAAATAATAATAAGAGTCTCAATGAATTAAGCAATATTTTGAATTCATCTCTTGATAACCCTTCTTATAGCAATAATGCTCAAAATACAGATTCAAAAGAAATCACAATGCAAGATGTTGAGATTCAAGGTAAGCAAATTGCATCAAAAGTAAATCTGAAGAAAAAAGATGAAAAGCACGATTCTGATATTAAAGATCCTGCTATGTCTACGGAGCAAAGTAATGTTTGAAGAATTAAAACCACATTTAGTTGATTTAAGAAAAAGATTGCTTGTTTCTGTTATTACACTTGTTGTGATGTTTTTTGTATGCTTTGGGTTTTGGGAGCATATACTGCAAATTATCCTAGCTCCATTGACTGATGTATTGCCAAAAGGCACTAAACCTGTGTTTATACAAGTTGGTGAGGGCTTTTTGACTGCTGTGAAAGTATCATTTTTTTCTAGTTTTATTTTTTCTACACCTGTAATTTTTTGGCAATTATGGCTGTTTGTGGCACCAGGATTATATAGTAATGAAAAAAAGCTGATTTTGCCATTTGTATTTTTTGGAACATTGATGTTTTTAATGGGGGTGTCATTTGCTTATTATGTTGTGATGCCTTATGGACTTACATATCTTATTAATTTTGGTAATGAAAGCGAAATGTTTAATGCTATGCCAAGCATAGGGTATTATGTTACTTTTTTTGCAAAATTTATGATTGGCTTTGGAATTGCTTTTGAGCTGCCTGTTGTGTGTTATTTTCTTGCAAAGCTTGGGCTTATTACAGATCAAACATTAATTAGATTTTTTAGGATCGCAATTGTATTGATTTTTATCCTTGCAGCATTTTTGACACCACCTGAAGTAACAACGCAAGTCCTTATGGCATTGCCTCTTATTTTACTATATGGTGTTTCAATTATCATTGTAAAATTTGTAAATCCAGAGAAAAATGATTTAGATAATGATTTAGATAATGTATGATGAATTGTTAGAATCTTATAATTATAATCTCCCACAAGAGCTTATAGCAAACGAACCTATAATGCCAAAAAGTAGTGCAAAATTGCTTGTGTATAGAAGGGATACTGATACTATTATACATAGTAGTTTTGGTGATTTTTTTAGCTTTATTCCAAAAGATTCTCTAATAGTGTTAAATGATACAAAGGTTATCAAAGCTAGAATCTTTGGCAATAAAACAAGTGGCGGCAAAATAGAGCTTTTATATCATAATGCATTAGATGATCATTATTTCAAAGTTCAGATAAAAGGAAGAGTGAAAATTGGAGATGAGATTTTATTGCCAGATAATGCAAAGGTGATCATAAAAGACTGCTTAGATAATGGGATTAGAATTGTTGAATTTTATAAAGATAATAAAATCGCAGATAAAAATATCGTGCTTCAGATGCTAAATAAGTTTGGTTGTATGCCTCTGCCACCTTATATCAAAAGAAAAAGTAGCGTAGGTGATGAAATGGCATATCAAAGTGTTTTTGCACAGAATCTAGGGGCTATTGCTGCGCCTACCGCGTCGCTTCATTTTAGTGATGAGGATTTACAAAAGATTAAATTATTAAATCATTGTTTTGTAACATTGCATATTGGAGCTGGGACTTTTTTTAATATCCAAACAGATAATATTAAAGATCACAAGATGCATTCTGAAGCATTTTTTATAAGTCAAGATTCTAAATATAAAATAGATAATAGTGATAATGTATTATGTATCGGCACAACTGCGTGTAGATGTGTAGAATACTATGCTAGAAGCAAACAAACAAGTGGAGATTGTGATATATTTCTTAATCCATTTAATAAACCAATAAAGACTAAATATTTGCTTACAAATTTTCATCTGCCAAAATCATCGCTTATTATGCTTGTATCTGCATTTATAGGTATACAAAAAACGCTAGAAATCTACCAAGATGCAATAAAAAATAAATATAGATTTTATTCTTATGGCGATGGAATGTTGATATTATGAATAAAAAGTTTGAGATTTTTTGTGATGAATTGTTAAAGTGGAATAAGATTCACAACTTAACAGGGTATAAAACAAAGGATTTGGTGTTTGAGAATATATTTGATTCTATATACCCTCTTAAATTTATTAATGATTTTAAAAGTGCAATTGATATTGGCAGTGGGAATGGATTCCCCGCTATTTTACTTGCGATAGAAAAGATTGAATCTAAGTTTTATTTAGTAGAGCCAAATAATAAAAAAGTTGCTTTTTTAAATTATATTGTAATGATGCTAGATTTGCCAAATGTAGAAATCTTAAAATGTAGATTCGAAGATTTGAAACGATTTAAGGTTGATTTGATTACTTCAAGGGCGCTTTTTTCAAGTGATAAGCTAGTGGAAATGAGTAAAGATTTTTTAAATGATAATGGATATGTGTTATTTTACAAAGGAAGTAATGAAAGCAATGCTTATGCAAAAATTGGAAATAGAAGCTATGTATATAAATCAAAAGGTGAGATAAATGGGTAGATTATTGATCATTGGTTTGATTATTGTTTTAATTTGGTTTTTGCTCTTTAGGAAGAAAAAGGTAAAGACAAATAACGATAAACACATAGAATCTTTTGATATGATAGAATGCCAAAGGTGTAAAAATTTTGTATCCCAAGATGATGCAATATTTGCAAATGGTCGATGGTATTGCTCAAAAGAATGCTTGATAAATAAGGATTAAAAATGATTGTGATAGGGCATAGTGCGATTGAATTTGATAAATTTACAAAAATAGAGAGTATTAATGATATAAGCAATACAAAAGCAAATGAAGTAGTATGGTTTAATTCAAATATTGATAATGCCTATCATATCGCAAAACATTGTGCAAAAAATGATATATCATATGCTATTTTGGTACACTCTTTAAATGATGTTGTGATTTTTGCAAATCTAGATGTAAAATTTATAATGATAAGAGAGAAAAATTTAGTTGAAAATGCACAAAAAGTAGCAAATGAATATTTTTTTGATAGCAAAATTTTATATATCATCAATGATGAAAGTAGCATAGAAAATCTAGCATTACTAGGAATTGATGGTGTAATTTTTAATGATATATTAAAATAAACTAGAATAGAATAGTAGCTTTTATTTGCTGCTAATAGAAAGGTGTCCGAGTGGTTGAAGGAGCACGCCTGGAACGCGTGTAAGGTGAATAGCCTTCGAGGGTTCGAATCCCTTCCTTTCTGCCATTATATTTTCACTCCAAAACTTTAAAATCATAAATCATAATTTATAATAATAAATCTTTACTAAATTACGATATTTAGGCTAATATAGCTTTTAATATTTTGTTTTATATTTTCCTAATTAATCATATAAAAACATATAAAATACTATAAAAAAATATTTTAGCGGGGATAAATTGGGGATAAAAAATCACTTTAGAGGGTTAAATGAGAACACTAAAAACAAGTCAAAAATATGAGGGAGTTAGAAGTAAAGAGCTTAATAATGGTGATATTGCATATTATGTTAGATGGACAGATGAGAGTGGAAAAAGATTTGAGCGCAAGGTTGGAACTAAAGCAGGAGGTTGGAATGAGAAAAAAGCTAGCATAAAACGATTAGAACTATTAAATTCAAAGAATATAATTAATTCTAAAATTATTATCTCTGACATAATTGATAGATATCTTGATATTCAAAAGATACATGTTAAACCAAGAACATTTATTGATTATAAGGGGCAGTGTTTATTGCATATTGTTCCATTTTTTGGTTCTTATTCTATAGAAACAATAAATTCTGAAACAATATCTGATTTTATGATTTATTTAAAAAGCACTAAAAGCAATAAAACTATAAATAAATTAGTAGAGAGACTTAGTCATATTATTGATTGGTGCATAAGTGAATATAATTTATCAATAAAGAATCCTGTTAAGAGTATTAAAAAATTAAAAGTAGATAATGCTAGAGAGAGATTTTTAAGTAAACAAGAAATAGAGACTTTATTAAATACTGCGAAACTCCATCATAATAAAGAAGTATATCTATTTTTTGTTTTGGCTTTAAGTACAGGTGGCAGGTTAAACTCTATTAGGAATGTCAAATTAGAAGATATTAGCTTTGATGATGGGACTGTAAAAATGCAAGATTTTAAAAATAATACAAAATATACAGCATTCCTTACACAGCTTGCAAAAGATGCACTAAAAAATTACAAGGATAATATTATATTTAAAACTCCTGAGAGAACTATCACTAGAGCAATGCAGGGAATTTTAAATGATTTATTTAATAAAAATATTGATAAGAATGACAGAAAAAACAGAGTAGTGATACATAGCATCAGACATACATTTGCTTCGCATTTAGCAATACAAGGAACGCCAATACATATTATACAAAAGCTCTTAAATCACAAAGATATAAAAATGACGATGAGGTATTCTCATTTGCTACCTAGTAGTGGCAAAGAATGGGTTGATAGATTATGGAATCTATAGTTATAGCTTATTAATTACTCCTTTTAACTTGCCAACTATATTTACTTCATTTAAGCAATATTTAGAATCTTGATATATGGAATTCAAACTTTTAAGTATTATATGATTTTTATTTATAAAACATTGCTTTATAAATAGTCCATCTCTTGTGTTTACAGCATATATTTTTCCATTTTTTATTATTGTTTCTGATCGAGATATAAGACATAAACTATTGTTAAAAATAACATTTTCCATGCTATCGCCAAGTGCAATTATAATTTCACAGTTTGATATATTTAAATGTGATAATATTTTTTTATCAAAAATTATTTCTTTTGAATATACAATATCATTAAAACAACCACCACCAGCAGAAGCATTTGCTGTATAAAGTTTTAGAATTTTATATTGATTTGTTTGTATTGCTATTTTGTGTGGATCATCACCATAGAAGAAAGTATTGATAGAAATACCTCTATTGTGCAAAAAATCCATTATAGCCTTATAAGGAATTCTATTTTTAAACTTAGCTTGTGCTAGAGTATTCGGATTAATTCCTATGGCTCTTGCCACATCACTATCTTTTGGCGTTGTTATTTCATTTGTTGCAAGTATGTCTTTAATTCTTTCTATCATTTCATTTATATCCATAGTAATCCTTGTAAAACAGAAATTTTATTCATCCTAGATTAACTATTTTTGGAATCTTATTTTTTGTAAGGATAATTTATATATTATTTGGATGCAACTCTCCTTTTGGAAGATTTAAAAAAGCCTCTTGCGTATCGGGTCTTAGATATGATAGATTTCTACCGTAAATAGAAAGCACTTTAATATTATTCATAAAAATACATATATTAAATAAAATAGAATCTGCATCAAAGGTATTAATAACTTTAAAAATTTTATTTTCTCTAATAATTTTTTCATATAGTGGATATATTGTTTCTGAGATAATGTTCTTTGCATTGTCATTAAGTGATTGTTGAAGATCTTTATCTTGTTTTATAAAAATTGAAAGATTGGTATATAGTGAAATTATATATCCCCCAAACCCATCCATTCTTACAAATATTCTTTGTTCTTGTTCTAGTTTTCTTATGGTTAGATCTAGCAGGTTAATGCTGTTGTTGAGTTCATTGACAATATGCATTTCTCTATTATCTAAATCTTTTGATTTATGCTCATCTATGCCCATTTTGTAGATAGGTATATATGTTGTATTGTAAGCAAGATATATAATAAATTTTTCTAAATTATCTATATTTTGTAAAAACTTTTTTATTTCATTTTGCCTTTGTTTTTCTTGCATTTTGGGATTAATCCAAGCTCCAAGAATAACACCAGATAGTGTGCCAACAACCCCAATTCCTGTAATTAAAATATTTGAAATATTATTATCCATAAATTTTCTTGCCAAATATATATTTTATATAATGCATTATATATCGATTTAATAATTCATGATCAATACTTCTTTAACAAGTTTAATATGTCTTATATTCATAGAATAACGCACTTCTTTTGTTTGTAGAATCTTAAAATCTTTATATAAATTGGATACTAAATCGCAATTATTGTAGCTTAGTATAAATTTACCTTGAATATTTTTTAGTATTTCTGCTAATCGTTTATGCTGTTCTAGCCCAAATCCATCTTGAATTGTATAATAATTTTCTGTTCCTACATAGGGTGGGTCTAGGTAAAAGAGGGAATCTTTGTTATCATATTCTTTTATTATTTTTTCAAAGTTCATATTCTCTATGCATACACCCTTTAATCTTTCGCTCCATACACTATAATCTTTATATATATTTTTTGGAGGTCTAGATTTGCACATTGCAAAATTGTCCCCCTTACTTGCAAAGCTAAAAGATAATAAATAATAGTAAAACACAGCTCTTTCTATATCATTTCTTGCTTTAATTTCTTTATTCTTGATTTTATAGAATAGCTCCCTGCTGCATAGATATTGATTAAGCAATATTCTAAAAGTTTGAGGTTTGTTTTGTATAATTTTATGAAGATTTATTAGATCTCCATTTATATCATTTATTATTTCTGAATATTTAGAGCTTCCACTGCCTTTAATCTTTGGTTTAGCATACAAAACACTTAAACCTCCACCAAATACCTCAATATATCTTTTATGTTCTGGCATAAGGTCTACTATATATTGTGCTAGTTTTGCTTTCCCTCCAATCCAGCCAAATGGTGGTCTTAGCTTTTTATAGTTAAATAATTTGTATTGTTGTTGCATATTAAATCTCCTTAGGAAATGTAATATCTATCTATATGTCGCTTTTAAAATAGATAAAATATTAAGCTCATTAAGAGATTTATCTCGTAGTTCTTAAAGATGATTATATAGTGCTTAGTTTTCAATATTTCAATCTATTACATAATATAATTGAATTTTATAAGCACATTTCTCTCTCCATAGCCAACTGAATATGTTGCTTAAAGTATTTTTCTGAATCTGTTTGTTTAAAATATGCAGATAAATATTTAATCAAATCGCAAATATCTACATTTATCCCATTGCTATAAAATTCAAAATATATAGCAATCTGCCATAATCCAAAATCATCAGTTTCTACTTTAAAATCATATAGCTGTATTTTTTGCTTAGTATCAAATAAATTTAATTCTTGTTGCCTATTAAAGCTATACGATATATCTATATGCTTTGTTACGATATTATGATTTAACTTAGTTTCATATATCTCACTAATTTTCTTGAAATCATCACTACGCTTATATAATGATTCTAGGAATATATCACTAAATCTCATTTTATAACAATTCTTTGTTCGTGGATATTGCCTATAATCTTACAACCATCATCTACTAATTGAAAAAGTGCATAGCTCTCTAACTCAATATTTTTATAATCAATTAATGAAGCTACAAAGCCTCCAATATCACTTGCAAATCTTACTATGTAATATTTATTATCCTCATCTTGTAATATATCACCCTCATAAATTTTTTTATTATCATTATCATAAAACCCAGTCCATAATTCTATTTCAAGAATATCTTCATCAAATGTATTTATTTCTACATATCTTTCGTCATTGTAATATGCTTGACCAATTCCTGCATATCTTGAACCATCATTATATTGTCTAAAAATATATAAACCAATAGCATCCATATATTTACAACTATCATTATTCCAAACTCTAAAATCAAAGTTTTGTAGTTTCATTTTTCTCCTTTTAAGATGCTTGCCTAATCCAAGCTTTAAATTTATGTCTATGCCTTAAATCTAACAACATCTGAACTTGCTTGCTTAATATTTCTATATTTCCACCAAATAAAGCTGTTGCACCTATTGATCTAGCAATATCATTTAATACTTCTATTGCTTCATTAATACTTTCATTTTCTACCTGATTTAAAAACTTTGAATGCAGACTAAATGTCAATTCTAATCGCTTCCAATTGATAAATTTATCTGGTATTCTTTCCTTGTGATAATATTTTTGTTTATGGTATTTGTCATATAGTAGGATTCGATTTAGATTAAAGTATTTGGAGCTATCAATAATTTTATTAGCATACAAACTTTTGCCTATAGAAATAATTTCACCACCACTCCATTTTTTACTAGCATTTCCAAACCATTCTTTTAATTTATATGTAATTTCTTTTGAACTATCAAAATCTAATGCTAGATCAAAACTAGATGCTTTAAATCTTTTTACAAATTTTGATAATACCTTAAATACACAATCTTCAATATCTTTACTTGGCTGATGTAGCCCAGCAAATACTATCTCAACATAAAAATTTAGTTTCTTTTTGTTTTTTCTTGCTAAGGTATGCAGCTCTTTGCTATTCTCAATAAATAAAATAGTATTTGATAAACTTTTTACACCTCTTTTTAGATTGATATATCTTATTTTAAATGGATATTTTTCATTTTTAGAATCTTTATTTTTAAATTTTTCTTTACAATAATGCTGAACTTGCTTATTTCTAGTTGTGATTCTAAGTTTTGAGATAAGCTCTATTTTTGTTAAAAATTTTAAGGCAATACTTTTAGGTAGTATAAACCTAATAGAATCCATTCCTACGCTATAACCAACTTTTACCATTTCACACCTATATAGCAATATCTACTATATATGCTCCATTTATATTATGCCTATTGCATATCTTATATCTTACATAGATGAATCCATTCCACACGAAATAATATTTCCTATTATATAAAGCACCTCTCCCTCGTATCATAGCTTTATTATTCATTTCTTTCCTTTTTATTTAAAAAAAATTTTATTTTCATTAGTCCACTTTTATATGCCTCTATAGCCTCTTTTTGAGTAATCTTTAGTGTATTTGCTATCATTTTAAAACTCATAACTTTACTTTCATTGTCTAGTCGCCACTCACTTGGTGATTTAAAGCCTACTTGTTTTGTTAACACATAATTTCTATAAAGCTTTTTGTCATTTAAAGAGAAGTTTTCATATATATGTATTTCTTTTGGATAAAACTTCTTTATTAGCTTTATTGTTTTTATTGGTGGTCGCATTTAAAATTTAGACTCATTTTTAACCATAAATTCTGCTAAATCATTAGCCATTACAACCCTTTTGCCTTTTAGCTGTGTATATTTAGGCATATCATTATCACCATTTGTGAGTTTGTTTTTTATAGTTTGGGAGCTAAGTCCAAATACATCGCCTAAAGCTTTGTCATCTAAGATAGCACCATATTTTGTAATGATGCTTTGTGCCATAGCTATAATAAGCTGTTGTTTATATGTAAGATTCATCTTTACCTCCTCACCTTTCCTTCCCTTACACCACAGACTTCTAAGCGTTTTTTTATCCAAGTGCTAAAGTCTTGTTTAGAGTGCAATCTCTCGTGTAATTCTCTAGCATTAATAGAATTGACTGCCTTTGCGCCCATTTTCACAGACTCTATTAAAAATAACGCTCTCATCGCATACCTCCACCACAATTTACACACGCTCCACCATCTTTTACTTGCGATGAGGGGCTATTCACTCCTAATGCACACGCTATTTCTTGGTTTGTTTGTGCTCTTGCCTCTTCACCCACCTCATCAGCATAGAGGAGATAGCCCTTAGAGATAAGCTCATTGACTACCTCTCGCACACTATCCTTGCGAAAGCTAAAAGACTTCTTTTTGTAGATGATATGCTCTAATGTCGGTTGCTTTATTTGAAAAGCCTTTGCCATTTTTGCTAGACTGCCAAAGTCCCGAGACACCTTTTTCATATTTAATTTAAATAAACTCATTGCTTACCTCCATTTGTTATGCCTCTAAACTTCCTTGCTAACCATTTCTTTGTCCATTTTTGCCAATTTATCTCCAAGCCTTGAGCTCCTTCTCCATAAGCCCTAATGTTTGCAATGACTTCATAGCAATAGTTGATATGCCCTTCTTTAAAGCCTTGTGCGACTTTGTGCCTATCACACAACCACTCTGCCAACACTGCCCTGTATTCCATTTCTATCTCTTTGCAATAGCTTTGCCAAGCTTTTGTCTTTGTCATTTTTCACTCCTTTAGAATTTACAAAAATTATATTATCAAATGATAATATTGTCAATAGATAATATTATAAAATACAAAAAATTTATGTTAGAATCTTAAAAAGGCTTAATAAGGGCATATATGGAAAAATGGATAAAGATGCTCGATAGAAAAATACTTGATAGACGAAGCTATGCTATCCTCATATCTTGTATTCTCATTGGGTTTGGAGCTTATTTTTTGTATAAGATACTCACGCTGTGTGCGCTAGGATTGCTTATAGTGTTTTTCACAAATGAAGCTAGATTCTCACTGGTGCGTAAAAATACTTGCCCATACGTGCATAATGATACTAGACTATTTCACAAGATACTCTTTGCCCTTGGATGGAGTTTGTGTATTCTTGGTGCGTGTCTTTGTCTGTATGCTATTTTCGAGGAATTTATGAAACGCTGAAAAGTCCTTTTCACACAATGCCTTATCATTTATCCCATACACTGCCTCTAGCATACAAACAAGCTCTTTTATACTAGGATTACAAGCAATATACTTGGAGTGATAATCCTCTTCTTGCACTTCTATCCCATGCTTTTCAAGGATAGCTACAAGCCTTTGCTCAAGGTTTTTAAGATAGAGCCTCTTAAAGACAAAATCATTGATAAACCAAGCATATACAAGCACCACCGAACCACCAGCAACAAACATAAATACCAAAAACGCTACAAAACTAGCAAATGTCATAAAAACTCCTTTGACTTTATTAAAATTATATTATCAAATGATAATATAATCAATAACCTATAACATTTTGTGCCAAAAACCGATTGTAAAATATGGATTTATTATGGTAAAATTACAAAATGAGTTAAGGCAACAAAAATGGAAGAGAAAGAGTTTAAAGAATTAGTAGAGGAAATGAAAAGCTTTTTTGGTGTAAGTAGTCTTGAAAAAGTAGCACAAGCGTTAGGATACAATAAAAGCGTTGCAACTACTTGGCGGGGTAGAAAGGCGTTTTCAGAAAATGCGATTCTAAAATATAAGCTTCTTAAATCCCAATCATCACATAATCCAACACAAATTAAGCCAATGACAGGTGTAGAATTTAGAGAAATTAGAGAAAAATTAGGAATGACTCAAGATGCATTGAGTAAAGAGATAGGTATTAATATAAGACAAATATCTCGTATAGAAACAGGAGAAGCTGATGTGCGAGACTATCACGAAAAGCTTATATTGACACTATTAGAAAAAAGAAGTAAAAAATACAAGAACGATGTAAAAACCCAAAAAATCACCTACTACCCCAATATTAAAGCCTCTGCAGGATATGGCACTCTTAATGAAGATGAAGAAAGTATAGAAATAGATACAAACCTCATCAAAGCTATTAATCTTCCGCAAAAAAAGCTAGATATGATACAAGTGCAAGGAGATTCTATGCACCCATATATTAAAAACGGAGATTTTGCTCTTATTGAGCGTAGTAGTGAAGCAAAAAATGGCGATATTATCATTGCAAATTACAAGGGTGATTTATACATTAAGCAATTGCAGAAAAATCCACAAAACAAAAGTATATCGCTTATTTCATCAAATAAAAATTATCCAAGCTTTGAAATCAAAGATGATGAAGCAGAATTCCTTCAAATCATTGGTATTTTGCGTGGTGTAATTAGGGTTTATTAAGTGGTTTGTGACTGATGATTGTAAGAGTATTGTTTAGTTTCATTGTCTTTGTTTCTTTTGTCTTTGCTTCTCCTTCTAATTTTACACAAGCTAAAAAGGAATTAATCAAAATTTACGAGTCTTTAGGTATTTTGGAAGATTTTTACTGCAAAGCCCCTTTTAAGATAAATAGATCTGGCAAGAACATAAGATTAGAGGTGATTCCTTCTTCTCTCTACTCTCCTAGAAAATAATATACAAATAGAGGAAAAATCAATGAAAGGGCAAGGCGTATAGAATGGGAGCATATAATGCCTGCTCAAAACTTTGGCAAACATTTGGTTTGTTGGAAGAAAGGAGACAGTAAGGCTTGTAAGGATGATCCACTCTTTCAAAGAATGGAAGCAGATATGCGTAATATAGTCCCAGCTATTGGTGAGATTAATGGAGATAGGAGTAATTTTAGATATATGGAATCCCCAAGAGGTTTACAGTATAGTCAGTATGGCAACTGTAAAGTGTATACAGATTTTAACAATAAGAGATTCTGCCCAGCTAATTATTCTAAAGGTTGGATAGCAAGAGTGTATTTATATATGAGTAAAACATATAATATAAAGTTAAGTGATCAGGAAAGAAAACTCATGGAAGCTTGGGATAAAGCATATCCAATGAGCGAATATGAAAAAGAAGTTATAGATAGTATTGGTGATATATAATGTAAGTATGTTTATATAATTTATCAGTTTTAACTTTTATTGCGATATGCAGCAAAATAATACATCTAATAAAATGGTATAACTAAGTTCGTAAATTTAGTTTATTTAGAATATCTAAAGTGGCTGATTTATTGTTAGAATATTGATTATCTAAAGAAAGTAACTTAATAATGATATATGTAATTGATATGATTACTATATTAGTTTTTTATCATAGTTGTTTATAAAAGAGGGTATATATGGCTTATATAGAGCTAAAATATTTCAGGAATATTGATATAAAAGACCATTTTTTTGATTCTTTACGAGAGGATTATGAGGGCTTTGATAATTGGTATAAGAAAAAAGAGTTGCAAGGTGAAAAGGCTTATGTTCTTTATGAACAAGAAGAGTTAGTCTCTTTTCTATATCTTAAAGAGGAAAATCCTATAGATAATATAAATCTCATACCTCCCCTAGACACAACTCAACCTTGGGTGAAAGTCGGAACTTTTAAAGTTATTCCACATAAGACGAAGCTTGGTGAGCGTCTGATTAAGAGAATGTTTGACTTTGCCACATCTAAAAATATTTTTAATCTCTATGTTACAGCCTTTTCAAAGCATCAAGTATTAATCAACCTACTAGAACAATATGGATTTAATAAATGGGGTAGAAAAGGTGATGAGCTAGTTTTGGTGAAAGGCATTGCAAAAACTTTAAAGGAGATGCGGCAGGATATTTGTCTTGACTTTCCCTCAATAAATGCTAAAAATGTCAACAAATATATTTTAGGGATTAAACCAGATTATCATACGGGAATGTTTTCGGATTCAATGCTCAAAACAGAAAATTTCAGTATACTTCAAGATTCCTCAGAAGCCAATAGCATTCATAAAGTTTATATTACAAAAATGCGGGGAATTGAGAATCTTAAAAGAGGGGATTTATTGATTATCTATCGAACAAAAGATGATAATGCTCCTAAAGCTAATTTTTCCTCCGTTGCAACTTCCTTATGTATAGTAGAAGAATATAGACATATTGATGAGTTTACTGAAGAAGAATTTATCCAATATTGCAAGCCCCATAATATTTTTACTACAGCAGAATTAAAGGAATATTATAACAGTAAGAAATTTCCAAAAATTATTAAAATGACTTATAATATCTCTTTTAAAAAGAGAGTTGTATTGAATACATTAAGAGATATTATAAAAAGAGAAAATAAGCCTTATTGGGGATTTGTATCTTTAAATGATGATGAATTTCAACAAATTCTAAAAGCTGGAGAAGTAAATGAAAGCATTATTATCTATTAAACCAGAATTTGCTGAGGCTATCTTTAATGGTGAAAAAAAATTTGAATATCGCAAAGTAATATTTAAAGAAAAAGTTAAATATATACAAGTCTATGTAACAAAACCCATAGGGAAGATTATTGGGGAATTCGAGATAGGAGAAATTATAAAAGATAATCCTGCAAAAGTTTGGGAAAAAACCGGTATATACTCGGGTATCAAGAAATCTTTTTATACGCAATATTTTCGAGATAGGCAGGTTGCCTATGCAATAGAGATTAAAGCGATAAACAGATATAAAGAAGCTTTATGTCCCTATAAGGAATATAATAATTTTATCGCCCCACAATCTTTTAGATATATAAAATGAGCTTCCTAACCGATTCAATCATTGTTTTCAGTAAGGAACAAGTTGAAGTCACAATTCATATTAATATCTTTTTGCCTAGTGGCAATGGAGAGCATTATTTTGAGATGGGGATACTAGCTAGAAATAGAGGAGGAAAAGAAATATTAATAGAAATTTCTTTTCCAATAGAGCATAATGATTTTCAATTTGAGGACTTATGTAATAGATTTGAAAAGAATCCAAAGTATTTAGAATTAGTTTTTAATCAAAACAATTTAATGTTTGAGAATAAAGAATTTGAAATCGAAGGCAATAAAACTATTTTTAGCCAAATTGACAGCAACAATATACCAAACAATAAAATCATTCTAAGATGTGATGGGGAAAGATACGAAAACTATTATTTTAGGTTTAGATTAAAAAATATCAAAGAGGAGATATTATGTCTTGAAAAAGAAACAACAAGTTTCATGATCGACCCATTTAAAAGATTTATTAATATATCTGGTTTTCATATAAATAATATTCGCAATCAAAAAGATAAAGTGCTGAATTTAGCAGAAAATAAAATTGCTATTAAGGAAATTAACACATTTTTCATTTATGATATAACTACAATGCTAATTGATAGTAGTATCTCCAAGCAATCTTTTAGATTACTAGAAGATAATACCTGGGAAGAATATATATCTAGTAGTGCTAATGTAACTAATGATTGTCAAAAGAAAATCATTTATCAGTTTAAAAAAACTTGTAAAGATCAACAAGAGGGTCTAAAGGATTTCAAACTATTTGTTAAAACCTCGCATATTGTCTCCAGCAAACACAAACTTATCGTTTTTATCTGCATCATTATTGGTATTGCTTTAATAGCTAATTTTTTATATGATTTGTTATCCAAAGTTTTTTCTTAATATGGGATTAGATCTATGCTATTAGTTACAAATACACCAATTTATGAATTTTCCGTACGACATCAAGCAGATCAATATGTTATTTATCATTACTTAAAAGATGCCAAGCAATACTATCCACATTTTGATATCTGGTATTACCAGAATGTGATTCCTGCAATCAATAGCGGAGACAAAAAAATTATTACAATTGAAAATAAAGATACACTTAAAGGTGTTTGTATCATTAAATTAAGTGAAAAAAAACTTTGCACTTTGAGAGTAATGGAGAATTATCAAAACAAAGGAATAGGCATCAACCTCTTTGAAAAAAGTTTTGAGGCATTAAATACAAGAAAACCTCTTTTGAGTGTATCGGAAGAAAAATTACCATCTTTTAAAAAGATATTTGATTATTATGAATTTAAACTTACTAGTATCAGACATGGCTTTTATAGGGCAGGAAAAAAAGAATATTTTTATAATGAAATATGACAATTTAATTAAAATAAAAATTTATAGATTGAATAACTGTAAAATTTCTCCGTAATGTATTTTATCTGTTACTTTCCTTTAAATAAATTTGATTTACATTATTAAAATATGGATTATCGTTTTATATCTTGCCTATATGCTTTTATGTTAATTAATAATATGTCTTAATGCAAAATCTATTCGTTTGTGTTTATATTTTATACAATAATATATTCTATTCTACTATTGATATTTATTTATCAATTAATTACCTTATATTCGCCTTGTTATTAGCAATATATAATAAATACATTTGTTCTAACGATTTATTCTTTTAATATATAATTTATCATAATCCTTAACTTCCGATTAAAATTCCAAATACCAATTTCATTTTAATCTTTAATTTCATTAAATAAAATTCCGATTAATCTTCAAGATGTATAAAATCATTTTCCGACAATTATTGAAACTGTTATATTATGATAAATTCCGACAAATAATAAAGATATATAAGATATTATTTTTCCATAAATAGCAGGTATTTTAGTGTTAATGTTGTATAAATGTAATGCATATATTCTACATAAATGTATAGATATATTTTTGCATATTTCAATTCTTAATTGCAGAATCTATATGCAATATATTTATTCTAATGTATTACTATTTAAGCAATAAATTAAGTTATAAAATTTTCAATATCATATGTATTAATTTATATTGTATTAATACTAATTGATAAGTTGGGTCCTTGCTGTGCCTAGTTCATTATTGCGGTTGCCGACCCCAGATTTCCCAGATTTTTAAAGAAAAAATACTCATTTCATATTCATATAAAATATATCAATTATTTATTTTGTTATGCTTTATCATTATTTAGTATTTATAGTTATTATTTATGTTTTTATATGTTTTGTAATGATTATTTATAGATTAAAACAATATGTCTTAAAGAAGCTAATATTCTATATGAACTCATTAGTTTAGCTATTTCATATAGGAGTAAAAATGTTAGATTCCACGAAATTATCACAAGCAATAGAAGAAAAAATTCAATCAGAGCAATTTGCCTTAACAGAAGAAAACAAAGCATTTATATTAGCAATAAGTGAGGCAATCATAGATCATTTTATAAATAATGCTGTTATTGAGACCAAAGGTAGTGCAACTGCACAAGTAGGAACAATAAAATAAAGGTTATATATGTATGGTGAAGTAAAAATATATATTGCAAAAATTATAGAGTTAAATGGAACTATGGTTAAGGTTGAATACACAAATACAAAGAGTGATTTTATTCCATATCTGCAAGTGCATAATTCATTTAAAACACATTTTATTCCACCAATGATTGATGAAATAGTATTACTCATTAGACTTGGTAATAAATCATTTGTTATTGGCTCTATATTGCCACCAAAAATACCATTAGATGACCTAGAGTGTGAAAGTATTATTTATAGTGATGGAACAAAAATTAAATACAAGGACGGAATATTGAATGTTGATAGTCTAAAAGAACTTACAATAAATTGCAAGAATGTTAAGTTAAATGCAGATTCTATTATTCTTGGTGGTGATAGTGCAAATATTAACTCAGGTGTGGTCACTGGAGAATGTATCTGTCCTTTTACTGGATCTCCTCATAATGATTTTAGTAAAAAAGTAAAAGCAGTAAAATAGTTAATGATTATATCTACATCTCAATTAAGTGAGCTCTTAGGGTTAAGTGAAAGACATATTTATAATCTTGAGAAATCTGGAATCCTCTTTAAAGAAGATAAAAACTCTTGGGATGCTGCAAAGAATATACAAAGTTATACTATCTATAAGATAGAGTTAGAAGGTGAAAATAGTGATATAGGAAAAGTAAGATTAAGAAAAGAACTTGCAGAGGCAAAATTAAAAGAATTATCTTATAAGGAGCGAACAAGGCAATTAATACCTATAGAAAAAATTGCTAAAGAATTAGAAGATATTGCAATTGTGATAAGTAATAAATTGTATTCACTCCCAAATATCATTAAGCGTAAATATAAAATACCTCAAAAGGTTATTGATGAATTAAATGTGCAGATAGAAAATATCCTCTTAGAACTTAAAGACCCAGATATTTATAATAAACAAGCACTAGAAATTGAAGAAAATATAAAAAAAGAAAAAAATAATGCATAATAGTTTGAAACATATTTTTGCTGATAGTATTTTTTTAAAACCAAGACTGAGCTTATATGAATGGAGTGAAAAATACAGAGTATTAAGTCAAGAATCAAGTGCGTTATTTGGTAAATTTCAAGCATTAAGCTATCAAGTGGAGCCTATGCAATGTATTAGTGATCCTAATATTAGAGAAATTGTATTAATGTGGGGTAGTCAATTAGGAAAGAGTGAGATTTTAAATAATACTATTGGATATTATATACATCAAGATCCAAGCACTATATTATTTTTGTTGCCAACTGAAGATATGGCTGAAGACTATAGTAAAAGAAGACTTGCCCCAATGTTTAGAGATACAAAAGAACTTGGTGAGCTTATATTTGATAGAGAAGCTAATAACACAATTCTTATTAAAAATTTTAAAGGTGGAAATCTTGCACTTGTTGGTAGCAATAGTCCTAGCAAATTATCATCAAAGCCAATTAAAATATTAATAGTTGATGAGGTTGATAGGTGTGAAAATACAAAGGAAGGTCATAGTATTGATTTAGCACAAAAGAGAACAAACACTTACTATGATAGAAAAATTATTAAAGTATCCACACCAACAATTAAAGGAAATAGTGTAATAGAAAGTGAGTATGAATTAAGCGACAAGAGAAAATATTTTGTTCCTTGTCCTTATTGCTCTTTTCTCCAAGTTTTAAATTTTGAAAATATTAAATGGGAGCAAACTTCAGATGGTAATCATAATTTAGATTCTGTTGGTTATGAATGTATTGAATGTGGCAAATTATGGAGTGAAGAAGATAAAAATAAAGCTGTTTCACAAGGAGTATGGAAAGCAACCAAAACAGGTAGTGAGCTAAAAGCAGGTTTCTTTCTTAATGCATTATATTCTCCATTTTTCACACTTAAAGATATTGTAAAAGATTTTTTAGATTCTAAGGATAATGTTGCTAAGTTTCAAGTATTTGTTAATACTATAAAAGCAGAATCTTTTGAACCACCAAGTGTAAAATTTCAAGATAATGAATTATATAATCGAAGGGAAAATTATACTCAAACAACACTTCCTGATGATATTATATTTATAACAAGTGGCGTTGATGTCCAAGGTGATAGAATAGAAATTGAGTTTAAAGGCTGGGCGTTAGGCTATGAGAATTGGGGTATCAAGCATGTTATTCTTTATGGTGATACAAAGCAAAGTGAAATATGGGGTAGATTGTATAAGGAATTAAAAGATGTTTTTTATACAAAGAAAGGCAGAAAACTAAGAAGCTCGATAAATTTAATTGATAGTGGTTACAATAGAGATCGAGTCTACAGTTTTGTAAGACTTGATTCTAGATTTTTTGCAACAAAAGGACTTAGTGAAAGTGAGCGAAAAAGAGATTTTGTAACTCCTATCAAAAAAGTATCTAATAATGTAAAGTTATTAACTATAGGAACATATGAAGGAAAATCTGAAGTATTTAAATTGCTTAGAGTTGATGAGGTAGGTGCTGGTTATTGTCATTTTAGTCAAAGCTATAGTCTAGAATATTTTTCAGAGCTTACAGCAGAAAAGCTTGTAAAAACTAAGACACCTAGTGGATATACAACATATCGTTGGGAGAAAATAAGAGAAAGAAATGAAGCTCTTGATTTATTTGTCTTATGTCTTGCTGGTGCAAAAATAATGAAACTAGATAGAATGGATTTTGTAAAGATATAAGTTATTTAATGTGCTAAATGATTCTAAGTTACAAAGAGGCGATACTAACCGCTTGTCAAAAAGACAAGCGAATATCTATGGTATCAATATAATCTATTGACAAAAATCATACTAAGTAGTATGATTACCAAGATACAATTTAGTATCGTTATCAAGCGTTTCACTATATCCTCCTTTCTTTATAGACTGGAGGCTACAAGAAGCACAAGGAGGTTGCTACCCTCTTTGTGCTTGCAACCTCAAGGTAAATTATATCTACTAAAGCTTAATTCGGCTGCTATTAAAATAAATTTTTCTATTGTTGTGGTTTCTATAGATACAACAAGTTTTATAAAATCTATAATACTAAAGCACACTTCTTGCTGAGGTATTAAATGGATGTAACAACAAAGATACAGCTTATAGATGAAGCAATTAATCATATTTTATTAAATTTAAAAAATGGATTAGAAATTAAAGAATATGAGATAGATGGAATATCTATCAAAAAAAGAAGTCCTCTTGAATTAATAGAAGAATTAAATAAGCTAAAAAGGATTGTTATTTCTAAAAATCGTGTAAAAAGTGTGCAATATGTATTTAAAGGCTAGATGTGTTTAATTTTTTAAACTCCTTATCAACTTTCATAATTGCCCCTTTCAAAAAAAGAAAAATAAATTATAAAAAATTTTATGCAACACCTAGCCTTTATCCAAGTGAGTTGGAAAAAAATGAACTTTTATCATTAATACATAACAATAAAATAGATGATAATATAAGAGCAATTAGATATCAAGCAAGAAATATATCAACAAGCATTGCATTAATTAATGGATATTTTGAAACTATTAACTCTGAAATCTATGGTGATAATGGAATTATATTAGATTTACATACACAAGATTCTAATCTAAATAAATATATCGAAAATCTTTGGTGGAATTGGAAAGAGAATATACCATACTCTCATATTGATTTTTGGGATTTAGAGAGTTTGATTTTATTGTATTTGAAGAGAGATGGAGAGTGTTTTGTATATGTAAATGAAAGTGTTGATGGACTTAGTGTAAAAATAATAGATCCAGATAATGTAGATGAAACTATAGATAATGGTAAAAATATTATTAAAGGGATAGAATTTGATACTAATAATGCCCCATTGGCATATTACATTCTAGATGCAAACCAAGAAGTATTAAGAATTGAAAGAGATAGGATATTACATTTTTTTAAGAGACATTCAGTTGATCAAGTAAGAGGAATAAGTCCATTATCTTCTATAATTTATCCAGTAATGCAAAAAGATAAATTTAAATCTGCAGAGCTAAAGCGTGCAAGGTTACAAAGCGAAATTACTGGGTATATGATAAAAAATGATAATGAAGATTTTGTGCCAAATATAGATAATGGTGAAGACATTGATAATGAAAAAGAAATTAGAGTTGATACACAAGTAGGGAAAATGCAATTTATTGATGAGAATTTAAAGCCATATTTTGTGGAATCTCATAATGCTACAAATATAGAATTTTTTATAAAACAGACTGATAAAGAAATAGCAAAAGCTCTTGGCGTTAGTTATTCAACATTAACTGGTGATTTAAATGAAGTTAATTATAGCTCAATTAGGCACGGAGCAAGTGAGCAAAGAAGAGAATTTAGATCTTTGCAGACATTTATTATAAGAAATTTTCATAATAAGATATTTGAAAGATGGTTGTTGAATGAAATAAAACGAGGGAATATCAAACCTAATGATTATCGCATTATTATAGATAATTATACATTTAAACCACAAGGATGGGAATATATAGATCCTTATAAGGAGACTAATGCAAATAAGATAGCACTTGAGAGTGGTCAAAAAACTCTAAGTGATATTTTAAGAGAAAAAGGAAAAGAGTTAGATACTCATATAAATGAATTAAAAAAGGAAGAAGAATTTTACAAAATACTTTCATCATATAAGAAAAAAAGATAGAGATTCAATAAGTCTTATAAATATTACTATTTTTTAAATTATTAAATGAAGGTATAAGATGAATAAAAGTTTTTCTTTAGATTTACAAGATAAGGCAATAGATGATATAAATTTTTGTATTTCATTTCTTGCTTTATCAAAAAATCCACTAATAAAACGAAAAGGCTTCTTTGATGATTTTTATGTAAGCATCGATACTCAAAATATATCATTTAATGCCAATACTTTTTATTTAGATCACGAAGTGAGTTTTAAAAATGCCATTGGGAGCATAAGAGAATGCAAACAAGATGAAACTGGAATAAAGGTTGTTGTCCAATTTTATAAGGATATAGAAGAGAGTAATAATGCATTTTTAAAGTATAAGAATGGTCTTAGTAATTCTGTTTCAGTTGGTTTTGGAGATTGCGTTATAGAAGAAAAGGAAAAAATTGATGGATTGCCACATTATCATATTAAAAGTGGTGAGATAGTAGAGCTTAGTGCTGTATGGAAGGGTGCTGACCCAAATGCTGTTATTTCTGCTTATAAACTTTCAAAAGATAAAGAATTAAATAAAACAATAGGAGATAAGATGATAAAAGAGAATAATTATAATGATGATGTAGCGCAGATTATAGAACTAGGAAAAATTGCAAATGCAAGCGAAAAAGCTCTAGAGGCTATAGAACATAAAGTGAGTTTTAAAGATTTTAGTTTGAGCTTGATAAAGGATAAAAATATAAATCAAAGTATGGTTAAAAAAGATGTTAATAGAGAATTTAATTTCTCACTAGCAAATTATGCTTTAGGAATAGCAACTGGAAAAGAGGTTGGAGAGGTAGAATTAAAATCTGGCACTAATGGTTTAATCATCTCTAATGACTATTTAAAAAGATTTGAAGATTCAGTGTCAGAGGTTACACCAAAAATAACAAAAAGCACAGATGATGGTTCTAGTGGGTTTATTCCAGAATATTATAGAGGAGATAGGTTTATAGAGCAAGTTTTTGCAGAAAGTAATCTTTTAAGTTTATGTGATGTTTTAAGTGGTTTAAAAGGAACTTTAAAAATACCAAGAGATACATCTAATATAAAAGCCTATTGGGTTAAAGAAGGTGACAAAACAACGACTTCTAATATATCTGCAGATTCTATAAATTTAGCACCACATACTATAAAAGCGAAAGTTCCAATCACTCGTCAGATGCTTTACAATATGTCACCATTGACATTAGAAAGTTTCATTATTACTTCAATGCGAAGAGCTATAAAATTGAGGTTAGAAGAAGATCTATTGTATGGTGATGGAAGTGAAGAGACACCTATTACAGGTATTTTTAATATAAGTGGAGTTCAGAGTATAGAGAACTATTTTAGTGGAACAAATTATAAAAAAACTTTAGAGTTTGGTGGTAAGTTAAGCGGGGCAAATCTTTCTTTGTCAAATACTCATTTTGCTACTAATTCAAAAGGTATGATACATTTGCAAAGCACTCATTATGATGATAAGAATAATGATAAATACCTTTTAAATGAACGAGCTACATATTTAGCTGGTTATAAATATTTTATGAATAATCTAATAAAAGACAATAACGCTATATTTGGTGATTTTAAAAATATTATCATTGGAACTTGGAATAACCTGCAAATACAAGCATTAAAAGATGATGAAGGTGATTTAGTATTTACAGGTTTTTATGATGTTGGAATGGCAGTTAAAAGAGTAAATGCTTTTGTTATTGCAAAGAGCTAAGGTGGCTAGTATGAAATACAAAGTTTTATATGACACTCAAATAAATGGCGAGCATAAATCAAAAGATAGTGTTATAGAGTTCCCATATTCAACGGATTCTAATTACATACAAAGATTAGTGAATTTGAAAGTTATAGAGCTGTTAGATGAAGAGACAGGAAATAATGAACGCTTAGAACTAGAAGAGAAAGCAAAATCTTTAGGCATTAGTTTTAATAGTAAAACAAAGAATGAAACAATAATAAGAAAGATACAAGAGATAGAGGCGCAAGAAATAAAAGAGAATTGATTAAGATGTTAGATATTGTTTCTAAAGATATTTATTCTATCTTGCCACATTCTTTTGTGGCTTTTGGCAGAACTAGAAAGTGTTTGCTCAATGAGAGCACTAAGGTTGTCTATGATGATTCTGTATCTGGCGTAGAAACTACATTATTGATATTAAGAGATGATAATACAGATTTATCTATATCCGATCAAATAAGTATAAATAATAGGATTTTTAAGATACGCCAAATACAAATTGAAAGCAGGATTATGCTTAGACTTTTTTTAAAAGAGAGTAACTATTATGTTAAAGAGAAATGAGATTCTAGAAAACTTAAAGACTAAATTTCAAGAAGATATAAATGATGTTTTAGTATTGCTTGATGACATTATGACGCTTGATGTCTCATCTCTTCCTCTTATCATATTAAAACAAAAAGATACACAAATATCTATACCAAGTTGTGCTTCTTGGAAGCATAGTATGGATATAGAAATTGAAATCATTGCTGACAATAAAAGTTCTAGTGATATTTTGTTAGAGAATATATTGCTAAGTCTAGAAGGTTTTAGTGGTATCAAAAATGTAACAAATATAGATACAGATAAGATTCAAATAACAGCAAGTGAAGTTTTTAATATTAGTATAGGTGTTGAAATGATTTATTTTACTCCTAGTTTTAGAGCTTAAGTATGTATCAATTATCAATAGAAGAAAATCTCACGAGGATTCTTAATACAACGAAATTCACATTACCACTTAATCTAAATTTTGGTTTGAGCAATAAATTTATAGATAAAACTTTAAGCAATGAATTAATGCTTGAATTAAAAGATGAGATAATGGAGCAAATCAAGCTTTATGAACCAAGAATTGAAGTAAATAATATAGAAATAATATTAAATAATTCTATGCTTACACTAAAAATAACAACTCAAGATAAAAGTATAGCTATAGATATTACATAAGAGTAAAATATGAAGATTCCTAGTTTTTTGAAACCTCTTGATTTTGATGTTGAACGAGAGAACATAATAAATGAATATAAGAAGAGATTAAAAGAACAAAAAGGAATAGATTATGAACCACTCATTAGTGATGATGTTAATATTTTAATTTCTTGTATTTTGTATCGTCTAGGTCTAAAAATCGATGAGATTAATTACATCATATCAAATAATTATTTAGAATATTCAAGTGGAGAGTATCTAGATGAATTAGTTGCACTTATTGGAATAAAGCGATTTAAAGGAAGCTCCCCATTAGCAAAAGCTATTATTGAGGCTAAATCCCAAACTACATTGGTTAAAGGAACAAAGTTTGTAAGTCAAGATGGAGCAACTGCATATGTTTTGGATGACTATCAATTAAATAGTGGTAAAAATGAAATTATTCTAATTGGTGACAAAGAAGGTGAATGGCAATGCAATATACTAGAGATTAACAATCCACTAATATCACAAGTTACAATAAAAGAACCTTTTACAATATATGAAAAAAGTGAGAGTGATGATGCTTTAAGGACAAGATTCATCAATGCGTTATCGAGTTTCTCAACTGCTGGAAGTGCATCTAGTTATACTCATTTTAGCACTATATCTGGTGTAAAAAAAGTAAAAGCTATAAATAAAGAGGCTGGAGTTGTAGAAATTATATATTATGGAGATAATGATGGTTTGGAGACATTAATAAAGCAGAATCTAGAGGGCAATACTCCATTAACTGATAAGGTACTTATTAGAAAAGCAAATATTATTACACTAGACTTAATCGTTAATTTAACATTAGATATAAAAGCAAACTTCGCATTAATACAAAGTCAAATTATAAACAACATAAAAACATCTTTTAGCAATCTAAATATAGGAGAAGCTATATCCAATAATAAACTTATATCTCTCTGTTTTGTAGATTCTAATGTTAGAGATGTTGAAGTTGTCAATATGCAAGATTTAGGAGATGATTGCATATATCAATTAAATTCAATTGTTGTTAATAAGGTTTAATGGGTTATTATGAGCTTGATTAGTGGAATCTATAAAGATATTGGATTGCTTGATGAGGTATTTGGGGAGCTTATAGATTCAAGTTTTACAATCAAACATAGATATTTTTATAGACCAAATAACACTAATTTGCAAATTTTGGCAAATACTTTTGATATTAATATAAAAGATGAAATAGATTTTGTTGCTTATGAATTATGTGATAAACCTATTCTCAAAAAATCTAAACTAGGAACTTATAATGGAATAAAGGAAGCAATATTTCCTATATTTGGTGAAATTAATATTAAAACACATGCAAATGATAATACTATATTGCCATTTAATTTTACAGTAGAAGCTAAACCTAATTCTTCAAATATCATAGATTTAAAGAAAGCCCAAAAACTAATAAATATATATAAACCTCTTAGAGATAATAGCTTGGGTATTATATTTTCATTCCCAAATGGTTCTATCAGTCAAGAAATAGCAGCTGCTAGTTATTTAAGAATTAAACTTAGCAATCAATCAAGGTTTAATAGGACCGCAATATCTAGTTTTAATTATTCAATTATTGCTGGTTGGAAATTATCATTTTAAATCAAGGAGTAGAGTATGATAAAAGGAATACCAACTGATTATGGCATACAAATATTAAATAGTGAGCTTAAAGAGCAGGTTCAAAATTATATTTTAATTGGGAAAGAAAACCCTAAAGATTTAATATTAGAAAATTTAATTGCAAAAGAAAATATATTATTTAATGAAATAGAGGAATTTATTTTTCATAGAAATGTTATAGAAGTTTGTTATTTTGATGAAAATGGAATTTTAACTTACGAAATTAATCTATCAAATATTGATACAGATAAATATATGTATGCAATATTACTTATTGATTCAAATAATAAAATTGTTGCTTCATTGCCAACTCCTCAGGTAGTATTGATGGAGGGTGTCGGTGGTCTTATAACTATTAAACTGCCAATTCAAGGTGAAGTTAATGAGGTTGTATTTGTTAATAGTGATTATATTAGTAGAGAAGAATTTGAAGTATTAAAAGAATCTCTTAAACCACCAAAAGTAGATATTCCTGCTTTAGTAGAAGAAATTACTCCATTAATACAAAATAAGAAAGATATAAATTCTAGAATTATGAATAAACTAGATTCTATGATTAATGCTGTTAGATTTTTGCTTTTATGTTATGATAATATTCAAAGAGATAATTCAAAAATAGGTGAATATAAATTATTTTATAGAAATTCACTACCCCCTTTTTTTAAACCTCTTGGTTCATTATTAAGTATATATAAATATCCAAAAGCATATATATATTTTAAAAATACAAACTTAGATTTACAAGAAAATTGTCCAATGGGATATTTTAAATTACCAAAACCATGTATCTATTCAAAAGGAGTTAATAATTCTAGCAGTGTTGGTAAAAGTAATCAAAGCGGTTTGCCAAATATAACAGGCGGTATGTATATAATCTCAGAAACTTGGAATGTGTCTGGATATACTAGTGGAGCATTTTCTAAACTTGGAGGTTATGGTGGTGATGGAACACCAAATGCTACAGATTGGAGTAATTCTAGTGGAGTTGATTTTAATGCATCTAGATCTAGTAATATTTATGGAAGAGCAAAAAATGTTGAGGTAGAACATAATTGTTTATTAGAAGGAATATATGTTGGCAAATCATTAGATTGATTTACACTTCTCCCCCCCCCCCCCAACAAAAAACTTTTATGATAATAATATTCTTAAAGTGAAAATTCACTTTCTCATTTTATTCCTTTTTTCATTTTCATCATAATGCTTATCATAATCAAGCCAAGAATTAAGTTTTTCTTCTATACTCTTATAGATACAAAAACCATTTTCTTTGTCTAGTGTATAGTTTTTTCTTGAAACACTTTCTGCAAATAAGCCAAAAAAACATTTGTTTAATGTAAAAATATCATATTCCTTTGCTAAAAACTTTTTGAGTTCTTGTAGTTCTTTATGGTTTAGCTTTCTTTTAAAATTCTGTGTATTTTTTAACTTGTCTAAATCATATTTTAAAGCTTTAATCTTATTTTCATACTTTTCCTTTTGTTGTTTTAGTTGTGATTTGTAGCCTAAGCTTTGTTTAAAAGCTAGCTTTTGCATTTGTTCTTTTTCTAAGTTTTTTAAGCGTTTTTCCATTTCATTAAAAGCTTTGATAAACTCGATTTTCCATTTATAAGCCTTTTCTCCTGTGAAACCCATAACAAGCAATGAAAAGCCATCGCGTGTAAGGTTGTAGCAGGGTCTTAATTCGCCTTTTTTGTCTTTGTAGGTAGAGAGTATAAAATTACTCTCTGTGAATTCATTTTGCGGTTGTTTCTTGGCGGTTTCTAAAACATCTTTATGATTTTTGTTGAATACCTTCGCTAAATCCAAAGAATTAATAAATACTTTATTTTCTTTGACACTCAAGTTAATCTCTACTTCATTGATAATCATAGGGGCATTACTCATTTTTTGCCTCCAAAATTAAAAACATAGATAGTCAAAAGGCTTAAAGCCAGCATTGTTAAAATTAAAGCAATTTCCATTTTTTATCCTTTTTTGATAAAATAGAAAAGGTAATTTAAAGGAGTGGTGGCTACTGCCAACCACCAAGAACCTATATTGCAGCCGCTATCTGCAAAATCAGTAAGACAATTTCTAAGATTGTTTTAATCTTTTCCATTGAATTACCTTTTAAACTTATTTCAAAACGGGTTTTTAATCCGTTTTGATGTTATAATTATAGCTTAAAAATCTGTTAATGTCAAGTATAATAAGGTTAAAAGTTAGTTATTTTATAATAAAGGATGGTTTTTAACCAGCGGAAAATTCCGCGCGTTAAATTAAAAAGCCTAAAATAAGGCTTTTTTAAGAATTTGTTTTAAATTTTCATAATCTGCTAACTGCTCTTTTAAATTTTCTATCTCTTTTAAAAGCTCAATCGCCTTAGTTGTTTGGTCGCTAATGCTATCTTTTTTAATTGCATTTTGCAAACCCCCTTCGCTCATTCCTATTAATTCGCCAAGTTCTTTATAAGTTAAGTTTCTTTCCTTGCAAAATTCCTTAATCTCTCCTGCTGTCATCTATATCCTTTACATTTTCTTATTTTCATTTTCAACGAATTTGTTGAAAAGCCTATTATTTATTTTTCTAAAATTTTAGAAAAATAAGCAAAGCCCCAATTAAATGGCTTTTAAATCCTTTGTTATCAAAAAAATTATGTATTGGGTTAGTGGCAACCCAACTTCATCAGCTTTTTTTGTAACTCATCTTTTTGCTTATCGCTTAGTCTGATCTGAACGATATTGCTCCCCTTTGTTTCTTTTTCTTATGCCATCTTATCTTTCCTTTGTTTTTATTTACATTATTCTACCCAAAAAACCTAATTAGCTTATAAGGCTTGGTAGCGTAATGATTTCTCTAGTTTTTCTATAACCATTAGCTTGATTTATTATATATATGATAAACTTTAGTGATAAAACATGCAAAAAAGGTGTATATTATGAAAGCAGCTGAAGTGGCAAAACATATAATTAATTTTTGTATAAGTAAAAATAATCCAATTAGTAATTTACAATTACAAAAAATGCTTTATTTTGTAGATATGTATTATTTGATTAATAAGAATAAAAGATTAATTACTGATAGCAATTTTGTTGCTTGGCAATATGGTCCTGTAATAAAAGAAATATATTATAAATATTCTAAATATGCTGCAAATTATATTACTACTTGGGAAGATTTTGAAGAAATGCTGCCTGATGATATGAGTGGTTTAATATATGGATATATTAAAAAATTATCAAATATATTACCATCTAAATTAGTTGAAGAAAGTCATAGAGAAAACACCCCTTGGGATATTGTTATCAAACAAAATGGAATGTATTGTGAGATACCAACATATCTTATGGAAGAATTTGCTAATAGGCAGAGAAGAAATAAATGCTAGATAATATATATACAAATAGTGATTCTAATGCTATAGAACAAAGTAATAGCCATAGTATAATTGATTCTAATTCCTCTCTTGAAAAGATTTTATATAAGCTTAGTGGTGAAATAAATGTAGAAGCAATGAAACATGATGTTCGTGGTTTTTATGATAAGTATAAGACGCATAATTATGTTGCAATACTTAATTTTATTATTGATTTAGAATGTAAAGGAAGAGATGTAGATTCTAATATTGCTAATATTGTTAAAAATATAGATGACATAGTAAAAATGTCAAATAATAGCCCATTTAATAATATTGATGAAGATGTTGTAATGAAAGAAAAACTATATGAGATAAAAGATTTTATTTTATTGGAACAACTAAGAATGCAGCAAGTTCGTGATTTAAAAGTTAGTGTTAATTCATTTAGTAAAGCAATAGAAAGCATAGAATCTAAGGCAGATAATATTAAAAAAGAAATAGAAGAAAGCAAAAAAAGTTATATTACTATTTTGGGTATTTTTTCAGCTGTAGTCTTGGCATTTGTTGGTGGTTTAACATTTTCAACATCTGTATTAGCGAATATGCATATGGTAAGTATTTATAGATTAATATTTGTAATATGTTTTATATCTTTATTTTTTGGAAATATACTCTATGCTTTATTCAATTTTTTAAGAACAACGATTTCAAATGATAATAAGGATAATTTCATAGTTATTATTTTTAATGCAATTATTGTATCTATAATGATACTTGATATATTAGTATATCTTTTTTTTGTAAGAGCCGTGTTTAAGTTTTAGTATAAATTCAATAAGTCTTATAAATATTAAGATTCATAATCTTATATTTATAAGGAGCAAATATGGGTGATACCATAGATAATTCCACATTAGAACAAAAAATAGACTATCTTTCTAATCTTATCAATTCATTAAATCCTCAAGTAGAAAATGAATTGCAAAATCAAATAGAAGCTATTAAGGTTGTTGCAGAATTGGCTAAAAATGAAATACAAGAATCTATACCTAAGAATATATATAAAAAATCATATAGATTATTAAAATATGTGCATTTATATAATTGCCTTATGGTTCAAGAGGTATATGTAGATAATAATAACAATATAGTTAAGTATGGCAAGGTGCTTCATAGGGGTCATTCATTAAGCAATATCACAAGTGGAGCTGGTAGAACTCATTATAATGGTTGGAGTGAAGTTGCTCTTCCATCTGATATTGAATTTATAGAAATTTATGGCGGACACAATGTATTTTATGCATTACCAAAAGAAGGTAATTTTTTATATGTATGGGGAGTAAATTCAAGCGGATGTGCTGGTAGTGGTGATATCAATAATATAGAGATTCCAAAGAAGATTGCCTTAAACTTTCGTCCAAAAAAGATATTAAGTGGTAATTCTATTACAACTGGCAAACAAACAACATTGATTTTAAGCGAGGAAGGCAAGGTTTATGGTGCTGGCAATAATGCATGTGGAGAATTAGGTATTGGCAATACAATTAATTCTAGCACATTTGTAGAATCTCCATATTTGCAAAATATACAAGATATTTCATTTGCTAGTAATGGAACAAATGGTTATGCACTAGCATTTGATGAAGATGGTAATCTTTGGGGTTGGGGATATAACATAAGTGGGAATCTTGGTCTTAATTCAAATGTAAATGTAAATATACCTACAAAGATAACATTTAATTCAAAAGTAACTGCTATTAGCACATCTATTAATAACACAACCGCAACATCATTAATTTTATTAGAAGATAAAAGTGTTCGTGGAGCTGGTTACAACACCGAATATCAATTAAGTACGAATAATACAACAAACTCTAATGTTTTTATTAGAACTTTAAAAGCAAGTGGTGATGATCTATCAAATATACGAAGTATATATGCTAGTAGTTATAGAGGGACTTGTTTTGCCATAGATGAAGATAATAATCTGTGGAGTTGGGGATATGGCGGATTTGGTTTTGGAGATAGTAGAGAAGGCAATAATAGCGGAGCAACTATTTGTCTAGAAAATGTAGAACTTATAGAATATGATTCCACAAGTAACACAAGAGTTTTTGCAAAATTAAAGGACGCTAATTCAATCTTGGCATTTGGTTTTAATACAGATTCTAGTTTAGGCATTGGAAATGCAACTAATACAAGGAGTTTTACACCGCTAAGAGTTCCTGAAAAATTGAAAGATTTTAAATTATATAGTTTCTCTTCAAATGCTAATTTAATTGCCATATGTAATGATGATGTTTATTCCTGCGGAACTAGTGTAGATGGTAGTTTAAAGATTAATATTTCTACATTGCAAAGCCAACTTTAGGAGTTATTGATGTTAAATATTTATGAGTTAGATAAGAAGCGTATTTTAGAGGTAAAAGGTGAATATGAATTTATATGTGAAGATGAAAACAATATCTATGTAAGAGCTGAAAATTTAGATAATCCTTTTAAAATAAGCTCTATTCCATTGTCATATGAATTGAGTTTAACAGAAGAGTTAAATAAGCTAAAAGAACAAAAAATAAATGAAATGAATGCAAAATGTGATGAGTTGCTTACTGAGTTTAGTAGCTCTGCACTTGGTGAAGAGTATATATATGATGCAAAATTAGAAGATCAGTTAAATTTAATGGGTTTAGTATCTGCAAATATAGATAGTTTTTTTAGATGTAGAAAAAAAGAAGGCTTAAAAGCTAACATAGAACATACCAAAGAACAATTAAAACAAGTTTATATCGATGGACTAACTTATAAAAGTGAAATCATCTATATATGTGGTGTATTAAAGGCTTATATTTTAGAACAAAACTCTAAGGATGTATTACAAGATCTCCAATGGGAAGATTATAAAAAAATACAAGAGAGTAAGAATGTCTAGCTTTACAAAACCTCTTAGAGTAGAAGTTTTAGATAATGGCAGATTATATAAGCTTATGCAACGCTTTGTTTATTATAGAGAAAAGAACAAAAGTTCAACCATAATAATTCCTAGAGGTTTCATTACCGATTTTGCGACTATACCTAGATTTCTATGGACTATACTCCCACCTTTTGGTAAATATACAAAATGTGCTGTATTGCACGATTATTTATGTTTATTATATTCTAAAGGCAAAATATCCAGAAAAGAAGCAGATAATATATTTTTAGAATCTATGAATGCCGTAAAAATACCATATATAACAAAATATAGTCTTTATTTTGGTGTTAGATTCTATGCAATTTTTAAAGGCTATAAATGAAAGTGCATACAAGATTTCAAGATAAAGTAATATTTATAGGTATGAGTATTGTGATTATAGTGTGTTTTGTAACTAGTGTAATCACTATGATTGTTCTTTATGGTCATAATTATATATTTTGGCAAAATGCAACACCATGCTATATAGATAATTCTTTTGAATGTTTATCAAATTTACTACTTAAAGAAAGCTCACTTAGTGGAAATATATTGTTATCTATATCATTACTTGGCTCACTTAATGGGATTGTTGCTTCTCTTGCATTTATTATTCTTTATAAGTTTGAAAAATATGAATAATTAGGCATATAGATGGATTTTAATTCAAACTGGAAATACTTATGGGTATTTATAATGTCATTAATTATGGCTTTTTTAACTGTACTAAGATTCTGCAATAGTGAAGAAAAGCAAGATAAAAGCTCATTTTTTAGAGAACTTCTCATTGAAACAATAGGTTCAATGTTTTTAACATTTTTATTCTATGAAATATGTATTTATTTCGGACTACCTCACACATTATCAGTAATGTTAGGTGGTGGAGCAGGATTTTTGGGGATTAAAACTTTAAGAGCCATTGCCATTAAATGGCTTGAAAATAAATTCAATGCGAAATAAAGGAGATATTATGCGATATAAAGTGATATTACAAAGACTCTATGAATATAGCAATGTAAGAAAACCACCACATATTAAATTAGAAGATTCTACTATTGGCAGCTTTGTTGTATATGATGAGGGTAATAATGAAATATTTAAATGTTTTAGTTTGGAGAATATAGGTCCTAGCACTGATATTCCAAATAAAGATAAAAGAATTATGCCAAGAGTGTATTCTATTGAATGGAGTGAAACAAGCATAGCTGTGCCAAAAAAATATAAAAATAAAGTTGGTAATAAAAATTTAGGTAAAGGACTTCTCCTTACTTGTGATCGAGAGTTGCCTGAATTTAGACATAGAAGAATCTTAATTCATATAGGTAATTATCCACAAGATACTGAAGGTTGTATATTATTAGGTATGTATAAATCTAGCAAAGATGGTGTAATAAATAACTCTACATTAGCGGTGCAAACATTTTATGATCTAGTTGCAAAATATGGTGTAGAAAATTTTCAATTAGAAATAAGAGAGATTGAACAATGAATTATGTATCTATTGTAAAATCAATCAATATAACTATTATTGCATTATGTTTAATAACTATTTTAATTATGGTGATAGAGTATGCAAACCTAAAATCTAAACTCACTCACCAAGAATTGCAAAATATATCTTTAAATAAGGCATTGGATAATCAGAATAAGGCTATACAAAAATTATATATTGATATAGAAACATATAAAGCAAAGAAACCAGAAATAAAAGAAAAAATTATATATAAATATAAATCTCTTCCAGTATCAAATAATAATTCTTGTGTAGAAATACTAGATTCTATCAAACTCAAGGTTAAGACTTGGTATGGAGTGCAAGAATGAAAAAATATTTATTGTTCGTATATTTGTTATTTGTTGGCTGTTCTCCTTCTGTAATTTATGAAGAAGTAAAGATACCTATTAAATGCAATATTCCTAAAACACAAAAACCAATATACTCTAATGATATAGAACAAGATATCACAAATATTCTAATTTACAATGAAGTATTGCAAAATGATTTAGAAGTATGCACAAATCAATAAGTCTTATAAATATTAATATTTAAACTTATTAATACTTATAAAAGAGGTAGCATGCCAAGTAAATATGGAATTAATATAGAACTTTATAATAGTTCTACATCTAGCTATGATATAAACAATACGAGACCTATTGCAATAGTTGGTGATGATGATAAGGTTAGTGGATTGCGATATTTTAGTTCTATTAAATCTGCACTTGCTGAAATTGGTAATGGCAGCATCAAAAATGCGATTTTAGATCTAGATGCAACTAATATTAATACTCAAATTATAATCTCTGCATTTACAAAAAATACACAAGGAGATGATCTAGAACAGCAAAATATTAATAAAGCTATAAATGCTATAACATTGTTAAAGCAATCAGAACAAGAGCTTAGCTTTAAGCCAAAGTTCATTATTGCACCTGAATATAATGATAGTGGCGTTTGGGAAAAACTAAAACAAATTGCTACTTACTTAAGGGCAGTTTATGCAATTGAGTTAAAATCAAATAATGAAACATCAATAAATGAAGAATTAGAAGCTATTAGCACTAATAGAGCAATTATATCTTTTCAAAAAGTTCAAAGAATAGATAAGGTTGTTAGACCAGCTTCTGTTTTCTTAATAGCTTTATATGCAAAAGTTATGGCAAGTAGTGATTTTGGATTTGCCCAAACTTATTCTAATCGCACTATAGATGGTATTATAGGAATTATTGATACAATAGAATATATACAAGGCGAAGACTGCGTAGCAGATAGATTAAGGGCTAAAGGTGTAACTACTATTTTTGTAGATAATGGAATTAGGGCTTGGGGGAGACATACTAGAGAAAATGAATTGGGTTTAGAAAGTCTTCATTCTATAGTGATTTTTGACACAATAATTGATACATTATTTGAATCTCAAAAAGAAGCCATAGACAAACAAGTGGCAGATATGGTTAAAAAAATACAAGATGATATTGATACTTTTTATAGAAAGTTAGTTGCAAATAATGTATTAGTTGGATATGAAATATCGCTACCTGCTGATCTTAATACAAATGAAGCAATTGCAGAAGGTGAGATTTATATAAAGCAAGAAATTCAAGAAATGCCACTTATCTCTAGAATTGTTAATAAGATATATAGAGTAACTAAATATAGCACACAATTAATCAAGGAGTTATAATGCAATTTACACCACAAGCCTTTACGGGCGGAAATGTATTTATAGATGGTATAGGTGCTTTAGGGGTTCTAAAAACTTTTGAACCACCAAAATTAGAATATGATATTATAGAGGCAAGTGCTAGTATAGGCAAATATGAGAAAGTATTGCCTAGCTTAAAACCACTATCTTGTAAAATTACTTTAAGTGATATTAATGAAATGCTAATAGCTCCACTTAGCACATTAATTCCTAAAGTAATTTATATAAAGAAAAACATGACTAGCACAGGAATATCACAACAAGATATACAGATTATTGCGACAATGGGTGGTGTTGTAAAAATAGGCGAATTACCACAATTTGAGATGCTAAAAGAGGTTGAATTTAGTTTTGAGATGGCTGTATATTCATTCTCATATCAAGTTAATAAAAAACCACTAATTATGTATGATATTGAAAATTCAATTTATATGGTTAATGGAATTGACCAGTTTGCAAATATTAGAAAAAATATAACATAAGGAGAATAAATGCTAACATCATTTGATAATGAAACTAAAACTTTTGTTTTTAGAGATAATCAACAAGTAATATTAAAAGAACCAACACTTTTACAGATACAATCTGCAAAGTCTAAAGCAAAAGATGATATATCATTAGTTAAAACATTGCTTATTGATATGAGCAATGGAGAATTAACTAGTGAATTTATAGATTCTTTACCAATTAAAGAATTTAAAAGATTAAGTGAATGTGTAGCAGGTTTTATCGGTATTGATGAAAAGGACTAAGAGAAGGCATAGCCTTAATTGGTTATGCCTTGCATTTTACATTAAATGATATTAAAAGTATGACTCCTAGTGAATTTATGGACTACTTTAAAATATCTAGGAAAATTAGCCAAATACCAAAATAAAATACATTTAATTATTAAATTCTAAGTTTTTTAGATTTGCTAAGATAGATCTTTGAATAATGTATTATTATAGTTTTTTCATTAGTGATATTAGTATCATAGTTATGACATAGATTAATGGACTTAATAAAATATATAGAATCTGCAATAAAAAGAACGCTATAAGAAAACAAGAAGTAAAGATAAACCATATATCAAAATTAGAAATTATTCCACCATATACAATAAAAGCAATATCAAATATTACAAATAAAAAAATAGCAATATAACTTATCTTCTTATGCCATTTATCTATTATATATCTAGCCTTTAGCATATAGTTTCCTTATATTTGTTTAGATTCTAATTGTCTTATGAAATATATAATATATCCATTTTACTTAAAGGCTTGTAAATATGCAAACTGAAGTTACATTGAGATTAATTCCAGAATTAGATCATTTAACGAAAGCAATTAATAAAGTTACAAAAGATACAGAAAAAAGTTTATCTAAAAGCCTAGATAAGCCTATAGATAATTTAAGAAATAAGATAAATAAAGAATTAGATTTTGGAAAATCAATCATTGGACCTAAACTACCAGATAGTGCATTAAATAATTTAAGAAATAAATTAAAAGAGGCTGCAAGTGTAAAACTAGATTTAGACTTTCAAGATGCAAATCTAAAATTAGATTCCATGCGTTATCAGATATTAGGAACATATGCAACATTTAAAGGATTGATAGAAAAACCACTATCTGTTGCAATGGAATTTGAAACATCAATGAGTGATGTCAAAAAGGTAGTAGATTTTAAAAGTAAAGATGAATTAAATGAGTTTCAAAACGAAATATGGAATCTCACTAAAACTATTCCTCTTGCTGCTAAAGACTTAACAAATATTGTTGCAAGTGGAGGACAGCTTGGTCTAGATAAAAATATTTTAATTCCATTTACTGATGTTGTAGCAAAAATGAGCACCGCCTTTGATATGAGCACTTCTGAGGCAGGTGAAACAATAGCAGGTCTTATGAAAAAAATGGGAATAGGAATCGAGGATGTCAAGGATTTAGGCGATGCTATAAATTACATTGGTGCAAAGAGTGCAGGTAGTCCAAGAGAAGTTGTAAATATATTGGGTCGTATAGGTGGTATGGCTAAAACTTTGGGATTAAGTAGTGAGCAAACTGCAGGACTTGCTGGAGCATTTGCAAATATGAAAATACCAGCGGAACAAAGTGCAACAGCAATTAATAAAATGCTTGGTGTTTTAGGAAGTGCAGATATGGGGACTGCAAATTTTAAAAAAGCTGTTAATCAGATTGGATTTGATGCAATAGAGTTAAAACAGATGATGGCAGATAATCCATTGCAAGGAATAATTAATGTTTTAAAAGGAATTGAAAGTGTTAATGATAGTGATAAAATTGGTATTTTAAAAAATTTATTTGGCGAGGAAGCTGGACCTAAGATTGCTCAAATCACATCTAATATGAATGAATTTGAAAAGATATTATCTCTTGTATCAAAAAAAGAAAATTACATTAATAGCATGCAAGATGAATTTGATGAGGTTAGTAAAACAACTTCAAATTCTATGCAATTAATGAAAAATAGTTTTGCAAGGATAGCAAATAGTGTAGGTAGTATATTTTTACCACCACTATCATTAGTATTAAAAAAGATATCAGACATTTCTCATAATATTGCAGAGTTTGTAGAGAAAAATAGAACCCTTGTTACAATCATTACTAGTGTGATAGGAGGACTATTTGCGTTAAAGACTATCTTAATTGGTGTAAAAATGGCTAGTGCTTTATCAACTCTTGCTTTATATCCTTTACAAAAAGCTTTTATATCATCTACTTTATTAGTAAGATCATTTGGAAATGCTACCGCTTTATTTTCAAGAATATTTGGCATTAGTATGTTAAGTATAAAAGGAGCGATTATTAGCACAGGCATTGGAGCATTAATGTTTGGTATTGGGGCATCTATTTATTATGTTTTAAATAATTGGGAATATGTTTCATCAAAATTAATAGCAATATGGTCAAATTTAAAAACTTATATATCATCGATACTAGATTGGATTTCTGATAAATTTAGTTTTGTAACTGATTTTATTGGAATAACAGATTCTGGTTCTAATATAGTTTATAACAATGATAATAATTTAAATACAAATGGTGTTATTGATAAGACAATATTAGAGAGAGAACAAAGTTTGCAAAATTTTTACACATCTAATAATCTAAATAGACAGATTAATGATAATAAAACAATTTATATTAATACATCATCAAACCCAGATTCTATAGCAAAAGCTATATATAGTAATAGTTATTCTTATTTAGATTAGGAGTTTAAATGATTAATATTAGAAACTTAACAAATTCAAAAGAGAATAAAATAATATTCAAACAAAATTTAGAGCGTGAAAAATCTATATTAAGTCAGCCTGTAAATAATGACATAGATCCTACATTTAAAGATAATTTACAAAAAGAAAAAGAAACTCTAAATTTTCCTCTTGAGAATAAATCACCAAAGGCTAATGAAAAAATTATCAAGATAGATAATTTTATATTTACGCCATTGCATAATATTGAGAGTTTTGATTATGAAATTAATGTTGGTATATCAAAAATAGAAACAATATCTAGAAATTATTATATAAAAATTGGTGACAATGAGGAGAGGATATCTTTTGAAGCAAAAATATTTATAGAATACCTTTCACATTTTAATGATTTTATAGATAAAGTAAAGCAAAGAAAGCCACTGCAATTTTCTACCCTTCAATCTGCCAACACTAGATACATTTTAATAGATAAATTTCAAGCTAAAACAAAAGATTGGCTTATGGATTCTAGTAGAAATATTTCATATCATACAAAAGAATTTAGTATTAGTGGTGTATTAATATGAATCAAATTCAAAAAGATATGAAAAGGTATGTTAAAAATGCTCTAAATAGAAGTTTAACTAAGATTGCAAAAGAACAAAGATGCATAATAAGAAAAGAATGTCTATTAAGCAATAAAAAAATAAGAAACCTAACTAAAACAAGCAGGGCATCTAATGATAAATTAGAGATTAGCATAAAAAGTCTAAAAGCAAATTTATCAATTAATAACTTTAAAAAGAGAGAAGAAAATGGGGGTGTAAGAGTTAAGGTAGGAGCAAATAAAGAATTGTTTTTTAAGGGTGCATTTATTGCTGTAAGAAGAGGCAAGAAGAAAAAGAGTGAAAAAAAGAATAGTGGTTTTATATTAACTAGAAATGTAAATAATTCCAATGGTTTTAGTATTGGTAAAGCAAATATTAAATCTTATGTTAGAACTGCAACTAAAATATATGAAAGAAGCCATAGTGATATAAACTATATTTATACAAAAAAATTTAGTCTTATTTCAAAAGACGCAATTAATGCAATGAAAGATAGGCCTATAAAGATATTTCAACAAGAACTTGCAAAGGAGTAGTTAATGTTAAATGATATATATGTGGCAAAACAAGGTGATAGGCTAGATGTTATATACTATAAGTATTATGGCAACTTGATGCAAAATAATTATTCTAGTGGGTATAATGCTTTTATAATGGCTAATTCTCACTTGCTACCATATCCTCCAGTATTAAATGGTGGAGAAATTGTATATTTAATAGCATTGGAATCTATAAACGATGATGATAAGGTTAGTGCATTATGGGATTAGAGCAGTATATAGCTCCCAATTTTAGATTGTCATTAAATGGAAATAGTGAGCATAATCTAATTGTCAATTCTATTAATTTTATAGATTATGAAAAAGACAATGTAGATATTTTAGTGTTAAATTTATCTATTAATAGTTATATTCCAGCATTTAAAGACAGGATAGAGTTGTTTTTAGGTAGAAATAATTATTACTTTATGGGTGCATTCTATGTTAGTTCAATAAAAGAAGATTATAGACAGAGTTTTACTATAGAAGCAACAAGCATTAATTATAATAAAGGTATTAAAACTTTAAAATCTCGTTCATTTTCAAATATGACTTTAATAGATATATTAAGGAGCATCGCAAGAGAAAACAATCTAAAAACAAAAATTGACTTTAGACTATCAAACTCTATAGAATATATTGAACAAGTTAATGAAAGTGATAGTGCTTTGTGCCATAGATTAGCAAATAGCTTATTCTGCGATTTTAGCATAAAGAATGATACATTAATATTTTTGGATAAAGATAGAGAATTTGATAGACATACTTATAGTCTTAATGCTGATGATTGTATAAGATTATCTTTAGAATATTTTGATTTTACTAAATATGGAAGCATAGAGCTTGCATATACTGGTAGTGAGGGAGAAACGAGGATTATTAAAGTTGGTGATGGAGAACCAGTATTTAAAACAAGTGCTACTGCAAATGATGATACACATGCTTTACAAATTGCAACTTCAAAATTAAAAACACTTAATTCAAAATCTATAAAGGGTGATTTAGAAGCTATAGGAGAAGTTATGTTTGCTGGAGGCTATCTAGAATTAAATATGAATAATAAAATGCATAAGTTTTTAATTACCCAGATTAATCATAATATAGATTCTAAATCTTGGAACATGAAAATTTATTTTGAATAATTTTATTTTAGTGGGGATAAATTGGGGATAAAAATTTTAATATATCGTAAATATCGATAAATTATTACTATATTATAGAATCCCTTCCTTTCTGCCATATTTATAATTACTTACTTATTGATGGAGTTATTATTTCTGCTAATATTGCAGGCTTGTTTGTGTCCTAGTTTGCACGCTTTAGATAGATACCACGATATTTTAAAATGATCTAAAATACCTTCATTTAAATAATAATTATATAGCTCAAAGCAAGCATCTTTATCGCCAAAATGGCATTTATCTTTGTTTGTAAGTATGGAATCTATATTGAATTTTACATTGATTTCACTAAGTGCAATGCAAGCAAGTTTATCACCTAATACGCAAGATTTATAAAATAAATCTCTAGCAATGATTTTTGATCCAAATCCAGCAGCTCTAAATGCTTCATTTCTGTAGTATGCAGCATCATTTCTTATATTTTGATTGTTATTTGGCTGAAGAAGTGGATTGCTAGCATATAGTAATTGTGATGCAAGTAGTAGTAACGCTGCGTATTTCATAATTTATTTTTTTTACTGGTATGCTTTTTATTTGATATGAGATTTTTTAAGTTGCTATTTATAAAATACATAGCAATGCAAAATGGCACACAAAATCCTATGTATGCAGTTAGCGTATTAAGTGAAATTTCATTTACCGATACGAAGAATCCAATACTAAGAATAGAAAATGCAATTAAGATTCCAATAATGATTATTTGCCATCTTGTGATTTCTTTTTTTAAGATGATTTTTTGTGCCATTGTATCGCTGATATTTGATAGTTCATCGACATTAATGGAATCTAATATATTATTTTTTGTATTTTTTATATTTTTAATATCTTTTTCTAGTGCAATTAATTTGTCTTTTATTGTTGATTCTATGTGTTGTGCATCATTAATGTGTGTATTTCCACTAAAGCTATCAATAATCTTTGCTTGTCTTTCTAATTCTTCTTGCATTAAAGATAGCTTGTCTGTATCTGGCATATTTTGTTGAATTGTTTCTTTTATGAGTTGTGTTTCTTGCTTTACTTCTTCTATTAATTCTTCTGTATGACCAATATCTTCTATTAGTTTAAAAAGCATTTCAGTTAATTCTTCTTTGTTTGTGTTATTCATTTTGTTTTACCTTGTGATTTTTGATATTGCATAAAGACGAATATTATAATTTATATCATTTTTGTTAAAATTATAGCCTAATAAAGCTTTTTAAAGCGTATTTAATTTATGATTACATTTTTTGGTAACTTTTTAAGTAGGAATTGGCTTTTATAATGGATATGCATATTTTAGCAAGTATATATGATATTAAAGGAATGAAAGAAAATGTCATCAAGGTGTATAGAGAAATCCTTGTTGATTCTCCAAATGATATTGAAGCTGAAGAATCTCTTAGGCGACTTGCCACGAAAAATATAAATATTGTTGGATTAAACAAATATATGTATAATTGCTTCCTTAAAGCAGATTCTAGAAATGATTTAAATGATATTGAAAGGTGGCTTATTGGAGACTAAAGAGGCGATACTTTCTACTATTTCTGAATTAAGCAATATTGATGCTAATAATGAAGATGATATGAGCAAGAGTGTTTCTATAGATATAAAAGAAATAGGTGATAATGCAACTGATGATAAGATTTTTGATGATGAACTTGTAACTTTACTTCGTTTAAAAGAGAAATCTTTGGTATTATTTGAAGGTTTAAAGAATACCAAAGATTCTAGCTTGGAAACAAAATTGAATATGGTTATAAGTTATCTTGAGTATCAGCTTTATGTAATAGAAGATAGATTAATGACATTAGAAGAAATGGCAGGTGGTGATAATGATAGAAGTGATAATGATAGAAGATGATGTAGAATTAGCAGAGATTTTATCTGAATTTTTAAAATCAAACAATGTGAATTTGACAAACTATCCAGATCCAATAGTTGGAATGAGAGCTATTGAAAAACAAAAATATGATTTATTGCTTCTTGATTTGACGCTTCCAAATATCGATGGTATAGAAGTTTGCAAAAAAATCACAAAATATAAAAATATACCAATTATTATATCTTCAGCAAGAAGCGATACACAAGATAAAATAGATGCGCTAGAATATGGCGCAGATGATTATTTGCCAAAGCCTTATGATCCAAAAGAACTGTTAGCAAGGATACATAGTGTCCTTAGGAGATACAATATAATTCCAACACAGTCAATCTTGGGTAATCAATATAATTCTGATTTCACGGTAGATAAAGATAGTATGAGCGTATTTTTCAAAGGAAATAAGCTAGATCTAACAAGAGCAGAATATGAGATACTAACTTTATTAATGTCGCAGCCAAGTCATATTTTTTCGCGATCTGTTATTGCAGAAAAATGTGATTCAATAAAGTCTCACGGTGATTTTAAAAGTGTAGATGTTATTATTGGTAGGCTTAGAAATAAAATCTGCGAAGATACGAAACACCCTAAATATATCCTCTCTGTAAGAGGGCTTGGCTATAGATTGAATATGTAAGAATTTGTAATGCCAAAGACAGATTCTGTAATTGTTAAAATAACTTTACTTTTTATTTTTAGTTCTATTAGTTTTATATTGTTTGTATTGTATTTTATAAGTTCAGAAATTGATAAAAACAATATTGCAATTGAACAGAGATATTACAGCGTGGTTGATAATGTCAATGATTTGCTCAAATTTGGCTATAGTCTTGATTCACTGCAGACTTATTTATTTGATATTGGATATTATCAAGTAAATGATGAAGTTATAAGTAAAGTTTCTCAAAAATATTTATTAAATTATATTCAAAATGATCAAATTGTAGTCAATATGAAAAAAATCAACAATCACTACTACATAACTATTGATGATTTTGAAAATAAAGCTCATTTTGTCTATACAGATTATAAAATCAGCAAAGATTATACAACCTATCATTTGATTGCACTTTTGGCGTTTATTACATTGATTTTCTTTTATATTTTGGTTTTAAAATCCCTTCTTCCGCTTAGCCTTTTAAGGCGTGAGGTGAATAAATTTGCAAATGGAAATATGGATATAAAGGTGATTTCTGATAATGTGGATGAAATAGGTGATTTAAGTAGAGAGTTTGCAAAAGCTGCTAATAAAATCAATGAAATGAATAAAGCTAGAATCTTATTTTTGCGTGCCATTATGCATGAGTTAAAAACTCCAATTACAAAAGGTAGAATTGTAACAGAAATGTTATCTGATACAAAGGCGAAAGATAGACTTATTTCTGTATTTACAAGGCTAAATACAATTATTGATGATTTTGCAAAAATTGAAGAAATGAATACTCATAATTACAAAATTTCAAAGACAAAATTTAAGTTGATAGATTTGATTCAAAACATCAATAAGATGCTTCTTATTGAGGAGGAGCGACCAAGAAATGTAATGCTCATTAATAGAGAATCTGAAATTCTAGCTGATTTTGATGTTATGAGTTTGAGTGTAAAAAATTTACTTGATAATGCAATTAAATATTCAGATGATCAGCGTGTTGTGATATTTGTAGATGGCAGTGATTTGGTTGTTCAAAATAAAGGCAAACCATTTAAAGATGATATAAATAAATACTTTTCACCATTTTATAGTGATGGCAGTGATAATAAACAAAAAGGTCTTGGACTTGGAATGTATATCATCAAAAATACGATAGATGCACAAGGTTTTGTGCTTGATTATAAGTATATTGATGGTAATCATTATTTCTATATCAAAGATTGTATAATTAGCAATATTGCAAATGATGAATGAAGGTGTGGTTGTGGTTAGACTTAGACGATTACGAAAAAATGAAAATATAAGAAATATGCTACAAGAAAGCAGAATCCAAATTAGTGATTTTGTGTATCCGTTATTTGTGGTTGAGGGCAATAATGTAAAAAATGAGATTAAATCAATGCCAGATGTATATCAAATGAGTATTGATAATATTTTACAAGAATGTGAGAATCTAAGAAATCTTGGCATATCACATATTATTTTATTTGGGATTCCAGCTATCAAAGATAGCATAGGATCTAGTGCTTTATCAGATAAATCTATCATCTCACGAGCTGTGCGTGCTATTAAAGAAAGATTTAATGATATGGTAGTTAGTGTGGATTTGTGTTTTTGTGAATATACAGATCACGGACATTGTGGGATTTTAGATTCTAATGGTGATGTTAATAATGATAAAACATTAGAGATTTTAGCACGGCAAGCAGTAATTCTAGCAGATAGCGGTGCTGATATTATCGCACCAAGTGCTATGATGGATGGACAAATAAGGGCTATAAGAGATTCCCTTGATGCTAATAAATTTATCAATACGCTTATTATGAGTTATTCGACAAAATTTGCAAGTGCATTTTATGGACCATTTAGAGATGTAGCAGATTCTGCGCCTAGTTTTGGCGATAGAAAAACATATCAGCAAAATCCAGCAAATAGAAATGAAGCAATACGGGAATCCTTGATAGATGAAGATGAAGGTGCTGATATATTAATGGTAAAACCAGTGCTTAGTTATCTTGATATTGTGCGTGATATTAAAGAAAATTCTCTCCTACCACTTGCTGTTTATAATGTAAGTGGTGAATATGCGATGCTTAGAGCTGCAAAAAATGCAGGATTGATTGATTATGACAGGACTTTACTTGAGATGATGATATCTTTTAAAAGGGCAGGGGCAGATATTATCATTAGCTATCACGCTAAAGAAATTGCAAATTTAATCTAAAAGGAAAACAATGAAATATTCACAGCGCATTTCAACTTTAGGAGAATCTTTAACAATAGCCATTAGCTCACTTGCTAGAGATTTGAAAGCACAGGGCAAGGATATATTATCATTTTCTGCAGGAGAGCCAGATTTTGATACACCAAAAATTATAAAAGATGAAGCTATAAGAGCGATCAATAGTGGTTTTACAAAATATACTCAAGTTGGTGGTATTAATGAGTTGTTGGTTGCAATTAGTGATAAATTAAAAATTCAAAATAATCTAAATTATGAGCCAAATGAGATTATTGTTAGTAATGGAGCTAAGCATTCTTTGTTTAATGTGTTTGCAGCACTTGTAGATTCCGGTGATGAGGTGATTATTCCATCGCCATATTGGGTTACATATCCAGAGCTTGTTGGTTATTTTGGTGGTAAAAGTGTATTTATTGAAACTGATGAAGATGATGATTTTAAAATCAATCCAAATCAGCTAAAATCCGCTATCACATCTAAAACAAAGATATTAATTTTAACATCGCCTTCAAATCCCACAGGAATGGTGTATTCAAAAGATGAGTTGCTTGCATTATATGATGTGATAAAGGATACTGATATTATTGTAATTAGTGATGAAATATATGAGCGTTTAGTTTATGATAATGCAGGATTCACATCTATTGGTAGTATTAATGATGATATGCTAAATAGGACAATTACTATAAATGGCTTAAGTAAATCTGTGGCTATGACAGGTTGGAGAATGGGCTATGCTGCATCAAAAGATAAAACATTGATTAAAATGTTAAATAATCTTCAAAGCCAAAGCACATCAAATATTAATTCAATCACGCAGAAGGCTTCTATATTTGCTTTAAATGGTGATGCTAATATGGATATTGACAATTTTGTATCAGCATTTAGTGAAAGACGGAATCTAGCACATAAATTAATTAATAATGTAAAATTATTAGATGTTAGGCTTCCTCAAGGTGCATTTTATTTATTTATAAATATTAAAAAAGTTAATTTAGATTCTATGGCATTTTGTAAAGATTTACTTGAAAAAGAAGGTGTTGCATTGGTGCCAGGTATTGCATTTGGTGTAGATGGTTATGTTAGATTTTCTTTTGCTTGTTCTGAAGAGCAAATAAAAGATGGGATTAAAAGAATAGATAGATATATAGCGAATCTATAAATATTATTTACCTCCTAAGTTTGATTAAACTTGGGGATTTCATTATTTTTGGAATATTTTTTGCTTTATCCTTGTAATAAAATTACACACAAGGATAAATATATGTTAAAGTCTTTATGGTCAGGCGTAAACGGAATGCAAGCGCATCAAATTGCTCTAGATGTTGAAAGTAATAATATCTCAAATGTTAATACTGTTGGTTTCAAATACTCAAGAGCATCATTTGTTGATATGCTATCTCAAATAAAACATATAGCAACCTCACCATATAAAAATGGACTTGGTGGTCAAAATGATTATTCAGTAGGGCTTGGTGTAGGTGTAGAAGCAACTACTAAGGTTTTCTCTCAAGGTAATACTCAAAACACAGATATAAAAACAGATTTAGCAATTGAGGGTGATGGATTTTTTGTAGTTAGTCCAGATAGGGGTATAACATATAATTACACGCGAAATGGTGAATTTTTATTTGATGCTAATGGGAATCTAGTAAATGCTGGTGGATATATCGTTCAAGGTTGGGCTAGGGGAGAGTTGGCAAATGTTGAATATATGTCAGAAGATGATTTTTTCAAGGTTGATAATACAGGTCCAATACAAAATATAAGAATCGATCCGGCTATGGTTATGCCTGCTAAATCTACAACTTCAATTTCAGTACGAGCGAATCTAAATGCAGGTAAAAAAGCTGATCAAATGATTGCTCTTTCATCATTAGATTCTAGTACTAAAACAGAAGTTAACCCTCAAATGAGATTGTATGATTCCTCAAATAAGATTCAGCAAGAGGCTTATGATTTTGGTGTGCTATTTAATGCAGATGGCGATGCTTTAGCATTAAAAGAAAATCAAGGAATTTGGATTAGCTATCAAGTTGCACAAATGAGACAAACAATCACGCCAACAGCGGAGACTAGCACTATTGGTATTAATGGTGAGAGTATTTCATTTACAAATGATTCTGCTGTTACTGGTATTAGTTCTGTTGTTGCAGCGCAAAATGCTATAAATGCTGTGAGTGATCAAACTGGTGTTAATGCATATGTTGATAATGGTATGCTTAGACTTGAAAATCAAAATGACAAAAATGGGGATGGAAGCAATAAAAATATTCTCATCACAGAAGGCGGAACAGGCGTTTTATCAAATTTTAAAGAAGGTGATAGTGTTGTTACTGCATTTGCATATCGTTATACAAAGGCAGAAGATGCAGATTCTACGACAGGTCAATTTAGGACAACTGAAGATTTAAGGGCGCTTATTCAACAAGATGCAAATATGATAAAAAATCCACAAATTCAATATGCAGATAGTACCGCAAGCGTTAAAGTTATTGTCAATAAGCATGGTATGTTTGAAATGCAAAATCTAGATAATGGCGATGATCTTCAAAATAATCTCCATGTTAGTATTAGTAGTTTTTATTCAAATAATATTACTGATAATGTTTTATTTAAAGAGGCTATGTCTGGTCTATCTACAACTTCTCTTGTTGAAGGTGGTAATGCGACAAGCACAGGTGTATTTGGTGTTGCAACGCACGCGACAAGCACAGATGTAATTGATAGTCTTGGATCTAAACATACAATAAGATTTGAATTTTTTAAAATTGGTGATAGCGAGTGGAGTTTTAGAGCCATACTTCCAGAGCCAGCACAATTTTTAGGTGGTTCTCCTATTAGACCAAATATTTTTGAAGGTGGTAGGGCTTCTTTTAACTCTGATGGCAGTCTAGCAGGTATGAATCCACCTGTTTTGCAATTTGATCCTAAAAATGGCTCAACTGCACCTCAAAGATTAGAATTAGCATTTGGGGATAATGGTACATTTGGAGGCTTAACTAGTGTTGATAGGATATCTGAAACTTATCATATTGCAGGAAATGGCTATCAAGCAGGTGATTTAGAAGATATTAGATTTGATTCAAATGGAACTCTACTTGGCTCATTTAGCAATGGTAAAGCCCTTGCTCTTGCTCAAGTCGCATTAGCAAATTTTGCAAATAATGCAGGTTTGCAAGCTGAAGGTGGAAATATATATAGTCAATCTGGAAACTCTGGTGGTCCAATAATTGGCGCACCAAATACAGGTAGAAGAGGTGGAATAAGTGGCTCAAAATTAGAGATGAGTAATGTTGATTTAAGTAGAGCTTTAACGCAGCTGATAGTAGTTCAAAGAGGATTCCAAGCTAACTCAAAAGCTGTAACTACATCAGATCAAATCTTAAATACTCTTCTTGGATTGAAGCAGTAATTTTGCAAAGCATTATAGAATCTCTACAAAATAGAGATGAAAATTTTATACTCAAAAGAATGCTAGATAATTTAGCATTTTTTAGAGTTCATAATAAAAAAATAGCAAATGCTATAAATAACACAATAGAAGGTAAAAATACAAAATATCAATTATTGTTTAGTGATGATGATATTAATATCATTGACTTGAAAAACAAAGTTTTTCTTTATCCAAAAAATTCTATGCTAAATATCTCTTCAAACATCGCTTCAAATCCGCTTAATAATCAATTATGGAAAGTTTATTCAAATGATGTAAAGCTGGCAAAAGTTGATATTAAGAATCTAGCAATTACTGCAAATTATATTAATAAAATGGTTGATTTTGCTTATTTGAATATTTTAGATTCTAATCCTATGCTTCATTTGCCACAATTATTTTTGCCACAGAGTAATATTTTTGGGCTTTGTGGGGGTATTTTTTTACAGATTTTAATAGAAAGTGGATATCGGTTTCATTCATTATTGATTTTTGAAGAAGATATAGAGCTATTTAGCATTGCGTGCTATTTTGTGGATTTTAAGGCACTTTTTGAGCGTGTCAATGGCAGATCGTGCTACATTTTTATTGAAAATATTAAAACAAAATCATTTCTTAATCATTATTTTTATAGTAAAAGAGTTACAAATAATTTATTACGACTTGAGCTAAGTGCATTTATATCTCCAAAAATATCGCAAATTAGGACTATGGTAGTTGAATCTTATAAGTCAAACTCACGAGGTTGGGGTAGTTTTGAAGATGAGATGATTGGTGTAAGAAATATGTTAAAAAATATCCAATCAAGCAATATCTTACAATCTCCAAAAAAGTTTGATGCTACTATTTGTGTTGTTGGTAGCGGACCTAGTCTAGATGAAAATATTGCATTTTTGCGTAAAAATCAAGATAAGATGATTATATTTAGTTGTGGGACGGCGCTAAAGATTCTAAGAAAACATCAAATAAAAATTGATTTTCAAATAGAAATAGAGCGCATAGATTATCTAGCAGATGTCTTATGTGATGCAAGGCTGCACGATACACCAATTATTTGCGCTAGTGTTGTAAATAATGATGTGTTAAATATTGCAAATGAGAGTTACATTTTTAATCGTGGCGGCAGTGCAAGTTCTTATATGACTTTAGATTCTAGTGTGATTGAATTTTGTGCGCCATTTGTGGGGAATGCAGGGTTTAGTTTAGCTTGTCAATTTAGCAACGAGATTATTCTTTGTGGCATTGATTGTGGTTTTATAAAAGGAAAAAGTAAGCATTCAATTGGTTCTTTCTATGGTAAAGAGGATATCTCATTGCCAAGTAATGTATTTAAAGTCAGAGGTAATTTTGATAATGATGTATATAGTGATTCTATTTTTTCTTTAAGTAAGGAGAGTTTCGAGCTTGCCATTGCTAAATATAAGCCTCGTATAGTTTATAATATAAACTATGGAGCATATATAAAAGGTGCGTTGCCAATAAAAGATGTGAAATTAAAAACAATAATCAATAAAAATATTTTAAATGAGCAAATAAAGAGCTGTTTTACTCCTAGTATTGGGCTTAAAAGTGATTTAAATATTGCAGTGGAGCGTTATATCTGTGCTTTAAAGAATAAAATTTTAAATTCTAATATTATTACAAAGCAGGATTTGTTTTGCTTTATTGATGATATGTGTCATTTTTTGTTTCAAGAGAGTAGTAATAATCCAGAATGTGGAATCTTATTTGAAGGGAGTATGCTTCATTTGTTGCAAAATATGCTTTTTTGTTTATTATATGCAAAGACAAATGATATTTCATATTTATTCGCCACTTTATCAAATATGATAATAGATTGCCTAGAATCTTTTCTTCTAGAGTATAAATCTATTTAGTTCTTATGCTATTTACTTCAAATATTTGTTTATAAACTGTATTTGGCCATACATTTGGATTATCTCCTATATTTCCCCAATCACCGAAATTCCTATAATTTGATCGAAATATCGATCCATCTACCACTACATCAAGATTTCCATTTTGCTTTTGTTGTTCAATTGAATGAATCATTGCATTCCAATTTAGTCTAAATTGCATATATGTATTTGTTACATATCCACCATATATAATAAAAATGATACTTGAGATAAGAATGAATTTATTATGATCCTTTACTGTATGATTTAGCATAAGTAAAATAGCTCCAATAAGTATCATAGAATCTCCAAATCTAGCTCTACTTGGTAAGAATGGAGCTTGTATAGTGCATAGTGCTGTTAATACAAAAATGGTGTATATGAAAAGTATTACAATGTAGAATCTATCCTTTTTGATTAACATATAAAGCAGGATAAATGCTATAGGATACATTGTGATTGCTATATTGTTGTTGAGTATTAATAATATAGCAAGTGCAAAAATATATAAGATTCCACTAATTAGCTTGTTGCTGTATCGATAGTATAGTGTTGTTAGTGTGATGAGTGTTATATTAAAGATTAGAAATGCTGTTGATTTGAAATTTATTAGCGTTCTTGCAATGCGTTTTAATTTATCCAAAAAGCTTAATTCGATTAATTCTGTAATGCTTAAAAATGATGTTTTAAATGCATCAGTTGATGCTCTTGCGTGATGACCAGGTGATAAATATAAACACAAAAACCCGGCAATAAAAAATCCTATGCCAAGATAATACCAAAGCGGTAGCGATACGCGTTTAAAGAACTTTAAATATATGCTAATGCAAATAAGTGATATTATAGTTATTACTCCTATTTGCTCGCTAGCCATTCCAGCAATAAATCCAAAAGGTGATATATAGCCTAAAAATAATGATAATTTAGAATCTACCCCCCCCCACCCATTATTGAATATTTTCTCTATATAGAATCTGTATGGCAGTAAAAATAAAACAATAAATGAGATCCCCCAAAGGTAATTTAAACTTCCAGAGCCCCATAGAAATACAGATCCAAAGGCGGTTGCAAATAATATCAATATAAGCATTGCTATAATGATTGCTATATCTTCTTTATATTTTGGGATTCTTCCAAAAACTAGCATAAAAAATGTGAAAATAAAACTAGTTCCGACACTTGCATTTAATATATCAAATATAAATGGATTAAAGCCCCCTATTAGCCCTTTGTGCAAAAGTTCGCCAATTCTTGCATTCCAATGTAGGTAGAACCATTTTGCTGATTCAAAGCCATTTTGTGCAGCCAAATATGCATCAAAATCATCACTTATTGATGGAAGAAGTATATTTAAGCTTAGCAAAAAGGCAAAAATTGCAAAAAAACTAAATGTGGTGTATTTGTGTTGAAGCATAGATTCTCCTAATTGTTATATGTAGAGCATTGATTTGTGATTTCGGCATTATATCTTAAAGACTATGATTTAAATTTGTTTGATGAGAAGTAGATCTAGCAGATTCTGCTTTGAATGCAAAGCAGAATTATTTGTTGCCTTCTTTTGGATAACAGAATCTGTATCCTCTTCTTCTTACTGTTTCAATTGTTGATATCCCAAGAGGTTTATCCATTTTTTGTCTAATTTGATTTATTGCAACTTCTATAACATTTGGTGTAACCAATTCTGGTTCTTCCCATATCGCATCTAATAATTGTTCTTTTGATACGATTTGGTCTCTATGTTTTGCTAAATGTGTTAAAACTTCAAAAGGTTTTCCTTTTACCTCTATTTCTTGTCCTTTGTATATTATTTTTTCTTCATCAGGATTGATTGCTAAATCACCTATTTCTATGAGATTTGATCCCCACGATCTAAGCCTTGCCTCAACTCTAGCAATAAATACTTCATTTGAACAAGGTTGTTTAATATAATCATCAGCACCACTATTTAATGCTTTAATTTCAATATCAACAGAATCTTTAGTTGAAATAATAATAATTGGCACTTTTGGAGATTTTTCTTTTATTACATTTATTATATCTGCACCAATTGTATCACTTAACTCCCAATTTGCTACAACTAAATCATAGTTTCTGATGCTTACATAATATTTACCATCTTTTAGATTTTCTGCTATATCAGTTTGATATTTTTTTGCATTTAATGCATCACTTAGCTTTTTATTTAAACTTTCATCATTCTCTATAATTAAAACTCGCATTTGATGTCCTTTGTAAAGAGGCTTAACCTTAAATAAACTTTTTGATTATAGCATAAATTTATATTACTTTAAGTAAGTTTAAATTTTATTTTAAGTTTGTTAAAAAACAATTGTTTTGTTTTGGTGTATAAAGATTCTATTATCTATCGCAAGCTCTATTGCTTTTGCAAGCACAATTCTTTCTATATTTTTACCTACTTTTTGCATATCTTTCCAAGTGTATGTGTGATTTACCTGTATTATATCTTGACATATAATAGGGCCACAATCAAGCTCATCATTTACAAAATGTGCAGTTGCTCCAATCATTTTTACACCACGATCATAAGCTTGTTTGTAAGGATTTGCACCGATAAATGCTGGTAAAAATGAATGATGTATGTTAATTATTTGTTCGTTAAATTCTTTTACAAATCTTGGTGGTAGAATCTGCATATACTTTGCAAGAATAATAAACGATGGATTTAGATTCTTGCATTGTTGTAGTGTTGCCTCTGCCCAATTTGAATCTGTGTGTGGAATGTAAAAATATGGAATATTAAATTTTTCTGCAAGATATTCTAAATTTGTATGATTTGAAATGATACCTTTTATCTCAACATCTATTTCTTTTGTATCATATTTTATTAGTATATCCCCAAGACAATGAGCTTCTTTGCTGCATAAAATAACGATTGATTTTTTATTGTTTTCATAAATTTTTATATTGCTTCCATTTGGCAATAATTGTTTTAGATTTTCATAGATTTTGTCTTTTGGTATTTGATGGCTATTTGTTATTTCTGTTCTCATAAAAAAATAATTATTCTCTTTATCTACAAATTCATCATTTTTTTGGATATTGCAATTCATCTTTAGTAACACAGATGATACTTGATGTATCAAACCCTCTTTATCTTTTGTGTCAATTAATATAGTCATTGAATTTTTGTTATATTAAAAAATACTTGATTTATCGCTTTTGAAGCTATTTTTTCTAGGTAAGTATCTAGGATCCCATTTTTTACCCAAATTATTTCTTTTACTCCGCTTAACTCTTTTAAAATATTAATTGCATTTACTTGTGAGCCAACCATATCGATTAATCCAAGATTTAATGCCTCGTATGCACTAAATATTTTCCCTTCTGCAAAGCTTTTGTAATTATCTGGATCCAAATTTCTTGCATTTGATACATCTGTTATGAACATTTTATATTGCTGATTTAATAATTTATTTAGATATTCTTTTTCTTTCTGGCTCCATTCTCTTGTAAATGTCCCTGCTTCTTTGAATTCTCCAGCTGCTAGACTTTGTGATTTTATGCCAATTTTATCCATTAGATCTTTTATGTTGTAGCCGTTAAATATCACACCAATTGACCCAATTATAGAACCACGATTTGCCACTATTGTGTTTGCATACATTCCAGCATAATAACTTCCGCTTGCCATAGTCCCTTGCACATATGCAACTACAGGAATGCTTTCGTTTAAATCTTTTATGATATCTGCAATTTCAACAGAAGCCCCAAGTGTGCCACCTGGAGAATCTATAATAAGCAAAATCCCCTTGATATTTTGGTAGTTTTTGAGATTTTCAATTTGCGACATAAATGTTTCACTCTCAAATATTGGACCTTTTAAATATATTTTTGCAAGATTGGCATTTAGATCTTTATGCTGCGTTGCGGAGCCAAATATAAGTATCACTATTAATAAAAATACAAATGTTTTAAAATATTTTTGTATAAAATCAAATGGCTTGATTATGAAAATATTAAATATTTTTCTAAACGTTTTCAATATCTATCCTTTTTCCATTGATATACAAATCTTCAACTTCCCTTGCTTGTAAAATGAAATTCAATGCGATTTGTTCTGCAGAATTGATATCATCTACATAGAAAATAGCAAAATCACTAGCCTTGCCTTTTTCTATTATCCCATTATTGAATTTTAAGCGCTTTGCAGGATTTTTTGTCATTGCTAATAATATTTCTCTTGCAAGATTATTAATGTTATATTTTTCGTATGCAAATAATGCACATCGCGCTTCATCTAGCATATTTAGCGAGTTATTTGAGCTTTTACCATCTGTTGCGATGATGAGCGGGAATTTATAATCTTTTGCTTTTAGGAAATTAAAATATCTATTGTTTAGCAATCTATTTGAGCGTGGACAGCTTATAATATCAGCTTTTAATTTTGAGATTCTATCCCAATCGTCATTGTTTAAATATAAGCAATGCACAAATAATGTTTCACATTTTTTAAATAGCTCTAAAAAGCTATCTTTGGAATAATGTGATTCTGCATCATCATTGTGAAAAAAATGTTTAAAAAATCCTTTAAAATATCCACTATTTGACTCTAACCACGATAATTCTTCTTTAGATTCTAAAAAATGAGTGGATACAAGCATTTTGTTTTCTATGGCTTTTTTTATAGCATAATGTGCAAGCTCTATATCAAGTGAATATGGAGAATGAAGTGCGATTGCCGTTTTGAAATTTACATCTTCTAAAAGCTTAGATTTTTTTACCCTTTCATTAAAATCATCTTTTACTTTATCAAAGAAGTCTTTATTTGTCCCCATAATTTCATTAAAAAACATTACTTTTAGCTCTGATTGACTTAATAGATCTAAATCAACAGCCCTACTGCTTATCGCCCCAACACAAGCCACTCCAGACTTCATACTTTCTTTTATTGCTTTTTTTATATGAGTTGTGGAATCTTGCATAAGAGCATCTCTATTATTCATAATAGAATCTAGCCATTCGCCAAAACTTCCATATTTTAGCATTGAGTGGTTTTTGCTAAATTCAAAGTGAATGTGAGAGTTTATTAATGCTGGGGTGATTACGCAAGAATTATAAAATTGCACTTCTTCTAGTTTATCTTTTTTAAGATCGCTGAATTTGCCAACCTTGATAATCTTTTTATTATCAAACAAAATACCACCATCTTTGATTATTGTAAAATTGTTATCACAAGTGATAACAACGCTAGCACCGATTAATTTCATTTCATTATCTTTACATCTAATTTATTATAAGGAATTTCAATTTTTGCGTTATCCAAAGCTTTTTTTACATTTTCTATCATATCACATTTAGTTTTAAAAAATGTATCATTATTTATAACCCATGCTCTAACAGAAAATTCTACAGCACTTGATTGCAATTCATTTACACCGACAAAAACAGCTTTAAGTGGGTCTTCATCTCCTTTATCTATATTGTTTGTTGATTTTACTGCATTTCTAATGATTTCTTTTGCTTGGTCAATATCACTATCGTAACTAACACCAACTAGCCAGTCAATTCTTCTTACAACTTCTTTTGCATCTATTACATCTTGCATTTTTTTAGATCCAGCATTTCTTGCTGTGTAGTTTATAATTTGATTATTTGCTATATTTGTATTTGGTATAACCACAAGCTTTCCATCTGGTGTCTTCATGTATGTATGAAATAATGAAATATCCTCTATAATGCCAACACTACCTCCTATTTCTACAGTATCACTTTTTGTAAATGGTCTAAACACGATAAGCATAATGCCACTTGCTAAGTTTGATAAAGAATCTTTTAAAGCAAGTGCTATTGCAAGACCAGCAGCACCAAGTGCAGCGATGATTGATGCAGTTTGCACTCCCATTGTTCCAAGCGTTGCAACAACTACAATCACTATCATTCCAACAAATGTCACTTTAGATAAGAAGCTAGATAGCATTTCATCTTTTAGTGTCTTTAGTAATAGTTTTTTGATTTTTCCGCTTACAAAATACGCAAACCATATTCCAAAAATTAATATAAAAATTGCTTTTGAGCCGACAATGAAGGCATTTATTAACTCATCTAGCATTAATCCTAGAATCTCTAATATCTTTTCTTTCATGACATTCCTTTAGATAAATTGCTCGACTTTACCATATAAGTTTTGATTATATGGAGTGTCTTCTATTATGCTATTTACATTTGTATCAATGATCATCAGTCGTGCTTCTTTGCCGACTTTTATCTCTCCATAATTCAAATTGAAGATTCTGGCTGGATTGCTAGAGCATATCTTAGATATTGTTTTTAAGTCTAAAATATTTGCTTTTATTAAATGCGAATATATTAGTGAAAAATAGTTTCCAATCGCATCAATTCCAAATTCTGCTTCATTAAATACTTGTTCTTTTAGTGATTTGTAGCACGCGCATTGAAGTGATGTTAATATATCAATCTTTCCATTTTTTAGCGCTTCTAGCAGCATTTCTTGCGTGTTTTTATCTTTTAATGGAGGATTTATCTTTGCTAAAGTGTTGTAATGATTGCACGCCAAGTCATTTAAAAGTAAATGATGTATTGAGACTTCGCAAAATATATTTGGATTTATCTTTTTTGCTTCATTTATTAGATGAATGCTTCTTGTTTCGGTGATTGCTTGAAAAACTACTTTGATGTTATAAAATATCGCAACTTCTAGAATCTTTGCCACTTCTTTGATCTCACTTAGTGGATTTCTAGCAGGCAGTCCAAGCTTTGCGCTCATTTCTCCATAGTTTATAACGCCGCCCAATCCGTCATTTGCATTGACTAATATAGGCACATTAAGCATTTTTGCGTATTTTGCAATTTTATCTATTGCGTTTGGTGATGCATTGCTATCTAAATTAATCCCAATGCCACCTAGTGAGTGCAATATCGATATGTCAACCAATTTCTCATCATTATTTAGCGATGATATTAGTGGCTTGATAGTAATTTGTAATTCTTTATTAATGCTTTTTATGAATTCTAATACCATTTCATTGTCTATTTTTGGATTTGTGTTGCTATTTAGGATTAATAACCCTACCCCGCCATTCTTTGCTTTTATAGCTAGAGATTCTAGATTTTTTCTTGAGAGGGATTTATTTTTTGGAAAAACATTAAGATCAATGAATTGAGGCATTATTATTTTATCGCTACAATCAATGATCTCATCGTTATCATTGATATGAGAATCAATTTTTACAATGATGTTATCTTTTATTTGTATATCAGATTCTAAGAATACATCTTTATCACATATTGTTGCATTTTTAAAAATCATTTATCCACCTTTAGCTTATTAGTTCGTTTAATTTATCCAGCCCGCCAAATGCTATTATTATACCTATTGCAATAAGTAATAAACCGCTTATGATTTCTATTGTTCTTGAATATTGCTTGATCTTGTCAAACATTTTGAAAAATCTCTCCACTGCAAGAGCTGTCAATAAAAAAGGAATAGCAAGACCTGCGGCATACACTATCATAAAGCTTAATCCACTAGTTCTATCTGTGCTACTTAAAACCATAATGCTACTTAGTATGGGACCTACACATGGGCTCCAACCAAGTGCAAATCCAACTCCAAGTATAAATGGCGAGATGTATTTTAAAAATTTATTATTCTCTAATTTTTTAGAATCAAATCTTTTTGTTTTGTATAAAATATTAAATTTTATAATTCCAAGAAAGTGGATACCAAATAATACAATAATCCCGCCAGCAATGTAATTAAATATGCTATTTCCTAAGATTCTGCTAAGTATGGTGTTAAATGAGATTCCAATTAAAATAAAAATCAATGAGAATCCAGCGACAAATAATAATGCTTTATTAAATATGGTTATTTTATTTTTTATGGATTTATTTTGTATTTCTTCAATTGAGATTCCACTAATATACGACATATATGGCGGTATAAGTGGTAAAATACAAGGGCTTAAAAAAGTCAAAATTCCAGCTAAAAACGAAATAGAATATGGTAGTTTTTCAAAAAGATCTAATAATGCTAATTCCAATTAAATTCCTTAATTATTATCTTAAAGAAGCGCCAAATTATAGCTAAACTAATTAACATTTAGTTATAATTCGTGGCTTATATTGCTACTAATTTAGGATTTTTAAGCATAACTATTAAACTTTATAAGGGTGACTAATTAATATGAAACACATAGACACTAATAATGGCTTTTTAGAATTTCATTTAAAAGAAAAAGTTCTAAAAGGTATTTTTGAATTAGGTTTTAATACACCAAGTCCTGTGCAAAGGGATTCAATCCCGCTTATTTTAGAAGGGCATGATTTAATAGCACAAGCACAAACAGGTACAGGTAAAACCGCGGCATTTTCAATTCCTATTTTAAATATGCTAAAAAATAATAGTGAGATTGAAGCCTTGATTATTACTCCAACAAGGGAACTTGCAATTCAAATTAGTGATGAAATTTTCAAGCTTGGTAAATTTCTTCGCACAAAAACTATATGTGTATATGGTGGCCAATCGATAAAAAGACAAATCGAATTACTTAGCAAAAAGCCACAAGTAATGGTTGCAACACCAGGAAGGCTTCTTGATCATTTAAGAAATAATAGAATTAAAAAATTTAATCCAAAAATTGTTGTTTTAGATGAAAGCGATGAAATGCTTGATATGGGGTTTTTAGATAGCATTGAGGAGATTTTTAGATTCATACCTCGTGATAGGCAGACATTGCTATTTTCAGCTACTATGCCAACACCAATTAAAAATCTTGCAAATAAAATTTTAAACAATCCAAAAAGTGTAAAAATTACTACTACGAATGTTACAAATACAGATATAGAACAAAAATATTATATTATCAATGAAAGTGAGAGAGATAGTGCTATTACGCGTTTGATAGATGCTATAACACCACAAAAAAGCATTATTTTCACAAGAATGAAAAAAGAAGCTGATAAATTATCTCATTTTCTTGCTTCTAAAGGCTATAAAGCTGTTTCGCTACACGGAGATATGGAGCAAAGGGAAAGAAGGGTTGCAATCAAGGCTTTCAAAGAAAATAAGGCAGAAATATTGGTTGCCACTGATGTTGCAAGCAGAGGGCTTGATATAAGTGATGTTAGTCATGTTTTTAATTATCATATGCCGCTTAATCCAGAGAGCTATGTCCATAGGATTGGGAGAACTGGAAGAGCCGGGAAAAAGGGTGTAGCAATAACACTTGTAACGCCTCTTGAATTTAGAGATTTAAAGAGGATAAAAGATCAGATTAATACATCATTAGAATTATTTGAATTGCCAAATAATTACAATACAGATGATTTTGTATCAACAATATTAGATTATAAAATATCATCAGATTCTCTTGATTTATATCCAATACTAAGCTCAAAAATAGATAATGCACAGCTGATTTGTAAGCTTTTATCTTATTTATATGATAGCTTGAGTGGAATCTCAAAAAATAAAATCAAAGAATTACAAGATAGTTTAGATGAAGTTGTAAAACCAGCGCAAAAGCCAAGAAGAAGAGCAAAAAGAGGATGGATATGAATTTTGCACCATATCCCTTTGAGCGATTAAATAAACTTATAAGTGGCATTGAGCCAAAAAAGGATATTATCAAGTTAACAATAGGTGAACCGCAATTTGATACGCCACAAAATATACAAAATGAATTAATTAATAATGTAAAGCTGCTAAATAAATATCCATCTAGTATGGGAGAATCGTATCTTATAGATTCGCAACTTGGATTTATTAAAAGACGATTTGGAGTAGATCTCACAAAGGATCATATTATTCCTACATTTGGCACTAGGGAATGTTTGTTTAATTTTCCTTGTTTTGTTTTTGGGTCGCTAAAAAATAATGCAACAAAAACTATGGCTTTTCCAAATCCATTCTACCAGATTTATGAAGGTAGTGCCATTGCAAGTGGTGCAAGTATTATTTATATGAATCTTGATTTAAATAATGATTATAAACCTTATTTAGATGAAGGAGATTTAGAAAAAGTTGATTTAGTTATTTTGAATTCACCAAATAATCCAACAGGGAGCGTGCTAAGTAAGGATGATTTGGTATCTTGGGTTAAATTATCATTGCAATATGATTTTATTCTTTTAAATGATGAGTGTTATAGTGAAATTTATGAAGATTCTAAGCCACATTCTATACTTGAGGCTTGCATTGATGCTGGTAATGTAGATTTTAAAAATATTGTATGTATAAATTCTATTTCTAAGCGCTCTTCTGCTCCTGGTCTTAGAAGTGGTTTTATAGCTGGAGATAAGGATATATTGCGTGAATATCGACTTTATCGCACTTATATTGGTGCTGCTTCTCCTATTCCATTGCAAAAAGCAGCAGCTATCGCTTGGAATGATGATGTAAGTGCTGAAATTTTTAGAATAAAATATGCTAAAAATTTATCATATGCACGGGATATTTTAGGTGTTCAAGTAAGTCCATATACATTTTATGTTTGGTTAAAAGTAAAAGATGATTTAGAATTTACAAAAGATCTATATAAAAATGAAGGAATTCTAGTCCTTCCAGGTAGATTTTTAGGTAGAAATGAAGCAGGAAGCGGATATGTAAGGCTTGCTCTTGTGTATGAAGAAAATATTATTATTGATGCATTAAAAAGGCTTAAAAATTGGATATAAAACATATACATTTTGTTGGTATTGGTGGTATTGGTATTTCTGGGTTAGCTAGGTATATGCAAGCACAAGGTGTTAAAATTAGTGGCTCTGATGTTGCTATTAGTTGTTCTACAAAATATCTAGAATCTCTTGGTGTGAAAATAAATATCCCTCATAATAGATCATTTATAACAGATCCATCATTAGTAATCCACTCTGCAATTATTAAACAAGACAATGAAGAGTTGATATGTGCGAAGAATAAAGGCATAAGTGTGCTATCAAGGGCAGAAGCTCTCAAGATTATATTATCACAAAAGCGTGTATTTTCTGTATGTGGCGCACACGGCAAAAGTTCAACAACAGCAATGTTAAGTGCTATTTTAAATCAATATGGGGCAATTATTGGAGCACAATCAAAGGAGTTTGATTCTAATGTTCGTGCTACAAAAAGCCATAGTGTTGTATTTGAAGCTGATGAAAGTGATGGTAGCTTTTTGAATTCTAATCCGTATTGTGCCATAGTGACGAATGCAGAACCAGAGCATATGGAATATTATGATTATGATTTAAATCGCTTTCATAAGGCTTATGTTGATTTTTTGAGTATGGCAAAGATTCGCGTTATTAATGCTGAAGATGAGTTTTTATCTATATTAAAAATTGATGCAATTAGGCTTTATCCAAGTAGAGATATTAAAAATCTTAGATTCTTTTTAAAAAACAATGAACCATATAGTTCTTTTAGTTTATTTAATAATGGTCATTTCATTGGTGATTTTGAAGTTTGGGGTTTTGGAAGGCATACTGCGCTAAATGCATCACTTGCAATTCTTGCATCTTTGGGTGAATTGAATGTGGAATTGATACAGGAAAATTTAAAAAATTATAAGGGAATAAAAAAACGATTTGATATTTTGTGCAATGATGGTTGTGTGATTATTGATGATTATGGGCATCACCCAACTGAAATAAAAAGCACGCTTGATTCTATTAGACAATACACAAAGTTAAAAAATATCCAAACTATTAGCGCTATTTGGCAGCCGCATAAATATTCTAGAACTATACACAATATTGATGGTTTTGTTGATTGTTTTAATGGTGTTGATAAATTGATTATTTTGCCTGTTTGGCGTGCTTATGAGGATCCAATTGATATTGATTTTGATGGTTATTTTGGTAGATATGATCCTATATTTGCTGATGAAATTAAAAGAAATGGTTCAAGTATTGAAATTATTAAAGATGATAAAGTTTTAGATACATTGAATTCTGGATTGATTGTTGGTTTTGGTGCAGGTGATATTACATATCAAATGCGAGGAAGTGTATAAAAATAATGAGAATCTTTATTTATTGTTTTATTGCATTTATAGCTGGCATTGCAATTTATTTTATTATACGCGGTAGTCTAACTAAGCAAAAGAAAATCATTATAGGTATTTTGATTGCTTTATTATTTATTACTATAGGTATATATACAGCTATACAGGATAGTCATAATAAGCGAGATATTGATTTGATTGCTTCATTTATGCGTGGTGAGGTATTAAAATGTGGTGATATTGATGTTAAAAATGATAAATTTAACTTTACAAACCCTACACTTAGCTTCATTGGTAAAAAAGATACTGAATTTTATGGGAAGATAATTTCTATTAAGCAATGCTATTAAAAGATATAGAAACACTCTGCAGCAAGCTTGATTTGTCTGAATTTATCGAAAGGTTTAGTAGGTATTTTTCGCGTATTTCACCATTTTATATTGAAGGTGATATAAATATCCTAAAGCAATTCATTGATGAGTTTGATAAAGTACAATTTGTGCCACCAAAGCATATATCTAATTTAGATGATGAGCTTATGCATATAAAAAAACTTGGGGTTTTGAAATTAGATTCCATATTTGAGTTTGTGAAAATTATTAAATATTTTTTGTATTTGAAGCGAATTAATGTTGATGATTTTAAGCATATATCAAATTGGTTGTCAAATATTAATATACCAAGTGAGATTATAGCTATTGCGCGAAGTTTTGATGATGATGGGAATCTAAATAGTGGAAACTATCCAAAGCTAGATTCTCTCTACTTAAGCATTTCGTTACTAAAAAATGAGCTTAAAAAATCTATTGATAAGATTTTTCAAAAAGATAGAATCTCACCATATTTAATCGATAGGCAAACTCATTTAATAGATTCCAAAGAATGCCTATTGCTTAAAGCAGGATTTAATAAAGAGCTAGATGGTAGAATCTTAGAGCGATCTGCATCTGGATATTTCTATGTGTTTCCATCTACACTTCAAGGTATTTATGATAGGCTTGATAAGCTATATAATGAAGTTGAAATTATAATCTATGAAATTGAAAGTGATATAACTAAGATTTTCTTTAAAAATTATGCTTTTTTAAAATACATAAACAGAGAATTTGATAAATTTGATTGTATTCAAGCTAGAGTAATGTTTGCTAAGGCATTTGATTATAGTTTTATATTACCAAATAATAAGGGTGATATTGTTTTGTGTGATTTCTCGTATCCTTCTTTAAGTAACCCAATACCAAGTAATATTGATTTTACAAAGCAGATTTTGATTGTTACAGGTGTTAATGCAGGTGGTAAAACAATGTTGCTTAAGTCCATTTTAAGCGCTGTGTTGCTTGCTAAATATCTTATTCCATTTAAAGTGAATGCGCAAAAGTCAAAGATTGCAAATTTTAGAAATATTTATGCAGTAATCAATGATCCGCAAAATTCTAAAAATGATATATCTACTTTTGCAGGTAGAATGGTGGAATTTAAAAATATTTTTTCAATGGATCGTTTGCTTCTTGGTATTGATGAGATAGAGCTAGGAACTGATGCAAATGAGGCTAGCGCATTGTATTTTTCTATATTAAATTATCTACAAAATAAAGGTGCAAAGATTGTGATTACTACGCATCATAAGCAACTTGCTTCAATGATGGCTAAAAATCCAAATGTAGAGTTTATGGCAGCAATTTATGATGAATCTTCGCGAATGCCTACATATACATTTTTGCAGGGTTGTATTGGTAAATCTTATGCATTTGAGAGTGCAATTAGATATGGAATTCCGCTTAATATAATCAATGATGCAAAATCCATATATGGCGATAATTTAGAGAATCTAAATGAACTTATAGAGCAAACATCGCTTTTGCAGTCTCAATTAAAACAAAAAGAGGATAAACTAGATAGGTTGTTGCAATCAAATGAAAATAAAAATCACGAGTTAAATGATCTTATTTTAAAACAGAATACCGAATTAAATAATAAAAAAATAGAGCTAGAAAATACCTATAACACACTACTTAAAGAATTAAAATCAGCAATAAAAACAAATAATGCAAAGACAATGCAGCAAGTATTAAATAAGCAAAATGAAATTCTTAAGTCCCTGCCAAAACCAGAGATAAATAAAAATATAAAATTTGAAATTGGAAATAGAGTGCAAAGTGGTAAAAATAGCGGTGTTGTATTGAGTATTAATAATAATATAGCATTAGTTGAGTTAGATAATGGAAGGAAAATGAAGATTCACATATCTATGCTTAAATTGGGTGCAACACTAAGTCATAAACAAAAACAACATATAAGCATTAATTCAAATGCTATGCATTGTCTCCCATCTATTGATTTGCACGGAAAGCGTGTTGATGATGCATTAGAAATACTAGATGATTATATTTCTAGATGTCTTATAGCTGGATATGATGAAGTGTTAATTAAACACGGCATAGGTAGTGGTGTGCTTTCAAAAGTGGTGAAAGAATTTCTAGAGAGGCATAAAAAGGTAAGAAGCTTTAGTGATGCACCACCTCAAAGTGGTGGTTTTGGGGCAAAAATTGTAAAATTTTAGTATTTTTGTGGATATTTTATGTATGAAATTAGTTTATTTGGCAATATTTTGGATTTTTTAGAGTATAAATGTTGCTTTATATCCTTAGTTGTGATACAATCCTAAATTTATATCAATAGCTTGAAATTATGGCAAAATATAGCATTTATTAACAATATGAATTTTATTAATTTTTTGTAATTTGTATGCAAGTTATTGATTTAAATGCCGATAGTTTGTGAATACTTTATTGGGTTAGTTATTAAATTTTTTATTTTCAGGGATAATATATATGAAACTTAAAATGAAAAAAGGCAGTAAAAGATTAAATGACATAATCTATTACGATTCTAATACTAGACTCGCTTATATTAGTAGTGGGAATAGCATTGTTCCTTATGTAAAGAAGCTGAATAACAAGTCAAGAATTGTTAGTACATTTGCATTTGATGCTTTAATGAAAACTACAATTGAAGTTCCTAAGAATATTGATGAAATAGATATTGATACTTTTTTATCAGAAAATATATACAAACAGCTCAATATGCCACCAGATGCAAACTTTGAAATGTATTATTGCAAAGTAGATTCTGGGTTTGATGCTGATAATTGGAGCTATGATGTTTATTTGGTTGATGACAAGTATTTAGAAAATACATATGGGGATTTAAAAGAAAAAACACAATTTATTGATATTGTTACATCTGTTCCTTTTCTTCCATTAGTTTTATATAAAAATAGTAGATTAGATGTTATTTCAAACCATATTTTCATTTTTATTGGTGACAATAATGGAACATTTGCATTTTATAGCAAAGGTGAATTAGTTTATACAAAAATATTAAGCTCTAATATACATAAACTAAGGGTTGAATTTAATCAAGAATCGTCTTTAGAATTCAATAGTATAGAGTTTGAGAATCTAATAGCAGGTAAATCACCAGAAGTAGCGGATTATAAGACTTATATAGACTCTATGTTAAATAAAATAAGTAGAGATATTGAAGAAAATATTATGTATGTAAAGAGAGTCTATCAAGACTTAGATCCAACTGCTATATATTATGGTATGAGCATAGAGTATGATGAAGATTTTTTATCATTTTTTAGAGATGCATTTTTGATTGAAACAAAACCTTACAATTCACTTTCATCAACACCTGTTAATAAAGGTTTGTTAGCAGTTGCAGATATTTCAATGACTTATGCTAGTTATTTAATCTCAAATGTTAATGATAGTATCCCAAATTTCTCATATGCAAAGCGTCCAAAACCACTTAGCCAGAGGGATTCTGCTCAGTTTGTGATGATCGCATCTGGCTTGTTTGCATTGTCATTAGTTTACCCTATTTATAATTTTGGTATGATGGGCTTTTATTCTATGCGAAGTGATATGCTTCAATCATCTTATGATAATGATGTATTTCCTAAAGCAGAGCAATACAGGGCAGATGAAGATAGATTAAAATCACAAATTGAATCACTCAAGCAACAAAAGGAAAATATAGGTCTTGAAATTGGTAGTATGCGTGATGATATGGGGGTTATTAGATCTTGGCAAGTTGAGTATATACAAAAATCTAAAATATTAAATGATATATTAAAAGTTGCAGAAGAAAGTAAAGTTAGGGTAATAAAGGCTACTGCGAATTCATCAGGTGATAATAGAAGTTTGGTTGTAGAATTAAATTTATTCTCAAAGACACAACAAGATATATCAGACTTCATTAAAGCATTAAACTATCAAGGTGTTTATAAACAAGTTATCACTGATAGGGTCATAAAAATAGGCTTTGAAGATGATCGTAATTCTGTGAATGCAGATTCTGAAGAAGCTTCTAATGCTAATAATAAACAGAATCTTACTAAAGTTCAAGATAGTAATGCTACATCAGTTAGTCCAATTTCAGCTAATATTGATTTAAGTGGTAATGAGGAGTTAGGTGGTTCTGTTAAAGGTTATTTGAATTCTATTGTTAGGGTGGTTGTTAGATGAATAATTTTCAAGCACAAATTTATGAGCAATTGGATAAGTTAGATGAATATTTAGTAAGCAAAAATCAATCAGAAAGATTGCTTCTTGGTGTTATCGTTGGTGTTGCATTAGCAGGTATTGTATATTTTTTATTATTTGATTTAAGCAATAATTCAAAATTGAATTCAAATGATATATATAATGATATACATAATAAAATTACAGAAGAACAAACCTATATAGACACTATGGAAAATGGTGGCTTTCTTGCACTTGAGCAAAAAATTCGAGCTTCTCAAGAAGAAATTACACAGGCAAAAAATGATCTAAATCTATTAAATAAATTAAGAGAAGAGATTTTTGTCTATAGCAAAGATTGGTTTTTGACATTTGATGATGCTTCAAAAGCTGCTACAGCTATGGGATTAATAGTAAATGGTACAGATATTGCAATGAGTGATGAGAATGAGACATTGGGTGGTATGAGATATTCATCATTTATTTTATTTGGTCATGGCAAATTTTCATCTATATTACGATACATGGATTGGTTAGAAACATATGGTAAATTTATATCTATTGATAGCGTTATAATAGAAAGTAAAGATAATAGATTGAATTTCAGTATAGCCATAAGAAATTTTAGAGGAGGAGCTTGATGAGAATTTTAAGTCTGTCTTTTTTGATTTTATGTGCTTTATTTGCAGATGATAATGCAACCATTTCTGATCAATCAAATAAACAAATTGTTGAAAATGAGTCTGTTGCATCAAGTAATAAGGACAATTCTGCACTATTAAGTGATGATGAACGCTTAAAGAATGAAATTATTACATTTGATAGAGTCGATTATATTAAAGAAAATTCAAAAATAAATGATCCATTTATATATGTTTTTCCTCAATCAGAAGAGGATTTGGAGCATATTGTAAAGACTGAGCAAGCTGTGCTTGTTTTAAATGGTATTTTTGAAAATAAAGCGAGCATCAATAATATTTGGGTTAGCAAAGATGATGTTGTTGAGGGCTGGACTGTATCTGATATACAACGTGATAGGGTTGAATTAAAATTTAGAACTCAAAAAAGGGTTCTTTATGTATATACAAATGACAATAAGATTAAAATTAAATAAATAGTAGGTGTAATAAGAATGAAAAAAAATATTTTTACTTTAGTGTTTATAAATTTGTTATTAGGTATGCATTTTTTATATGCGAATAATTTATGTTCTGATAGATTATTTACTATTTCTACTTCTAGTCAAGATGGTGTTGCAGTTGGTGATTTACTTAGTCAGCTTGCTTCCGAATGCGGATATAGTATGCTGGTTCAAGATAGGGCAGCTAAGGATAAATTATCAAAAAGTATAGCATCTGTTAATGTAAGGCAACTTCCTATAGAGAAAATTTTTGATTTAATCTTGACTGAAAATGAATTAAATTATGAATTTGATGGTAATTTATTAAAAGTTTCATTTTTAATTACTGAAACTTTTCAAATCAATTACATAGGGACTTCTAGGATTGGTGCTAGCAATACAGATATAGTGTTGTCACAGAATTCTATGACTTCTGATACTTCCACTACAGGTGGAACTACAGGAGCTACAGGTGGGGGATTGACTTCAGTTGACACAAATACAGATATTCAAAGTAGCGTGCATTCTTCGCTTACTTCAAATGGTTTGCAAACAGGAAATGCTGATAGCATATCTGGTACTAAGATATTATCTATGGATCAGTTTGATTTTTGGGGTAAATTAGAGCAAGAAATATTTGAAATTGCTTTTAGACCAGGTGATGCTCATCAGCCAAAAAGAATATTTTCTAATAATTTATCCAAACAAGGTGCTCAAGGTAATACACAAAATAATACAAATCAAACACAAGATGATATAGGTGATGGTCAGAGTGTTATTGTAAATAAAATTGCTGGTTTGGTCACTGTAACAGGGACTGTAAAGCAGCTTGATAGAGTAAGAAAATATATTAAAAATTTAGAAGATCAAATCCAAAATCAAGTGATGATAGATGTGAATATTTTGACTGTTACACATACAAATTCAAATACTGTTGGTGTTGATTGGAATCAATTTTGGAATTTTGGGAATCTAATAGTTCCTGCTTATTCTTCAGGAAGTGAAGATAATAGTCAAATTGGTATCGGCGGAGGTGGTACAAATATTAATATATTCTCAGCTGGTGTTCAAATGACTAGAATTGTTGAGTTTTTGAATGCATATGGAAAAGTGCGATCTGTATCTAATCCAAAAGTCTTAACTCTTAGCAATCAGCCTGCATTGATTAGTGTTGGTAGTATTTTGCGATATGCGCAAAGTTCTGTTTTTCAAAATTCATCTTCTGGTGGAACTACACAAAACACATCAACTAGCTTCCCATCTGTATTTTCTGGTGTATTGTTAGATGTTACTCCATCTGTCCAAGGTGAATATATTATGCTAAAAATTAATCCTTCTATTACTCAAACTAAGGATTTAAATACAGAAAATCAAGCAACAGCATTATCTGAGCCACCAAACTTGTCATCAAATCAACTTTCATCATTGGTTAGGGCAAAAGATGGTGATAGGGTTGTATTGGGTGGTTTGATTAGCAAAAGTGTTACAAACAATACAAATAGGATCCCAATATTAGGCTATATACCATTATTGAAATATATATTTTCATATGATGGAACATCAGAGCAGACTACAGAAATGATTATTATCATTACTCCTCATATTATTAAAAGATCTGATGATAATCCTAGCTTGCAAGATTTAGGATATTCAGAAACAGTAAATCATATCGTAGAGACTAATGATGTATCTGCTGGTTTAGAAGACCCTCAAACAGATGTAAATAAAGATAAATAATCTTTATTTACATTTTAAATTGTAGAATTTGTATATGAAAAAAATAATAGAGCTAGAAGGAAGGTGGAAGGCATATAAATATAAATCTTATATATTTTATGTATTTGTTTTTGTATTTATTGTTTTCCTTGTATTTGTAGGTCTTTTTATTAAAAATCAATATCAAAAGCATATTGCAAAAAATAATATAGTAAAACAAAATAATACTCAAGTGATATCAAATGTAGCTGTGATTAAAGATGGCAATACAAGTGTTTCAAATTCAATAGATGCTACATCAGAATCTAAATCAATTGCAAGTTCTAACTCTGATTCCAATACTACTGCATCTGCTTATCCAAGCATTAATTTTGTATGTAGAAAAGTTATTAGTAATAAGCTTATGGTTAGAAAAGGTCCTAGCTTCAAATCTCAGCCAGTTGGGCATTATTCTCAAAATGGCATATTTTGTGCAGAAAATAAAAATGTAAATGGTCTAGTGCAAACAAGTAATGGCTGGATTAGCGCTAATGATAAGTTTAGTGAAATTATAAAGGTTAATATGTTTGTTGATTCTGGATTCTATAAATATAGAGATAATTCAAGTATTATAGTGCAAGCACCAATGCAGGAGATTGATGTTTTAAATAATAAAGAGGCTACTGTTAGCTTGCAGCCAGATCTAAATGTTGTAAAGAGTGTTGATATTGCACAAAATAATACTGCAAATAGTGCTAACCACACAGAATCTAAACCATTAATTAATATAAGCTCTGAAAAAATCACTAAAGAGAGGGAAATTGAGTTAAAGATTAATGATTTTAAAAATACTAATAGCTATGATATAGCAATAGAGATTGCAGAATATTACTTTAGTATTAAGGATTATAATAATTCTATTAAATGGGCATTGAGTGCATCGGAAGCTGATTCAAAAGGTAAGACAAAGGCACAAAGCTTTATTGTATATGCTAAGTCGCTTTATGCAAATGGTAAAAAAGAGCAGGCTATTGATGTGTTGAATAAATACATTGCAAAAACAAATTCAAGAGATGCAATTGAAGCATTGAAAAATATAAGACAAGGTATGATTTAAGTGGCTAAAGTTAGAATAGGTGATAGATTAATTTCTGCCGGTTTGATTACTAATGCTCAATTAGAGAAAGCTCTTGAAGAGCAAAGAAAGCAAGTTAGGCGTAAAAAGATTGTTCGTGTTCTTGTTGATTTGGGCTATTTAGAAGAATCTAAGCTTTTAGGTTTCTTTGTTGAGCTTTGTAAAAGAGGTGAGCTAAATTTACTCTCTATTTTAGAAGATTTTCCAAATAGTGAAGAAAATATTCTTATGCTATTATCAAAAATGATAAATATGGAGTATGTGGATTTAGATAATTATGAGTTTAATCCTTCTATCGCTGATTGTGTTCCATTTGGGATTATAGAAAGGTATACATCGTTTCCTTTTGCACAAGATGGTGACACAATAAAAGTTGTATTAGCAGATCCATTTGATATACAAGCAAAAGAGGCTATAAGTAGATCAATTCGTGGAAAAAAAGTAGCTTTCTGTATAGCTAAAAAGGAACAAGTTGTTGCTGTTGTTATTAGATTGTCATTAAATGATAGCGTTAAATTACTTGTTCAAAATATTCGAGAAGAAATGACTGGTGCTACTGGTACAATAATGGCGGATGATGATGGAAATAAATCAGCTATTACAAAACTTATAGGTGTTATTTTTGAGACTGCTGTTAAACAAAAAACAAGTGATATCCATATAGAAGCTACAGAAACATCTACACTTGTTAGAAATCGTGTAGATGGTGTTATGCGAGAAGCATTTAAGTTTGATAAAGATATGTTTGCACCTCTTAGTTCTAGAATGAAACTTATGGCGAATCTAGATATTGCAGAGCGTAGAAAACCGCAAGATGGTAGATATAGTGATATCATTATGGGTAAGCCATATGATTTTCGTATATCAACACTTCCTATTATCACTGGAGAGAGTATTGTTATTAGGATTCTAGATAAAAGTAAGGTGTTGGTAAGACTTGAGGATTTAGGTATTTCTGAACTCAATTATAATAGATTTAATGAGGCAATTAAACAGCCAAATGGGATAGTTTTGGTTACTGGTCCAACAGGTAGCGGTAAAACCACAACATTATATGCAGCATTAAATGCTATTAAAAGTGTAACACATAAGATTATTACAGTTGAAGATCCAGTGGAATATCAAATGGATTTAATACAGCAAGTTATGGTTAATGAGCGTGCTGGTATGACATTTGCTGCTGGTCTTAGATCTATCCTTAGACAGGATCCTGATATTATAATGATAGGTGAGATTCGTGATAAAGAGACATTGCAGATAGCGTTGCAAGCTGCACTTACTGGTCACCTTGTGCTTGCCACATTGCACACAAATGATGCCATTAGCGGTGTTGCAAGATTACTTGATATGGGGGTTGAGAGCTTTTTTATTGGATCTACTATATGTGGATTTCAGGCGCAAAGATTAGTAAGAAAGCTTTGTCCGCATTGTAGATATGAAGTAGAGCCGCCAGAAAAAATGTTAGTGCAGATTAAAAATTTGATACCAGAAGATTATCATTTTTATAAATCTCATGGTTGCAATAATTGTGGAATGCAAGGTTATGTTGGTCGTGAAGTTGTATCTGAGGTAATACTTGGAACAGAAGGTATGAGGCGGCTAATCTCTGCAAATGCAACAAAGGACGAGTTGTTGGCAGAGGCAAGAAAAGATGGATTTGTTACTATGTTTGAAGATGCATTATTAAAAGCTTTAGAAGGTAGAACAAGTTTAGATGAAGTTTATAGGGTGGCAAAATTATGAAGTTTTATAAAGTATCCTCACGAAAAAATGGTAGAAAGGTTGATGTTGTTGTTAGGGCAACGACCCCAGAAATGGCATTTGATGTTGCTAAGACAAAATACAAGATTAAACCAGTATCAGCAGTAGAAACTGAACCTCCATTTTATTTAAAATTTTACAATGATTTAACAAAAGATAAAAAAATTAAATATGATGATTTGATTGCTGCATTCAAACAGATGTCTTTTATGTTAAATTCTGGTATTTCAATACACTCTACATTGGAAGATTTGGTGAAATATACAGCAAATGAGAGGCTTGTAGTTGTTTTTGACACTGTATTAAATGGTGTTAATAGTGGTAGAACTCTTACAGAAGCATTTATGGATCATAAAAAAATTATCGGTGGTCTTACAATATCGATGATTTCATTAGGTGAAAAAACTGGTAATTTAGCAGAATCTTTAGCTATGCTTGTAAAAAGTTTAGAAGAGTTAAGAAACAATAAAGCAAAGTTTAAAAAGGCTATGCGTTATCCAATTATTGTAATATCTGCTATGGCTATAGCATTTGTTGCATTAATTTTGCTTGTTATTCCACAATTTAAAAGTATTTTTGCTGAACTTGGTGCAGACTTACCATTGCCAACAAAAATATTAATAGGCATAGAAGAGCTTATGTCTAATTATGGATTATTGGTTGGTTTAGGTATATTTTTAACTATCGTGATTACAAAAAATAGATACAGAAATAGTCCTTCATTTAAATTAAAATTTGATCAATATATATTAAAAGTGAAATTGATAGGTAAAATTACATTCTTGGCAAATATGAATCAATATGTAACAACGCTATCTTTGCTTTTAAAGGCAGGTATATCATTGGAAGAAGGACTTGAATCTTCAGCATCATTGCTTGATAATGATTTTATTAAAAATAAATTTATGGTTGTTGATACTTCTATTAAACGCGGTGTAACCCTTACAGAAGCACTTACTGAAACGGGATATTTTGAACCTATGACTATACAAATGGTAAATACTGGTGAGCAATCAGGTGAACTAGATAAGATGTTAGCATCTGTTGCTGAATACTATAAGATAAAATATGATTATATCATTGATAACTTATCTGCGTATATAGAGCCTATTATGACATTCTTTATTGCTGCTTTAGTTTTATTGCTTGCACTTGGAATCTTTTTACCTATGTGGGGATTAGGAGCTGCTGCAAAAGGTGGTGCTTAATCTTTTTTTTAAACTAGGCAAGAAAAATCTTGCCTAATATTAAATAGCTTTACTTTGTTGTTTTGAACATTTTTTGCAAATTCCAGTAAGCAGAATCGATGCTTCGTCTATGCAATAATAGCCGCTTTTTTCTTTGCAATATTTTTTAAATTCATTTGTATCAATTTCAAAATCTTGCAAGTTTTCACATACTTTACAAAATAAATGTATATGAGGTTTGATGTTTATTTCATATTTTTGTTTATGTGTAGGTGTTTTTACACTTTTTAATATTTCAGCACTTTGTAATGCTAAAATATTTTTATAAACGGTAGCAAGTGAAACAGAAGGCACTCTAAGCTTGATACCATTAAAGATATCATCAACTGTTGAGTGCCCATTTTTTTCTAGTTCTTCTAGAATAGCGATTCTTTGTGGAGTGATTTTTAATTTTTTTTCTTTTAGCATTTCTATAAGAATAGCTTTACTCACAATTTATCTCCTATTAATTTAAGTGATTCTAAAAAATATAAATCCAAATAATAATTTTTATTACATAATAAAAACCTTAATATTGTTTATTTAAAAAAATAATTGTAGAATCTGAACTTTACTATATTTTTGGAGTAGTATTTTGTTTGATACATTGACCAATTCTTTTAAAAATATCGTCAATAAAATTAGATTTTTAGATGATGAAAAAGCGCTTGCTCGCAGCCTAGATGAGCTTAAGAAAACACTATTAAAAAATGATGTGTATCATAAAGTTGCAAAAGAAATAGTGTCTCAAGTTGAGAGTGAATGCAAGAAGAATGGAATAGGAAAAGATTCATTTTCAAATGCTCTTGCTTTTTCTTTGCAAAGTGTGTTTAGTGGTAATTATGGTTTTTCCTATGCGCAAAAGCCACCAACTGTAGTACTTATGGTTGGATTGCAAGGTAGTGGAAAGACTACAAGTAGTGCGAAACTGGCGAATTACTTGAAGTTAAGAGGTAAAAAAGTATTGCTTGTTGCTTGTGACTTGCAGAGATTAGCGGCAGTGGAGCAATTAAAGCAGCTTGCAACTGAAATTGAGGTTGATATTTTTACACAAGAAGATGCTTCTCCTGTGAATGTTGCTAGAGAATCTATTAAATATGCTAAGGATTCTACTTATGATGTTGTTATTATTGATACAGCAGGGAGATTATCTATCAATGCAGAACTTATGAATGAATTAAAAGAGATCAAAAATAGTATCAAAGTAGATGAAATATTCTATGTTTTAGATAGCTTAAGTGGTCAAGATGCAGTAAGAAGTGCTGATAATTTTAATCAAGAAATTGGACTAAGTGGTATTATACTTAGTAAATTTGATAGTGATGCAAAGGGTGGTATAGCTTTATCTGTTACTAAGCAAATTAATATTCCTATTAGATTCATTGGTAGTGGTGAAAAGATTGCTGATTTAGATATTTTTATGCCAGATAGAATTGTTGGTAGATTGATGGGTGCTGGTGATGTTGCTGGTTTTATAGAGAAAACTACTGCTGTTGTAGATGAAAAAGAAGCAAAGAGATTAACAAAAAAAATTAGGAAAGGTGAATTTACTTTTACAGATTTTTTATCTCAATTAGAAAGTATTAAAAAAATGGGATCAATGAAATCTCTAATTTCTATGATGCCAGGACTTGGAGCTATGGGTGATGCGCTAAAAAATGTGGATATTGATAATTCTGTTGAAATTAAAAATATTAAAGCTATGGTTTCATCTATGACACAAAAAGAGCGAGATAATCCTTCCATTCTCAATGGTAGTAGAAAAAAGCGCATAGCAAAGGGTTGTGGGCTTGATGTAAGTGATATTAATAGATCATTAAAGCAGTTTGAAACAGCTGCAAAAATGGCAAAACAAATGTCTTCACCAAATGGTGTAAAAAATATAATGAATATGATTAAAGGTGCAAACCTTAACAAAATGCGATAATTACGATAACATTTCAAATTTAATATAAAAGGAGCATTATGGCAACAGTTATAAGACTTACAAGAGTTGGAAGAAAGAAAAAACCATTTTATAGAATCGTAGTAACTGATAGTAGAAAAAGACGAGATGGTGGCTGGATAGAATCTATTGGTTACTATAATCCACTAAATCCAGATTTTAAGAATGTTAATAAAGAAAGATTGGATTATTGGATTGGTGTTGGTGCAAAAATGAGTGATAGAGTAAAAGAAATTACGAAATAATTTTTACAAATGGTAGATGATTTTATTAAATCATATGTGCAAAAAATAGCGTCATATCCAGAAAAAATCGATGTTACTACAAATATTGATAGTGATGGCATCTGCAATGTGATTATTTATGCAAGCGATTATGATATTGGTAGAATTATTGGTAAAAATGGGAAAATGATTAGCTCTATAAAGACGCTTATATCTGCTTGTAAGGCAAAAAATGGAATTAGTTATAAAATATTAGTAGAATCTGTATAAATGAACTTTGATATTCTAGTAGCTAAATGTGGTAGAAGCATAGGCTTAAAGGGAAATGTAAAGCTTGTGATTTATACGGATTTTATGGATATTTTTCAACCAAATAATATTTTTTTGTGCAATAATAAGTTTCTTACTCTTGAAAAATTTAATCCTCATCAAAATAGTGTAAAGTTTTTTGAAATTAATACTATCGATAAGGCAAAATCTCTTACTTCTTTTGAGTTATATACTACCAAGGAAGCTACATCTCAAATGTGCAAACTAGGGGATAATGAGTTTTTTTGGTTTGATATTATAGGGTTAGAAATTATTGATAATGGCGTATTATTGGGTATAGTTGATGATATAGAGCGCATAGGTTGTATAGACTATTTGGTTATTAAAACAAATATAAATCAATTCTCAAAACCAAAAAGTTTTATGATTCCATATATTGATAGATATATTATTGATGTAGATTTGACTAAAAAAGTGATTTATACTGCAGATGCTTTTGGAATCTTAGAGACATCATAATGAAATTCACATTTCTTACACTTTTTCCACATTTAATTTCTGGATATTTTGAAGATTCTATATTGAAGCGCGCTGTATTGAATAATTTGATTGATATAGAAATTATAAATATTAGAGATTTTAGCCAAAATAAATATAAAAAAGTAGATGATTTTCAAGTAGGTGGCGGTGCAGGTTTGGTTTTGTGTGCAGATATTTTGTCGCGTGCATTAGAAACTGTTATCACAAAGAATTCCCATATAATTTATCTTACTCCAGTTGCAAAGTCTTTTGTTCAAAATGATGCAAAGAGAATAGCTGCGTTATATTCTCATATTATTTTTATTTGTGGTAGATATGAAGGTATTGATGAGCGCATCATTGAAAAATATGCTGATGAAGTGTTTTGTATCGGTGATTTTATTCTAACTGGCGGAGAGCTTCCTGCTTTGTGCTTGTGTGATTCTATTGCTAGGAATATTAATTTTGTTTTAGGTAATGCTAATTCTTTGTGTGGTGAGAGTTTTGAAGATTCTATGCTTGAGGCTCCAATTTTTACAAAACAAACAAGTAATATAAAAAAAATATCAAATTTAAAATTGCCTTCAGAGTATTCAAAGGGAAATCATAGTAAAATAAGAGTTTTGAAATATGAGCTGTCTTTGTGTAAGACTAAATATTTTCGTCCTGATATTTATCAGAGATATCAAATCCAAAGAGGAAACAATGCAAAATAGATATATAGAAATGTTTGAGCAATCTCAAATAAAAGATAAGCAGATTCCACAATTTAAAGCTGGAGATACTGTAAAAATAGGGATTACAATTAAAGAAGGCGATAAAACAAGAATTCAATATTTTGAAGGTGTGTGTATAGCAATTAGAGGTCATGGGTTGAATAGAAGTTTTACTATAAGAAAGATTGGTGCAAACAATGTTGGTGTTGAAAAAGTTTTCCCAATTTATAGTGAGAGTTTGGCTAGTATAGAGGTCGTTAGAATAGGCAGGGTAAGAAGGGCTAAATTATATTATTTAAGAGATAAAAAAGGTAAATCTGCAAGAATTAAAGAATTAAGAAAGCAAGATATTAAGAAATAGTAGTTTTATACTACTATTTGACTATACATCTTCTTCTTCGTTTTCTTCTTCATTGTTGTTATTTATTCTATTTGCCTTGATTTTTTTAATTCTCATTCCATCAACTTCTAGAACTTCAAATACGAAATTTTCATCAACTACACTATCGCCTACGACTGGTTCTTTCCCTAATAAATTAAATACATAGCCGCCAATTGTTACTTGTTCTACATCTTCTGGTATTTCAAAATTTAATATTTCAGATACGCTATCAATATCTAGCATTCCATCAATTGTATAGTTATCTTGATCTATTTGCTCTATACCTTCTGTTTTTTTATCGTGTTCATCATTGATATCGCCCATAATTTCTTCAATGATATCTTCCATTGTAAGAAGCCCTGCAGTGCCGCCATACTCATCGATCACAAGTGCTGTGTGAATCTGTTTTTTATTCATTTTCATTAATATATTAGATATTGAGGCATTTTCAGGAACTATAATAAGCTCTCTTACCAAATTTGACAAACTTTTGTTTTGGTTATTTTTTTGTAGTGTATTTTGTAGTAAATCTCGTATATGCACCATTCCTATAATATTATCTTTTCCTTCTTTACAGTATGGATATCTTGTGTGATTTGTTTGTTTTATGATCTCCATATTTTCTTCGTATGTATTTTTTTCAAACAAGCATACTATATCTTTTCTTGGTGTCATTATTTCTTTTGCAGTCGTATCGCTAAAATCAACGGCATTTTTTAGAATCTCACTTTCAATAGAATCCAAATATCCGCCCTTTAAGCTTTCTCCTATAATTATTTTTATTTCTTCATCAGAATGTGCATTTTCATTATCTTTTGTTGGCTCAATTCCTATTCTTCGTAAAAAGAAGCCAGCTAGAGATTCAAATATTTTAATTAGTGGAAAAAATATAATTCTAAAAATATATAACGGTCTTGCTACAAATAATGTAGCTTGTTCTGCTCTTGCTATAGCTATTGATTTTGGTATTAACTCACCACAAACCACATGTAATAATGTAATAATTGTGAAAGCAATAATAAAACTAATAGAATGAAGTAGAATCTGGTTATCAACAAAAAATGCAGCAAATAATCTCTCTAAAACTCTAGCGATTGCTGGTTCTCCAATCCAACCTAATGCTAGTGATGATAGTGTAATTCCAAGCTGTGTGGCACTTAAGTATGTATCAAGTCTTTTTGTGATTTTTAATGCTAGTTTTGCATTCCCCTTGTTCTTCTTTGCTAACTCTTCTAGTTTAGAGCGCCTTACCTTTACAATCGCGAATTCAGATAATACGAAAAATCCATTCAACCCAACAAAAATGATTGCTAATACAATCATAAACAACTGACTCGTCGAACTCTCCAAAGTGAAAAATCCTTTGCGCTACATAAAATAGCATTGATAATTTTGATAAAGTAAGCATTATATCTTAACTAAAATAAAATTTAATATTATGCTTTACAAACCAAAATTTATGATAATATTATTTTAGGTGAGGTAGATAGATGTTTTTTAAAAAATGCATTGCTTACATTATTTTTTTTGCATTTCCATTATTTTTAGTGATTATTGGCATATTTAGTGGATATTTTGGCGTAGAATTTACAAAGGAAATTTTGCATCTTTTTGGTCAAATATCGCTTTGGCTATTAATATTTATGCATCTTTCTAAGTATCTTGCAAAAATACCACTTTTATCAATGCTTAGTAATTGTAAAAAAGAAATTGGTATTAGCTCATTTTTATTTGCAGCGTTGCATATTATTGTATATTGTTTCAGTATTAGCATTAGCAATTTTGTATTTGAAGTTATACAACGAAGATATATTTTACTTGGATTTTTATTATTTTTATTGATGCTTTTTATGTTTTTATTTAGCTTTATTTGCAAGAAAATGTTTTTTAAGTTGTCACCATTATTACTACCATTTAGTTTGTTAGGTGCTTTGCATTATTTATTTTCAACAAAGCTTATATCATTATGGGCAGTTTTTGCATTTTTTATTTTATTGTTTTTGATGTGTATAGAAAGTATAAAAAATAGGAGAAAAATATGATTATTATTCCTGCAAGACTTAATTCAACTAGATTGCCAAACAAACTTTTGCTACCACTTGGTGGAATCCCAATGATTATCCGCACTGCAAATATAGCAAAAGAGATTGATTCTACAATTGTGGCTTGCGATGATGAAATGATATTAGAAGTGTGTAAAAAACATCATATAGAATGCATATTGACATCAAAGAATCACACAAGTGGTACTGATAGATGCGCTGAAGCAGCTTTGAAGCTTAGATTAAGTGATGATGAAGTTGTTATCAACCTTCAAGGTGATGAGCCATTTTTAGAATCTAGTGTAATAGAAAATTTAAAAAAATCAATGAATAATGCTATATATAGCGATTCTGCATTTATGGCTAGTTGTTATAAGGTGGTAGATTATAATAGCGCTAATGATCCAAATCTAGTGAAAGTTGTCCTTGATAGTAATGATTTTGCATTGTATTTTTCACGCAGCAAAATCCCATATAATAGAGATGGCTTAGATGTATCATATTTTGGACATATAGGGATCTATGCATTTAGTGCTAGAAGCTTAAGGGAATTTTGTTTATTTGATAGATCACCACTAGAAGATATAGAAAAATTAGAGCAATTACGGGCACTTTGGTATGGTAAAAAAATATTAATGATAAAAGTAGAAACAGATTCAATAGGTATTGATACGATAGAAGATTATGATAATGCGTTAAAACTAATAGGAGATAAATAATGAATGTTTCAAAACTAAAACCATTAACGAATGATATGCTAGAGGAGCTTGGATTAGAGTGGCATACTGATTTAGATAATTCAGATTATATAACAAATGAAGTAGTAGAAATCACGCAAGCTGAAGCTGATGCGTTTTATGATGCAGGCAATGAGCTTTATGAAATGTTTATTGAAGCAGGAGAATATGTTATAAAGAATAATTTATTTTTTGATCTAGATATTCCGCCAACTTTAATTGATACGATTAAACAAAGTTGGGACAATGAAGTGCATTGGCATATCTATGGTAGATTTGATTTTGCAGGCGGGCTTGATGGAAAGCCAATTAAGCTGTTAGAATTTAATGCCGATACGCCAACATTGCTTTATGAAAGTGCATTGATACAATGGGCGTTACTAAAGCATAATAGTTTAGATGAGGAAATGCAGTTTAACAACATCTTCAATGCTATTTCTGATAATTTTAAAAGAATGATTACGCTTGGAGATGATGTAAGCAGGTTTGATACGATGTATGAGGGCTGGGGAGTATTGTTTTCTAGCATTAGAGGTAATATTGAAGAAGAAAGAACAACAAAATTTTTAATGGAATGCGCAAAAGAGGCTGGATTTGTCAGTGAGTTTTGCTATATCGATGAGATAAATTTCAATGAAGATGAAGGCGTATCATTTAATGGATCTAAATATGAATTTTTATTTAAATTGCTGCCTTGGGAGATTATTAGTATTGATGAGCCAGAGTTGGCACTAATTATAAACAATATGATGAAAAATAAAAATACAATTTTTCTAAATCCTGCATATACGCTTTTATTTCAAAGTAAAAGAATGCTAAAGATATTATGGGATTTATTCCCAAACCACCCATTACTACTTGAAACTTCATTTGCGCCTTTGTCTAAAAAACAAATCAAAAAAGTTTCATTTGGTAGAGAAGGTGCAAATATAGAGATTTTAGATTCTAGTGGAATCTTAGAGCAGAGGGGTGGAGAATATGGTAATTATAAAAGTATATACCAAGAATTTTATGAGTTGAATTCGTATAATGGATTATATTATCAGCCAAATGTATTTTTTGCGTATGAGAGTTGTGGGCTTGGGTTTAGAAGAGGTGGTGATATATTAGATAATTATGCGAAGTTTGTATCACATATAATCAAATAGATTCTGCCATTTGCAATAGATTTGATATTTCTCAAATATAATCATAAGGGTCTGATTTATAATGTAGTCGTTGATAGCTTTTATTTTATTTACAAGGAGTTATAAATGAGTAATGCAAATAAATATTGTAGTTATTTTGAAAGCGGTCTATGGGAAGATGAAATAAATGTTAGAGACTTCATTGTAAAAAACTATACACCTTATGATGGAGATAGTAGTTTTTTATCACCTCCTACTAGCAATACTATTAAATTATGGGAAAAAGTGTGTGACTTGATGAGAATCGAGCGTCAAAGAAATGGTGTTTATGATGTAAGCACTGATATTATTTCTACTATCACTTCACATAAACCTGGATATATTGATAAAGATTTAGAAGTAATAGTTGGCATACAAACAGATGAGCCATTAAAACGCTCCATTATGCCATTTGGTGGATATAGAATGGTGCTTAATTCTCTTCACGCATATGATAAAAAAGAAGATCCAAATGTGGCAAATGTATTTAAATATCGAAAAACTCATAATGATGGTGTTTTTGATGCTTATACTGATGAAATGCTTTTAGCAAGAAAAGCTGCGATTATTACAGGATTGCCAGATGCATATGGGCGAGGTAGGATTATTGGTGATTATAGGCGTGTGCCTTTATATGGTGTTGATAAATTAATAGAAGAGAAAATAAAAGCAAAGAAAAAAATGATCCCAGATGTTATGGATTCTGATACCATTAGAGCAAGAGAGGAGCTATCTGAGCAGATACGATCTTTGAATGAATTAAAGCAAATGGCGTTGTCGTATGGATTTGATATAACAAAACCTGCAAATGATATAAAAGAAGCGATTCAGTGGTTGTATTTTGCATACCTTGCTGCTACAAAGGAGCAAAATGGTGCAGCAATGAGCATTGGCAGAATCTCTACATTTTTAGATATTTATGCGCAAAAAGATTTGGATAGTGGTAGATATACTGAAGAAGAGATTCAAGAAATGGTTGATCATTTTGTAATGAAACTTAGAATGATACGATTCCTTAGAACTCCAGAATATGACGAGCTTTTTTCTGGTGATCCCACTTGGATAACTGAATGTATAGGTGGTATGTGTGTTGATGGTAGGCATTTAGTTACAAAAATGTCATTTAGATTCTTGCATACATTGAAAAATCTAGGTCCAGCACCAGAGCCAAATATGACAATATTATGGAATCATCGCCTTCCATCGAATTTCAAAGAATTTTGTGCAGAAATTAGTATCCAAACTTCATCAATACAATATGAAAGCGATGAAATTATGCTTGAAGAATTTGGTGATGATTATGGTATTGCTTGTTGCGTATCTCCAATGAAACTTGGAAAACAAATGCAGTTTTTTGGTGCAAGATGTAATCTAGCAAAAGCGTTGTTATATGCAATCAATGAAGGTAAAGATGAGAAACTTGGACTTCAGGTTGGTCCAAGTATAGCACCAATAGAGGGTGAGTATTTGAATTATGATGAAGTGCGGGCAAAGCTTGATATTGTGTTTGATTGGCTTGCTAGGTTGTATATCAATACCTTGAATGTGATACATTATATGCACGATAAATATTGCTATGAAAAAATACAAATGGCACTTCATGATGAAGATATAAAGCGAACTATGGCAGGTGGTATAGCAGGCTTATCTGTTATTACAGATTCTTTATCTGCTATCAAATACGCAAAAGTAAAGCCAATTAGAAACAAAGATGGATTAATTGTAGATTTTGATGTTAGCGGTGATTATCCAAAATATGGCAATAATGATGACAGAGTTGATGAAATAGCAGTAGATATAGTAAAAAACTTTTCGCAGCGATTGTCATTACATGATACATATAGAGATTCTGTACCTACAATGAGTGTTTTGACAATCACTTCAAATGTCGTATATGGTAAAAAAACAGGCACTACACCAGATGGTAGAAAAGCAGGTGAGCCATTTGCACCAGGTGCAAATCCTATGCACGGAAGGGATACTAGTGGTTGTGTGGCGAGTTTTTGTTCAGTTGCAAAATTACCATTTAAATACTCTCAAGATGGTATATCTAACACATTTTCTATTGTTCCAAGTGCAATTGGAAGTGATGATAAAACGCAAAGAAGTAATTTGATTCAATTGATGGATGGATATTTTAGTGATGGTGGCTATCACTTAAATGTTAATGTATTGCAAAAAGATATATTAAAAGATGCTATGCAGCACCCAGAAAAATATCCACAACTCACTATTCGCGTAAGTGGCTATGCTGTAAATTTCATCAAGCTAACACGAGAGCAGCAAGAAGATGTAATATCTAGAACATTTCATCAACGAATGTAATTTGGATTATAAATGGCAAAAATAAACAAAGATGAAATCCTAAATAATTACAAAAAGATAAAAGGCAGAATCCATTCAATAGAGACATTTGGAGCTGTTGATGGTCCTGGTGTTAGATTTGTGTTATTTTTGCAGGGTTGTCATTTACGATGTCTTTATTGCCATAATCCAGATTCTTGGAATCCAAATGGTGGAAATGAAATTACCATAAAAAACATATTACAAAATATATTAGCTTATAAAAAATTTTATAAAAATGGTGGAGTTACTATATCAGGTGGAGAGCCACTATTCCAGCATCAATTTTTATATTCATTGCTTGAGGCATTGGGGATTTTTGGATTCCATACAGCTATTGATACAAATGGCTTTATTGATTTGAAATATTCAAAGAAATGTATTGATAAGGCAGATATGCTTCTTCTTGATATAAAAGAAGTTGATGAAGATGATTGTATCGCTTTAACTGAATATAGCAATAAAAACACGCTAAAAACTCTAGATTATGCGCAAAGTATCAATAAATGTGTATGGATAAGATATGTGTGTGTTCCAGGATACACGCTAAATATGGATAAAATACATAAATTGGGAAAATTGTTAAGCAGTTATTCTTGTGTTGAAAAAGTTCAATTAATACCATTTCATCAGTTAGGCAGCTATAAGTATAAAGAATTGCAAATCCCATATCAATTAGAAAATGTGAAAACTCCAACAAATGAAGAGATGGCCAAAGCACAAAATATCTTAAAGCAATACAACCTCCCATTATGATTTTATGCTATATTTCTGCGAATGAAAAAGGATAAATTTGAATTACTAGTTGAGCAATTAGAGCAAATTCCAAGCATTGGGAAAAAATCAGCCCTTAAAATCGCATACACATTAGCATTAGAAAACAAAATCCTTGCTTTAAATATCGCTCATTGTATAGAAGATGCGGTAAATAATATACAAAGATGTGATATATGTGGTGGGATTAGTCAAAGTAGCATTTGTGATATTTGTAGCGATGAAAGTAGGCTTTATAGTGGCGTATTGTGTATCGTTGGGAGCCCAAAAGATATATTGGTTATTGAAGATGCAAATATATTTGATGGATTCTACCTTGTAGTAGATGAGCGTGATAGTCTAGATTTTAAAGTTATGATTACAAATATTAAACTATATGATATTAAAGAAATTATATTTGCATTTAGTCCATCTCTTGCAAGTGATGCTATGATGTTGTATATAGAAGATCACCTAAAAGATGAGAATATTAGGTTTTCAAAAATAGCACAAGGTGTGCCAACAGGAGTTGGACTAGATAATATAGATAGATTATCTTTAACTAGAGCACTAGAATCTAGAATTAAAATTTAAATAAGGAGTTTATATGAAATTATTAAATATTATTTTTATTTTATTATTTGCAAATATTTTATATGCAGATTCCAATAAAGAACTGATTATATATGAGAGCCCTACTTGTGGTTGCTGTGCATTTTGGGGTGATTATATGTCAAAAAATGGCTTTGATGTAAAAGAAGTTAAAACAAATGATATATTAAATATAAAATCAAAGTATGGAATACGCCCAGAATATATGAGTTGTCACACGGCTGTTATTGGTGATTATATAATAGAAGGACATGTGCCATATGGTGAAGTTGAGAGACTTCTTGCAGAAAAGCCACAAAATGCAATAGGTATATCAACACCTGGTATGCCACAGGGTAGTCCAGGAATGGAACAGGGTATGGAAGATGAGATATATGATGTATTAATTTTATATAAAGATGGAACTAGTGAAGTCTATGCCACATATAAAGGCAAAACTAAAGCTTTCTAATTGATTATTAAGCCTTTTGTAAGGCTTAAACTTATTTTGTATTTTTATTTACTTTCTTTTCTTTTGATTGTTTTGCTTTTTTATCAAGAAAAATTGCTTGAGAGTATTGATTTACGATATTTGGATCTGCAAGTAAGCATACTTTACTTTGCTCTTTTCCTTCATAATCTATTTTTGATAATAGATCTCTTGCTATATTTATCCTTGCCCGTTTTTTATCTGTAGAATCTACTAATATCCAAGGAGATTCTGCATTATGTGTCCTTGAAAACATTTTTTGAAATGCCTCTGTGTATTCGTCCCAAAGGTTGAGTGATTTGGTATCAATTGGGCTTAGTTTCCACATTCTTAAAGGATCTGTCTTTCGTCTTTCTATTCTTCGTTTTTGCTCACTTTGTGAAACATTTAAAAAATATTTAAAGATATATAATCCGCTTGTAATGAGCATTTGTTCTAAATTTAAAACTTGATATATGAATTCTTTATATTCTTCTTGTGTGCAAAATCCCATAACTCTCTCTACTCCAGCGCGATTATACCAACTTCTATCAAATAGCACAATTTCACCAGGTTGCGGAAGCTGTGAAATATATCTTTTAAAATACCAATCATTTTTTTCAGATTCTGTTGGTTTTTGTAGTGCTACGATGCGAAAACCTCTAGGATTAAGCCTATCTGTTAGCGCTTTTATTGTTCCACCTTTGCCTGCACCATCTCTACCTTCCATTATTATCAATACTCTTTTATTATTTGATATAACCCATTTTTGTAGCTTTAAAAGTTCTATTTCTAGTTTGTATAATTCATCTTCATAGAACTTTCTTTTAAACACCATTCTTCCATCTCTATCTTTGTATACATTTTCTTTGTTGTCTTCAGGTCGTATTACTACTTGTTTTGACATTTTCCCTCCTTTGTGAATTTTGTATAATTATTATAGTATTGCTTTAAAAAATAAAAATACATATAGGGCATAAGATATGGTAAATAAGCAACTATCTTTGTTAATAATTGAAATGTTAAGAAACAATAAACAAACTTTATCAATAGCAGAATCTTGCACAGGTGGGCTGCTTAGCTATCAATTTACAAAAATAATCGGCGCATCAGATGTGTTTATTGGTAGTGTTATTAGCTATCAAAATAATGCAAAAATAAAAATGCTAGGCATAGATTCTAATTTGATAGATATTTACTCACCATATAGCAATGAAATCGTGGATAGAATGCTTCAAGGCGTGATAAAACTTACAGACTCTACTTTTGCAATTGCAACAAGTGGGCTTGCAAGTGGTGATGACTTTAATGATATCAAGGTTGGCACAGTGTTTATTGGGCTTAAAGAGAAAAATGCAGAATCAGTGATTATCAAAAAAGAGTTTAATGGTAGCAGAGAGGAAGTCCAGTTGGCAGCCTCAAATGCAGCTGTTGAATTATTCTATGACATAATATTGACAAAATAAATTAAAGGCATTATAATTACGACTTTTAAAATTGAGTTCTTCAAAATAAATATGACCCGTTAGCTCAGCAGGTAGAGCAATTCCCTTTTAAGGAATGGGCCGTTGGTTCGAATCCAACACGGGTCACCATTAATTCATTTAGGCCTCTTCATCTAGCGGTTAGGATACCACCCTTTCACGGTGGTTACAGGGGTTCAAATCCCCTAGAGGTCACCACTTTCGGTCGCTTAGCTCAGTTGGTAGAGCGCTACCCTTACAAGGTAGATGTCACAAGTTCGAGTCTTGTAGTGACCACCATTGGAGCGGTAGTTCAGTTGGTTAGAATACCTGCCTGTCACGCAGGGGGTCGCGAGTTCGAGCCTCGTCCGTTCCGCCATTATCATTGACCCCTTCATCTAGCGGTCAAGGATACTACTCTTTCACAGTAGAAACAGAAGTTCAAATCTTCTAGGGGTCGCCACTTCTTTTTGAATATTCATTTTGATATAATCTTTGTAATTTAATAATTTTATGGGCTTTTTGATGATAAAAAATATTTTAGTTTTATTTGTAATTATTTTTATTATTGGTTGTGATAATGAAAATAAGTTTGGTTTTTCATCTAGCAATTGCAATGAGGTTTATACTAATTGTCTAAATAAGTGTATTCAAAGTGGTAAAACTAGGGCAGAATGTCTTGGTAATTGTGATAAAAGCAGAGGAATGTGTGAATCTATAAAAATCAAAGGTTGCATGCAAGATTGTAATAAAGTGTATGGAAAAGGCACTGCAAGCAGTGAATCTTGCAAGCGGAGTTGTATGAATAATAGAGGAAATTAGCTTATTTATGCTCGTTTTAATCCATTTATGGTTTGCAACATAGAATCTGCTGTTTGAATTGTTTTTGAATTTGCTTCATACGCTCTCTGACCTGTTATAAGATCTGTCATCTCTTCAACCAATTTTACATTGCTCATCTCAATAAATCCTTGTCTTAACATACCAAAGCCTTCATTACCTGGAATACCATTGATTGGCTCTCCAGATGCATTTGTATTGATATATATATTATCTCCTAATGAATGGAGTCCTGCAGGATTGATAAATACAGTTGTCTCTATTTGCCCAAGTGTGTTTAATTCTGTTGAATTGGCTTGTACTACACTTATTGTTCCATCTGTTCCAATGTTTATCTGTGTGGCATCTTCTGGTATCGTGATATTTGGTATTAATCTATATCCTTCACTTGTAACAATGTTTCCTTCATTGTCAAGCTTAAAGCTACCACTTCTTGTGTAAGCTATCGTTCCATCTGGCATTTCAATTTGAAAAAATCCCCTTCCTGTGATGGCTATGTCTAGGTTGTTTTCTGTTTCTTTTGGATTACCTTGTGAGAAATGTTTAGCGATCGCCAGAGGTCTTACTCCAAGCCCAAGTTCAATTCCTGTTGGGGCTATTGTGGTTTCACTAGTTGATGTTCCAGCATATTGCATAGTTTGGTAGAATAGATCAGCAAATTCAGCTCTTTGCTTTTTGTATCCTATGGTATTTACATTTGCTATATTGTTTGATGTTGTATCAACTTGTGTTTGCATTCCTATCATTCCTGTGGCTGCTGTATGTAATGCTCGAATCATCTAATGCTCCTTATGCTTTTTGTGCTAGTTTTGTTATTGCTTCAATATTAAGGTCGTCTTGGTATGTTTTCATCACTTTGGAATACATATCTACCAATCTATTTGTACTAATTAATGCAGTCATTTCTTCGACTGGATTGATATTGCTTTTTTCAATAAAACCACTTAAAACTACATTGGCATTGTTTATATTTCGCCTTTCATTGATCCTATCTTGTGGTAGTTCATATAGATTATTGCCTATTTTTTTTAGGTATTTTGGATTGATAAAATTTACAATTGCTATTGATCCAATTGGTTCAGCATTGCCTATATTTGCGTTATCTAACTCTCTTACATATATGTTTCCATCTTTGCTTATTTCTACATTATTGCTTGATAAATTAATGTTTATTATGCCACCTTCATCTATCCCAGCACTTGATAGCACAGGATATCCTTGTTTTGTTACTAAGATCCCATCATTATTTAGACTAAAAGCCCCATCTCTTGTGTATCGCACTCCATTTGGTGTTTGGATAGCAAAAAAAGCGTTTTGGCTGCTAAGTGCTAAATCTAATGGATTTTCTGTTCTGCTAAATCCTCCTATATTCATATCTGTGTATTCTTCAACAACAATAGGCACTCTATTTAAAGTACGATTTAGAAACTTAGAGGCATCTCTTGTATGATTTTGCAGTGGAAGTTCGTGTTTTGTCTCCTCATATAATCTCATAAAATCACCAACAACTATATCATCTCTTTTGAATGCATTAGTATTTGCATTAGCTAAATTATTTGAGATAACATCAAGTCTATTGAATTGTGTTACCATACCGCCTGTTGCATTATAAAATCCATTTTGCATCATAATCCTTCAACTTTTAATCAATGATTTTAAGCAAATGGTATTCCAAATTTTTATTTATTTTTAATATGGTTGTGATTTAAGTATGTGCAATGTTAGATAGAATCTATTTTTATAAACTGCATTAAGGAATAAAATATTGGAATCTATTTTAGAAACATTAAGTCAATCAATAGGTATATGGGGATATGTAGTGCTATTTTTTTACTCGTTTGGTGGTGGTCTTGTAGCTCTTGTGGCTGCTGGAATTTTATCAAGTGGAGTGATAGAGAATATAAATTCTCTTAATATTTATATTTGTATTTTTATTGCATCAGTTGCTAATTTTATCGGTTCAAGCTTGCTATTTTTTATGTCTAGATATCAAAAAAAAGAAGTGATGAAATATTTTAGATCTCATAGGCGAAAAATAGCATTAAGCCATATTTGGATAAAAAAATATAGCTATCTTATTATTTTTATTCATAAATATTTGTATGGCATCAAAACTATTATTCCTCTTGTCATAGGTTTTAGCAAGTTTGATCGGAATAAATTTTTGATATATAACTTTACTGCTTCATTTATTTGGGGCGCTATTGTTGGTGGAGTTAGCTATATAATGGGTGATTTTATTAGAAAAATTTATAACCAATATGCAAATCCATATATACTACCTGTTATTACCATTACAATGGTTATTTTGATTATTTTATTTGTAAATAAAATTACAAAAAAGCTATAAATAATGGATTAGTTGCATTTTTGATTTAGTTTGATTCGATTGCTGTGTGTGTAGATGTTTAGATTCCCATTTCTTGCAAATCCAATTAATGTTATTCCTAGATTCTGTGCAGATTTTATACCAAGTGCTGTTGTAGCAGCATTTGATACAACTACTGGTATATCGTGCATCGCACATTTAATAACCATTTCCATAGATAATCTTCCACTTACAATAAGAAGAGCTTCTTTTGTGTTTGCTCTAGCCATTTTGGCTTTACCTAATGCTTTATCAAGTGCATTATGTCTTCCTATGTCTTCACTTGTAAAAATTTTATCATCACAAAATAACATAGCTTTATGAACGCACCCAGTAAGCGAGAATAGATCTGTATTTTTTTGAAATTCATATAAAGATTGCTTTATTTGTTCTATACTGAATTCTATTTTTTGCGATAGGAACTTTTCTATAATTTTACCCTCAAAGTTTGCACTCACACCAACACAACACCCAGATGTAAGGGTTTTCTCATGAAATAGATTAGACATATTGTCATCATTAATTATTGCATTGATATATACATTTAATCCATTTCTAGATATTTCTATATCTCTTATATCATCTATATTTTCTATCACACCCTCACTCATTAAAAATCCAACAGCATAAGAATCTTGATCTTTTAAAATGCACATTGTAGATATGATTTTTGAACCATTTAGATAGAGATTTAGGCGATCTTCTTTTATGATAGTGTCATTTGTGTATGCTGTGCTATTATCATTAATTTTGATAATTGGCACACGCATAGTATGTTTTTGCACTTTAATCCTTTAATGTGCAACTTTCATAGATTTTAATCTACCAGAATCTACCAATTCTTTATAATAAATGCTATGCAAAATTGATAATTCTTCTTCGCCCATTTTGCCATTTATTATTGCTTCTATTGCACCTTCTATTGCGAATAAGCTCATATAAATATGTGTAATTAACATCGCAATCACCATAAAACCAATAACATTATGGATAATAGCCACTAATCTTAGTGTATTTATATCTGTGTATTGGAAAAACATAACACCACCTGTAAAAGCCATAATGCCACCACCAATTGTAGCTATCCAAAACCACATTTTTTGTCCAGCATTAAATTTTCCCGCAGGTATTAGTTTGTTTTCTTTACTTAGATATCCACCCATCATTTTAAACCAGTCAATATCATATTTTTTGAACAGACAGTGTTTAAACCACATAGCAAACATTAATATTCCAAATACCACAAATATTGGAGTTGCAATTCCGTGAATATCTCTTGCAAGTCTTATAAAAGCTCCACCACCTAAATTTGCTCCAAATACCATAATGAGACCTGTGATACATATTAAAACAAATGGAATTGCTGCACCCCAATGAACGATAATATTAAATTTTGAGAATACTTGCAATTTTTGATGATGGTTAAATTTTCTTTGACCAATCATCATAAAATGCCCAAAAAATGCTAGTGGCACTAATATTATAATTGCAAAGAATATTAATTTGAAATATTTATTTTGCAATATTGTGAATAATTCACCAAGTCCAGTCATTCCTCGGATGCCACTTATTTTTTGCCCACTTGTTAATGGATCAATACTTCCACCTTCAAAGTTAAGTGTATTACCTAGTGATACGCCAGCACTATGCGTATCAACACCCCAATTTTTTATCGCTTCTATTTGGTTTTTTCCATAGATGTCTTTATTGTAACTCAAGTCAATTGCACCCTTGAAGCCATCATCAGAGGCTTGTGAGATAGTCATAATGATGAAAAATAATAATAATTTTACCAATCTCATACTATCCCTCCTAGTCCTTGTAAGGAGCGCTCCACATATATGATGATGTATGTGAATTTTGACCTTTGTTAATAACCCTTGTTCTAATAATACTGCTTACCTCTTCGCTGCTTCCAGCAAGTAATGCTTTTGTTGAACACATTGAAGCACACATTGGCACTTTTCCTTCTGCGATTCTATTTTGTCCATATAGCTTAAATTCTTCTTCACTAAATGTTTCTTCAGGACCACCAGCACAGAATGTGCATTTATCCATTGTTCCTCTGCTACCAAAAACATCTGATTTTGGAAATTGAGGAGCACCAAATGGGCACGCATATAGACAATATCCACAGCCTATACATGTTTTTTTATCGTGCAATACTATGCCATCAACTCTAATATAAAAGCAATCTACAGGACAAACCTGTGCGCAAGGTGCATCAGAACAATGCATACAGGCAATAGAGATTGATTTTTCTTTTCCAACTATTCCATCATTTATTGATATTACGCGTCTTCTATTTACGCCAACTGGTAAGTGGTGAGCCTCTTTACAGGCTACATCACAGCCATGGCAATCTATACATCGTAATTCATCGCAATAAAATTTTATTCTTGCGTGATTTGTGGCATTGAAGCCACCACTAGTCATTTCACTCATTTATCACCTCTTATGCTTTCTCTATTCTGCACAATCCACATTTTGTTTCAGGACACGCAGTGTTGTAATCAAAACCATAGCTAGTAATCAAGCTGACAGCTTCACCTATTGCATAAGGCTCAGTGCCCTTTGGATATTTTTCAAGCAAGCTTTCACCTGAATATACACCAGAAAAGTTTTGTGGTAAAAATACGCTATTCTCATCAACTCTATATGAATGTCTAGCCTTTACTAGAATCTTCGTCCCAGAAGTTCCATGCACCCATACCATATCGCCATCTCTAACACCTAAATTAAGTGCTGTATCTGGGTGGATTTCTACAAACATTTCACCTTGGACTTCTGCTAGATATTTTGCGCTTCTAGTTTCAGTTCCTGTTCCCATATGTGCCACTAGTCTTCCTGTTAGCATATTTAATGGGAATTCTTTTTTCCAATCTTTTTCTGTTTGTCGAGATATGTATTTGATATTAGCTCTAAATAAATCATTTTTGTCTGGGAATGTTGGATATTTTTTTATCAAATCATTTCTAAAGCTATGTAATGGCTCTCTGTGTAGTGGAATCTTATCGTACCAATTCCATACAACCATTCTTGCTTTTCCATTTCCATAGGGACAAACACCAGCTTCTAGGGCCTTTTCGACTAATATATTTGTATTATCTGTTGCAAATGTTGTGCCTTTTACTAATTCTTTCTCTTCTTTAGTCAGTTTGATTTTAAGGACACTTTCTATATTGTCAGCAGTGATTGCAGGGTGTCCTTTGACTTTTGAATTTGGTAATCCTCTAGAGCTTAGCATATTTGTGCCATCAGGTGCTTCTGTGCCCCAATTTACCCTAAATCCCATACCACCTTTCATTACAGGTATATCATCTGCATACATTATTGGTGTCCCTGGATGTTTTTCACTCCAACAAGGCCATGGTAGTGCGTAATATTGTCCTTTCATAGGACCTTTCCCCTCTAGTGTAATGCTATCAAACATATGCCAATTATCGCAATGTTCTTTTAATCGCTTTGCACTAAGTCCTTGTAATCCTATACTTCGTATGCTTTGCGCCATTTCAGTTGTAGCATCATCTGGCCATATAAATTCGCTTCGACCTTCTTTTTTTGCAATTTCATATAGAGATTTTTGGAATTTTTCTTTAAAGCCAAGTCTGTCTGCTAAATCAAATAAAATATCTTGATCTTCTCTGCACTCAAACATAGGTTTAATTACTTGGTATCTCCATTGATATGCTCTATTTGTCGCAGCAACGCAGCCACTTGTTTCCATCTGTGAAGCCGCAGGTAATAAAAATAAATTATCTTTTCTGTCTGTTATTGCTGCTGCATCATTTACATATGGATCTATAAATACAAGTAGCTCTAGTTTATCAAGTGCTTCTTTTGTTTTGTCAAGCAAGGCAGTAGTTGAGATTCCATTACCTATTACAATAAGCACTTTTATTTGCGTATCTGCATTATTTGCATAGTTTTCTTCATCAATTACGCCAAATCTCCAAGTTGATAGAGCATATCCTGTTTTTTCCATCATTTCTTTGCTTTTAAATCTACTTTTCATCCATTCATAATCTACATGCCAATGTTTGCAAAAGTGTCTCCATGGTCCTTCCCCTAATCCATAATAACCAGGAAGAGAATCTGATAGATTATTCATATCGCTAGCACCTTGAACATTATCATGTCCTCTTAGGATATTTACACCACCACCTCTTTTACCTATGTTGCCTAGTATAGTTTGTAAAATAGGCATAATTCTTGTGTTGTTTGTTCCAACTGTGTGCTGTGTTAAACCTTGATTCCATATCAAACTAGCTGGTTTTGCTCTAGCCATTTCTTTTGCAATTCTAATGATTGTATCAGCCGGAATTCCTGTTATATCTGCTGCAACCTCTGGAGTGTATTTTTTTGCTTCTTTAAATATTTCTTCATATCCATATACACGATCTCTTAGATATTGTTTGTCATATAGATTATTTTCTATTATCACATTAAGCATTCCATATATTAGTGCTACATCAGTTCCACTTCTTATTCTAATGTATTCATTTGCTTTTGCTGCTGTTTTGCTGTAGTATGGATCTACACATACTATTTTTGCACCAGCTTCCTTTGCACGCAAAATATGCACCATACTAACAGGGTGATTTACTGCTGGATTTGCACCAATTATAAAAATAAATTTAGAAAACATCATATCAGCTATATGGTTTGTCATTCCACCATATCCAAATGTATTCGCCACACCAGCGACTGTTGGAGAGTGTCAAACCCTAGCTTGATGATCTATATTATTTGTTCCTAAAAATGCTGCAAATTTTCTAATATAATAGCTTTGCTCATTGCTGACCTTTGCACTTCCAATAAGCATAATGCTATCTGGACCATACTTTTCTCTAACTTCAGTAATTTTTTTGGCAATTTTATCCATAGAGCTATCCCAAGATGTCTTTTGCCATACTCCATTAACTTTTTCTATAGGATATCTAAGCCTAGTTGAGCTTCTAACTCTATCAATCATATCTGCACCTTTGCAGCAATGTCCACCTTGTGATACAGGGTGATCTTGTGCTACTTCTTGGCGCACCCAGATTCCATCAACAACTTCAGCAATAATCCCGCATCCTACTGAACAATGTGTACATATTGTTTTTATTTTTTGAGAATTTGGAAAATTTTCTTTTAGTTCTTGATGAGTTGCCTGCCTCAATACTCTTGTTTCTTCATTTCCCAATACTTGTGATACGCCTATGGCAGAACCAAGTAATGAGAGTTTCAGAAACGCCCGTCTATTTTGTATATTTTTATTATCACTCATTATTACTTCCTTTTATTTCTTCAATATTAATGTGCTACTTTGTAGTAGGCGTCCCAATATTTACTTTTTTGGTAAAGCACTTCTTGTTTTCTTGATTTACCTTTTGCTACTTCTTGTTGCTCTACTTTTGTGTTAGAGCAAGCGCTTATTGCTATCCCAGCAACTGCCGTTATTGCCCCTGCTTTAGCGGTAGTTTTGAGAAAGTTTCGTCTTTGATTTGACATATTTCTCCTTTTTGATTAATTGGCGGGTTAAACCCAGTGGAATCTTTAAATTGATGTAAAAACTCCACTTGATCTAATTTATTTTACAAGGAATGCTGCTTCAAAATCCAAAAAACTCTCCATTAAATTCGATATGCTGCAATATAGTGAATCTGGATACTTTTCCTGTATGCTATTTATAATTTGATTTTTCATATACATTATGCAATCATTAAATACTTCGCTTTGTAGAGCATTTTCTTTATTTTGCAGCAAATATTTACTAAAAATAAAAAGAAATCCAATATGTTCCTCATTTTCTTTAAATTCTTTTTCATTTAGTCTAACTTTACTTTTCCTGATTTTTTCTTTAGCTTTTATTAAACCGCCACCTGCTATTGTTCTATCTATATAATAAGATAGATATAGTGAAATTTGTGAGCTAGCTTCGTCTTTATTATAATCTTCATCATGCCAATTTCTCTCTTTTTTCTTATTTAGATATGTTGATATATCTGCATTTACATCAAATGGAAGCATAAAGAATCTAGTATATTCAAATACTATATTTTTTATCCCATTTGCTTGTATTTCATTTTCTATGATTTCAAAAAAAGTCAAATCATCATCATTTAATGGCTGTGTTTTTAGTATTTTTATTTGTTCCAATAGTAGTTCTTTTCTATTTATTAATAAATCATATAAAAATAATCCAGCAAAAAAATCATAATATAAGATTCGGGCATTATTTAGTATTTCATCTTGATTGTTTTGTGTGCTTTGTTTTTTCTTTAGCATTTTATACCCCTGTGTTTTGAGCTTTAAATATTACTCTTACTTTGCAATCTGCGCAACATAGTAATGATTTCTTTTTTACTTCGTCATTACCAAATAATGGAAGCATAATTGATTGTACTTTTTTTATTGATTTTGCACTTGCAAATATTTTTCCACATTCTATGCATTTAAATGGCTCATCTTGTGCTTTTGTTTTGTATGTAAAAAATGAATTATGTAATCTAAAACCATCAAGTGGCATTTCTATAATATGCTCTGGACATACATCTACGCACATATTACAAGCTGTGCATTTTGATGGATTAAGTAGTAATTCAAAATTGCTTTTTGAGCTAATCAATGCACTTGTATTGCATGCTTCCACGCACGACATACAAAGAGTGCATTTTTCTGCATTTATCTTTAAATCTGTATATTTAATGCTTGGTTTGTTATAAATCGCACCATAATCATTATCTTTGATTAAGAATTTTACTCTCTCTGCAAATATTTCTCTATTAAATTCTGCAGATTCTGTATTATATGTATATTTTGGAAATTGCTCTACTTGGAGAGTATTAAATGTTGTAATTTCATTTTGCACATATATTGCTTTTTTATTAAATATCTTAATGTATAACTCATTGATAAAGTCAATTGCATCACTTAAATTTGGCTCAATATCTCCATATATAATACATTGCGTGCCAGTTGATTGTAGAATTGATATTAAATATACCTCATTTAGCATATTTGCATTTGGCAATACAAATGGTATGATTTGCGAATCTTTTATATTTATATTAGATATGGATTCTATATCTTGTCTGCTAATAATAAGTGGAATCTTATCTTGATATAATCTTGCTGCTTTTACCATTTCAATAAGTGGAGCATTTGCTTTTTGCATTGCACCACTTGGGCACACTCCAACGCATTTTCCGCAAAATATGCAATCTATATCTGAGAATTTCAACTCTTTTGTTTCATCATCTTTTATTATTGCAAATGTGGGACAGACATTTTCGCATTCATAACAGTATGAATTTTGTGTTTTATTCCTATGATGATACTGGCATTTGTTACTATTGTATAAAATTGTATTTTCGTACGTGAAATCACCAATAAGGCTTTCTATTTCATTAATCATAGAATCTACATCTTTATAGTCACTTGCAAAGTGGATTCCAATTTGTGTTGTTTTGCTTAGGATTCTGGAATCTAATTGTGGCTTGATGAAGAATACTATTTGCGATGTTTGTATTTCCTCATTTTCTACTATTGAGATGAAATCGCCAATGGTTCCTCCATACTGTTCGATATATGGTTTGTGTGTTATTTCAAATTTATCTTTTGCTTTTCTTATAAATTCACTTGCTAGTTCATTTTCACCGACAATAAGTAATGTATTATTTACACTGACATCGCTTTGATAATCTAGACTAATATTTGACAATAATATTTCATATCCATTTTTTAATATTTCAATTTGTTCATCATTTAATATCTGGAATAATTGACCTAAGTCATCATATTGCATATTTTAAGCCTTGATTAAGTTAAGTTTGAATTCGTGAGTAATTGTAACTGATACTTTATAATTTTATAAATATGCATATTGTTTATAAATGATTAATTTTTACATTTTGTAACATATAGTATATAAAGTATATCGTATATAACAAATAATTTAAAAAAGCAATATATATAAAAATATAACTAAAATTAAAGTTTTTATTTGAATCTTAAATAATTTTAATTTCAGATTCAAACATATTATTTATGCAACATTGAATCATATTAAATACATTGTCAAATCCTTGCATATCTCTATAATTATATGGATCAGGAACATCATCATTATTTGCGCCAAATTCTCCTATTTTTTTGATTTTTTCTTTTGGAAAACCCATATTTATTAAATCTTTTTTATTGTTTTCATCCATAACAATATAATAATCCCAATCTGCATCGCCATATACACTAATTTGTCTTCCTTTTAGGTTGCTTATATCAATTCCATATTTTTTTGCAATATTAATTGATCTTCTATCTGGAGGCTCTCCTATGTGCCAGCCACTAGTGCCACACGAATCTACTTCAATATCTAAATTGTGCTTTTTGATATATTCTTTTGCTATACCTTCAGCAAGCGGCGATCTGCATATATTTCCTAAACATATAAATAATATTTTCATTTATTCTCCTTTTATAATTATTATTTCAGGTTCTAGGTTTATTTTGTATTTTTTGTATATTGTATTTTGTGCTATATTTATTAACTCTATTGCATCATCAAAACTTCCATTTCCAAGATTAACTAGAAAATTTGCATGCTTTTTACTAAAAGACATATCACCAATTCTAAACCCTTTTAAATTTACCATATCCAAAAGTTTGCCTGCTGGAATTTCTTTTGGATTTTTAAAGCAGCTACCAAGACTTGGTTCTCTTGGTTGGTTTTTTCTCATTTCTTTAAATAATAATTCTAGATTACTCATAAAACCATTTCGCTTTTTAAATCTTACTGCTGTTATTATTCCATCTATATTGCTATGTCTATATGTGAAATTTATCTTGCTAGATTCTATCCAATCATCATTAATGCATACAGATATAATAGAATCTTTTATTTCATATTCTTTCATGCCAGCATTCATTTTTATAGTTCCGCCAATACTTCCAGGAAGAGAACCTAAAAACTCTATACCACCCAAGTTTTTTTCTTTAAAGTATAAGAATACTTTTCTATTGTTACTTTTTGCACCAATTTCTATGTAATCTCCATTGTCGTGTATGTAATCAAATTCATCACCAAGACAAAAAAGATTCTTCGCATTTGGTGATATGAGTGTATTATTTGCTCTACCAATGATTGTGTGAGTTTTTGATAACTCTATTGCTTCATTTACATTCTGTGCTATTTTTATTGTTTTTATGCCACCAATTCTAATGCTTGAGTAGTATCTGAAGTCTATGGTTTTTTCTATCATTCTATGAATTTTGTGAGTTTAAAATGGAAAATCTGGAATCATATTAAATAAGATTCTAGTGTAGTCTGTTATCATACTTAACATCCAAGGCATTGTGAAAATTAATACTGCAATGATTGCTAAAATCTTTGGTATAAACGACAGTGTAGCGTCATTTATTTGTGTAGTTGCTTGAAATATGCTTACTAATAACCCCACAATTAATCCAGTAAGCAATAAAGGCAGTGATACGATTAATGTTATTTTATATGTTTCAATTGCTAGAGATATAAACTTTGCTTCCATGTTGTATCACTTTATTCTATGATTTTTGGTATTAATTTTGGCATTATATGGTTAGAATATTAACACAATAGAACAGCTATTATCTTTAAAAAATATTATTTTCTTGAATTTTCTTGCTATATATCAAGTTAAATAATAAAAAATATCATATAATACGAATTCTATTTTAAATTTAATTAAGTGAGAGGTTTCTTATGAGAATTTCATTCGTAATTAGTTCAATTTTTCTTGGAGCTACAATATTGTTTGCTGCTAGTGGGGAAGAGTTGATAAAAAAGGCCATAGATTCTGGCTTAAAGCCAATACCAGTTGGTAATGAACTTACTAAGATTACAGGTGACACTAAACAGAATAAATTAAAAATTGAGCTTGGGAAAAAGCTTTACTTTGATCCTAGGATTTCTAGCTCTAATTTGATTTCATGTAATACTTGTCATAATTTAGGATTAGGTGGTGCAGATATAGTACCTGCTGCCATCGGGCATAAATGGACACAGAATCCACAACATCTAAATTCTCCTACAGTTTATAATTCTGTTTTTAATTCATCTCAATTTTGGGATGGGAGAAGTGCACACCTTCAAGATCAAGCAAAGGGTCCAATGCAGGCTGCACAAGAAATGAATGCAAGTCCAGAGGTTGTTATAGCAAAGATTACTTCTATTCCAGAGTATGTAGTTGCATTCAAAAAAGCCTACGGAGAAAATGTAAAAATTGATTTTGATACTATTGCAGATGCCATCGCTGTATTTGAAAAAACATTGGTAACCCCGTCTAGATACGATGATTTTTTACGAGGCAACACTAAAGCCCTAAGTGCAAAAGAACAAGAAGGTTTAAATGTTTTTATAGATAAGGGTTGCACAGCTTGTCATAATGATATAAATTTAGGTGGAACAATGCAACCACTTGGAGTTGCAAGAGAGTATAAATTTGCAAATATTGGTGGATTTAAAGGTGATGTAAATGGTATGGTAAAAACACCTACACTAAGGAATATACTAGAAACTATGCCTTATTTTCATAATGGTCAATACTGGGATGTAAAAGATGCTATAAAAGAAATGGCAAGTATTCAATTAGGTGCTGAAATAAGCGATGAAGAGGCAAAAAAAATAGAAGTATTTTTTAACTCTCTAACAGGTGTAAAGCCAGAAATTACATATCCTATGCTTCCAGCACAGACATTGGATACTCCAAAACCAGAATTTAAATAGATTAAAAGGATGCTACATTGACATCTTTTATATGGCTTTATCATTGTTTTGGCTTTTAATTAAATTAAAGATAATATATTTTGTATTTTCATTTTAGATATTTATTAATTTTAGATATTTATTATTTATTCTTGACATATATATTATTATTTTGTTAGAATTCGAACTTTTAAATTCTATGCTGGTTTAGCTCAGTTGGTAGAGCAGCTGCCTTGTAAGCAGCAGGCCGGGGGTTCAAGTCCCTTAACCAGCTCCATACACTTTTAATTTTATATTTTCAGTGTGTTACCAGTTCTAATGTTTTTTGGGTGAGTTACTCAAGTGGCCAACGAGGGCAGACTGTAAATCTGCTGGTTTTTACCTTCCGTGGTTCGAATCCACGACTCACCACCATTATTTTGAATATGAGTGATGCGGGAGTAGCTCAGTTGGCTAGAGCATCAGCCTTCCAAGCTGAGGGTCGCGGGTTCGAGCCCCGTCTCCCGCTCCAAAAATATTAATTATATTCTGGGAGCTGAAATATTTCAAACATAGCTTCGTTGCAATATTTCATATTTCCAAAATATACTTTGATAATTATGCCCATATAGCTCAGTGGCAGAGCACTTCCTTGGTAAGGAAGAGGTCGGCGGTTCAATCCCGCTTGTGGGCTCCAGTTTTTATTTGTAATTTTAATAAAGGAGAAAAACATGGCAAAAGAAAAATTTGTTAAAAATAAACCACATGTTAATGTTGGAACAATTGGGCACGTTGATCATGGTAAAACAACTTTGAGTGCAGCTATTTCTGCTGTTTTGTCATTAAAAGGTCTTGCTGAATTAAAAGACTATGATAATATAGATAATGCGCCTGAAGAGAAAGAAAGAGGTATTACTATTGCAACTTCTCATATTGAGTATGAGACAGAAAATAGACATTATGCGCATGTAGATTGTCCAGGTCACGCTGATTATGTTAAAAATATGATTACAGGTGCTGCGCAAATGGATGGAGCAATTTTAGTTGTATCAGCTGCTGATGGTCCAATGCCGCAAACAAGAGAGCATATTCTTTTATCTCGCCAAGTTGGTGTTCCATATATTGTCGTTTTCTTGAATAAACAAGATATGCTTGATGATCCAGATCTTTTAGAATTAGTTGAAATGGAAGTTAGAGAACTATTAAGCAAATATGAATTCCCTGGTGATGATACACCAATTGTAGCTGGATCTGCATTAAAAGCATTAGAAGAAGCAAAGACAGGTCAAATTGGAGAATGGGGTGAAAAGATTCTAAAATTAATGGCTGAAGTTGATGCTTATATTCCAACTCCGCAAAGAGATACTGAAAAAACATTCCTTATGCCTGTAGAAGATGTGTTTTCAATTGCAGGTCGTGGAACTGTTGTAACAGGAAGAATTGAAAGAGGTGTAGTAAAAGTAGGTGATGAAGTAGAGATTGTTGGTATTAGAGATACTCAGAAAACTACAATCACTGGCGTAGAAATGTTTAGAAAAGAATTAGATAAAGGTGAAGCAGGTGATAATGTTGGTGTTCTTTTAAGAGGAACAAAAAAAGAGGAAGTCGAAAGAGGTATGGTTCTTTGTAAGCCAGGCTCAATTACTCCTCATACTAAATTTGAAGGTGAAGTTTATGTTCTTTCAAAAGATGAAGGTGGAAGACATACTCCATTCTTTAATGGATATAGACCTCAATTCTATGTTAGAACTACAGATGTAACTGGTTCAATTGCTTTGCCTGATGGCGTTGAAATGGTTATGCCTGGTGATAATATTAAAATTACTGTTGAGCTTATAAACCCAATTGCCCTTGAAGAGGGAACTCGATTTGCTATCCGTGAAGGTGGTAGAACAGTTGGTGCTGGTGTTGTAACTAAGATACTTCAGTAAGGAAAGTATTTTATGAAAATAAAAGTTGGATTAAAATGTGTAGAGTGTGGTGATATAAATTATAGCACTACAAAAAATGCTAAAACAAATGTAGAAAAACTGGAGCTCAAGAAATTTTGTCCTAGATTGAATAAGCATACTATTCATAAAGAGGTAAAGCTTAAGAGTTAAAAATATACGAGGTTTAGCCTCGTATCTTAGGTCAGTAGCTCCAATGGTAGAGCATCGGTCTCCAAAACCGACTGTTGGGGGTTCGAGTCCCTCCTGGCCTGCCATTTATTTAGCGGTTGTTTGTGGATATAGCTATATGTTTTCACTATATTTAATTTGGAGATTTAATGAAGAGGCTATTTGTATTTTATAGAATGGCAAGAGAAGAGTTAGATAAAGTAATTTTTCCAACAAAAGAACAAATTAGAAATGCTTCTATATCTGTGCTTGTTGTTGTTACAGTGATTGCTTTATTTTTAGCATTGATTGGTGCTATTTTTGGTGCTATTGCTTCTAGTATTTTATAGATTTGAGGTTATGTTATGGCATTAGAGTGGTATGCAATTCAGACATATTCTGGTAGTGAAAAATCAGTAAAACTAGCAATTGAAAATCTGCTTCGTGAGACTAAATTATTAGACAAAATGGAGCAAATAGTTGTGCCCACAGAAGATATAGTAGAGTTCAAAAATAATAAACGAAAAATAACTGCAAGAAGTTTATATCCGGGCTATGTGTTTATAAAAATTGATTTAAGCACAGAGTTGTGGCATATGATACAATCGTTGCCTAGAGTAGGGCGTTTTATTGGTGAATCTAAGAAACCGACGCCATTAAGTCAAAAAGATATTGATATGATTTTGGAAAAGGTTCATAATCGTGCTGCTCCAAAACCAAAAGTATCTTTCTTGCCAGGTGAGTTTGTCCGCATTATTGATGGGGCGTTTTTGAATTTTACTGCAACAGTTGAAGAGTATGATATGGAGCATAGAAAGTTAAAGTTAAATATTTCTATCTTTGGTAGAAATACGCCAATTGAGATTTCAGATTCTCAAGTAGAAAAAATAGTATAAGGAGAGTTTAAAATGGCAAAAAAAGTAGTAGGTGAGTTAAAGCTTCAAATTCCAGCAGGTAAAGCTAATCCATCACCTCCAGTTGGTCCAGCGCTTGGTCAAAGAGGTGTTAATATTATGGAATTTTGTAAAGCTTTTAATGAGAAAACAAAAGATATGGGAGATTTTAATATTCCTGTTATTATTACTGTTTATCAAGATAAAAGCTTTAGTTTTATTACAAAAAAGCCACCGGTTACAGATTTAATAAAAAAAGAAGCCAATATCAAAAAAGGATCTGATAATCCTCTAAAAAATAAAATAGGCAAACTTACTCAAAATCAAATTGAATCTATTGCTAAGTTAAAAATGGAAGATTTGAATGCTAATGATTTAGAAGCTGCTAAGAAGATAGTATCTGGTAGTGCTAGAAGCATGGGCATAGAAATAGTTGATTAATATTTTTTGGGAGTTATTATGAAAAAAATTGCTAAAAGATTGCAAAATCTTCAAACAAAGATAGAGAAGGGTAAAATTTATGATTTAGACAGTGCTACTACTTTAGTGAAGTCATTAGTTTCTGCAAAATTTGATGAAACTGTTGAAATTGCTATGAAACTTGGTGTCGATCCAAGACATGCTGATCAAATGATTAGAGGTGCTGTTGTTCTACCACATGGCACTGGTAAAATGGTTAGAGTTGCTGTTTTTGCCAAAGGATTAAAGGCTGATGAAGCGAAAAATGCTGGTGCTGATATTGTTGGTGATGATGATCTTGTAGAAGAAATAAAGAATGGCAATTTAAATTTTGATATGGTTATTGCTACTCCGGATATGATGGCTATGGTAGGTAAAGTTGGTAAGATTTTAGGCCCAAAGGGTTTAATGCCAAATCCAAAAACTGGAACTGTAACTCTAGATATTGCTAAAGCTGTTAGTAATGCAAAAAGTGGTCAAGTTAATTTTAGGGTTGATAAAAAAGGAAATATCCATGCACCACTTGGAAAAGCTAGTTTTGAAGCAAGCAAAATAAAAGATAATTTAATTGAACTAGTAAAGACTATCAATAGATTAAAACCTGCAAGTGCAAAAGGTAAGTATATTAGAAAAACATCTATATCTTTAACTATGAGTCCATCAGTAGAAATAGATTCTCAAGAATTGATTGATATTAAATAGTATTGTTTGTTTATCTTAGGCTGAAGACTACAAGGGGTATCCTTAATTCTTTATTTTATATAAAGTCCTTGTATAGGTTAGTCTGAAAGGAGGAAATATGACAAAGCAAGATAAGGCAAAACTTATTGAGCAACTTAGTTCTAGCTTTTTATATTCTAATATCATTATTTGTGATTATAAAGGGCTTAGTGTAAAAGAATTAGAAGTTTTAAGAAGAAGCGCTTTACAATCTGATTCTAAAGTTCAAGTAATCAAAAATAAATTAGCAAGTATTGCATTTAAGAATGCTAATATTGAAGGCATCACATTGAAAGATACTAATATCTTTTTATGGGGTAAAGATCAGATAGCTTTAGCAAAAAGTGCTCAAAAATTTGCAGATGCAAATAAAGAAAAATTTGTTATCAAAGCTGGTTTTTTTGATGGTAAAGCAGTAGATTCTAATCATATAGAATCTATATCTAAGCTACCAAGCAAAGAAGAGCTAATAGGTATGTTGTTATCTGTATGGACTGCTCCAGCAAGATATTTTGTAACAGGATTAGATAATTTAAGAAAAAGCAAAGAAGCTTAATATTTTTTAAAATTTTTAGGAGATAAAAATGGCTATAACAAAAGAAGAAGTTTTAGAATTTATTTCTAATTTATCAGTATTGGAATTGTCAGAATTAGTAAAAGAATTTGAAGAGAAATTTGGTGTTAGTGCAGCTCCAACTGTTGTTGCTGGTGCTGGTGTTGCAGCTGGTGGTGCAGCAACGGCGGAAGAGAAAACTGAATTTAGCGTTATTATCACAGATAGTGGTGATAAGAAAATTAATGTCATTAAGGTTGTTAGAGAAGTTACAGGTCTTGGCTTAAAAGAAGCAAAAGATGCTACTGAGCAAGTTCCTCATACATTAAAAGAAGGTGTGAGTAAAGATGAAGCAGAAGATATTAAGAAAAAACTCGAAGAAGCTGGAGCAAAAGTAGAGATTAGATAATCTGCTATATAGCTTTGTTGTATTAGAAGCTTTGTGCTTCTAATTCTTATACGCTGGGTGCTTAAATATTTTAAATAAATTCTATTTAAAATATTTCAATCAAATTTAGAATATTTAAGAAATCTAAACTACTTATTATGAGGTTATGATATGCCAACAACAATTAAATCAGGAAATAGAATACGATTAAATTTTGCTAAGACACAAGAAGAATTACCAATTCCAGACTTATTGCAATTACAGCGCAATAGTTATGATTCATTTATATCTACTAAAAATCCTGAAGATAGTGGTATAAATAAAGTTTTTAAATCTGTATTTCCTATTCACGATGCACAGAATAGATTGACTCTTGAGTATGCTGGGTGTGAGTATGGAAAGCCAAAATATACTGTTAGAGAAGCTATGGAGCGTGGTATTACATATTCTATACCATTGAAGATTAAAGTTAGGCTTATATTGCACGAGAGAGATGAAGCTACTGGTGAAAAAATAGGTGTGCAAGATGTAAAAGAGCAGAGTATCTATGTTAGAGAAATACCATTAATGACAGATAAGACCTCATTTATCATTAATGGTGTTGAGAGAGTTGTTGTTAATCAGTTATACAGAAGTCCAGGTGTTATTTTTAAAGAAGAGGAGTCTGCAACCTCATCTAATAAGCTTATATACACAGGACAAATCATACCTGATAGAGGTTCTTGGCTGCATTTTGAATATGATACAAAAGATGTTTTGTTTGTTAGAATCAATAAAAGACGAAAAGTTCATGTTACTATTTTATTGCGTGCATTGGGATATAACAAGCAGGATATTATTAGAATTTTTTACCCTCTATTTGACGTTAAATTTGAAAAAGGTTCATATTTAATACCTTTTAATCCTAATGATTTTGTAAATGGCAAGGTTGGCTTTGATATAAAAAATAAAAATGGTGATATTGTTATACAAGCTGGTAAAAAACTTACCATAAAAAAAGCAAATGAGTTAAAAGAAAAAGGTCTTGATTGGATTATTTATCCTATTGAAGCATTGGAAAATAAATATTTTGCAGAGCCAATTATTGATAAAAATAGTGGAGAAATTATTTTTGATACTCTTACTCAAGTTGATGATGTTAAATTGAAGCATTTAGCAGAATTAAAAATTAATAAGTTTAAAGTTATTAATGATTCTGCTTTAGGTTGTGATTTATCAATTATTAATTCTTTTATGGCAGATGTGGAATCTTTAAAATTGCTAAAACAGACAGAAAAGATAGATGATGAAAATGACCTTGCTGCTATTAGAATTTATAAAGTTATGAAACCAGGTGATCCAGTAACAAAAGATGTTGCTAAAAATTTTGTTCAACAATTATTTTTTGATCCAGAGCGATATGATTTAACAAAAGTTGGCAGAATGAAAATGAATCATAAGCTTGGGCTAAACATACCTAGTTATATTACGACATTAACAAGAGAGGATATTTTAGAGACTATCAAGTATTTAATTAAAGTAAAAAATGGTCTTGGCAGAATCGATGATAGAGATCATTTAGGTAATAGAAGAATTAGAGCTATTGGTGAGTTGTTGGCAAACGAATTACACACAGGTTTATTAAAGATGCAAAAAGTAATTAGAGATAAACTTGCTAGTACAAATACTGATATTGAAACTATTATGCCTCACGAATTGATAAACTCTAAAACAATAACAAGTACTATTTTAGAGTTTTTTACAGGTGGTCAATTATCACAATTTATGGATCAAACAAATCCATTATCTGAAATTACACATAAAAGAAGGCTTTCAGCTCTTGGTGAAGGTGGCTTAGTGAAAGAAAGAGTTGGATTTGAAGCTCGTGATGTTCATCCAACTCACTATGGTAGAATCTGTCCTATTGAAACACCAGAAGGTCAAAATATTGGTCTTATCAATACTTTATCTACATTTACTAGAGTAAATGACTTAGGTTTCATTGAAGCTCCTTATAAAAAAGTTGTTAATGGAAAAGTAACAAATGATATTGTTTATATCACAGCTTCACAAGAAGAAGGATTGGTTATAGCGCCTGCAAGTACAAAGCTAAATAAAGATAATGTAATTGAAGAGGATCTTATTGAAGTTAGAAAAGATGGTGAGATTCTATTAAGTGAGAAAAGTAAAGTTGATTTAATAGATTTAAATCCAAGGATGTTAGTTGGTGTTGCTGCATCTCTTATTCCATTTTTAGAGCACGATGATGCAAACAGGGCTCTTATGGGTTCAAATATGCAGCGTCAATCTGTCCCTTTATTGAAACCAGATGCACCTGTTGTTGGAACTGGAATTGAAAGTGTAGTTGCAAGAGATTCTTATGAGGCTATAAAAGCTACAAGAGATGGTATTGTAGAGCTTGTAGATAGTAGAAACATATACATTATGGGTGAAGATGACAATGGTGCATATATTGATCATTATTCTTTACAAAAAAATCTTCGCACAAATAATAACACATCATTTTCTCAAGTGCCAATTGTAAAAAAGGGTGATGTAATTAAAGCAGGTCAAGTGATAGCAGATGGTGCTAGTATGGATAATGGCGAACTTGCACTTGGTAAAAATATTAAAGTTGCATTTATGCCTTGGAATGGATACAACTTTGAAGATGCTATTGTTGTTAGCGAAAAATTAATTAGAGAAGATGCTTTTACTTCTATTCATATTTATGAAAAAGAGATTGAAGCAAGAGAGTTAAAGCACGGCACTGAAGAGATTACTGCTGATATTCCACAGGTTAAAGAAGAAGAGATAGAACATCTTGATATTAGTGGTATCGTAAAAGTTGGGACATATGTAAGCGGTGGAATGATTTTGGTTGGTAAAGTTTCTCCAAAGAGCGAAGCAAAACCAACACCAGAAGAAAGGCTGCTTAGAGCTATATTTGGCGAAAAAGCAGGACATGTTGTTAATAAGTCATTATATTGTCCGCCATCATTGGAAGGTGTTGTTGTTGATGTAAAAATATTTACAAAAAAGGGTTATGCAAAAGATAATAGAGCAATTAAAGCTTATGAAGATGATAAAAACCGCCTAGAAAGTGAGCATAGGGATAAAATGGCTATGCTTGATAAGGAGGAGACGCTTAGAGTTATATCACTTTTATGCAAAGAGAAATTAATATCTTCTGCAAATGTTAATGATAAAAAGTATAAAAAAGGTGATATTATAAATAAAGATGATATAGCTATTGTTGGACGATTTGGGCTTAACACTCTTATAAAAAGTTATTCAAAAGAAATAAGAGACCGATATGAGCAAATCAAAAATAATTTTGCAGAACAAAAGAGAATTTTAGGTGAAGAATATCAAGAAAAGATCTCTATTTTAGAAAAAGATGATATTTTGCCAAGTGGTGTTGTAAAAAAAGTAAAAGTATATATCGCTACTAAACGAAAGTTAAAAGTTGGTGATAAGATGGCTGGACGACACGGAAATAAAGGTATTGTATCTACAATTGTTCCTGAGGTTGATATGCCATATACAGCTGATGGTCAAAGTGTTGAGATTGTACTAAATCCTCTTGGTGTGCCTTCTCGTATGAATATAGGTCAGATTTTAGAAACTCATTTAGGTCTTGTTGGTAAAAAATTAGGAAATGATATAGAGGAAATCTTTAATGCAAATAAGGCAACATTTATAGCTGACTTGAGAACAAAAATGCTTCAGATAGTAGATGTGGTTAATAAGCCTCAAGTTAGTGATTTTATTAAGAATCTAAGTGATGACGAGCTTATTAGCTATGCTAGAGATTGGAGCAAGGGTGTTAGGTTTGCAACTCCTGTTTTTGATGGTGTAGATGAAAATACATTTAAAAAACTATTTGAATTGGCAAAAATAGATATGGATGGCAAAACTGAGCTTTATGATGGTAAAACTGGTGAAAAAATGAAAGAGCGTGTAAATGTTGGATATATGTATATTTTAAAATTACACCATTTAGTTGATGAAAAAGTCCATGCAAGAAGCACAGGTCCTTATAGCCTTGTTACTCAACAACCAGTAGGTGGTAAAGCTTTATTTGGTGGTCAGAGATTTGGTGAAATGGAAGTATGGGCATTAGAGGCTTATGGTGCATCACATACTTTAAAAGAAATGCTAACTATTAAATCAGATGATATTGATGGTAGATATAATGCATATAAGGCTATCACTAGCAATAAACCAGTTGGAGAATCTGAAATTCCACAAACTTTCTATGTCCTTACAAAAGAGCTTCAATCGCTTGCTCTTGATGTGGTGGTTTATGATAAAGAGAATAATCAAATTCCATTGCTTGAGGAAAATGTAAATAAAGATTCTAAAACAAAAAAAGACTTTTCATCGCTTCAATTGGTTTTGGCAAGTCCAGAAACTATAAGAAGCTGGAGTTATGGTGAGGTTAAAAAGCCAGAAACGATTAATTATAGGACGCTAAAACCAGAGAGAGATGGATTGTTTTGTGCAAAAATATTTGGTCCAGTTAGGGATTATGAGTGTATTTGCGGAAAATATAAGAAGAAAAGATTTAAAGATACGGTTATGGTATGCGAGAAATGTGGTGTTGAAATCACTAGCTCAAAAGTTAGAAGAAGTCGTATGGGGCATATTGAGTTAGTTACTCCAGTTGCTCATATTTGGTATGTAAATTCACTTCCAAGTAGAATAGGAACATTGCTTGGTGTGAAAATGAAAGATTTAGAAAGGGTACTTTATTACGAGGCATATATTGTTAAAAATCCAGGCGATGCTTATTATGATAATGAAGGAACAAAGCCTGTTTTAAAATATGATATTTTAAATCAAGAACAATATGATAGCTTATATAAACGCTTTGATCATACTAATTTTATCGCAGAGATGGGTGGTGCTGCCGTAAAAGAATTATTAGAAGAGTTAGACATTGTTGGTCTTAGAGTATCGTTAAAAGAAGAATATAAAAGCACAAAATCTGAAGCAAAACGAAAGATTATTGCTAAGCGATTAAAAGTGGTTGAAAGCTTTATAAACTCTAAATCACGACCAGAGCATATGATGCTTACTATGTTGCCTGTATTGCCACCTGATTTAAGACCTCTTGTAACTTTAGATGGTGGAAAATTTGCAGTTAGTGATATAAATGATCTATATAGGAGAGTTATAAATAGAAATCAAAGGTTAAAGAGGCTTATGGAGCTAGATTCTCCAGAGATTATTGTAAGAAATGAAAAAAGAATGTTGCAAGAAGCTGTTGATGCACTGTTTGATAATGGTAGAAATGCTAATGCTGTAAAAGGTGCAAATAAACGCCCTCTTAAATCTCTATCTGAAATTATTAAAGGTAAGCAAGGTAGATTTAGACAGAATCTTCTTGGTAAGAGGGTTGATTTTTCTGGAAGAAGTGTTATTGTCGTAGGCCCAAATTTAAGAATGGATCAATGTGGATTGCCAAAAAATATGGCTTTAGAGTTATTTAAACCTCATTTGTTAGCAAAACTTGAGGAAAAAGGTTATGCGACAACACTAAAACAAGCAAACAAAATGATAGAGCAAAAGAAAGATGAGGTTTGGGAATGTCTATCTGATATAGTTAAGGGATATCCTATACTATTAAATAGAGCGCCAACATTGCATAAACAAAGTATTCAGGCATTTCATCCTAAATTGATAGAAGGTAAAGCGATACAATTGCATCCGTTAGTTTGTTCTGCATTTAATGCTGATTTTGATGGGGATCAAATGGCTGTCCATGTTCCATTATCACAAGAAGCTATTACAGAATGCAAAATCTTGATGTTAAGCTCAACAAATATTTTACTTCCTGCAAGTGGTAAAGCTATTGTTGCACCAAGTCAGGATATGGTTCTTGGGTTATATTATATATCATTAATGAAAAATGATGTAAAAGGGCAACACAAATTATTTGGTGATATTAATGAAATAATGATTGCAATTGATAGTGATGAGCTAGATATTAATGCAAAAATTAGAACATATTTAGATGGAAGAATGATTTATACTACTGCAGGTAGAATGATATTGCATTCTATACTCCCTGATGGAATTCCAGTTGATTTATGGAATAGGGTAATGAAAAAGAAAGATATAGGCAACTTGATAGATTATGTAAATAAAGAAAGTGGTTTATCTGTGATGGCTAAATTCTTAGATGATTTAAAAGATCTAGGATTTAAATATGCTACAAAAGCAGGTATTTCTATTTCTGCATATGATGTTTTAGTGCCTAGTGATAAACAAGCCATTATTGATGATGCTAAGAAGAAGGTTAAAAATATTCAATCTCAATTTGATAGCGGTTTATTGACCGAACAAGAGCGATATAATAAAATTATTGATATTTGGACTGATACAAGCAATTCTATGGGTAAAGATATGATGAAGCTTATAGAATCTAATAAAGATGGCTTTAATTCTATCTATATGATGGCAGATTCTGGTGCTAGAGGTAGTGTCGCTCAGATTAGGCAGCTTTCTGCTATGAGGGGTTTGATGGCAAAGCCTGATGGTACGATTATTGAAACGCCAATTATTTCAAACTTTAAAGAAGGGTTGAATGTTTTAGAATATTTCACATCAACTCACGGTGCTAGAAAAGGTTTGGCGGATACTGCACTTAAAACAGCAAATGCTGGTTATTTAACAAGGAAGTTAATTGATGTTAGTCAAAATGTAAAAATAGTTATGGATGATTGTGGCACTCATGAGGGTGTTGAAATTTCTGATATTACTGTGGGAAGTGAATTAATAGAGCCACTTGAAGAGAGGATTGTAGGTAGAGTATTGGCTGAAAATGTTGTAGATTCTATTACAAATGAAATTTTGTTAATTGAGGGCACTTTAATTGATGAAAATATGGCAAGGAAAATTAAAGAAGCAGAGGTTAAGTCTGTTGTTATTAGGACCCCTGTTACTTGTAAAGCAGAGAAAGGTGTGTGCGCAAAATGCTATGGTCTAAATCTTGGTAGTGGGAAAATGGTAAATATTGGTGAAGCAGTTGGCGTGATCGCGGCTCAATCAATTGGTGAGCCTGGAACGCAGCTTACACTTAGAACATTCCATGTTGGTGGTACAGCATCTAGATCACAAGAAGAAAGACAGGTTGTCGCAGAAAAAGAAGGTTTTATTAGATTCCATAACATTAAAACATACACTAATAAGCAAGGTAAAACAATTGTTGTAAATAGAAGAAATGCAGCTATACTTGTTGTTGAGCCAAAGGTAAAAGCGCCATTTGATGGTGTTGTGAAAGTGGAAAATATTCACGATGAGACAATAGTAAGCATCATTGGTAAAAAAGAAACCGTAAGGTATATGGTAAGAAAAAATGATGTTGCAAAGCCAAATGAGTTAGCTGGTGTTAGTGGTAAAATCGAAGGTAAATTATTTATCGCCCATAGCAGTGGTTATAACATTAAAAAAGATGGAAGTATTATTGAAATTATTAAAGATGGTTGGAATATACCACATAGGATTCCATATGCAAGTGAATTGAATGTTGAAGATAATTCTCCAATTGCACAGAATATATTTGCAAAAGAAAAAGGTATTTTAAAGATATATAAACTTGTTGGCGATAGTTTAGAGAGAATAAAGTATATTAAAAAAGGTCATAAAATTACAGAAAAGGGTATTTTTGCGATTATTGCTGATGAGAATGATAGAGAGGCATCAAGGCATTATCTAGCGCGTGGATCTGTAATGGAAGTTGATGATAATACTGAAGTTGATTTTAAGACTCTTATTGCAGTGCCGGAATCTAATGAGCAAAAGATTATTGCACAATGGGATCCTTATACAATGCCTGTTATATCGGAAGTTGATGGTGTTGTGAGTTTTGAGAATATTATATCAGGACTTACAGCAACAGAGCAGGTTGATGAAATCACAGGGCAAAGAAATCTAGTTATTAATGAATATATCCCTAGCGGTTATAAGCCTGCTATTATTGTCACAACAGCAAATGGAGAATCTTATAGATATCCTATAGATCCAAAAACTTCTATTGCTGTTAATGAAGGAAATAATGTGTATGTTGCTGATATTCTAGCTAAGGCTCCAAAAGCTATAGCTAAATCAAAAGATATTACTGGTGGTCTTCCAAGGGTATCAGAATTGTTTGAAGCAAGAAAACCAAAAGATCCAGCTGTTTTAGCAGAAATTGATGGTTATATTAGTTTTGGTAAACAACAACGAGGTAAAGAAATGCTCATTATAACTGCTTCTGATGGTAGAACAAGTGAGTATTTAATAGATAAAAATAAACAGATTCTAGTTCATGAAGGTGAGTTTGTTCATGCAGGTGAATCTATGACAGATGGAGTTATATCAAGCCACGATATTCTTAGAATCTTAGGCGAAAAAGAGCTTCATAAATATATAGTTAGTGAAGTTCAGCAAGTTTATAGACGACAGGGTGTTACTATTGCTGATAAGCATATTGAGATAATTGTTTCTCAGATGTTAAGACAAGTAAAAATTGTAGATAGTGGTGATACTAGATTTATTAAAGATGATATAGTGTCAAGAAGAGTATTTAAAGAAGAGAATGACTACTATATTAAATTAGGTGGTGAGCCTGCTATTGCTGAACCTATATTGTTAGGTATCACGAGGGCTGCTATCGGAAGTGATAGTATTATTTCTGCTGCTTCATTCCAAGAAACTACAAAGGTATTGACAGAAGCATCGATCGCAGCAAAAGTTGATACTTTGAAAGATTTGAAAGAGAATGTGGTATTGGGTCGTATGATACCAGTTGGAACTGGAATCTATAAAGACAAAGTATTTAAGGTAAAGAATATAGAAAGTTAAACTTATAATATGCTTATTTTAAGATAAATAAAAGATTTTATTCTATACAATAAGCATTTTTAAAATTTTTTGATTAAGGAAAAGTCGTGCCAACTATAAATCAGTTAATAAGAAATGAAAGGAAAAAGATCTCCAAACAATCAAAATCACCTGCATTGATGGAGTGTCCGCAAAGAAGAGGTGTTTGCACTCGTGTTTATACAACTTCACCTAAAAAGCCTAACTCGGCTTTAAGAAAAGTTGCGAAAGTAAAATTAACAAGTAAAATAGAGGTTATTAGTTATATTCCTGGTGAAGGCCATAATTTGCAAGAACACTCTATTGTTTTAGTTAGAGGTGGAAGGGTTAAGGATTTACCTGGTGTTAAATATCATATAGTTAGAGGTGCTCTTGATACAGCTGGTGTTGCTAAGAGAACAGTATCTAGAAGTAAATATGGTGCAAAAAAAGCAAAAGCAGAATCTAAAAAGTAAAGGAGAATTATGAGAAGGAGAAGAGCCGCTAAAAGAGAGGTTTTGGGCGATCCTGTTTATCACAATAAAGTCGTAACGAAGTTTATCAATAAAATGATGTATGATGGCAAAAAAAGTATAGCTGAAAAAATAATTTATAGCTCATTTAATAAAATTGAAGAGAAAACTAACGAAAAAGGAATTGATGTATTTCAAAAGGCTTTAGAAAATGTTAAGCCTTTAGTTGAAGTAAGAAGTAGAAGAGTTGGCGGTGCTACTTATCAAGTTCCTGTTGAAGTTAGAGCTGATAGGCAGCAATCATTATCTATTAGATGGATTTTAGAATCTACTAGAAAAAGAAATGAAAGAACCATGATTGATAGACTTGCAAATGAGCTTATAGATGCTGCTAATGAAAAAGGCAATGCATTTAAGAAAAAAGAAGAAGTGCATAAAATGGCTGAAGCAAATAAAGCTTTTGCACATTATAGATGGTAGTTGGAGTATAAAATGGCAAGAAAAACTCCACTACATATGCTAAGAAACATAGGTATTGCAGCTCATATTGATGCTGGTAAAACCACTACATCTGAAAGAATTTTATTTTATACAGGCGTTAGTCATAAAATTGGTGAGGTGCACGATGGTGCAGCTACAATGGACTGGATGGAGCAAGAAAAGGAAAGAGGAATTACGATTACTTCCGCTGCTACTACTTGCTTTTGGAAAAATTATCAAATTAATTTGATAGATACTCCTGGGCACGTGGATTTTACAATTGAAGTTGAAAGATCTATGCGTGTTTTAGATGGTGCTGTTGCTGTATTTTGTTCCGTTGGAGGAGTGCAACCTCAAAGTGAAACAGTTTGGAGACAAGCAAATAAATATGGCGTTCCAAGACTAGTATTTGTTAATAAAATGGATAGAATTGGCGCTAATTTTTATAATGTTGAGAATCAAATTTCTCAGAGATTGAAGTCGAGACCTGTTCCAATTGCACTCCCAATAGGTGCAGAAGATAGTTTTAAAGGTTTAGTAGATTTAGTAGAGATGAAAAGCTATATTTGGAATGATGAAACAATGGGTGCAAAGTATGATATTGTGGATATTCCAGAAGATATGAAAGATATTGTTAGCACATATAGAGAGAAAATGATTGAAGCTGCAGCAGAGCAAGATGAAGCTTTAATGGAGAAATATTTAAATGGCGAAGAGTTAAGCAAAGATGATATTAAAAAAGGTTTGAAAGCTGGGTGTTTAAATATGTCTATTGTTCCTATGCTTTGTGGATCAAGTTTTAAGAATAAAGGCGTTCAAACTCTTTTAGATGCAGTTATTGATTATTTACCATCTCCTACAGAGGTTGCGGATATTAGAGGTATTGATGCAAAGACTGATGAAGAAATACAAGTAAAATCTGGTGATAATGGTGAATTTGCTGGTCTTGCATTTAAAATTATGACAGATCCTTTTGTTGGGCAATTGACATTTGTTAGGGTTTATAGAGGATCTATTGAGAGTGGTAGCTATGTTTATAATTCAACAAAGAAAACAAAAGAAAGAGTCGGAAGACTTTTAAAGATGCACTCTAATAAAAGAGAAGATATCAAGGAAGTATATTCTGGAGAGATTTGTGCATTTGTGGGATTAAAGGATACATTAACAGGTGATACTTTATGTTCTGATAAAGATCCAGTTATTTTGGAGAGGATGGAGTTTCCAGATCCAGTTATTTCTATTGCTGTTGAACCAAAAACAAAAGCAGATCAAGAAAAAATGTCTTTAGCATTAGCAAAATTAGCTGAAGAAGATCCAAGCTTTAGAGTAAAAACTGATGAAGAAACAGGACAGACAATCATTTCTGGTATGGGTGAGCTTCACTTAGAAATTATTGTTGATAGAATGAAAAGGGAGTTCAAGGTTGAAGCAGAAGTTGGTCAGCCACAAGTTGCATTTAGGGAAACTATAAGGTCTAGCGTTCAAAAAGAGTATAAATATGCTAAACAATCTGGTGGTAGAGGTCAATATGGTCATGTATTTATTAAAATGGAGCCAACAGAGCCAGGTAGTGGATACAAATTTATTAATGAAATAAGCGGTGGTGTGATTCCAAAAGAATATATTCCAGCGGTAGACAAGGGTATTCAAGAAGCAATGCAAAGTGGTGTATTGGCTGGATATCCAGTTGTTGATTTTCAAGTTACATTATATGATGGCAGTTATCACGATGTTGATAGTTCGGAAATGGCATTTAAGATCGCAGCTTCTATGGCATTTAAAGAGGCATCAAAAAGCGCATCTCCAGTTCTTTTAGAGCCAATTACAAAGGTTGAAGTTGAAGTTCCTGAAGAATATATGGGTGATGTAATAGGGGATTTAAATAGAAGAAGAGGACAAATTAATTCTATGGATGATAGAATGGGCATTAAGATAATTAATGCTTTTGTTCCTCTAGCAGAGATGTTTGGGTATTCTACAGATTTACGATCTGCCACTCAAGGTCGTGGAAGTTATAGTATGGAATTTGATCATTATGGTGAAGTGCCTTCAAATATTGCAAAAGGTATCATAGAAAAAAGGCAATCATAATTAATGAAAATGATCTCTTGGAATGTAAATGGGCTTCGTGCCTGTATGAATAAAGGTTTCCAAGATTTTTTTGATAGTGTAGATTCTGATATATTTTGCATTCAAGAAACAAAAATGCAACAAGAGCAATCTACATTTGATTTTCCTAATTATTATAGTTTTTGGAATAGTGCTGTTAAAAAAGGCTATTCTGGAACGCTAATACTCTCTAAGATGAAACCAATTTCTCAAACTTATGGTATTAATATTGAAAAACACGATAATGAAGGTCGTGTAATCACACTTGAATTTGAAGATTTTTATTTAATTAATGTATATACACCAAATTCTCAGAGGGAGCTTACTAGGCTAGATTATAGAATGGAATGGGAAGATGACTTTAGGTCTTATTTGCTCTCTTTTTCAAAACCTGTTGTTGTGTGTGGAGATTTGAATGTTGCTCATAGAGAGATTGATTTAAAACATCCAAAACAAAATACAAAAAATGCAGGTTTTACAAAAGAGGAGCGAGAAAAATTTAATATTTTGCTTGATTCTGGTTTTGTTGATAGCTATAGGTATCTTTATCCAGACAAAACTGATGCATATACTTGGTGGTCTTATATGGCTAATGCACGTGCTAAAAATGTTGGTTGGCGTATAGATTATTTTTTATTATCTCATTCATTGAAAGATCATTTAAAAGAAGCTGATATTTATAGTGATATTTATGGAAGTGATCATTGCCCAGTTGGGATTACTTTAGATATTTAAATCAATGAAAACTTTATCTATTATTGATACTTTTGGTTATTTTTTTCGTAATTTTTATGCAATGCCAAAATTGAAAAGTAAAGATGGCAGGCCAAGTGGTGTTTTGCTTGGTTTTGCAAATTTGGTAAATCAGTTGTATAACGATGATTCATCTTATATTGTTTTTGCTCTAGAAGGTGAGGGTAAAAAATTCCGTAAAAATATAGCAGATGATTACAAAGCAAATCGTCCAGATATAGATGAAGAGTTATCTATTCAGATTAAAACTGCTATTTTATGGATTAAGCAAATGAAACTGCCATATATCTCTATTGATGGATATGAGGCTGATGATGCTATAGCATCTATTAAATCCAATGCAAAAGATGTGGCTATTAGAATTGTTAGTGTTGATAAGGATTTGTATCAGTTGATAGATTCTAATACTTATATATATGACCCCATAAAAAAGAAGAATATATATAAAGAAGATTGTTTTGAAAAATTTGGTGTATATCCAGAGCAGTTTATTGATTATCAAAGTCTTGTTGGTGACTTAAGTGATAATGTATCCGGTATTAAGGGTATTGGTGCGAAAACTGCACAAAAATTGATCGGCAATTTTGGTTCTCTTGATGGAATCTATAATAATATTGCTTGTTTGAAAGATTATCTTACTCCAAAGCTTATTTCTAGAGTGATTGAAGGCAAAGATTCTGCATATAAAAGCAGAGAGCTTGTAAGATTAAGAGATGACCTGCTTACTTCATTTGATTTAAATGCATTGTTGAAACCACATATTAATCCACTATTTCTGATAGAAGATGAGCTTAAAAAATATGATATTAACATTCTATCAAAGATTAAAAAGGATTCCCAGATTACTTCAAATAGCACTTTGTTAGATTTTCAATGTATAAAAATAGTAGATTCTAAAGAGTTGCATAGAGTTATTGATGCTATTAGTATGGATAGTATTGTTGCGTTTGATACTGAGACAACTTCTCTTGATGTAAAAAGTGCAGATATTGTTGGTTTTTCTTTTGCTTCGTCTTTAGATATTGGCTATTATGTTCCACTTAATCATTTCTATCTTGGTGTGGAAAATCAAATATCTATAAATGATGCAAAAGAGGCATTAAAAAAGTTATTTAAACATCACATTGTTGGGCATAATCTAAAATTTGATATGGCTGTTGTGAGGAAAAATTTTGATTTAGAGATTGAGAATTATAGTGATACTTTGATATTTGCATGGCTAGAGAATCCATCAAATACATTAAATCTTGATTTTCAAGTAAAGAAAAAATTTAATTATACTACGATTAAATTTGAAGATATTGTAAATAAAGGCGATGTATTTTCTAGCGTTCCAATTGATATAGCAACGAAATATGGAGTACAAGATTCTGTGTGCAGCTTAGCTTTGTATAATCATTTTATAAATACGCTAAGTAGTGATATTATCGATATAGCAAAAGATGTAGAATTTCCGTTTATTAAAGTTTTATTGGATATGGAGAGTAATGGGATAGGCGTTGATTTGAATTTTTTCAATCAACTAAAACTAGAGCTTGAAACTAAAATTAAAGATGTAAGTAGTGATATTTACAAGATCACTGGTAATGAGTTTAATATTAATTCTACTAGGCAGTTAGGTGGTGTTCTATTTGATCAGTTAAACCTAAAAAAGGGTAGAGTGTTAAAAAGTAGTGGATATAGCACTGATGAAAAGACTTTGTATTCTCTTATAGATGCACACCCAGTAATTTCATATATACTCGAACATAGAGAGCTTAACAAACTTCTTAATACATATGTAATTCCAATAATAAATTTGAATATTAATCATAGAATCTATACTTCATTTATGCAGACAGGGACTAGCACAGGTCGTCTTAGCTCAAGAAATCCAAATTTGCAAAATATTCCAGTAAAGACTGATATTGGCAGAAGAATTAGATATGGATTTGTTGCAAGAGATGGATACACTTTGATTTCTGCGGATTATTCACAAATTGAGCTTAGATTATTAGCGCATTTTTCACAAGATCCTAATTTAGTGGAATCTTTTATTAATGATAGAGATATACATCTAGAAACTGCGATAAAAATATTTGGCAATGAATTAGCTAGGGAAAATAGAAATATTGCAAAGAGTATTAATTTTGGTTTGATATATGGAATGGGTGTAAAAAAGCTTGCCCAAACGCTACATATACCACAATCAAAGAGTAAAGAATATATAGATAGTTATTTTGAGAGTTTTCCAACTGTAAGAAATTATTTGCAAACTCAACAGGATTTTATTTTGCATAATGGATATGCTTCTACATTGCTTGGGAGGTATAGAATCTTTGATTTTCACAATATTGCAGAATATGAAAAAATGGCATTCCTTCGTGAAGGTATCAATTCTATATTTCAAGGCAGTGCTGCTGATTTGATAAAGTTATCTATGAATAAATGTTTTGATAGATTTAAAAATAGAGATGTGAGATTATTAGTTCAAGTGCATGATGAATTAATATTTGAAGTTAAAGATGAATGTGTAGATAGCATCAGTCAAGAGATATTAGAAATTATGAATAATGCTTATACACTTAGAGTGCCACTTAAGTGTGGTATTAGCGTTGGCAAGCGTTGGTATGAATTAAAATAATTAGAATTTATAATCACTATAATATATCTGTATTTTTAAATCCACTTTTAAAAGATCTTTTTGTTTTATGATATTAATTGGAAAGCTAGTGCGAATACTGTGATTTAACTCTTTTATATTATCAATAAAATCAATAACTTCTTTTGTGTGTTTTGCATAGCCTTCTATGGCGATACTTTGTATTGTGATATTATTGTTAGAATCTGTTATTTTGTGGTCTTTTATGGTTGCATTATTGAAATATCTTTTTGTATATTCTTCCAGCTTTGCTATATCTATTTTGTTTCGCATATTTTGATGCGTATTTGCATTTTGCTGCATTGTTATATTCATTTCATTTTGCAATTTTTGTATGTTTGCATTGATTGCATTATTTAGATTCTGCGTTCTCTTGTAATCTAGTGTTTGTAATTTATGATTTTGCATTATAGGGATAAAATAGAATGCTAGGCAAAAAAATATAATCATCGTATAAATGATAAAAAAAATGATATTTTTGCTCCAATCTACTTCATTTAAAAAGTTTATAAACTTCATTTTACCTCTTTATCTAAAGTGCTAATTGATGTGAAGTTAAACCATCCATTTGGTAATGGAAAGAAATCAACCCTGCTTGTTGTAAAAATTGATTTCAATGGCGCCTGTAAAAGGAATGAATATATTTCTCTAGTTGGGGTAATCCCTTTTAGTATTAATTTGTCTTCCTCAAGTGATATCTGTGTGATTGTTATTTGATCTGGAATTAGGTCAAATAGTTTGCTTAATGCGTTTTGTAGCTCATAATTATAATTTTTATTAATTTGTTCTAAATTGATCTCATATTGTAGTTGCTCAGTATTTTTATTGATAATTGATATTTTCTCATCTTGGGCGTCCATATTATCTTCTGTGATTTGTGTATCACTTTGAAAAATATTTGTTTCTATTCTTAGGTAGATTCCACCTATGTAAATGATTGCAACACTAAGAATTGTGTAAAAAATCCAAATTTTTGATAATTTTGATACTATTGATTTTGGTCGTGGTGCGGTGAAACTATATCTTACACTCAATTTTTATCCTTAATGATTATTCTGTATTTTGCAATCATTTTACTTCCATTTTTATTAGATTTTCTATTTCTTGACAAATATCTATGCGTATAAAATGTGTTTCGAGCATAGTATTGTTTTTTAAGTGCGATATTGCATTATCACTTATTCCGTATCCATCAAGGATTAATAATTCATCTATAAAGTCACTAGCATATCTACTATCTTGATAGAAATTATTTAATGTATTTTTTATCAACTCAATCATATGATTTGCAATGGATAGCTCGCCAAGCTCATTTGACGATGGTTTAAAGCTATTTTTCTCAAAATCTTTTATTATAATGTTTTCATCTATCTCATCTATAATATCAAACTCTATGATAGCTTCATCTTTGCTTTCGTCTTTTGCTTCTTCTATCAATTCACTATGTTCAAATACGATATGATCGCCAAAATATATATTTTCTTTATCTGCTATAAGCAGGCTTGTTGAATTTTTTTCTTGCAATATGTATAGCTTTTTTACATTATCTAGCTTATCTTTGATCTTTTCGTAAATGATAATAAATGGTGAAAATATAAAATCTATACCATCTATTTTGCTAAATTTATTTTTATATTCTTGAAGGCTTTTTTTATCTACATAGATAAACCATTGTTTATTAACTAGCATTATCTTTAATGAACTAATGTTTAATGAGAATTGTTCAAATACGCTAAGTTTATTCCCTGTGATTAATCCTTGATTTTCAACCCTTATAATTGCAGCTATGTATGTGTATGGGTATTTATCTTGAATCTTTCTTATGTATTTTGCAGCTTCTATGGGGAAATCAGCATTAATTGTTTTGTATATTTTTTCTTCGTGATTTTTGTTTTGATAGGATATTTTTATTTTGCAAGTTTTTGCATCTAGATCAATAGATACAAAAACCTTTTGGTATATTCTGCTAAATAATGACAACAATTAGCCTTTAAAGTAAAAATTGATATTAGATTCTACAATCTTAAGCTTATAATATCAACTAATCTAAATTGTGAAAAATCATCTTTGGATCTGCTGTCATTTGTTTATATACCAATTTTTTTGCATCTTCTATATTCAAGTTTTCATCTATATGAAAACTTGGCATAGATATATATTTTATTGTTGAAAATGGTTTTGGTATTTTAAATTTATCCCAAGTTTTTAATTCAAAAAAATTATTTGGAAGTGTTCTAACGGGAACTATTCCTATGCCAGTCTTCTTGCTCATTGCAATAATCCCATCTGCTATGCTGTGGTATGGTCCTTTTGGACCATCTGGTGTAATTGCTATATCATATCCTTCTTTTAATTGTTGAAATGCTTGTATCAATACTCTTCTTCCACCTCTAGTACTAGATCCACGAATTGTTTTAAATCCATAATAGCCATATAGCTTTACCATTAATTCGCCATCAAAATGTTCGCTTGAAATCACGAATATCTTTGGCACATTTCGCATTTTTTTATACAAAAAAGGGAGCATCAAAAACTCTCCATGCCAAAATGCAAGAATAGCATTACTTTTTTTGATATCTTCGTGTATGTAGAATTTATTTTTGCAACTTAGATATAAAATCCAAAGAAACGCCCATACAAGGCGTGGTGCAAATAAGAGAATGATTTTTCGTTTGAACTTTTTTAAAAAATCTTTGTTAAGCATTTCTATCTGACTACTTTGCCAAATAGGCTTCCATTTTCATTGTTTGTTATCACTACATCATAAAATCCACCAAGTGATAAATTTGTGTCTTTTATTGTGATTAATCTACCATTATCACTTCTTCCTTCACTAGCGGAATCTTTTATGTTTTCAATCATAACTTTGTGGATTTTATTAATTTCATTTTTTGCCTTTTTTTCTAGTATTTGTTTATGTAGATTCTGTAATATCTCTAATCTTGTGGCTGCAATTTTTGAATCAATCTCTTTCATATTGAATGCTGAAGTATCTTTCCTTGGGGAATACACAAAGCTATACATCGTATCAAATTCCACCTTTTTTACCATATCTAGAGTATCATAGAAATCTTCTTCTTTTTCTGTTGGAAATGCGACAATAATATCTGTTCCGATGCCGACATCTGGGCAAAGTTTTTTGATTTTATTTACTCTATCTAGAAACCATTCTTTTGTGTATCCCCTTTTCATGTCCTTTAGAACGGCATTTGAGCCACTTTGTAGAGGCATATGGATATATTTTGATATTTTTTTATTATTTGCAAATTCCTCTATAAATTCATCGTCCATATGCAATGGATGTGGAGATACAAATTTAATTCTTTCGATTCCATTAATTTTGCTTATCTCTTTAAGAAGACGAGTAAAATTAATTTTTTCGTGTGGTGATGAGAATCTAGCGCCATAATTATTGACATTTTGTCCAAGCAGTATAATTTCTTTTGCGCCATTATCAGCTCTGATTTGCGCTTCTTTGAGTATTAAATTAAGTGGTATAGATATTTCTTTTCCTCGTGTGTGAGGCACTATGCAGTATGAGCATTTTTTATCACAGCCAATAGAGATATTGATTAATGCTCGTATATTAGATTCTGTTGTCATACAAAATTCATAGTTTGATTCATCGTGATTAATTTCTACTTCTACGGCTTTTGGTGTGTTTATAATACTTGTGATTTTTGAAACATTTCTTGCACCTAATACAAAATCAACACTAGGCGCTTTTTTGATGATTTCTTTTCCAAGTGCGCTTGCCGTGCAGCCACATATTCCTATTTTTGCCCCCTTTTTTTTGATTGCTGCATAGCTACCAATCTCGCTAAATAGTTTTCTTTCTGGTTTTTCTCGAACGCTGCAAGTATTTAGTATGATTAGATCAGCTTCTTTTATATCTTCTGTTAGGGTATAGTTTTCTTTTTCTTTTAATTCCGCGATAATATGGTCACTATCGCGTGTATTCATAGCACAGCCAAAAGTTTTTATAAATAATTTTTTATTCAATTGTTTATACTTTAATAAAAAATTCTAATAATTAATAATGTGTAATTCATAAATAAAGCAGTCTTTATCAAGTCCGAATCTTAATTCATTGAAATGCACGGATTTTGTCCCTTTTTCAAAGTGTGCACGCATTTTTTGGAGGTCTTTTATTGAATTATCTTTGTCAAGATAAAATGTAGCACCTCCTTTTTCTTCTACTTGTCTTTCTATTTCGCTTAATGATATCACTGAAGGTGCGTCATTTGGGTCTTTTTTAGCTAGTTTTAAATCCATAATATCAATCCTTTTGGCTTTTTAAAAGATTGGATTCTAGCAAATTTAGCTTAAAACTTTAAGTCTAATTTGATATAATTCAATCATTTTTTACAAATGCTTTATACTTCAAATTTTAAGGATTCAAATCTTGGATAAAATTTTAGATATTGTTGAAATTATCGCATATGAAAAAGGGTTGCAAATCGATGTTATGCAAAATATAGTAAAAAATGAGATTCTAAAATTAGCAAAAAACAGCATTGATAGTGATATGAATTTTGTTGTTGATTTTGACAAGAAAGACAAAACAATCAAATTATTTCATAAAGTGAAAGTTGTAGATGATGATTATGATTTTTCTAAAGATGATTCTAAGAAGATGATTACAATAAGCCAAGCACGCCAAAGTGGTGATGTAGCAATTGGTGATGAAATGCTATTTGAACTAAATATTGATAATTTGGATTTAAATAGAAATATCATTAGTAATCTCTTAAAAGATCTAGAAAGTAGTATAGAGAAAAATATAGAAAATCAAATATTTGATAACTTAAAAAATAGCATAGAAAAAATCGTAAATGGTATGGTTGTCTATATTGATCCAAAAAGTGAAGATACAATTGTTGAAATTGATTCAATTAGGGCTAGACTCCCTAGAAAAAATAGAATCAAAGGCGAAGGTTTTAAAATTGGTCAAAGTATATCTTGTATATTAAAAAGAATTTATATAGATAAAAAATATGGAATCCAAATAGAATTAAGCAGAACAGCGCCAAAATTTTTAGAAGAATTATTAAAGCTAGAAGTACCAGAGATTGCAGATGGCGAAGTAAATATAATGAAATGTTCTAGGATACCAGGTGTTAGATCAAAAGTCGCCGTATCATCAAATACGCCTAGAGTAGATCCAGTTGGTGCGACGGTTGGTGTAAAGGGTGTAAGAATTAATGCAGTAAGTAAAAAAATATGTGGTGAAAGTATAGATTGTGTAGAATATTCCAATGTCCCAGAGATTTTTATTGCAAATGCGCTTTCACCTGCAAAAGTAGTCAGCGTTAAGATTATGGATAATAAAGCTATTATTTCCCTATATAGCGATCAAAAGTCAAAAGCTATAGGTAAAGAAGGTGTAAATATTAGGCTTACTTCTATGCTTCTTGGTATGGAGTTGGAGATTGAAGATTTGGGTGAAAATCCTAATGCACTAAATATACAAGAAGTAGAAAAGCAGCCAAATGATATAAAAGAAAGTGGCAAGCAACTCTTAGAATCTTTATTTAAATCTTAGATAACTAGCATTTCATTTTTTACTTCGTTATATTTTGTTTCACCAAGTAATTTTTTGATTATTTCAAGTCCAAATAAAACACCGCTTGCAGGCCCATTTGCAGTTATGATATTTTCATCAATACATATGATTTCTTCTGTATATCTTGCTTTGCTATTTATTTGATTTTGACAGCCTGGATAGCAGGTGAATTTGTTTTTTAATACTCTAGCTTCATCAAGCACTATAGGAGATGCGCATATCGCTGATATAAGCTTATTTTGTTTATTAAGTGTTTGTATAATATTTATTATTTCCTTATTATTTTTTAGATTTAGCATTCCATTGTATCCGCCTGCAAGCGATATACCATCTATATCATCTGTATTTATTTGAGATATTGTGCATTCTGGTTTTATTTTAATATGATGTGCTCCAGTGATGAATTCGCTTGTGTGATTAGAGTCTTTAGTTAGAATCACATTGATTTCTGCTCTTCTTAGTGTATCTACAATGCTTACTAGTTCTATCTCTTCAAAGCCTTCCATTATCGGTACTAAAATATTCATAATGATCTCCTGTGGTGATTTAATATTTTTTTTAGTTTTATAGGGGATAGCATTGTTTGTTCCACTGACATATTGATGCAAAATTTATTTCCTGTATCTTTTGAATGTGTGTGCCCATGTATATTTAATGAGCATTCGCTAAACCTAAAATAATCATCTAGCACATCTCTAATTGCCGCATATCTATCATTCATCTTTCGATTAAAAATAGGAAAATGACTAAATAAGATTCTCTCTCCATCAATATCTATAATGATTCCATTTAAATATATTTTATCTTCTATTTTCCCATACTTTTTTTTGATTTTCTCTCTTATTTTTTCTTTTTGTGGAATATCTAAGATGATTTTATTTTTCATTTTCCAGTTTATTTTTTTTAACTCTTCTATTTTTTTTACATCATTATTACCGATAATTAGCATTTTTTTACCATTGAGTTTTTTGAGATATGATATTCCATTCTTAAAATATACATCGCCTAAATGAAGTACACTATCGCTACTTTTGATTTTGCTATTCCAATTATCAACCATTAAATCAAAATGATTATCATAGCCTAGATTATTTGATATTAATTTTCTTATTCTTTCTTTTTTTAATACAGAATCCTGCCCAAAATGTGTATCAGATATAATGTATGTATCAAGTGTAATATTCATTTATTTGCTTATTTGTATATCAATTCTGCTTCCACCATCAATATTTGCTATTGACATAGTTCCAAGCAAAATCTCTTCTACAATAACTTTGCAAGTTGGTAGTTCAAGCCCTGTGGAATTTATTTTTGTTGGATAGAAAATATCAAAGAGTCTACCAATGATATCATTATCTATGCCGCCTGCATTATCTTCAATACTTAATAATATGTAATTATTATTAAGCTCTTGCAATATGATATTGATCTTGCCATAAAAATTTGTGCCTTTATTGATATTGATATTTTCTAGCGCAAAGCTTATGGCTGTAACGATTACATATTTTAATGCGTCCTCATCACAATATATTTCTTTCATTTCACTTTTTTGAATGATTTGTATATCTGTATTATGAACTATTTCTTTAAAAAAGATTTTTGTTTTGATGGATTCTATGAGTGTTTTTATGTTGATGTATGCTTTGATATTTGATGGTGTGTATAGCGACATCATATCTTTTATTGTTTTGTTGATGTTATCGGAGCTTTCTATGATTGTCTTTGTTTCTGTATCGGTATTGTAATTATTATTGATGATAGTGATTTGCTCTCTTATTTCTTTTATGATGCAAGTAATTTTGACAAAAATAATAGATAGTGTTTGCACGATAGATTCTGCTTTGTTGTTTTTGATTGCAATTAGTCTATTTCTATCTCGTTTTGCTTCAAGCTCTTTTCTTAGTCGTATATCTCTTATGCTTAGATAGAGTGTATCTTGATTGTATGTTTTGCATAAATGTGCATTGATTTCCACAGGTGTAATGCCATTATCAACTATCATTAGTGTTTCAAATAAAATAGGTTTGTTTCCTACCATATTTCTTAGGATTTTTTCTATCCTTTCTTTTTCACCACTATGAAATAAATCATAAATATCAATATTTTTTAATTCTAATCCTTGCTGCTGTATCAAATGCCTAGCTGTAAAATTAGAATCTATAAAACCAAGCACTCTTCTTTCAGGTATGCTGTATGCAAAAATTAAGATTCCATCATTGTTGTTATCTAATATATCTTGAAAGCTTCGTTTGCTATTTAGCCTATCTTTTACTTCATTGTTGATTTGCTCTTCTAGCTGTGATCCTAAGAATTCTAGCATTTTGTTTTTTTCGCTTAATTGCTGCTGGCATTTTATGATATCTGTTAATTCGAATTCGTAATTGATATACCCTATGATGATGCCATTGTTCTCTATGGCTTTATTGTTTGTGCAATAATATTTGATTTCATCATTGATTTTTACTTTTAATATTTTTTCATTATTTTTAAAGATCATTGCACTATTATCAACAGAATCTACATTTTCAAAAATCTGATTAATATCTTTTGTATCTAATATTTCTCTATTTTCTATATTTGATGCAATTTTGTTGTTGTTATTATCCGTGATTGTCATATTAAATGGCATATATGGTGTTAGATTGGATATATTTTGTATGGTGATATTGATTGGCTCTTTAGGTTTTTTGTCCTGTTTATGAATGACTGCAATCGCTGCGGTAACTATCGTAATTAATATACCAACCAATGTGTGTTGATTGATTATTAGATACATAGATGATACAAGATTTAAAACCACAAAATACAATACACTATTGTCTCTAATAGCAGATATCACAGATCTTTCCTTGCAAATTTTGAAATAGCATTAATTTTACATTCTTTCATATTAAAGTCATATTACAAACTATTATTTTTTAACTATAATATTATAATCTTCCTACATTCATTACATAAAAAAGGGCATCAATGGATATAAAAATTTTCAATAAAATCGAGCAAGCAATGCAGGTTGGAATGAGTGATACTAGGAAAATTAGTATCGTTTTAGCTTTTATGTGTATTACTTGTGGAATTTCTGTTATATTTGGCAATGGAAACAATAATATACTCATTATGGTTAGTGCAGTATTTGGTATGTATATGGCTATGAATATTGGTGCTAATGATGTAGCTAATAATGTTGGTCCTGCAGTTGGCTCAAATACTATGAGTTTAGGTCTTGCTATATTGATAGCTGCAGTGTTTGAGGCATCTGGTGCTATTATTGCAGGAGGTGATGTTGTGGATACAATTCGCTCTGGAATCGTATCAAAAGATGCCTTTAATGATGTAGATACTTTTATTGCAGTTATGCTTGCAGCACTTATTTCTGGATCATTATGGTTAAATCTTGCTACTTTTATTGGAGCGCCTGTTTCTACTACACATTCTATTGTTGGTGGATTGATAGGCTCATCTATTGCTGCAGGTGGTTTTGGGATTATCAATTGGGGTGTAATGTTGGAGATTGCCTTAAGCTGGGTTATATCCCCTGTTGTTGGTGGTGTGATTGCTGTAATATTTTTATATACAGTAAAGCGAACAATAACATACAAAAGCGATAAAAAACTTGCTGCAAAAAAAATAATACCAATATTGATTTTTATTATGTCTTGGTCATTTTGTCTTTATCTATTGCAAAAGGGATTATCAAAAATTGTAAGTCTAGATTTGCTATCACAGATTTTAATATCCACTATTGTTGCTATCTTGATTTTTATATTTACAAAGCCTATGATCGTCAAAAAAGCTGAATTATTGCAAAATACAAAAGATGCAATTGGTGATTTATTTACAATTCCGCTTATTTTTGCTGCAGCTTTACTTAGCTTTGCTCACGGCGCGAATGATGTTGCAAATGCCATAGGCCCTCTTGCCGCGATTAATCAAGCTATAAGTGGTGCGATCGATGCAAAGTCTAGCGTCCCTATGTGGATTATGATATTAGGTGGTCTTGGAATTTCACTTGGACTTGCATTGTATGGCCCAAAATTAATAAAAACGGTTGGTAGTGAAATCACTGAATTAGATAAAATGAGAGCATTTTGTATAGCATTATCTGCTTCTATTACTGTCTTGATTGCATCTGCTCTTGGGCTTCCTGTGAGTTCTACTCATATTGCTGTTGGAGCTATTTTTGGTATTGGATTTTTGCGCGAATATTTAAAAAGTAATTACAATAAAATGGAACAACAGATTATTCAGGCACATAAGGGTAAAGATGCAATTATTGTTGAAAACTTTTTGAATGATTTTAGAAAATCATCTATAAAAAGGAAGCAAGAAATCTTAAAAAGCCTAAAGGCTAAGAGAAAGGATAATTTTATTTTAAATAAAAAAGCTAAAAAAGCCTTAAAAGCAAGTGTAAAAGATGAGCTTGTAAAGCGTAGCGCATTGGTAAAAATTGTTATGGCCTGGCTTGTTACTGTTCCTGTATCGGCAATTGTATCTGCTATTTGTTATTTTGTGATTATTAGTTTTTTAGATCATTTTTAATAATTTTTATTAATATCTTATGATTATGTTCTAAATATAATCATAAGATCAATTATTATTTTGAGTAGTATTTATTTATTATCTCTTGCATTCTGCCATCTTGCTTCATTTTATTTAAAATAGAGTTAATGCTATCTAATAGCTCACTATTTCCTTTACTTACTGCAATTGCGTATTCTTCATCAGTTAGTGCTATATCTAGTAATGAAGTTCCGCTGTTTGTTTTAACAAGAACTCTTGCTGGCATTTCGTCTATAATTACTATGTCTAGTTGATTATTAATCATAGCAGCAATTGCCATAGCACCATTTGCAAAACTAATAGTTTTAGCATTTTTAAATCCTTCAAAACCCCAATTTTGATCACCTTTTGAGTAAAATTCACCTGTCGTTCCTGCCTGCACACCAATTTTAAGATCTTTTATTTCATTTATTGCTTTAATGACTTCATCTTTTGTTTTTAGATTTTTAAATCTTTTATCATCACTTTTTATGATTACCATTTGCGCAGCGCTAAAATAAGTATCACTAAAATCTACCACTTGTTTTCTAGTTTCATTGACTGTGAGACCTGATAGCCCTATATCAGCATTATTTGATGAAACAGCTTGCACAACGGAATCAAATTCCATATCTTGAATTACAAGTTCTTTTTTCAGCTCGTTTGCAATGATTGTTGCTATATCAATATCAATACCTTGAAATTTACCACCGCTGACATACTCAAATGGTGCAAAATTCGCAGCTGTAGCCATTGTTAATTTATCGCTTTTGCAGCCAATAAATAAGATGCTAATGAAAGTTAGAAAAAATAATGATATCCTCATATCAACCTCACTAAAATTTGAAATTTATAAAGAGTGGATTCTACAAGTTTTTAGTTTTTTTGTAGTTTAAGTTTGTTTTGATATAAATCTTAACTTTAACCAAATAAGTAAAAGGAGAGAAAATGCTTTCAAATGAAATCATAAAAAAGCTAAATGAGCAAGTAGTAAAAGAAATGTATGCATCGAATCTGTATTTTAATATGAGTTCGTGGTGCTATACGCATAGATATGATGGTGCAGGAATGTTTTTGTTCGAGCATGCAAAAGAAGAAAGCTCTCACGCAACAAAACTGATCACTTATTTGAATGAGACAGATTCTCTTCTTGTATTGACAGCTATTGAGCAACCAGAATCTAGTTTTAAATCGCTTCTTGATGTGTTTGAAAAGACATATGAGCACGAATTAAAGGTTACAAAATCAATTAATGAATTAGTTGATCTTGCATTTAACCTAAAAGATTACTCTACATTTAATTTTTTACAATGGTATGTATCAGAGCAGCACGAGGAGGAGACATTATTTAGAGGCATTAAAGATAAAATTAGTCTAGCGGGCAATAGCGACACTAGCTTGTATTTAATCGATGAATACATAAAGAACCTCACAGGAAAATAAAACTTTCTTATATCTATCAAGTTTTCTTGATAGATTCTGCTTATTTTGTTATCTATTTCTTAAAAAACGATTTGATTTTATATACAATACGCTTTTATTTTTAGAGTTATTTTATTTGTAAGGTTGCCACTTGGTTGATAAGATTGAGATTTTTTATAATCAATTTATTTTAAAAGATGGTTATAAATTAGTATTAGAAGGGCTTGGTGTTACGATACTATTAAGTATTTGTGCATTATTTATTGGTCTTATTGTTGGGACTTTGGTTGCAATCTTGATGACAAAAAAAGATAATTCACTTTCGCATAAGATTTTAGTTTGTCTTGCAAAATGTTATGTTGGGTTTTTTAGAGGGACACCAATTGTGGTGCAATTGTTATTTATTTATTTTGTTGTTTTGCCATTGCTTGGATTAGGTGGAGGTAGTGCGCTACTTGTTGCTGTATTTATATTTGGCTTAAATAGCGGAGCATATGTGAGTGAGATTGTTCGCAGTGGAATCTTAAGTGTTGATATAGGGCAAAATGAAGCAGCTAGAGCATTGGGATTAAATCAAAAGCAAGCAATGAGATTTATCGTATTTCCGCAAGCATTAAAAAACTCGCTACCACCACTTTGCAATGAGTTTATTGCATTATTAAAAGAGACATCAGTTGCAAATTACATTACTGTTCATGATTTGACATATGCATTTAGATCTATTGGAAGTTCTAGTTATGAGTTTATGATCCCATATTTATTTTTGGCACTAAGTTATTTGATACTTGTTTTAGTAGCTACATTTTTTGTGAGAATCTTAGAAAGGAAATTGCGTGCAAGTGATAAACATTAAAAGCTTAAGTAAAGTTTTTAACAATAAATTGGTGCTTGATAATATTAATCTAGATATTTATAGCAAAGAACGGGTTGTGATTATAGGTCCAAGTGGAAGTGGAAAATCAACGCTACTTAGATGTATGAATCTCCTTGAAGTTCCAAGTAGTGGCGAAGTTTGGTTTGAGGATAAGCGAATTTCTGATATTGATATCAATCTTTATGGTGAGTTGAAGGGGCTTTCTAGCAGCACATTAAAATCAAAAATTAAAGAGCTTGATGATAAATATAAAATAAATCTTGATGTTGCTAGAGTAAAAATGGGTATGGTTTTTCAGCATTTTAATCTTTTTAATAATTTAAATGTGCTAGATAATTTAATACTTGCTCCAACAAAATTAAAAAAACTAAGCAAGGAAGAGGCAATAGAGCAAGCTTTAGCATTACTAGATAAAATTGGATTGTTAAATAAAAAAGACGAATTTCCATCATATTTATCAGGCGGGCAAAAGCAAAGGGTTGCTATCGCAAGGGCATTGATGAATAAGCCAGATGTATTGCTTTTTGATGAACCTACAAGTGCTCTTGATCCAGAGATGGTAGGAGAGGTATTAGAGCTTATTACTGAGCTTGCAAATGATGGTATGACAATGGTTTGTGTAACACATGAAATGAGATTTGCAAAAAATATAGCAACAAAGGCAATTTTTATGGAAAATGGCAAAATCCTTGAGATTGGTTGTGGTGATGATTTTTTTAAGAATCCAAAAAGCAAGAGATTATCAGATTTTCTCCATAAAGTAGAGCATTGATATTACATAAATGATAAATGTATATAAAATTTGATGCTATATTATTTGATGTGTAGCGATTTTTTATTAAGCTTTTTGTTTTAAAATTGATAATATTTAGGTTAGGGGAGTTTATGACTCATTCTTTATTTGCATATCCTTATTTTGGTGTTTTTATGCTATTTTGCATTATATTTTTAGTATTTGGTTTGATATTGTTTTTGCAAAGAAGAATAAGCACTAAATTTGCAAGTAAAAGTAGAGAAAAGCTGAAATTTAGCAGATATGAATGTGGTGTAATATCAAACAAACAACAAAACAGAATCTCATCTAGTTATTATATGGTGGCTTTGCTATTTATTTTGTTTGATGTAGAGATTATTTTTATGGTGCCTTGGGCTGTAAATTTTAAGATTTTAGGTATGTTTGGGTTTGTAGAAATGCTTATATTTATATTTTTATTATCTATTGGTTTTGTTTATGCTTGGAGGAAAGGTGCGTTGCAATGGCAAAGCTTGAATTAAATTATGCAAATAGTAGTATCCCTGTAACTCTAACAAAGCTTGATAAGTTGATTAATTGGGGTGCTAGTAATTCTCTTTGGGCGATGACTTATGGTCTTGCGTGCTGTGCGATTGAGATGATGGCTGCAGGGGCATCAATATATGATTTTGATAGATTTAGGACAATTTTTAGGGCAAGTCCTAGACAAAGTGATGTGATGATAGTAGCAGGCAGTGTAACAAAAAGCACGCTGAATTTGTAAAGCGTTTGTATGATCAAATGTCAGAGCCAAAATGTGTGATTTCTATGGGGAGTTGTGCGAATACAGGAGGAATGTTTAATACATATGCTATGGTTCAAGGTGTAGATAGGATAATACCTGTGCATATTTATTTGTCAGGTTGTGCGCCTCGACCTGAAAAACTACAATATGTAGTTATGGTATTACAGCAACGCATAAGAAGCTCAAAAATCACACAAAATGCAGTAAAAAAACGCTTGATTTGAGATTGATATGCGAAATATACAGAAAAAAGTCTCACATAGAAATAGATTCTATAAGTCGCCACAAACGCAAAGGAACAACCCAAGTCAAACAAAATTTAGTTCAATTTTTTGTCAAATGCAAACTAATATAAAAATATTAAATGCATATGTTGAACTTGATAATTTAGTGATTTTTGTAGATAAAGATGATGTGCTAGATACCATAATAACATTAAAGAATTACAGCTTTGATATATTAAGTGATATGAGTGCTATACATTTAAGTTATGATAGTTTTGAAATATTTTATCAATTATTATTTATTGATTATTCTTTGCGCATTAGATTAAAAACGCATATAATAGATTCTATACAATCTATTTCTAAAATTCATAGAAATGCAATTTGGTGTGAGCGTGAAGTGTATGATATGTTTGGTATAAAATTTGAGCATCACCCTGCTTTGAGACGAATTCTTATGTCAGATGATTGGAGTGGTCATCCATTGAGAAAAGATTACCTCTTGCAGGTGATATGAAAGCGCAATGGTATGAGGTCGATAAGATTTTTGGAGAGGAGTATAGAGACATTATCGGTCCTGAAAATAGAAATCCATCATATATTGATCCAAAAGATACATTTAACTTTGCTCATATGGGCTTTGAAGTCCCAAAAGGAAGTAAAGCAGATGATAAGATTCGAGATATTTCATATCAAGAGAGTGAAGGTGTGTTTGTGGTTACAAAATTTGATAAATCAAAAGAGCTTTCAAAAGGCGCTAAGAAGGATAGATGGCACAAATTTATACTAGATTAAAACCGCAATTTGAAAACATCATCTTTGAGTGTGATGATGATAAAATGATACTTAATTTTGGACCACAACACCCTTCTGCACACGGACAATTACGGCTTATATTAGAATTAGATGGTGAGATGATTATAAAAGCTACGCCTGATATTGGTTACCTGCATAGAGGTGTAGAAAAAATGGCAGAAAATATGATCTATAATGAATTTTTGCCAACCACTGATAGATTGGATTATATTAATGCCTCATCAAATAATTATGCGTTTGCACTTAGTGTGGAGAAGCTGATAGGATTAGAAGTGCCACGAAGGGCTCAAATCATTAGAATAATGCTATTAGAATTAAATAGAATTATTTCACATATATTTTTTATTTCAGTGCATGGTATGGATATAGGTGCTTTATCTATTATGCTTTATGGGTTTAAAGAAAGGGAATATGCTCTTGATTTGATGGAGGATTATTGTGGTGCAAGGCTTACTCATTCAAGTATTAGAATAGGTGGAGTGCCACTTGATTTACCGCCAAATTGGTGTGATGGTTTGAGTGCATTTTTAGATAGATTACCAAAAGAAATTGGAATGATAGAAAAGCTATTAGGTGAAAACAGAATATGGCGCGCAAGATTGGAGAATGTTGGAGTTATTACACAGGAATTGGCAAAAAAATGGTCATTAAGTGGCGTAATGCTTAGGTGTTGCGGATATAAATGGGATATTATAAAAGAAGAGCCATATGAATTATATGATGAAGTTGAATTTGATGCCCCATACTCCACAGATGGTGATAGCTATGCTAGATATTTGTTATATATGGAAGAGATACGACAATCAAGCAGAATCTTGCGTCAATTAATTAAAATGTATAAAGATTCTCTATTAGAGATTATTGCAGATTCTCCATCATATATTTCTGCACCAAAAGAGCAGATAATGACACAAAACTATTCATTAATGCAGCATTTTGTATTAGTTGCGCAAGGTATGAGACCGCCTATTGGTGAAGTGTATATCCCAACAGAATCTCCAAAAGGAGAGCTTGGATTTTTTATTCATTCAATAGGTGAGCCATACCCATATAGGCTAAAAATAAGAGCACCTAGCTTTTTTTACACTAGATTGTTACAAGATTTATTACCAGGTCATTATTTAGCCGATGTTGTTACGATTATAGGCTCGTTAAATATTGTATTTGGAGAGATTGATAGATAGGGCTAATGTATGAAAAGATATGATTTAAGGCAGTATGGAAATGGTTTTTTGTGCAAAATGGAGTGCATTATCAATGATCAATTATATGATGGAGAAGTTTGTATTTTTATATTTGAGATTGGAGATGGGAGTATTGTAATGAAAGCGCATAACTTGATTCATTCTCTTGGATTTAGTATCATTAATTCTATTAGGTTTAATGAAGTTGATTGGACTATCGTTATAAAAAAAGTAATAACAAAACAGCATAAAGAAGAAGTGCTATGATAATTGATTATGTAGATTCTAAGTTTGGTATTAAATATTTAAATGATTTTGATTTTGTGGTGGCGCTTGGTATATCTAGTGAAAATATATATAGTGATATTTGTATCAATCCTTTGCTTGATGCGACAACAAAGCGTTATATGAGATATGAGGCTGGCACGGAAGAGGGTGTTAGTGCGTTATTTTTGCACGATTTTTGCCAATCTTTAGAGCTTAAGAATTATATTGATGCTTTAGATTATGGATATTTGACATCTGAGACGAATATTTCTGAAGAAGAGATGCAGGAGTTAAAAGATTGTTTTGATTTACATAAAAAGCCGCTTTTGCTAATTGGTAGTAATTTTTATATGCACACAAAAAGTCGTAATATTTTAAGTATGTTTTCATATCTAGCAGAATCTCTAAATATCGCATTTCTTTCAATGAATGAAAATGAGATTTTCACGATAAAAAACAGAATCTCAAACCTAGAGGCAATTAGCGAACTTCCTGAAAATAATGGCTGTATGGTTTATGTGGATTCTAAGCTTTATAAACGATCAGTGCTTAGATTTTCAAGTGAGTTTGCAAAAGCTTGGCGTATAAAAAATGGCGATGTAATTGACATAGCATTTGATGGTTTTAATATAAAGACTGATGCAATTTTGGATACTAAATTATGTGGAGTAATCGGCATATTGGGCTTAGATATGGATATTGATTGTGGATATAGATATAAGCAAGTTGTAATCAATAAATAATAGCACAGATAATTATTGATAACATCGCATTAGAGGCTAACGAGGGTGAATATCTCCTTGAGTTTGCGCGAAAAATGATATTTTCATTCCTGTTATTTGCTATCTAAGTAATTGTTCTCCAACTCTTGCTTGCAAACTTTGTATGGTTGATATTGATGGAAAGCGTCATTATGCTTGTAACACAAAAATAAAAGATGGTATGAATATCACCACCACAACGCAAGAAATAGAAAATGAACGCATCGCAATAATGAAAAGCTATGCGGTGAATCACCCTCTAGAATGCGGAGTTTGTGATAAAAGTGGCGAATGTGAATTACAAGATTATGTTACATTGATGTGTGTAGATTCTCAAGATTTTTGCATAGAGCCTTCATTTTTACCTATGGATAGTTGGTCAAATATCAAATATGATCCGTCTTTGTATATTATGTGAGCGATGTGCAACTACTTGTAAAGATAATATTGGATAATCTAATTTAAAGGTTATTAAGATTAATTCTCCGTTGCCTGATGCCTTGTATTGGAAAGAAAAATGCCAAAAGATGCATTTAGCGTTTGGAATAGGAGGCAAAAAGGGATTATTGGTTTTGTAGGGGAGGATTCTTGTGTTGATTGTGCGGAGTGTGTTAGTGTATGCCCTGTAGGTGCGCTTGGTAAAAGATTTTCATTATAAAAGCAATGTTTGGGAGTTGGATAAAGTTAGCTCAACTTGTATCTATGTGCAAGTGGTTGCAAGATTGTATATGAAGGAAAGAGAGATACTAAAAATCAATACAGAATCTATCGTGTTACAAATGATTTCAATTTCAATCCGATATGTGGAGCAGGGCGATTTGTGTATGATAATATATTACCAGCTTTTGAGGGTAATGATTTTAATATAGCAGCAAATGCAATAAAAAATTCAAATGTAATTATTGTTGGTGGAAACACTGCAAATAATGAAGCACGATTTTTGTCGCTACTCAAACAAAAATTTGAAATTAAACTGGTGAATGATATATTAAAGCGATATAAAGAATTTATCAGTGTTTATTATGGAAGTGGCGCTAAAAGTGTTGCTTTAAATGATATTGCTAATTATAAATTAATCATTTCAATTGGATCTAGTATAAAAAAATGAAAATCCGCTGCTTATGTATAAAATTAACAATATATTAAAGCTAAAAAAAGATTCTAATTTTATTTATATCCATTCACTAAGGGATAAATTTATTTCAAAATTATCAAAAAATGTAACCACAATCACACATAAGCCTATGAGCTGTGATGTGATTTTACTAGCGATTTTAAAGATTTTAGATCCTAATAATGCGTTGCTAAAAGTGCTAGATAAATATCAAACAAATACCACTTATACAATAATAGAAAATGATAAAGAGGTGGTAAAAATGTGGAATATTTTAGTTTGTTTATGGATGCAGAATTAGAATATAAAGATTTTTGATATTAGAGCGTATGCTTGTAAATAAGCCAATTGTAATCATTGGAAGTGATGTGTATGAAAATAAAAATGCATTGTATATGGCAAAGATTCTGTCTGTTTTACAACAAGAAGGTAGAATTGATGTGATTTTGATTCCACCTATGCCAAATGCAAATGGAATCTGCAATATCATTGATTTTGATGATTTTATAGGTGGTTATAGTGTTGGATTTAGGGTAAAGGGTGATTATGTACTTGATAGTATCGAATGTGATTTTGCATTACCATATTTTAGTGAGCTAGAAAATAGTGTTACAAATATTGATTACAAAGTTTTGCCTTTATATCCAGTGGATTCTAGATTTGATTACCTAGAGCGATTATCTAGCTATTTAGGTTTAGAATTTATAAGTGATGAGGTTACATTAAGCAATGATTATGGCAATGATGGCTTTTATCTTCGTGGTGTAAATGCAATTCCAGTGATAGATTCATATGTAAATGATATTTTTTTGTGGAATCTAATTTTATTGATGCAAATGCTTATATGCGAGATTTTATTTAGCATTTTTATCCATATACAAAACATAGTAAAAATTTGCAATGCAATATTGGAATTTATACTTCAAAAGCATATTTAGAAAAGTTAAATATCACAATAGGTTCTATCATCAAGCTTCAATTTCAATATGGAATCATATGGGCAAACATCTATATCGATGTAAGTATGGAAGATGAATATTTTGCCATATCATCACAAATTAGCAATGTAGAGAAGTTTTTTGGTGGCTATAAATATACAAAAGCAAGGATTATGTCGTGAGTTTTTTAGAGATTATTGTAAAAATTTTTGTGATACTTGCTGTGTTTTTTACTTTGGCTGGATTTGGCACATATCTAGATAGGAAACTACTTGGGCTTATGCAAAAGCGACTTGGTCCTACATATGTCGGTCCTTGGGGTTTGCTTCAAATTGTAGCTGATGGGATTAAATTATTTATCAAAGAGGATATTATTCCACAAAATGCAAATAAAATAATTTTCATATTAGCACCGATTGTTTCTGTTTCTAGTGCGTTTATTGCAATGGCTCCTGTGCCATTTTGCCAGAATTTACCTTATTTGGCGAGGTTATTAGGCCTATTATAGCTGATATTAATGTTGGGCTGCTGTTTGTATTAAGCGTTGGCGCTACTAGTATGTATGGACCACTTTTAGCTGGTATGAGCTCTAATAATAAATATTCGCTTCTTGGCGCAGCAAGGGCTGTCTCGCAATTAATTAGTTTTGAGGTTGTAAGTGGATTATCTATTCTTGCTCCAATTATGATTGTTGGCTCATTATCTCTCATTAATATTAATAACTATCAGCAAGATTCTGTGTTTGATTGGCTTGTATTTTCTCAACCTGTGGCATTTTTGCTATTTTTAATTGCCAGTTTTGCAGAGACGAATAGAACGCCATTTGATTTACTTGAGCACGAAGCTAAGATAGTATCTGGGTATATAACAGAATATAGTGGTTTAAAATGGGGTATGTTTTTTATTGGTGAGTATGCGACTATGCTTACCATTTCATTTGTAATTAGTATAGTGTTTTTTGGTGGCTTTAATGATATGGGATTTATACCAGGTGGTATAGCAATTTTATTGAAAGTTGCATTTTTTTGTATTTTTATTTGTTTGGGTGAGGGCTGCATTCCCGTATATTAGACCAGATCAGTTGATGTTTGTGTGCTAGAAGGTGCTAATGCCAGTAGCAATTATAAATATTTTAGTAACAGGTATATTGCTACTATAAAGGAATAATGATGAAAATACAATACAAAATGATGCTAAAAACTCCACCACCAAGCTTAAAACGATTTTTGCAACGCACATTTTCATTAGATTTATTTAGGGGATTGAAAATCACACTTGTTGAGTTATTTACCCCAAGCACGATTGTAACGATACAGTATCCACTTGAGAAAATCCCATTATCGCCTAGATATAGAGCTGTGCATAGTTTGATGCGACTATTAGAGAGTGGAAATGAGAGATGTATAGGCTGTGGGTTGTGTGAAAAGATATGTGTTAGTAATTGCATAAAGATTGATACTAATTATGGTAGTGATGGTAGAAGAAGCATAGAATCTTATAGTATCAATTTTGGTAGATGTGTTTATTGTGGTCTTTGTGCGGAAGTATGTCCTGAATTAGCCATAGTTCTTGGTAAGAGATATGAAAATGCAAGCGAACAGCGAGCACATTTTAAATTAAAAGATGATTTGCTCACTCCTATTGACCTAGCATTAAATGGTAAGATTGATGAATATAGCGGATATGGCAGTCTTAGTCCTAATGCTGATAATAATATCAAACCAACTCCATTATCTAGCTAAGTGAGGCGATAGTGCTTGAATTAATTGCATTTTATTTATTTAGTGTGTTGATTGTATTTTGTTTTAGCGTTGTTGTTTTTACTTCAAATATTCTTTATGCAATGACTGTGCTTGCAAGTGGAATGATATTTATAGCGGGAATCTTTTTTAATGCTGGTGCTGAATTCTTAGGAGTTGTTCAAATTTTAGTGTATGCTGGTGCTGTTATGGCTATGTATGCATTTGGTATGATGTTTTTTGATAGTGCAAAACAAGTAAGAGAGAAAAATAAACAAATCACGATAATTTGCATATTGTCTTTTGGTGGAGAGTTCATCGTTAGCTTTGTATGCGCTCATTGCATTAGCTAAAAGACAAAAATCCATTGAAGCGGGTATCAAATACTTTACACTTGGGGCATTTAGCAGCGGAATTTTTTCATTTGGCTTGTTATTTGTATATGCAGGAAGTGGCAGTATCGATATAAGCGATTTATTTAAAAGTGCTATTTTTATGCAATTCTATAATGATAGTGGAAGATATTTTATTTTACTAGGTTTTGTATTTTTACTTGTATCAATTGGATTTAAATTATCTTTTGTTCCATTGCATACTTGGGTGCGTGATGTTTATGAGGGCTCATCACCACCGCTTGTATTTTATATGTCAATTGTTACAAAGATCGCTGCCCTTTATCGTGCTTTTTAGGATTGTGTATCAATTTATGAATATAGATTCTCTGTTTGTGCAAATAGTGTTATTTATCATTATTGTATCAAGTGTTACAATTCCAAATATTATTGCAAGATGATGTTCAAAGAATGCTTGCATATAGCTCCATATCACAAGCAGGATTTATCCTTTCTTGTTTGTTTATAAATACTACAAAAGTCTTGTATCGTTATTTTTGTATTGGGTGTTGTTTTTATTTGCCAATCTTGAAGCATTTGGAATGCTGTGGCTAAGCTATAGTAATAATAAACAATGGTATAACAGATATGAATCGCCTTTTGAGAAATTTGTAGGACTTGTAGGATTATCTCCATTCCTTGCTATTTCTTTTGCAATTTTTATGTTATCACTTAGCGGAATACCTCCATTTGGTATGTTTTGGGGTAAAATGTATTTAATTAGCTCTGCAATTAATGCTAGATACAATGTATTAGCATTGATACTTCTTTTAAATAGTGCAATTGCTGTTTATTACTATATGAAACTTATTGTATATATGTTTTTAAAAGATTAAGTTGTAAATGATTATAAAATGTATGTAGAAAATATGTCCTATCCTATGATTGGTGTGATTTTTATTGCGTTATTTGTATCTATATTTGGATTGTTTTTTGTGTAAGATTTTATTGATATAATTCACAATTATCTTTTTAAATTTTAAAGAAGTGCTAGTGAGATTTTATATTTTTTTTATTCTTATTGTTAGCCAATTATTTGCTTTTAATATAGAAGTGGATTATGGTGTTGAAAATGGCAAACGCTTTTCAATTATCACATTAAAACACGATAAGAGATTCCCCTGTAAAGAAAATAGAGATATAAATAATAAAAACATTATGGTTGAATGCGTTGTTGATGGCACTCCTATTGCTACATTTCCAAAGAGTAAAACAGAATTTTTTGAGATATATTCAAAGATAAATAACAATAAATTTTATTTATTCATAAAGCCAATGAAAGATCAGAGTTTATTTGCGACATTTCTTGATTTAAAAAGTGATATACCAATCCCAGTTGAGCGACCGCAAACTTCAAAAATTTGGCAAATTGTTGGCTATGATAGTGAGATTCCATTTTTGTCAAGTAGGACATATAAAGGGATTAATTTTCCAATATCAATTCCAAATACTTCATTTCCTAGCATTATGGAGCTAAATATTGATGCTTCGCCGCTTGCTTATAATGTTGGTCCAGATTTATCTTTATTTTTAAATATACGATCTGCCTACAATGATAAGAAATATGAAAGCACGATAAAGCTTGTTGATGATATGTTAGCTGAATATAGCAATAGCATTTTTAGAAGAGATGTTTTGTTGTATAAGATTCGAGCTATGTATAAAATGAATGCAATCGCTGATGATACGCTTAATTTATCAAGAGAGTGGCTTAAAATGTATCCAGCAGATATGGGTGTTCCAGAGGTATTGTTTGTTATTGCAGATAGCTATAGCAAGATAAGAGTTTATAATGAAGCAAGATATTATTTTGATAGGATTATTAATGAATATGAGAATTCAAAATATGTGCAATATGCCCTTGTAGGCATTGCTAAGAATCTTGCTATAAATGGTGATAAGAAAAAGCCAGAAGCATTGTATGCAAAAGCATATGAGGAAGCAAAAGATGTAGATACTGCATCATATGTAACATACAATTGGGGTGATTTTGAGTTAGAAAATGATGATCTTAGCGATGCAGAAATGTTGTTTTCTAGAATCATTAATGCAAATCCTAGCTATTTTTTAAATGACTTGGATTTAAGTTATAAGGCATTTCATAAATGGGCAGATAAAAAACTATATGGTATAGCTGCAAGAGCAGGTGATAGTATTTTGAATTATTTAAGTAACGATGCATTTAAAGAAAGGCTTATGATAGATGTCAGTTTGTGGTATGAGCTTGATTCTAAGCCACAGGACGCACATAGAATCAATAATGAATTTTTAAATACATTTAAAGATTCTGCTAGTGTGGCAATGATGAAACAAAGAGATGATAATTTATTGTTTCATCTAAATGAAGGTGATTTATCAAAGCAAATAGAACAATATGACTATATTATCGCTACATATCCAAACACTCCACAATCGGCATTGGCTTATGAGAAAAAAGCACAAGCATTGTTTGATCTTGGTAGATATAAAGAAGTCCTAATGCTTAGAGCTAATCTAAAAAATGATGATGTAAATATAAAAAAATCATATATTAAGATTATTGAAACATCTAAAGGTTGCAAAGATATTGTTGATTATTTTTTAGATTCAAAAGAAATTTTACTAACAAATAATGCAAAAGATGTATTTTCTTGTTTGTTTGAATCTTCATTGTTTGATAAGGCAAGAGATCTATCTAATCTAATTCTTAGCGGCTCATTAGATAGCACAGATAAGCTTATTTGGCTATATAATGTTGCTCAAAGTTTTTTTGCGCTTCAAGATTACAATAATGCGGCGCATTCAAGTAGAGATGCCTTTAGCATAGCAAAAGAATTAAATAAATATCAAGATTCTGGGATTATTTTGTTTTTATCACTTGCAAATTTAAATCGAAAAAATGAAGCAATGATATTGTTTGATGAATTACGCACTTTGCTTCCTAATTCAAAAGAAATGATAGATGTTTATTATTGGTTGTTAAAATGGTCTATAGAATCAAATGATAATATCGCAATAGAGAGATATGCAAAAGATCTAATATCACTTCAAGATTCTCTTAAATTATATGAATATTCTCCATTTGTAGAGCTATCTTATGCAGATGTGCTATTTAGTGATTATAGATACACACAAATGCTAAATGTGCTAGAAAATATAGAATCCAAAAAACCAAATAATAATGAAGCGCAAAAGGTGCATTATATGAGAGGAGTAGCATACAGTGAATTAGGCGATGTAGTAAGTGCAAAAACAGAGCTTAATAAATGCCTATCAATGAATGCACAATCATCATTTGCTAGATTGTGTAATGATGCATTAGGATTGCTTGATTAGACTTGCATTAATCCTTCTTTCCTAGTTCTGCGGCTAAAAATTGTGCAGTGTAGCTTTTTGACTTTTTTGCATTCTTGATTAATTCTTCTGGTGTTCCACAATCAACGATTTTACCACCTTTGCTTCCACCTTCTGGACCAATATCTATAATGTAATCAGCATTTTTGATCACATCAAGATTATGCTCTATTACCACTATGCTATTTCCAAGACTAGTTAAGTGATGCAGCACTTTCATTAATTTATTAATATCCTCAAAATGTAATCCTGTGGTTGGCTCATCTAGTATATAGAGCGTTCTTCCTGTATCTTTTTTACATAATTCTTTTGCTATCTTTATTCTTTGTGCTTCACCGCCACTTAGTGAAAGTGCATTTTGTCCTAGTTTGATATATCCAAGTCCTATTTCTTGAAGTGTTTTTAATTTTTGAGCAATTTTTGGAATCTTTGAGAAAAAATCTAGTGCTTCATCTACACTTAGATTTAATACATCTGATATATTTTTCCCATTGTATTTTATTTCTAATGTTTGTTCATTATATTTCTTTCCTTGACATACATCACATTTCACAAGTATATCAGGCAAGAAATGCATCTCAATCTTTATTTCACCCTCACCAAAGCAGCGCTCACATCTACCGCCCTTGACATTAAAGCTAAATCGCCCAATACTATATCCTCGTATTTTTGCTTCTTTTGTTTGTGCAAACAAATCTCTAATATCATCCATCACGCCTGTGTATGTTGCTGGATTACTTCGTGGTGTCCTTCCAATAGGGCTTTGATCTAAATATATTACTTTATCTAACTCCTCAAGCCCTTCTATTGTTACATTATCTACTTTATTTATTTTTTTTGCATTATTTAAAATCTCCTTTGCATTTGGTAGAAGTGTTTGAAGTACGATTGAGCTTTTTCCACTTCCGCTAACACCACTAAAACATACGAAATTAAATAACGGAATCTTTACATCTAAATTTTTTATATTATTAATATTGATATTTTTGATTGTTAGCCATTTTTCTTGTTTCCGTCTATAAAAATATTCAATTTTTTTCTCTCCGCTTATGTATTGTGCTGTAAGTGTTTTTGCTTTTATCATATCTTTTAGATTTCCGCTAAATATCACATTGCCACCATTTTTACCAGCACCAGGTCCTATATCTATGATGTAATCAGCTTTTTTTATGGTTTCTTTATCATGTTCCACGACAACTAGTGTATTTCCTTTTTGCTGCAAGCTTTGCAATGTTTTTATAAGTTTTAGTGTGTCTCTTTCGTGTAGTCCTATGCTTGGTTCATCAAGCACATATAGTACTCCTGTCAATCCGCTTCCAATCTGGCTTGCTATCCTTATTCTTTGATTTTCGCCACCACTTATTGTTCTGCTATCTCTGCCAAGGGTTAAATATCCAAGTCCTACATCATATAAAAAATATAATCTTTCTTTTATCTCTTTTAAAATACTTTTTGCGATGAATTTTTGCTGTTCTGTTAGATATGTAAAGTTTTCATCATTATTAAAGATTTCATATACATCTTCAATTGGCATATTTATAATTTCACCAATTCCATAATTTGCTACCTTTACACTTAGTGCTTCTGCTTTTAATCTATTTCCATTGCAAGTGTCACATATTTTTTCGCTCATATAGTCATTTAAACCATCTCTTTCATCTTTGAACATATCATATGCAATTTTTAATACACCTTCCCAAGTACGGACAATGGAGCTATTTTTCCATTGTATTTTGAATTCTTGTGTGCTGCCATAGAGGATTTGTTTTTGTTGATCTTGACTTAGATTCTCATAACATTCATTTATATCTATATTTACGCTATTTGCAAATCCTTTAAATAGCTCACTATAATACCCTTTATTGAATCCATATATAACCTTTATCCCGCCTTTGCATAGTGGTAGATGTGGATCTATAATTTTCTTTGTATCAATTCTGTAATTCACCCCAAGTCCATTACAGCTTTGACATGCACCTTTTGGCGAATTAAATGAAAAACTAAGTGGCTCAAGCTCTTCAAAGCTTACTTTGCAGTTAAAACACGCGAAGTGCTCACTATAGTGTATAGGATTTTTCTCATCATTTCTTAGTATTTCAACTTCGCCATAAGATTCTTTTAGTGCCTTTTCTAGGGCGTGGGCGATCCTTGCTTTATTCTCTTCATTGATTGTAACTCTATCTACTACAATTTTTAATGTGTGCTTTTTGTTTTTTGCTAAATCAATTTGTTCATCAAGCCTACTAAGCACTCCATCAATCATGACTCTAAGATAGCCTTTTTGCCTAAGAGATTCTAAAACATCGCTAAAAGTTCCCTTTTTTTCTTTGAAAATTGGAGCAAGAATAGAGATTTTTGTGCCTTCTTGTAGTGATAATACTTGATTAATTATATCGCTACTGCTCATATGCGATATTGGTTTATCACATTTATGGCAGTGTTGCACTCCAACTCTTGTATATAGCAATCTAAGATAGTCGTATATTTCTGTTATGGTGCCAACTGTGGATCGTGGATTTTTTGAAGTTGTTTTTTGATCTATTGCAATAGCAGGTGTTAAGCCTTCTATCTTTTCTACATCTGGTTTGCCAACTTTGTCTAAGAATTGCCTTGCATAGCTTGATAAGGATTCTAGATATCTTCTTTGCCCTTCAGCATATAATGTATCAAATGCAAGTGTGCTTTTTCCACTACCGCTTAATCCAGTAAATACTACTAGTTTATTTTTAGGAATTTCAAGATTAATGTTCTTTAAATTATTTTCTTTTGCTCCGATTATTTTGATGTTTTCCAATGTATTCTCCATTGTTTATTCGAGGTAAATAAGTTAAGAATTGTATCTAACTTATGATGTTTTTTATCATTATAAAAAGCACTATTATATATAGTATTGTAACTGCGTTTTTATGGTGTTTATTTGAAATTTTTTTGTTTATTTGGATGCCTAAATAAACGCCAATGAGAGAAAAGATACCAACGATAGCTCCTTCTTTATAATTCACATAGTTATTTATTGCGAGGCTTATAGTGCCAGATAATGATGAAAATATTACGAAAAATAGCGATATTGGCACGACTTGTTTTGTTGGTATCCCGATGTAGTACGCTATTGCCGGTACGATTATCAATCCACCACCAATACCAAGAGATATAGCAAAAATGCCCGTTGTAAATCCTATGCCAAATAATATAATGCCTTTGTATGTGTTATTTCTTGTATTTGTTTGCATATTGTTCTTTTTGATATTTTTTATCAATGAATAAATGCAAACCAAAATAAATATGATTTCTAAATATATAGGTTGCAGTGAATTGACAATAAAGCCACTAAATGCAGCACCAACTAAACCACCCATTGCTACAAATTTTGCTATTTCAAAATTTAGTGTTTTTGCTTTTATATTTAGATAAGTTCCATATATTGATGAAAAAATCATTTGCATTGCAGAAATTCCAATTGCATTTTTGATATCAAAGCCAAAAAATATCATCGCAGGAACTATGAGCGTTCCACCACCAATCCCAAAAACACCAGCTAAAATCCCAGCTAAAATCCCATAAAAAGCAAGTGTTATAATATCCATAATAAACCTTCAAATAGACAAAATCAAGATGTTAATTCTATCTTAAAAATATTGTGGAATTTAAAATGCTTAGCCTCTTTGGTGTATTTTCATCTTAGAATCTCTATCAAAAATGGAGCAAAAATTGAGAGTTGAAATATTTAGCAAATTTGTACAAATTAGTATTGAAAAGCAAAATGAAGTTTTGCCAAAAATCTTAAAATATGCTACTAAATATTTTCAGAATCAATATCATCTATCAAGTTCTATTTTAATTTTAGATGATGGCGAAAGATTTAAAAAAGATTATTTGATTAATTGGGCTTATCATTTGGCTATGCAAGAGCATTCAATGGATCACAATATTGCTTTAGATTCTATTCTTGAGGTAAGCTATCTACCAATTCGTATAAAGATGATATCTCCTAATTCACTTCTTGAATGTGTAAATGTATCTTTTAGAATGCTTGGAGCAAGTAGAGCAGTGTTGATATTAGATAGACCAAGTCATATTGCTAAGCGATATATTAGTGCTATGCTTTCACAAATTATTGTAAGCAGTGATTTAACTCATATTTATTTAGATTCTAGTAAAGCAGATTTTTGGTATTTTTTAATGCAAATTATAGGCAATAAAATTATTCATAATGTAAGACTTGAATTTGACTATGATAGTTTTAAAATGAATGAATTTGGTAAAAAAAGTTTTAAATCTTCATATCTCACACAAGGTGAGATAAAGCTAAGAAATGCCTATCTCACACTTGGTTGTAAAAATACAGATAGTTTTTTTGATATTAAATCTAGATTTTTTGAGCTTATAAAAGAATACCACCCAGATAAAGTATATGGAAAAGAAGATGAGATTGTTAGATTGTATAATCTTAAGTTTATAGAGATTAAAGAAGCTTTTGATATTATAAAACTTAGCTTTGAAAATATATAATTAATTTAGTATAATTTTTTTAATTTATTTTTAAGGAAAATACTATGAGTATGATTCAAGCAATAAGAGATTCTATGCAAAATAACAATAGTAAAAAAACTTTTTTTGCACTTGGACTTGTCGTCGTTGTGATTGTTGTTTTGGCTTTTGTTACTTATTTCTTTTTTTATAATACAGATTCTCAAACATATGATGATATAGATTTCTCTACACCTCAAGTAACACAAGAAGCTCAAGTATCAACTCAAGTAAGTGATAGCGCAAATGCTGTAGCTCAAATTACAGAGATAAATCCAACAGATAATATTGCTAATGCAAATACCGATGCGGTAAATGCAAATATAGAATCGCAAGCAATTAGCACTGATGCAAATGAGCCGAGTTTAAAATCTGTGATAGCACAAAATGATAGTGAGAGTGTCAATTCTGTCAGTCAGTTAAAATACGCAATCAAACCACTTGATAAGCATATATCATCTTGTGGTAATATGAAAAATGGTAAATGGAATATGCCAGATTCTTGCAGTGATGATTTAATAAGTGCAATCAAAAAGCTAATAACATCAAACAATGAAGTTATTGCTATTGAGGTAAGTGGTATTGTTGATAATAATCCATATGCAGGACCAAGTGCGGAGCTAAAGCAAGAAGGTCTAGCATCATTTAGGGCTAGAGAGGCGATAGGTGTGATAACTAGAAATTTCTCAAGTATTGCAGTATTTGAAGGTTTAAGTATTCAAGCACCAAATAAAAGAGGATTCGAAGTAAAGGCATATTATTTACAAAAATAATTCAATGAAGCTTTGTGGCAAATATGACTAAAGTAAGTAAAATTGGAATCTCTCTGCGTCCATCGACTCCACAATTGAGTGGTTTATATTTCCATTTAAAAGAAATTGCAGAGAATAATGATGTTGAAGTTAATATCGATAGCATAAGTGCGCAAATGATCGGCGTTTATGGTATTGATTTTAATAGTTTATGTAAATGGTGTGATATATTAGTTACACTTGGTGGTGATGGGACATTGATATCTACCGTTAGGCGCTCATTTTTTTATTCTAAGCCGATACTTGGTATTAATACCGGTAGGCTTGGGTTTCTAACTGCAATTAGTAAAGATGAAATAGAGAGTTTTATTATAAAGCTAAAAAATGGAGATTATATTACGCAGTCGCAGATTCTCCTTGAAGGTGAGTTAAACGGTGATAAGAAATTATATTGTGCAAATGAATTTCTAATCTCTAAAAGAGATATATCAGGTATGATAAAAATTATTGCAAAGATTAATGGTAAGCATTTTAATACATATTTTAGCGATGGTTTGATTATTGGCACACCTGCTGGATCTACTGCGCATAATGTATCTGCTGGTGGCTCTATTGTGTATCCATATAATAAGAATATCTTGCTAACCCCGATTTGTCCGCATTCTTTGACGCAAAGACCGCTTGTTTTAAGTGATGAATTTACTTTGGATTTTGAGTTGCAAGATTCAAAAGGTAATATAGTAATTGATGGACAAGAGATATTGCCATTTAATGAAAATGATAGGTTGCGAGTGTTTGTATCTCCATATAGTGCAAGTTTAATCTATGATAGAGATAGGGATTATTTTGGTATTTTAAGAGAAAAGTTTAATTGGGGTGTTTGATTGGTGATTGAGCGTATTTTGATTAAAGATTCTGCTGCTTTTAAAGAGGTGGTGCTTTATCCACATAAAGGCTTTAATGTCATTAGTGGCGTAAGTGGTAGTGGAAAATCTGTGCTTATGGAAAGTATTCTTGCATTATTTGGTTTTAAAGATAGTAATGCATCTTTAGTTGAGTGTGAATTAAGCGGTATTAATTTAGAAGATTATGGGATTTTAAGTGATGAAGGTGTTACCTTAAGTGTGATAAAAAAAGATAAGATTAAATATTTTATAAACAATCAATCATCATCAAAAAAGCGAATTAAAGATATTTTTGGATCTCATTTGCATTATATACATTCAAATTCCACTACAGAACTAGATAATGTTTTACACTTGTTTGATTTAATCATTTCAAAACAAGATTCTGCTTTTGCTAGCTTACTTGCGACATATGTGGAATCTTATCGTGATTTTGTTTGTTTTAGAAATGAGCTAAATAAGTTAAAAGATGATGAAAAAAGAATAAATGAGCTAAAAGAATTAATATCATTTGAAATTAACCAGATAGAATCAATAAACCCACAAATAGGCGAATATGAAAGACTTTTGGATTTAAAAAAAGATTTATCAAAAAAAGAAAAAATGCTAGAGAAAATCTCTATAGCAAAAGCAACAATTGATGGATTTAGTCAGCTTATTTCGGTTATGGAGAGCATACCAGATGCACCTGATTATAGTGATATTTTGAGAGAAATTGATTCAATTATAAATGATGAGGAAGATAGATTGCTTTCAATTGAGGTGAGTGATATTGAGAGTGTTTTAAATAGGATAGAGCTTTTAAGTAAGCTTGTGTATAAATATGGATCTATTCAAGAAAGCCTAGAGCACTTAACTAAAAAGAAGCAAGAATTGGAATATTATGAAAACATTAGCTTTAATAGGCAGAATCTAGAATCTAAAATAGAAACAATTCTTACTATATTGCAAAATCAAGCAAAAGAGATGTCAGGCATTAGATCTAAGTATTTGGATTTTTTTATAGAGCGTGTGAATTACTATTGTGAGTGCTTGATGTTAAATAAGGCAAATATCACATTATATGAGAAAGAATTAGGTGATGATGGCTTAGATGTCTTAGAGATTAAACTAGGAGATTCTGCTATTTCTACGCTTAGTTCAGGCGAATTTAATAGATTGAAGTTGGCGCTACTTTGCATTAGTGTTGAATGTAGCAATAAAAATGGAATTATCATTCTTGATGAAATCGACGCAAATTTAAGCGGTGGTGAGAGTGATGGCGTTGCTAAGGTGCTTTCTATATTATCAAAATCTTATCAAATATTTTCAATAAGCCATCAAGCGCATATGCCAAGCTTTGCAAATCATCATTATTTGGTTAAAAAAAGTGATGAAAAAAGTGAAGTAATACTGCTTGATAAAGAAGGCAGAATCTATGAAATAGCAAGAATGATAAGTGGAAAAACAATTACAAATGAAGCAATATTGTTTGCTAGAGAGAAACTTCAGCATATATAATGAATTTATATATTTTAAAGCAAGTTGCCGAGCTATTTAAATCATATAAAAAAGTAAGCTATATTGGACGCATAGATGATAATCTAATCAAACTTCATCTTGATGATCAGATATTTTTTGTGAATTTAGAAAAGTCAAAAAGCTCAATTTTTTGTTTTGATGATATGCTTGTAGGAAGTAAGGAATACAAGGCGCCATTTGATTTTGCACTGCAGAAGTATTGTCTCAAAGCAAATATCGTTGATTGCAGTATCGATGGAAATAATAGAATCTTGCTTTTAAAATTACATAAAAAGCTTGATTATAAAGAGATATATTGCACTTTGCAATTAGAATTTACAGGAAAATATACAAATGCAATTATTGTGGATTCTAATGATGTGATTTTGGAATCTATGCGAAAAATATCTCAAAATTCAAGAATTATAAAAAATGGAATTAAGCTTGTTAAGTTGCCACAGCAGGAAGATTTTATTATAAAAAAAATAGATTATGATGGTGATATTATTTCATATTTGTATGATTTATATAAAAAAGCATTAGATGAGAATCTAAAATCATATAAAGCAACTATAATTTCATCATTACAGGTTAAAAGAGATAAATTGTGTGATTTGCTAGATAATCTATCAAATAAATATAAGCTTTTAGAAAAGTCTAGATATTACTCTCATCTTGGCTACCTAATCCAAAATAATATGAACTTAGATTTTAATGCAGAATCTATATTGTTGCGTGATTATGATGGAAATGTGATTAATTTAAATTTGTGTGATTTCAGCTCTCGGAGCGCCCCATCGCTTATTAATGAATGCTTTGCAAAGTCAAAAAAGTTAAATCTAAAATCAAAAAATATATCTATACAAGAGGAGAATTTAAAAGATAATATTAAGTTTTTAGATTCCAAGATCGAGTTTGTTTTGAATGCAAAAAATATCAATGATATTAAAATTATAAATCCAAAAAAACCAAAAAATCAAATTAGTGCTGATTTAAAGTCTCAATATGAAAGTTTTTTTGTAAGTGGGGTTAAAATCTCGGTTGGTAAAAATAAAAATGAAAATATAGCGTTATTAAGAGATGCAAAAGCAAATGATATATGGATGCATTTGCGAAACATACCATCATCGCATTTAATCATACATTGCTCAAAAAATAAAATAAGAGATGAAGTACTAAATAAAGCTTGTGAGATTTTGGTTGGTTTTTGTTCTATTAAGATTGGTAATTTTGAAGTCGATTATACTAGGAGGAAGTTTGTCAAAATTAAGGAAGGCGCAAATGTCGTATATTCAAACTACTCTACAATAACTATAAAAAAATAAACCATAAAGGAGATATTATGGCTATATCTCAAGTAGGAAGTATCACTTATATCAATCAAAATACGCAACTCAATGTGCAGTTTCAGGCAAATACGCAAAATCAAATTAATCTGCAAAGTGCAATAAATATTGAGGAATTTGCTCAACAAATTGATGAAAATAAAGAAATACGAAAAACAGAAGGCATAGAAAAGCTTGATAAAGATTCCAATAATTCAAATCAATCACAATATAAAAGTAATGAAGATGACAAAGAGCAGCAGTCTAGCCAAAGCACGAAAGAGAATGTTTATTCAAATGATTTACTTGATATAGAAGTTTAGAATTTATATTTATGCTAGAATAAAATTTTTTATAAAAGGAATATTTATGTTACCATTTAGCGATGATGAATTAAAAGATCCAGTAGAAGCGGTTCTTGATAAACTTAGACCCTCTATTATGCTTGATGGTGGAAATATCACACTAGTTGAAATCAAAGATGGCAAAGTTTATGTTAGATTAGAAGGTGCTTGCAAAGGCTGTCCAAGTAGCAATATAACTCTAAAAAATGGAGTAGAGCGTCAACTACGACTTGATATACACCCAGAATTAGAAGTTGTTAGTGTAAATTAGGAATTGCATTGAAAGCGAGATTTGTATTGCAAAAAGCAAAAAAAGCATTTATGTTAAAAAAATATGCCACTGCTATACAATTATTTAATGATGTTATCATTGATAATCCAGAGAATAAAGAAGCTAAACTTGGACTTTTATTGTGTGATATGGCAAGTGATAATGAAGAACAGGCGCAAAAATTATTTGAGTATTATCAGCTTACAAAAGCACAGAAAAAGGCCGATGCAGAAGAAGGCATAATTAATTTGATAAATATTTTAGATAAAAATACAAATCATTTTGTTGCACTTTTAAATGAATACGAAGAAGCGCAAATGAATGATATTGATGGAATCCTATATTCAGACTTTAAAAAAATTGCAAATGATAAAAATGATTTTAAGAAAATTTTTGAATATGCGATGTTTAGCACAAAAATTATTTTTACAAAGAAGAGTGATTTTTATGAATTCTTAAATTTACTAATTGACAATGGTATGAGTAATATTTCTATGCAGTATATAGAAAGTTTAAGTAGTGATATAACAAGCGATAGCGAGATCCAAAAAATTATAAAAAGAGCATTGAAAGCAAATGAGATTTGAAATTAATAATATTATTTTTAGTGATGATAGTAGAGAGGTTTTAGAGCATAAAGATTCTATTGTTTTTGTGAAAACAAAGCTTAATGAGCGATTTGTAGATGAGGTGTCAAAAATTGGCGCAAAGATTGTCACTCCACTTGAGCTAAAATCACATTTTGCAAAAATGCCAAAAATAATAGGCATCACAGGCACAAATGGTAAAACTACTACAGCGTGTTGTATTTATTCTATTTTGCTATCACTTGGTTTTAGATGTGCATTACTTGGGACTAGAGGGTTTTTTATCAATGATAGGCAAATTGCGCCAAAAGGGCTTACGACACCAACTTTATTAGAGCTTTATAATGATATAAATATCGCGATACAAAATGAATGTGAATATTTTGTAATGGAGGTTAGTTCTCATTCTATCGTCCAAGAAAGGATCGCAGGTATTGATTTTAGCTTAAAAATATTAACAAATATCACTGCAGATCATTTAGATTTTCATAAAAGCATAGAAGAATATATAAGGGTTAAAAATTCATTTTTTAGTGATGAAAGCACAAAGCTTATTAATAAAGATTGTGTGAATGCTAAATTTAATGTTATCAATGCTTTTACTTATGGAATTGAAAACAATGCGAATCTAACTACAAATGCTTATGGTTTGAAAGATTCTATTAATGCTCATATTGTTTGGAATGACTTTAGAGATAAAATCAAGGAAGAAGGATTTGTGAATTCTAATTTGGTTGGTAGATATAATCTATATAATATTTTAGCTGCAATTGCTGCAGTGAAAATACTTAATCAAAATATAAATCTTAGTGATATAGCATCTACATTGAGTGAATTTGGTGGTGTTGCTGGTAGAATGGAAGTAGTGCATACAAATCCACTTGTAATTGTTGATTTTGCACATACTGCAGATGGTATGAAAAATATATTTGAAGCATTTATCGGAAGAAAGATCAAGGTAGTTTTTGGTGCAGGTGGTGATAGGGATACCACAAAACGCCCACAAATGGGGGAAATCGCAAATATATTTGCAAGTAAAATTTATCTAACTAGCGACAATCCACGCACCGAAGATAAAGATAAAATTATTAATGATATATTAAATGGAATTGATGATAAATCAAAAGTTACAATAGAAGCAGATAGAGCAAAGGCTATTTTTTTAGCACTTAGTGAGTTAAATGGTGATGAAATTTTACTTATTCTTGGGAAGGGTGATGAGACTTATCAAATCATTGGAGAAAATAAAATTCCATTTAGCGATAAAGTTGAAGTGGAGAATTTTTATTCTACTTAATTATTAAAAGCTTATTCTATATGAGGCATTGACTAGCCAATTTATATTGATTTGACCTAAAAAGCTTCTCTCAAATTCTATATTTAGTCTGTGATTATTGCCTATTGCGTAGCTTGTAGATAAATTGATAAACAATCTGTCATCTTTTACTCCATTGTATTTTCTTTCTAAAGTGCTATCTTTTAAGATTCTATCGCCATAGCTTTTTAAATCATATGCATATCCAAACCCAACTCTAAAACTAAGAGAATCTATTATGTTTGTATGATTTGATATATTAAATTGCTTACCTGTAAAAATTGTAATTTTACTGCTTATTGGTATAGAATCTTTCATACTAAGCAAAATATCTAAATTTTTTTATTTATCTCACCTATATATCCAGTGATTAATTCGATTTATGGCTCTAAGTAAAAATTGCCACCAAATGTGTATCGATATCAACCTTCAATGTTAAAAATGACACTATTTAGACCTGCATTAGTATGCAAAGGGAGTATATTTTTACCATTTGGAATGAAAGATAAATTAGTATTGTAAATAATGCACATAGTGCAACACGCTATCAATGTAGAATCCATTATCAAAAAAGCACGCTTGCATACCCACCAAGCCCAAAGCCATCACTTTGTGTATTTGCATTATTGCCTTGTAGTGTATTTTTTATATAGTTAAACATACCACCCACATATACATAAGCCAAAGCCAAAGCCAAGTTTATAATCCCCGCCAAGCTGCACTTCAAAGAAATTACCTTTATAATTACTATCGCTACTGCCTCCGCCAAAGGTTTATATCCACGCACCATAGCTATTTGGATTATCGCGCAATTCTCCCATTCTTTTTTGCATATTATTCCACTCAATCACATAGCCTAAAAGCACTTGATTAAAGAGTCCATTTACTTTATTAATCACTGCATTATTACCACTTACATCAAAGTAGGAGTTTGTTTGCTCTAGTTTTGTAAGCTCCCATTGTGCATTATCATCTTCGCTATGTTTAAATTCAATATTAGGCTTATATACGCTAAATCCTTATTTGATTTCTGGTGTGCTAAAAAGTCTTTTGTTAAAGTCTTATTAATATCTTTTAATGAAGCAAGCAAGATAGAATTAATATTTGAATCTGTTGGTGTTTGTAAAAGATTGAGTCAATGTATTGTACTTCCACTTGCCGATACACCTGCTTGAATGTAATTTGCCTTTTTAGAATCTAAATCCACATCAATGATAAAAGTTGTGTTGTTTGCATTCAAGGTTTGTGTATTTACTTTGCCTTGAATAGAGGAATGGCTAAGCCCTAGTGTACCACTAGATTCTATATTGCCTTGCATTTGTGTGTTGCTAAGATGAAGTGGACTTGTATTATCAGCTTTGATATTGCCGCTAAATTTCATATATGAGATATTTGCACTTGAATGAGTAAGATTAAGATTCCCAATAAATGCTACATTTTCTATTGTTTTACTTTGGGCTTGTGTAAGGCTTTGATCAAAGCTCATATTATTACCCACGCCAAATTGCTCATCGCCATATCGTGTGCTATTTATGTTGCCACTGCCAATGACAGACTGGATATTTTCACCATCTTTGCTATCTAGATTTATTGTAGCGTTATTGGCATTTAGATTTTCAACCTCTAAGATTGCATTATGAGAAAGGCTAAAAGTCGCTCCATTTTTTATATTAAACTCTTTTAGTTTATAACCACGCACTAGCCAATCATCTTGCGTGGTGCTTGTAGGGGCTGTGAGTGCACTTTGTCCGTATTGTTGTAGTTTGCTAACTGTTTCACTATCTACATAGGCGTGTGTTATAGGCTTACCTTGAAAGGTAAGCCTTGCCACTAAAGCTAAAAGTACCATTTGTATTATCTATCCCGTCATCAAAGGCAAGGGCTTTTTGCGAGCTAGATTCTATATTTATCCCACCACTTGCTTTATCTGCGATGATTTGTCCGTGATAGAGGTAGTTACTAGTGTTATTGAGCGTGAGGGTAGCGTTTGTGCTACTACTATTGCTAATAATTGCCCCACTATCGCTGCATAGATTTTCTCAAAGCTAAGATTTTGCCCATTTATATCAAGATTTCCACCACCTGCACCAAAATAGATATGATTGGTATTAATATTACTTGCTTTATCAATCTTTAGCACTCCGCGCCCACTTGTAAAATACACTTCTTTAAAGCTTAGATTATTTGTTTTATTTTGCAAACTCACAAGCCCATCACCTATGCGAAGCCCTGCCTCTGGGCTACTTGTGGTAACTACTAACTCTCCACTGCCAACCTTATGCAAAAAGTAATTTTTTAGTGTTTTGACATTATAGATTAGTTGTGAGTTAGTATCTGTGAAAATCCCACCTAAGATAAGCCAATGATTTGAATTTTTAGAATCTATGCTCCATTTTGCATTCTTATCAACGATTAGCCCACCTGCGCCAAGATCAGTATTAGAATCTAAGCTAATTGTGCCATTACCTTGCAGATAGAGATCTTTTGAGTTTTGCATTGCATTGTTTTGGTTGTTAAAATTTCCTTTATTATAATAGTTTGCAAATGTGATTGCACCTTTTGCATTGCCTACAATCACGCTTGCGCCCATATCTTTATTTGCAGAATCTTTTAGCCCATTATCGCTTAAAGCGTAATTCCCGCCATTAAGCAAAGTTGTATGGCTTTGCTTGAATTCATCAATTTTAGCGTTATTAAGCAGGGCATAATTTTCCTGCACACAAGGATAGCCTGTTAGATCACTTGCAGTGCAATCACTCGTGCTAACTACACCTATGACATACCATTGTTTTTCTACGCTATCATATACATAGATTGCCGAGCCAGAATCTCCTGGTGCTGATGAGCTAACAAAGTCATTTCTCTCAAATTTAAAATCCCCAACTATGCTTTCATTGCGAAATTTAATACTAAAGCGAGAACTTGTTGTTTGAAGTTTATCAAGCGTGTTAAATCCATCAGTATGGAATTTATCATTATCTGCAATAGTGGCTACAAATTGTGAGCTATCTTTGAAGCTAAGTTTTTGCACACCGCTCCCTTCACACACAAAATAAGTATAGCGATTAGAATCAAAAAGCTGCCCTTTGCCAATGGAGTAATCGCAGCTTCCATCTTGGCAGCTTGTCCAAAAATTATCTTGATATTTATCAATATCTACGCTCCCGCTACCTGTATTTGACATAAAATTAAAATTTGGATTTATCTCTGCATTCATATTGAGATTAAATTTACTCATTTTAAGCACAGCAAAGTCATTGTTACCCTTTTGCCATAGCTACTCCAGTTTTCAAAATTATTACTTGCACCTACTGCTATACTCTCCACCCCACCAAAATTTATCACAGCGTGTTTTCTAGCTACTGCTTTACTTTCGTCATTATCAAACATATGCGCAGCAGTAATGACATATCCTTGTCCGATATTGGTAAATTCGCTTTTCCATTTACCCTGCAGATTTGCCGCACTAAAATCAATCATAGGAGCATTAAAATCAATAGTTTTAGTAGAATCTTTTGAGGTGATTTGCGTATTTGAAGCACCATGGATAAACTGCCCTTTATTATTGCCAAAATCAAGATAATCTTGGTATTTAAAACTCTCATCAACAGCGGAGCCAAAAAGCTATTGCAATAAGCTTACTAAAAATATATATCTTTTTCATTGCAGCTCTTTTGTAAGGGTATTTTGATAAAAATTATTAAATGCAAAATAATATTAATGCTATCTAAAAATAGCAATCAAAGTGATTAATGTATGACAAGAATCTTTTTATTATCCATATTGACAATGCAAACATTCGCAAACTGGGCATATAATGATGGCAAGACACCATGTGTAAAGAAATAATTGCACCATAAGAGAGAATGTTAATAGAAAACTCATTAATGATGATTACCATTTATATTCAAGGCTTGAAGTGATATCTCATATAAATGTTACTAATGGCGAAGCTACAAAAAATGGTGGTCTTATTTCTGAACTCATCAATAGAGGAATTATTATTTCTTCTAGTGTGGGGATACTAAATGATAAGATTTATCAAGATTCTAATGTTTTGATAGATATTTTTAATAATGATGGTTTGATAAGTGGAGGAAGTGCTGCAAATAATGCTGGAATCAAAAATGCACAAGCTATTTATACAATCAATAACGATGGAATGATAACAGGATATGATGGTATTGCAAATATTACACAAAATAGTGTGCAAAAAATATTAAAATGGCATATATAGGGCATATACAAAATAATGGAAAGATATTTGGTATAAATGGTAGAGGGATACATAACGATGAAGAAAATGGTGCGATAATAGGAGTATTTCAAATATTGGCACTATAGAATCTAATATATCTTCAACGCTAAATCATAATGCATATAATATGTCAAAAAATAATGGTGGTGTATTTGCTCTGCCTTATTCTAATTATATTCAAGGTGATTTTAAAGCTAATAATTATGGTCTTATAACAGGTGTGAATAAGATTTTAACACTATAGGTTTAATTGGCATATATGCTGGATATGAGTTTAGTCGTATTGATACGCAATTTTCGCAATCAAGTAAGCAAAATGTATTTTATTTTGGACTTAATCATCAGAATTATTTTTTGCACAATCTGATTTTAACTTGTATTATAAGGCTATTATTGGTGCAAATATTGGTAATGTTTATTTAAATCGCTTAGAATCTAGTGTAAATAGTTTGTAATCAAGTGTAAATGCGATGATGGTCATTGGTGTGGATAAAAATATTGCAAATAATGCGTTAAATCTTGAACTTGTGTTGTTGTATGATTTTTATCGTATGCAGGATTTAGGCATTGATGCAGAGCAATATAAATTTAATGCTTTGCATCTTTTTACACTTTGGCTTGGTGCTAGATATGCGTATAGTTTTGATTTTGGTTTTAATATTTTTGCAAATATTTGGTATGCGACTAAATCTCACTCCAAAGATGCGCAGTAGTATAAATTCTGCACATTTGGATTCTGCTATTATATATAATGAAAAGTTGAGATTATTGTATGGTGTGAGTGATATTGACATAAGTAAATATTTTGGCTCTAGTTTTGAATTATCACTTCGATATGGATTAAATGCATCTAGCGCATTTTATTCACATTCTGCGCTACTTGGTTTTGCATATTTTTGATAGTTTAGATTGTTTAGATGGTGGAGTATAGGGGGATCGAACCCCTAACCTCAACACTGCCAGTGTTGCGCTCTCCCAGTTGAGCTAATACCCCTAATGAAAGCAGCCAATATTCTAACATAAATGTGCTAGAAATTGACTCGTATGATTTATATGGATTTAAGAAAATTAATCAATCTTTTTAGATAGCTTTATTTTATATGCGATATATACACCAACTACAAGCACTGCACTAAGTAGCGTAAAGATTACAGCTTGTGTTACATAGGATTTTATTTGTAATTCTTCTTTTGTTAGCTCTTTTGCCGTAAATGTTGCAATAACATCACTGATATTCATACCACCACTAAAAATTGCTCCTACATAATATCCTATGATTGTAAGTATGATTACCCATATTCCCGCTCCAAAACTTGTATAAAAACTAAATTTTGCTATATTCATTTTTGCAAGTCCTGCAGGTAGGGATATGTATTGTCTCACTGCAGGTATCAACCTACCAACAAAAGTGCTAATTTCTCCGTGTTTTTTAAAAAATATTTCCATACTTTGCATTGCATTTTCGTTAAAAAAGAAATACTTGCCAAATCTAAGCACAAAAGCCCTGCCAAATTTTAATGCTAATATGTAGTTAAATAATGCACCAGCAAGAGAACCCAATATCCCCATAAAAATCGAGATATAGATATTCATATCACCTTTGTATGCTAAATAACCTGCTGGAATCATTACCACTTCTGATGGAAATGGAAAAAAACTAGATTCCAAGAACATCATAAAAAAGATTCCAATATATCCAAGCTCCCCGACTGTATTTACTATAAAATTTATGATATCTGACATTGTTCCCTCATTAATAGAATGCTCGTTAATACAAGATATTTAAAATGCTATAATTTCTAACTTTGTTTTGAAATATTATAGATCTATAAAAGGCTTGCATTTGAGTAAGAAAAAAAAATTATACCAAAAAGAAAAGCCAAAAGGTTTGCCATTATGGCTTGGAACTTTTGGTGATTTGATGAGTTTGCTTTTAACTTTTTTTATTCTTCTTCTATCAATGGCTACATTTGATCATCAAAAAGTCGAGTTAGCAATTGGTTCTTTGCAGGGTGCATTATCCATACTAGAGCACGGTGTCGAAACAGAGCTAACACCACCAAATAAAGTGCAGGCCACACCTGTTCCTAGAGATGATCCAACAGAAGATGCTATGAATACCTTTGCAAGCTTGATTTCTGAATATAATGAAATGATAAAAATAGCTGATGGTCCAGGAATTAATCTAGAAGAATCTGAAGATGGTTTTATTATTAGAATCCCAGATGATTTGCTATTTGATACGGGTAGTGCTGTGCTAAAACATAATGAGGGTAAATTGTTTCTCCAGAGATTATCTATGGAGCTTGATTCTTATAAAGATATTTTGAAATTAAGAATTATAGGAAATACAGATAATGTGCAATACAAAGTAGGAAGTGCGATAGATAATTGGGATTTATCAAATAATAGAGCATTAAGTGTTGCAGAAATGTTGATTGGATTTGGAGTGCCATCTAGTATTATGCAAGTTGGTGGAGATGGTGAGTTTAACCCTATTGCATCAAACGAGACAGATTCTGGTAGGGCGCAAAATAGAAGAGTTGATATACATTTTAGCTTTGTTGGAGATAGTGCAGATAATAAACAAAAAGCAAAAGATATTATAAATAAAATGCAAGAATAAAGAGGGCTGACATTGAAAGAACTATTTGAGGGTGCAATAAAGTTTCAAGAAGAAGATTATTTAAATCACAAGGAACTATATGAGAATCTAAAAAAAAGCCAAGATCCGCATACGCTATTTATATCGTGTGTAGATTCTAGGGTGGTGCCAAATTTGATAACAAATACACTACCAGGAGATTTGTTTGTGGTTAGAAATATTGGGAATATTGTTCCACCATATAGGGAAAATAAAGAGAATATAAGAAGTGGATATTTAGCTACCACATCTGCAATTGAATATGCATTAAATATTTTAAATATTAAAAATATTATTGTTTGCGGACATAGTAATTGTGGAGCTTGTCATCTCATATATGAAGATGAAAATAAACTATCCCAAACTCCATATGTAAGCAAATGGCTTGAGTTATTACAACCTGTAAAAGAAAGAGTAGAGGCTTTAAGACCAGATACAAAAGCAAAGCGTATTTGGCTTACAGAGCAGATCAATATAGAGTATCAATTAGAAAATTTAATGACTTATCCATTTGTTGAGGAAAAATTCGATTCTGGTGAACTTAGAATCTATGGTTGGTATTATATTATAGAGACTGGTGAAATTTTAAACTACAATATGATTAAACGAGAATTTAAAGCAATTAGTGCACATTCAAATTATATTAAAAGGTAATGTATGACAAAAATAATACTTATGGCAGGGCCTTGTGCAATCGAGGGGTATGATAAAATTAAAATTATTGCAGATGATTTAAAGGGATTATCTAAGAATCCAAATATTGATTTTTATTTTAAAGCAAGTTTTGATAAAGCAAATAGGACAAGCTTGGAAAATTATCGTGGCTTAGGGATAAAAGAGGGATTAGAGATACTAAGTAATATAAAAAAAGAATATGGATATAAAATCATTACAGATATTCATGAGTGCAATCAAGTAGATGTTGTTGCAGAGGTTGCAGATGTGATTCAAATTCCTGCATTACTTTGTAGGCAAACAGATTTGATAGTTGAGGCTGCAAGAACAGATAGAATTATTAATATTAAAAAAGGTCAGTTTCTAAATCCACTAGATATGCAATATGCATTGCTTAAAGCTATAAAAACTAGAGGTGGCGATAATGCTAGTTATGATATATCAAAGAAGCTGAAAATATGGGCTACAGAGAGAGGTAGTAGCTTTGGCTATGGGAATCTTGTGGTTGATATGAGAAGTTTGGTTATTATGAAGAGATTTGCGCCAACGATTTTTGATGCTACTCATAGCGTGCAAATGCCTGGACTTGGCGGCGGAAAAAGCTCTGGTGATAGCTCATTTGTATTTCCATTGGCTCGTGCTGCTGCGGCTGTTGGCGTTGATGGATTTTTTTTAGAAACTCATAATAATCCAAAGAATGCCCTAAGTGATGGTGCTAATATGGTGGATTCAAAATCTATAGAATCTATGGTAAATAAATTAATTGATATTTTAAATATTTCTAAAGGAGATGATAATGACTAAAATAGAAGGCGATTTAAGGCTTAATGGCAGTGAAAAGGTGGCAATTATTGCTTCGAGATTTAATCATCTAATAACAGATAGATTGATTGAGGGTGCTAGAGATAGTTTTTTGCGTCATGGAGGCAATGATGATCATTTAGATTTGTTATTAGTTCCTGGTGCTTATGAAATTCCATTTGTTTTAAATAGGCTACTTAGTTGTGGAAATTATGATGGTGTATGTTGTCTTGGAGCTGTGATTCGTGGGGCTACTCCTCATTTTGATTATGTGAGTGCAGAAGCTACAAAGGGTATAGCATCATCTACACTAAAATATAATGCTTGCGTTAGCTTTGGATTACTTACTACAGATACGATAGAACAAGCAGTTGAGCGTGCAGGGACAAAGGTGGGTAATAAAGGCTTTGAGGCTATGAGTGCATTGATTGAAATGATGAGTTTATATAAGAAAATATAATGGCTACAAGAACGCACGCAAGAGAAGCGGTTGTATCACTTTTGTATGCATATGATAGTGGTAATGAAGATATTAGAAAGTTTGCAGCAAGTATTTTGCAGCAACGAAAAATCAAGAATGCACAATTAGAGTTTGCCCTAAATTTATTTGATGGCATTATTGCGAATCTAAAAACTATCGATGATGTGATAATGGCATCGATAAAGAGCTGGGATTATTCGCGAGTTGGTGTGATTGATAAATGTATTATTAGGCTTGGCGTGTATGAGATTATGTTTAGCAGGCTTGATATTGCAATTATAATTAATGAGGCGTTGGAGATTTCAAAAATATTAGGCAGTGAAAATACTTCTAGATTTGTAAATGGAATCCTAGATGCAATCGGTAAAAAATATCCAAGAGATAAAATAGACAATGGTGAAAACTAATGGCAAAGCTGTGTATTGCCCTTGATATGGCAAATAAAAATGATAATTTAAATTTATGTAGATCGCTTAATGAAGAACTTGCAGGAAATGATATAAGCAATATTTATTTAAAGATTGGTTTAAGAAGCTTTATTCGTGATGGCATAGATTTAGTCAATGATTTGAAAAATCTTGGATTTAAAATTTTTCTTGATTTAAAGCTTTATGATATTCCAAATACGATGCTAGATTCTATTATTGAGATTTCAAAGCTAGATATAGATATGCTTACAATCCACTCTAGCGCTGGTAGAAGTGCATTATGTGCAATTAGTGATTGTGCAAAATCTCAAATAAATCCTCCGCTTATATTTGCTGTTAGTGCTTTAACAAGCTTTAATAAGCAAGATTTTAATGAAATATATAATGATGATATTAATAATGCTGTATTGAAATTTGCAAAGATTAGTTATGAATGTGGCATTGATGGAGTTGTTTGTTCTGCTTTGGAATCTAGTATGATTAAAAATAGTTATAGTTTGCTTACGCTTACACCAGGAATTCGACCTGCTATTTCTGATTTTGATTGTAATTTGGATTTATATGATAGTAAAGATGATCAAAATAGGATCACTTCTATAAAAATGGCGCTAGATTACGGTAGTGATTTTATTGTCATTGGAAGACCAATTTATAGATATAAAAATCCAGCATTTTTAGTGAAGAAAATTTTGGAGATTCTCTAATGCAGATTATAAAAACAATTGAAGAATTGCAAATATTTAAAAACAATAATTTTGGCAAGTCCATAGGTTTTATTCCAACTATGGGTGCACTTCATTTGGGGCATCTATCACTTATTGACAATGCAATATCAAATAATGATGTTGTGATTGTTTCTATATTTGTTAATCCAACGCAGTTTGGTGCAAATGAGGATTTTGATATTTATCCAAGAATGGAAGAAAAAGATATAGAGTTATGTAGAAGTATTAGTGTAGATGCTATTTTTATGCCTAGTGTAGATACTTTATATCCAAGCGGTATAGATGATGAGGTGATTCTATTGCCACCTAATAAAATGGCTAGTGTGTTTGAAGGAGCTATTAGGGAAAATCATTTTAGCGGTGTCCTTAGGGTAGTGCTAAAATTATTTAATCTTATTAATCCTACAAATGCATATTTTGGGAAAAAAGATGCACAACAATTACTTATTATTAAAAAAATGGTCAATGATTTATTCATAAATACAAATATTATTCCTTGTGATATTATAAGGGATAAAAATAATCTAGCATTAAGCTCAAGAAATACTTATTTGGATCACGCATCATATGAAATGGCACTAAAAATACCAAATGCAATACAAGCTGCTATCTCGCTTGTTATGGCAAATGTATTAGAATCAAAGCAAATAGAAAATGCTGCTATGGAGTGTCTATCTGGATTAGAGATTGATTATTGTAATGTAGTTGATTTTAATTTAGAAAAAATAGATCAAGTAAAAAAAGATTCTTCGTTGCTTATTATTGCAGCTAGAGTTGGTAAAGTTAGATTAATAGATAATTGTTGGTTTTAAGGAGAAAATTTGCGTATTTTTATTGTTATATTTTTGTTTGTTAGCTTTATTTTTTCAAATGGATTCACTGATGCTGTAAAATCAGGTGTAAAAGAGGGTGATATTTATTTATTATTTGATTATACAGATTCAAGCCCCAAATTATCCGATACTCGCTATCAAAAAAATTCTTTTTTGGCTGCTTCGTTTGGATTGTATTATCATAGTGCTTTTTATGGATATTTTAGAGCACATATAGGTTTTAGAGGCGCTATACCATTATTTCAAGCAGATAGAAGGTCAATATATCCAGGTGGAAGAGGTGATGCATCAAGGGATTTTTGGGATAACAATAAAGCTATGCTTGCAAGAAGCTATTTAGAGTATTTTGATGGCGATACAAGTATTCGTGTTGGCAGATTAGAAGATGAGACGGATTTAATTGCAAATCATTTTGATGGACTTTGGATTCAAAATAAATCATTAGGCAATTTACTTATAGAATTTGTTTGGATTAATCAGCAAGGGACTGTCTTGCCAAGAGAATTATCTGGCTTTGAAAAATTAAATACAAAATACGGCGGTGCATATTATTTAGGTGCGACACTTGATTTGTTTGATTTTTTGAAATTAAAGCTATATGGATTAACTACTCCTCAATTATATAGTTTTGTTGCATTTAAGGCAGATTTAGATACTCAATATATAACAGCTAGCTCAGGAATTGTAACTGGGTTTGAGCATAAAAATAGTGAGTTTAGAGATTCAGTTAGTTTGCTATTTAATGCAGATATTAGGTTTAGGGCTAATATATTTTATGGAAAGTTAGGTTATATTAGGACTGGTTCATCAGTTGGTATGGGTAGTTTGCAGCTTACTGAAAATTCATTTAACCCATTTTTTTATTTTGGTGGCGATGTGCTTAACTATCAAAGAAATGTTAATTTATTTTATGGGCAGTTTGGTATTGATTCTAACATTGTAAAGACTTATCTAGTATATGGGTATAATATGTTTAATAGAAATTTAAGCACTGATACTACGAATTATTCGCAAGGTGAAGTAAATTTTTATTTTGACTGGAAGACTAGCTCTCATACTAATGTGATTTTTTATCTTTTAAATACACATAATGGCAAGGCAGCTGTCCCTGTTATAACGCAAACTGGTATTGCTTTTCGTCTTGGATTTTAAATAAAGATTTTGTAAAAATATCTCTTAAAGATATACAAAAATGCAATACCTCTAATAAATGTTTCAATTAAAATGATGATGTATATGCTAATGATTGGCGCTCCAATTTTGTAGCATATATACATAGGAAAGATTCTAAACATCCATATTGATATTATATTGATTGCTAGCGATATTTTTGTAGCACCTGCACCTCTACAAGCTCCATCTAATACAAAAATAAATACAAGTGGAATCTGTGATAATCCAATATATGTAAGATATGCAACAGAGCTGTATAGTATAGAATCTTTGTTGCTAAAAAGTAGGCTTAAATCTCTACCAAATATTATCATAATTAAACCCATTATACCCATAAAGATCGATGCTAGAATGATTGTTGTATATGTTGATTGCTTGAGTTGCTTTGTGTCATTTTCTCCTAGATATTGTCCCGCAAGCGCCATTGATGCTATCATAAAACCAAAACTTGGCATAAATGCGAATGCTTCGATTCTTGTTGCAATTTGAAATCCTGCTAGGTAATCACTTCCATATGCTGCTACAAACTTTGATATTAATAGCAATGATACAATGGTAAATCCCCTCTCAATTCCAACAGGCACTCCAATCCTAATACCTCTGCTTAAAATGTCAATTGAGAAAAATAATTTTAATTTTAATATAGAATTTTTTCTAGTTAGCAGTGCAAGTAATATGACTAGTTCAAGATATGCTACAAATATACTTGCAAGTGCCATTCCAACTATATCTAATGGTTCAAAAATAATCCCAAATATTAGAATGTAATTTAATATGATATTGATAATTGAGATTGCTATTTTGATTATAAATGGTGTTTGAGTATCGCCAATTGATGTGAAAGCTGCAACTAAGATAACCTTTGCAATGAATGCTGGAATACTATATAGCACTATGTATATGTATGTTTCTCCTAGTATTTTTGAAGTTTCATCAGCACCAATCCAGTCAAAATACGCATAATGCATTATGTTTGTAATGAAAAATATCGGTATTGAAAACAGAATCGCTCCAAAAAACATACTTGATAATACATTCTCTATACCATTAAAATCTTTTTTCCCAAACAATCTTGATATTTGGGCGCTTGTTCCAACGAAAAATATATTTGTTATTGCATAAATTAGCATAAAAAAATTCAATCCAAGCCCAATTGCAATGATGTGGTAGCTCGATATTTTGCCAATCATAAATATGCCAATTACAATGTTTGTAATATCTAGTAGTGAGTTTAACCCAGCTGGAATAGCGATATTTAGGATTTTCTTGCAATGTTTTGTGAAGTTTATATTATCCACTTAATCAATATATCTCTTTGTTATATTGCTATAAAATTCAATTCTCCTGTCTCTTAAAAAAGGCCAAATATTTCTAACTTGTGAGATTCTATCCATATCAATTGTGGTTTGTATTATTTCGTCACTTTCGCTTTTTGCCTTTGCTAGTAACTCACCTTGTGGTCCAAAGATAAAACTATTTCCCCAAAATTCAATTCCACTATCACCAAATGCTTCAAATCCAACGCGATTAATAGCAGCCACAAATACACCATTTGCTATTGCGTGTCCTCGTTGGATGCCAATCCACGCTTCTAGCTGCCTTTGTTTCTCATCATTGGAATCTGATCTATCAAATCCTATTGCTGTTGGATATATTAGTATTTCTGCACCGCTTAAAGCCATAAGTCTAGCTGCTTCTGGATACCACTGATCCCAGCAAATTAAAACACCAATCTTGCCAAGTGATGTTTCTATGGGCTTAAATTCGTTATCACCTATTGTAAAATAGAATTTTTCATAAAAACTAGGATCATCTGGTATGTGCATTTTGCGGTATTTGCCTGCGATTCTGCCATCTTTGTCAAATACAATAGAAGTATTGTGATATAAACCTTTTGCTCGTTTTTCAAATAATGAACTAACAAGAACCACTTGATTATCTTTTGCTACCTTTGAAAAACATTCAATATCATCATTAAAAGATTCTGCATATTTGAAAAACTCTACATTTTCACTTTGGCAGAAATATTCTGTCGTGTGGAGTTCTTGTAAGCATACCAAATTTGCACCATTTTTTGCCGCTTTTTGTATCAAATCTATTGTACATTTTATGGTGTCTTGTTTGTTTTTTTTAAATGAATGCTGTATCAAGGCTATATTAATATTGTTCATCTTCATACTCATTATCTATTGAATAATCATCTTCATCATAATCATAATTTATATTGTCATCTTCTTCAAATTCGTCCCATTCTTCTTCAAAATCTTCTTCAAAATCATTGTCACCTTGCATATATAATTCTACTTCTTTCATCATTTTCTCCAAAGTTTATTAAACTGCCTATTGTATCCAATTAGATAGCATATTTATATCATCATAGCTTGTTAAATCTAGTAAAATTGGCGTAATACTTGTATATCCATCAAAAATTGCTTTAAAATCTGAATTTTCTTCTTTTCTCTCATTCCAAGCTAATGGATGAAGCCCTAGCCAATAATACTCATGTCCTCTTGGGTTTCTGTGTAAATGAGCATCATTACCATACAGCCTATATCCTAATTGTGTGATTTTAATGCCTTTATAGTTTTGCTGTTTGATTTGTGGGATATTGATATTTAGCAGCTTTCTTCCTTGCAATGGAAATGATTTGTTTAATATTTTTTCTACAATTTCTCTTATTATTGTTTTTGTTAGCGTGAAATCAAACGCAAAAATATCATCTTTGTCATTTATAACTTGAGATATTGCAATACTTGGAATCTCCCTTATTGCACCCTCCATTGCGCCTGCAACCGTCCCTGAATATGTGATATCCTCTCCCATATTAGATCCGATATTAATGCCAGATATTATTAAATCAGGTTTTTTATCATATAGTGTATTTAATGCAAGATATATGCAATCTGATGGCGTACCATCATCTAATTTATAAAAATCATCTTTTACTTTTATAAATCGCAAAGGTTTTGTAAGTGTAAGCCCGTGCCCACACGCTGATTTCTCACTTGCTGGTGCTACTACCAAGATTCTAGCTAATCCTTGAAGTGCATCTACCAAAGCTTCAAGAGCAGGAGAATCAAAACCATCGTCATTAGTAATCAAAATATTTTTCATATATATCCTTTTAATAAGATTGCAATATTTGTTGTAAATTTTCTTGTATATTCTCTTGCATATTTTGCAATTCTAGCAATAAATCATTTTTTAACTCATCTTTTGCTTTTTTTGCTTTTTCTATGCCTAACAAATTTACATAACTATTTTTGTTTGTATCATTATTTATTGGTTTGCCTTCAGTTGCTTCCTTGCTTGTTGCATCTATTACATCATCTCTTATTTGAAAGAATAATCCAAGTTTCATACCGAATTTATGCAAGTTTTGAATCTCTTTATCTGTGAGTTCTGCAATGATGCCTCCCATCTCAAGAGAGCTTGCAATGAGTGCTGCTGTTTTGTTTGTATGTATAAAATCAACTTCATTTTTTTGTAATATTTTATTTTCAAAATAACAATCACACGCTTGTCCTAGAACCATTTTTAAAGCTCCAAATGATAGTGATTTTATGAGTGCTATTTTTGTTTTATCATTGAATCTTGAATTGCTGATTAAATAAAATGAGTATGTATTTAGCGCATCGCCAGATAATATCGCGCTTGTCTCATCGTATTTTATATGTAAAGTCGGGTGTGATCTTCTAAGTGGTGAATTATCCATTGCAGGTAAATCATCGTGAATAAGTGAATATGTATGTAAAACTTCTATTGCTAAAGCTATATTAAATGAGTCTTTTATTTTTTCTTTTTTGTTTGCTAGGATTACGCTAAAAAGTAGGCTAGGACGGAATCTTTTGCCTCCATTAACAACCATTTCCCAAAAGGCATTTTGAAAATATGGGTGAAAACTATGAAAAATGCTTGTATCGTGGGCTTTTAAAAAGTCTTCAAATTCAGCTAATATCTCTTTCATCGCATTCTCCTATCTATATTTTGTATTCCTTGTATATTGATAAAAAATTCGAAATTTTTCCTAAGCACCAAAATATTGAGATTGTCTTCAAAAGTTGAATCTATAGCAGAATCTATATCATCGATATTTTGTATATCAATTTTATTGATTTTTAAAATCTTATCACCTTGTTTAAAATCACTATCTAAAGGGGTTTTTGCTATTGTTAGATTATCATTAATAATGATTCCAAGCGCTTCTAAATAGGTGCTTTGCATATTAAATGGCGTGTTACGCAAAAGAGTATCGAGCAGAAAAGTATCATTATTTACTTGTATTTTTATTTCTACATTTGGCGGTATTGTTGTGATTGCATCAAAAAAATCATTATTTGTTTTTATATTATTTCCATTAATGCTATGAATTTTATCACCAATTTTAATGTTTTTAATAATCAATGGATTCACTTTTCTTACGGCGAGATTTGTATCCACTTCTATGCCTATGTATGAGTATTGATGGATTATATTATTTGTAGCATTTGTGTTGTTTTCGCTATTTTTACCTAAAAAAATATCTATATATTTTTTATCAATAAATTTATTTTCACCAGTTGAGATCCCATATATTTGATAGCAAATATCACTAATAATGCTATTTTCTTGCATATTGCTGCTAAATCGCGCCATATTACTGATTGAATACTGCTTTTGTATGATTTGTCCTTGTATTATTTGATTTTTGTTTATAGCCACGACTTTTGTATTATTTGAAATATTTTTTAAATCAAATTTTCTATTTATTTTCTTATCTTTAAATAAATATAGACCAATAAGTGGCGATGATTTTATGATCTTATCATTTTGTATTTGTTTGCTTGAATATGCAAGGTAAAGCCCATTTCCTATATGTATAGCTGTGATTCCACTAAATTCTTTTGAGGTGTTTAGATAGTATTCTTGACATTTACTAAAATCAAAAGCAAATGCAATATTTGCAATAAAAAATAAACCATAAATTTTAATGATTAAATGGCGACATACCACCAAAAAGCTCCATTGCACTATTTTTTCTATTTTCATCTACATTTTTATAAGCTTCATTTATAGCACCAATAATTAATATCTGAAGAGATTCCACATCATCAAGTAGGCTTTTATCTATCATTAAATCTACTAATTCACCTTTACCATTTATGCTAGCTTTCACCAAGCCGCCACCGCTTGTGGCACTAAAAATAGTGTTTGCTTGCTTCTCTTCCATATTTTTAAATGTATCTTGAAATTGATTTATCATTTTGCTTAGATCATTTGGGTTGAACATAGTATTATTTCCTTAGTTTATGATGTTATTATTTTCATCTAGTATAAGTATCGTTGGTGTATGTGATTCTACCTCATTTATATTACAAGAGGCATATGCCATAATAATTATTTTATCCCCTATTTGCACTTTTCTTGCGGCAGCACCATTTAAGCATATAGTTTTACTATTTTCTTCACCTTCTATAATGTATGTAGAAAATCGCTCACCATTATTTAAATTCGCAATTTCTACTTTTTGCCCTACAAATAATTTTGCTTTTTTTAGTAGTGCTTTATCGATTGTTATCGAGCCTTTATATTTGAGATTTGCATCTGTTATTGTGGCATTATGTATTTTGCTATAAAGTATTTCTATATTCATTGCAATCTTCTTTGAAATAAAATGATGTTTTTTGATTTAAAAATTTAAAAAAATTTTAACATAAAATTCATATACTTTTTGGATTTTGTAGAGTTTTCATTCAAAGGATTTTTGTGGATAGAGTGTTGCTTTCTTATGGTAATGGTGGAAAAGAAAATGCAAAGTTGATTAATGATGTGTTTGTAAAAACTTTTGGAGATATTGCTAGATATAGTTTTGAAGATTCTGGGTTTTTTTGTGGCGGTGATTATGCTATTAGCACAGATTCATATACAATTACTCCGATTTTTTTCCCTGGTGGCGATATAGGAAAACTTAGTATTTGTGGTAGTTGTAATGATGTTGCTATGGGCGGAGCAAAGCCGCTTTATTTAGCAGCTTCATTTATTATTGAAGAAGGTTTTTTAATTAGTGATTTAAAAAAAATTGCACAATCAATGAAAGATGAAATGTCAAAAAACGATATTGTTTTATTGTCTGCTGACACAAAGGTTGTGCAAAAGGGTGGCATAAATGGTATATTTATAAATACAACTGCAATTGGTGAAATCAAATATAAGAATATCAGTGCAAAAAACCTTCAAAATGATGATGTGATTATCTTAAATGCACCTATAGGTTCGCACGGAGCTTGTATTTATTGTTTGAGGAATGATATTAATTTATCAAATGATTTAAAAAGTGATTGTGCTAGTTTATGGGAACTTGTATCTGTATTAATAGAAAATAATATTACTATTCACGCTATGCGCGATGCAACTAGAGGTGGAATTGCAGCGCTTCTAAATGAGTGGGCAAATGCTTCAAGTAAAGATATTTGTATCGATCAAGATTCTATATTGATACCAGATTCTGTGCGTGGTGTATGTGAGATTCTAGGGATTGAGCCATACTTGTTGGCAAATGAAGGTGTATGTGCTTTTGCTATACCAAAAAGCGATGCAAATAAGGCATTAGAATTGCTTCATAATACAACATTAGGTAGGAATTCTAGGATTATTGGTAGTGTTTTAGAAAATACACTTGGAGGTAAAGTTGTGCTTAAAAATACTTTAGGAAGTAAGATTTATTTAGATTATCCAGAAGGAGAGATATTGCCTAGAATTTGCTAGTAGCATATTTATAATTTTTATAAAGCATTATGGTTACTAAAATCACTATGATTGTAATATTTTAATTGTATTTGATATTAGGGGAAGATCTATCAATAATGTGAAGCTTATTTTAGCTTTGTGCTTGTTAGTTGTTATAAAAAGCACCCCTCCCAGTCAAGCTAGAAGTAGGAAACACACTAAAATATCCTTCATTTTGATGGGGAAATATTATCTCACCAACTCCACTCAATCTGCCAAATATTACTACAAACCCAAATGCAGTAGTTGTGGTAAATGGACCACAATACTGCTTGGAAGCAATGGGAGATTAGTGCTATGCAAGTGTGTGAAAATAAAGGATAACCTAGCGAGTATGCAGGCATTATGGGTTTAGGAGGAGAGATATTAACCGTATGGGCATTAGCTTCTTGGAATTGGATTTGGATTATACGCATATTAATTAATAGCAAACATTTTGGGTGATTTTCAAAGTTTTTGAGATTTTTACTACAACTTATGTAAAGCCTAGTGTAAACAACTTAGATTAGTAATTGTATCTAGTCGCCCTAATTTTTGCTACAAAAGCCATTATTATCGATAACTAGGAGAGCAAAATAAGACTATTTTGTCTATTATGCCTACCAACACTGCGGCTGTTCAGGTTTGATTATTGGTATTAGATGTAAATGAATGTATGATGATATTTTATAATCTAAATGTCCATATTGAAAATCGCTTTGGGATTAGGACTTGCACGATTAATGAAACGCTCTAAGCATACTTAAATGAATTGATATTTTTGCTCCACTGCTAATTGAGGCTAGTGTGTTAGAGTAGATTAATAGCATCTTTGAAGATACTATTTAAATTGCTAGAATTCTATAAAAGTGTAATAATGATTTCCGCCTAAATATGTAGAATCTTTTAGAAAATATTGATATCTTTTGAATTCTTCATTTGGTATTAGTATATAGAATGTCCCAATATCATTTTTTAGATTATTGGCATAGTTTTCAAATTCTCCGTCTTTTATGCTTTCCCCAAAATGGTAAAGTTTGTAGTATTGTCTATCGAATTCCGATGTAAATGCTATTAATTGATTACTTGTAAGTAGAGTTTTTGCTCCTCTTGTTTTATATGCGTTTAATATAATCTCATTGATATCTTTGCCGCCTAGTGTCATTTTTCGTTTGTATTCGCCTTTTAATATTGATTCTTGTGCAAAAAATCCAAATATCATTCCGATAATGGCAACCATCATAAAAGCCATTGGTATAAATTTAAATGCGAGATTTATAGATTTTACTTTCATTATCAATGTATATACTATGTAGCTAAATGCAATTACCATAAGTGGCATTCCAGCTTGTAGATTTCGTAAATCGTAGCTTAAAAAACAACCCCAAAATATAAAATATAAGAAACTAGAGATTCCAAAAATGCTAAAGATCCTATTCTTTGATGTGATTGAGAATATGCTAATGAAAAATAATGCAAAATACGCTTTATATGATTTAATAGCAGATAACAATCTTTCTATTGGTGTTACATCACCATAGATTCCGCTCATTGTGTAACTTGCATTTGTAGCATCTGTGTTTAATGCGATTTTCTTATAGATAGCAATAATAATCCAAGGTGCAACAAATGTAATAACAATAGCAATACAGGTTAGGAGAATCATATTTTTGATTTTATGTTTATACCATAGATAGAATAGGCAAATGCTGTATATTACGATGTAGAATAATCCAGCTTGTTTTATTTCTGTGCTAATTCCAGCTGCAAATGAGCTTAGTATCAGATATAAATGTGCATTGTTTTTACTATCTTCACCTAACTCTATGCTTGCTTTTATTAGCAATAATGCTGATATTAAAATCACCATTGCAACAGGCATATCAACATAGCCAATGAAGAATTGATTACTTAGCTTGAAAAATACCATATATGCAATAATGCTAGTTGCTAATCCAAATACACTCCATTGTATTTCATTTGTTGAATCTTTAATTAATATAAATGCGCTACACACAATTCCAGCAAAAGCAAAATAATGCCAAATCGCAACTCCTATACCTTGAAAGCTAGATATTTGACCACTTGCTACATATCCTAGTGAAATAAGCATTGGATATAGCTGTGGATACCCGCCTTCATTTAATACAAATTTTCCACTTGCTAATTCTGTAGCCCATCTATTCCAGGATACTACTGCATCCCACGCATAAAAAATATCAGCTTTAAATACGCTATTTAGCATAAATAGACACATTAACACACTAAGTGCAAAGATTATTTTTACTTCATTTTTATTTGATTGAAGGATTGAAGGAGGTTTTATCCCACTTTTAATTTCATTTTTAAATAGATAGATAAATGCGATCCATTCTAATATCATTAGAATTGAAATGATGCTTTGCTTGTAGATTCCACTTAAGATTAATGCATAGATCAAGACAAAATTAAAACACAAGCTAAAAATAAAGCTATATACGATAAATGTCGATATGATAAATTTTTCTTTGATGAAGATTCTGTAAATGATTGCACCAGGTAGTAATACGGCGCTAAAAAACGATGATATTGCTAAAAGAAGATTCATACTTATTCCTTTAATATTTTTTATATACCACAATTTCTTGTGTAAGAATGATTGCTATGTTTAGTTTTCTATCAATTAATTCTCCAAAATCTTTACAAGTATTATGCACTTCATTAAACAATAATGCCCTCTCATCAAAAAATTCCCATGCTCCAAGTCTTTCTAAAATAAATCTAGTAAATCTATATAGTAATGTTGGTGTAGGATAGGTTATTAATACTATGCCTCCACTCTTTAAAGCTTCAAAATGCTTTGTTATCATCATTTTTGTCCCTTCTTTATTAAAATGCTCAATCAAACCGACAGAAAATACTAAATCAAATTGTTCATCTTGAAATTTGGATTTCAAAATGTTTTTTAATTGAGCATATTGTTTGTATGGATTTTTGTTTTTGTATTTTGCATTGAATAAATCTATTCCATTATTAGAATTATCAAATACTATATATTTAGCATCTTTATATTTTTTTCTAAATGCTAGGTAAAAACAGCTATCACCGCCACCAAATTCACAAATTTGATTTATATGCTTTTGATTTTTTAATAGATTAAGAATTATTTTTGTTGAAATTTTTCTTGTAAGATTTGAGATTTTAAATCCTTTATCTTTTTTTCTATTGTTATAATATTTTTCCCAATTCGTGGCTTTTAAGTATTTTTCATTTATCCCCCCCCCTATTTGATTTTGCGTATTCATATCTAGAATCTGCGCTTTAGAGATAAAAATAAAAAAACGCTGCACTAAAAAGCTAATTGCAAAGATCATTAGTTCGCATATGGGTTTTATTACTATTTCGCTAATACCACTATAATGTGATATAAATTTTATGCCTTGCATTGATATAAGCATTAAGATTATTGTAAGTATTGAATATGAAATAATCTCAAATTTTAGATTTGATTTTGTTTTAAATACCAGCGTTTTCCCAACGATAAAATTAAAGCTACCAGCGATAATTCTCCCACTTATCATACAAGTTAAAAGTCCAAATCCTAAGCTAAATGCTAATACAAAAACAATGTAATCAATAGCAGCAGTTAGCAGGGAATTGCCAATATGGCGAAACAAAACAAAATAAATACTAAGTGAATCAAAAATTGGATTGAAATGCGAGCTTGCATTATTATTGATATAAATTGTATGGATTGGCACTTGCATTATTGTCATATCTTTATTGCAGGCAAGTATTAGCATTTGCATTTCAAACTCATATCCATTATATGGAATACTAAGGATTGATTTTGCAAATTCTATATTGAAAGCTCTAAGTCCACTTTGTGTGTCTTGTATTGTTTTACCAAACATTATTTTAAAGATTGATCGTGTCGCTTTATTGCCTATTTTGCTTCTTATTGGAATATTGTTATTGAATTCCCTGACGCCTATTATTAGGTCTATATTTTGTTTTGTATGAAATTGATCTTTAATTTTTAAAACATCATCTATTGTATGTTGTCCATCGCAATCAAGGGTGATTATCGCTTTTGTATCACTATGATGTGTCAAAATGTAATTAATTCCGTGTTTTAGTGCTGCACCTTTGCCAAGATTGATAGCATTATGTAGTAAAGTTGATTTTTGAGATATTTGTGAGAATATGTGATTAAAGCTATTTGGAGAGCCGTCATTTACAACCACAACATCTATGTTGCGTTTTATAAGAGAATCTACTAATTCTACGAGCTGTGATGTTGGCTTATATGATGGGATAAGTGCTATGTATTTTTCTTGCTGCCCCCCCCTATTTGTGTGCATTGTATGCAAATTATTTTGTATCATTATAAAATACGCCTTTTGTTTGTGTCATTTTGAATTAAATTTTTAGTAATTATAATATAAAAATTCAAGCATTAATTGTTTATAATTATTTGTCAAAATAAGCACATTTTGCAAAGATTCTTGATTTTAGGAGGTTAAAATGCAATGTCCAGTATGCAATAGTGTAAATCTTGTGATGAGCGAGAGAAGCGGTATAGAGATTGATTATTGCCCTCAATGTAGAGGTATATGGCTTGATAGAGGTGAGCTTGATAAGATTATAGAGCGCTCTAGTAATCAGAATTCTAAAGAAAATTCTAGAGAATTTGAAAAAAGAGATGAATATAAATACAGTTATGGTAATGGTTATAGTAAAAATCATTATCCACGCAAGAAAAGAGAGAGTTTTTTGGGCGAACTGTTTGATTTTTAGTTTGTATTAGATTTGCATTATGCACGAATATTCTATAGTTTCTGATTTGTTAAATATAGTTTATCAAGAAGCTAAAAAGCATAATGCCACAAAGGTTTTCAAAATCGTTGTTGCTGTTGGTCAAAGGAGTGGAGTGGAATCTAGCTTGCTCCTTAGCTGCTTTGAGGTATTTAAAGAAGAATATGAACTTATAAAGCATAGCAGTTTAGAGATTGTGTTTAAAAAAGTAAAACTTCGATGCAATTGTTGTGATAGTCAATTTTATGCAGATGGTTTATCATATGGTATCTGTATTGATTGCAATAGTGGCGATGTCGATATTATAGAGGGCAAAGAACTTCATTTATTAAGTCTTGAAATGGAATAATTTATATTGTCAAATTTTAAATATTAAATTATATTAGGGAATGTTATGGATAAAGTTTTTGATAGATTTATACAAAATGCAGAAAAAATTAATGAAACTTGGCAGATTGTAGAATTTTTTGAAAATGAATTTAATCGTTTTAGAGATGAAGTTGATCATTATAAAGATAGTATATCAAAAGAGCAAGATCAGCTAAAGAATATCAGAGCAGAATACATCTCAATCCAGGATAAAATAAAGGAATCTAAATCAAAGCTAGAACAATTGCAGGCTGATATAGAAAGACTTGAATCTTACCATTCGCAACAAAATAACATTATGCATAATTTGCAAAATGAATTAGAAATAAAGCCACTTGAAAAAGTTGATATTTTTCTTTCTGATGGAACGATCGTTCCAGCTAATCCTGCTAAAGAATTTTATGCAAAAAATCTACTTGAAAAATATCTATCTTGCTTAATTGAGCTTAAAACACTAAAGGTAAAGCTTAATAATAGTGATTTAGAGAATGCAAAATTAAAAAATGAATTAAAAGATATGAAAGCTAATAACTAGTTTTATTTGATGGTTTGGTTATGAAACTTTTTGTATCTGCATTAGAATTTTCATCAAATATTCACCTTAAGTATTTAATGCGAGAGCTTTCAAATCGCATAGATGTGGAATTATATGGTGTATTTGGGGAAGATATTAGCGATAATAAACCAATTTATAGCCCAAATGATTTTTCTATTATGGGTTTTGTTGATGTATTTTATAAGATTAGATTTCTATCAAAAGCGCTAAAAGAGATGTCAAAATTAGCATTATCTTGCGATAAGATTCTGTTGCTAGATAGTTCTTCATTTCATATTCCACTTGCCAAAAAAATTAAAAAAGCAAATCCAAATAAAGAAATCATTTATTATATATTGCCACAAGTATGGGCGTGGAAGCCTTGGAGAACTAAAATTCTTGAGAAATATTTTGATATATTAGCTGGAATCTTGCCATTTGAGATTGATTATTATAAACAAAAAGCTGTTTTTGTAGGACACCCACTTCTTGATGAAATAAAAACATATAAAACACACACTATAGAATCTAATATTATTACTTTTATGCCCGGTAGTCGCACAAGCGAGATTCGCCGACTTTTTCCTATTTTTGTGGAAGTTAAAAATAAATTAAAGCAAATTGATTCTAATTTAATTTTTAACTTAGTTGTACCAAAGAAATTTCAATATAAAGAAGCGCAGATTTATAAACATTTAGATGATTTTAATATTGTATTTGATTCACATAAAAGCCTTTATGAGAGTAAATTTGCATTTATTTGTAGCGGCACGGCAACTTTGGAGAGTGCGATTATTGGCACACCATTTGTGTTGGGATATAAAGCTAAAAAATTAGACGAGATCATTGTTAAGCTGTTTTTAAATATAGAATATGTTGGTCTTGCAAATATCTTATATCAAAAGATTAATCAAGATTCTGTGTTTCATAATGAATTACTACAAGAGAACTTAAATGTAACCAATTTAATTTCAGCTTATATGAATTTTAATAGCAATGACTTTATCGTAAAATCATTTGAGTTGCGAAAATATTTGCAATATGGTAGTGTAAGTAATATGTGCGATATTGTGCTAAATTCTAAGTAGTTTAAAGATTTATATGGTATAACCTTATCTTTATTATTATGCGTTTTACTAAATAAAAAGGGAATTTATGAGAATTAAAATTATGGCTTTAGTGGTTGTTTTAGCACTATGTGGAGTTTTATTTTTGTATAAAGATGTGGCAATGGATATGCTTGGCTTTGCTGCTCCTAATGCTAATAGTAATATTAATGATGTGGATTATAGTATTCAAGATTCTGGTGTTATCAATCAAAATAATATTGTTACAACTCCTAGTAATAAAGCAGATTCTGCACCTTTAAACAATCAAATATGTGATTCTAATAATTCATCTAATTGTCTTGTAATGGCGAAATCTCATATAGAAAACAATCAAATTATTCAAGCGCTTGGCTTGTTGATTCAGGGTTGTGAATATAAAAACGCAGAATCTTGTTTAATGCTTGCGGATTTATATTCTAAAGATAATAGTATTGATAAATCTAAATATATTTATTTTGGTTATATTGAAAAGTCTTGTAATCTAGATAATATCGATGCTTGTTATAAATTAGGTGTAAAGTATTATCGTGGTGATGATATCGTGGATAAAAATATGAAAAAATCATTTGATTTATTTAAAAAGGTGTGTGATAGTGGTAATATGGAAGGTTGTAATAATCTTGCTGTAATGTATAATAATGGTGATGGAGGTATCAAAAAAGATTTAAAACTTGCAAAAGATTTATTTGATAAAGCTTGTAAAAGCGGCTATCAGCCTAGTTGTGATAATATTAAAAAAGTGTTTAATTAATCTATAAGGTGAAATTTTATGCAAAAAGAGCCAATGACAGAGTATGGTTACAATAAATTATGTGATGAATTAAAAAAGCTCAAAGAAGTAGAGCGTCCATATATCATAAAAGAAATAGATATAGCGCGTTCTCACGGTGATTTGAAAGAAAATGCCGAATATCATGCTGCTAGAGAAAAACAAGCTTTTATAGAAGCTAGAATTGTTGAATTAAGCGCTATGCTTGCAAATGTGCAGATTGTAAATCCAGAATCTTATGAACACAATAGTGTGAATTTTGGGAGTACTATTGTTTTGCTAAATCTAGATGATGATAAAAAGGTTCAATATACTATTGTAGGATCATATGAGAGTAATCCAGAAAAGGGCTGTATATCGTTTCATTCTCCAATTGCTAAATCCATTTTAGGAAAACAAGTTGGTGATGAAGTAACTATTAGATTGCCAAAAGGTGAATGTGATTTTGAAATTTTAAGCATAGAATACAAGGAGATCAATTTTGATTGATTTAAAGGTGAAGCAATTACACAAAAATGCGATATTGCCTAAATATCAAAGTAGTGGTGCAAGTGGTTTTGATCTTCATAGTGTTGAAGAAGTGAGTATAGATTCTGGTTGTTTTGGTGTTGTAAAAACAGGATTGGCATTTGAGATTCCAAGTGGATATGAGATACAAGTAAGAGCTCGAAGCGGATTAGCATATAAAAATGGTATTGGCGTGTTGAATGCACCAGGCACTATCGATAGTGATTATCGCGGTGAAGTTATGGTTATATTGTTTAATTTTTCAAAAGAAAAATTTTGCATAAAAAGTGGCGATAGGATAGCACAAGCTGTATTGGCTCAAGTGTATATGGCTAATTTGATTATTAGTGATCATTTAAATAATACAGAGCGTGGCATTGGTGGTTTTGGTAGCACAGGAGTGTAAAAATCAAAATATTATAGTAGAATAGCAGCTTTTAAGCCTATGAATGAAGGATATGATTTTGAGTATAAAAAATAATCTTGATTACATTAAAAGTGAGTTTAGCAATGATAGTCAATTGCTAGAAAATACATTGAAGTTAGAGAGATTTTATAAAAAATATAAATACATTATTTGGACTTTTTTTGTTGTTGTTATACTTGGTGGTATTTCATATTTGATATACATAAAACACACAGAGCAAAATGCGCAAAAATATAGTGTTGTTTACACGCAATTGAAAGATGATGCAAATAACTCTAATCTTAGAGATGAATTGAAAAATGGAAATAAAAAATTATATGATTTATTTCTTTTGCAACAAGCATTTAAAAATGGCAATATTAGCGACTTTGAAGAGTTAAAAAATAGTAATAATATTTTGATATCTTCGCTTGCATCGTATTATATTGGCAGTTTTGAGCGCGATATATCAGTGTTAAAAGGTGTTGATAAATATACACTTGGTGATTTATCAAAGCTTCAGCAAGCATTTTTATTGATTAATGAAAATAAAATTAATGACGCAAAACTTGTTTTAGGTGAGATTCCACAAGAATCTAATTTAGGCGAATTTGCAAAATTGCTAACTCATTATATGATCACAAAACAATGAACAAAATACTATTATTAGCGTCTTTTTTATTGTTTATTGGTTGTAGTCAAAAACAATATTTTACGCCAAGTGAAGATAGAATCCTTGGCGAGGTAGAAGTTGATGAAGTATTAGAATATCCAATATCTCAAGCTAATAAAAATGGTGCATTATTAAGCAATGGCTCTATTATCACAAAAGATGGTATTTATAATATTAGTTTAAAAGAAAATTATGAATTTTTAAATACTGTTGGTGATTTAATCCTTGTTGCTAACTATGAGACGAATACTTTGTTTATATTAAATAAAGACGGCAAGGAGATGTATTCATTTACATTTGATTATATGCCAATTTCTGCATCACTTAGGGATAATATATTAGCTTTAGTATTGGCAGATAATAGTCTTGTATTATGGGATATTGATGTAAATGAAAAGCTATTTAGTAGTAATAATGCAGTCTCATATGTTATTAATTCAAAGGTGGCATCGCCATTGTTTATCGATGATAAAGTTGTGTTTCCTGCATTTGATAATAAAGTTGTGGTTGTTAGTTTGAATAATTTTAAAATTCTACATACCATTGCATTAGGTAGTGATACATTTTTTAGCAATATTATTTATTTAGCATCTAGCGGTAATAATATTATATTTGCAACCAGTGGTAAGCTTATGACTTTTGTAGATGGTAAAGATTTTTCAAAAGCAGTCAATATAAAAGATATTGTTTTTGTTAATAATAAAATTTATATATTAAGTCTTGAGGGTGAAGTTATAGAGTTTGATTTATTGCTAAATGAGCTACATAGGGCAAAATTTCAATATGCAAGTCTTAGTTCACTTGTTATAAATGATTATATATATACATTAGAATCTCAAGGCTATATGATAAAAATAGATCCAAATAGCTTTGTAGATTATATCTATACAATTGATATAGATGAGTATAAAAATAGTTTTTATACAAATGATGTGATTTATTATGATGATAAAATCATAAAGTTTCCGAAGTGAAAAATGCTTTTATGTGATATAGGTAACACTTATCTACACTTTTTTTGTAGAGGTAAGATTTGGAAAGAAAGAGCAAATAGCATAACAAAAAAGAATCCAGAGATTCCAATTTACTATATCAGCGTTAGTAAAAAAAATGAAAAAAAGCTATTAGAATCTCATAATAAGTGTGTAAATATAGAAAAGTTACTAAAGCTTGATACGATTTATCAAGGTCTTGGAATAGACAGAAAGGCAGCGTGTCTAGCTATCCAGAATGGCACGATAGTCGATGCTGGAAGTGCGATCACAATAGATATTATGCAATCTGGAATTCATCTAGGTGGCTATATACTTCCTGGATTGGCTAGCTATAAGCAATTATTTTCTGCCATAGATGCTTTGAGAATGGAATTTAACTTTGATATATCACTTGTATCATTACCACAAAACACTAGAGATGCAATTAGTTTTGGTTGTATTAAGAGTATAATTTTAACCATACAAAATGTAGCTAAAGATGATTGTATATATTTTACTGGTGGAGATGGTAAATTTTTATCTAGATTTTTTGATAAATCAGTTTATGATAATACATTGGTATTTAAAGGTATGTCAAAAGTATTGCAAAATAATCTAAAGGGTTCATTATGATTACAATAGCATTGCCAAAAGGTAGAATCGCAGATGATGTTCTTGATTTATTTACAAAAATGTTTGGCGGTAGCTTTGCATTTGTAAATAGAAAATTGATATTACAGCAAGATAATTTTAGATTTCTTCTTGTCAGAAGCCAAGATGTGCCTATTTATGTATCTTACCAAGCAGCTGATTTAGGTGTAGTAGGGCTTGATGTATTAGAGGAAACAGGTGTTGATATTGTTAGATTACTTGATTTAGAAATTGGTAAGTGTAGAGTTGTGCTTGGATCTAAAATGAATGAAAGCATAGATTATGATAAGCCTCAAATTAAAATTGCTACAAAAATGCCAAATATTACAAGAAATTTCTTTTCAAAAAAGGCAATAGCAACTGATATTATAAAATTGTATGGTTCTATTGAGCTTGCACCTCTTGTTGGATTGTCTGATGCTATTGTGGATATTGTTGAGACTGGAAATACTATGAGAGAGAATAATTTGAAAGTTGATGAAGTTATTTTGGAATCTAGCGCTTATCTTATTGCAAATAGAAATAGTTTTTATTCAAAAAAGTATGATATTTTAGATATTTACAATAAGCTTAAAAAATTAGTAGATGACCGACAATGAAGCTATTTGCATCGCTTATATTATTGTTTAGTTGTGTTAATGCTGCTTGGGTTATGTTTAATGATGGTGAGGATACATATATTTACAATAATGTAAGTGGTGATATTTATATCCGTCATAAAAAAGGTGGAAATAATTATGAAGATGTGTTTGTTAAAATGCCATCTGGCGTAGTGCTTGATTCTAAACATTTGGGTGTAGATAATAAAGATCATACTAATCACAATAATAGTTTGCCACAAGATATTTTGCTAAATAAATTGCAAGGTATTCAAAATGAAACATTAAATAGAGCATTAGAGTAGAGGAATAAATGGCAAATAGATGTGGTGTCAAAGATGAAATTTCTTATAATTTAACAAACAGGGAAGCATTGCTAGAGTATTTAGAGACAATGAGTAGAAAACAAGAAGTGATTGCCCTTTTATTTGAATTAGAGGATTTGGATAAGTGGTTTGCCATCTATTCTCCTGATATTATCTGTCAATCAATACAAGGGCTACTAAGCATTATCAATGATGTGATTCCTAAAAATGCGAGATTGTTCCCGATCTCTAATGGGACATATTCTATTATTTTCTCTAATGTGAATATTGATAAAGTTGTGGAGTTTGCGCATATTTTACGATCTTTAATAGCTGAAAGAAAAAATCGTATAAGTTTAGATGAGCCTGATTTTAGGCTATGTATAGGCATAGCAAAAGGTTATTCAAAATATGTTATACCAAAATCATTTAGTGCTTTAAAGTATGCAAAGAAGATACTCTCTAAAATCTATTTATTGGATATTGATGATGATGAGTTTCAAAAGCATCAGCAAAATAACATAGAATTAAGTAAAATAGTTAAAGATGCTGCATATAAGGGAAATATTGTTCCATTTTATCAACCAATTTATGATAATAAATTAAATAAAATATCAAAGTATGAGTGCTTATCGAGGCTTATTTATGATGATAAGATACTTCAACCATTTGATTTTTTATATATTGCAAGACAGATGGGTTTTATGCGCAGTATTACTTATTCTGTTATCAACAATAGTTTTAAAATTTTTAAAGATAATGATTTTGAATTTTCTATTAATATAACTGAAGAGGATATACGAGATTCCAATGTGCTTGATTATTTAAGCAATCGTTGTAAAAAATATCACATTAATCCCTCTAGAATCATCATTGAGCTTTTAGAAGATATAGAATTTGGTGATGATAATTTAGTGGTGAATAATATTAATATATTAAAAAATATGGGATTTAAGATCGCAATAGATGATTTTGGTTATGCTAATTCAAATTTTGGACGCTTAATAAAAATGCAGATTGATTATGTTAAAATAGATGGCAGATTTGTCAAAAATATAGATACAGATCCAATTAGTTATAAAATAGTAAAATCTATATCAATGTTTGCTAAATCTGTTGATGTGAAATGTATAGCAGAGTATGTTCATTCAGAAGCTATTCATTCTCTTGTTTTGTCATTTGGTATAGAATTTTCTCAAGGTTATTATATAGGTAAAGCCGTATCTAGTTTGAATAATTAGGATATTAATTGGAATTTATAAAGAAAAATAAAAAATATTTCTACATTTATTTTATAGTTATTTTTTCTTTTACGATATTTTATATTACTTTATTTGTAATAAACAGGTTGCAATATTTAGATAGAGATCTTTATGCTGAGAGAGAAAGATTATCTAGGTATATGGATTCTGTTATTAATGTTGATTTAATTACAAATAGAAACCAAATTTTGTATTTTATGAATTATGTAGAATTACTTGAATATTTTTATAAATATGATACTAAAAATTTGCAAATTTTTCTCAATAATAATAAGATATATTCATCTATATTTATAGTTAATAATATGAAAAAAGTATTATTTGAAAAAATAGATAAGATAGACTTTGTTTTTAACATTAATTCATTATTGCTTGATGATTCTATGAAAATTTCCATTGCTTTTGATAATCAATCAAATAATGTTTATAAAATTTTTACTATGCCAATGAAAGAAAATAATGATATTTATGTTGTGGCATATTTAAATATGAATATTATGCACAATCTCTCACATACTTATATACTGGCAAAAGATGGTGAGTTATTAAGCAGTTCTGTAGAAGAAAGTGGATTTGATAATTTTGTATTAAAATATCCAGATGAGTGGGAGAAAATCGTAAGCGATAAAAATGGTCAATATATAAGCAAATACGGAATCTTTACATATCGATCTTTAAATTCCATTGGGAATATAAATAATATAGATATTGATCAAGAATCTTCTTATATCATATCTATTAAACATATGGATCCAAAAGATAATCCATATTCCATAAATAGTATTTCATCATTTATGAAATATGTTGATTTCAATGTCAATATTATTTATTGGATTATTGGTTATGTGTGGATATTTTTTACTTCAATCGCAGTATTTTTAATTATTATTAACAAATTAAAAAATGTATCTCATATGAGTCTTGATGAAAAGCTTGGTGTCATTGATAGAAAAAGTGGTTATGAAAAGATTGTTTGTTTTGCTAACTACATTAATTTGCCTGGAATTTTAAAGATTTTATATATTCCATATATGATTCTTTTTTTAAAAAAACATATAAGATCTATGCATTTTTGCAAGATATATATAAATGGTTTAAAGAGAGTGAGCATTAATTTAGATCATAAATATAGAGATGAGGTTATGAAAAAGGTTGTTGATATTGTCAAGATTGGGTTGCCAAATGATTCAATTCTTATTCGTATAAGCATAGATGAATTTTTAATTGTATTTACGAATACAAAAATAGAATCTATCAACTGCTACTATGCTTCAATGTCTAAAACATTTGTATCTAAGAATTATAATAATGATTTCAAATATAAATTTATAATTAACCATGGTGTAGTGAAATATAAAAAATACAGTGATATTAATGACTGCATTAATGAGGCAAGCAAGATTGCATACGAGGAAGATAAGAATAACAATGTAAATTTATTTTTTAACTAACAAATAAAAGGGGTCTATATGGAGATATATGGAAGATTCTGGGTGAAAAAAGGTTCTAAAAATTATCTAGGTCTTGGCAAAGTGGAATTGCTAAGGGGTATTGTAGAAACTGGATCTATATCTAACTCTGCTAAAAATATGAGAATGAGTTATAAAGCTGCGTGGGATAGTATAGATGCTATGAATAATTTATCTTCAACACCACTTGTTTCTAGCTCTACAGGTGGTCGTGGTGGCGGAGGCACAAAAATAACAAGGCAAGGTAAGTTAGCAATTGAGGCTTTTGATGAATTAGAAAAAGCAAAAATTGCATTTTGTGAGTATTTTAACAATATTCATACTTTAGATGATTTAAAAAATAAAGCTATAGAATTACAAGAAAAAATCAAATAATAAAAGGGCTTAGTTTTCAAAAGTAGATTGAATACTCAATCTACTTCTAAGATTACATATTTTTTATCATAACATCTGCAAATTCAGAGCATTTTACTTCTTTTGCTCCTTCCATTAATCTTGCGAAATCATAAGTAACATTTTTAGATTCAATAGCTTTTTTCATAGAATTCACAATTAAGTCAGCTGCTTCAACCCAACCCATATGTCTAAGCATCATTTCAGCAGACAAAATCAAGCTTCCTGGATTTACTTTATCTAATCCCGCATATTTTGGTGCTGTTCCGTGTGTTGCTTCAAACATTCCTATTGTATCATTTAGATTTGCACCAGGCGCAATTCCAATGCCACCTACCATAGCAGCTAGCGCATCACTAATATAATCACCATTTAGATTCATTGTTGCTATAACATCGTATTCTGCGGGGCGCAGTAGTATTTGTTGTAAAAATGCATCAGCTATTACATCTTTAATGATAATTTCTTTATTATTTTTAGGGTTTTGTATTTTACACCAAGGACCACCATCAATTAATGTGGCACCAAATTCGTCCCTTGCAAGCTCATACGCCCAGTTTCTAAACCCGCCTTCTGTATATTTCATAATATTGCCTTTATGCACTATTGTTACAGAATCTCTATTATTATTTATCGCGTATTCAATAGCTTTTCTCATTAATCTTTGTGTGCCTTCTTTGCTAATTGTCTTTATACCAATTCCGCTGCTTTCTGGGAATCTAATTTTTGTTACACCCATTTCTTTTTGTAAGAAATCAATAATCTTTTTTGCTTCATTTGTTCCTTGTGCAAACTCTATGCCTGCATATATATCTTCGCTATTCTCTCTATATATGACCATATCTACTTTATTTGGTTCTTTTACTGGGCTTGGGCTTCCATACCATCTAACAGGCCTTAAGCATACATATAAATCTAGCATTTGTCTTAAAGCAACATTAAGCGATCTAAATCCCTCTCCAACTGGAGTTGTAAGAGGGCCTTTTATTGATACTTTGAAGTATTTTATAGCTTCTATTGTGTCTGGAAGAAGCCATTGTTCCATAGGAGATAATGATTTTTCATCTTTAAATTTATTGAAGCATTTCTCACCAGTAAATACTTCATACCAAGATATTTTTTTTGTTTCATTATATGCTTTTTTTACTGCGTGATCTACTACTTTTATCATAGCTGGAGTTATATCAACACCAATACCATCGCCCTCTATATATGGAATGATTGGATTATTTGGGACTATTAGATTTCCTTTGTCATCAACACTTATAACTTCACCCTCACTTGGCAGTTGTATATATTTTGGATTATACCCTTGAAACTTACTCATTTTCCTTCCTTATATTTAAAATTGAAAATATAGTTTATACTAATTTTTATGATTATGTAGCTGATTGCAATTATATTTTATTGCTTAAATTGCCATTTTGTAATACTGTAAATTATCATTTATTTGTGATCTTTTTATTGTTTAGATCATTTGCTTTTTTGTGGAATAGCTTTGCTTTCCTTTGGTATTCATTTTTTATATTTTGATCATTTTCTTTATCTGATAGTTTTTCATAATAATACCCAGCATAGTTGCAAGATGCACTATGTCCATAATCACAGCCTTTTTTGTGTAACTCAAATGCCTTTTTCTCATCTTTTGGTAGATGTGTTGGCAGTTTGCTTATATTGCTATATCCAAGACTTGCTAGATAGCAGCTAGAGCCAGATTTTAGATTGCAGCCTTTTATAAACCACATAAGAGAAGCTTCCTCTATCTCTTTATCTTTATAGCCATTAATTTGATAGATTCTTTTGTAATAGCTGCCTATTATTTGACAGCTATTACCATTTCTATTTTCGCATTGACTTTTATATTGGTCTAGATGAGCTCGTATATATGCTATATCATTGTATTGAAGATAATTTAGATCTTGTCTTAGGCTATTTGCTATTAATATTTCAAATGTATATATGCAAGTCAATACTATTTTTTTCACTTAAGAGTCCTTTTTAAACCTATATTTATCTACCGCAACCAGCCAAATTTCCTAGATCACAACCCTTTTTATAAAAGAATTTTGCTTTTCTTTCATATTCTTTTTTTTCAGGCTTATTGTTTGCTTCCATTGCTAAGTCAGAATAGCGATGTCCTAGTGTTACACAAGAATCTGAATGTTTATAATCACAGCCCTTCTTTAGAAATTCAAGTGTTTTTGCTTTATCTTTTGGTAAGTGACTTATAAATCCACTTACATTTTTATAGCTAATGGCAACAGAATAGCAACTATCTCCATCTTTTAAATTACAGCCTTTCATTGCCCAATCAAATTCCATTTGCTCTAATTCCTTATCTTGTTGAGAGCCATCATTTTTTAGTAATTTAGAATAGTATTCACTTACAATTCTGCAACTTACACCATCTCTACCTTCACATTGTTTCTTGTATTTATCTAGATTATCTTGCACATATTTAAAATCATTTTCTTTAGAGAATACATCTACATCTTTTCTTATATTGTTTGCTTGTAAGATACCAAATATACATACAAATATTAAAATTATTTTTTTCACTTAAGAATCCTTTTTTATATCTTACATAAATCCTAAGAATGCTAATTCTATATTACCTTTTTCTCTTGCCATTACTTGAGTTGCAACTGCCCAAGCTAATTTGTTCTTTTTGTATATTGCTATATCTTTTGTTATGTTATCTTTTGTTATGTTATCTCTTGTTGTTTCCATTATTTTTTTGATATCTTTTGAGCTTCCTGCAATGCCAGTTATATATAGCGATATAAGAAAACCTGTCCCATTTGTCATAAAGCTTGCTAGTTTTTTAAATATTTCTGAAGCAACTGCTAAAACCTTTGTGTTTGTGTAAATATCATTTCCCATTTGCTCTACTATGTCTATTATTGTTTGGGTTACATCTTCAGGTCTCCAACGCTTTACATCATAGCCAAAATCTGCTCTTGTGTAATAAGCATCTAAAAATGCGTATGCTTCTGCTTGTTTTTGTTCAAATGTTACTTCTTTAGCTTCCATTTAAGCCTCCTATTTGTATTTGATTTTGTTTATTAGTAAATGCTAATAAACATATATATAGTATCTTAATTTTCTATGTTTTAATTGCTAAGGTATTTAGTTGGTGTTTTAACCTACTATTTATGTAACATTTTTTATATCTTTACTTTGATTTCACCTGTTATTTAAATAATGTATAACAATTTTGCTATTATGATTTGTATGTAATTATAAATGGAGGTATTTAGAAAATGGATAATAAAAACACAGTTACTCTTATTAATAACTCTACTGGTGAAAAATTCGATTTTAATTTAATTGAATGCACAAGAGGTCCTAAAGCTATCGATTTTGGAAAGTTGTTTGAAACAACGGGAATCTTTTCTTATGATCCTGGCTATGCATCTACCGCAGGGTGTAAATCTACAGTAAGCTATATAGATGGACAAAATGGAGTATTGCTTTATAGGGGGATCCCATTGCAAGATCTAGTAGAGAAGTATACATTTACAGATATTTGTTCGTTGTTAATTAGTGGCGATCTTCCAAAAGATGATAAAGAATCAAAAGAATTTGAGCTAGAGTTAAGAAGTCTTAGATATTTAAATGAAGGTTTAATAAATATATTTAAAGCATTCCCAGATAACGCACACCCAATGGCTAATCTCTCATCTGCCGTAGCTGCGCTTTCTACATTTTATAGAGGGTATATGGAAATAGGTAATGATTATGACTATCAAATGATGGCAAAAAGAATGATTGCAAAGATTCCAACTCTTGTGGCATTTTCTTATAGGAACTCTATAGGATATCCAATTGTATATCCAGATGTAAGTTTGTCTTATGTTGAGAATTTCTTGCGTATGCTTAGAGCTTTTCCAGATGGAAAACTAAAATATACATTAGATGGGGAAGTTCAAATCGATCCATTAGAGGTAGAGGCTTTAGATAAGATATTTACTCTTCACGCAGAGCACGGACAAAATGCTTCTACTACAACCGTTAGGAATGTCGCTTCAACTGGCGTCCATCCATATGCAGCAATTAGTGCAGGAATTAATGCGCTTTGGGGTCCTTCTCATGGTGGTGCTAATGAAAAGGTGCTTGATCAATTAGCTGAAATTGGCGATGTAAAAAATGTTGATAAATTTATCCAAAGAGCAAAAGATAAAAATGATCCATTTAGGCTTATGGGCTTTGGTCATCGTGTGTATAAAAATTACGATCCACGAGCAAAGGTGCTCAAAAAACTAAAAGATGACTTAGCTAAAAAGGGAATTAAGATAAATGATAGATTCTCAGATATTGCAGAAAAAGTTGAAGAAGTAGCGCTTACAGATGATTATTTTATAGAAAGAAAACTATATCCAAATGTTGATTTTTATTCAGGAATTATTTTATCAGCATTGAAGATCCCAGTAAGTTTATTTACTCCTATATTTGTTATAGGCAGAATGCCTGGTTGGTGCGCACATGTAATAGAACACATAAAATCAGGTGCTAGAATTACTCGTCCAAGACAAGTATATGAAGGAAAATAATCAAACCTCATATAAATCACTATTTTTTAAAGCCTATTTTTGATAATATCATTCCTTATATAATTTATATGATAAGGAATGGTAGATGACTAAATGGGCTCCATCAAGCTGGAGAGATTTTAAAATCAAACAGCAACCTATATATAATGATAAACAAGAACTAGAAAATACAGAAAAAGAATTACAAGCATTTCCGCCTCTTGTTTTTGCAGGTGAAGCAAGGAGCTTAAAAAAGCATTTAGGCAAGGTTGTAGAGGGTAGAGCCTTTTTGCTTCAAGGTGGAGATTGTGCTGAATCTTTTAGTGATTTTGGGGCTGCTAATATTCGTGATATGTTTAAGGTTATTATGCAAATGAGTGCCATACTTACATTTGCAGGCGGTATTCCTGTGGTTAAAGTAGGTAGGCTCGCAGGCCAGTTTGCAAAACCTAGATCAAATGATACTGAGATAATCAATGGTATCGAGTATCCAATTTATCGTGGCGATATAATAAATGATATAGAAGCCACAATGCAGTCAAGAGAGGCAAATCCAAGAAGAATGATCCAAGCATATAATCAAAGCGCTTCAACACTAAATCTAATTAGAGCATTTGCTCAAGGTGGATTTGCAGATTTAAATGAAGTGCATAAATGGAATATGGAATTTGTAAAAAATAATTCTTTTGGACAAAAATATGAGGAGTTAGCACATAGAATCACAGAAGCATTAAAATTTATAGAAGCTTGTGGGATTAATACTCAAAATACAAAACAACTACAAGAAACAGAATTTTACACATCTCACGAAGCATTATTGTTGAATTATGAAGAACAATTATGTAGAAAAGATAGCTTAACAAATAAATATTATGATTGTTCGGCTCATATGTTGTGGATTGGAGAGCGTACTAGAGGACTTGATGAAGCACATATAGAGTTTTTGCGAGGCGTTGATAATCCACTTGGTGTAAAAATAGGACCAAATATAACAAAAGATGAGATACTTAAATTATGTGATGTATTAAATCCAAATAATGAATCAGGAAGGTTGAATCTAATTGTTAGAATGGGTGCTAATAATATAAAGATGAAATTGCCTAATATATTAAAAGATGTAATTCCAGAAGGGAGAAAGATATTATGGAGTATCGATCCGATGCATGGAAATACAATAAAAGCAAGCAATGGTTATAAAACTAGGGTATTTGATAATATACTTGATGAAGTGAAAAGCTTTTTTGAGATTCATCAGTCATATAATAGTTATGCAGGTGGAATACATCTAGAAATGACAGGTCAGAATGTAACAGAGTGTATAGGTGGATCACAAGAAATTACAGAATCTAATCTTGTATATAAATATGATACTAGATGTGATCCAAGATTAAATGCTACGCAGGCAATAGAATTAGCATTCCTTGTAGCTGATATATTAAAAAGCAATACCAATACTATATAGATAGTGTAAATATCGCATTTTAATATATAAAAATATTTAAAATTATTATTTTTTATAAATTATCATTTTTTAAGCTTTATTTAAGGAATTGATATGTATCATTCTATTTCCTTTTTAAGGGAAGCCAAAAATAAGAGCTTTGTAAAGACCTACTGAAGGGCTTTTTAGCTGTTTTGAGTTTCTTTTATTAAAGTGTTCTATTACTTAGATTTTTTAATATTTATTTTAAATGTTTTTTGCTTAAAATAAATTATTAATATTTTTTTAGGTAGTGATCTTTGACAACTAAGCAAGACAAAACTAACATATTTTATTTTAAAATATGATTTAGTCTTATTTAAGATACAACTTGTCTATTACTTATTCTTATTAATAGATTTTGATTTTTAATTGAGCTAAATTATGGATTAACTTTCATTTTATGGAGAGTTTGATCCTGGCTCAGAGTGAACGCTGGCGGCGTGCCTAATACATGCAAGTCGAACGATGAAGCT
>CALUTR010000004.1 GCA_944323755.1 uncultured Helicobacteraceae bacterium
TTTTTGATATTTTTTCACGAAAGTGGACATTTTCTTACTGCAAGATATTTTGGTGTAAAAGTAGAAGTCTTTAGTATTGGTTTTGGTAAAAAAATATGGAGCAAAACTTACAAAGGCACAGAATATACAATTTCTATAATACCACTTGGCGGCTATGTAAAAATGAAAGGACAAGATGATTTAGATCCTAATAAAACAAGCAACGATGATGATAGTTATAATACAAAAGCACCTTGGAAAAGGATATGTATATTATTTGCAGGGAGCGGCGCAAATATACTTCTAGCTTTTATTTTATATATCATTATTGGATTCTATGGAATAACCACAATTCTACCTACAATAGGAAAAACTATAGAAGATTCTCCTGCACAAAAAGCTGGTTTAATGCAAGGTGATATAATATTAAAAATAAATGGCAATGATATAAAAACTTGGAGAGATATAAGCCAAAATATAAGTAATCAAGAAAAAGAAATTATCATAGAGTATAAAAGAGGAGATAAAGTATTACAAACTTCAATTATCCCTGAAATAAAAGATTCTAAAAATATATTTGGTGAGACAATAAAACAAGGATTCATTGGTATTGCAGCAAAAGGAGATATAGCTAGAGTAAAATATGGAATAGATGAAATAATACCATTTGCAATCAATGAAACAATATTTGCAGCAAAATTAATAGTTCTTAGCCTTCAAAAAATAATTATAGGGATCCTGCCTATCGATCAGCTAGGTGGTCCTATAGCTATAGTACAAGCAATATCTCAAGCACAAGAAGCAGGGTTTATTGCGTTACTTGGCTTAAGTGCGCTTATTTCAATCAATCTTGGTATCTTAAATCTACTGCCTATACCAGCACTTGATGGCGGACATATCATATTTACGCTATATGAATGGATTACTAAAAAACCTCTAAATGAAAATATTTTATATAAATTAACGATTCTTGGCTGGATCATATTGTTTGGATTAATGGCACTAGGTTTATACAATGATATAGGGAGAATTTCTATAAAAAATGGATAATAGACAAGCACAATTAACAAACAATCTAAGAATCCTAATAGATGAAATAGAAAAAGAAAGACTAAAATACTCTTCACATCAAATAATAAAACTAGTAGCCGTATCAAAATATACAAATACTGATGATATAAAAGCACTTTATCAAGCAGGACATAGAACATTTGGTGAGAATAAGATTCAAGATCTAAAAGAAAAATCATATACATTAGAAAATCTACCAATACAGTGGCATATGATAGGAACAATACAAAAAAACAAAATCAACCAATTAATATCACTAAAACCATCTATGGTACAATCTTTGGATTCCATAGAATTAGCAAAGGAGTTGCAAATTAGATTAGAAAAACATAATGCAACCCTAAAATGCTTACTGCAAATAAATAGCTCAAATGAAAAAACAAAAAGTGGCTTTAAAATAGATGAAGCAATAGAATCTTATAAAAAAATAATAAAAATAGCACCAAATATTAAGCTAGAAGGGATAATGACAATTGCTGCCAACACGGAAGATAAAAAAATAATAGAATCTTGCTTTAAAACAACAAAAGATATATTTGATAAATTACAAAATGATGGGGCAAATATATTATCTTGCGGTATGAGTAATGATTATAAAATAGCTATTGCAAATGGTGCAAATATGCTCCGTATAGGGTCAAATATATTTAAAAAATAAAGATTTAAATACAAAATTAACATTAATAATTTGTATAATTTCTACTATTAATCTAATCTAAACTAAAACTTAAGGAAATCAAAAATGAAAAAATTAAGCATATTAGTTATTCCATTTGTATTTTTAAGTGCATTTAATTTTCAAGAAATGCCAGCAGTTACGCAAAGAAACAACGCAAGCACATCTCAAAACTCCATTTACTCATATAGCAATGCAATAAACGAAGTAAAAAAAAGCGTTGTAAATATATCAACACAAAAAAAGATTGCAAACAATATAGGCGAACACCCTATGTTTAATGATCCATTATTTAGACAATTTTTTGGAGACCTATATAATAATATGCCAAAAGATAGAGTAGAACGATCGCTTGGAAGTGGAGTTATCATATCAAGTGATGGGTATATAGTTACAAACAATCATGTAATAGATGGTGCAGATAAGATTTTAGTATCACTGCCTGATAATTCAAGAAAAGAATATGAAGCAAAGATAATAGGCAAAGATCCAAGAAGTGATCTAGCAGTAATCAAAATAAATGCTAAGAATCTCCCTTTTGCAAAGCTAGGTGATAGCAATGATTTAATGATAGGTGATGTTGTATTTGCAATAGGAAATCCTTTTGGTGTCGGTGAGACTGTAACACAAGGCATAGTATCTGCATTAAACAAAACAGAAATGGGAATAAATGATTACGAAAATTTCATACAAACTGATGCATCAATTAATCCTGGTAATTCAGGTGGAGCGCTTGTAGATTCTCGTGGAGCATTAATTGGAATTAATACTGCAATATTATCAAGAACAGGTGGAAATCACGGGATAGGATTTGCAATACCATCTGATATGGTAAAAAAAATAACAAGTGTATTAATTGATAAAGGTAGCATTGAGAGAGGTTTCTTAGGTGTTGGTATCCAAGATGTAACAGACAATTTATCAAATCTTTATAATGGCAAAATAGGTGCTGTATTAATCAATGTAGATAGTAATTCAGCAGCAGCTAAAGCTGGATTAAAAGTATGGGATTTAATAATCGCTGTAAATAATAAAACAATATCAAGTGCTTCAGAATTAAAAAACATAATAGGCTCTTTTAGCCCAAATGAAGTTGTAACAATAAAATATATAAGAGATAAAAAAGAATATACAGCTAAAGTAAAATTAGACAGACTAGAAAACAATGAAACAGCTCAAATAGATAACACACAAAATAACAATACAACAGCAAATAAAAATTATGGTCTAAGTGTAGAAAACATAACAAATCAAATGAGACAAGCAAATAGACTTTCTAGTAACTTTAATGGAGTGATTATTACAAATGTAGTAGAAAATAGCAAAGCATATGAGGCTGGATTTGAAAAAGGAGATGTAATATTTCAAATAGAAGATATGTCAATAAATAATGTAAAAGATTTTAACAATGCTATGAAAAAATATCAAAACAAAGCAAAAAGAATGCTTGTATATAAAAGAGATGGAGTTAGAACCATAGTATTAGAATAAGGTAAGGAATGAAGCAAATAAAAGTAAAAGTCGTCGATTGGTGGGATAACTCCTTTGATGATAACTTTATAATAAAAGCTTTAAAGAAAAAATTTGAAGTTATAGAATCTGAAAATCCTGATTATTTAATTTATTCTGTATTTGGGTATGAACATTTAGAATATGATTGCATTAGAATCTTATTTATAGGTGAAAATATAGCGCCTGATTTTAATATATGTGATTATGCAATAGGAATGAATCATATAAAATTTGAAGATAGATATTTGTATTATCCATTATTTTTTATATATGAAAATGATTTAAAAAGAGCGATAGAAAAACACAAAATAAAAGATATATCGCATAAAACAAAATTTTGCAATTATATTTTTTCAAATAAAAATAGCTCTAAAATTAGAGGAGATTTCTTTGAGTTTCTAAACAAATACAAAAAAGTAGATTCTGCTGGAAAAGATAGAAATAATATAAATCAAGTTTTACCTGTAGAAGGAGATGCAAAATATAATTTTATGAAAAATTATAAATTTAGTATTGCATTTGAAAACTCAAGCACAAATGGATATTGCACAGAAAAAATTATACAAGCATTTGCTGCAGGGACAATACCTATATACTGGGGAGATAAGCACAATCCTACTGGGGGGGGGGATTAATAAAAAAAGCTTTATAAATATCAATGATTATGATGATTTTGATAATGCATTAGAAACTATTAAGATTCTAGATAATAATGATGAACAATATCTAAAAATGCTACAAGAAAAAGTGTTTTTAGATGGATATATAGAAGAAAAAAATAAAGAATTTGATAATTTTATAGACAATATTTTTAGTCAAGAAATTAACAAAGCTTTTAGAAGAAAAAATGAATCTTGGTATAAAATATACAATAAAAATTACATCAAAGCATTTAAAATACTAAAAAATATAAAAAAGTTGAATATTTCAAACATCAAAAAATATTTAAAAAATAGTATAAAAATGAATAAAACATAATATTTTTATGGCTAGTAATTGAGTTTTTGTAGATATTTGAATACAACTTTAGATAAAATCCATAATTTTATAGATAGAAGTTAAGGGATCATAATGCTAAAAATAATTTTATCTTTATTTTGTTTTGCAATTTTTGCGTTTGCAAACAGCTGTAATTTTAGTGACAAAAATCAAAAAGAATGCAAATTAGATATAGATAATCCACCGATTTTCTTACATAAATTTGTAGATTCAAATAATAATGTTTTCACAAAATATGAAGCTTGCATTTATGATGGAAAATTCCAATATGAAAACAAAGAATATGATGTTATAGATTGTTCTATGGTTCAAGATGGGGAATTATTTACAGAGGGTATATTTTTTGAAAATAAAAGCGATACAGATGATACTAATCACTCACTAAAAACAAATAAAGAAATTGAGTTAGAAAATGACAATATAATGCTTATTGTAGCTGGTGATATAGTATTAGATAGCGGTATAAGAATAAATTCTAAAAATCCTAAAAATTTTATATTAGAAGTTATAGAAGGATCAAATGGAAAAAGTAATCTAATCCTTCAAAGAGGCTCAAAAATAAATGCTGATGCGATAATTATGCCAAGTGGTTCTAATGCAACCATAAAATTAAATACATTTTTTGGTGGAGAAAATGAAAGAGATTTTATCGATGTAATTGATAGTGATGATATATCTAATAGATATGATATGGATACGAATTTAACCGCTAAAGGAATATATGCTGTAAATCCAAAAGATGCTTCTATTATTCCTTATGATGGAAATATTATATGCGGTCCTGAAATAAATCCATTTGATTTAGATAATAAAGATTATCCACTAAAAAGATTTATTAAAAATAATGAAACATATAATATAAATATCGCGAATCTAGACATAGATCCTAATTATGGAATATTTATTGAAAGTGGAAAAATAGAATCCAATAATTCACTTGATAATGCAAAAATACAAGGTCAAAATAGTGGAAAATGCTTTTCATCTATGCAGTTAGCATTTAGTAAAGAAATAATAGATGAATATAATGCAAAAAAAACAATTACAGAAATCGTAAATGAAAGTTCTGAAAATAATGAAGTTCAAATAGCTGAAACCATAGAATCTAACAATGAAGAAACACAAACCATATCATCAAATGATGAAAATAAAACAATAGATAATGAAAATAATTTAGATTCTAAATATTCTGTGATTGATACACAAGAAAATAATGTAAATACCATAGATAAAGATCTCACAAATAAAGATAATTTTGCAATTATAGAAAAAGATGTATTTAATAAATTTAGCAAAATATGTAATGGAAATATCGAGTGCTTAAATCAATCGTTAATACCATACAAAAATATAATTTGGAATAAAATTTCATCATCAAATAACATAAATTCCATATATATAGTTAATTTGACAAATAATAACATCGAAGTTCAATGTGAAGTAGTAGATTATTATGGTGAAAATATTAAAAACACATTTAATCTTAGTAAAAATAATATATTTGGTAAAATTGATTTAAAATTCCCACAATCAACAAATAATCAAACAAAAATAATATGCCAAAACCAGAATCTAACATTAGAAACAAACACAATACAAGTAAATCCTGCTAGATTCCAACTAGAGCCGAATTTTAAAGATTCTAATTTTAGCACCACATTAAGTTTAGAAGCTGGGGTTATTGATGTATCTTTTGAAGGATCAAAAGCTCTAAATTTAGAAGGCGAAATTGATAGTGGATTTAATGGAAAATTATTTGCAAATAATAATAACCTAAGATTCACACAAAATAAATGCGGATATCCAAATGATGATATATTTATTCAAGATCCAATGATAATAGAATTTAATAATGGAAAAGCAAGTGATGCTTTATCTTCTTTTATAGCAAATACAATAACAAATGGAGATCTTAGCATTGACTTTAATATAGAAGGTGATAATAAAAAATGCGGAAATGATATTGAGCCTAAATGCACAAAGATAAATATCACAAAAAATATAAATGTAATTCCTGCTAATTTTATGATTAAAACTGACATTATTTCACCATATAAAATCGCATACTATGGTCAATTAGAAGATAGAAATACATTCAAATACAACCCTTTATTAAATATTCAATTAAGTGCAATAAACAATAAAAATGAAATAATAGATATAAATCAGGCTTGTAATCACGGAGTAATAGAGCTAAATTTAGATTCTCAATCACAAATAGAATTCAAAAGAAGCGTAACAGATAGATTAAATTCAAAAATAAATATATATCTAGATGAATTCAATGACAAACAAATAGCAAATATTGATATGTATTTTGGTATATCAAAGATTCTTAACAATTACAGCAATATTACAAAAATCAATCAAGGTGATCTAGTCGAGCCAAAAGAGGTTAAACTAACAGATCTTTCATTTGATATTAAATTAAAAAGCAATGGAAATACTTATGATTATAATAATTTAATAGTATATGATAGGTTAGCAGAAGATTCTATGCCTATTGGAGTATTATTTGCTAGAGGAAAAATAGATAAAAATATAAGCTACACAAACGACAATAAAGCAAATCTAGATTTAAAATATTTAATTTATTGTAAAACTTGTGATACAAAAATTTTAGAAAAATATCTAAATATTGATGGTATTATGGATAGTCCAAATTGGTATATCAATAGAGAACACCCAAGTGATTTATATTTAATGAATGATTTTATCAAAACAGATTTAGACATTGATAATTCAAATCAAGTATTTGAGGGCAGACAAAATATTATATTTGATTCAGAAAATAATGGTGATTATAATGTATTGATACAACAAAAAGATTCTGAATTTGCCCCATATCTAAACTACAATGAAGAATTTAAAAATATATATTTAGAAAATAGGTTCAATATAACAATCTCAAAACCACAAAAAATACAACAAGAGCAACCAATAGAAGAAAATCAAGAATTAGAAAAACCAAAACCAATAATAGAGAAGCCGAAACAAACAAAGCCTACAAACACACAAAAACCTCTAAAACCAAAATCTCCTAATTCAATTGAATTAGATATAGAAGAATAAATTATCTATTAAAATTATGATGTGCAATTGCAATTGCAATTGCATCTGTAATATCAAGTGGCTTTATTTCATTTTTAATACCTAGAATCTTCCTTACCATAAATGAAACTTGCATTTTATCTGCTTTTCCATTACCTGTGAGTGATTTTTTTACTTGAAGCGGAGTATATTCATAAAAATTCCCAAATTCCTGCATAACTTTACAAATAATAGCACCTCTAAATTGCGCTAATTTTAAAACACTTTTTGGATTATATGCATAAAATATATTTTCAACTACAACAGTATCAATTTTATTACTTTTAAAAATAATATCAAGACCACTTATTAGCTCTATAATCTGATCCTTTAAATTTACAGATTTAGTTTTTATTAATCCAGCTTCAATTAAATTAATATTATTTTTTTCACCATTAATAATTGCATATCCACAATTATGACTACCTGGATCAATACCTAAAATATTCACAAATATTACCTTTATGATAAAATATATTTCACATTAATTTCACATCATAAAACAACTGAAAACTACGGAGAATAGATGATTTGGAATATTATACTAAAAGAGTTAAAAAAAGAAATCACACAAGAACAATACAATAGATATATAAAGAATCTAGTTTTTGATGAAGAAAATTCTCAATCAGATTTAAAAATTTTGCTTGCAAACAATATATTCATCGCTAACTGGGTAAAGAGAAATTATGCAAATAAAATAGCTCTTTTATTTGAAAATGAAACAGAAATAAAACCAGCAATAAAAATAAAAGTTAAAGAAAAACAAGAAAACAAAATTAATAAAACAAACTACGATATAAAAATTGTACAAATTAATCAAAAGCAATCCATCATCAATCCATCATATACATTTGAAACATTTGTTGTTGGAGAATCTAATAAATTTGCATTTAATGTTTCAGAAAAAGTGGCACAAAATCAAGGAACTCTATATAATCCATTATTTATAAGCGGCGATACCGGACTTGGAAAGACACATTTATTAAATGCAATTGGTAATTACAATATAGGCAAAAAAAATGTAGTTTTAATAACTTGTGAGGAATTCTTAAATGATTTCACAGATCATCTAAGAAATAAAACAATAGATAAATTTAGAAGTAAATATAGAAATTGCGATTATTTACTCATAGATGATATTCAATTCTTGATTGGAAAACCACAAACACAAGAAGAATTCTTTCATACATTTAATGAACTAAAAGAAAATAAAAAACAGATAGTATTGACATCAGATCAACAAATAAAAGATCTAGGTATAGAGGAAAGATTAAAATCTAGATTCCAAAATGGTGTTACAGCACAGATACAAACACCAGAATTAGAAACAAAAATAGCAATAATAAAAAAGAAATGCGAACTTGATCTAATACAACTAAATGATGAAATAATAAACTTTATAGCAACAAATGTTAATAATAACATTAGAACAATTGAAGGAATCTTAATGACTATTAATTCATATGCTTCAATTATGAATCAAGAAATAACCCTAGATTTCGTTAAAAATTCAATTAAAAGTTACAAAAATATCAACACAGAAAAAATAACACTAAATGATATAGTAGATATAACTTCAAAATCACTAAATATAAAACCTGCAGATATAAAAAGCAAAAAAAGAACAAAAGATATACTACTAGCTAGAAAAATAGTAATTTTTTTAGGAAGAAAATTAACAAGAAATTCTATGCCAGAATTAGCAATTTTCCTAGATTTCAAAGATCATAGTTCAATTAGCAAAGCAATGAAAAAAATACAAGAAGAAATAGAAAATAACAAAGAATTAGAAATAAAAATAGAAGAAATAGAAAATAAAATTAAAGAAAATAAAAAATAAATAATTAAGTGAATTTATGCAAAAATAAATCAATATTTTTTCCATAAAGATTCTAAAGCAAAGATGGCAAAAATACAAGATTTTCACAATAATCAATAGATTACTAAATAATACTAAATCTAAAAGCTAGGAAAACCAAATGAAGATAAAAATAAACAAAAGCAGATTAGAAAATATAATTAGCAATTTCCAACCATTTCTAGAAAAAAGAGATAATAGCCAAATAACATCACATATACTAATAGAAACACAACCAAATGCAGTTATATTAAAAGCTACAGATTATGAAATAGGAATAATGGCAAAAATACAAGATGAAACAGTGCAAACAGAAGAAAAAATAACAGTAAATGGTAAAGAAATACTAAACGTATTAAAAAGCTTAAAAGATAGTGAAATAGAATTAATAAGCAACGAAAATGAATTAGAAATAAAACAAGAAAAAACAAAAATAAAACTTCAAAGCTTCATAGGTGAAAATTTTCCAGAATTTCCAAAAGATTACAAAAATTCAAAAATAAATATAGATTCAGGAAGTATAATAAATTCACTTAAAAAAATACTTCCAGTAATTGATGCAAATAGTTCAAGAATAGAAATAAGAAATGCTTTAATAGATATAAAAGATTCTCAAATAAAATTTGTAGCTACAGATACAAAAAGACTAGAAGTTATAAGTTTTAATAACCCAACAATAGAAAAAATACAATTTATGTTCCCAAGGAGAGCTATACTTGAAGTTCAAAAATTCTTTAATGATCAAGCAAGTATATATTTCAATGAAAACAACATCATAATAGAAAATGATACATATACATTCTTTACAAGAATACCAAATGGGAATTTCCTAGATTATGAAAGAGTAATTCCAAAAGATTTAAATATAAAAAACAAAATAAAAATAGATAAAGAAAAAATGATTGAATCTTTAAAAATTATAAGCTCTGTATCAAAAAAAGTAAAATTAAGTTTCGGCAAAGAAAAACTAACTTTTGAATCTATAAATGACAGCGATGCAAAAGCTATGACAGAAATCGAAATTGAAAAAGAAATAAATAAAGATTTTATTGATTCTAATAATGAAAATATAGAAATATGCGTTACAACACAACATATACTAGAATATATTAAAAATATAGATTCTACGCATTTTGAATTTGGAATTAATGAAAATAAAAATTCAGCTTGTTTGCTAAAGAGTGATAATTTTATATTAGTTGTTATACCAACAATTATGTAGGTGATTAATGAGTAATGAATATAGTTCAAAAAATATAAAAGTTTTAAAAGGTCTTGAAGCAGTTAGAAAAAGACCAGGAATGTATATTGGAGATACAAATATAAATGGTCTTCATCATATGGTATATGAGGTAGTTGATAATTCAATTGATGAAGCGATGGCAGGGTATTGCTCTAAAATAAATATAACACTTACAAAATATGGAAGTGTTATCATTGAAGATAATGGAAGAGGAATTCCTGTTGATATACACGAAGGAGAAAATCTACCAGCTGCGACAGTTGTATTAACAGTTCTTCACGCAGGAGGTAAATTTGATAAAGATACTTATAAAGTTTCTGGTGGTTTACACGGAGTTGGTGTAAGTGTAGTAAATGCTTTAAGTAAAAAGCTTATTATGACAATACATAAAAATGGAAATATATATACACAAGAATTTTCAGAAGGTATTCCACAAAATGATTTAAAAATCATAGGAGAAACTAATAAAAACGGAACTATTATTGAATTTATTCCAGATGAAAAAATAATGGAAGTTACGCAATTTGATAGTAATATTTTAAAAAATCGATTCAAAGAAATGGCGTATCTAAATAAAAATATAGAGATTAATTTTATAGATGAAAATACAAATACAAAAGAAAGATTCTGTTTTGAAGGTGGATTGAGAGAATTTGTAAATGATATTAATGATAAAGAGCTAATTTCACAAATTATTAGTTTTAGTGATAAAGATGGTGAAGTAGAAATTGATATTTCTTTAGCTTATAATAACTCATACAGCGAGAAAGTATTAAGCTTTGTTAATAATATTAGGACAATTGAAGGTGGAACTCACGAGAGTGGCTTTAGAATGGGTCTTAGTAGAGCTATAATGAATTATATCGATACTAATGCAAATGCAAGAGATAAAGATGCAAAAGTTCAAGGTGATGATATAAGAGAAGGTTTGGTTGCAATTGTATCTGCTAGAGTTATGGAACCTCAATTTGAAGGTCAAACAAAAGGAAAATTAGGTAATTCATTTGTTAGAAATATTGTTCAAAAATTAACATATGAAAAAATATCTAAGTTTTTTGAAGAAAATCCAAATGATGCAAAAGCAATTATTCAAAAAGCTATGCTTGCAGCAAAAGGTAGAGAAGCAGCAAAAAGAGCAAGAGAATTAACAAGAAAAGAAACAAATAGTTTTGGGACATTACCTGGAAAACTAGCAGATTGTCAAAGTAAAGATCCAACTATATCAGAAATATTTTTAGTAGAAGGAGATTCTGCTGGTGGTAGTGCAAAAACAGGAAGAGATAGGACTTATCAAGCGATACTTCCACTTAGAGGGAAAATATTAAATGTTGAAAAAAGTAATATTAATAGAATCCTAAAAACTGATGAAATTATTAATATGATAACCGCATTTGGTTGTGGTATTGATAAGGAATTTGATATTGAAAAATTGCGATATCATAAAATAATATTAATGACAGATGCTGATGTAGATGGCAGTCATATACAGACACTTTTACTTACATTTTTTTATAAATATTTAAGGCCACTTATTGAAAATGGACATGTTTATATAGCTCAACCACCTTTATATTTATTCAAAAAAGGTAAAAAAAATATTTATTTAAAAGATGATAAACATCTAAGTTCTTTTTTAATCGAAAATGGTATTGAAAATTTTAATTTCAGTGGTATTGGTAATAATGAATTAATAGATATCTTAAAAAATATTTCTAATTATAGAGCCTTGTTAAAGCAATTAGAAAAGCATTATTTTTCTAGTAATATCATTAGATTCTTGATTGAAAATGATGATCTTGATAATTTAATTCTAAGTGAATTATCTAATAAAGTTGAAGAATATTTAAAAAACAATAATTGTAATATCCTAAATAAAGTAGAAAATATTGATAATGTTATTTTATTTACTCAAACAAAGTTAGGACTCCAAGAAATTAATATTAATAATAAAATATTTAACGATAATCATTTTATAGATGCAAAAAATATTTTTACAAAGATTAAAGATAGAGAATTGTCATTCCTAGAAAATAAAGATTTAATAGAATTTTTAGAAGAGATAGAAGATTCTGCTAAAAAAGGTGCAACTATACAAAGATATAAAGGTTTAGGTGAGATGAATCCAGATCAATTATGGGAAACTACAATGACAAAAGAAAATAGATCTTTACTTAAAGTGAAGATAAATGATATAGAAGATAGTGATAGAATATTATCTTTATTTATGGGTAGTGAAGTAGAACCAAGAAGAGATTTTATTCAAAAACACGCAAAAGAAGTTAAAAATCTTGATGTTTAAATCAAGATTTTTAGAATTATTCAATACCAATCATTACTAAAGTAGATTTGATAATAGCTAACGCTTCCTTGCCAACCTCAAGATTAAGATTTATTGCAGAATCTAAAGAAATATAGAAGTTATAATATTCCCTACACCGATATCGATCCTTCAATTGCATTCACACTTCCTTTTTTCTATACTAAACTTTACCTTTTATTTGATTTCTAGCACTAATTTTCATCTTAACCTCATTAAATTTTAATCTACCCTTAACTTATTTCTTATTTTGCTTTCCCTGCGATAATGAATCTTAAAGCATTTAACTTTATAAATCCTGCAGCATCTTTTTGGTTATACACGCAATCCTCTTCAAAAGTGCTATAAGCTGCATTAAAGAGTGATTTTTTAGATTCTCTGCCTAGCACGGTTACATTACCTTTATAGAGCTCTAAACGCACGACACCCTCAACCTTTTCTTGAGTCTTATCAATTAGTGCTTGTAAAGCTTCGCGTTCAGGGCTAAACCAATATCCATTATAAATAAGCTCGGCATATTTTGGCATTAGAGAATCTTTTAAATGTGCTTCTTCTCTATCTAGGCATAGAGATTCTATAGCACGATGTGCTTTTAGATAGATTGTCCCACCTGGAGTCTCATAACACCCACGAGATTTCATTCCCACATAACGATTTTCTACCAAATCAAGTCGTCCGATTCCATTCTCACCACCAAGCTTATTTAGTCTTACCCAAAACTCTGCTGGGCTTAGTCTTTCGCCATTAATTGCCACACCATCGCCATTTTTAAACTCTATTGTGATGATTGTTGGCTTATCTGGGGCATTTTTAGGGCTTACAGACCATCTCCACATATCCTCTTCAGGAGCGACATTTGGATCTTCTAATATCTGCCCTTCATAGCTTATATGCAAGAGATTTGCATCCATTGAATAAGGAGATTTGTTCTTTTTCTTTTCTATCTCTATTCCTGCTTTTTCTGCATAGTTTAGGAGCTTTTCACGACTATTTAGATCCCATTCTCTCCAAGGAGCAATGACTTTAATATCTGGGTTTAGTGCATATGCGCCAATTTCAAATCGCACTTGATCATTTCCCTTTCCTGTGGCACCATGAGAGATCGCATCTGCACCTACTTTTTTGGCAATTTCAACTAGTCTTTTTGCTATTAAAGGGCGTGCAATGCTTGTGCCAAGGAGATATTCGCCCTCATAAATGGTATTTGCCCTAAACATAGGAAATACAAAATCTCTAATAAATTCTTCCCTTAAATCTTCAATAAAGATATTTTCACTCTTTATGCCAAGCTTCTGTGCCTTTGCTCTTGCAGGCTCTACCTCTTCACCTTGTCCGATGTCTGCTGTGAAAGTTACCACCTCACAATTATAAGTATCACTAAGCCACTTTAAAATCACGCTTGTATCAAGCCCCCCGCTGTATGCTAAAACTACTTTTTTAATCTCTTTCATAACTTCTCCTTAGCCTTAAGATTCGAACGATTATAAGAAAAAAGCTATTACAAGATTATTAATTTTTTTTGTAATATAGGGTATTAAAGTACAAAAGGCGTATCTTGATATACACAAAAATTAAGCCAATTTGCAAAAAGCACACTCGCACTTGATCGCCAAGAAAGCATAGGATTATTATCATCATCAAAATAATTATAAGGCTTTTGTATAGTCTGCACTTTTTGTTTATCTCGCTCATACTCAAGCAGAAGCGTATCTTTGGCGTATTCTGGATGCCCTAAGATAAAGACATCTTTTTCATCTTTTAGCACGCTTATGCCACTTTGTTTGCCTGCAAGCAAAATTTTTAGTCCACTTTTTTTCACAGCCTCTTCATCTATACCAGAATGCCTAGAATGCGGTATATGCACCACATCATCAAGCCCACTTACAAGTAAATCAGATTCTATAATTTTATTTTCAAATACCCCCAAACATCATTTGTTTTAAAGCAATCTTTTGTATCCCGTGGAAATAATAAAGCCCTGCCATCGCACCCCAACACAAATACATACTACTTGTGCAATGCTTTTTAAGATACTCCATAATCACACACAACTCCTCCCAATACGCCACTTCTTCAAACTCTAAATGCTCAATGGGTGCGCCCGTAATGATCGCACCATCAAAATTGCGACCTTTTATTTCATCAAAATTCACATAGAATCTATCCAAGTGGCTTTTTGGTGTATTACTCCCTATGTAGCTTTGTGTCGATAAAAGTGTGATATTTACCTGCAAAGGAGAGTTTACAAGAAGTGATAGAATCTGATTTTCAGTCTCTATCTTTGTTGGCATAAGATTAATGATAAGCACTTCAAGTGCCCTTATATCTTGTGATATGGCGCGCTTAGTCCCCATAATAAAGGTATTTTTATTTAATAGTTTATATGCTGGTATATCTTCTGGTATGATAAGTGGCATAACACCCTCCTTGCACTACCTAATTCAAAGGCTTTAAGATTCTATCGCGCGTTTTAAATCTGCTATCAAATCTTGGCTTGATTCTAAGCCTATGCTAAGTCGCACACTGCAAGGCGTGATACCTGCGGATTCTAATTCTTTTTGGCTAAGCTGTGAATGCGTCGTAGAAGCTGGATGCACAATAATCGATTTAGAATCTCCAATATTTACCACCACTGCAAAAAGCTCACTCTTATCGCAAATCTTTCGCGCTTCAAAGCTAATAAGCCCACTTGTTTGAGAATTAACAAAATATTTACGCGCTAAGCTATGATAAGGATTAGAAGCTAATGCAGGGTAATTCACGCATTTTGTGGAGAAAGTGTTGCACCGATATTTCTAAGCCACTCAGTAATCAGTAATAAGACGAATACTAAAGCAAGGCAAAGGCAAAGACACATACACAAGCCCGTGATAGCTTTCATCTGGAGTATTAAAGGCTTCATAGCGTGGATTATCTTTGATAAGCTTATTAAGCCATAATCGCTCAATCACTGCACCACCAAGCGCACTTCCCTGCCCATTAACATACTTAGCTAAGGTTATACACCACCACATCTACGCCAAAATCAAAAGGCTTATGCAAAAACGCTGTAGCCACGGTGTTATCACAAATACTAATAATACCGTGCTTCTTAGCAATTTGCGTTATCTTTTCTATATCAGCGATAGAAATCTGTGGATTTGAAATGCTTTCAAAAAATATTGCCTTTGTTTTAGAATCTATCACAGATTCCAAGCTCTGCTCTATATTATCAATATCAAACACTCGTGCTTCTATATCAAAACTTTTTTTGAGCGTGTGATTGAAAAGCGTTTGCGTACCGCCATATATTTTATTTGAAAAGACTGTGTTATCGCCGTGTGCTGCGCAATTTACAATCGCATAAAAAACCGCTGAGCTGCCACTTGAAGTAGGCACACCAAATACACCGCCCTCAACTGCCGCTAAATGCGCACTAAACACATCAGTAGTTGGGTTTGTAAGGCGTGTGTAAATATTACCAAGCTCTTTGAGGCTAAACCTCGCTGCTGCTTGCTCTGAATTTTCAAAACTATAGGCGGTATTTTGATAGATTGACACACTAATTGTGCGCTGTGTATCGTATGTATAACCTGTATGCAATGCAAGCGTGCCTTGATTGAAATTATTATTTTTTTAGATCAGTCATAGAAATTCCTTTTAAATTAAAATTTGCTATATGATACTATTAAAAAAAATTACAAATTGTATTTTTAATTTTATATACAAAATATACTTACATAAATGATTTTTAGCTAGATTTCTGTTATCATAATAGACATAAAAAAATCTTTTTAAATAGAGACTGACTATGGAAAACCTAGCTAAAGTTGATCAGATAACAAGCCTTCACAAAAATAATGAACTTCAATTGTTATGTTTTCGTTTAGATGCTAAAAGTGATTTATATGCTACTAATGTATTTAAAATACGAGAAGTTATAAAATACGATGGCGATATAACATCAATAAGTTATGAAAAAAGTTCTCTTATAGAAGGTTTGATAACTATTAGAGATCATACGATTCCACTAATAGATTTAAAAAAATGGTTTTATTATGATGCAAATGATAAAGACAAAGATCTATCTCAATATGTAATAAAAAATACTATGTTAAATGGCGACATAATAATGATATGCGAATTTAGCAGATGGACTATAGGTGTTAGAATCTATGAAGCCGATAGAATTCTTAGTAAAAAATGGACAGAGATAGAGCAAAGTTCAGGAATCGTTGGAAGTAGTAATAATAATAAATTAATAGGTAGGACGCGCTATTTTAATGATGAATTAGTGCAAATAGTTGATATTGAAAAAATGCTTGTTGATGTATTTCCTTGGATTGAAGAAAATAAAGAAGAAGAATTAAAAAAATTAGGAAAAGTAAAAACATCAAAAACTATTTTGATAGCTGATGATAGCCCCGTCGTGCTAAAAACACTTCAGTTGATATTAGATAAGCTTAATGTCGATCATTTTGATTTTATGAATGGTAAAAAGTTATTAGATTATTTGTTTGATCCAGATACAGACCTAAATCAAATTGGAATGATTATTACAGATTTGGAAATGCCAGAAACTTCAGGTTTTGAAGTTATTAAACAAATAAAGCAAAATAATAGAACTGCGCATTTACCTATCGTTGTTAATTCATCTATGAGTGGAAGCAGCAATGAAGAAATGGCGATGTCTCTAAATGCAAATGAATTTATTTCAAAATCAAATCCACTTGAAATTGAAGCTTGTATTAAAAAATATTTAGCTTAACAAAATTTAAAAGAAAGTTTATATTAGGATAAATGAATAAAGTTATTAAATTTAGTAATTTTTATATTTTAGGATTATCTTTATTATTTTTTTATTTTTATTTCAATGATTCTAGGTTGAGTACTAATATTCTTGATTTATTCCCAAAGGTTGAACAAAGAGAGATTTTAGATATTCATAGTGAATTAGAAGATTCTTCGCGCGTTTTGATATATACAAAAGATTCTATAAATACGCTTAAAACTCTTCCATATGTTAATGATATTATCAATTTAAAAGATGATATCTATGTAATTGATATTGATAAAAGTATAAAAATGGAAGATTTTTATGATAATTTTAAAAAACATATAGATCTTGCTAAAAAAGATGGTAATAAATTTAATGATTTGAGATATTTTTCAAATGAAATGTTAATGATAGAAAATAAAATAGCCATATTTAATGATGTGAATTTGATAATGGTTACATCAATTATATTTTTGGTTGTTTTGTATGTTTTTATATTAAGGATTCCATTTCTATCACTAAATACATTAATCACAATTATATCTGCAAATTTACTTGGTATTACTATACTTACTATGGTTTATGATAATGTAAATATTATGGCATTAAATTTTGGTGTAGCAATAGGTAATCTAGCGATTGATTATATGCTTCATCATCATTTTTTTAGACTTTATACAACCCATTTTAGGTTTAATAAATCAGTATTTTATGGTTTTATTACCACATTTATTGGATTTTTTATTTGTTTATTTATACCATTTCCACTATTATCACAATTATCTCTATATGCTATGGTTTGCTTGATTGTTTCTTATTTATCATTTGGTTTTTTGTATCAAACGATACAATTCAAAAAGCCAATATTTTATAGAAATATGAGAAGATTAAGAAAACCAAAGGTAAATAATAGAATTATTCTTGTGATTTCTATCATAATTCTTGCAATTTCAATACCAAATTTAAAACTTGATTATAATTTAGAAAAATTAGATTATGAAAATAAAGATAGATTATCTGATAGAAACTTTTTCATAAAGGAATTAGGAGAAGATTCTACTATTTTGATATATGCGGATACTAAAATAGATCTTCAAAATAAAATCAATCAAATTGCAAGTGTTACTGCATTAAAATCAGATCCACAAAGAACAAAAATCATACAAAGAGATGGTAAATTCTATACTAAATTAAATATAGATTCTAATGATTTAGAGAAATTAAAGAATTTAGATTTTGTCGATACAAGAAGTATAAAAGAATTAAGCGATGAGATTACAAGTGGTATTTATAAACCTATGATTATTGTATTAAGTATTGTGATTATTATTATGATTGCAATTGTGCTTATTGTAACTAGATCTCTTATTAGCTTTTCTTATATGATAGCACCACTTAGTATTATAAGTTTGTATTTTTTAACATCTCAAGTAAATATTATGCATTTATTTTCGTTGCTTATCATTGTAGTTTCAAGTGTTGATTATGGAATCTATGTAGAAAAAGAAGGAGAAAATATTAAAACATTACACGCGATAATATTCTCTGCATTGACTACTATTGCTGGGTTTGGGTTTTTATCATTTAGTCATATATTAGCGCTTAAATCATTTGGATTAACCATTACTATTGGACTTATTGTAATTTTGGCTTTATTATTATTTCAAAAAAGACATATAAAAGAAGGAGTATGATTTGCTGCAAACTATAAATTTAACGATGACTTATCCAACTAAAAAATTATTTGAAAACATTAACATAAAACTTGATAAAAATAAAAGATATGGTCTTATTGGTGCAAATGGCGCTGGAAAATCAACATTTTTGAAAATTATAAGTGGCGAATTAGAATCTAGTAGTGGAGAGATAGCTGTTGAAAATGGCTTACGAATTGGTATTTTAAAGCAAGATCAATATGCATATGAGGATTTAAGCCTTAGTGATGCCGTGCTACTTGGAAATAAAAGATTATATGATGCAGTAAAAAGAAAAAATTATTTATATGAAAATGCAGATCTAAGCGATGATAAGGTAAATGAAGAATTAGGTGAGTTAGAGATGATTTGCGCTGAAGAAGATCCTATGTATGAATACGACACAAATATTGCAAAGATTCTAGAAGAACTTGGCTTTCCACAAAGTATGCATAATGATCTTATGAAAACAATCCCAAATGGAGATAAATTTAAGATTTTATTAGCTCAAGTATTGTTTCCAAAACCTGATATTTTATTTTTAGATGAACCTACAAATAATCTTGATTTAAAATCGATTGAATGGCTTGAGAATAACTTAAAGCATCACGAAGGGACGATGGTTGTAATCAGCCATGATAGACATTTTATAAATTCTGTTTGCACTCATATTTTAGATCTTGATTTTTGCACGATTAGAGAATTTAGCGGTAATTATGATGATTGGTATATCGCATCAAGCATTATTGCAAAACAACAAGAAGCAGAAAGAAATAAAAAGTTAAAAGAAAAGGAAGATTTAGAGGCATTTATTAGGAGATTCTCAGCAAATGCAAGTAAAGCAAAGCAAGCCACTTCAAGACAAAGACAGCTAGATAAACTAAATATAGAAGAAGTAAAAGTAAGCTCTAGGAGAGATCCTAGTATTGTTTTTAAGTCAAAAAGAGAGATTGGTAATGAAGTTTTTGATTGTGAAAATATAAGTAAATCTTATGATGGTAAATTAGTTTTTGAAAAAATAGATTTAAAAATACTACCAGGTGATAAAATAGCCCTTATTGGACCAAATGGCGTTGGTAAAAGCACATTATGTAAAATTATAGTCGAGGATTTAAAGCCAGATACAGGTAGTTTAAGACTTGGAGCTACGATACAAAAGGGATATTTTCCTCAAAATATAGCTGAAGAAATAAATGGAGATTCTACCCTTTATGAGTGGCTTAGAGGATTTGATAAAAAAATGGATAGTGGTGAAATACGCAATGCACTTGGAAGAATGCTTTTTAGCGGAGAAGAACAAGAAAAAAAACTAAATAATCTAAGTGGTGGTGAAAAGCATAGAATGTATCTTTCAAAGCTTATGATTGAAGGTGGTAATTTTTTGATCTTAGATGAGCCTACAAATCACTTGGATTTAGAAGCTATTATTGCACTTGGTGAAGCTTTATATAAATTTAATGGAAATATACTTTGTGTTAGCCACGATAGAGAATTAATTGATGCTTTTGCAAATAGGATTATAGAATTAGTTCCTAGTGAAAATGGTGCTACAATAATTGATTTTAAAGGAAGTTATGAAGAGTATCTAGATAGAAAATAAATAATATTTTTAGACAATCCCTGCTTATCTTAAAAAATAAACAAAGGAGATAAGAATGTTTAAGGTAATTTTAGGATTTTTTTAGTATTTTTATTTTCAGGTTGTATGGCAGTTTCTCAATCGCCTGTAGTTGGAATGCTAGTTACAAATACAAAAGCTCCAATCATTGATACTGGGGTTGAAAGTAATAAAGATTTAAAAACTGGTAAATCTACTTGTATTTCTATTCTTGGTCTTATTGCAACTGGTGATTGCTCAATTGATAAAGCAAAAAAAGATGGGAACATTAGTAAGGTTGTTTCCATTGAATATGAAAGCTTTTCTGTTTTAGGATTTTATGCATCATATACTACGATAGTAAAAGGCAAAGGTACAGATTCTAAAGATGATTCTAACGATAATCAAGGAAGAGATTCTAATCAAAGAAGGGGTTCTCTCCAAAGAGGCTCTAGATAATCCATAAATACTATATATCTAAGAATATATAGTATCCCTTATATCTAGCACCTCATCATAAGCTTTATTTATATCATTACTATTTACTACAAAATCATAATTACTCTTTTTATATTTCAAATCATAGTATTTCACTAGCAATAATTCAGCGACTTTTTTTAATTCATTATTGTTGAATGCATTTATTATCTCATCTTTTATGTCTTTTTTAATATATGCAGAAATTTTATTCATTGTATTTATAAAATCATTTTGATTGATATTTTTGTATAGATTGTAGATTCTCTCTATCCTATGCTCTAGATCACAAGTTATTAAGATTTTTTTAGCATTTTGATAAGCATTATAAAGTGTATTTGGAATGATTATATCACCTAGCTTTTTTGACTCATTTTCTATTAGTAGAATCCCTTGTTTATTTATAAGATTTGAATAAAGCATATTTTGAAACATCTTTACACTTGGAGTTTTTTTGTTTGTTATATCGCTAGAGATGAAGCCAAAGCTTGATCCAAAATGATTACATAAATTTTCTAAATCTATACTCCAAGATTCTGCTTTTTTTATCAATTCGCTTTTTCCACAACCAGTGTTCCCACAAAGTGTCAAAAATGTCCTATTTATAGGGTTATTTAGATAATTTAGCACAATATTTCTATATGATTTATAGCCACCATCAAGTCTTTTTACTCTAAGCTTTAATGATATTAAAACACTATATAAACTAAGGCTTCTATTTCCACCTCTAGCGCAATAAATTAGAATCTTATTTTTGTGATTTAATAAATTTTTATTATCATCTAAAATATTTGCGATATTTCTACACGCTAAGCTAGCACCCAAAAAATTCGCTTCTATTGGATTTTGTTTATATAGAGTTCCGATTTTTTTGTATTCATCATCATTAAAAATAGGCAGATTTATTGCATTTGGTATATGCGAGTGGCTAAACTCACTAGGGCTTCTTACATCAATGATAATATCTTCGATTAATTCTCTTTGATTTTCCAACTCAACTCTTCATTTGCTAAAAATGGAATAATGCAATCATTATCTATTTTAATAGAATCTTGGATTCTAGATGTTTCTTTTATTAGAGTGATTTTTTTGTTTGGGATATTTTTTAGGTCATAGATTTTCATCGCATTATCACTTATGAATTTTTGTAGATTGTCTAATTTATTATATTTTTCGAAAATCTCGCATAATTTAGGCAGCAATATCGGAGCAGAAAATATCCCAGCAGCACCATTTTGTTTTAATTTATTAGATTGTAAATGTGGAGCAGAATCTGAACCAAAGCTTACTTTTTCATCGCCACTTAATGCTAACTCAAGCAGTGCATTTCTATCTTTTGGTGTTTTTAATATAGGTTTGCAAAAATGATGTGGATTTAGCCCTTTTCCTAACACATCATCAAGACTCATTGTGATATGATGCAAAGTGATTGTCGCAAATAGATTATTGTATTTATGTAGCAAATCAATGCTTCTTCTATCACTTAAATGTTCCATTATTATTTTTAATTTTGGAAAATTTATTGCTATTTGTTTAAAAATTTCACCAAACTCAAACTCTCTATCTAAACTAAAGCCATTAGTTTCTCCGTGTATTGAGAGTATGAAATCAAAATTTTCTGCAATCTCAAAAATCTCTAAAGTTTTTTGATCTAATATTTCTTCAACCCCATTTTCGCTACCTGTAGTGGCACCTTTTGGATATAGTTTTAATATTTTTATACCAGCTTTTTTTGCTTTTATGAGTTCATCTTTTGTGAGACTCTCATTTATATACATACTCATAATAGGAGTAAAATCATCACAATTCAAGCTATTTGCAAGGCTTTGTATTTCTTTTTTATAATTTAATACCTTATTAGTATCAGTAAGTGGAATCTTTAGATTTGGCATAGCAAGACAAGCACTAAAATACTTTGCACTAAATGCCAGCACACTTTTTAGTATCTCACCTTCTCTTAGATGAATGTGCATATCAAGCGGATTTTGTAATGTAATCATAATTTAATCCTTCAATAAATTAAGCATCTTTTGTTTGTATAGATCAGCTAATTCTTTTGTTTTTGCTTCAAATCTAGTAACTAGTATCGGTGTTGTATTGCTAGCTCTAATCAAGCCCCAGCCATTTTCAAATACAACTCTAAGTCCATCTATAGTGATAATATCTATTATTTTTGGAAAATCACTTGGTGGATTCTGTAATTTTTGTGCTAGGTTTTCTATAGCTTTAAATTTCTCTTCCTCGCTTGATTTTACCTTCTCTTCCGGTGTTGAATACATTTGTGGTAGATTTTTTATTGTGTTTTCTACTTCTTTAATATCAGAATCTAAAAATAGCTCTAATGCCCTAAGAGATGAATATATCGCATCATCATATCCGAAATATCTATCATTGAAAAATATATGACCACTCATTTCTGCCGCAAGATGCGCATTTGTCTCTTTTAATTTCACTTTTAGATTGCTATGTCCTGTTTTATACATTATTGCTTTGCCAATTTTATTAATCTCATCATACATAATCATTGAGCATTTTACTTCACCAATGATTATAGGTTTTAATCCATTCTCTAGCATCTTTTTGGCAAACAAAATAGCAAGTTCATCACCTTTGAATGAATAATTTTCGCTAAGTAAAGCCAATCTATCTGCATCGCCATCAAATGCGATACCAATTTTTATATCATTTTCTTTCATCGCTTTTTTTAAATCACATAGATTCTCTTCGACACTTGGATCTGGGTGATGATTTGGGAAATTCCCATCTGGATTTGTATAAAGTCCCATAAAATCGATATTTAAATTTTTTAATACATTTGTCATCGCAAGTCCTGCGACACCATTCCCGCAATCTATTGCCACTTTATATTTAAAATTTTTAAGATTATTGAAATGTTTAGTTAGGAAGCTTATATATTCATCTAGCGCATCGATGTTTTTGATATTTTTATCATATTCTTGAAAATGATGAATTTTAGATTCTACTTCTTTGCCTATTTTTTTAATATCCTCTCCATAGAATGGTTCTTTTAGCATTGTGATTTTAAAGCCATTGTATTCTGGAGGATTATGTGATCCTGTTATCATTATGCTTGCATCAATATTATTTGCGTTTTTAAATTTGTGGTATAGGCTAAAATAAGCCACAGGAGTTGGAATCATTCCCATAAAATATATATTTACACCTTCTGAGGCTATGCCATTACTTAGATATTCAAATAAATTTGGACTATGGATTCTCGCATCATAGCCAATTGCTATATTTGTTCCACCTCTTTTTTTTAATTCTATTGCTAAATATTTCCCAATACTAAAAACTACATCTTTTGTTAGATCTTTGTTGTATATTCCTCGTATATCATATTCTCTAAAAATGCTCATTATTGACCTTATATAAATAAAATTTTAAAAATTATATAGAAATATTTTAAAGCATTGATTAATGAAATATTCTTATTTAAATTGTTTGCATTTATAAATTAGTATTTAGTATTTCTTAGGTAAAATTATTGCTATTTTTTACTTTTTGGAGAACTTTTAAAATGGGGTTTAAAAAACATCTATCCTCGCTTAAATCATATGAGGCTGGTAAGCCTATAGAGCTTGTGATTAGAGACTATGGAATAAGGGAAAAAGACATAATAAAATTAGCTAGCAATGAGAATCCTCTTGGAGTTTCTAAAAAAGTTATAAAAACTATAAAAAAAGAAGCAAAAAATTCATATAGATATCCAGATGATTCTATGTTTGAATTAAAGAAATCATTAGCTAAAAAATACAATATAGATTCCAAAAATATCATAATAGGGCAGGGTAGTGATCAGATTATTGAGTTATTAATCAAGGCTACAGCAAATAAGGGTGATAAAATACTAACAAGTGCTTTAACATTTGCTATGTATGGGATTTATGCATCACATAATCAAGTAGAAATAATAAAAACAAAAGATGGTGTTCATAATGCAGATCAATTCATAGAGGAATACAAAAAGTCAAAACCAAATTTAGTGTTTTTGTGTTTACCAAATAATCCTCTTGGTGATTGTTTAGATAGAGATGAGGTTTTTAGAATTTTGGATACTATTTCAAGCGATACTATAGTTGCACTTGATTGCGCTTATGGAGAATTTGCCGCATATAGAAACAAAAATAAAGAAATAAAGCCAAAAGAAATAATCAATAAATATAAAAATTGTATTTATCTTGGCACATTCTCAAAACTCTATGGTTTAGGTGGGCTTAGAGTTGGATATGGTATTGCAGATTCTAAATTTATAGATTTGTTATCAAGGATTAGACCCCCATTTAATATTACAAATATTTCTTTGAAAGCAGCAGTTACTTCGCTTGAAGATTCTGATTTTATTAAGGATACTCTTAAAAATAATTTTAAAGAAATGGAAGCGTATAAAGATTTCGCCAAAAATAAAAATATAAACTTCATAGAATCTTATACAAATTTTATTACATTTATATTGCCAAAAAATGTAGATTCTAGTGGTTTATGTGAGTATCTTTTAAAACATGGTGTAATAATTAGAGATTTGAAATCATATAAAATCAACGCAGTAAGAATTACAATAGGTACAAAAAAGCAAAACAAAATAGTTCTAAGATTAATAGATAAATATTTAAAAAGGTAACAATTGGATATAAAGGGCTTATTTAATCAGCTCATACGGCTATATGAGAGACTAAACAAACGACAAAAAATAGTCATAATAGGTGGTATTGTTGTTGTTGTATTGTTTCTTTCATATTTTGTTGTATTTTCTATAAATCAAAGGAATGAAAATAGCAATTATGGCGTTCTTTTTGATGGATTGACCCCAAGTGATAATGCTTTAGTGATACAGCATTTACAAAGCAATAATATTCCTTATAAAATCCCAAAAGAAGATACGATTTTAGTCCCAAAAGATGTGGTATACGAGCAAAGGATAGCCTTAAGCAGTAATGGAATTCCAAAAAATAGCAAGGTTGGTTTTGAAATATTTAATGAGCAATCTTTTGGAATGACAGAATTCGAACAACAAGTAAGACTTCTAAGGGCTACTGAGGGTGAATTATCAAGGACTATAGAGAGTTTAAAGCCAATAGAGCGTGCCACTGTTCATATAGCATTACCAAAAGATAGTGTCTTTGTTAGCCAAGAAGTGCTTCCAACGGCTTCTGTTGCATTAGAGATTCGCCCAAATATGTATTTATCACCATCGCAAATAGATGGTATAAAAAATCTCGTTTCATCTGCTGTATCAAAGCTTACTAAAGAAAATGTAACTATTGTTAATCAAAATGGTGAAACTTTAGGTTCTGATAATGAAAATGTAGTTAATACAACGATGATAAATACTCAATTAAAATACAAAAATAATTATGAAAAGATTCTAGAAGATAAAATTTTAGATGTATTATCGCCTGTTGTAGGAGGCAAGAATAGAGTAGTAGCAAAAGTTACAGCGGAATTTGATTTTTCACAAAAGAAAAGCACACAAGAATTATTTGATCCAAACAATGTAGTAAGGAGTCAGCAGAATCTTGAAGAAAGAAGACAAGGTTTAAGAGAGCCAGAGATAGGTGGTGTTCCAGGTGCAGTTAGCAATATAGGACCTGTTCAAGGTCTAGATTCTTTAGATTCTAAAGAGTTGTATGAAAAAAACCAAACAACAACAAACTATGAAATAAGCAAAACTGTATCCGAAATAAAAGGTGAATTTGGGACTTTAAAGAGGTTGAGTGCTGCTGTTGTAGTTGATGGAAGCTATGAATTGATAAATGAAGATGGTATAGAGAGAATGAAGTATATTCCAATTAGCACTGAAAAAATGAATGAAATTAATAATCTAGTAAAACAGGCGATTGGATTTTCACAGACTAGGGGTGATGAAGTTAGCGTTAGTAATTTTGAGCTAAATTCAACTACAAATACATACAAACCAAAAACTGCATTAGAGAAGATTATTTCTATGTTAAATCCGCTTATGCCGCTTTTGAAGTATATACTTGTTGCAATTATTATCTTTATTTTTTATAAAAAAATTATTGCACCATTTGCAGAGAGAATGCTCGAAGTATCAGATGATGCTGAAGATGATGTTGAATCTCTACTTAAAATCGATGATAGCGAAGAAGATAGCAATAAACTAAATGATATGAGAAAGAGGATCGAGAATCAGCTTGGGCTTGGTAGCTTTAATGAAGATGAGATTAAATATGATGTATTGTTAGAAAAAATAAAGACTATGGTATCAGAAAATCCAAGTGAAGTTGCAAGTTTGTTTCAAACTTTAATTCACGATGAATTAGGCATAGAAGAAGTTAATAATAAAAAAGGAGAATAAATGGCATTCAATCTAACACCAAAGCAGCGTGCTCAATATGATGAATTCTCCATGGCAGAAAAAATTGCAATTTTATTAATTCAATTAGGTGATGGGATCACAGGTGATGTTTTTACTCATTTGGATATAGATTCAATTACAGAAATTTCAAAATATATAGCGCAAATGAAAGGCACAGATAAGGTTATTGGTGCAGCGATACTAGAAGAGTTCTATGCGATTTTTCAATCAAATCAATACATCAATAGCGGTGGTTTTGAATATGCAAAAGAATTGTTATATCGCGTTCTTGGTCCAGAAGAAGCTAAAAAAGTGCTTGATAAATTATCAAAGCAAATGCAGACTGCTCAAAACTTCTCATATTTATCAAAAGTTAGACCTCAACAGCTTGCAGAATTTATAGCAGGTGAGCATCCGCAGGCTATCGCATTGATCTTAGCGCATATGGATCCAAATAGTGCTGCAGAAACTTTGAGTTACTTTTCTGATAATCAAAGGGCAGATGTTGCAATAAGGATGGCTTCTTTAGGGGATATAGCACCGCCTATTGTAAAGAGAGTTTCAGCAGTATTGGAAAATCAACTAGATTCTCTTACTAGTTATAAAGTTGAAGTTGGTGGTCCAAGGGCTGTTGCAGAGATATTTAATCGTTTAGGACAAAAGGCGGCTAAAACAACGATAGCGCATATTGAGCAAATTGATGAACAGCTAGCTGCTAAGATTAAAGAAATGATGTTTACATTTGAGGATATTATCAAGCTTGATAATGGAGCAATTAAGGAGATTCTTAAAAATGTTGATAAAAAAGATTTAACATTAGCATTAAAATCAGCTCCAGAGGAATTAAAGCAGAAATTCTTATCAAATATGAGTCAAAGAGCAGGCGAGCAGTTCATAGAAGAATTACAGTATTTGGGTGTTGTCAAAGTTAGAGATGTTGAAAATGCACAAAGAAAAGTTGTCGAGCTTGTTCAGACATTGTCAGAGCAAGGCACAATACAAATAGGCGAGGAAGATGATGTTGTTGAATAGTAATGATAAAAGCATTATTTCTTCTCAAGAGTTAAATAGACATAATATGGCTAGATATGAGTTTAAAAAATTAAATTTAGATGAAATGCAAGAAATAAATACACAAAAAAAGGTTGAGATAGAAGAAAATATCCCTACACAAAGTCAAGTATCAATGATACAAAGTAGCATAGAAAAAGATCTAATAGAAAAGCTTTTAGCAAAAAGTGATGATTTATCAAATTCACTAAATAATTTTCAAATCCAGTTTGATAAATTGCAATCTCAAATAGGCGAGAAAGAAAAGGTTGCAAGAGAGGAGGGCTTTAAAGAGGGTGAATTAAAAGCAAAGCTAAGTTTTCAAGATGAACTAGAAAGAGAAAAAGAAAGAATTACAAAATCAGTTGTAACGCTAAATGAAACAATAGATAACATAAAAAAACAAATAACAAAGCTAGAATCTGAGTTAAGTTCTATTGCGCTTGATATTGCAAAAGAAGTAATAATAAAAGAAGTCGATGAAAATAGCTCAAAAATTGCAGCTTTAATTAGCAGAGAGTTGTTGCAATCAATGAGTATGAATCTCAATATGATAATTAGGGTTAATCCTGTAGATTTTGATTACTTGAATAATCTTTTTAAAAATAATCAAAATATCAAAATTAAAAGTGATGATGCGATTCAAAAGGGTGGGGTTGTGATAATTAGCGATAATGGCAATGTAGATGGTAATGTGATGTCAAGATATCAGATTCTAAAACAAAGTGTGTTGGAAAACTTTAGAAGTTGAATATTGTAAAGCGGGATTTTAATGATTGATCTAAAAAGTATGAATATAGATGAGTTATACGCTCAAGCAAGGGGTATTAGAAGTAGAATCATAGAAATTGTTAGCAAAAATGGTGGGCATTTGAGTTCGAATCTAGGTAGTGTTGAGCTTATAATCGCTATGCATTATGTGTTTGATTGTAACAAAGATCCATTTATTTTTGATGTTAGTCATCAAGCATATGCGCATAAATTAATAACAGATAGATGGGATAGCTTTGATACTCTTCGTAAAATCAATGGTATAAGTGGTTTTACAAAGCCAAGTGAATCTAGCAGTGATTATTTTATTGCTGGGCATAGCTCTACTTCGCTTTCTCTTGGTGTTGGTGCAGCAAGGGCGATAAAATTGAATAATGAAGATAGAATCCCTATTGTATTGATTGGTGATGGTGCTATGAGCGCAGGATTAGCATTTGAGGCTTTAGATGAGATTGGGGATATTAAATACCCAATGATTATTATATTAAATGATAATGAGATGAGTATAAGTAAACCAATAGGTGCGATTAGCAAATATCTATCTACTACAACTGCTACTAAAATGTATCAAGGAATGAAAGGTGGTATAAAAAAGATTCTGCAGAATCTACCAGATAGTGCTATGTATATGGCTAAGAGATTTGAAGAGTCATTTAAGCTAATAACTCCTGGTATTTTATTTGAAGAATTAGGTCTAAACTATATAGGTCCAATAGATGGGCATAATATAAGTGAATTGATTAATATTTTTCAAAAAGCAAAGAATCTTAATTCCCCTGTTTTGATACACGCTCAAACTACGAAGGGCTATGGATATAAGATTGCTGAAGGAAAGTATGAAAAATGGCATAGCGTCCCTCCATTTTGTATAGATACAGGGATTCCTCTTAGTGCTCCAAAATCAAGCAATCCAACTAAAGTATTTGCAAATAAATTATTAGAACTTGCCAAAAAAGATGAGAAGATTGTTGGCGTAACTGCTGCTATGCCAAGTGGTACGGGAGTTGATTTGTTGATTGATAATTTACCAAATCGCTTTTTTGATGTGGCAATTGCAGAGGCTCACGCTACAACTTCAATGGCGGCTATGGCAAAAGAAGGATATAAGCCCTTTGTCGTTGTGTATTCTACATTTTTACAAAGAGCATTTGATAGTATTATACACGATGTAAGCATTATGAATCTACCTGTGAAATTTGCTATTGATAGGGCAGGTATTGTTGGTGAAGATGGTGAAACTCATCAAGGTATGTTTGATATTTCTTATTTAAATCTTATTCCAAATATGGTGATTTTTGCCCCAAGAGATGATGAAAGTTTAGAGTTATCAGTAGAGTTTGCCGCAAATTATAATTTATCTCCTGTAGCTTTTAGGTATCCAAGAGGCGGTTTTTTGCTGCCAAATAAAACATATCAAAATAAAGATTTTATACTTGGGAGAGCAGAAATACTGCATCAAGGAAGTGAAATTGCATTTTTAGGTTTTGGTAATGGTGTAGGAAGGGCTCATTTGGTAAATGAAATATTAGAGAATAAAGCTACATTGGTTGATTTAAGATTTGCTAAACCACTTGATGTGGATTTAATAAAGAGCATTGCAAAAACTCACAAAAAGCTTTATATATTTAGTGATGGCGTAAAATTGGGTGGCATAGCGCAAAATATAAGCTCTATTTTGCTAGAAGATTCTATATTTATAAATGTGCGAAGTTTTGAGTTTGAAGATGATTTTATTCCGCATGGAAAAACTACAGAAATAGAAAAAATGCTAAATCTTGATCCAGAGAGTATATCTAAAATAATAAAAGGAGAATTGCAAGAATTATGATAGAGCGCATACTTTCAAATAAAAATAAATTGTTTTTGACGCTTGTTTTATTGGTTTTTTGTGCGCTTGCTATGCTTGATTTGTATAATCAAAGTGCGATGAAGTATATAGAAGATTCCTTTAGTTTTGCGCTTACAAATATAGGTATTGTCGCGGTGCTGAAAATCATATCTGGAGCACTCCCTCTTACAAATGGGATTAGCGATATATTAGATAAGATATTTAACTTTTTCTTTTTTGCAAATATTTTAATTGGAATCCAATACATACTGCTTGTGGTAAATAAGATTCTGTTTATAAAGATTTTGATTATTGTATTTTTTGTAATTAGATTTGTTCCACAATTTAGGGCTATTGCAACGAAGATGCTCATTATTTTACTATTTTTTAATCCGGGTTTAAATTTATACATTGGTGCAGTAAAAATAATATCTGATGAAGCAAATATGACTATTAATAATGATTTAAATAACAAAATCAATCATATAAGAAGCATTTTAGGAATTAGCCCAAAAATAGAATTGCCAGAATTTGAGGAATTAGGTGATACAAGAAGCACACTATCAAAAGTAATAGGCGAGATTGGAATATTTGGTCAAAATATACAAGATACTGCAAAAGGCATCACAAATACTATAACAAATCCTATAGATTCTACGCAAAAAACACTAGATGAAGCAAAATCAAAAATACTAAAAAGTATGCAAATAATCGGCGATAGCCTTAGTGTGATTTTAAGTTTGAGTATAAAATATATATTAAATGTGTTTTTCTTGTATTTTTTGATGCCTATAGTGTATTTTTACATAATGTATAGAGTGATAAATTATAAACCTCTGTATTATCAAGAAATAAGCAAAATAGAAGCAAGGACTATTATTTAGTCTTGCTTAAAAATAATTTTATTCTATTTTTAATCTCATCTTTACCAAGTATAAAAATAAGTTCATTTATACCAATGCCTCCACTCTTACCAAGTATCGCACATCTCAATGCACTTAATAATTTGCCAATTTTGATATTTTGATTTTCTGCAAAAGTGCATAAAGAAGTATTTATTGCATCAATATGATTAAAATCATTTATAGAATCCAAAACAGAAATTAGGATTTCTTTGGTAGTATCGTCTATTTTTGTGCTAAATTTTTCATCATAAGATTCTGGTGTATTAAGTATGGAATCTATCATATCTTTTAATTCTATAAGTGTATTTACTCTTTCTTTTAGTTCTCTAAATAGTATTTCTTTTTTACTAGATTCTAAGTTTAAATTCATATTTAAAAGTTTTTCTAGTGCTTCATCTTTTTTATTTTTTATATGCAAATTATTTAGCCATAGCAGTTTGCTCTCATTATAAGATGAAGGTGAGCTGCTTAGATTGTCCAATGTGAATAAATCTAGCATTTCTTGCATAGTAAAAATTTCTTTATCTCCATAGCTAAACCCAAGTCTAAGTAAGAAATTTAGTAGCGATTCTGGTAGAAATCCCATTTCTTTGTATTCCATAACATTTAAAGCGCCATCTCTTTTACTTAACTTTTTGCCTTCGGAGTTTAGTATCATTGGAATGTGACAAAAATTTGGAATCTTAAAGTCAAGAGCTTTGTATATTAATATCTGTTTTGGTGTGTTTGTTAGGTGATCATCGCCTCTTATAATATCAGTTACACCCATTAATGCATCATCTACTACCACTACAAAATTATATGTTGGCGTTCCATCACTTCTTGCAATAATAAAATCATCTATTTCTTTTGCGTTGATTGTTATTTTGCCCTTTAATTTGTCTGTGAATTCTATATTTCCATCAAGTGGTGCTTTTATCCTTACTACGGGCATTATTCCATTTGGTGGTGTTCCATTAAAATCCCTATATCGATTATCATATTTTGGAGTTTTACCCTCTCTTTTTTGTTCTTCTCTTAGATTGTCTAATTCTTCTTTTGCCATATAGCAATAATATGCCAACTTTTTTTCTATCAAAATATCTATGTATTTTTTGTATATATCAAGTCTTTTTGATTGGTATACAACTTCACTATTATCATAATTAAGCCCAACCCATTTAAAAGCTTCTATGATTGCTTCTGTGGCTTCTATACTATTTCTATTAAAATCCGTATCTTCAATGCGAAGTAAGAATTTTCCATTATTTGCTTTTGCATATAAAAAATTAAATAAAGCAGTTCTAAGCCCTCCTATGTGCAAATATCCAGTAGGGCTTGGAGCAAAACGAGTTACTATCATTCTATCGCCTTTAGTATTTTGGTATTAATTTATTTGCCAATTCTTTTATCGATGATATTGAAATATCTTGCATTGTTTTTATGATTTCTTCTTCATTGAAAGATTCAAGTGGTTTTGTTTGTGATATGATCCCTGATTGCCATATTTGTCCTTGTGAGGTCATTTGGTATGTAAAACTTATTGTGGATTCCATTTTGTCTTTTAATATTTCAAAATCAAGTAGTTTAATTTTCAAATAAGATTCTATTTTTATGCCACTAAATGGTGGATTGATGATTTTTAAGCAATGTTTATGGAATTCTTTTATTAGTATATTTTCTAGACTGCTCCCTATATCACTGATAAAATGAACACCTTCTAGCTCATTTACTTTGCTGTTATTGCTATATAATATTTTATTGTTTCTATATGCACTTGGCACTTCTATGCCAACTAATCCTATTAGATCATATGCGCCACATATTTTAGATTCTGCTTTTGTATTGTCTAGCTTGTAATAATTTATATTTGGCAACTCACTTTTTAAATTTACACTAACACACGCGCTAAAAAGTATCATAGTAAATATTAATATCAAAATCTTGTATGTATTTTTCATTTTTATTCCCTATATCCAAAGATTGTATTATATGGATTTTCTTGCATATCTTTAAGCAGTATTGATCCATCTCTTGCTAGGTCATTTATATGTTTCATTGATTGTTCAATTGATATTAGCGATGGGGTTAGAATTTCTCTTATATTGTATTCCCCATTATTTACCTTTTTGTTTATTGTGTTTAGCATCGTATTTGCAGTATTTGATACATTATTTACATTTTCAATAAGAGAGCTTATTTCTTTTGTTCTTTCTTGCACTAAAGACATCATATTGTTTAATTTATCAGCAGAATCTTTTATTGAAACTAGTATGCTTGCTATATTTTTTGCATTTTCTTGATTAATGATTTCATTTACATTTGAAAGTAAATCATCTATCTTTCCTGTTAGATTTGGTGCAGATTCTAGTATTTGAGACATTGAGCTTGTTTTGATTTGCAATGCTTCATTTTCATTTATTATATCGCTATTTGAGTCATTTTGGACAAGCCTTAAAAAGCTCCTTCCAAGCAATCCACTTTGATCTACCTTTAAAATAGAATCTTTTTTGATTGGTAAATCTTTTCTAATGATTAGATCAAATTCTATTTCACTAAAATTATTATCTTTGAATCTTATATTTGTAACTTTTCCTATGTTTATACCCTTATATTTTATTGAACTATCTGGCTTTATCCCATCTACTGCAACTTTAGAATACGCCTTGTATCTTGCTACATCGCTTCCAAATTCATTATTTCCACCAAACCAAAATATAAAAACAACTAGACCAATTAAAGTAGCAATAAAACATAGGCCAATTAAAAGATAATTTACCCCTCTTTCCATAGTCGTTCTCCTCTTTTTGATTTTAATAAATTGTCTATTTTGTTTGCTTGGCTATATTTGAATTCCTCTAAGCTTCCAGAAAATAGTATTTTTGAGTTACCAAGTAGAATAAATCTATCTGTTATATCTTTTATGGAATCAAGATCGTGTGTAACCATAACAACACTTAGTTTAAAATGATCTCTTAGCTTTAGTATTAGTTTATCAAAATTTTCTGCACTTTGTGGATCTAAGCCGCTTGTTGGCTCATCAAGAAATAATATCTTTGGATTAAATGCAAGTGCTCTTGCAAGTCCCACTCTTTTTTTCATTCCACCGCTTAGTTCGTGTGGATACATATCTTTTACATAATTTGGCAGTCCAACAATATTTATAAAATATTGTGATATTTCATCTATGATTTTCTTAGGATATGAGCTATACTCTTCAAGCATAATTCCTACATTATCAAGTACGCTAAGCGATGAGTATAGTGCCCCGAATTGAAATACAACGCCGCATTTTCTAAGAATTATACTTCTTTTGTTGTGGTTGATTTTCCATATATCAGAATCAAAAATTTTTATACTGCCACTAAGTGGCTCCTTCAAATATAGCATAGTGCTAAGTAGTGTAGATTTTCCGCTTCCGCTCCCACCTAAGATGCCAAAAATCTCTGAATATTTCACATTAAAGCTTATATTGTCTTGTATTATTCTATCTTTATATGATGTTGTTAGATTTATCACCTCTATTATATTTTTCAAAATCTTAGCTCCGTAAAAATTAAAGAAAATAGTGCATTTATTAAAATTACACCAAATAGTGCATATACGACGCTTGTTGTTGTTTTTTCTCCTACACTTTGTGTGCTATCTTCAACTCTAAAGCCAACAAAGCACCCAATAATAACGATAATAGCTGCATAAAATGGTGCTTTTATGATTCCAGTCCAAAAGCTATTTAAATCCACAAACTCCCTAAGTTGTGAAATATAATCAACAAAAGTAATCTCAAATCCAGCTTTTAAAAATACCATACAGCCAAATAAAGATATCAAATCAGATAAAAATACCATTAGTGGAAATGAAGCTACAAGTGCTATAAATCTAGGCAAAACGATAAAATTTAATAGATTGAAGTTCATCGTTTTCATCGCACTTATTTCTTCTGTCATTTTCATAACTCCTATTTGAGCTGTATATGCAGATGCGCTTCTCCCTGCAACAATTAATGCTACTATAAATGGACCAATTTCTCTTAATGTTAACTTCGCAGTCATTTCAACACTAGCTTGCGGGAAGCCCATTCTTTGAAGTGTAGCTGCGCCTTGATATGCAATAACACCACCTACAATAAATGAAACTATAAAAATAATTGGCATTGCAGTAATTACTCCGTGATATATGTGGTATCCAATAGCCTTATATCGTATCATCTTTGGGTTTATAATACATAAATAAAGCGAATAAAGCAGAATGCCAATAAAATTAATAAAATCAATTATCGTATTGATAGCCTCTACTACGCTTAGCCCGATTTTTGATATGCTTTGATTGATGCTTGATTTTTTGATTTTAGAATCTATGCTTGATATTTTGACATCTTCTAAAAAATCTATAAATTGTTTTGCATTTTCTGTATTTGCAATGATTGTTATTTTTTTGTTTTTGCTTTTGATTTGGTTTATATAGTGATTTATAAAAACGACAAATGATATATCGAATTTGCCTATTTCATCAATATTTATTGTGAATTCATTGAATTCATCAGAATCTAGCATTAACATCAAGTTTGCTATATCGTTTTTTTTGATTTTATCGCTTATGTTGCCATTTAATGTTATTGTTAATTTATCATCATTGACTATGCTTTCAATCAAGGAGATTCTCCAGTTTTAATTTTTTATGAACAACTGCAATGCAATCGCTAAATATATCTGGTTTTTTGATTGTTATATCCACATTAATTAGGTATTTGAAGTTTGATGTTATTTCATTTTCTATGTGATTTATTGCATCTTCTAAATAATAAAATTGATTTTCATTAAAAATCTTAAGAATTAAATCATGTAATATCGAATAATCTAGAATCTCAATATTTTTATATACAATATCGATGTCTATGATTATTTTCTGCTTGTTTTTTCGCTCAAAATCTAAGATACCAATAATTGTATGTATAATAAAATCCTTTAGTGATATTGTAAAAATGCTATCCACTAGAAAATCTTACTTTCTTGTCTTGTTATTAATCTTATTATGTTTGGTATATGTGTGTATATTATCAAACATAATAGAATTATAAGCGGCGTATGTGTGCCAACTTGAGATACTATCGAGATGCTTGGATTTAAATTTGGTAGAAAAAATGATGAAATAATTCCTATGCTTACGCCAATTAGCGATGATAATGATGATACTTTAAATACTTTTCCTGTTATAAACCACGCAATAAGACCGATGACGCCCTCAATTGGCACGAGTAGTATTGTAGATCCTATGGCTGTTGATACGCCTTTGCCACCTTTAAAATTTAAATATGGACTATAGCAATGACCTAAAACAGACAATATCGCAATAGCCCATTGTGTTTCATACGATAATCCCATAATCTTTGCTATTAGGACTATGATTAAACCTTTTGTAGAATCTAGTATTATTGTTAATATTGATAATTTTTTTGCATAAGGTGTTTGCATTTTTAATGCCCTATATACATTTGTTGCGCCAACACTTCCGCTTCCTATCTCAAGAAGATTGATTTTAAATTTTTTAACGATTAAATACCCAAATGGAATCCCGCCTACTAAATAAGCGATAATGTAAAATATAACATTTATATTGCTAAGAATCTCAAGCATTTGCATTCCTTAAATGATATCTATTTTGCTATCGTTTTGCACTTCACCAATGATGTAACCATCGCTTTTTTGTAATACGAAATCAACATTTTCTTTACTTACTGAAAGTATCATACCAACACCCATATTAAATGTCCTATATAATTCTTTTTCTTCTATATATTTGCTCAAAAAGCTAAATATTTCTTGATTCTTAATTTTTGATTTTTCTATTTTTGCACCAAATCCATTTAATGTTCTAGGGAGATTTTCTATTATTCCGCCACCTGTTATATGTGCTAGGGCATTTATATGATCTTTTATGATTTTAAATGTTTTTACATAGATTCTAGTTGGTTCTAGCAGTATATCTATGATTTTTCTATCATCTAATAAATCATCGAATTTCATATTTAGTTTATCAAAGCATATTTTTCTAACAAGTGAATATCCATTTGAGTGTATGCCACTACTAGGTAGAGCTATCAAAATATCGCCGATCTTTGCTTTTTTATTTTCTAAATCTTCTTTTTCTGCTATGCCAACTGCAAATCCAGCCAAATCAAAATCATTATTGTGATACATACCAGGCATTTCAGCAGTTTCTCCACCAATAAGTGCGCATTGTGCTTCAATGCAACCATCTGTGATGCCTTTTATTACTTCAAATGCAGAATCTTTATTTAATTTAGCTGTGGCATAATAATCAAGGAAAAACATAGGTGTTGCGAAATTACAGATTAAATCATTTACACACATAGCGACCAAATCAATGCCAATAGAATCTAATCTATTGCTATCTATTGCTAATCTTAGCTTTGTCCCTACGCCATCTGTACTACTTAATATTACTGGATTCTTAAAATTGCTAGGCATTTCATACGCACCAGCAAATGATCCAAGCGAGCCAATAACATTGCTATCAAAAGTTTTTTTTACAAGAGGTTTTATTTTATCTACTAGTGCGTTTCCTTCATTGATATCAACGCCTGAATCTTTATAGCTAACTTTATCCAAAATCTAACCTTAAACTTTATTTTTGAATTTTGGATTATATATAAAACTCTCTTAAATACTAAAGTATATGGCTAGTGTTGTTGTGATGAGCCCAGCACCAAAGTATATTAAAGCTGTTTTTCTATTTTTCTTGCAAAATGATGTAACAATTAAGCCTGATAGATAAAATATTAGCATCGATATTGCAAATGTAATTGCTATGAAATCAAAAAAACTTAGCTTGAATCCAAAAATATCATATTTTTTGCCACCTGATTTATGCATCATCATTAATATTCCATAGATTCCCCTGTCTACTACATAAACAGAAGTGCTACCATCTTTGTTTGTTCGTAATGTAGCGCTGTATTTTACATTGCCAATTGTTGGATTGCCTTTCATTATCTTTATAGTGGTATCTTTTGGGAGTGGGAGATTATTGTCAATTAGTGTATTTAGTATTATTTTTTTTTCTTCGCCTTTTTTTGGTATGGAATCTAGCTTAAATTCATAGATTTTTGCGCCAGAGTTTTGTCTAATTTCAAATATATATAAAGCGCCAGTTAATACATAAATAAATGCTGCAGGCAAGAAAAATAAGCTTAAATATGTATGAATTTGCATCCAGTTCTTTTTGTTTAGATTTATAAATTTCATAAACTCTCCTAATTATTTTTTAATTTAATTAAAATTCTGCTCTTAAATTTATCCAATAATTCCTGCTAGGAATCATTCTTTGATACAAATTTGTATAATTGCTACCATTATTTGTAGTTACATAATCTACAAAATTTGTATTAAATAGATTGTTTATTACAAATCCTAGATTCCAAGTATTGTCAAATTTGTAATTAAATCCTAAGTCAAATAGATGGACATCTTTATACCAATCGCCAACACCTGTATTTGCAGTGTGAGCAAGACCTGTTGGAGTTTTGTATTTTCCTACATATCTTAGATATGTATCAAATCCAGCTATTTGGTATGATAATTTTGCAGAAGTATTGTGTCTTGGCACTGTGTTTAGCGGTGATCCTTTTTTGTCTCCTGATAGTTGCTTTGTGAATGTATAAGCATATGATAAATCAAATCCTATACCATATATTCTTTTCATTTGTAATGCAAATTCAGCTCCAGTTGATAGTGCTTTATCTACATTTTTATATATATAGCAATTACTTCCGCTGCAACTTCCAATACCTGGTATTTGACTGCTGCTATTGTAAGTTATGGTGTCAATTTTATCTTTGAAATCTGTGTAAAATCCAGTTAGTGTTATTAGAAGTGGATTTGTATCAAGTATAAAGCTTAGTTCATAATTCCAGCTTTTTTCAGCTTGTAGATTTTTGTTTCCATAATAATATTCATTTGAGCTTTTTATTATATAGCCATCGTATAAATATGATAATTGCGGGATACTCATTCCACTTGCAACACCTGCTTTTATCGTAAAATTGTTTGTTGGGTGTATATTTACATAGAATCTAGGATTTGGCATAGCTTTATATAGATCACTATAATTTAACCTCAAACCAAGTGTAGTAGAGATTAAATCTATTGGAATATATTCTGCTTCCCCAAATAATGCTACTTGATTTTGATGATTATTTGAGCTTGGTCTTGCTTCAAATTGTTCATACATATAATAAAGACCGGCATTTGCTATTAAGATTCCAGCTGTATCAAAATGGTAGTTTTGATTCCACGATGAATTTAAGATGAGTATTTTATTATCTTGCATAGTAGATCTATTTGGCGTTCCTTTCCAGCCACTTGCGCCTATGGGCACATCTTTTCTTGATATTTGTTGTGTATCTGCGAATTGTATATAGGTATTAAAATCACCAAAATCATAACTTGCATCGTGATTTATAGTAGTATTGTATTTGTAATAATCTCTAATTGCAGTAACTTGACTGCTTGATGTATTTAGCGATCCTAAATTTTGATAATTAAATTCACTATCAATATATATATTGTTTTCATCATTTATAGTATAGTTTAGTCTACCACCAACACTTGCTATAGTATATCCTGTTGGAGAATGGCTTGTATATGGATTTGTAGTGGCATTTCCTGTATATCCAGGTATGTCTGATTTATAAAATTTATTTGGACCGGTTGTATTAAACCTTCCTCTAAGATTCATGGATAATACATCATCTATAAGTGGTGTTGCTATGTATCCATTAAATCCATACATATGTCCCCAATTTCTGTTATTTTCTTGTAATCTTGTTTCTAATTGAAAACTTCCTGTTGGTTTGCTTGGATTCTTTTTTGTGATTATATTTATTACCCCACCTAGTGCATCACTTCCATATATTACAGATGCAGGGCCTCTTATTACTTCTATTCTTTCTATCATAGATGTTGGAGGAATAAAACCACTTGTTGGATCAAATCCATTTCCTCCAAACCCTTTTGCAACATTTTGTCTTTTTCCATCTATTAGTATCAATGTGTATGAAGATGAAAGACCTCTCATCATAATAGAATTTGCCCCTGTTTTCCCAACGCTAGTTGCTATTCCAGGTACCTCTTGCAAGGCATCTCCTAGATCTCGTATAGGACGACTTAGTAGTTCTTCTTTTGGAATTACAGATATGCTTGCTGGAGCTTCTTTTAATAGCTGTTGATATCCTGTTGCAGTTACAACGCTTTCACCTAAATCTACATCTTCTATATCATCGCCAAATACATTTGTTAGTGCAGCTATTAATGATAAACTCAAAGCTATATTGTATGTTTTCAACTTTAATCCTTTTTTATAAATAATAATAAAAATAGGAATGAATTTTATTAATATAATCTTTATAAATTCTTAATAAATTAGACTTATTTCTTAAAAATGTACTCTTTAGACATCATCTTGCAACTAATCAATAGCTTAATTGTATTGGTTTCACAATGATTATTTATTGTGATATAGCCATATTTTTGATTTTAATATTGTTGATTATTAATATTAAGTAATGTTTAAGAATTTATATATTTTAATATCAATTCTTATTTTTGTTATCAACAAAATGTTCTTAATTATTATGTATTGTTTGACATTTATTTTTAAGGATTCTGGGGTAGCTGCTAAATACGAAAAGTATCAACTCTTTGCCCCAGAGAAAGAATTTTTATTAAAGCTTATATGATCCTAGATCGCAGCTAAAGAGCTTGGAATTATATATAGCGATGACCTTGGTTTATTCTGCCATAGACTCTAAATTTTGTTTATGGATTATCAGTTTCTCTTAATTAAATGTTTTGCATTCCTTTTGTTAAAAATATAGAACCTTATAAATCAAGGATTTGTCCCCCTGAATCCTTTAAGTTAAGTTATGTTTTGAGTTTTAGGCTATTAATGATTAATAGCCTAAAATAGCAGAATCTTATAGATGGTTAGTTTTATCCACCTGTGTGATAAAATGCCCTAGATGAAATTTCTCCTTCTTGCCATTTGTTTTTTTCAGGCTTGTTTTTTATAGCAAGTAAAAGTGCTTCTTCCATTGCCTTTTTATCGGTATTTCTTATTGCTTCTCCTACATCAACAGCATCTTGAAAATATAAACAAGGGCATATTACGCCTTCAGCAGTAATTCTTATCCTATTGCAAGATAGACAGAATTCATCATTATGCGGGGCGATAATTCCAAATACATTATTAGTATTATTTATTTTGTATAACTTTGCAGGTCCAAACATTTCCTTTTTTAGCATAGTATATTTGTATTTTTTTTGTATATTTTCTAGAATCTCAAATGATCTAAGTCCTTTTATAGCATTGCTTGCAAAGTTGTTTTCCATATATTCTATATATCTAAGCAAGAATCCTTCATTGATTGCAAAATCAAGCATAGATATGATTTCATTATCATTTATTCCTTTTAGTGGAACCATATTTAGCTTTATTTTTAACCCAGACTGCTTTGCTTCTTTTAGTCCCTCTAAGACATTATTTAAAGCATCTTTTTTTGAAATCAGTTCTATTTTTTCTTTTTTTAGACTATCAAGCGATACATTAATCCTTTTTAACCCAGAATCTTTTAAATTTTTTGCATATTTTTTTAATAGATACCCATTTGTTGTAAGTGCCACTTCTATATTATTTTTATAATCATAGATTCCCTTTATAAATAAACTTAAATCTTTTCTTAGTAGCGGCTCACCACCTGTGATTCTTATTTTTTTTACACCATAATCCATTGCAATTTTTAAAAATTCAAGCATTTTGTCTAGTGGTATTAGATTTTCTTCTATTTCATCGGGAGTATTTGGCATACAATATTTACATCTAAAATTACAATTTTTTGTTACAGATATTCGTATATAATCAATTGTTCTGCCAAAGCTATCTATTAGCAAATTTTGTCCTTAAATAAAGTTTGAATGTTGTAAATGAATTGATATCGATTAAAACTTAATTTTTGCTTGAAGCATACTATTTATTTTTATATTAACTATTATTTTTTGTGAATAAAGTATACAAATTTATTAAATATAATGCAGTTTTATATTTTAATATATATAATGAGTGGTTGGTTATAGAATCTTAAGATTAAGATTCTATGAGTTTTATTATTTCTCGATACCTTCAATTTCAATTAGAAGTGCTACCTCTTCTCCTAATGCTACACTAGGTGTATTTGCAGCGATACCAAAATCTTTTCTATTAATTTTTCCACTTAAACTTAAACCTATTACTTCTTGCCCTTTATTGTTTTTTGATGTCCCAAATATTTCAACTTCTAATACCACTTGTTTAGTGATACCTTTAATTGTAAGGTCAAATACACCCTCATTTCCACTAATTCTAACTAATTTTAATGTTGCTTTTGGGAATTTTTTGACATCAAAATATTCAGGATCTTTTATGTGATCATCTCTGTCTTTATTATTTGTATTAATTGTATCAATATCAACTTCACCACTTAAAGCGCTCAATTTGTTGTTATCAGCACTTAAGCTTCCTTGAAATTTCCCAAAACTTCCTTTTACATTACTGACGCTTAAATGCTTAATTTTAAATTCAACTTGTGAATGTGAAATATCAACATTATAATCTTTTGCTACAAGTAGCCCAAATGGTAATACGCCAACTAAAAATGCTAATAATGTTTTCTTCATTTCATCTCCTTGTTTATTATTGAAGTTAAGTATTATAGTATGTTAATTAATTATTGCAACTATCAACCAATCATATTGTCAATTTTCAGTATTTCATCTAGCTCTTCTTTTGTGAGATAACCTTTTTCAAGCACCACTTCAACAATGCTTCTATTTGAATTAAGCGCTTCTTTTGCGACTTGTGCGGATTTTTCATACCCTATTTTTGGATTTAGTGCTGTTACTAATCCTATACTATTTAAAACAAAATTTCTGCAAATATCAGTGTTTGCTGTAATTCCATCGACACATCTAGTGGCTAGTGTTATATTTGCATTTTGTAATAATGCTATTGAATTTAATAACGAAAATATAATTACAGGTTCAAATACATTTAATTGCAATTGACCACCTGCAGCAGCCATTGTGATTGTTGTGTCTCCGCCTATTAATAAAAAACATACTTGATTTACGACTTCAGGTATTACAGGATTTACCTTGCCAGGCATTATTGAGCTACCAGGTTGCATTTTTGGTAAATTGATCTCATTTATTCCAGCTCTTGGCCCAGAGCTTAGTAATCTTAAATCATTGCATATTTTGGTTAGTTTTACTGCTGCCCTTTTTAATATCCCGCTTAGTTGGACATAAGCTCCAGTGCTTTGTGTGGCTTCTATTAAATCTCTTGCAGTGATAAAATCTATATTTGTTATCTCTTGTAGCTTTTTTTCAACTATATCTTTGTAGTTTTTAGGTGCATTGATGCCAGTTCCTATTGCTGTGCCACCTAAATTTATTACTTTAAATTCATCTCTAGAGTTTAGAATTCTATCTCTATCTTTTTGCAACATCAATGCAAATGCCGCAAATTCTTGCCCTAAAGTCATAGGCACTGCATCTTGTAGCTGCGTCCTCCCCATTTTTATCACATTGTTAAATTCTTTTGCTTTGTTTGCAAATGAAACACTTAGGATTTCCATAGATTCTGCTAGTTTTCCAAGACGCATATATAAAGCCAATCTCATTGCTGTTGGATATACATCATTTGTAGATTGGCTTTTGTTAATATGATCATTTGGATGGCAGAATTCATATTGACCTTTTTTGTGCCCTAGAATTTCAAGTGCTATATTTGCTATTACTTCATTTGCATTCATATTTGTGCTTGTTCCAGCGCCACCTTGAATCATTGGCACTACAAATTGAGAATAATATCCACCCTCTAGTATTGCATCGCAGGCTTTTATTATTGCTTCTTTTAGTTCAAATGATAGCAATCCTAGTTCGTAATTAGCTAATGCAGCTGCTTTTTTTACCATAACAATGCTGTCTATAAATATTGGAAAATCATTTAATCTTTGGTTTCCTATGGGAAAATTTTCCATAGCTCTTAGCGTTTGTATCCCATAATAACAGCTATCATCTATCTCCATTTCACCAATAAAATCTTTTTCTATTCTTTTCATTTAATTCCTTGAAGTAGTGTTTTATTTAGGCTTGGCAATCATCTAGAATCCTAGATGATTATGCTATAAGTTTTTTACTATTTCATATGTATCTTGAGCAATTACCAATTCTTCGTTTGTAGGTATAACGCATACTTTTACTTTTGAATCTGGAGTTGATATGATAGCTTCTGTGCCTATTGTTTTTATATTCACTTCTTGGTTTAGCTTTACACCTAAGAAACCTAAATGTTCGACTATCATACCTCTTATATATACTGCATTTTCTCCAACCCCAGCACAAAAGGCTATAGCATCTATCCCATTCATTGCAGCCATATATGAGCCTATATATTTAGCAACTCTATATGCAAATGCAGCTCTAGCTAGCCTTGCTAGTTCATTGCCCTCTTCATCTGCTTTTAATAAATCTCTAAAATCACTTGATAGCTTTGAGATTCCAAGAACACCACTTTTTTTATTGAGTATATTGATCACCTCATCGATGCTTAGATTTTCTTTCTTTGCTATATATTGTATTACAGCAGGGTCTATATCTCCGCTTCTTGTTCCCATAATGATACCCTCTAGCGGTGTTAGTCCCATACTTGTGTCAATACTTTGCCCATTTTTAACCGCACAAATTGATGAGCCATTTCCTAAATGACAAGTGATAATTTTAGAATCATTTATATCAAGCCCTAAAAATTCAGCTGTTTTTTTGCTTACGAATTTATGGCTTGTTCCATGAAATCCATATTTTCTTATTTTGTATTTTTCATACCATTCATATGGTAATGCATATAGATATGCTTTTTGTGGTATTGTTGCATGAAATGCTGTATCAAATACTGCGACCATAGGTGTATTTGGCATTAAATCTTTACAAGCTTCGTATCCTATAATATTTACAGAGTTATGAAGTGGAGCTAAATCGCTACAAGTTTTGATTTTTTCTATTACATCATCAGTAATTAGCATAGATTTGAAAAAGTATTCTCCACCATGGACTACTCTATGTCCTATTGCTTTAATATCATCTAATGATTTTATTACACCATATTCAATATGTGTTAGGAATTCAAAGACTATTTTTATAGCACTTTTATGGTTTGGCATATTAATTTCTTTTTCTATTTTTTCATTGTTTGCTTTATGTTTTATTACACTTTTATCAAGGCTTATCCTATCGCATATACCAGATGCTAAAACAGATTGATTTTCTATATTGATTAGTTGATATTTTAGTGATGAACTCCCGCAATTAATTACTAATATATTCATTTTATCTCCTTTTGTTTGCTTTATAATGCTTGCAAGGCTGTTATTGCTATTGTTCCAATAATATCATCGCTACTGCACCCACGGCTTAGATCATTTATAGGCTTTGCCATTCCTTGTGTTACAGGTCCATATGCTTCAGCTTTTGCTAATCGTTGAACCAATTTGTATCCTATATTTCCTGCATCAAGATCAGGAAAAATTAATACATTTGCGTTTCCTGCTATTGCAGAATCTGGAGCTTTTGATTTGCCAACACTTGGGACTATAGCAGCATCAAGTTGCAATTCCCCATCTATATCAAGATTTGGCATTTCTTGTTTTACTATTTTTAGCGCTTCTAGTACTTTATCTATTTTGCTATGACTTGCACTTCCATAAGTAGAATGGCTTAGTAGTGCGACTTTTGGTATCTCTCCTGTTAGCTGTGTGAATGTTTTAGATGATGAGATTGCAATTTGAGCTAACTCTTGGCTGCTTGGATCTTGTATTAACGCACAATCGCTAAAGCATAAGATTCCACTATTTTCGTATTTAAACCCAAAATCACAATTTGGAACAATCATTAAAAACATACTTGAAACAACTTTTACATCTTTTGCTGTGCCTATGATTTGTAGCCCTGCTCTAAGCACATTCGCAGTTGAATTTATGGCTCCTGCTACCATACCATCTGCTTTACTGTCTTTTACAAGTGCTACACCAAAATATAGCGGATCATTAAGCAGTAGATCTGTAGCTTTATCCTTTGTCATACCCTTGTGTCCACGCAATTCCACAAATAAATTACTATATGATTCTACTAATTGACTTGTTTTTGGGTTTATTATTTCTGCTTTGCTTAAATCTAAGCCATTTGATTTACTTTTTATTTCATCTTGATCGCCAACTAAAATAATATTTGCAAAGCCCTCTTGAAGTGTTTTACTCGCTGCTTCAAGTGTTCTAAAATCATTTGTTTCAACAAGCACTATAGTTTTTTTGTTGTTTTTTGCCTTTTCTTTTATTTTTTCTATAAAACTCATATTTTGTTCCTTGTTAAATATAAGAATCTTTTAACAATGATAAAATAAAACATATTGAAATAAGTTAATCAAGGCTTAATTTGTGGTTTTATATTGTTTTTGTGTGTATATTTTTTGCATAAAACTTTAAATTTAAGATTTTTTTGGTAGAATTCATATCTTTATTTTGGACCGGTGGGTGAGTTGGCTTAAACCACGTCCCTGCTAAGGACGCGTAGTCGCAAGATTACCGAGGGTTCGAATCCCTCCCTGTCCGCCACTACTTCGATTTAATATTATTCATTTCTTTTTGTATTTGATCCATAGTGTCATTTTGTGTTTGTATGATATTTTTTGCAATTTCTTTTATTTTGTCATTATTTGTATAATCTAAGATTATTTCTGCACTTTTAATGAAGTTCTTACTGTTTGATATCATTATTTGCGCAAAATCTAGATCCATATTGTTTGTTAATTTTAAGTTATATATTTCTTTGATAATATCATTTATAATTATTTGTTTCTTTTCTTGAACCTCTTTGTATGTTGCGCTATCGCAATCTTTTTTCTCTTTATCTAGCTCTTTTATTAGCTCTTGGAAAAACTCTATTTCATCGCTTTGGAGATCTATTATTTGTTGCGCAATATCTTTTAAAGCTTCATTGTTAGATTCATCTAAATATAATGTCGCAATATCAAGCGAATTTTGATATAGTGGAATCATATCTGTCAAAAAATCTATATTAATATTACAACTCATTGAGATACCTTGATTTATAGAATCTGATATTTCTTGGCTGTTTGTGTTGATTTGCTCTACATTATGGTGTGCAGATTCTGCAAAAAGAATACTTGATAATAAAACTATTGCAGCGAGTTTTTTCATTGACTATCCTTTTGTTGTATTGTTGAAATTGTAAGTCTTATATAAAAATCAATATTTTTTACGAATCAAGTCAATAATATTGCTATTTTTTTTATTATTTTGTGTATTTATTGGATTATTTTGTAGATGTATTCCATATGTGGTTTTATATTTTCTTCATCTGTATTGATAAATAAACTTAGTGCAGAAATCGCTTGATAAAGTAGCATTTTTGAGCCATCTATGCTTTCTAAATCATTTTCTTTTGCTAATTCTAGAAATTTACATTTTTTGCCATAGATTAGATCAAATGCAATATTTGAATTTTTAAACAATAGCTCCAATGTTTCATATTCAAGTGGTAATGTGTTGTTTATTGATGATGAGGTGGCATTGATTATGATGTCGAATTTATTATGTTTTGCGATTTTTTTGAGATCATCATTTGTGTAAGTTTTAAAACATCTATCACTAAAAAATACGAGCTTTTCTTTGCTTCTATTTGCGATGACCACATTTATATTGTGTTCCCTTAGTATCATAGCAATAGCTCTTGCGCTACCACCTGCACCAAGTACCAAAGCATTTTGTATATTTTTATTTTCTATATTTTTATAGAATCCAGTGGCATCTGTGTTATAGCCAATGATTTTATCATTTTCTCTAACAATTGTATTTACTGCGCCAATTTTTTGTGCAATTCCACGAATTTCATCACAAATATTTGCTATATTTTCTTTGTGTGGTAGTGTTATATTTGCACCATTTAATCCAAGTGAGAAAAACAAATCTCTAAAGTTTTCACTAGATTGAAGTAAATATCTAGTGTATCTTGCATCTATTCCTAATTTGTATAAAGTATAATTATGCAATATGGGCGATTTGGAATGAGATATTGGATTTCCAAATACAGCAAATAGCTCCATTATATATCCTTTTTTAGTAGCTCCATATACGCAAATCCACCACCAAGAACTACTCCCCATTGCCCTTCAATTCTTTCTATGTATATTTTTTGGTTTATAGACATCTTTCTTAAAATATTAGACTCTATATTTGGTTCTTCTCTTATATTTAGTGTTTGGGTTTTTATCGTATAGACTATAATTCCCTCATCACTTGCTAAATGTGCATCTGGATCATCATTTTTCTCCAAAAATTCCATATACGCAAATCCACCACTTTTTAGCTCGCCCCATTCTCCAATTATGTTTGTTATTGCTATATTGTCTCCATTGATATATTTTTTAATAATTTTTGATTCTACATTTGGTTTGTTTCTAATGTTTAATATATCAGCATTAACTCTATAGATATTACTCTCTTCTTTCATCCGTATATCACCAATATTATTTATTAGATTTATTGGTTCATTTGTCTCATTTATTTCACTAAAGGTGCTATTTGTATCATCATTGCTTGATATGGTATTTGGTTTGTTAATATCTTGCTTTATTGTTTGTGTTGTGTTTATGGCATTTTTGCTAGTTTTTATTTCTATGAAAAATATAAACATTACAAATAGCAATACTCCAATGAGTGTTACCATAGTATATGCAGTATAAATTCTACATTTACCTTGCATCTAAACTCCCTAGTTCAATTGCTGCCATTTCTATATATTTTTTTGGTATCGTTCGCTTGCTAAATACTGTTGGTTCAATATCGTAATAATACTCACAAATATCAAATAGTAAAAAGCACATTCTAGTAAGGAGTCTTAGGTTGCCTTTTGTTTGTTTATACATAAATTTATAATGACTATCATGAAGTAGCAATGATATGGAATCTAGCCCTGCTTTTGAAAGTTTCTGGTTGATAAAAAGTTGTATGTTTTTAACATCTAATTGATTGATGATTACTTTATCCCAGATTCTAGATGTAAAATAACTCTCATTTAATACTTCTTTATTTTTTAGTGTGTGAGTTACCAAAATAAACCTAAAAACTCTACAATCAGATAGCATTCTAATTACTTCAAGCTCTCTATCTCCATATAGCTGAACTTCATCTATGACTATTGTTGGTGCTAATTCATTTCTTGGTAGATTTGTTGAAAAGCTTTTGAAAAACTCATTTCTTGTCATATTCTTATCTATTTTTATGTTTGGTAAAAATTTCAAGTGAAGCTGCGCTAAAAAGCCATTTAGTGATAAAAATGGAAATAGCTGTATGTGTAGAGAATCTGGATTGATACTTTTTGCTAACTGTTGAATTAAATAGCTTTTGCCCACTCCGGGGTGCCCTGTGAGTAATACTATTTGAAATGGAACTTTGTGAATTAATTGTTCTAGTTTATTTCTTGCTGTAATATTTATATCTAAATCGATATAGTCCATACTATCGACTTTTTCTAGAAATACGCTTTTTGCATTACTAAAGGGATTCATATATTGACCTTGTATAAAATTAAAAGCTTAGTTAATACTAAAATTGTTAATACGCTTAGAATAATACTATATATTTCTTTACTACAAACATAAAGCATTAATTTTACTAAATACAATTAAATAAAACTTTGATACAATCATCAATTTTAAAATTATAAAATCACAAATAATATTAAGGGTTGAATTTCAAAAAGGTTTATAAATGATTGATTTAAATGATTTAAATATAGATAATCTCGTGCAATTATATGATTTGGATTTGTTTGAGTTAGGTGAGATGGCTCATAATATCAGAGAGAAGCTGCATAATGATAAGGTTTATTTTAATATGAATAGGCATATCAATCCTAGTAATATTTGTGCTGATATATGTAAATTTTGTGCTTTTTCATCACATAGAAAGAACCCAAATCCATATGAAATGACAAAAGAAGAAATACTAAGCGATGCAAAGAGTGCATATGAGCGTGGCGCAAGGGAATTTCACATAGTGAGTGCGCATAATCCGAATTATTCATATGAGTGGTATTTTGATATTTTTAAAACGATAAAAGATAAGTTTAGCGATATTCACATAAAGGCAATGACTGCTGCAGAGGTGGATTTTCTGCATAGGAGATTTAATAAAAGTTATGAAGATATACTAAAAGATATGGAGGATTCTGGAGTGGATTCTATGCCTGGTGGCGGTGCTGAAATATTTTTTAGTGAGATTAGAGAAAAGATATGTAAGGGAAAGGTTAGCGCAGAAAATTGGCTAAAAATCCATTCAATATGGCATAGTATGGGCAAAAAAAGTAATGCAACAATGCTTTTTGGTCATATAGAATCAAAAAAACATAGAATTCATCATATGTTAGAAATTAGAAAGTTGCAAGATAAAAGTGGCGGATTTAACGCATTTATCCCGCTTCTTTATCAACGACAAAATAACTTTTTAAATGTTAGTGATTTTCCAAGTGGAATTGAGATTTTAAAGACAATTGCAATAAGTAGGATTATTATCCAAAATGTTCCAAATATCAAAGCTTATTGGGCTACTTTAGGGTTGAACTTAGCTCTTGTATCGCAAGAATTTGGTGCAAATGATATAGATGGAACGATAGAAAAAGAAAGTATCCAAAGTGCAGGTGGCGCAAATAGTAAAAAAGGATTAAGTAAAGAAGAATTGATATCACAAATAAAAGATGCAGGATTTAAACCAGTGCTAAGAGATAGTATTTATAATGAATTAGAGGCTTATTGATTTATTTGATTTTTATGCCATTTTAAATAGCTTTTATTGGCTTTTGCTTTTAGTGTCAAAATCTGTAGAATCTCGTATGTATGAGTGTTTAAGATGATGGACTTGATTTGTTTTACATTCTTTTTGTTTGTTTTTATGTTTAGTTCAATTTCATCATCATTGCAAATTTTTCCATTCCATAAATATGCACTTTTAATATGATTTATTTGTATGCAAGAGGCTAGGTTATTGTTTAGTAGATAATTTTGTAATTTTTCTGCTTCAAATAGATTGTTAAATGTTGTTTTAATAATGTGTATTTTCATTGCTCTGATGTGTCTATTAGTATGAATGTTGCATTTTTGTTGTATTTTGTATTTTTGCCTTGTATGATCATATCAATTGGCTTGTCTTCTTTCATATCGTTATCTACTATTACAAAATCAAATTTTTGATTTGCGATTATTATTAAGTATTCTATTTTTTTATTTGTTTGTGTAACGATGAAATCTTTATATTGCGCAAGTATATTGAATTTCAATTTTGTTTCAAATTCATTTCTATTTGATACTATTAAAATTTTTTTTGTATTTCGCTCTTTGTATCTATTGATGTATATATTTAGCGATCTGTCATTATCGTTTAACTTAGATAGATCTAGTGTTTTTATGTATTGTTGTATGAATGCAAGAGTGCAAAATGAATAACTGCTTTGAAGCTTGAAGAAATGGTTTTTTATGGGATCGCTTGTCATTCCTAGTTTCCACATTTTATTATCTAGCGATGTTATTGTTATATTTAGAGAGTTTTTAATGTGTTCAAATATCTGTTCTCTTACTTTTTCAAATCTAGATATAAAATCTTTTTCATAATTATTTTTAAATATCTCTATTAGTTTTGATACGCGATCTTTGATTTTTGTAAGTACTATTATATTATTTGAGTATTCTTTATATTGGGAATCTAGCTTTGCTAGCTTTTCTCTTAGCATTTGTTCATTTTTATTGCCTACAGATAATAGTTTGATATTTATTGATTGTATTTGACTTTTTGTGCTTTTTTTTCTAGATTCCAGTTTTAATAAATCATCTTTTAGATTTACAAGTTTTCTATTTGCAGCATTTAAATAAAGCTGTTGTGGCAAGAAATGCTCTTCAAATACCTTTTTCGCCTTTTGTTGCGCTACATAAAATGGTGTTGTAAAATATTGTAATTTGCTTAGTATCTGTAAATATATTGAAAATGTATCTTTTGTGATCCGTCTATCAACGCAAATCAAAGAATCTAAAGTTCTCTTTATAAATCTATTTACAATTCTGTAATCTAACTTTTCGTAGCCATCAATTGGTAATTTGTATGCTACTTTTATGATTTTTGTCTCATTTTCAAAGTAGTATTGTATGAATTTGTCTATAGAGATACTCATAGGGATCGATGTGAGCTTTGAATAATCTGTTTTCTTGTATGTTTCTGCGATTAAGTCATCAAAGACATTAGATTCTAGTTTTTCTAGCTCTTCATCTGTGTTTGTTTTCCAAAAATCCCTCTCTTTTACAATGCTATCATCATCAAATTCTTGATATTTTGAGCTTCTTATATCAATTACATTTTGATTTTCATCTTCTAATCTAAATTCTACTAGTAGATTAATCTCTGGGATTTTTGTGTTATCGTGCCAACTTGCAATTTTAAAATCAAATAATTTTTTTGATGCATTGATAACCGTCCCTGCACCTGTAGTGTGTGAGTATTGCACTATTTTTCCGTGCATTTTTGCTCTTTTTGTTGATTTTTAGGATCGATTAATTCTAATATTTCTTTTGGATCTTTTGTAAAAATAAATAAATCTATATCATTTACTGTGATTATTGTTTTTGAATCTTTTGGCTTCTTTATAAATTCTTCTAATGTTATTTTTTTCATACATTTCCCACACAATTCAACTGCTTAATCTTATAGGATTCTAGCATAAGAAACCTACTTATAAAATGCTATAATGATACAAAAAAATCAATACAAGGTGCTAAAGATTTTATGAATAATGAAATTAGAATTATAAAACGAGAACAAGAGCAACCAAACCAACCAAATCAATCAAAACTACAAAATATTAAAAAAGAAGTCATAACACAAAATAGCCCAATTTTAAAGCAAATTAGAGAAACTGAAGAGAAGCACAAGCTTAGACAAGGTTTGAGTATTGATGAATTAATTGATCTTGATTTTAAAGAAATTGCAGATAAGATTCGCGCAGAAAAGAAAATAAAAGAAAACCAAAATAATATCAATAATCAAGAATCTGATACTTTAGATAAAGCTACATTTAACTCTATTGATACTGCAAAAGAGATGCCAATTAAGGAATTGCCAATCGATGATAAGAATTTAGCTTATATTAGAGATCTTGAAGAGCCTGTTTTGCCTGATTTTAATAATTCACAGATTAAGATAAAAGTTATTGAGGGTATCCCAACAAGGCAATATGAGACATTACATAGAGAACCATTAAGAAGAGAAGCTTTGAATAAATTTGGTGTAAATGATAACACTAAGCAAGGTATAGATTCTTCAAAGATAGATTCTAATGAGATGAAACCTGGTGTAAATGAGCCTATGGGCTTGATTGATCGTTTGCGTATGGATAGAGAGAGAATGCTTGAATCTAAAAAAGATGAAATTAGAAAAGTAGAGATAGCGCAACCGCCAAAAAATAATGAATTAACAAATAATGATAAAAATGCGGAATCTAGCGATAATAAGGTAACAAACGAAGCAATAGATGATAATCATGATTTTATCAATGATGCAATCTTGCCTACTTTTAATGTTGATACCTTTTCTTCAAATGAAGATATTGAAAATAAAAATATAAGTGAAAGTAGAAACAGCCTTGAATACGAGGTTGATGAGTTAAATTATATTGCTAATAATCTATCTGTGGAGTCTATCATCGGCACTGATTGTTATCCTAAAACACAAGAAGATGGTGCTAGAAGTATCACATCTACTGCTTATGCAGATGAAGTAGCAGAATCTCAAGATTTAAGCCCTACATTGGAATCTTTAGATTATAAATTGCCGCATATTGGATTATTAGATGAGCCAAAATATCAAAAAATAGACATTGATGGTAGCGAAATTGATTTAAAAGCACATAATTTGATTAGCAAGCTTCGAGTATTTAGGATAAATGGCGATGTTACTGATATTTATAGTGGCCCTGTTGTAACTACATTTGAATTTCGTCCTGCACCAGATGTAAAGGTCTCAAGAATTCAGAATCTAGAAAATGATTTATCAATGACACTTAAGGCAAAAAGCATTAGAATTCAAGCCCCAATACCAGGTAAAGATGTGGTTGGCATAGAAATACCAAATAATACAATACAAACAATCTATATTAGGGAGATTTTTGAAAGTCCAGAATTTGTAAATTCTGATGCACAGCTTGCTATCGCTCTTGGTAAGGATATTATCGGTAAGCCAGTAGTTCAAGATTTGGCAAAACTCCCTCATTTGCTCATCGCAGGGACAACAGGTAGCGGTAAGAGTGTGGGGTTGAATGGTATGATTTTATCTCTGCTTTATAGAAACACTCCTGAACAGTTAAGGTTTATTATGATTGATCCAAAGCGTGTAGAATTGAGCTTATATAAAGATATTCCACATTTGCTAACTCCTATCATTGCAGATCCTAAAAAGGCTGTTATCGCGCTTAGTAAGGCTGTTGATGAGATGAATAGAAGATATGAGCTTATGAATGAAGTTGGTGTAAAAAATATCATAGGATACAATGAAGCCGCAGATCAAAAAGGTTTTGATAGATTACCTTATATTGTAATTATTATCGATGAATTTGCTGATTTGATGATTATGGGTGGTAAAGATTCTGAGCAGTATCTTACTTCATTGGCTAGCAAGGCTAGGGCATCTGGAATCCACTTGATTATAGCTACGCAGCGTCCAACTGTAAATGTCGTAACAGGATTGATAAAAAGTAACTTGCCATCAAGGATAAGCTATCGTGTTGGTAGTCCTATGGATTCTAAGGTTGTGTTAGATAAAGTAGGTGCTGAAACATTGCTTGGAAATGGTGATATGTTGTTTTCAAATACAAATGTAATATCTAGGTATCACGCTCCTTATAGCAATGAGAGGGAAATAGAAAGAGTAGCGAATTTTATACGATCTCAAAGAAGTGTGGAATATGATGAATATTTTTCTTTAGAGCCAAAAGAGATCATTCAAGCTACTCCTGCAAATTCTGCGCCTATGAGTGAAGATGAATATATGCAAAAAGCAAAAGAGATTATTTTATCAAGTGGAAGGACTTCAGCTAGTTATTTGCAAAGAATGCTTGGAATTGGATTTAATAGGGCATCAAATATATTAGAGACATTAGAAAGAGAAGGATTTTTATCAGCTCCAAACTCAAAAAACATTAGAGAGATTATTGGCTAAATTAGGGTATCTATTATGATACAATCACATAGATTTTATTTTTGGAGGGTATTATGCTAGATGAGGCTAAATATATTTGGCAAGATGGGAAGTTAGTTGCTTGGGAGGATGCTAAGGTTCATATATTAACGCATAGTTTGCATTATGGAAATGCGGCATTTGAAGGCACTAGGGCATATAAAACGACAAAAGGTCTAGCTATATTTAGATTAGAAGATCACACAAGGCGTCTTCTTAATTCAGCAAAAATTTTAAGTTTAAAATGCCCTTATAGTTTTGATGAAATAAATAATGCTCATATTGAATTGTTAAAAGCAAATAAGGATTGTTACACAAGTAATGTATATATTCGACCGCTTATTTATCTAGGTTATGGTGTTATGGGGCTCTATCACGCTAATGCACCGGTAAATATGATGATTGCGGCTTGGAATTGGGGTGCATATCTTGGTGATGATGGAATTGAAAATGGAATTAGAGTGAAAACAAGCTCCTTTGTTAGAAATTCAGTAAAATCTTTAATGGGTAAAGCAAAGGCAAGTGCAAATTATTTAAATTCGCAAATGGCAAAATATGAAGCTGTTCAGTGTGGTTTTGATGAGGCATTGCTATTAGATGACAATGGATTTGTAGCAGAGGGTAGTGGAGAGTGCTTTTTTATCGTTAGAAATGGTGAATTAATCACACCACCTCACGATAATTCTTTAGAATCTATCACTCAAGATACTATTTTAAAACTTGCAAAAGATTTAGGTATAAATGTGATTGAACGAAAAATTACAAGAGATGAAGTTTATATTTCAGATGAAGCCTTTTTTACAGGAACAGCAGCAGAGGTTACGCCTGTTAGGGAGCTTGACTTTAGAGTTATTGGTAGTGGGAAAAGAGGAGAGATGACAAAAAAGATTCAAGATTCTTTCTTTGATATCGTATCTGGCAATAATTCAAAATATAAAGAATTTTTAACTTATATAGATTAAGGAGTATGAATGCCTATTGATTTAAATGAACATCTAAAACGGAAAAATGCTAATAATAACAATTCAAATAATGGTGGAAATGGCGATAAAAAGCCACCTAAGAATCCGCTAAAAATGAATTTTAATCCAAATTTTAATATGCCTAGCAATAAAACTATCATAGGGATTATTTCTATTATTGTTGTGTTGCTTATTTTTATCGCAGCAAAGCCATTTGTTATTATTAATTCTGGTGAAATTGGTATTAAAGTTACTGCCGGTGAATATGATAATACTCCGTTACAGCCGGGATTGCATTTCTTTGTGCCAATTATTCAAAATGTAATTATTGTGGATACAAGAGTAAGGACTATTAATTTTTCTAGAACAGAGGATATGGGTGTTGTTGGTAAAAATCAGGGTATTTTTAGAAATGATGCAATTAGCGTTATGGATAGCAGGGGGCTTACTGTTTCAATTGAATTAACAGTTCAATATCAGCTAAATTGGGCTACAGCTCCGCAGACTATTGCCAATTATGGATTATCTTGGGAGCAAAAAATTATAAATCCTGTTGTGCGTGATGTAGTAAGAGGTGTGGTCGGCAGGTACCCAGCAGAAGAGTTGCCTGTAAAAAGGAATGATATTGCAAATTTAATTAGCACAAATATAGAAACAGAAATAGGAAAATTTGCAAATCAGCCGGTATCCCTTAGCTCTGTTCAATTAAGAGAGATCGTATTGCCACAAAATATTAGAGAGCAGATTGAGAAAGTTCAAGTAGCAAGGCAAGAAGCAGAGAGAAAGAGATATGAAGTAGAACAAGCAAAAATGGAAGCAGAAAAAGCAGTAACTCTAGCAAAAGGTGAGGCTGATGTTAATAGGATGAAAGCACAAGGTGCAGCTGATGCTATGTCCATTGAAGCAAAGGCGCAAAGTCAAGCAAATAGATTGATTAGTGAGAGTTTATCATCAAGATTGCTTGAATTGCGACAGATTGAAACTCAAGGTAAGTTTAACGAGGCATTAAGAGAAAATAGAGATGCTCAAATTTTCTTAACACCAGGTGGTGCTGTGCCAAATATTTGGGTAGATTCCAAAAATGCAAAAAAAGCAACATCAGTAAGTGGTAATTGATGATAGATTGTATAGATTGGAATAAGTCTCCCTTGATTCCAGTTATTACTCAAGATTATGATAGCTTGGAGGTGTTAATGTTAGCTTATTTGAATAGCGAAGCATTAACTTTAAGCATTCAAAGTGGAGTGGCTCATTATTTTTCAAGATCTAAGAATAGAATCTGGAAAAAAGGTGAAGAAAGCGGTAATATACAAACGATAAAAGAAGTGCATATTGATTGTGATAATGATGCGATTTTGTTTAAAGTTAATCAAGCTGGTGTAGCTTGTCATACGGGGAATGTGAGCTGCTTTTATAGGACAATTGATTTTGATGACATCAATATAGATTTAACAAAGGCTAAGATGATAGATCCTCCATATAGCACGATTGATAAGTTGTACCATATACTTCAAGATAGAAAAACACAAAGTAAAGATGTATCCTATACTGCATCATTATATGCAAAAGGTGAAAATACAATTGGTAAAAAGATAGTAGAAGAGGCTTGCGAATTTGCATTTGCTATAAAAGATAATAAAAGTGATGAAATAATATATGAGTGTGCAGATTTGATATATCATATGTTGGTTGGATTGAGTTATAAAGATATATCTCCAGATAGGATTATGCAAGAGTTAAATAGAAGATTCTCCATAAGTGGATTAGAGGAAAAGGCGCAGAGAAGAGGCTAAAATCTTGGATTTTTCTTATATTTCCATATTTGATTTTCTTGTATTTGGGATTTTAATTATATTTAATATTATTATTTTTTTATGTGGGTTAATACTTTCTGGTATAAAAAAGATTCTATTATTCTTTCTTTCTTTTATTTTATTTTTATCTTTACCATTTTTGAATATTTATATAGTTGATAATTATATAAACAAAGTTAATTTTGAGGTAACAAATTCAAAAAAACTTGTTTATTCTAATTCATTTTTTATTAGTGGCAAAATCACAAATGAAGGAAAGCAAGATCTTAGCAAGTGCAACTTGTATCTTTATATCAATAATTTATATCCTTTGCAAAAGCCTGAATTTTTAATTAACTTAGAAAATATAGATTTAAATCGTGGTAGTATTATAGAATTTGAAAAGTTTATTGATAATTTTAATTTTGATGATAAATACAAAAAACTTTCAATTAGGTGCTTTAAGTAATTTAATGTTGCTTTATGTAATGCAATACATCATCTATTATTTCATCTTTATTTAATTCCAAAAATAATTCGTGCCTAGCATCTGCATATAATGATAATTTGGTATTTATATATCCTTGTTTTATGATATGTTTGTATGCTTTAAACACGCCTTTGCCAAATTTTCCACAAGCATCATCTTCGCCACTTACAAATAATATTGGCATATTTGGTTTTTGAATTTTATGCGGATAATTGCTGAATACTTTTTTTACTCCACCAAGTAGGTTTATAAAACTATTTATCGTAAAAATAAAACTTTGCTTATTATCTTTTATGTGTCTGTTTATTTCATCTATATCTCTATTTGTCCATAGTTTGCCACTTACTTTTCCATTATTTAGATTATCATTTTTTTTATATTTCGCATTAAATGATAAAAATGATAATTTGTAAGCTATATTTTTACCTATTTTATTAAATCCTAATATTTTGCATAATTTTAAAAATAAGATTCCAAGTGTTGTGCCAAAATATGGGCTTGGACTTCCACATAGTATTAAAATATCAATTTCTTTTTCATATTCCTGCAGATATCTTCTTGATAAAAGCGATCCCATACTATGACCTATTAGTATGAATTTTTGTGATTTGTATGTGGCTTTTAGTAGTTTTGTTAGATTATGCATATCTTGCATTGCTAGTTCAAATCCATTTTCGCCCATTTCTCCTAAAAATATATCACCGCCTATGCTATCCCCATGTCCTCTGTGGTCGTTTATAGCAACTATATATCCTGCTTTGCTTAAAATATTTGCTATGTATGAATAATTACCTTTGTGTTCTATCATTCCATGTGCTATCTGTATCACACCATTGTATTTATTTATTGATAAATCTCTGTATATATCATAATAAATCAAAAGTCCATTAGAATCCATATTTAAAGTTTCTTTTATTATTTTCATTTTATACCTTAATTAATATTATTAGGTTTGTTGTAGCAAGGATTGTATTATAGTTTATTAGGATTAAATTAAGACTGCAAAATATATTCAACTTGTAATTAGATTTAATAACTTTTATATTTTTTAAGCTTGCTTTAATGGGGGGGGGTAGAATCCATTTTTTAAATTCTAAATTAAAAGAGGTTGAATGAAAAGAATTTTATTTTCCTTATTCTTGGTTTTAGCTACTAGCTATGCAAATGAAAAGAATGGTTTTTTTATCGGTTTAGAAATAGGTGGTGGTGAATCAACAATTGACGCAGGAATCTTAAATGTAACTCGTAGCCTCCCTTCATATGGAGTAAGGGCTGGATATTCATATTTGTTTAACGAATATATTGGTCTTAGGGGTTATGGAAGTATAGTCTATACAACTGCAAGTGAAGATTATTACAATGCTATGAGTGCAGAGAGTTATAAAGATTCTACTTCTTTGTTGTCATATACGATCAATGCAGATGTGTTATTTAATTTCTACAATACAGAATCTATTTTTATAGGTGCATTTGCAGGTATTGGGATAGGTGGTGCTAATGTTAGTTATTATGATACCTCATTTGTAGATAGATTACAAACTGCAGTTGATGTAAGCAAAAATAATTTCTATAGCGATTCTAGATTAGGGCTTAGAGCTGGTAGCGGTAGTCATAGTGTTGATTTTGCATTTACACTACCTTTGGTAACTACAAAAATCAGTGCTTATTCAATAGAAGCAAAAGTAAAACAAAATTACAGAGTATCTTTAGCTTATAACTACACTTTCTAATTAATTATTCTAGGATTTAAGTCCTAGAATCCTCATATATTTTAACCATTTCCTTAAATTTTTAAGCTTGCTTTAATGGGGGGGGGGTAGAATCTGCTACTTAATTTCAATTCAAAAAAAGGGTTTGTATGAAAAAAATTCTAATTTGTTTTATTTTATTTATAGGGTTTGCTCAGGCAAATGATAAAGATGGTGTATTTTTAGGATTTGAGCTTGGATTAGGAGAGGTGAAAACTACAGAATCGTTTAATGGTGCTACAAGTAACACTAAATTAAATTTACCACTATATGGCTTTAGAATAGGGTATACAAGGTATTTTAGTGATTTTTTTGGTATCTCTACTTATGTTAATTTTAGGGACTTATTTCAATCAGCTAGTGTCAATGGTGTAAAAACTCATATTGATATTATGTCATTTGCGGCAAATATGGACTTTTTGCTTGATTTCTATAATGAAAGATCTGTATCTGTAGGTGCATTTGCAGGTATTGGGATAGGTGGTGCTAATGTCAAAGGCAAAGTAAGCGGTACTTTAAATGATAGCATTTCTGAATTTTATGGAGATATTAAGTTAGGATTAAAAACAAGCTATGGTTTTAATTCTATAAGTTTCATTGCTTCATTTCCTCTTGTTCCAGTAGAAGAAAGCACATTTGTTGGAGCAGGATTTCCAACTTATAATTCTACGTTAAAAACTAATTATGCTATATCTTTAGCATATGATTATAGATTTTAATTAATTATTCTAGGATTCAAATCCTAGAATAATTCTAGAATAATTAATGTCTTGTAGGTTGTATTTCAGCATTTGTTACTTCACCGACATTTTCTAAAAAATCATTTATTTTATGTGCTGCTTTTATGTATTCTTTTGCACCTATACTTTCTGGCTCAAAGAATACTATAGGCTTTCCAGAATCTCCACCTTCTCTTATTTTACCTTCAATTGGAACTTGTGCTAATACTTCACAGCTATATTTGTTTGCTAGATCTGCTGAAGTGCCTTTGCCAAATATATCATATTTTTCACCACAGCAAGGACACGCAAATCCACTCATATTCTCTATAATTCCTGCAACAGGTATATTTAGTTTTTTAAACATATCCAAGCTTCTTGCACTATCATCTAGGGCTACTACTTGTGGTGTTGTAACAGAGATTCCAGCTGTCACTGGGACACTCTGCGCTAGAGTTAATTGTGCATCACCAGTTCCAGGTGGCATATCAATAACTAGTATATCTAATTCTCCCCATAGCACATCTGTAAGCATTTGTTCTATTGCTCTCATTATCATAGGACCGCGCCAAATTAAACTTTGTCCTTCTTCATACATCATACCCATGCTCATAACTTTTATTCCATATGCTTTTAGTGGAATTAGCTTCATTACGGATTCATCAGTCATTGGTTTTTGTGAATTTAGTGATAACATTCTTGGTATATTTGGTCCATAAATATCAGCATCAAGCAAGCCAACGCTTTTCCCGCTTTGTGCTAATGCTATAGCAATATTTACACTTGTTGTTGATTTGCCAACACCACCTTTACCAGAGCTAATCATTATAAAATGCTTGATATTTGGTGCGATATTTTTTGTCCTTTTTTGTTCTTCTTTGATTTGCGGAGTTTTGATATTTACTTTTGTTGAATCTCCTAGTTTTGCCTTAATTTCACTTTCTAATTTATCTGATACATCTTTGTTATTTGATGGAATCTCAACAAATACTTCTATATTGTCATTGTGGATTTTTATATCTTTTACAAATCCAAAATCAACAATATCTCTTTTAAAATTAGGATATAAAATCTCTTTTAACTTTTCTAAAATATTTTCTTTATTCATTATGCTCCTTTGTATTCTTTAAAAATATTTTGACTTATTTTATAGCTACAAAATTTAGGACCGCACATAGAGCAGAATTCCGCTTCTTTAAATACATCTTGTGGTAGCGTCTCATCGTGATACTCTCTAGCTCTATCACTATCAAGTGCTAGAGAGAATTGCTCCTCCCATTTAAACGTATATCTTGCATCACTCATTGCATCATCTCTAACTCTTGCATTAATCCTTCCTCGTGCTATATCTGCAGCGTGTGCAGCAATTTTGTATGCTATGATTCCTTCCCTCACATCATTTGCATTTGGCAAGCCTAAATGTTCTTTTGGTGTTACATAGCATAGCATTGCTACACCTTTCCAAGCAGCTACACACGCGCCAATAGCGCTTGAAATGTGATCATATCCAGCACCAATATCTGTAACAAGTGGTCCTAGTACATAAAAAGGTGCTTCATTGCAGTATTCTTTTTGAATCTCTACATTTCTTTCAATTTGATTTAGTGGGACATGGCCAGGTCCTTCTATCATAACTTGAACATCTTTTTCATACGCTCTTTTGGCTAATTGACCTAATACTTTTAACTCGCTAAATTGTGCATCATCACTTGCATCAGCTAAACAGCCTGGCCTAAGGGAATCACCTAGCGATAAGCTAACATCATATTCTCTGCAGATATCAAGTATTTCATCAAATGCACTATAAAATGGATTTTCTTTGTGGTGGTGCATCATCCAGCTTGCCATTAAGCTTCCACCACGACTTACAATACCCATTTTTCTTTTTGCAACAAGTGGCATATGAGATAGCAAAAATCCACAATGTATAGTAAAGTAACTTACGCCTTGTTTTGCTTGTTTCTCTAGTGTTGAGAGCATTTTATCAACAGATAGGTTTAAAATATCATCTTTGAGATCGTGAAGTATTTGATACATAGGGACTGTCCCTATAGGAGCACTTGATGCTGCAATTACGGCTTTTCTTATTTCATCAAGATTCCCGCCAGTGCTTAGATCCATAATGGTATCTGCACCATATTTGATAGAAGTTTGTGTTTTCAATACTTCGTTTTCTATGCAATTTTCAATACTAGAGCTTCCTATATTTGCATTTATTTTTGTTTTTGCAGCGATACCTATGCCTATTGGATTTAAATTTTTGTGATTAATGTTTGCAGGTATAATTAGCCTGCCTCTTTTGATTTCATTTTTTATCAAATTTACATCTAGTTCTTCGGTGTTTGCTACAAATTCCATTTCTTTTGTGATTTTGTCTTGCTTTGCGTAAAATAATTGTGTATTTGCCTTGCTCATTGTTACCTCTATATTACTTTGGTTTAACCTTTTTAAGTATCTTATCAAAGCTTAAAATTATCGTAAAAAATATAAAATATCGCTTTTTGAATATAAAAAAGGTTAAATTTTGAGACAAAATATCACTTTGATTATTATGAGTGCAGGGGATAGCTTAAGGTTTAGGAAAAACATCTCTATAAAAAAGCATTGGATTAGGATAGATAATAAGCCTATGTGGCTTTATGTAGCGGATAAACTTCAACAAAGATATGGATTTTCAAAAGTTATAATAACTGCATCTCGCAGAGATATTTCATATATGAGGAGATTCTGCGATTATGAAATAGTTCAAGGTGGTGCCACACGACAAGAATCTTTGCAAAATGCGCTAAAGTGTGTATCTAGCGAATTTGTTGCAGTTAGTGATGCTGCTAGATGCAATCTTGATTTTGAGGTATTAGATAATCTTTTTAATCATAATTTATCATCACTTGATTGCATTGTTCCTACAATTGGTGTAAGTGATACTATATTTTTAGAATCCAATAATGAAAAAAAATATCTAAATAGGGATCATATTTATTTAGTCCAAACTCCACAGATTTCAAGACGCTCTATTTTACTAGAATCTATGAAGCTTGGTGATTTTAGTGATGAAAGCAGTGCTATAAATAATTATGGTGGTAGAGTATCACACATAAAAGGCTCAAAAACTTTAAATAAAATTACCTACTTTGAAGATTTGAAAGATTTGAATCTTAGCCGTAGTGATGATATTTTTGTGGGATATGGGTTTGATGTGCATAGATTTTGCAAAGATAAAGATATGTATTTAGGTGGTGTTAAAATCCCTTGTGATGTTGGATTGGAAGCTCATAGTGATGGTGATGTTGTAATCCACTCCCTTTGTGATGCACTTCTTGGGGCGATAGGTGCAGGTGATATTGGCGAGTGGTTTCCACCAGATGATCCTAGCTATGATAATGTGGATTCTAAATTACTATTACAAGAAGTTGCTGATTTTATTCATAGTGTTGGTTTTAGGATTGTTAATATTGATGTTATGATAATGGCACAAAAGCCAAAAATTCTTCCACACAAAGATAAAATGATAGAAATTTTTAGTAATATTTTAAACTTGCAACGCCAATATATTAATATTAAGGCAACTACAATGGAAAAGATGGGGTTCGTAGGGAGACAGGAGGGGATTTGTTCAAGCTCCAATGTATCTTTAAAACTCTTTTTTTGATACTAAATTTTGAGGTTATTAATGAGAACGCTAATTATTGAAAATGATACTTATTTAGCACAAAGTATTAGCAATAAACTAGAAGATAGAGGGTATGAATGTACTGTATCCAAAGATTCTAATTTTAAACCAGATAAGAATAATTCATTTGATATTGTTTTGTTGTCTTATGATTTTTGTGAAAAAAATTGCATTAATATTATAAAAAGATTCTCAGAAAGTATTGTTATTATTATGATTAAATATATAAATGACGATACAGTGACAAAGATGTTTAAAGCCGGAATGCACGATTATATAACAAAACCTCTAATTATAGATGAATTAATTAGAAAAATAGAGCATTATAAGCATTTTGATAGATTGCAAAAAGAAGTTGTGTTTTATAAAAATTATTTTGAATTTGTTGAGGGAATCTTAAATACGCCATTTCCATTCACTTACAATTTGCCATTTATCATCAGAAGTAATTCTCAACGAAGTGCTGATATATATGCGATGCGATATGCGAGATTGAAGAATATCCATTTTAATTTTTTATCACTAAAAGATGTTGATTGGCGGAGTATTCTAAACCTTAATAATAGTGTTAATGATATTATATATCTAACAGGATTAGAGCAGATCAAAAAAAGTGAGAGAATGGAGCTTATATCAAAGCTACACAAACAGAATATTTTATTTTCATTTATTTCTCAAGAAGAAATTCCATTTAGCAATATTGCAGATATTTCTACGGCTCAAAATTGTATGGATATTGGTGGTGAGGTAATGCCAATAAGGGAATATGAAAAAATGGTAATTACAAAATATGAAGGGTTGTATTCTGATATAGAGCTTGCAAAAGAGTTAGGAATTAGTAGAAAAAGTCTATGGGAGAAGCGTAAACGATATGGGATTATAAAGCAAAGGAAAAGCGCAAAACAAAATAAAAATTAGGACAATTTTTGTATACACGGGAATTATTTTTAACATTATTTAAAATAGGCTATGCAAAAAAGGCACAAGGGACTTGGGGGAGTTTGTTTAGTCTTATTGTTGGGATTCCAATTTTGTACTTTTCTCCATCTGTGTTATTTGCTTTGGCTACTTTGGTCAGCATTATTGCGATTAAAGAGATTGATATTTATGAAGAACAAAGTGGAATCCACGATGCAAAGCATATAGTGATTGATGAATTAGTTGGAATGTGGATTGCAATGAGCATTGCAGGATTTGGAATTATTGCGATTATATTTTCATTTGTATTTTTTAGAATCTATGATATATGGAAGCCTTCTATCATAGGTAAAATTGATAAGCATACAAAAGGTGGTTTGGGTGTTGTTGGTGATGATGCTTTGGCTGGATTTTTTGCTGGTATCACTACTTTAATTTTTATTGCACTTTTGAGTATGATTGGATTTGATGTAGGATTGAGTAGATGATAGTTTAGATTCCGCTTGCTTTGAAATCTAAGCTTATATTTGGTGTTATGATTCCACTTTTTGATCCATTTGCAGAATGAAATACCATTGTTTTGTGCAATCTTGCATAGTATTTTATTAGCATCATTTGTATTACTGGCTCTGAACTTGGCTTAAACCACATATTATTGCTTATTAGCATCATATATTTTGGGTTACCTTTGTATGCCATTTTCGTCGTTGCTTCATAGCATATCGCATTTCTAAAAATTAGTTTTCCTGCAAAGATATTTTTAGGTTCTTTATCATTCGTATCAAAAGTTGAGTAATGGATGTCAAATATTTTAGAAAAGAAATTTGCTATAAATCCCGGTATTGGCATATATTCACCAAATGGTGCTAAGAATACTTTATCTGCGAAGTGATAATTATTATTTTCAAATACATAGGTTGTATTATATACTCCAAATTTATCATATCTTTGAGCACCAACTATTATTGAGATTTCTTTACTTAATTCTTTTAGGTTATTAACTACATATTCATATGCTGGCATATTTAATATTATAGGGAATGCAGTTTCTGGTAATACTACGATGTTGTAATTATTGTTAATAGCATTTTTTATTAGACTTATATTGTAATTAATAATATTGTCTGCTGTATATTCATTCCATTTTATATTTTGTTGTATATTTGTTTGTGTAAGCATGATCGTTTCATTTGGAATTTTTGTCGTATTAATATTAAAGTCAATCGTAAAAAATAATAAAAAAATGGCTAAGAACCTAAATAATTTTAATTGTTTAATGCTTATTATAGTCATTATTAACACTATCGCAATAAAATATACTTTTTCAACTCTAAAAGCACTAAAAGAAAGCATTGCATCGGGCACAAACCAATCAAATCCAAGTATTGTTATATATCCAAGTAAGCTTATAGTAGTTGCTCTAAAAAATTTATTATTTGATATTAATGCAAACCAAATCAATATTGCATAAATAATGCTTATTATAATAGGTATGATATATGTTAGATATGGTGAATTTGTATATCTAAAACTAAGTCCAATCCAGTAAAACCAAAAGATTCCGATAAAAAAACCAAATGCAAATGAATATCTTTTGTCAATATTTATGTATGTGTAAATTGCAATTAGTGCAAAAATTGAATTTATGTATGGGAAATATGTTTCATTTAAATATGTATAAAAATTTAAAAATATTGGTAAGCTAAATATGAAAGCAAATACTATTGGTAGTAATAGCCAATTTCGTGCTATGTATTTTAGCTTATTTTCTGCATTAAAGATATTATTTTTTGGTTGATTATTTTTAGGAAAAATTTTTCTTAGATTTAGCATTTTCACCACATAAATAAATGAATTTTCACAAATTATTGTGAGTCTTTTAGAATTATATCTTAATTATTATTTGTAAAATTACTTTGTTTGATTAAGCTCCTTTAAGTTAAAATTGCATTATTTTTAGATTCTAATTTACTTAATTACACACAAGGGATAATTGTAATATGGATTTTGCAAATTATTTTGATATTGTTATTGTAACTATAATCATCATTCTAGCGCTCAAAGGACTTTTTAGTGGGTTTATTCGTGAAGTTTGCTCCGTTATTGGTATAGTTGGCGGTGTTTTATTAGCTTCTAGATTTAATGTTGATTTAAGTTTATGGATAAATTCATTTTTAAAGTTAGAGAGTCAAACACTGCTTAATCTCATTGGTTTTATGATAATACTTGGTGCTGTGTGGATTTTATCTCTTGTGTTAGCAGAAGTTGTTGTTAGGTTTGCAAAATTTATGAAACTTGGCAAATTAGATAAAATACTAGGTGTTTTTGTAGCTGGTATTAAGATTTTTTTGATTTTATCAATTATACTTTTCACATTTTCAAGAATAAATTTTTTATCAAATTTTACAGGGAAATTGCAAGATTCTAGTTTTTGTTATCCAATAATGATAAAAGTCGGTGATTTTATCGTGAAAACTGATTTTGTAAGTGAAGTAAAAAATGATGTAATAAATTTTGGCAATGAAGCATTAGAAGAGACACAAGGCTTATTGCAATAGTTTAAGGAGGGGTTTTGTTTTCAAATATCTATATACAGCAAAGAATAGAAAAAGCAAATACTATGAGGGATTCTGGTAAGAATCCTTATTCAAATGATGCAATCAAAACAATTTCTAATATAGATTTTTTAGAAAAATATAAATATGCTAAAGATTCAAATAGTGCAAAAGAAGATCAAAGTGTATTAAGTATTAATGAATATGTAAGCGGTAGAGTTAAGCTTGTGCGTCTTATGGGTAAAGCTGCTTTTATTGATATTGAAGATGAAAGTGGAATCTTGCAAGCTTATATTTCAAAAAATGATTTAGGTGATGATTTTGAGGACTTTAAAAAGCTTCTTGAAGTTGGTGATATAGTAAATATTAGCGGCTATCCATTTAAGACAAAGACAAATCAAATATCAATACATGCTACTTCATTTAAGATACTAACTAAATCTATTATTCCATTGCCAGAGAAATTTCACGGACTTGTTGATATTGAATTACGATATAGGCAGAGATATCTTGATTTGATAATGAATGCCGATGTAAAGGAAACATTTAAGATTAGAAGCAAGATTATTTCATTGCTTAGAAAGTTTTTTGAGGATAGAGGATTTTTAGAAGTTGAAACTCCGATGTTGCACCCAATTCCTGGCGGTGCAAATGCAAAGCCATTTATCACACATCATAATGCACTAAATGTCGAGCGATATTTGAGAATTGCGCCAGAATTGTATTTAAAAAGGCTGATTGTTGGTGGTTTTGAGAGTGTATTTGAGATTAATAGAAGTTTTAGAAATGAAGGGATTGACCATTCTCATAATCCAGAATTCACAATGATTGAATTTTATTGGGCTTATAAAACTTATGAAGATTTAATAAAGCTTACGATTGAACTTTTCAGATATTTATTAGATAGATTAGGGTTTCCAAGTGTGATTGAATGGGGTGAGCATAAGATCGATTTTAGTAATTTTTCGCAAATTAGCTATAAAGATTCTCTAACTAAAATAGGCAATATCCCATCTGATATAGTAAATAATAAAGATAAACTAGAAAAGTATTTAATAGATTCAAATGTGCATATAGAATCTGGGTTAAATTATGGCAAGCTTTTAGCCGAAGCATTTGATAATTTTGTAGAATCTCAATTGATACAACCTACATTCATTACGGAATTTCCAATTGAAATAAGCCCATTAGCAAGAAAAAATGATAAAGATTCTACTATTGCAGATAGATTTGAGTTGTTTATTGGTGGAAAAGAAATGTCAAATGGCTTTAGTGAGCTAAATGATCCACTAGATCAGCTAGATCGCTTTAGAGCTCAAGTTTTAGAAAAAGAAAAAGGCGATGAAGAAGCGCAGTATATGGATGAGGATTATGTTTGGGCTTTGGGTTATGGTATGCCACCGGTTGCAGGGCAAGGGATTGGTATTGATAGACTTGTAATGCTTTTGACGAATAATAAGATTATTAAAAATGTGATTTTATTTCCAGCTATGAAGCCTGTAAAAAGTGAATTTGATATTATTGAGAAGGACGATAAATGAATTACTTAGAACAAGAAGATAAAGTAATTTTTGATTTAATACAAAAAGAGTGGAATAGACAAAGTGACTGTTTAGAGATGATTGCTAGTGAAAATTTTACTTTCCCTAGTGTTATTGAGGCGCTTGGTAGTATATTGACTAATAAATATGCAGAGGGTTATCCTAAAAAAAGATATTATGGTGGCTGTGAATTTGTCGATGAGATTGAACAAATTGCAATTGATAGAGTAAAAAAGCTTTTTAATTGTGAATTTGCAAATGTCCAGCCTCACTCTGGTAGTCAAGCAAATGGCGCTGTATATAGTGCATTAATAAAGCCTTATGATAAAATTTTAGGTATGCATTTAAATCATGGTGGGCATTTAACTCACGGCGCAAAAGTAAGTATAACAGGAAAAATGTATCAAAGCTTTTTTTATGGGGTTGAGCTTGATGGTAGAATTAATTATGATAAGGTACAAGAGTATGCAGAATTGGTAAAACCTGATATTATTGTTTGTGGTTTTTCTGCATATACAAGAGAATTAGATTTTAAGAGATTTAGAGAGATTGCAGATAGTGTAGGTGCAATTTTGTTTGGTGATATAGCGCACATTGCAGGGCTTGTAGCAGGTGAGGAATATCCAAATCCATTTCCTTATTGTCATATTGTAAGCACCACAACTCATAAAACTCTTCGTGGTCCAAGAGGTGGTGTAATTCTAACCAATGATGAAGAGATAATAAATAAAATAAACAAGGCTGTTTTCCCTGGAATGCAAGGTGGTCCATTAATGAATGTAATCGCGGCTAAGGCTGTTGGTTTTGGTGAGAATCTAAAGCCAGAGTGGAAAATCTATGCAAAACAAGTTAAAGCAAATGCTAAGATTCTAGGTGAAGTTTTTATAAAAAGAGGATATGATATTGTTAGCGGTGGAACGGATAATCACCTTGTATTAATGAATCTTCTAAATAAACCATTTAGTGGAAAAGACGCAGATGCTGCACTTGAAAATGCAGGAATCACCGTAAATAAAAATGCTGTGCCAGGCGATACTAGAAGTCCATTTATTACAAGTGGTCTAAGGATTGGCTCTCCAGCCCTTACAAGTAGAGGTATGAAAGAAAAAGAGTTTGAATACATAGCAAATAAAATTTGTGATATACTAGATAATATTGGTGATACTAATTTACAAGAAAAAACAAGGCAAGAAATTAAAGAATTTAGTCAAAAATTTAAAATTTACAATAAGGCTATTTTTTAGATGACAGAAATTGAATTAAAGCTCATTAAGATGGATGCATCTCATTATTATCAAAAAACAAGCGATTCTCCTGTACAAATTAATCATAATGGTAGAATTTTTTTTGATAGATTTAAAAGAGTAGATTCATTGCTTGGGTTGAATATTATAAAAAAGCATATTAAAAATGAAATTACCGTTGCTCATAGTATAATCAATTCGCGCAATAAGGTTGAAAACATCGTGATTGATTATAATGGCACAAATGATGACACATTCTACCATAAGGCACAATTATTGCTTAGAGATGAAGGATACCTTAATTTTACGGCTTATAGGTCTAAAACTAAAGGTCATTTGCATATTTATATTCATAAAGGGCATACAGATTTAAGCGAAGCAAAATTAATAGCTAAAACACTTAATTTAAAGTTATCAAGTGTTGCTCCTAAGCAATGGAGGATTTTCCCTACAGATGAGTTGCCACCTAGTTTTAATATACTAGTATTGCCATATAGTGTTTATGCAAAAGAGCGTGGAATGTCTTGGTTAAAACATATGTAATTTATAAAGAGAGGTTAAAATGGACGATAAAAGAGAATTAAATGATATTTTAATAGGTGGAGAAGATGTAAGAACTAAAAATACAAAAAAATTGATTTTGTTGGCTATTGCCACTATTGTGTTGATTATCGCAATTGCTGCAATTGCATTGAATCTATCATCAAGTGATACAAAAGAGGAAATAGTCTTAAATACTAGTAATATAGGTGATACAAATCAAGGTGGAGATGCATTTACAAGTGTTCCTGTTGATGATGAAAATGCTGAATTTGAAAAAATTATGCAAGAAATACGATCAAAGCAACAAAATGCACCTTCGCAGCCTACAACACCTATGCCATCTCAGCCCAATTTGCAACCAACAACATCTATCAATGAAGATAAAATTCAAATACCAGATAGAGTGCCAGAATCTCCAGTTCAAATCACATCCAAACCAAAGGTTCAGCCTAGTAAGCCATTAGCTAATTCTATGCCAAAAAATAATAATGGAGATATAGCCGAAAATGGTATTTACCTTCAAGTTGGTGCATTTAGCAAAACTCCAAATAAGCAATTTTTAAATAGTATCAATAAATATAGCTATCGTGTTCAAGAAATAATGATAAATTCTAAAGTTATCACTAGATATTTAATTGGACCATATACAAGTAGAAGTGCAGCACAAAAAGATGTAAGCTCAATATCAAGAGATATCACAACACCTGTTCTTTTAGAGATTAATTAATCCTTTTTAATAAACTTCCAATGGTCTTTAACACCTTAAAGGCTATTGGTGATAGGATAAAAATCTTATATTTATAATCAATTAAATTTTTTATCATTGTTATTTTCTTTTGATTATAAATATTAAGTTTATTGCTTATTGCTATAAATGCATTTGCATTATGTGAAGCATTAAATATTAGTATTTTTTTATATTGTTTGTAATCATTAATTAATTCTTTTATGTTGTATGCATTTAAAAAATATGTGTAGTATAGGTTTATATCTCCATTTAAATTATAACTTTTTGGGTGAGATATGGATCCATAATTTACTCTATAATATACGCATATTTTTGATGTGTAGTAAATATTTTTAGCATCTAAGAATAATTTTAATCCAAAATAATTGTCATCGTTGATAATAAATCTAGAATCTATAAATCTCAAACCATTGATAAAAAGATCAATTGATATCAGCCCCCCCCAACCGAAGCTAAAATATACTTGTTTATTTAAAATTTCATTTTTATTTGCCAAGCCTTCTTTATATATGATATTTTTGCTATATTCACCAAATATTTGTGTGCTACCTATTGTTAAATTAATGTTATTGTCCTTTGCAATATTTGTTAAGTGCTCTATCGCATCTTTGTCTAAAATATCATCAGAATCTAGAAAAAATATCCATTTGCTATCAGGTTGTAGTGACCCAAATATAGATGTTGCATATTGATGCTTTGATGATTGCAATATATATTCTATTGCTTGATTTTTTGCATTTCCTTGCCTTTGTTTAAATTTATTTTTTATTAATATAAATCTATCATCACAATCAACAAATGATTTTGCAATTAAAAAACTAGAATCTGTGCTGCAATCATCAACTAAAATTACTTGAATCTTTTTGTATGTTTGATTTTGTATGCTATGCAGTGTTTCATAAAGATATTTTTCGCGATTATAAAATGGTACTATAATTGATACTAGCACTATAAGCCCATTTTACCTGGATTTAGGATATTATTTGGATCGAATGCTTTTTTAAGGCTTCTAAAAAGCTCCATTTCTGCTTGAGTAAATGCAAGATGCATAAATGGTGCTTTTGAGAGCCCAATTCCGTGCTCACCACTTAGTGTGCCTTCTAGCGCAACTGCAATTTTAAAAATCTCTTCAATTGCTTCATATCCTTTATCAATATCTTTTAAATCCTCTACCATAACATTTGTATGCACATTTCCATCACCAGTATGACCAAAACAAGGGATTTTAAATCCATATTTTTTACCGATTTCATCAATCTTTTTTAGTAATTCTGGTAGCTTTGATCGTGGCACGGTGATATCTTCATTAAGCTTCTTTTTTCCATATATGTTAATGCTTTGACTTGCATTTCTCCTTGCAAACCAAATATCTTCAGCTTCTTTATCATCTTTTGCTATGTGGAATTCTATGCAGCCATTTTCTTTAAATTTTTGTTCAATTTGGTCTAATTGATACATTATCTCTTCATTAAGATTCCCATCAACTTCAGTAATCAAAATAGCCCCCGCATTAATTGGCAATCCTTTGTTGAATTTGCTTTCAACAGCGCGAATGCTTAGATTGTCCAAAAACTCCATTGCGACAGGTGTAACACCGCTTGCCATAGTTTTATAGACTGCATTCATCGCGTCTTCTATGGTAGCAAAGATTCCCATTGCAGATTTTTTAAGTTTTGGTTTAGCAATGAGTTTAAGTGTAATTTCTGTGATAACTGCTAGCGTGCCCTCACTGGCTATTAAAATTCCTGCAATATTATATCCAGCGACATCTTTTATTGTTTTTTTACCAGCACGGATTATTTCGCCATTTGGTAGCACTGCACGGATTGCCATTACATAGTCTTTTGTGATTCCATACTTTGCAGCTCGCATACCACCTGCATTTTCGCTTACATTGCCTCCAATCGTGCTATACTCTTGACTTGCTGGATCTGGTGGATAGAATAACCCTTCTTTTTCTACGGCATCTTGTAAATGTTTATTTACAACGCCAGGTTGAACTCTAACTATCATATTTTTTTTATCAATTTCTAAAATATTATTAAAATATCTCTCCATAGCAAGTATTACACCGCCATTGCTAGGTAATGCACCTCCGGTAAATCCGCTTCCAGCACCACGCGGTATAATTGCTATTCGATTTTCATTGCAATATTTTAGAATCTTGCATATTTCATCTTCATTTTTTGGGAATATAACGCAATCTGGTATATATCTCTCTCTTGTTGCATCATAGCAATAAGCTTGTAAATGGGCTTCATCATCATAGTAGTTTTCTTCACCAACAAAATCTTTTAATTTTTTGTAAGCCCCCATTTGTGCTCCTTAGTTATTAGGTCGTATCACTCCATAGTAATTGAAATAATCTTTCATATCTTCTAAGTCAAATAATGCATTTATTGTTTCATCACTAAGCCTTGTGTAAAATGGCTTTTGTGTGCTTGTATCTTTTATAGTAATAGAATCTGTGGTAATCACTTTAAAGCTTTGACAATCAAATATATCTATATAATTTTCTTTTGTGATGAAAATTATACCTATGTTGTATTTATTGCAGAATCTCCTGAAATCATCGCTTTGTGGTTCTTGTATATCATTTGTTGCTAGGTATGATGCAAATATATCTGGGTGGATAAAATCAATATTTTTATTGTTATTTAGGATTTCTTGATATATGTTTTGATTTGGTGCAATGATTAATGCTCTATCATATAGGATTCTAAAGGTGATTTTATCACCTTCATTTGGTGTGCCAATTGGATTTGGCATATAAATATTTTTTATACTTTCGAATTTTTTTGTTTCAATTGTTGCAACCCCGTCATTGACATCATTTACAATTGCAATACCTAAAATAAAATTATTTCCATTTATATTTCTTGTGATGATTCCGCTTTCGCCTACTTTTAAATCAAGTGCTGGAATCTTCATATCATTAGAATCTTGCTTTGGGATATTGATTACAACCTTATTGTTTATTTCTGCGGAAAACAGATGTATATTTGCAAGTAAAATAGTCAAAATTATTTTTTTCAAAAAAAATCCTAGTGAATAAAATTTAAAAAGATTGCTATTATAACAAAACACTAAATTTTTAGATAAAGAGCCATTTATATGAATCTTTTTTTTCAAAATAAAGATATTTTAAAAAAAGAATTTAGAAAATTTGCAAAAAATAATCTTTTATCCCTTGATAAAGATAAAGAAATATTTAATGATAAAAAAATTGTAAATCAAATCAAGAAAATTATATTGAAAAAACAAGCTAAAAATATCCTTGCTTATGCTCCTATGTATAGTGAGGTTGATATTTATCCATTAATTGCATCACTTCGTAAAATGAGTGGTATCAAAGTTTTTTTACCATTTATCACAGGCGAAAGCTTTAAAATAGTGCCTTTTAGGTTACCATTAAGAAAAAATAAATACAATATATTAGAAGCAACAAATTCACAATTTACAAATTTTAATAAAATAGATTTAGCAATTGTGCCTATTTTAGGTATTGATATTGATTTTAAACGAATTGGTTTTGGCAGGGGTATGTATGATAGATTTTATGATAGGCTTAAAAGAAAGCCATATAATATATTTGTTTGTAGAATCTTAAATCTTGCGAATCTCAAAATAGGTGATAGTTATGATATTGTGGGTGATATTGTAATATCTGCTGGAGTAAGAAAAGGGAATTATGAATTTTTTGATAATCATTGGGTTTATTGTAAGTGGGGTTGTATCAGGCGTATTTGTGTATCTTGTAACAAGAAAAGTGTATTTATCAAATCAAGATATGGCGTTAAAACAAGCCAAAATAAAAGCAGCAGCTATAGAAAAAGAAGCTGAAATAAAATTTCAAAATCAAAGAATCCAGCTAAAAGAAGAAGAAATTGAATTAAAAAAGAAATATGCAAATGAAACATATAAAATCACTAAAGAATTTGAAGAAAAATCTTTACTCCTTGATAAAAAGGAACTAGAGTTAAATCAAAAACTACAGAATCTAGATGAAGAAAGGCGTGTGTTTGAGATTGATAAGAATTCTTTATTGATATCACAACAAAGAATAGAAGATATAAAACTCAAATACAAAGAAAAGCAAGATGAGTTGATTGAGATTCTAAGTAATTATTCTTCTTTATCCATAGATGAGGCAAAAAGTATGCTTTTAGTTCATTTGGAGGATAATTTAAAAATAGAAAAAGCAAATTTAATTAGACGATATGAACAAGAGACAAAAGAAGATGCAAAGCGAAAAGCAAATTACATTATAGCTTTGGCTACTTCTAGATATGCAGGTGAATATAGTGCAGAAAAATTGATAAATGTCGTGAATCTTCCAGATGACGAGATGAAGGGGCGCATCATTGGGAAAGATGGGCGCAACATAAAGGCATTGGAGATGATAACAGGTGTTGATGTTTTAATAGATGATACACCAAATACGATTATCTTAAGTAGTTTTAATTTATATCGTCGTGCAATAGCGTTAAATACGATTAATTTGTTAATTGAAGATGGCAGAATCCACCCTGCTAGGATAGAGGAAATTTATAAAAAATGTGAAAATGAAATGGAGCAAAATATCTTAGATGAGGGTGAAAATGTCGTTCTTGATCTAGGACTTGGTTATATGCATACGGAGTTAAAAAAATTAATTGGAAAGATGAAATATCGGGCGAGTTTTGGTCAGAATTCATTATCTCATTCCATCGAAGTGGCGCATTTATCAGGTCTTATTGCAGGTGAATTAGATGGTGATGAAGTATTAGCTAGAAGGGCTGGATTACTTCATGATATAGGCAAGGCATTAACTCACGAATTAGGCGGAAATCATGTTGCTATTGGCTATGATTTAGCGCGAAAATATAAAGAGCACCCTGTTGTTATTAATGCTATACTTGCTCATCACGGTAATGAAGAAGTAAAAAGCATAGAATCTGCTGCAGTTTGTGCAGCTGATGCTATATCTGGAGCAAGACCAGGTGCAAGAAAAGAAGTATTAGAAAACTTTCTAAAACGATCGCAGAATCTAGAAAAAATCGCATTAAATAGACTTGGAGTGAAGCAAGCTTATGCGATTAATGCAGGTAGAGAGATTAGAGTAATTGTAAAATCAGATCAAGTAGATGATAAAGAAGCCATCATAATGGCAAGAGACATTGCAAAGGATATAGAAGTAAATTTACAATATCCAGGTGAAGTAAAAGTTAATGTAATAAGAGAGATTCGCGCTGTAGAAATTGCTAGATAATATATAGATTAATTTGGTTATTAAGATAATTGTTTTATAATAAGCGTTTTTAAATTTTTATGGAGACAATTATGAAAAAGACATTATTTTTAATTTTTATATCATTTGGAATGCTATCTAGCCTATTTGGTGCAGATAGAATGTATGGAAAAGGTCAGGGATTTATAGGTGCTTCAGCTGGTTTTGTCGGTATTGCTGATTTTAGTGTAGGTGCTGTTGGCGGATATCAGTATTATTTTCAAAATGATTGGCAATTTGCTGGATTTAGGCACGGAATAAGAGGTATTGGTAATATTGATCTTGCTAAAAACAACTCTAGCCTTTTTTCAATCGGTGCTGGTGTTGATTGGACTATAGAATTTACCCCTGATAGCAAATATAATTGGGGAGCTTTTGCTGGTCTTGGGCTTATATATATAAATGGGAAAAATTATATTCAAGATCCAATTGCCTTAAATGCCAATATCGGTGGCTCTTTAAACATTGATAATACACATAAATTAGAACTTAGCATTGGAAGCGGATTATCTTTGATTGCTTTTAGATATCTTTATATGTTTTAATAAATCTTCCACTTTAATTTTAAAGTGGAGGTTGTTTTTAGCTTTTGTATTAAATATCCAAAGTAATTGGGCATTTTATCTTACTTCAATAACTAATTTTGTGTTAGAATCATCAATTCACTGCAATTAAAATAAAATTAGGAAAATATAATGTTATTATTTACACCTGGACCAACTCCAATACCAGAATCTATCCGTCAAGCTATGGCTATTCCTACATTACATCATAGGACAAAAGAATTTGAAGGTTATTTCGAATTTTGTAGGATTAAATTAATAGAATTAATAAAAATGCAAGATGTATTGATGCTTGCTTCAAGTGGAAGTGGCGCTATGGAGGCTAGTATTAGGACTTTTTGTAAAAAGCCATTGTGTATAAATAGTGGAAAATTTGGCGAGCGATTTGTGAAGATTGCTAGAGCGTATGATATGCCTTATGTTGAGATTGTAAATGATTGGGATACGCCTCCAAGTAGTGATGAAATCTGTGATATTCTAAATAAAAATAGCGATGTAGATTCTATCTGTATTCAAGTTTGCGAAAGTTCTGGTGGTTTGCGCCATAATGTAGAGGAGATAGCAAAAGCTGTAAAAGAAATCAATAAAAATATAGTTGTGATAGTTGATGCTATAACAGCGCTTGGTGTAGAAGAAATTGATACTTCTAATATAGATGTGCTAATAGGCGGTTCACAAAAAGCATTTATGCTTCCTCCAGGTATGTCAATAATAGGACTATCGCATTTGGCACTTGATTTGATTGATAGAAATGATATTGGATTTTATTTTAATCTAAAAACAGAGCTTAAAAACCAGCGTAAAAATACGACTGCTTGGACTTCGCCAACAACAATTATAATAGGTCTTGCAAAATATTTTGAGATAGCAAATATAGAGCAAATTTATGAAGAGACAAGGATTAGATCAATCGCAACGCAGGAGTCTTTAAAATCATTGAATTTAAAAATATATCCTAAGAGACCGGCTTTAGCAATGACTACAATTTATAGTGAGGATTCTGTAAATATTAGGAAAGTATTAAAAGATAAATTTAGTGTAAATGTTGCAGGCGGGCAAGATAAGTTAAAAGATAGTATTTTTAGGATTAATCATATGGGTATTATCGCTGTAAATGAGGCTTTGTGGGTTGTCAATGCAGTTGAGTTAGCACTAGATATGCTTGGTATTAGAAAATTTGATGGAATTGCAAATAAAGTGTTTTTAGAAAATTATTATAAGCAAGGCTAAAGTTTTATAAAACTATTGCTAAAATTTTACAATTAAATATTTGATTAAGAGAGCATTTGATTATGAGGTTAAAAGCATCACACATACGATATATTGCTGATAAAATTGCAAGAGATTTGGTAAATGCTAATTATGTTGAAATTCTTACAAATGATAAGGATATTATTAGGGTTGCAAGTAAATATTTAGAGGATAATATAAATACAGAGCTTGCAATTGAAGAAAAAGCAAAGCGTTTCATTGATGACAATATAGATATGATAGAGAGTAACGGAGCAGATGATAAGCGATTGTTTTCTATGATTAAGAGGAAATTCGCCGATGATGAATCTTTTATTCTTACTTGGGACGATAGATATAGTAATTTATCTCATAAAATTATGGACGAGCTTATTGATACAAGTATCATTAACTTTAGCGTATCTGAAATGATGATTAAAAATCTTATATTTAAATCTATTAATACTTATGCGAAATCATACAAAGATATAGAGGAAAATGTCATAGAGCGTATTAAAAACTACAAAAAGAAATTATTAGTTGGAACGGAAGAATATGACTTGGTATTTGAAAAAATGTATGAAGAAGAGCTTAAAAAACAGGGATTTTTATAATGCATAAAGTGCTTTTATAAGGATTGTTGATGAGAAAGGCTATTTTATATTTAGAAAATGGAATGACTTTTGATGCGCAAAGTTTTGGTGCAAATGGTACAAAAGTTGGTGAAATGATTTTTAATACTTCTCTTACAGGCTATCAAGAGATACTTACAGATCCAAGCTATGCAGGGCAGTTTGTGGTATTTTGTATGCCAGAAATAGGTATTGTTGGCGTTAATGATTATGATGTGGAATCTCTATCAAATCTACCTTATGCAAATGGGATAATTATTAGAAACTATAATCAATTTTATTCGAATTTTCGAGCAAAAGAATCTTTAGGTGAATATCTCAAAAAGCACAATATTATTGGAATCTCAAATGTTGATACTAGATTTTTGACAAAGACTTTGCGTAATGAAGGTGCATTAAATGCAATTATTTCTGATGAAATATTTGATACAAATAAATTGAGTGAGATTTTAAAAGATTCTCCAAAAATAGGCGAGATTGATTATATTTCAAATATCAGCTCAAAAGAGACTAAAATTTATGCTAAAAGTATATTTGAATTTAAAAATTTTGCTTATGGGGTGCCGAATTTTAAGAAAAAAATCATTGCCATAGATTTTGGTATAAAGCAAAATATTTTAAATGAACTTAGTGCAGTTGGTCTTGAATGTGAGGTTGTAAGCCATAAATTTGATGCTGATAGCATTATCAAAAGATTTAAAAATAAAGAAATTGGTGGAGTGTTTTTATCAAATGGACCTGGAGATCCAAAAATATTAAAAAAAGAAATTAAAGAAATATCAAAACTTATAAGTGCGAAGATTCCTATGCTAGGAATTTGTCTTGGCCATCAGCTATTAGGTCTTGCTCATGGCTATGAAACTTATAAATTACCATTTGGTCATCACGGCGCAAACCACCCTGTAAAAAATATGCAAACAGATGAAATAGAGATTACATCGCAGAATCACATCTATTCACTTCCACAATCTATAGAAAAAATAGCAACTATTACTCATAAAAATTTATTTGATGATACTATAGAGGGTTTGAAATATAAAGATTCTCCTATTATATCAATGCAGCATCACCCAGAGGCAAGTCCAGGTCCAAAAGAAGCAAGCAAGGTGTTTAGAGAATTTTTTGATATGGTTGAAAACACAAAATAATGGAGACTTATGAAATCTATTTTATTTAGTATTGTAATTGCATTATTTTTTAGTGCTTGTAGTGCAACTATAAATGATGAATTTAACAAACCAGCTTCATTTTGGTATGAAAAGTTAATCATTGCAATTAGTCAAGGTAATTTAGAACAAGCTGATAGTTATTATAATTCATTATCAAGTGAGCATTCGGCTTCACCATTGATTAGTGAAGCATTGCTTATGCTTATTAGTGCTCATATTGATAACAACGAACATCTTCTTTCTGGATTTTTTGTTAATGAATATAAAACTCGCTTTAGCAATACAAAAAATATTGATTATATTTCTTTGTTAAACACAGAAGCTAATTTTTATGCATTTAGTAATTACAGCAAAGATCAAGGTTTTATAAATGACAATATTAGAGATATAACACAATTTATACTTCTCAATCAAAATAATAAATATTTGCCATATATTAGTCATATATTGACAAGTTTTAAATTATCAAAAGTAGAAATGAATAATGAAATAATAAGAATTTACAATATAAAAGATAAAGTTGAAGCCAAAGAAAAATATGAAGAATATAATAAGGAATTAGGTGTGAATGGTATAGAATTTATCCCTTCACATATTCCTTGGTATGTTAAATTATTTAGCTGGTAATCAAAATAAAAGGATATTAATTTGAATAATATAAAATTTCCAACGAATTTACCAATATTAATTGATGATAATACCTTCATATATCCATCTACAATTAGTCCAATTTTTATAAATGACGAAGCAAGTATCAATGCCCTATCAAAGGCACAAGAGGAGAATAATATTATTTTCATCACTACCTCAAAAGATGTTGATATTGAGAGCGATGAACAGAATTATTTTTATGATGTTGGTGTTGTTGGCAATATTATGCGTAAAGTTTCCCTCCCAAATGGAAAGATAAAGTTCTTATTTCAGGGTGTTTCAAGGGCGAAGCTGCTAAGCATTGATAGTGAAAATCCACTAACTGGGACGATTGATCTAATCATACCTGATCCGCACGATCCAATAAAGTTGAATGCTACTTTGGCCTTGCTAAATGAGCGTATTGATGTTATGTCAAAATTGCTTCCGTATTTTCCAAATGATTTATTAAAAACAATAGAATCTTATGAGCCAAATAGGATAGTTGATACAGTGCTAAGCACACTTAGAATCTCAAAAAATAAAATTTATAATATTTATGTAAGTAGTAATACTATCGATAGATTGATTTTGCTTATAAGCTATATTGATGAAGAAATAGAAGCTTTAAAACTTCAAAAAGAAATAAAAACAAAGGTTAATAATAAAGTTGAAAAAATAAATAGAGATTTCTATTTGAAAGAACAATTAAAGCAGATTCAAAAAGAATTAGGCATTGATAATCAAAAAAATGAAGAAATAGAGGGCTATTATAAAAAACTAGAATCTATAAAGCCACATATTGATACAAGTGGTTATAAAGAGATAAAAAAGCAAATTGATAGATTGTCTAGAATGCATCAAGATAGTTCAGAATCAAGTATGATACAAAATTATATTGAATGGATGTTAGAGATTCCATTTGGTAAATTTTCCACAAAAAAAATGTCTATCAATGCAGTTTCTAAACAATTAGATTCTGATCATTATTCATTATCTAAACCAAAAGAGCGCATATGTGAATACTTTGCAGTAAGGGAATTATTATCGCTTAGAGGAAAAGAAAATTTTCAAAATAAAGGCACAATTTTATGCTTTTATGGACCTCCAGGTGTTGGCAAGACTTCTCTTGCAAACTCTATTGCAAAAGCATTGAAGCGATCACTTGTTAGGATTGCACTTGGCGGCTTAGAAGATGTAAATGAGCTTAGAGGTCATAGAAGGACTTATTTAGGTGCTATGCCTGGCCGTATTGTGCAAGGGTTGATTGATGCAAAAGAGATGAATCCTGTCGTTGTATTAGATGAAATTGATAAAGTTGGTAAAAGTTATAGAGGTGATCCTACATCTGTCCTATTAGAGATATTAGATCCAGAGCAAAATATAGCTTTTAGGGATTATTATGCTAATTTTAATATCAATTTATCGCAAATTATTTTTATTGCAACAGCAAATGATATTTCACAGATTCCAGCACCACTTAGAGATAGAATGGAGTTTATTCAGTTAAATAGCTATACTCCTCAAGAAAAACTAGAGATTGCAAAGAAGTATTTAATCCCTCAAGAGCTAAAAAAACATGGAATGACAAATACAGAATTTAGCATTAATGCAAATGCTATAAAAGAAATTATTGAAAAATACACAAGAGAAGCAGGTGTTAGAAAGCTAAGAGAAAAAATTGCACAAATTATGCGAAAAAGCGCAAAGCAGATTTTAGAAAATGATAGTAAAAAGGTGAGCATTACGACAAATAACCTCAAAAATTATCTAGATAAGATCATATTTGAAATTGAAAGCACTAAAGGTATTGATAAAGTTGGTGTTGTAAATGGTCTAGCTTGGACTAGTGTTGGTGGTGATGTATTAAAGATTGAGGCTATAAAAATAGCTGGCAAAGGAATTCTTGAGCTAACAGGTAATTTAGGCGATGTGATGAAAGAATCTGCCAAAATTGCTTTTTCTGTAAATAAATCATTAATTGATAAAAAATTCAAAACAAAAGAACAAATTTACAATAAATATAATATCCATATTCATGTGCCAGAGGGGGCTACACCAAAAGATGGTCCTAGTGCAGGTATAGCTATGGCACTTGCTATTGCATCTGTATTGCTTGATAAAAAAGTTAATTCAAAAATCGCGATGACTGGAGAGCTTACGCTAACAGGCGATGTGCTACCAATAGGTGGATTGAAAGAAAAGTTAATTGCCGCTTATAAAGCAGGAATGGATAGCGTCTTAATTCCAGAGAAAAATTATAAACGAGATTTAGATGAGATTCCAAGTGAGGTGTTAGAAAATCTAAAAATCATACCAGTTAGCAGAATTGAAGAAGTATTAGACAAGGCTTTGGTGAAGTAGTGTTAATGAAGACGCTTTGTTTGATTTCTCTTGGGTGTAATAAAAATCTAGTCGATAGTGAAGTAATGTTAGGTAAGCTTAGTGAGTATGAATTGGTAGATTCTCCAAGTGATGCAGGGGTTGTTATTGTCAATACTTGTGGATTTATCCATTCAGCAAAACAAGAAAGCATTAATAAAATTTTAGAAGTTGCAAAGGATAAGCCAAAAGATAGTATTTTAGTTGTTAGTGGTTGTTTGAGTGAAAGATATGCAAATGAATTAAGAGACGAAATAAAAGAGATAGATATAATAACTGGTGTTGGAGATTATAATAAGATTGATGAGATGATTAATAATCTCAATAAATCAAGCAAAATTATAAAAAGCAATTCCACATTTTTGATAGATAATGAAGATAGAGTTATTACAGGTTCAAATATTCAATGTTATATTAAATTAAGCGAAGGTTGCAATCAGCAGTGTAGTTTTTGTGCTATTCCGACTTTTAAAGGAAAGTTACATTCACGAAGTATAGAATCTTGTATAAAAGAAATAGAAAGTTTGATTAAAAAAGGTTATCGAGATTTTAGTTTTATCGCTCAAGATTCTAGCTCTTATATGCGTGATTTTGGTAAAAAAGATGCTCTAGTTGATCTCATTGATGAAGTTGAGAAAATTAATGGAATAAGAAGCGCGCGAATCTTATATCTATATCCAAGCTCGACTTCATTAAAGCTAATAGATAGGATCGCGCGATCAAATGTGTTTCAAAACTATTTTGATATGCCAATTCAGCATATTTCAGATTCTATGCTTAGTATTATGAAAAGAGGATCAAATAAAAAGCAGCATTTAGAATTACTAAATAAAATGAGAAGCATAGAAAATAGCTTCATTAGGACGACGCTTCTTTTAGGGCACCCTGGAGAGAGTGATGAGGATTTTGATGAGCTTTGTGAGTTTATTAGCGATTTTGTATTTGATAGGATTAATGTATTTGCTTTTTCAAGTGAAGAGGGCACAAAAGCGCATAATATGAATGATAAAATAGATACAAAGATTGTAAATAAGCGTATAAATATACTAAATAAAATTATAAAATCACAGCAGGACAAACATTTTATGGGATATGTTGGCAAGGAATTTAGTGCAATAATTGATGGGATTTCAAAAGAAAATGAATTTTTATTTAGTGCTAGAGATATAAGATGGGATAGAGAAATTGATGGAGAAATTCTAATTAATGAAAATCTCACATCTCACCCACTTCAAGCTGGATATTATGATATTAGAGTTGATAGTTTTAAAGATGGATATTTAATTGGTAAAGCAATTAGAAAGCTTTAATTTAGAGGGTGTATCGCATTTAAAATCTAAAAAAAATCTACTTGGCTTTAGCGGACAGGTAGATTCTACTTGTTTATTTTATGTTTTACTTTTTTATGGGATTGAATTTGATATTGCTATTGTGGATTATCAGGTGAGAGATGATTCTAAGTTGGAGTTAGCTTATGCAAATGAGCTTGCAAAAAAATATAATAAACAAATTTTTGAGATAAAAGCACCAAAATTTCATAGCAATTTTGAATCTAATGCAAGATCATTTAGAATGGATTTTTTTGAAAATATCATAAATGCACATAATTATCAAAATCTAATCCTTGCAAATCATTTAAATGATAGATTCGAGTGGTTTTTAATGCAGCTTACAAAAGGTTGTGGCATAAACTCTATGCTTGGTTTTGATGCTATTATAATATATAAGACTTTTAATATTATTCGACCATTTTTTAATACTAGTAAAAATCAAATATTGGATTTTTTGCATACAAATAACATTCAGTATTTCATTGATAAAAGCAATGATAATGAGAAATATTTAAGGAATTATTTTCGCAATAATTTTTCAAATCATTTGGTGGAAAAATATGAAAATGGTATAAAAAAATCTCTAAATTTATTAAAAGATGAATACAAGCTGTTGTATGGTAATTATGATGTTTCTAGCCTTTCAGAAAATGTATATTTTTTTGCCAAGGATAGCACACATATAAATATGCATCATATTGATTTATGTGCTAAAAAGCTTGGTTATGTCATATCAAGTAAGCAGCGTGAAGAAATAATAAGGAGTAAGTATTCGTGCATTATCGCATCAAAAATCATCATTGATAGCAATGATTGCAGTATTTATGTGGCAAAAAATGATATAAGGTATAAACACACAAAAGATACGAGAGAGTTTTTTAGAGTGCAAAAGATTCCGCCAAAGATCCGTCCTTTGATACACAAAAAAGATATTTTATGAGAGGTTTTATGAAATTAGCTGTGTTTGACTTTGATTCTACTTTGATGAATGGTGAGAGTATTGATGAGCTTGCAAGGGCTTATGGTGTATTTGATAAAGTGCAAGAGATAACAAATATGGCTATGAGTGGTAAAAAGGATTTTTACTTTAGCTTGAAAGAGAGGGTGAAACTTCTAAGGGGTATGAGTGTGGCATTAGCACTTGATGTATGTAGGAATCTTCCGCTTATGAATGGTGCAAAAGATATTGTAGATGAATTAAAAAGAAGGAATTATAAAGTCGTGTGTTTTAGCGGTGGATTCAAGTTTGCTACTTCGCATTTTAGGGATATTTTAGGACTTGATGCTGATTTTAGTAATATCCTTTGTGTAGAAAATGGAATCTTAAATGGTGATGTTAGCGGAGAAATGATGTTTGGAGATTCTAAAGGTAGTATGCTTTTGACATTACAGCGATTGCTTGGAGTGGGCATTGAGGATACTATTGTAATTGGCGATGGTGCTAATGATTTATCTATGTTTAAATATGCAAATATTCGCGTTGCATTTTGTGCAAAGGAAGTGTTAAAAAAAGAAGCAAATATTATCATAGATACAAAAGATCTAAGAGAAATTATAAAGTTTATTTAAGGAGAATAGATGAGTTTGAGAAAATGTGGATTTAGTTTGTGGTGTGATTTTATAGAGCGTGATTTTTTAGATTTTGAATTTAGAGAGTTGATAAATAATGGCGTAATTTATGGTGCTACAAGTAATCCTAGTATTTTTGCGAATGCTATTTTAAAAAGCGATGCATATACAAAAGATAAAGATAATCTAAAAGGCAAGAAAGCAAAGGAGATTTATGAGAATCTTGCCTTTAGCGATATTAAAAAAGCTGCTGAAATAATGCTACCACTTTGGAAAATAGATAATGATGATGGATTTATTAGCATTGAAATTGATCCGCTATTATGTGATGATGCGCCAAAGAGCATTGATGAAGGAAGGAGAATCTATAAAGAAATTAATATGCCAAATGTGATGATCAAAGTGCCTGCTACGAATGCTGGATTTGAGATTATGAATGAACTTTATAAAAGTGGAATTAATATTAATGCGACATTACTATTTTCCGCACAGCAAGTAAGAAATGCGTTAGATTCCATATGTAATAACAAAAGTAGAGATGCTAACAAAGTCGTCCTTAGTGTATTTGTTTCTAGATTTGATAGATTACTAGAGAGCATAAACAAAACGCAAGATTCAAATCCAAAGCTAGGGATTTATAATGCGATGAATTGTTACAATCTCATACAAGATTTTGGTAACCCAAATATTCGCGTATTGTTTGCTTCAACTGGTGTAAAAGATGATTTTATTGCTAAAGATTATTATATTTCAAATTTGTTATTAAAAAATAGTATAAATACGGCACCGCTTGATACGATAAGAACATTTATGAACAATAGTGTAGATATGATAACTCCAAGTAGTGATATTGATACCTATTTATCTAATTTTGATTTAGAAGCTATGAGCAAAGAACTGTTAGATGATGGCTTAAATGCGTTTAAAATAAGCTTTGAGGATATGCTGAAAAATATAAGTAAGTGATTAATTGAAAAACCTATTGCATTATTATATAATGCTGCCAGATACAATAGACCTAAGTTTAGGTGTTACTTAACTGCTTCTTTAACTTTCAATCTTTTAAGTAATTTGTATTGTCAATTATTTTAAAAGGATTTCTTATGAATGATATTACACCAGATTATACAATGGATATTAAAGGTGAAACTTGTCCTTACCCTGCATTAAAGACATTGGAAGCTTTGGATAGTATGCAAAAAGGTGAGATTCTAGAGGTTATTAGTGACTGCACACAAAGTATTAATAATATACCAACTGATGCTAAGAATCACGGCTATGATGTGCTTTGTGTAGAGCAAGATGGTGCAAATATAAGATTTTTAATTAGAAAGTGATTTGCTATGTGGGAAAATTTAAAAGATAAATATTTGGTTAAATTTTATAAACCATTGCCAGCACTTATTGCTCTTGGAATCTTATCGACTTATTATTTTGGATTTTTTGGTAGCGTTTGGGCTGTAACTGGAGAAATGACTAGATGGGGTGGCGAATTTTTAGAATTATTTGGATTTGATACAAGTAAATATGAATACTATAAATTGCAGAATCTAGATGGCACTCCACTTACAAGAAACGATGGGATTATGCTTATTGGTATGTTTTTGGGTTGTTTTATCGCTGCACTTTGGGCAAATAATGTAAAAATACGCTTACCTGCATCAAAAATTCGTATTTTTCAAGCTTTGATTGGAGGGATTATTAGCGGTTTTGGTGCAAGGCTTGCAATGGGTTGTAATTTGGCGAACTTTTTCACAGGATTGCCTTATTTCTCTCTGCATTCTTGGGTTTTTGTGGTTTGTATGATTATTGGCATTTATGCTGGAACAAAAGTTGTTGTTTTGCCTATATTTCAATCTAAGGTAAAGCTAGTAAAAACAAATAAATCGCACAATTTGGCACGGGATAAAAAGCGATCTAGAATTATGTTCTATTTAGGTAGTGTTATTTTTGCTTTATCTATTGTGTGGATTGTGTATTTAAGTGTTATAGGAACACATGATAAATCATCATTACTTGGGCTTGCACTTTTTTTTGGACTTTCATTTGGTTTTATTATATCTAGGGCTCAAATATGTTTCACATCTGCATTTAGGGATTTATTTCTTACTGGTCGTAGTGAAATGGCAAATGCTGTGTTTATTGGTATTATTATCTCTAGTATAGGTGCTTTTAGTTATATAATGCTTGGACATGGTATTAAATTGGTTTGGGTTGGTCCAAATATAATTATTGGTGGATTCTTGTTTGGCTTTGGTATAGTTATCGCTGGGGGTTGTGAGTGTGGTTGGATGTATCGTGCTGTTGAAGGGCAAGTGCATTATTTTATAGTTGGTATTGGAAATATCATAGGCACTATAATGCTTGCTATTAGCTGGGATTATTATAGTGCTCTTCTTGCTACATCGTGGCCTAAAGTGAGCTTATTAGATATGTTTGGAAATTATGGTGGATTGGTTGTGAATTATGTATTGTTATTTTTATCATTGTTTATCATTGCTTTATATTCAAGTAGATTTTTTATAAAGAAAAATAAAAATAGTGTTACGTGTAAGTGTGATTAGAACAATAAGCTAGGTTATTTTTAATTATTATTAAAAATATTTGCTTATATATAACATCTTAACAAATAGTTGATGATTTTTTTTTATACTTTTAGCGTCGAAAGACGAAAGCAAAGTATTTCATAAATATTTTGAGTTATTATAAATACACGAGAAGCCCAAATTGAAGTATATGGTAGTATTTTTGCAGTAATATAGATTTAAGCCCTATCTATATTAACATTTTGAGTAAGATTATATAAAACAACCCCTCCAAAATTAAATTTATAATCTTTTGTTTATGTAAATATCATATAACTTTAAAAAACCCTTTTTAGTAAATATTCAACTCTTAAGATAGTGATTAACCTATCTTTTTGTTTTCCTACCCCATATACTAAATTGGCTTCTTCGTGTAATGTTTCTGGTGTAGGATCTATATCTGCTTCATTAATTCTTGTAGCTTCTGTTAATTTGTCTATTATAAATCCAGCGACTTCATCATTATTTCTAATTACAATATATCTTGTGTCTTTATTTTGCTTTAATGCTGGCAATCCAAACTTCATTCTTAAATCTATGAGCGGAAAAACATTGCCTCGCAAATTAAATACTCCAAGAACATAATCAGGAGTTCCTGGTACTCTAGTATATTCTATCGGTTTTACTATTTCTTGCACACTTAGAATCGGCACTGCAAATTCTTCACTCCCAATTAAGAATCCAACAACTTGTAGTATATTCTCAGGTTCGCTTTCTAACTCTTTTTTAACTTGGTTTTGTAATAGTTCTTTTAGTTTATCACTCATATTTACCTTCTTTTTATAGGTTAAAGTTTATGTTTCTTTTAACTACATTTACTAGATAATCTGCTGAATATGGTTTTGTGATGTATTCAGTCATTCCAGATTCTACACCGCGCATTCTATCTGTCTTTGATGTCCTGCTTGTAACTGCAATAAGTGGCAGGTTTTTGAATTTATTGTATTTTCGTATTTCTGATGCAAGTGTGTATCCGTCCATTCTAGGCATTTCTATATCAATTAATACAGCATCGATATGTTTGTCACCATTTTTAATAATATCTAATGCATCTACACCATTTGTAGCTTCTATGATTGTAACTCCAAGTGGTTTTAGATATTGTTTTATTATAGCTCTATCAACATGGCTATCATCAACAGCTAATATTGTATAATCACTTGGTTGAGTTTTTTCTTTGCTTATATCATCTTCTTGTAGGCTACTTACTGATCCTTTGATATGTTTTGCCATCTGCATCATACTTGCAACATCAACGATTAATGTAATCTTCCCATCACCTCTAACTGTAGCACCAGCAATACCTTCTGTGCCCTTAAGATAGTATCCAAGTGATTTTATAACAACTTCCTCTTGTCCAACTAGGTAATCAACAATTACTCCTATTTTATTTGCAGCAAGACCAATAACAACGACATATAGTTCGTTTGAGTTGTTTAATAATGTATCAACATTGAATATATCAGCTAGTCTTACTAAAGTTAATATTTCATCTCGAAGTCGTAATACACTTTTTCCTTCTACCATATATACTTCATTTTGACTAATTCTTACAGTTTCTAACACCGATCCAAGCGGTATAGCATAGTATTCCTCTTGAACGCTTACAATCAATGCTTGAATAATGGCCAATGTCAATGGAATTCTAAGTTTTAATGTAGTGCCTTCATTTGGTTCAGATTCTACATCAATCATACCATTTAGTTTTTCTATATTTGTTTTTACAACATCCATTCCAACGCCACGACCACTGACATTTGTTACTACTTTTGCCGTAGAAAAACCTGCTTTAAATATCAAACCAAAAGCCTCTTTATTCGTCATCGTATCGGCTTCGCGTTCATTGATGATGCCTTTTTCTAGGGCTTTTTGTTTTAATGCATCTGGATCCAAACCTTTTCCATCATCTTTTATTTCAACAACGATGTGATTACCTTCATTATATGCTTTTAGTTCGATCTTTCCTGTTTCATTTTTTCCTTTTTGGATTCTCTCTTCAACACTTTCTATCCCATGATCACAGGAATTTCTTATAATATGAACTAATGGATCACCTATCTCTTCAACGATTGATTTATCAAGCTCTGTTTCTTCTCCACTTATGATTAGCTCTATATTTTTACCCATATCTCGCGCCAAATCACGCACCATTCTAGGGAATTTATTAAATACTTTACTTACTGGCAGCATTCTTGTTTTCATCACTGCTAATTGAACATCAGTAGTTACAATTGATATGCTTGATACTACTTGATTTAATTCTTCTAGAAATTGCTCTCCATCGTATCTTTCTTCAACTTCATCATAAATACTAATCAATCTATTCTTACCAAGCACAAGTTCGCCTATTAGATTCATCAAGTGATCTAATCTTTTTACATCGACCCTTACTGTTTGCTCTATGCTGGCACTAACTGCACCTTCTTGCTTTTTGTTATTTTGATTTGTTGGTTGTTTTTTTTGTGCTTGAATTTTAGGTTTTGCATCATTTTCTTGATTTGTTTGTGTTTTTTTAGCCGCTCTTCTTGCTCTATCTTCTTCTTGTCGTTGTTTTAAGAGTCTTTCTATTTCTTTATCTACTTCTTCTGAACTTAATCCAGAATAATCACCTTCGCTTGCTTCTTGTTTTGAAGTTTCTTTAAGTTCTTCTTTAGTAGCTTGCTCCGTAGTTTTATTTGTATTATCCAATTTAGGTGCTTCATTTGATTGATTTTCATTTACATTTTCACCTTTTGAAATATTTTGGAGCTTTGCAACTACTGAATCTATTTCAATCCCATTTTTATCGCTTCCTGTATCTCTTATTGAAACTAGTATATTTTTCATTAGATCTATAGATTCTAATACAATATCCATAATATTTGGTGTTATGATAAGCTCGCTTCTTCTGGCTTTATTTAGAACATCTTCCATATTGTGGGTTAGTGTTGTTAAAATATCAAAATTCAGAAATGAGCTAGATCCTTTTATTGTATGGGCAACTCTAAAGATTCTGTTTAGTAAATCTAAGTCTTCAGGATTGTTTTCAAGCTCAATTAGATCTTGATCGAGCTGCTCAATCATCTCAAACGCTTCTATAAGGAAATCTTCTAGTATTTCTTGCATTTCGTCCATAAGTTTTACCTTTTACCCACAAGTGTTTAATTTATACATTCTATCTTTTTTTTATTGAATTCTAGATATTTTTATCTCAATAATAAATTATATAATTGCAAATTTTATATTTTTCAGATCAAATATTTTTGCATTATGATAAAAAGATGGCATCGCAACATATACAAAATCTTTATCATTGATGATTTTGCCTATATGGAAATGTCCTTCTATAATCATATCTATTTTTGTATCTAGTAATTTGATGTAAGTTTTGTATTTTGAGATTCTGCTTTGTATGATGGAATCTTCATTGTTTGGATATTTGATGACTTTTGCTTTTATTTTTTTTTGTATGAAATCAAAAATTATATTTTTGCTAATAAAATCTATGTAGTTTAAAAAAGTTATAACTTTATTTGAAGTTATCGTGTTTATATACAATTCATATTGTTTGTTTAGAAAAATATCTCCGTGTGCAAGCAGAATTTTTTTATTTTTATACTGCATGATGATTGGTTGTGATGCTCTGCTTATTGTGGTTATGTTGTCGCAATCAAATATTTTAGATAAGTTAAAATCGTGGTTCCCTTCAAAATAAATGATTTGTGATTTTATATTTTTTATACATTTTATAAGTTCTTCATTTTCTTTTTCACTACTTTTAATGCCACCAACTAATAGATTTGCTATATCCCCAAGAAGCACTATTTGGCTTGGTATTTTAGGCATTATCATTTTTAGGTTATTTAGTTTATATATTAATGCATCTCTATTTTTCTGCGTGTGAGAATCTGCTATAAAAATTGCATCATCATTAAGGCGCATATGCGACCTTTGGTAGAGCTGTAGTTTCGTCAATTCCAAGTGCTAAATTCGCGCAAGCTAATGCTTGTGAGCTTGCTCCTTTTAGTAGATTATCAATACTTGTATTGATATACAAATCATCATCATTTGCTTTTGCAAAAATATCACAAAAATGCGTTCCACAAACACTTTTTATATCGACTGGAGTTTCTCTTATTCTTATAAATTCTTCATTTTTATATTTTTCTTTTAAAACCTCTATTGGATTTATTTTAGAATTTAGCTTTGCAAATATCGATACTAGCATACCACGAGTAAATGGGCTTAGATGTGGCACAAAGTTAATTTTTAGATTTTTGTTTGAAAAATAATTGCATTTTTCACTAATTTCTATCTGATGTCTATGATTTAGCGGCTGATAGCTAAAAATATTATCATTGATATTTGGATAATGCGTATTTTCATTTGGTTTTTTTCCTGCACCACTTACTCCACTTTTGGCATCGATAAAAATACTACCATCAATATATTGTGTAAATGGCAAGATTCCAAGTAGGCTTGCTGTAGGGTAACAGCCTGGATTTGCTATTAAATTTGCATTTTTTATATTATCTCTATTCCATTCGATAAGTCCGTATTGTGCATTTTTTAAATTTTCTATATCGATATGTTTTGTGTATGTTTTATTAAAATTTATTTCGCTTAATCTATAATCAGCTGATAAATCAATGACTTTTATATCGCAATCAAGAATCTTTGGTGTTATTTTCATTGATTCTTCGTGTGGTAATGCAAGAAAAACTAGTTTGCATTTTTTGATAGAATTTAGATTTATATTCTGTATCTCTATGTCTTTGGTTGCTGAAACCAAGCTTTTATGTATTTGATGTAGGGTTGTATTACCTGTTGTGTTTGCCAAATATGCAATCTCAAATATAGGATGATTTGTTACGAGTTTTATTAGCTCTAAGCCAGTATATCCGCTTATACCAATAATTCCAATAGGTATTTTTGACATTTATGCCCCTTATTTGATAATTTTGTATTCTAGCTAAAATTATCAAGGGGTTTGGTAAATTAGAACTTCACAGCTCCAGTTGTTGCAAGAGGTATTATTCTGTTGCTTCCACTTGGGTAAGATGCTTTTAATGCATTACATAATGGTTTTGATTGAACTGTTCCCCCAGTAGCATTACTTATTGTTGCTGGGTTAAAATGCAAATTCCCACTAGCAACATTTAAGTATACCACTCCTGGTTGATTTTGACTAACACATAATGTACCACTAGATATATCTATTGGTGCTATTCCACTTTGATTGCCTATCATCATTGCACTCCATCTACCTCTATCTAATCCACCTGTATCTATCATCCATTCACCCCAGTTGCTAAAGCCAGTAGGAGTAGATTGTGTAGGATCTATATTTTCAGCAAAGATTCTTGCAGGAATTGCTTTCATTACGCTAGCAATATCACTTCTTGCCATTGCAACTTGTGCATCAGTTCTTGTTGTTACAAATCTAGGAACAGCAACAGCTGCTAATACTCCTAAGATTACGATAACAAATACTAATTCGATCATTGAAAAACCACTTCTTTTCATTTAATAAATAACTCCTTTTATCTCTTAACCTAAAAGTTAAACGAATTATTAACAATTTAGTAAATGAATTATTAACAAAAATTGCTTAATATAATCTTATAGTTTGCGATAATATATTATAGAAATGGTGATGAAGATGCACATTGGAGCTATAATTCCTAGCTCTGGTAGTAAAAAACCACTAATTGATAATTTTGTGAGCATAAAAAATAATCCCCATATAATTAGACAAAATAAAACAAAGATAAATCCAAGTCTTGCAATATTCGTGTATCTAAGTAGATTGGGAGTATAGAATGAGATAATAATGATAATAAATGGGACCACTATTGGTATGGTAATGAATGAGTATATAATTGATCTTATTTTTTGTGTATTAGAATCTTGCTCTAATAGTAAAAATAGCGTATTGAACGCATCAATTATAGATACATTTGGTTTATTTTGATATATGGTATCTAGAATCTTTGGTTTAAAATCTTTTAATATTTGGTAATTTTTTACTTCACTTGTGTTTAAGCTGCTATTGTTGAATTCTAGATTCTGTGGAATTGATGTTATCGTTGCTGTCTTTAGATTCCACCATAATCCATCAAATTGTGCTTCATTTGCTTGAATAAAACGCTTTAATATCAAGCCATCTGTTTCAAAAACCTTAATATTTTCTGCTTTTTGCAATATTGGATAAATTTTATCAATATATACATAGCTATTATTGTGCTTTACTAGTATATCTGTCTTTGCGTCATTGATACCCCCTCTTTGTATGATATTGTCAATTTTTTCTTGTGCATATACAAATGGCGTAGCATTTAAACCTATGTAACATATATTTAAAAAGCTTGCGGTAAATAAAATAGGGAATAAAATCTTCTTTTTTGAGTATCCAATAGAGAGCATTGCTGTTAGTTGATTTGATTTTATTAGTGATATTAGTGTTACTATTGATGCAAGTATAGTGGATATTGGAAATGTATAATTTAGCGCATATAAAAAATCATACACTAAAAATAATACAAATAAATTTGCCGAATCTGGAAGACTATCGGAATATTTAAGTATATCAATACTCATAAAAAACATTTGTAGCGCGATAAAAATGATAAAAATGAATTTAAGATATATAAAACCTACAAATCTACCAAGCATTTATTGTATTCTTTTATTATATTTATTTTGTAAATCTAGCAAATTATCATTAGAGATAAAAGATTCTATTGCATTATTTGTGATATTAAATATTTTTTTTAAACTCTCTATTTCATTGTTAGTGAAGTTTTGTAATACATAATCCGATACGCATATATTGTGATTTATATTTCGTGGGTGATCAATGCCTATTCTAAGCCGAGTGTATTGATTGGTTATGTGTTTGTCTATGGATTTTAAACCATTGTGTCCGCCGCTATTTCCACCAAATTTTATTTTTATACTTCCAAAGCTTAGATCTAAATCATCGTGTATTACTAATATATCTTTTATTTTGTAGTAGCTCACGATTTTTGAAATGGATTCTCCTGATAGATTCATATATGTTTGTGGCTTTGCAAAAATTGTGTTATTGATTTTAAAAAAATGAGATTGAAATTTTATTTCATTTTTGTAGTTTGTATTGGCATTTTGTAGGTAGCAATCAATTGCCATAAACCCTACATTGTGCCTAGTATTTTTGTATTGACTACCAGGATTCCCTAATCCTACTATAAGTTTCAAGGCTTATTTTGCCTTTATAACTCCAACAATAGCCACATTTGGTTTTTCTACAATTTTAATATTTGGTATTTCATCTAGATCTCTAACTAAAATAGTATCACCTACATCAAGCTTTGTTACATCTAGTTTGATATTATCTACCAAATCTTCAGGTTTGCATCTAACAGAAATTCTCTTTTTTGAGAACAATAAAACACCTTTGTTTTTTATACCAATTGCGCTGCCTTCTGTTATAACAGGGATTTTGAAATTTGTTAATACACCTTTTTGCACTAGTAATAAATCAACATGCAAGATTTCAGAAGTTACCGGATCTTTTTGATATTCTTGCACAACCACATCTAGCACTTTTCCATCAACATTTACTTGAAAAATAATCCCACTTTTTGCTTTTAGTGCTCTAATGAAGTCATTTTTCTTAAATGCACAATGAATATTTTGTGCACCTTTTCCATAAATGTTTGCAATTAGATAGCCATCGTTTCTTAAAGCCTTATTTATAGACTTTGAAATACTCTCTCTAATAATTCCTTCTAACATAATTTTCCTTTTTCTATTTATGAAATAAAAGCTACGATTATATATATTTTTAGCAAAAATAAAGTTTAATTTACATCCATTGCAATAGTTTTGTAACATCAGATGCTTCAAAAATTTTTAATCCATAATTATTTTTTGGCTTTTTAGGCAGTATAACATTTGTGAATCCATAAGATTCTAATTCTTTTAGTCTCATATCAATATTTCCTACATCTCTTATATCACCAACGAGGCTAACTTCTCCTATAAATGCACTTTTTGGACTTAGTGGTCTATTTTTATATGATGATATTATCGCAGATATTAGCGCTAGATCTGTCGCTGTTTCTGTGATTTTCAGGCCTCCTACTACATTTACAAAAACATCATATCTTCCAAATGGGAAATCTAATTTTCTTTCTAATAATGCAAGTAGCATATTTAGTCGATTTAGCTCAAATCCTGTTGCTGATCGTCTAGGAAATGTGCTTTCGCTTACTAATGCTTGAATTTCTAGGACTATAGGTCTGCTACCTTCTAGGATCACACTAATTGCGCTTCCAGGCATCAGTGTTTGATTGTTAAAAAACATTTTTGATGTATTCTTTGCACTAACTAATCCATTTTCATTCATTTCAAAGATTCCAATTTCATTTGTGGCACCAAAGCGATTTTTAAAACTACGCAAAATCCTCAATTCTTTACTAGGATCGCCTTCAAAGTAAAGCACGCAATCAACCATATGCTCCAAGATTCGAGGTCCTGCAATAGAGCCTTCTTTTGTAATATGCCCTATGATAAAAATACTAATTTGAAGTTCTTTTGCAAGCCTAAGAAGTGTAAAAGTGCATTCTCTTACTTGTGATACGCTACCAGGTGCTGAATTTATATTTTGACTAAAAATAGTTTGGATACTATCAATGATGCATATTTCAAATTTTTTATTTGCTCTTATGTTGTCTTCAATGCTCTCTAGGTTAATTGAGTTTAACAAGTATAAATTATCCGTAACACTACCAAGTCTTTGAGCTCTAAGGCGTATTTGTGATGCACTTTCTTCGCCGCTTACATAGAGAATCTTGCATTTTTTAGATAAGGCCATAGACATTTTAAGAAGAAGTGTAGATTTTCCAACTCCAGGACTGCCACCTATCAAATACAGACCACCAGGGACGATCCCACCTCCTAGTACAATATCAAACTCACTTTCAAGTGAGCTAAATTTGCTTACAATATCAACTTCAACATCTTTTATTGGAATGGCTTTTGTGGTTTGCGTTGAATCTATATTTTTTAATACTTCCAAATCTTTTTGTTTTATTTCTACAAAACTATCCCAAGTGCCACAATTAGTGCATTTACCAGACCATTTTGGGCTTTGTGCTCCGCAATGCTGGCATTCAAAGATTGTTTGTTTTTTTGCCATTAGTTTTTAGAAAATACATAATCAAGGAGATTTTTTAGATACCAGTCTATATCAAATTTTATAAAATCATCTTTTCCTTCACCAATTCCAACATATAATATTGGTAGTCTAAGTTCAGACATAATACTTATTAAACTACCACCTTTGCTTGTTCCGTCCATTTTTGTGATAATTATGCCATCTACATTTAATGTTTCATTGAAGATTCTAGCTTGATTGATTGCTTGAGTTCCTTGTGTACCATCTATAACTAAAATTTTATAAAAATCAGCACCATCTAGCGCTTTTGCACAAGTGTTTGATATTTTGATTAGCTCATTTTTTAGATTAATTTTGTTATCTAGTCTTCCTGCGGTATCCACTATTGCGATATCTACATTCCTTGCTTTTGCTGCATTTATAGTATCAAATGCTACGGCAGATGGATCGGCACCAAATTTTGAGCTAATGCAAGGAATCTCTAATCTCTCTCCCCAAGCACAAAGTTGTGATGATGCAGCCGCTCTAAAGGTATCCCCAGCGCCAAATATCACCTTTTTGCCTTTATTTTTGCTAATATTACCTAGTTTGGCGATAGTTGTTGTTTTCCCAGCTCCATTAACTCCTATGATCAAATACACTAAAGGCTTAGAATGAATTTTTTTTATACTTAGGTTGTCATAGAAGCTATCTTTTTTTAAAAATCTAATGAGATTGACCTCTAGTTCATTTCTTGTGATTTTATTCCCAACAGAATCTAATATTTTTTCTACGATATCATATTCTACATCGCTCTCAATTAATCTCTCTTCAAGTAAATCTTTTGTTATTGTTTCTTGAGGTTGTTTAATATTTTTAAAAAATGAAAACACTAAAAATCCTTTTTATAATAATTTTTTAATATCAAAGATTATCATTTCTTCAGGTGTTATGCCATCATAATTCATAACCAAATTTCCATTTTTGTCTGATAATAATATAAAAGGAAAAGTTTTGATTTGGTATGTATCTATAAGTTTTAAAATATCACCTTTGTAAAACCAGGTGAATTTTGTATTGGCATTTTTGACGAATTTCTTTAAATCCTCTTCTTTTTCATCTTTGTCTATAAAAACACCATAAATATTGATTTTATCACCAAATTCTTCTTGTATATTTGCTATATGTTGTGCTTGCCCTAAGCAGTAATCGCACCAAGTGCTTAAAAAAACTAGCAAATAAGGCTTATTGTGATTATTGGATAATAAACTTTCTTGCTTGTTAAATACTACTTTATCAGAATCTAAACTAATTAATGAATATTTTTCTTCTTGAATTACGATTTGCTGCTCATTATTATTTTTACAGCCAACGATAAATAGTGATATGAAAGTCAATATCATTATTGTTTTAGTCATTTTGTTTTACCTTGTTTGTTTGATAAAAACCACATAAATGAGAATCCAAGTGCAGGCGTTATATTATCAAGCTTTAAAAAGTCCTGCATTTGATTTACTTTAACTTCTATTACTTCTATGTATTCATCATCGATACCACCGCCATTTGTGATTTTTTGATTATTGTCAACTTCAGTATAAAATACATTTTGTTTGCTGCCACTTGTGCCTACAGATGAGTAAAATTGAGCGATTTTTGTTATAGATTCTACTTTGTAGCCGCATTCTTCTAATACTTCTTCTTTTGCTATTTGTTCTATTGATTTATTTGTTTTATCAACTAATCCAGCACATAACTCATACATATATCCATCATTATTTTTTAGAAATACTGCAGGACGAAATTGTTTTACTATGATAATTGAATCATTGTCTTTATTGTAGATTAATATTGATACACTATCGTGCGAACTTGCTATGTCCCAAGTTTTATGAATGCCATTTTCTATATAAGACATCTGCTTTACTTGAATGTATTTTGAATCCTTGCAGTCATATAATTTTATACTTGATTTATCTATTGCCATATTAATTTGATGCAAAATAGCTAGGGGCTTGGCTGTTTAAATTATCAATGATAGCTATTTTTAGCTGCTTTTCGTATGTTTTTGCTATTTTTAAAAACTCTTCTTTTTGTTCTTTTGCTAGCACACTTTTTTGAGTGCGTATATTTGATAGTGGATTAATTGGTTTGTTATTTTTGTATAAACCAAAGTGTAAATGTGGTCCAGTGCTAAGACCGCTATTCCCGACTTTTCCAATTATTTGTCCAGTTTTTACACGCTGTCCTTTTTTAGCATTAATTTTACTTAAATGTGCATATAATGTTTTTAATCCATTTTCGTGAATTACTTCGACAACTTTTCCATATCCAGTTTTTACGCCTGCAAATACGACTTTACCATCTGCTGCTACTTTTACATTTGTGCCATATGGAGCTGCATAATCAACACCATAATGCGGTCTCTTTACTTTTAATATAGGGTGCATTCTATTTAGTGAGAATCTAGATGAGATTCTAGAGTTTGATACAGGTGTATGTAGTAGCAATCCTGTAATTTCATTGCCATTTTGGTCGTAGTGTTTTCCATCACTGTATGCAAATAAAAAATTTGGCTTCCCATTTGTTTCAACTAGAGATGCTTTAATTTCTGGAGTACCAAAGCTTCTGCCAAGCCTGTATTTTGAGCTGTATATGATTGCTAATTTATCATTTTTTGCTACATTTTTGCTGAAATTGATAGTGTTTTTGTATGTGTTTATGAATTCATTTGCTAGATTTGCATCGCCTATTAATTCTACTATATCTTGATATGGTGATTTTTGTATTGATAATGCTATTGAATTTGTGGAGGAAAAGTATTTAACAGGAATAAAATCAACTTTATAATCCTCACCATCTTTTACTATATGGATTTGTGTTTCGTCATTTATAGGAATAAGTGCTTGAAGTAGAGTGTTGTTGTCATCTACTAATGTATAATATCTCACTCCAGCATATATTTCTGCTGTTAATTCTTTATCTTCTGGATATAAATTCCAATATACACTTGATGGAATCCCATAAGATTCTAAAAATTGTAAAAAAGTATATCCTTTATTCCAAATATCATTTGAGCTTGTGGCACCAAAACAAGATGTGATAAACACAAATAAGCATATTAATACTTTATATGAACCCTTTATCAAGATTATTCCTTCATTTCTTTAATTCATTATAAAATGTGTATTTATTATGGTTTTAGTTTATTGAGGCGTAATTATACAAAATAAAATTTATTTCAACAAATACAAATTTATTTGCAATTTTTGAGATAAAATGGTTTGTATTTTAAGTGCTAAGGTTTTATAATTTTTCAAAAAATTTAGGTTGTATTATGAAAGATTGGATATTCCCATCAATGGCGTTTTTAGTTTTTATTTATGGTGTTGTTTTTGTGGGATTCTACATTTTTGATTATAAAAATTCAGATGTATCTGTGTTTTCTAATACACAAATATCACCGATGAATAAACGCAATATAGATAATTTCTTAAAAGAAATTTCTGATTCTTTTAAATAATATATAGTATCGTGACGATTTTGTGATCAAGTAATTTTTAGACTTTTATTTTACTAAATTTATAGTATGTGTATGTGGAGAATCTAAAATGATAATTAGAACAAATAATGTATCAAGTGGGGCTGTATCTAACGATGGTGCACCAATTAAAAATGATGTAAAACAAGATTTGCAAGATGCAAAATCAAGTAGTAATCCTACCCCAAGCCTCCAAATTGCAGCAAATACAATTAATAGCGAAGATGTTGACAAATCAAATCAAGTAGAAACAATAAAGCAGCAAGTTGATGATGGTAGTTACAAGATTGATACACAAAAAACTGCAGATAAAATGGCACAGGATTTGCTTTTAGAATCTTAAAATATTTTGAATTTTAAGGCAGATTCTTATGTTGATTAAATTTCTAAGTGATGCTGTTTTTAATCTCGAAGAGTTAATTAGGATTAGCAATCTTGATATGCAAGATATAAAAGAAGCAAATCACGATGCTATCTTTCAAAGGTTAGAATCTAAAAATAATGCAATTGCTATGTTTGATCGCAGTAAAGATTTAGCTCGTGATGCTATGCTAAAGCTATCTAAAGAGAATCCTAATAAGAGTATAGAGGAACTTTTAGATCCCAATTCTTTAGCGCTTATTGATAAAATGCGAGAGGGGTTAAAAACACTTAGAGATATTAATAAAAATTATGCAAAAAGTGTGATTGCTGTGTATGAATTTTATAATTCTTTATTAGAAAGCATTATTCCAAGTCAAAGAGATGGATACTCAAACAAATCATATTCAAAAGTTGATTTATTACATATAGAGGCGTGATATGGGTGGAATCTTATCATCACTAAATACTTCTCAAACTGGATTAAACGCACATCAATTAATGGTTGATGTTACGGGTAATAACATAGCCAATGCCAGCGATGAATTTTATGCAAGACAAAGGGTGGTCGTATCTCCAGAGAAGCCTCTTTATTATCAAAACTATAATCTTGGTCGTGGCGTTGATATAGAGACAATACAAAGAATCCACGATGAATTTACATTTTCAAGGTATAGAAAAGCAGCCAGCGATGCTCAATTTTATGATACAGAATTTACCACATTAAGAGAGGCTTCTGCATTTTTCCCTGAAGTTGATGGAGTTGGTATATATAATGATATTGAAAATTATTTTAATGCTTGGAAAGATGTAGAAAAAAATCCATCTGATCCTTCACAAAAGCAAGTTTTAGCGCAACACACTCAAACATTAATATCAAATATAAAAGACACAAGGCGAAGGTTGTTTGAATTGCAGATAAAACAAAGCGAAGAATTGAAAGTGACTATAGAAGAGATTAATTCTATAGCTAAGCAAATTGCAGAGATTAATAAAAAATTATCAGAAATGGAAGATTCTAGGGAATTAAAACAAGCAAATGAGCTTAGAGATAGAAGAGATGAGCTTGAATTTAATCTATCAAAATTAATTGGAAACAATGTCTTTAAAGATAAATTAAAAAGTCAATCAAGGCTAAATAGTGAGAGTGCAGATTTTGATTATGGATATACGCTAAATATTGCAGGTGGCTTTAATATCGTAGATGGCGCTAATTATCACCCATTAGTAATTGATAATGAAGATAATCAAGATGGATTGTATAGTGTATATTTTCAAGGATATGACTTTAAAAAGGTTGATATTACAGATAAAATTAGTGGAGGTAAGAGCGGAGCGTTACTTGATCTTGTTGCTTATGGCAAAAATGGTGGTAAAATAGGAAAGATTCAAGAGTATATAAATAATTTAGATACATTTGCTCAAGGTTTTATAGAGGCTACTAATGGTGTATATGCACAAAGTGCAACGACAGAGCTAAAAAGTCAAGTATTGACATTAAGTAGTCAAGATGTATTATCAGATTCTGCTTATAATATCAAAAATGGCTCATTTGATGTTATTGTCTATGATGCGAAAGGCAATGAAATGTTGAGGAAAAATGTCAGTATCGATGGCATTACAACGATGGAAGATGTGATTAAGTATTTAAATAAAAATACTGATGATAACAATGACAATAATCCACTAAATGATTTTGATGATTATTTTAATGCCTATTATGATGATGAAGCAAAGCAATTTCAAATACTTCCAAAAGATAGTTCAATGGGGTTGAGTGTAAGTATAGAAGATAAGGGCAGTAATTTTGTTGGTGCGATCGGGGTAAATAGATTGCTTGATGGAGATAATGCGCAGAATATAGAATTAAATGCTATGTATGCAAAAGATCCTACTTTGATCCGTCAGCATAAAGCTCCTGTAAGTGGTAATTTTGATATTGCAACTATGATGTTAGAATTGCAACATAAAGATAGCGAGTTTTATCCGGTGCGTGGTAAAAAACAAGAGATGACCATACCGCAGTATTTTCAATTTGTTACAGGGAAGGTTGCCACAGATACTAATGATGTGCAAATTCTAGGTGATACAAAACAATCTGTCCTTGCTGCCGTAAAAAAGGAATATCTAGCTATTAGTCAGGTGAGCATAGATGAAGAAATGGTGAATCTAATAAAATTCCAAAGTGGTTATGCTGCAAATGCAAAGGTGATTACTACGATTGATAGAATGATTGATACACTTCTAACAATCAAGCAGTAACAATTATAATGTTTTTAAAAATGCCTCTAATGCATCTAATTCTTCATTTGTGAGGTTTAGCTTATGCAGTAGTGGCGATGTTTTTGGAAATAATGGATCATCTTTTTGATTATCGTTTGGTTTGGGGTGAAACATTCCTGCGTTATAGGCATTTAAGATTCCCCTTAAGTTTGGAAATAATCCATTATGCATATATGGTTTTGTTTGTGATATAAGTCTTAGGCTTGGTGTTTTGAATGCACCAACATCATTTACATCCTTTGTAACAAGATACCTCCCCAAATCTTCGTATTTTCTGCCATAGTATGTTAATCCTAAATTATGGTATTTTTGATCGCTAAAACTTACGCCATTGTGGCAATTCATACATCTTGCTTTTGTTCTAAAAATATGAAGTCCCCAAATTTCTTTATCACTTAAAGCTTTGCTATTTCCTCGCATAAATCTATCAAATCTACTATTTTGTGGCATTAAGCTTCGCTCATATGTTGCTATTGCTTTAGCGATTAATTCTTTTGTAATTATTTCACTTCCAAAAACTTCTTTAAATAATATTTTATATTCTTCTATATTATTTAGTTTCTTAGCCGCAGAATCTGGATCAAAAGCCATTTCTCTTTCATCTAAAATTGGCATCAGCGCTTGCTCTTCTAGATTTTTTGCCCTCCCATCCCAAAATTTTTCAATGCCAAATGCACTCATTGCTACACTTGGTGAATTACGCTTTCCAAGTGCTCTATTATGCCCATAGCTAAGCTTCCTACCATCACCAAATCCAAATTCTCTATCATGACATGATGCGCAAGCTATTTGATTAGATGATGATAGCTTTGGGTCATTGAATAGTTTTTTACCAAGCTCAACTTTAGATTCTGAATATGGATTATAATATGGATATGGTGGCATTGAAGGCAGTGCCCCGATTTCTTCGTATTCTATGCCATCATCAACCAATGTTTTACTCCAATACTTAGAATCTTTAAGATACATCTCTCTTAGCTCATCAAAATTTACTCCAAATACAAAATTTATACATAAAATAATAAGAATCTTTTTCATAATTATCTCCAAAATTAAAATTTATACCCAAGCTCTATGTAGAATTGTCTTCCAAGCTCGTATATTGGTGTTGCACTAGCGCCTGCACTTGGTGTGTAATTGCTTAAATCAACAATAGCAATATTTTTTGAATCTAAAACATTGATAACATCTAAATTTACAAACATTATATTTCTTTTGTATATTTCAAATTCAGCCCCAAGCCTAATATCCCAAGTGAAAGCACCTTTAACCTTATATGGTTTAAATGTATCCACCTTTGTTAATACGCCATTAATTAAGATGCTATCTTTGTATTCTTCGCCTACACTAATCATAGCGTTATAGCCACTTCTATATCTAAAAAAATTATTCCAAGTCCATTTTGTTTTCCAAATATTAAGGCTGTGTATTGTGTTTAATCGCAATGTGTATGGTCGTATGAAGTTTTCTGCTGGTCTATCTGCATATCTTATAATCTTTCCATTATAGCTTATTAGATCATTTTGAAATTCACCAAGTTCGAAATCGCTATTATAGTTGGCATAGTTTCTATTTGTGTTTGTCCAATCAAATGCAAATAAAATATTGTTTTTTATTTCATATAATTCCAGTGGATTTTTGTTTTGTAGTGTTATGCTTACAATATTGCTTTGGCTAATTCCATTATTTGTATATACATATTTTAAATCTTTTGTGATACTTGTATTTGATGCGCAGTTATATGCGCTAATGCTTCCATCTGGTGCTTGACACATTCTTCTAACTTCATCTTTGCCATTTCTATGTATGTATTTTATGGCGAGATTTATTGATTGTAGATTTTGTGAAATTCCACCTACCAATTCATCAGAATATGGGACATTTAGTTGCTTAAAATTAGTATCACTTTTATTTTGTGTTGCAGTTGCATTTTCCCATTTTTGATTTTCTTGTGTTCTATTTAGCGTCCATTGTAGTGTGCTTCTTTCTTCCATAAGCCTAAATGCAAATAGATTCCTCCCATAATATCTATTTGCTCCAAATGTGAATTGAGTATCAAAATTATCATCTCCCCACGGCGCATTGTAATTAATACTAAATCGGGGTGCTAGTGTGGCTTTACTCATATATGTGTCATAATCAAGTCTAAGGCCAATTCTTGATTGTATCTCTCCAAAATCATAGAGATCTAAATTGATATTATCTTCGATAAATGATCCAAATGTAAAATTATGTAGCTGTATTTTTCCTGCCTTGTATAGTGTTGCTCTAGATATCCATTGCCCATTATTATCTTTCCATTGAGTTTGTTGATTGACTGGAATCTTATTTATATCGACGATCCCATTAGAGCACCATTGTGTATCGCTGCAAATTACATTGTTTTTTAGTGGCTGTGTATTTCCAAATCCAATCATAGTATCATTTAAGCGTTTATAGTATGCATTTGCATATCCAAGCTCCAAACCTATGCTGATATAGTTTTCAAAATCTTCATATTTAAGCACTTTGAAGTCTTGAATCATTTTTAAATCCATATTGATTTGTCTGCTATTTACATTACCATAGCCACCCTCTGCGTTATTGCCATTTGGATTCCAGTTTTTATCTGTACTATATCTCCATATATACATATTATTTTGTGATTTTGTCCTTGAATTATCTAAAAAGTTAAAATTACCTTGTATCTTTAGGTATCCAAATTTATGATCAATGAATGTTTTTACTCCAGCTTGATGCCCTCCACTTAGCATATCAAAATTAGAATCTTTTGTATTTATTATGAAATAATTATTATATTGTGGCATATATGCATAACTTGCCTCCAAGCGCACATAATCACTCACATCATAATTTCCTTTTAAAAATAGATTATAACTCTGTCTTTTTTGTGTCTTTTGGCGTTTATCAAGTATTGCATTGATTTGTGATTGCGCATAGGAATTAAGTGGAATAAAACTTTGTGTAGTGGTAAAACTAGCGATAATACCAGCTTTTGAATTAAACTTAGATTCTAGTGATGATCTAAAAATGTGTTTAATAAAGCTTGGCTGATTTGCCGCACTTGTGGAATTTAGAAAATTGTTTATATTATTGTCATTTATATGGTAATTAGTTAGGCTCAAGTGGCTAGGATTTGCATCTCCTTGTGTGATTTGATAGCTAATCTTTGCGCCAAATTCTTTTGTTGGTTTTTTCGTGTTTGCCTCTATCACTCCACCACTAAACCCACCATATACAGCTGAAATATTAGAATCTTGTACACTAATAGAATCTAGCAATGATATATCTATATTTAGCCCTTGACTTTGTCCTGGAAGCGCAGTGATAGCCACAGGATTATAGTTATCACCGCTTATACTTGGATTTAAATCATTATTCATATTGAAACCATCAATTTGAAAATTATTTTGATAATACAAGCCACCGCTAATACTTATATTTGCAGGATCAATTTCTCCTGGAGTTTGTGAGCTTAGCTGTGAATTATTGTATTGCACATTTGGAAGCATTTTTAAAGTGCTTGTTATATCGCCACTATTGCTTGGAATGCTATCTAGTGTATTTGATGATATGGTGTTGCCTTCTTGGTATGTGAAGTATTTTTTTGTTGTAATTAAATTCCCTAAATATATATCTTTTATTTCATTATTATCTATGTTTTCGCCCAAAGCACTAGAGGTTATTAGTGCCAATAAGAATCTTATTTTTGAGGCTGGCTTCATTGTTTTCCTTTTTAGTAATTATAATAAGAATTGTTATTATAATATACAATATAAAGAAAAATACGGAAATATGCATTAAATATCAATAATTATTTTTTTATAAAATTAAAAAAATGTATAAATATGGTTCTAGAAATATAATATTAATAATAAATATTATTTATAAACTATTTGAAGCTACTTACAAGATTGCCTATTAAAAGATTAAATCCATCAACAAGGATAAAAATTAGAATCTTAAATGGAAGAGATATCATAATAGGCGGCAGCATCATCATTCCAAGTGCCATAAGTAATGAGCTAACAACCATATCAATCACCAAGAATGGCAAATATAATAAAAAAGCTATTTGAAATGCAGTTTTTAACTCACTTATCATAAATGCAGGTAAGAGAACTGTAAGTGGCACATCATCTATTGTTTGTGGGTTTTCTAGATTTCTTATTCTAAAAAATAATGCTAAATCTTTTTCCCTGGTATTTTTCATCATAAATTCTTTGAAAGGTTTTATTGCTCTTGTAAATGCTTCATCATATGGAATCTCTTTATTTATATATGGTTTGATTCCAGCATTATAACCATCAGTTGCAACTGGCTCCATAATGAAAAATGTAAGTATTAATGCTAGTGAAACTAAAATTTGTGTCGGTGGTGATTGCTGTGTTCCCATTGCAACCCGTAAAAATCCAAGCACTATTACAATTCTCACAAAGCTAGTCATAACCAATATCAATGATGGCGCTAACACTAATAATGTAATGATTATCACGATGTTTAGCGTCGTTACTAAATCACCTGGATCTTTTGGCGCACTAAGTGATAAATCTATTGTTGGTATTGTAGGTGAGTTTAGTGCAGGGTTTGTATTTGGGTTTATTTGTGTTCCTTGCTGCGGCTTTGGCACTTCCCTCATTATTAGATTCCCATTTTGATTAATAGGATCTACTTCAGCAAATGTAATACTAAAAATACACATTAATGCAAATATGATTCTAATCATTATTTATCTAATAATCCTCTTGTTTTGCCAATTTGTATGTCTTTTGCGTAGAATCTGATATTTAATATCTCTTCATTTTTTGATAGGTTTTTATCTTCTATGCCTATGATATTTATTTTATTTCCATTGATGTTTAAGTTATGAAATTCCCTGCCAATGCTAAGTGCGATTTTTGAAGCTCGTTCGAGATTGATAGATGTTGTTGATATATTTGATTTCCCAAGCACTTCAATTTGCGTATTTTGCGGCATTTTTTCCATTATTTGTGAAACTCTCTTTAAAAACAGTTTTGCATCTTCATTGACTTTAAATTCTTCATTTACTACTACATTTGCAGGAAGTGTTATAATAAATCCATTTAACCCATCACCTATGATATCAGCTTGCCCTTTTGATACATTTGGCATATCATAAAAATCAATGATTGTTTGTTTTATCAGACGGACTTCTTCTGCGTATTCTGGTGGTATTGTTATGTCTGCTGGAAGTGTGATTCTATTTTGGCTTGGTTCAATTTTGATTCCGCCATCTAGTATGCTTAATGCCCCTTTTATACTAGCTTCAGCTTCTATTAATTTCTTTGCATCAAATGTAGCCATCGATAAAAGTAATATGAAAAAGGTTAAAAGTAAGCTCATCAAGTCCCCAAATGTCCCAAGCCATAGGGGTAGACCTCCACCTTTTTTTTGAGTGTTAAGCTTCTTTGCCATTTATTTAATCAAATTGACTAAATCTTTGATTTGGTGGTAAAAATGATAATAATTTTGTTTCTAGCACTCTTGGATTATCGCCTGCTTGAATGGATATAATACCTTCAATAACTAATAATTTCATTAGTGCTTCATCTTGGGCTCTAACTTTCAAGATATTTGCTATTGGTGTCCCAACCGTGTTTCCTATTAGTGATCCATAAAGCGTCGTAATCAATGCTACAGCCATTGCAGGACCAATGGAGCTAGGATCACTCATATTTACAAGCATTGCAACAAGACCAATTAGCGTTCCAAGCATACCATAAGCACCAGCTAATGCCGCCCAAGTTTCAAATATATCAGCATTGCTATTATGTCTATTTAGAGATTGTTCCATATCTATTTCTAGTAGTTCCCTTATTGAATCTGGCTCAGAACCATCTACTGCCATACTCAAACCCTTTCTAAGGAAATCATTTTCTTCTTGATTTACATTTTGTTCAAGTGATAGTATTCCATCTCTTCTTGCTTTGATTGCATACTCAACAATTGTTTTGATTAATGCAGGGATATTGTATTGATGAGGTTTAAATGCAATTCCTAGATATTTGAATATATTTTTCATATTTTCTAATTTGAATGATATAAGTAGCGCAGATATAGAGCCACCAACTGTGATAAGTAGTGAAGGGAAGTCGATATATACTTGCACGCCAACACCCATTACCATTGCTCCAACTAAAAGTATGGTAACTAGGAATAGCCCTATAATAGTTCCTAAGTCCATAAATGCAAACTCCTAAATAAAATATAAATAGAATATATGATTATCTGCGTGCATAAAAATAAATTATATCTTTTATTGTGTTAAAATTGTATAAATAATTTGAAAGTAGGAAATAGGCTTGAATCAAGTTTCAATTGTTATTTTAAGTGCAGGTTTTGGTACTAGAATGAAATCTAAGATTCCAAAGGTTTTGCATAAGATTTGCGGAAAAGAGATGCTTTTTTGCATTATTGATGAGGTGAGTAAGCTTAGCGATGATTTGCATATAGTTCTATACAATGAAGCTAATTTAATCCAAAATAAAATAAATTCTACATATCCAAATAGTAATATTAATATTCATATACAAAATCACGATGAATTCCCTGGCACTGCTGGAGCACTGATGAAGGGATTTGGTAGTGATAAAAAATCGCCAATAAATACAAAATATGATAAAGTTTTAGTTTTAAGTGGTGATATGCCGCTAGTGCAGTCAAATACACTAGAGGGTTTTATTAGAGATGATTGTGATATCACTATGGGTATATTAGAGTTAGATAATGCAAGTGGTTATGGTCGAGTTATTATGAATGAAAATAGGGTGCTAGGTATTGTTGAAGAAAAAGATGCAGATAATAAAATAAAATCCATAAATCTAGCAAATGCAGGGATATATTGCTTTAAAAAGGATATTTTAGAGAAATATATCCCAAAATTAGAATCTAACAATCAGCAAAGCGAATATTATTTAACCGATGTCATTAGCTTGGCACATAGTGATAATTGTGAGATTCTAGGTGTGAATGCAAGGGAAGACGAATTTATGGGCGTCAATTCAAAGATAGATTTAGCAAAGGCTGAATCTTTTATGCTTGATTTGTTGCGAAATAGGGCTATGCAATCTGGTGTGATTTTTAGAATTCCAAGCAGTACTTATATTGAATTTGGAGTGGAATTTATCGGAGAGTGTGAAATTGAGAGTAATTGTATTTTAAAAAGTGGTAGTAAAATCGTAGAATCTCAAATATTATCAAATAGCGTTATAGAAAATAGCGTTATAGAAAATAGCACAATAGGGCCATTTGCTAGAATCCGCCCTAAATCCCATATCAAGGATTCTCATATTGGTAATTTTGTCGAAATTAAAGCATCAGTTTTAAATAATGTAAAAGCTGGGCATTTGAGTTATCTTGGTGATAGCAGCATTGATAGTGGGACAAATATTGGTGCAGGTGTGATTACTTGCAATTATGATGGTATAAAAAAGCATAAAACAATTATTGGCAAAAATGTCTTTGTTGGTAGTGATACGCAGCTAATTGCTCCTGTTGAGATCGAGTCTAATGTGTTAATTGCAGCTGGAAGCTCTGTAAATAAGGGCGCAAAAGATGGGGATTTGGTTATTTCTCGTGCAAAGCAGGTGAATAAATCAGGATTTTATTATCAGTTTTTTAAGGAGAAAAAATGACTTTGATAATAAATGGTCAATCAATGGATTTTGATGGCAAAAAAAGTATTCAAGAAATATTAGATGTTTTAAATATAGAATCTAAAGTCGTAGCAATCGCATTAAATAGTAATTTAGTGCAAAAAACACAATATAGTGATACTTTTCCAAATGACGGAGATAAAATAGAGTTTTTGCAATTTATGGGTGGTGGGTGATTTGTGATTTATGGTATTTGTGTATGATATCTATCATATCAATGAGTCTATTTGCATAGCCATTTTCATTATCAAACCAAATTCCAATTCTAATGACATTATTGTTTATGTTGATTAAATCACTTGCAATAATTGCACTTCTTTTATCCCCGATAAAATCACTTGATACTAGCATATTATCATCTATACCAACTATATTGCTATTAAATTTTAAGTTTAATATTTCATCTTTTGTTAGTTTTCTATCAAGTACTAAATCAATATTACTAAATGCAACTATTGATGTTGGGATTCTAATTGAATCTCCATAGAAATCGATATTAAACATTTTTTTTAATACATTGCCTATGCTGCTTGTCGTTGGGATTATATTCATTGTCGCATTTCTGCTTAGTCTAATATTGTTATTATGCGGAGAATCTAGCAATGATTGATCATTATTAAATGGGTGGATAATTGATATATTGCCGCTTAGTATATTGCATTTTTCGTTAATTGCTTTGATTATAGGAGCTATGGCATTTGAAGTGCAAGATGCGTTAGATATGATTTTTGCGCCATTGTATGTGTGTTCATTTACTCCGCATATATAAATATCCATATCATCCTTTGGTGTGGCTCCAAGTATTGCATATGATGCACCATTGTCTAAATATGATTGCAACATTTGCTTATCATCAAATTTTCCACTACATTCTATGATAATATCTGCATTTGTTTTGAATTCTTGGGGGTTTTTATATGTACTTAGTTTGATTGTATTGTTATTTATTGTTAATTCATTATTGTTATGCGTGATGGTATGCTTAAAATGCCCATAAATAGAATCTTCTCTTAATAAATATATTAATTTATCAAAGTCGCAAACATCATTAATTTGCACAATTTCTAAATTTGCTAATTTATTATTATAAAAATTTCTAAAAAAAGCTCTGCCTATTCTGCCAAATCCATTAATAGCTATTTTCAATATTATTCCTACTTGCTTATATATAATGGTTTTAAAGTGATTGTTTTTTCGTGTATTATGGAATCTTCCTCATTGATATTATATATGCTTATTATTGCTTTATTGTCCCTTTTTGCTTGATTTACTATTAATTCACTATCATTTTTTAATACTGCCACTTCTAATTTTCTTATCTTTTCAATCACTTCATTTTCTTGCTTTCTTGCAATGGCATTTGTATTATTTGAATTAAAATTAGCAAGCATTGGTTCTCGCTTTTTTAGTTTAAAATTACTCAAATATTTTGGAATATATTGTTCTAAAATCTCTTTTTTTAGTTTTATATTTTTATAGTAATTTTCAGCTATTTCATTTAATTTATCATTTTTTTCCCAGCTATAGCCTTTGTTGTATGATTTGATGATATCTTTCCAATTCCCATCTCTCACTTTATGCCAAAATAATAATTCATCGATTGCAACTTTTGATGCGAATTCATCATCGCGGATTAGTAATTCTCCAATTACATTGCGGTTAAATCCAGTGTCTTTTAACATCTGATATCGCTTGATTACCCCGGGTATTAGAGCGTGATAGATTCCAGCACTTGGATCTGCAAAATTCATTCTATATTCACCAGCACAAGATTCATGCCACGCTATAGCTGCAAGTGTAAAACCTAAATTATGCTTTTTCCCATAATTATAAGCATAGGCGATTATCTCTTTTTGCTCATCGCTAAATTTATCTATGCTTACGCATTTATTTACAGGCGTTGCATAAATATAATACTGCATCAACAACAACAATGTAATCAAACGCATTTAAACCCTTTGAGCTGATTTTTTGGTAAGATTCTACTTCATTTTATATAAATCACGCGTTAAATTTGAATCAAGGATAATCCACATTGAATACATCGTCATTATTAATAGAAATTTTTTTAGAAGAATTGCCATTTAGTGGGATCAAAAAAGAAATTGCAAATATCAAGACAAAACTAAGCAAATTGCTAAGCCAAAATAACATTAGTGTAGATATTGAGTTTTTTTGGACGCCAAGGAGATTGATCTTTGTATCTAGGGATTTTCCTTTGATGCAAGAAAGTAAGGTGGTAGAGTATTTTGGACCACCATTAAATATCGCATATGATGATAATGGAAACCCAAGCGATGCGACAAATAGTTTTCTTAAAAAGTTGAATATTAATAAAAATGATCTACAGACAAATACAAAAAATGGCAAAGAATGTTTGTATTATTCCACCATAATAGAGGGTAAAAAAAGTGAATCTTTATTAGAGGTGATTATTTTAGAATTTTTAGAATCTTTAAATTTTGGTAAAAGTATGCAATGGGGTAGTGTAGAGCATCGTTTTATTCGTCCAATTAGGAATATTTTTGTATTAGTTGGAGATAAATTTATAGAGTTAAAAAATATAGAACAAAAATATCATTTTGCACAAATGCGGTTGATTTATCCACATAGAAGCAAAATGCAAAAAGAGATTTTAAATATTGATGAATATTTTGGATTTTTGCGTGAAAATGGTGTGATTTATTCTCAAGATGAACGCAAAAGTATCATCATAAACCAAATCAAAAATATAGAAATAGAAAAAAATATTAAAGTTGAAATTGATTATTCTTTACTTGATGAGGTAATTGCAATCACTGAATACCCAAATGCTTTGTATGGGGAGTTTGATGATAAATTTTTAGAGCTCCCAAGTGAGGTTATCATCACTTCAATGAAGATTAATCAAAAATATTTTGCGACATATAAAAATGAAAAATTAAATAATGGCTTTATCGTAATTTGCAATGCGATGGATAAAAGTGCGTTTGATTGTATTTTAGATGGGAATAAGCGTGTTTTAAAGGCGAGACTTGAAGATGCTTTATTTTTCTATAAAAATGACTTGAATTCTTTTGTACAAGATAAAATAGATCATAACTTAAAAAATATAGAGTTTATACAAGATTCTGGAAGTCTTTTTGATAAGGTAAATAGAGAGATTGAGATCGCAAAAATCTTGTCTAAAAATTTGAATATAGAATCTAGTGATATTATAAGAGCTATTTCAATTTGTAAAAATGATTTGCTTAGTGAAATGGTGGGTGAATTCGGTGAGTTACAAGGCGTTATGGGTTCGTATTATACACAAAATGATGCATTAAAATTAATGATAAAAGAGCAGTATTTGCCTTTGCAAGAGGATTCTAAGCTTCCAACTACACTTCAAAGTGCGATTGTCTCTATATCAAATCGATTAGATTCCATTATTAGCCTTTTTGCAATTGATAAGATTCCAAGTGGTTCAAAAGATCCATTTGCGCTTCGTAGAGCTTGTAGTGGCATTATTAAAATGATAATAAAATTTGAGATTCCATTTAATTTATTTGAAATTTTATTGCAATTAGAATCTCATTATAAAAGTATCGATGCAAATAAGATATTTAAGTTTTTTTGTGAGCGACTTGAGGGTACACTTAATATTAATCAATCAGTTATAAATGCAGCTATAAAATCAAATCAAAAAGATTTATATGAGCTAGTTATGCAGATTTTTGCACTTCATTCTTTTGTCAATACTAATGATGATTTTAGAAGTTTATTTAAAAGAATTGCAAATATCTTGAAAAATGTGCAAATTATGGCAGATTCTATTAATGTTTCATTGTTTGAATGTGATGATGAAAGAAATCTATTTTATGCTTTAGAGGAGTTTAGATTACTTGATATTAGCACTCCAAAAGATCGTATAGAGGGATTATTGGGGTTAAAAGATGTGTTGCAAAAGTTTTTTGATAATGTAATGATAAATGCTGATAATGAAAAAATAAGAAAAAATAGAATTCTCCTCGTAAATTCTATCTACGAGGAGTTTTTTAAAGTGGGAGATATAAAGGAAATTTCATTTTAACCAAAAACATACAGGAGTTTGTTGATTGAAACCTAAAAACATTTTTAATTTATATTAGTTTAGTTGCGATGGTGGCTCGAGGCAGAATCGAACTGCCGACACGAGGATTTTCAGTCCTCTGCTCTACCAACTGAGCTATCGAGCCAAATACTAAAGCTTTTATTATATATTATAAGTAATTAAAATTTACTTAAAAGTATCATATTTATGATAGAGCATATTTTTTAAATTCTTCGCCTCTATGTTTGTATGATGAGAATTGATCTAGACTTGCACAAGCAGGGGATAATAGGCAAATACTATTTTTAGTATCATTAAATATGCTTTTAATGCTAGTTAGTGCATTTTCTAATGTATGAGAATCTTGACAAAAAATATGATATTTACTTGATAAGTGATAAATTTCACTTGAACACTTTCCAATGGCAAATATTTTTATTTTATATGATATTAGCTGTTTTATTAAAGGCTCAAGACTTACGCCTTTGTTATCGCCGCCTAGTATTAAAAAAATTTCTTTATTCTTGTATAGATTTATAGCTTGCATTGTGGCATCTATATTTGTGGCTTTGCTGTCATCTACAAATAGCCTATTGCGTCTATCTTTAAACTCTTCAATCTTGTGGCTGTCAATTTTGAAGCTATTTATTGTATTGTAGTTTATGGTATTTGTGATGATTTTTGAAATAGCAAGTGCCATAATTGCATCTAGTAAAAATGCGCCTTTAAAGTTTATTTTTCTTTCATCTATATCAAATATTGTTGCTAGATTCTTGGTATTTTTATAAAAATATATATTTCCTTGAAACTCCTTTGTTATCGTTTTATAGTCGCTTGGTATGATCGCGTAGCTATCTTTTGACATTGATTTTAGAGGCTTTAGCTTTGCATTGATGTAGTTTTCAAAGCTGCCATGCCACGATATATGATCTTGTGTTATTGGTAGTAATGCATAAATTTTTGGGTGGGCTATGTTTGTGTAATGTAGCATAAAAGAGCTAGTCTCAAGTATCCATATTTTTGCATTTTTGTCTAAATTGCATAATGGTATGCCTATATTGCCGCCAAATACGCTACCATATTCATTAAGTAGCGATTGTGCCATTTGTGTTGTTGTTGTTTTGCCATTTGTACCGCTTATCCAGATGTTTATCGCATTATTTGGGTAAAAATAATCGTATTCACTTATTATGTTTTTTGCTATTTTATTTAATGCAAAATTTGGTGGGATTCCAGGACTTATGATTTCTAGTTTAGATTTTTGTGGATCAAATTCATTTATAGGTAGTAGATTATTGCCAAATTCATCTTGATTTTTTTCTTTAAATTTTTCATCATATATATTACAAGGTGCTACAAATTTACTTAAGGCTTTCATTGTTTGCCCATAGCCAAATAAAGAAATCATCGTATTTTTATACTCAAAATCGCTAATAGATTGCTAAGTAGCGCGATAATCCAAAATCTTATGATAATCTTATTTTCATTCCAACCTTTGACTTCAAAATGATGATGTATAGGTGCCATAAGAAAGATTTTTTTATTTCTTAGTTTATAGCTACCAATTTGAAGTATCACACTTAGTGTTTCAATGACAAAAATAGAACCAATCAAAATTAGCAACACTTCATTATTTGATACTATTCCCATATAAGCTATGAATCCTCCAAGCGCTAAACTCCCGCTATCACCCATAAAAATTTGTGCAGGGTGGCAGTTATACCATAAGAAACCAAATAATGATCCAAGTAGCGCAGATGATACTATCACTAATTCGCCGCTGTGAATAATCTTTGGTATTAATAAATATGAGCTAAGTATTGCATTTCCGGAAATATATATAAATACACTTAATGTCGTAATGGCACAAATGCTAGGGACGGTAGCAAGCCCATCAAGCCCATCAGTGATATTTACCGCATTGCTTGTAGCTATAAATATTGTCATCCAAAAAATAATTGCAAAAAATCCCATATTGAAAATAGGATTCTTAATAAATGGTATATAAAAATTAGTATTGTGATTTAGTAAATATATGCATATAGAAACAGCAAATGATACCACTATAAGTAGAGTAATTTTTCGCTTAGCACTTATTCCTTTATTGTTTTTATGTGATATTTTTGTGTAATCATCTTTTATGCCAATTATGCAAAATAGCACTAGTATTAAGATTCCAATCAACACATAATAATTCATTATATTGGCACATAAAATACTTGCCAAAATGCTACATAAAACAAATATCATACCACCCATTGTTGGTGTATTTGATTTCATTTTGTGTGTAGGGATAAAATCAGATATAGGTTGCGAAGCTTTTTTTTGTTTTGCCCATTGTATAAATCGAGGCAATAAAAACATAGAAAAACAAAATGAAATAATGAATGCTAAGCCCGCACGAAATGATATATATTGGAATATGTTTATTCCAAGCTCTGAGTATAGATAATACAGCATAAAAACCTAAAAAATGAAATTATTTTGGTAATATTTGCGGAATTATACTAAGTTTATGCAGGATTATACAATGAAAAAAAAAGTTATATTGGTTATCACTGATGGCATAGGATACAATGAGAGTAATTCTTGGAATGCTTTTGCAAATGCTAAAAAGCCTAATTATGATTGGCTTTTTAGAAATGCACCATATTCATTTTTAAGCACTTTTGGCACAGATATTGGTCTTCCTGAAGGGCAAATGGGTAATAGTGAAGTAGGGCATATGTGCATTGGTTCAGGAAGAGTCTTGTATCAAGATTTAGTAAAAATATCTATGTCGCTTAATTTTGATGATTTTGCATCTTCACCACTTGCAAAAAATGCTACTTTACTTGACTTTGCAGAGAATTTAAATGTGATTCATTTATGTGGTTTGGTAAGTGATGGCGGGGTGCATTCGCATATTAGCCATTTAATAGGATTAGCAAAAATTCTAGAATCTTTTGGAAAGACTATTTATATCCATATAATTACAGATGGGAGAGATGTAGCTCCATTTACTGCTCCAGACTATATAAAAGATATTATTAAAATAGAATCAGATCGCATAAAAATTGCGACAATTAATGGTAGATTCTATGCTATGGATAGAGATAATAGATGGGAGAGGGTAGAGGTTGCATATAATTGCATCGTTAATGGTGCAAATCCAAGATCTAATCCATTAGAATACATACAATCACAATATAATGAAAATATCACAGATGAATTTATCGTGCCTGCTAGCTTTAATGATTACAAAGGTATGAGTGATGGTGATGGATTTTTGTTTTTTAATTTTAGAAGCGATAGGGCAAGAGAAATTGTTAGGGCGATAGGATTTGATGATTTTATCGAATTTGAGCGAAAAAGGGTGCCAAAGGTTAAGATTCTCACTATGTGTGAGTATGATTCGACTTTTCCTTTTTTAGTTTTATTTCCAAAAGAGAAGGTAAAAGATACGCTAGCAGAGATTTTAAGTAGAAATAATCTAACGCAAAGTCATATAGCAGAAACAGAAAAATACGCACATGTAACATTCTTTTTCAATGGCGGAAAAGAAGAATCACTCATTGGTGAAGATAGAATTTTGATTCCATCACCAAAAGTAAAGACATATGATCTAAAACCTGAAATGAGTGCAAAAGAAGTGTGTGATGCTGTATTGGAATCTATGGATAAAGATAGAGATTTTATCGTTGTTAATTTTGCAAATGGCGATATGGTTGGTCATACAGGCAGCTATGAAGCATCAATAAAGGCTGTTGAGGCTGTAGATGCTGAATTAGGACGGATTATAGATAAATCAAAACAATGTGATTACTCATTAATTATCACAAGTGATCACGGCAATTGCGAAAAAATGAAAGATGAGAATGGTAAATTGCTTACAAATCATACTGCTGGACATGTGTGGTGCTTTGTTCTTGATAAAGATGTTGCAAAAGTATCTAATGGGGGGCTAGATAATGTCGCACCAAGTATATTAAAGCTACTTGAAATAGAGATTCCAGATTCTATGTCAAAGCCACTTTTTTAAATGATTATTCTTAAGGGAGTTTTATGAATTCTAAATTCTTGATGATTTTTGTTGATGTGATTTTTATTGCCATTGCGATATTTATTTCTATATATACAAGAGAAGCATTTGTGTATTATAGTAGTGCATTTAGTTATTATTTTTTTGATGGCAATAGATTGCTTACTACAAATGATGCATACCATTTTGCCACTGCTACAAAAGATTTAATAAATGGCAATTTAGATAATGCATTTTATCCTATAGCATCATTAGAAATGCCATCAATCCTAAGTGCTATGTTTTATTATTTACTTCCATTTTCTATTGATGATTTATTTTTCTTTCTGCCAATCATATTATCAAGCTTTGTTGCAATTCCTATGTATTTATTTGCTAAAGATATGACAAATAAATATTATGCATTTTTTGCCGCTACATTAACACCACTTAGCATTGGATATAGCAATAGAACAATAGGTGGATATTATGATACAGATATGCTTGTATTGTTTTTCCCCCTACTTGGCTTATATTTTATGTATAGGATTTTAAAACAATATAATTTAAGAGATGTAATATTTGCTGCTATTTGTTTTATTTTGGCTTTATTGTGGCATAAAGTTAGCGCTACCTATATACTTACTACAAGTGTGTTTCTTGCGTTATTTTATATACTTATTAAAGATAGAAATAACCTCAAACAATACGAAGCACTTGGAATCTTAATCATTGCTATATCATTTATTAATATTTATATTAAGATTATCTTGTTTGCTATTTTATTACATTTTATGAGTGATAAGGTTTTTGTATTTCAATCAATTACGCAAAAAATAGTATCAAAAATCAAATACAAAAGTGTATTGATTTTGTTTATTGGTTTTGGTGTATTTATCATATCTAATTTGGATTTGATCACATCAAGACTTGCGACTTATGTAACTGATAAAATGGTAACTTCAAGTGCTATAACATTACATAGTACATCTGGCACGATTATGGAGCTTGCCCCACTTACTTTAATCAATCTAGCTGAAAGAACAATGGGTGATAATGCTACATTTGCGATAGGATTGGTTGGAATTGTAGTTATGTTTGTAAAGATTCCACGAAGTGTGATCCTGCTTCCATTTTTACTTTTATCATTAGCTAGTTTAAAGCTTGGACTTAGATTCTCTATGTTTGGGGCGCCTATTTTTAGTCTTGGGTATTTTTATCTTTTGTATTTTGTATTAAATTTATTCAACTTGGCTATAAAAGATAGATTTGTATTAAATGGAATAAAGTTTATAGCAACCATATGCCTTGCATTATTTGCTATATTGCCTAATTATTATCATACGAAAAATTATTTTATACAGCCTGTTGTTCTTGGCTATGAAATCAATGCACTTGATGCGATAAGAAAGGATTCTACCAATAATGATGATTTGACTATTTCTTGGTGGGATTATGGCTTTATGATTCCATATTATTCTAATACAAAAGTAATTATCCAAGGCACAGATCTAGATGGTGTGAATCATTTTATTTCTAGTTTTATTTTATCTTCTACAAATCAACTAGCATCTTATAATATGGCAAAACTCATTGCAGAGGTCTTTTACACAGAAGATAAAGAGCTTCTCAAGCATCATAATGTAGATAGAATCTTATATAAATACAATGCTTTAGATGATCCGAAATCTTTTATGGAGAGTTTAGGGGATTCTAGTTTTGCTACGCCAAAAATTGATCATAACATATATTTATATATACCATTTAGCATACTTTCTATACAAACTGCAATTGATGAATTTAGCGATATTGATTACTCAAATGGTAAAGTTTTACATTCAGAAGATAGTAAAACTTTAGCGCAATATTCATCTATAGTTGATAAAGAAGATTATTATTTACTTGATGGTGAGTTTGAGTTTTATCCAAAAGATGGCGTATTTAAAAGTATAGAAAGCGGTAAATCTATTAATGTGCAAAAATTTCATATAGTTGATAGAATCGGTGATGAATTGCATACGACTACTACTTCATATAATGATGATAAGACTAAGCTCCATATAATCTACTCAAAAGAGTTAAAGATGTTTTTTGCAATAGATGATAGGACTAATCATTCTCTTAGTGTCCAGTTATTTTTATATGAAAATTATGATAAAGATTTATTTACATTGCTACATAGTGATAAGTGGGCTAAGGCTTATAAATTAAGATGATATAAAGACTGGTATTAACACCCAATCTTTATATTATTTTTAGAATCTGTATGAGAATTGAGTCCATAATCTTTGAACATTTATTTGTCCAAATACTATAGCATAATAGGTAGATATCTTTGCACCTTTTGTTATGTTTAGATCAATTGATGGTGTGATTTCAAAGAAAGTTCTATCTTTAGCATTAACTTCTGCTATTTTACCGCCAGTTGGTGATTTGTAAGCACTCACTGCAAAGTTATTTTTACCACTTATTCCCACTATGTCAAGCCCTAGATCTACTATTGAAACTTTTCCTTGCATAGCTACATACCATATATTTATATGTGTATCTTGTTTTCCACCTTGTCCAGAGAAAGCAAAACCATTTCTTGAATCTCCATAATTATCATACCACCATCTTCCTGCTTTACTAAATGATGCTTGATTGTTTAATGCTACACCATAACCTGAACCAAAACTGCCTACATATCCAATTCTTGTTGCAAATTCATTGATTGGCTTCATAGTGAATTGTAGAGTATATAAACCTCTTGATTTAGCTCCATCTGTTCCATCAAATTTATACCATACTCTTTTGCCACTTTCTCTTAGCATAGCATTTTTATACATATCGGTATATGCTATTTGTGCTTTGAACTCATAATTATCACCTATGCTATATTCACTAAATATTGTATTCATAAATTTATCAATATTTGCATACCATACTTTAAACTTTGACATTCCATATTCACCATCAAAGCCTATCATAGCCATACCATTACCAGTATTAGTTTTTCTATTTTGTGCAGATTGTATGCCACCAAGGTAATATGTATCACTAGCCCAGCTATCATAATAACTTGCAGTTACTTTTAATCCATCCATGTCATTATTTGTAATGGTTGCACCAACACCCCTATCAAGAGTCGTTTCTGATATTGGACTATTAATTCTCATTTTTCCACCAGTGATTTCTGTTTTTGATTGTGTAAATGAATATCTAGCCCATAATGTGCTAAGACCTGATGTTGTAAGTGCTGGATTTCCATATCCACCCTCAACTCTAGAAGCATTTACTGCATCATCCGTGTTAACACCAGCTCTAATTGTTCCACCATGTTGGTAAAATATACCAGCATTAAAACTAAGGTTACTATTTGCAATATTTCCACTATTTATATCAGCCACAAATCTCATAGAGTAACCCTGTCCTCCATCATTTGTTCCTGTATTTGATACATATCTAATATATGAATTACCATAGATAGTTGCCCCTTTTATTGCATCTTCTAATGATACAGCACCAAGACTAGAGCTAGCTAATGCAAAAGCTGTAATTAGTGAAATCTTCTTCATTTTGTCTCCTTATGTTTTGCTAAAAACACAAAAAGTATAACTAAAAAATAGTTGTTTTGTATATACAAAAAACATAGAATCTTAATAAATATTAATAAAATCTTAACAATGTAAAAAGATTGTAAATTAGGTTTAATATGCTTGTAAAGTTATTCTCTGCTAAATATTATTTTTTTATTTGTGAGCAATTTGTTATCAGTATATTTTGCCCACAAAATTTTTAGAGTATAGATATTTCCATTACCCAATTTTGCAAATGGAAATTTTGAGTGATATATTTCTTGTTCATCTTTATTAGATTCTGTAAAAAATGCTTTTATCTGAACACCTTTTATATATAGCAGTTTTTTTGAATCTTTTGCTATTGTGATTGCTATGTTTGGGTTGATTTTTGCTAGTTGTATATGTTTAGATTCTGCACTACTTTTAATAATTAAGCTAATATTGATTTTATCGAAAGCATAATAACAGCTCGCGCAATACGCTTCATTATGATCAACAACGCTAAAACTCAAAAGATGATTATTTTGTATGAATTTAGTGATTAATTTATCCATTTATGCGCCTAAAATAAAAATTATATCGTAATAGAAAACCTATGGAATTAGTAAGCAAAGGGTTTTTAATAGCATTTTCATTATTTGCAGCTATCGGAGCACAAAATGTATTCGTATTAAAAAATGGTATTATGAAAAATCATATTTTTTATATATGTCTTGCTTGTATCTTATGTGATATCATCTTAGTTAGTATAGGAATTTTTGGGATAGCAAGTTTCATTGCAAAAAATAAAATCATTACCATTTTGTTTGGGGTTATTGGTGGAATCTTTGTTCTAGTGTATGGATTATTAGCCCTTAAATCTGCATTTAAAGCAGATTCTAGCTTGATATTAAAAAATAATGGCAAAAGGGATACTCTTCAAAAAACAATTATCCAAACACTTTTTATTACGCTTATTAATCCGCATGTATACCTTGATACTATTATTATACTTGGTGCTATATCATTGCCACTTGATTTCTATGGGAAGATCTTTTTTGCGTGCGGTGTGATATGTGCCTCTATATCTTGGTTTTTTTGTCTTGGTTTTGCATCATATAAAGCTAGCATTCTATTTAAAAATCCAAAAACTTGGGTGTTTTTAGATTTATTTACAGCCATAGTTATGTTTGTCGTTGCATATGGGCTTATATCATTTACAATAGAGCAAATTTTAAGCTTGTGATGCAAAGGTGATTTTAAATTCACTGCCTTTATTTTCTTTGCTATTTAATTCTATTTTTGCATTATGGTATTTTGCAACAGATTTCACGATAGAAAGTCCAAGTCCAGTGCCACCTAGATTTTTGCTTCTACTTTTATCTACACAATAAAATCGCTCAAACACACGCTTTTGTGCCTCTTTTGGTATGCCAATGCCACTATCTTTAATGCTAAATATAATGTTGCTTTTTTGTGTTTGTAGATTGATTTTTATGTAGCCATTTTCTTTGTTGTATTTGATTGCATTATCGCATAGATTGTAAATTAGGTTTTCTATTAATTGCTTATTTCCTAGTATGTATGCATTATCTAGATTTGATGTGATTGTTATTTTTTTATTTTTTGCAATTATTTGAAGTCTATCAAGTACGCTATTTGTGATTGTTTTTAGATTGATTTTATCTATTGTAATATTTACTCCATTTTCATCTAAAAATGATAGCTTTAAAATCTCATCAATCATTTCTAATAATCGCTTTGCTTCTTTTTCGATTTTTTCTATAAATATTTTTAAATCTTTCTCTCTTACTAGATTGCTATTTATCATTTCACTACTTGCAATGATTGAAGTAAGTGGTGTTTTAAGCTCGTGCGTTACATTTGCGCTAAATTCTTTTCGCATATTTTGTGCAAGTATAAGCGCATCAATATCTCGTAATATAATGATAATCCCTCTAAATTTTCCTTTTGAATGTATCGGGCAAAATATCACTTCGCATTCTTTATTGTTGATTTTGATTGTTGTTATTTGCTGTTGATTATCTTTTTTTAGTGTGTTTAAATAGAGTAATACTTGTTGTAAAAACAAATGGTCATCAATCTCATCGATATTTATCATTTTTTCGATATTTTTGAAGTATTCATTAGCCTTTTTATTTGCTAGTAGAATTTTGCCTTGCTTGTTTAATAATACAAGTCCATCACTCATATTTTGTGTAAGTAGCAGCATTTGAGCTTGCTTTTGTTTGAGACCTTTGAGCTGATTTTTTATTAGTTTATATTCATTTTTTAATGCTTGAGCAAGTGGCTTTAGCTCTGTATATGGGATTTTTTGGATAATGTTTTCTAAATTTAGTTTATATAGTGGTTTTATAATCGATTTTGTAAGCATTCTAGCAATAAAAAAGCATATTATGCTACATAGTATAAATTCAAATGCAAAATACGGCAAAAGATTCCAAATTACATTTTCTATATCTTTTTTTGGTTGTGAGATTCTTAGGATTATTTTTTTATCATCAAAATTTATTATTTTTGCAAAATACAGCATATTTGTTTTCATCGTATCTGAATATCTAATGCTTGTAGCTTCGTTATTTATGATTGCATTGATGATTTCTACTCTATCATTGTGATTTTGTAGATTCTCATTTGTATTATCATAAATCACTTCGCCATTTTCTTGTATTATGCTTATTCTATATGTGTTTGGTATTTTGTTTTCTATAAGATTTGAGATATTTGTTTCTAGAATCTTTGCTTCTTTTTTTAATTCTATGAATGCTTGTTTTGTGAGTATAGATTCTACTGCAAGTAATATCATCACATTTGCGATGATTAGTAAAAGAGTTGTTGTTAGAAAAATAGCGCTAAAGATTTTTTTATGCATTTAGTTTCTCTAGTTTATATCCAACCCCGCGAATAGTCTTGATATGCTCACCCCAAGATCCAAGCTTTTGACGCAGAGTTTTTATGTGCATATCAAGTGTGCGACTTTCATAAGTGTAGCTATATCCCCATATTTCTTCTAGTAATTTATCTCTGTTGAATGTATAATCTGGATTTTTAAGCAGAAAACCTAATAATTCAAATTCTTTGAGTGTGAGTTCTATGGTTTTTCCATTGATAGATACATTATGTTTTTTGTGTGAAAATTCTAATCCATCAAGTAAAATTTCACTTTCTTGATTGTCCAATCTTCTTAAAATCACTCTAACCCTAGCAAGCAATTCCATAACTCCAAAAGGTTTAGTGATGTAATCATCAGCACCCAAATCAAGCCCTTTTACCTTTTCATATTCGTTATTTAATGCAGTTAAGAGTATTGTTGATATATTTTTAGTTTTTGGATTTGTTTTGATTTTTTCTAATATTTCAAATCCACTAATACCAGGTAACATTACATCAAGGATTACAACTTGAGGGACTTTAATTTTAAGTGCATCAAAAAACTTATCAACCTCACTAAAGCCTTGAGATTCTATATTTTGGCTTTTAAGTGCATAGCCCACAAGCTCTAAGATCGAAGTATCATCTTCTAAGATATAAACCACTTTTGCTCCTTATCACCCAAACTTACCTTCAATATAATCTTTTGTCTTTTTATCTTTTGGTTTAGTGAAAATATTTTTTGTTTCATCAAATTCTATCATTTCTCCAAGCAAGAAAAAAGCCGTTTTATCCGAGATTCTGTGTGCTTGTTGCATATTGTGCGTCACGATAATAATGGTGTATTCTTTTTTGAGTTTATTAATAAGCTCTTCTATTTTTAGCGTTGAGATTGGATCAAGTGCGCTTGTTGGCTCATCCATTAAAATTACCTCAGGATTAATCGCGATAGTTCGTGCGATACAAAGTCTTTGTTGCTGCCCACCACTAAGGCTTAGCGCACTTTGCTTTAATCTATCTTTTAAATCTTTCCATAATCCCACATCTTTAAGGCTCTCTTCCACGATAGAATCTAGCTTTGATTTATTCTTTATCCCGTGTGTTTTAGGACCAAAGGTGATATTATCATAAATACTCATCGGAAAGGGATTTGGCTTTTGAAACACCATACCTACCTTTTTACGCAGAGCATTGACATCGTATTTTTTATAGATATTATCATTATAAAGTAAGATTTTGCCAGTGATTTTGCACCCTTCCACTAAGTCATTCATACGATTGAGACTTTTTATAAAAGTAGATTTCCCGCACCCACTAGGTCCGATAAATGCAGTTACTTCGCTTTTTAGAATCTGCATATTAATGTTTTTAAGTGCGTGAAAATCCCCATAGTAGAGATTCATATCTTTTATGCTAAAGCAAGGTTTTTTATTCATTTATTTTACTCCTTTAGGCTTTTGTGAGTTTTTTAGCTATGTAATTTGAAATAAGATTAATCATAAGCACTATAACAATAAGCACCATTGCCGTGCTATAAGCTTCATTAATATACAAGCCCTCGCCTGAAATCATATACATATGCACGCTAAGTGTGCGTGCAGAATCTAGTGCCCCCGCCACCTTTGCTACACTCCCAGCGGTATAAAGCAATGCAGCACTCTCTCCTACAATCTTGCCAATACTTAAAATCACACCGGCCAAAATCCCCGGAATTGCTGCAGGAAGCACGATAGCAAAGATTGTGCGAAGTTTGCCAGCACCAAGCGCAAAACTTGCCTCTCTAAAACTTAAAGGAACTGAATGCAAGGCTTCTTGCGTGCTACGCAATATTAAAGGCAACACCATAATAGAAATTGTTAATACTCCAGCTAAAAAGCTATACCCAAAACCTGCAAATTTAACAAACACTAAAAAGCCAAAAAGCCCATACACAATGCTTGGAATCCCAACAAGCGTCTCTGCAGCTAGTGCAATGAGAGCTTTAATCTTTGAAGTTTTTTTGCCATATTCACTCAAAAATATCGCTCCAAAAATCCCAAAAGGCATAGCAATAATAAGTGATGCTAGCACCATATTAATTGTATTAATAATTGAAGGCATCATTGAGATATTATTACTATTGTATTCCCATTCAAAAAGCTTAGGATTAAGATGCGCTATGCCTTTTATAAAAATAAATCCAATAAGCAATATGAACACACCCATTGTTAGCACCATAGCACCACGCAGTGAGTAAAAAATCACATTTGAAATAAAATCTCTTTTTGCACTTATTTTTTTCATTGTTATTTCCTAGTGCTTGGATTTTTTGAGTGCATTAAAGCTAAGATTTATAAGTAAGATAAATACAAACAACACCACGCCATTAGCAATTAATACATCTCTATGTAATCCTGTAGAATAACCCATTTCAAGTACGATACCAGTTGTGAGTGTGCGTACACCATCTAGCAGTGAAGTTGGGATTTGGGTTTGATTACCAGCTACCATTACCACCGCCATAGCTTCACCTATCGCACGCCCAACGCCAAGTATAATGGAAGCTAAGATTCCAGATTTTGCCGCAGGGAGCATCGCAAAAATCACACTTCTCTCACTACTTGCTCCAAGTGCTAACGCTCCCTCATAATAGCTCCTAGGCACAGAATCTATCGCGCTTTTTGATACAAGTATAATCGTAGGAAGTATCATAATAGCTAGAATAATAGAGGCTGCTAAAAGACTTTTGCCCGAAACTCCACTAAAAATCGTGCTTAAAAATGGCACAATAATCACAAGCCCAAAAAACCCATACACAACACTTGGTATCGCACCTAAAAGCTCAACTGCAGGGATTAAAAACCGCTTCAATCTCATAGAACAAAATTGTGAAAGATAAATAGCACTAAGCACACCAAGCGGCACACCAAATAAAATAGCAAGTGCAGTTACGCACAAGCTCCCTACAATCATAGTCAAAATCCCAAAGACTTCAACTTCATAATTCCAATATGTCTCAAACAAATAATCACTTATACCAATAGTTTTTATCGTAGGTATGGCATTAGCAAATAAAAATACACATATAGAAAGTACCGCGATGATTGAGACAAGCGCACACAATCCAAAAAGAAACTGAAAAAATCTTTCTTTCAAAGTATTTGACATTCCCTTATCCTTAGAAAAGCCTTATGCTCTACACAATTAATGCATACAGCACAAGGCGCTTTAAATTAGTAAAAGCTAGATTCTGTATTTTAGAATCTAGCTCCTGTGAGGCTTAAGTGCCTAGAAATTTGTAAATTCAGCTATTATTTGATCTCTTCCCACTCTGTGATTTCCCCTAAGAAAATCTTTTTCACATTGTCTTTAGAGATAGAATCTAGCTTATTTGATTTATTTACAATCACTGCTAAGCCATCAATTGCTAACACTTGCACTTTAATGCCTTTTTTAAGCTCTGCATCTTTAATCTCACGAGATACCATACCAATATCTGCTGTGCCATCAACCACAGAATTCACTCCAGTAGTAGAATCTGATTGCAAGACTTCAATATTTGCATTTGGATTAAGTGCTTTGTAGCTTTCAGCAAGCTTTTCCATAAGTGGATAAATAGAGCTTGACCCAGCAATCACAAGCTTACCGCTTGGCTTTTTAGAGCTAAATGAATTTTCTTTTGTAGCGATATAACCAGCCTTTTGTATTACTTGCTTTGCCCCAATTGCATATTCTAAGAAATCTTGTGCTAAAGGATTCTCTTTTTTTGTTACAAGATTAAATGGGCGTGAAATCTTATAGCTTTTATTGTTAATAGTATCTATGCTTGGTGCTATACCATCGATTTTGAGTGCTTTTACATTATCTTTGAGTGAGCCTAAAGAAATGTAGCCAATGGCGTTTTTAGAATTTGCAATGCTTGTAACCATAACACCAGTTGAATTTGTTACTTCCGCTTTTTGTGATATAGCATCTACTTTCTTGCCTTTAATCTCCTTTTGAATACCAAAAATCTCTACAAAAGCCCCTCTTGTACCAGAACCCATCTCCCTTGTGATAGGATGTATAGCCTCTGCATACGCAATACTGCTTAAACTAAATATCACCAAGATTCCTAAAATTATTTTTTTCATTTTATTTCCTTAATTCTTGATATTTTAGGTAATTATAAAGATGCAGTGTAAAATATGATGGTTGAATTTGTAAAATTTTTGTAAATTATTAAAGATATATAAAAGACAAATATGAGCAGCTATTTATAATCTAGATGTAATAAATGATAATTGTGTAACAACTATATGGGAGGTGGTGTGTGCAAATTAAAGAGATGGAAAATTTAAAAAAATATTATGAATGTCTTAATGAATTATCAGAAGATATGCTCTATGAAGGATTATTAGGATATGGAATGTTTGCAGAAAAGATACCAAATTTTCTTACTTCAGAAACTTTCTTTGAATTTTGCAAATCAAATAAGCCATGTTTTAAACAAAAAGAATATAGGTATATTAAATATGAAAATATGAGAAATATCAATATTCCTAGAATCCTATCAATACCAAATCCATTTGCATACTACAAACAATGTAAAGCCTTAAAAGAAAGCTGGGGTAAATTAAAGGAATATTTTTTTGAAAAAACCAAAAATGATAATTATAAAATTAGTCGCATTCATATTAGAAAGTTAAAATGCAAAGCAATTTTTGAGATGAACTATGATAACTACAAGCTTGATGATTCTCCTAAACAAGAAATTGTTATTGGCAAAAGATATAAAGTAAAAGCAGATATTTCAAATTGCTTCCCTAGCATCTATACACATTCTATACCTTGGGCATTAGCTGGAAAGGAAGAAGCTAAAAACAATAAAAACAATAAATCTGTGTATTATAATAAGATAGATAGAGCTACACAAGGGCTTAATTATGGAGAAACTCATGGAATATTAATAGGTCCTCATAGCTCAAACTTAATCTCAGAGATTATTTTAGTTGCAGTTGATTATGAACTTAGCAAAAAATATAAATATATTAGAAATAGATGATTATGCTTGCTATGTTAAATCTCACGAAGAAGCCCAAAATTTTCTTTTAGATTTATCTATGGAGCTTAAAAAATATGGATTATATTTAAATCATAAAAAAACAGAAATCATAGAACTACCTAATTCATTTGAAGAAAAGTGGATAAGAAAATTAAAGCTTTTTCAATTAGATTCCCATAATGGAGAAATAAAGTATTCAGGGATAGCACCATTTTTAGATATGGCTTTAGAGTTAATGAAAGAAAATAAAAACAATGCTGCTATTTTAAACTATGCATTTAAAATTTTACTTAAAAAGAAAATGACCATAAGTGCTAAAAAATATTTTATTAACACAATTCATCATTTAGTTTTGCTATATCCATATTTGATTTTTTTATTAGATAAAGTATTTGATGAAAAAGAACTTATTACAAAATCATATATACAAAAAATCTCTTTAGATATTTTTAATCTAGGTAAAGAAAAAAGAAACTACGAAGCAATGTCTTATGCCATTTATTTTGCACTAAAATATGATTTTAAACTAGAAGCAGAAATTAATTTATTAGAAGAAGCAGGAAAAAAAGAAGATTGCATTCTAATGTTATTATGCTACCTTTATGATAAAAAGAATGGTAACAATATACAAGAATATAAAACAATAGCAAATAATTTTATTATACAAACTTCTAAAATTTTAAATGATGAATATTGGTTGTTTGCTTATGAAGTTTTATTAAGAGAAGGTAAGGAATCTCTTGATACATGTGAAGATTGGAAACAAATATGCAAGAAAGAAGTGTCTTTTATTAAAAAGGAGTTTAGATAATAATTTTTATTATTGTTCTATGGATTAATATTTACTAAAAATATATTATAGATAGAAAAGACTTTAATTTATTAAACTAAATTTAATTTATAAAATATTGATAATATATCTATATAATCTTAAGTCTATTTTATTTTTTAAGGATTAATATGAAAAAGTTATTACTATCTTTAGCTTTAATGAGCAATGCTTTTTTATTTGCTGATGTAAACATATATGGACCAGGTGGCCACATACTGCTTTAATTGATGTTGCAAAAGAGTTTAAAAAGGATACAGGAATTAATGTAAATGTTAATTTTGGACCACAAAAAACTTGGCAAGATAAAGCAGAAAAAAATGCAGATGCCTTATTTGGTGCATCTGATCAATCTGCCGTAGCGATAGCAAGCGATTTTGGTAAAGATTTTGATATTAAAGCAATCAAGCCATTATATTTTAGAGAAGCCATTATCCTTACGCAAAAGGGCAATCCACTTAAAATCAAGGGTTTAAAAGATCTTGCAAATAAAAAGGTTAAAATTGTCGTGCCAGAGGGAGCAGGCAAGAGCAATACATCAGGCACTGGTGTATGGGAGGATATGATCGGTAGAACTCAGGATTTAGATCTTATTAGTAAGTTTCGCCAAAATATCGTAGCTTACACTCCAAATAGTGGTAGTACTAAAAAGGCATTTTTAGATAAAGAGGCTGATGTGTGGATTACTTGGTTGGATTGGGCAAAGAGTAATCCAGATTTTGGTGATGTGGTAAGCATTGAAAAAGATTTAGTAGTGTATAGGACATTTAATGTGGTAGCTAAAATTAATGCAAGTAACGAAGCCAAGCAGTTTATAGACTATCTTTCAAGTAAAAAGGCTCAAGAAATTTTCCAAAAATATGGCTGGAGAAAGTAGAGTAACAGCAAGGTAAATGCCTTGCATTAGTATTAATTGATAATACTGCTATATTAAAGCTCTGTCTTAAGAGTCGCACCATTTGCTGCATTGCTTACAAGTAGCGAGTAGCGTTTAAGCCATTTGCTTTTTATCTCCTTTTTTATTGGCTTCCATTTTGCCTTGCGAGATTCTATAATCTTAGAGTCCACAAGCAGTTCTAAGCTCCCATTGCTTACAGAAATAGCGATTTTATCACCATCTTCAATAAGTGCTATAAGTCCCCCTTCGGCTGCTTCTGGACTTATGTGTCCGATACACGCTCCACGCGTCGCACCGCTAAAGCGTCCATCTGTGATTAATGCTACAGATTCTCCTAGGCCCATTCCCATAATAAGACTTGTTGGGCTTAGCATTTCTTGCATTCCCGGACCTCCCTTTGGTCCTTCATAGCGAATAACTACCACATTTCCTGCCTTTATCTTACCTCCTGCAATTCCCTTGATTGCTTCTTCTTGGGAGTTAAAGCACACTGCAGTACCTACAAATTCTTTCATAGATTCAGCGACTGCTGCTACCTTTAGCACAGCACCCTGTTCGCACAGATTACCAAATAGAATCTTTAGCCCTCCAACTTGTGAGTAGGCATTTTCATTTGTTCTAATTATGGAAGTATCTTTTATCTCTGCATTTTTTATTCTTTCTTTAATGGTTTCTCCAGTAATTGTTAATGCATCAAGCTGTAAGATATTTGCAGTATTTTGTGTGTTACACCTTTTAGATACTTCATTTATTACTGCATTTACTCCCCCCGCCCTATTTATATCTTCCATATGCACACTACTTAGTGCTGGGGCGATTTTTGCTATGTGGGCTACATTTTTGGCGATTTCATTAATGCTATTTAAATCAAACTCCACTTCAGCTTCTTTAGCAATGGCTAACATATGAAGCACGGTATTTGTGCTTCCACCCATTGCCATATCCACGACAAAGGCATTTGTGATAGCTTTTTTATTTAGGATATTACGGAATCTAAATTTCTCACTTTTCTCCTCACTCAAAGCAATCTCTACAATCTGCCTTGCTGCCTTTCTTAGTAACTCTTCTCTTTCTTTTGTAAGTGCTGGTATCGTGCCATTGCCCTCTAGTGCCACCCCCATAGCTTCACATAGCGTATTCATAGAGTTTGCTGTAAACATACCGCTACAGCTCCCCCCTCCCGGACAAGCATTACACTCTATCTCGTGCAGTCTTTTTTCATCAATCTTACCACTTGCATACGCTCCTACTGCCTCAAATGCGGAGTTTAGATCTAGTATCGTGCCATCTTCTAGCTTTCCTGCTAGCATTGGACCACCACTTACAAAGATTGTAGGCACATTTACCCTTAATGCTCCCATAAGCATTCCAGGCACGATTTTATCGCAATTTGGAATACAAATCATCGCATCTAACGCGTGTGCGTTCATCACAGATTCTATGCAGTCAGCTATTAGCTCACGACTAGGAAGTGAATAAAGCATACCTCCATGCCCCATAGCTATGCCATCATCTACACCAATGGTGTTAAACTCAAAAGGCACGCCACCAGCTTTTCTTATCTCTTCTTTTACAATTTGTGCGTATTTGTTTAAGAAAAAATGTCCCGGAATAATGTCAATATAACTATTTGCTACACCAATAAAGGGCTTGTTAAAGTCAGAATCTTTTAGCCCAGTAGCACGCAATAAGCTCCTATGAGGTGCCCTCTCATAACCTTTTTTAATAATATCGCTTCGCATAATGTATCCTTGTACTTTTTAGATTCTATAGATTATAAGAAATTCCATAAAAAGCTTATAAGTTAGGCTTTTATTTATTGCTTTTTGCTCTATTGTATTCTTTACATAGTATCTGACAATTTTCCTTTATTGTTCTTGCCTCCCTTACTCCAAGGCACTATATGATCTGTTTCCATTTGTTCTATTTCTTATTTTTCCTATTTTAAAGACAATTTTTATTTGCACAAATTCCACCTTGTGTTTCATATGCTTTCCTTTTATAGATTCATCAAATGCCATTAAATTTAAATGCTTTTCATTACCACTTAGCATATATTCCATAGATTCCACTTTTATTCTGCACTTCAGAATCTTGCATAAGAACAGATATTTGTCTTTCTAGCTCATTTTTATTAAGATCTTTGTGTATTTGTTGTAAAAGAACTACCATTCTAAGCCTTTCATCTCCTTGCGATATTTAATAAACTTCATCTCAACCCAGTCAATTACATTTTTGAAATACCCCTCCCCATAGCTCATCGGCATTTGTATATGCTAAAAATTTAAATCATACAAATGCTTTTAAAATGCTCTGCGCAGATCTATTATTTGCTTTTGTTTGTGATTGAAGCTACTATATTTTTTTATTTTTAATTAAAGGAGAAATATGAGTTTTGTAAAAGATAATTTTATATATGTGCTTATGCTAGCGTTGCTAGTGGTATTTGCATATATGGATTATAGGTATTTGGATTTGGAGTTTTTGGCCTATACAAATGGCGATGAGTTTATGCAATACCATAGCTTGCTTAGAATGTATGAAGGGATCATAAATTTAAATATCGAAGATTTATTTAGATTTGATTCTTATGTTTATGGTTTTGTGTGGCATTTGCTGAATCTTATTTGTGTGATTCCATTTTATATTATTGGAAATACAGAAATAGCGATTTTTATGCCTAGATTTTTAAGTGGTGTATTTAGTGTGCTTTGTTTGTTTATGATATTTAAAATTTCAAGGCTATTTTTGAATTATTTTTATTCATATGGGATAGTGTTTATTGTTATTTTAATGTCAGGGTTTTATATAGAGGGGTATATATTTAAGCCAAATGTGTTTCAAGCGCTTTTGCTTCTTGTTAGTTCCTACTTTTTACTAAAAGATAATTTTCATTTTAAGAAAAACTTCTATTTAGGTGTTTTGTTTTTTGGTCTTAGTGTTGGAGCAGCCAAGATTCAAGCTATTATGTTTTTACCGCTTATATATCTATATATCGGGGTTGTTTTTTTAAGAAATCCAAATATCAATAATTTAAAATTTATAATAAAGTATGGAATATTTAGTACTTTAGCAATTATTGCAATATTTATTATTACAAATCCTTATATTTTGCATCCAAGAGGTTTTAGTGCGTGGTGGTGGCTTTTTATTCATAATATGCAAAGTAATGCTACAAATCATGGAAGCTATATTGATGTAAGTCTTTATGATAAATTATTTGATGTAATTGATTTTTATTATTTTGAGATATTTGTGTTTGTAATTTTTGTATCATTTTGCTTGTTTTTTATTTATCAATTTTTCAAAAATTCTAATAAAGATTTAGATATATTTTTTCCTATTATTGCTTCAGTAGCGATTAGTTTTTTGTATTTATTTTTCTTTGTGAATAAAGCTTGGAGCGGATATTATGTAAGTAGCATATATTTGGGTGTTTTAGCATTTATTCCATTTTTTATTTTGTTTCAATATAGGAAGACATTATTGATTGTTGTATTATTATTGCAAATGGGGGGGGGTAGCACTAAATAAATCATATATACAGGCATTTGATAAATTTAATATCAATTTAGATGAAGTTAAATCAAAAAGTGATGATTTGATAGCTACTTTAACTCCACTCATTCAAAGATGCAATAAACCAATCAACATTCTTACTGATAATCCTAGTTTTGAATATAGCAAACTTGGAATCACTTCAAAAAATATATTCCAAACATTTGGTAGAATTGAGCCAGATTTTTTCATAGAAGAAGAATTTATAAAAAAATCAAATTCAAAAAATTTAAAATATTTTTCATATGCAAATGTAATTATTTTAAATAAAGATTCTATGTGGTTTGACCCAAAAAAAATAAAAAATCCAAATGATGAATTTTTAAAAAAGAGCCTAAATACACTAAGTAGAATGGAAGAATTTGGATTTAAAAAGTATGAAAGTAAATATTTTTATATTTATATTAGTTCTAAATGCTAAGAACCTTATAGAGAAAATATCTCTATAAGCTATGCTATCTATACTCTACAAGTTCATCTAAAGTTAGCCTATTTCGCTTTTGCTGTTCTTTGATTCTATATCCAAATGTAAGTATCAAAGCCACACTTTCTTTGAATGTATCAAATCCTAAGAGTTTATTTACACCATCAATATCAAATCCCCTCTATAGGACAAGAATCTATCCCCATATACGCAGCACAATTCATCATAGAGCTTGCTGCTATGTAGGCTTGTTTTTGTCCCCAGTTTTCTACATTTATACCTTTAGCTTGCATAGATTCTAAAAAATTTCCATATCTTTGAATCCAAGCTTCTCTTTCTTGTTTTGTTTTTCCTCTTCTAAAAGATATAGAATCTACATAATTTGATGGTGGTATAAGAGATTGAATAATAGTTTTCAATACTACTACTTTTGCAGCACTTGTTATTTGAATTTGATCCCAGCAAAGTGGCTTTAACTCTTCTTTTAATCTTTTATTTTCTATGACTATAAATCTTGTTGGCTCCATTCCCATTGAGCTTGGCGATAATCTACCAGATTCTAAAATATCTAAAAATTTATCTTCATCTATCTTTTTGTTTTCATCAAAAATCTTGCAAGCGTGCCTAAATCTCATAGCTTCTAAAAATTTATTCATATTTTCTCCTTTTATTGTTTTGATTTATTATATGTTATTTTGTCGTCTTTTATGGCTTTTATTGTGATATTATGCCTATGTCGTAATTAAAGCATTACGATTAATATTTTTTAGGAGAGAATTATGTTGCGTGAGTTACTTAAAAATACTAAGCGTTATAGTGATGATATACAATCAGAGCTAAAAAGACTAAGAGATTCTAAAAAGGATATTTATATCTTTGGTGGAATCTTAGGTGGAATGTCGCTTGGTGCCGAAGTGAGGCGTTTTTTAGATAAAAATGAAGTGGATATAAAGGGGTATATAGCAAATAAAGAATTTGTTACATCTAATTTTTATTGCAATAAACCTGTATTTAGACTTGAAGATGAGACACTACCAAAGGAGATTGCAATTGTTATTGGTATGATTAGTATAAAAGAAAAGACAAAAGAGCTAAATAGCTATGGTTATAATGATTTGTATTTTTTTAATATTATTAGAGATTCTTATGGTTATAGTGAGTTTGAGGAATATTTTGTAGAAAATGAATTAAAATTTGATGAAACTTATAATCTATTGGCAGATGAGTTGTCAAAAAAAGTGATGATTGGATACCTACAAGATAGAATATACAATAATTATAATTCTTTGATTGCCACGCAAGATAAAAGAGGGTATTTTAATAATCTAATGAAATTTGATAATGATGAGATTATGGTTGATTGTGGGGCTTATGATGGCGATACTGCATTAGAATTTGCTAAACAATGTCCAAATTATAAGCATATATATGCATTTGAGCCAGATATGGATAATTTTGAAAAATTAAAACATAATACAAGAGATTTAAATATTACTTGTATACAAAAAGGTGTATACAATAAAGATGGTGTTTTATATTTTAAGCAATCTGGTGATAATGGTGGTGGGTGTTTTAATGTATGTGGTGATGTAGAGCTACCAGTTTGTGCTATTGATAGTTTAGGGGGGGGGGTGCAACATTTATAAAAATGGATATAGAAGGATCTGAGCTTGAAGCACTCAAAGGGGCACAACAAACTATAAAAAATTTTAAACCAAAACTAGCAATCTGCATCTATCATAAAAAAGAAGATTTAATAACAATACCGCAATATATTCTTTCATTAAATAAAAACTATAAATTATATTTACGAAACAGACAAGGAGTAGGTGAAGATACAGTTATTTATGCGATTTGACAATATCACCAAGTGAAATCTTGGTGATATTATTTTTTTCTTTTTCGTTGATTTGGATCTAGGAATTTCTTGCGGATTCTAATATTTTGTGGTGTAACCTCTAAAATCTCATCATCTTCTATCCACTCTAGTGCGCGCTCAAGTGTCAAATCTCTTGGTGGCACAAGCTTGATTGCATCATCACTTCCACTTGCACGCATATTTGTAAGATGCTTTGATTTGATAGGATTTACATCAAGGTCATTATCACGGCTATGCTCACCTATGACCATTCCTACATAGACTTTTGTCTGTGGCGTGATGAAAAGCACACCTCGCTCTTGAATATTAAAGAGTGAAAATCCTGTCGCTTCACCATTTTCCATAGAGATTAATGCGCCGTTTTTACGAGATTCCACACTGCCACTAAATGGGCGGAATTCTAAAAAGCTATGATTCATCACCCCTTCGCCTTTTGTATCGGTTAAAAACTCGCTACGATAGCCAATAAGTCCTCGCGCTGGGATCTCAAACTCTAGCCTTGTGTAGCCATCACCCATTGGATTCATCGCTTTCATTTCAGCCTTTCTTCTGCCTAATCGCTCAATAATCGTCCCGCTAAAATCTTGTGGTGTATCAATGACTAAATGCTCAAAAGGCTCGCTCTTTATTCCATTTTCTTCTTTGATAATTACCTCTGGGCGTGAAATACTAAACTCAAAGCCCTCACGGCGCAAGTTCTCTGCTAGGATTGTGATTTGTAATTCACCACGCCCACTTACGCGGAATTTCCCCTCACCCATTTCCTCGCATCGCATAGCGATATTTGTCTGCATTTCTTTTAAAAGTCTATCTTTTATTTTATTGGCCGTTACATGCTTGCCCTCTAACCCCGCTAAAGGACTATCATTGACTGCAAAATACACGCTCATTGTAGGCTCTTCAAGGTGCATTGGATCAAGTGGCATAGGATTACTTGGATCAACAATAGAATCTCCAACATCAATAGCATTAAATCCTGCAATCGCTACAATATCCCCTGCCTGTGCAGATTCTATCTCGGTGCGCGCTAAGCCCATAAAACCAATGAGTTTTGTAATCCTGCCTGTTTCTTTCTCGCCATCGCTTTTTGCAAGCATCACATTTTCACCTTTTTTTACGCACCCATTAAATACGCGTGCGATACCGATTTTCCCTACATAGTTGTCATAATCAAGTGTGAAAATTTGCATTTGCAATGGATTCTCACTACTACCGCTTGGGCAAGGCACATACTCTAAAATCGCCTCAAAAAGTGGCTCTAGGTTTTTCTTCTCATCTCCTAGCTCTTTTATCGCATAGCCATCGCGTGCAGCAGCATAAATCACTGGGAAGTCAAGCTGCTCATCACTTGCACCCATCGCCACAAAGAGATCAAAGACTTCATCTACCACTCTATCTGGCTCTGCAGCGGGTTTATCGATTTTATTTACCACCACAATTGGGCGGATTCCAAAGCTAAGCGCCTTTTTTACAACAAATTTCGTTTGAGGCATAACGCCTTCTTGTGCATCAACAAGTAGTAACACGCCATCAACCATTTTAAGCACGCGCTCTACCTCTCCACCAAAGTCCGCGTGTCCGGGAGTATCGATGATATTAATCTTTGTGCCTTTGTAATTGATAGCGGTGTTTTTTGAAAGGATCGTGATACCTCGCTCCCTCTCTAAATCATTGCTATCCATTACTCTTTCATCAATTTGCTCTCTCTCACTAAAAGTACCTGATTGTGTGAGTAAGCCATCTACTAATGTCGTTTTGCCGTGATCTACGTGTGCTATAACTGCGATATTTCGTATGTTTTGCATGTTATCCATTCTATTTATAAAGTAAATTTTCAAAAGTTGTGATTCTATAAATTTTTAGCTTTAAAAATATTTATTTATTTTTTAATTTTTTAGGAATAACAATTGCTTAATTTTGATGACTTAAATTTTAAAGGAATATAGTGATTGTAAATAGTGCAGAAAAAGATGTCGCACCAAGCATAGCAAAAAAGCCTGTGAAAAAGAGTAGTGGGGATTTTGCAAAATTTTTACATAATCTTGGAAAGACAGATAAACCTATAAAAGGTATGGAATCTAAACTAGCAATTCAAAATAAAATTCCATCAAAAAATGCACAATTAAATAATAACAAGGCTTTATATCAGCCAAAATCATTATCTCGAAATAATCTTATACAAAAAACTTCATTTGAAGCATCACAGTATCCAAAACCAATTAAAACATCAGAAACAGCCTCACAGCCGCCTATAATAAAACCAGAGAGTTTTTCGCCTTTGATTGATGATACTAAAGAAATTACAAGCCCAAAATCAAAAGATGAGCTTTTTAAAAAAATACTGCAAAATAAGCCTCAAAGCGATACTTTTGTTAAAATTGAAGATAATAAAAATGATGTAAAAAATCCAAATGAACTACAAAATAAAGATAATATTATTAGACCAAAAAATAGCACTTTAGAATCTCCGGAATCTCTAACAATAGCTACTAATCAAGAAAATAGTCAAGAAATAAATGATACTAAAGATTTGCAAAATATTAAACCAAAATTAGAAAATGTAGAATCCAAAATATCGCAACTTCCAATAAAAGATCAAAAAATATCAGATGTACTAGATGATACAAGCGCACTAGAACAAGATATTGCAATGCCTAATAAAAATCAGGAATTAAAAAATGTTAAAACAGCAAATAATGCAAAAATTCCAAATGAGACTAATGATCTACACGCAGAATCTAGTATTTCTCCTGCTTCTATTGTGTCAAAAGAGGTGCTAAATGATGCTTTAAAAACTCCAAAAAATGATATGAAACAAACTAATGATGCGTTAATAGATAATATTTTAAAAGATTCTCCATCTAAATTTTCTACTTTAAGTGATGATGATGTGAAATTATCGCTTAAAGATACACTTAAATACGGAGCATTTAAAGCCTTTGATGCTTTATCATTGCTTAAACCAAGTGATGGGAAAAAATTAAGTGATTTAATAAAAAATGCTGATGAGTTAGCTTTAAATCTCACAAAAATACAGCATAAAAAAGAAATAATAAAGCCAAATGAAGTTGATAATAAAAAGCCACTTGAATTGAAGAATAATGACTTAAAAGCAAAGATAGAATCTGCAAAAGATGATTTAAAATTATCACAACAACAGGAAAATCAAACTTCAAATCAGCAAAATATCAATCAAGAAAATGATGTAAAAAATATTGCAAAAAATAATAATAAAACGATGGATTTAAAAAATGCAGATATGCAAAAGGAAAATCTAGATCATAAAGATAATCAACAAAATCAAAGAAAAGATGCAAAAGATCAAACAAAAACTCTACAAAAACAAGAATTAGCGCAAACTTCAAATCATCAAAATACGCAGAATTTAGATTCCAAACCTTTACAAAAAGATGCTAGTGAATTAAATACAAAGGATTTGGCGCAACAAGATTTAGCAATAGAGAAAAATCAAGATTTAAAACCAGCAAATTTTAAATTAGATAATAAAAAAGAGTTAAAGCTTGAAAATGATGTCAAGCAAGCAAATAATGATAAAAATGTAGATCCTACTAATGTGAATAATACAAAAAATGATCAAATGCAAAGAAATGCAGATTTAAAAGAGACTTTTAGTGGTTTTGCAAGGGCGTTAAAGCAAGAGATTGTTAATTATAAGCCACCACTTTCAAAATTGACATTAGAGTTAAATCCAGCAAATTTAGGAAATATTGAAGTTAGTATTACGCATCAAGGTAAAAATCTCCAACTTCAATTAAATGGTAATCAAAATACGATAAATTTGTTTATCCAAAATCAAAGTGATTTGCGATCGGCACTTAGTCAAATAGGCTATGAAAATATAACAATGAGTTTCTCAAATGGATCTCAAATGGGCTTTAGTGATAATAGCGGAAAATGGAATTTTAGGCATTTAGATAGAGCTATAGATTCCATTGATGATACAGATAATGAAATGGTTAATCTAGAAATCACGCTTGTGAATAACTATGCATAAAGGATTATGATGGCAACGGATGGAATAAAACAACCAATAGATTTAAATGAAGTTACAGGATACAATAAAGCACAGAGCGCAAAACCAAAGAAAGATCCAAATGAGCTTGATAATGATGCTTTTATGAAATTATTTTTAGAACAATTAAAAAACCAAGATCCAACTTCGCCTATGGAGACGGATAAAATCATCACTCAAACAGCGCAATTAACACAAGTTGAAATGCAGGAGCAGACAAAACAAACGATGATTGAAGTTGCAGATGCGATGAAAAGCACACAAGCAACAAATGAGGAATTGAGAAATTTTCAAAAAGATATGAAAACTACACTTGAGGCGCTACTTGCAAGCATTAATAAAAATGCAGAATCTTCAATTGATCATTCTAGTGCGCTTACTTCATCACCATACAATAGCATTAATATGATAGGCAAAATCGTAGAAACAAAGATAAATGGGCTAAATATAGAAGAGGGTAAAGATATTGATTTTGAACTTTATTTTGATGAAAACATTGATATAAGTAGAGGAAGTCCAAAAATAATGATTTTTAATGAAAATAAAGAATTGGTGCGTGAGTTTGATATCAGCGCATACAATGGTATGAGTGGTTATTTGAGATTTAGCTGGGATTCTAGAGATAATCAAGGAAATGCGCTTCCAAGTGGTGCTTACAATGTGATAGCAAATTATAATCAAAATTTAGATGGTAGTGTAAATATCGCTAGACTTGGTAGAGGTGAGGTTCAAAGTGTGATTTTCAATGATGGTAAACCGCATTTGAGGCTTGGTGAGCTAATAGTGCCACTTGAAGAAGCTTTAGAGTTTTATGCAAAAAAGTAAGTAATTAATAAGGATATAAAGATGAATTCTACTTTATTTAATGGATATAGCGGTATCAAGACACATCAATTTGGTTTGGATTCTACATCAAATAATATTGCAAATATCAATACAACGGGTTATAGAGCAAATATGCCAGAATTTAGAAGCTTATTTTCAAATGCATTAACTTCAACAAATCCGAATTCACCTGTATCTAGTGATATGAACTATGGTTCTAGTGCTGCTTCAAATGCAATATCTACTATAAGTGGTAGTTATAAAGAAAGTGATGGTGAGTTAAATGTTGCATATGCAGGAAAAGGGTGGTTTGTCGTAGGTAATAATGAGGGTGGAAATTTTAATATAGAAGAACCAAATTCAAATGCATTTTTTACTAGAGATGGATCATTTGCAAGAGATGCTCAAGGTTATATTGTGAATTCATCTGGTCATTATATGATGGGTGTTGATCTAGGGAAAATACAAGATGGTGTATTTATTAGTAATAAAGAAATTGATGGAGAGTTGTTACCTAGTGGGGAATTGCAGCCACTTAAAATTCCACAGGATTTACACTATGGTCCTACACAGACGACACAAGTTAGTTTAGCAGTCAATCTTAACCCAAATCAAAGTGTATTACCAGCGTATGAAGTTTTTTCAGATAGCAGTGGTCAAATTGATAATGAAGCTGTGCTAAATCAAGATATTAATTCATTTTTGGTTGATGAAGAGCAGATAAATGCAGAAGTTTTTAATGATGTAACCATAAAAATAAATCAAAACAATGAAAGCAAGGAATATGTTTTTAAATATAAAGATGATGGAGAAAATGGCTTTAGAACGCTTGGCGAGTTGATGAAGCAGATAAAGGACAAAACAGGATTGGATCTAGAGCTTAGCAAAAATACAAATGGCGATATACATAAAAACATCACTCTTGAATTAAAGAATAATTCACTTTCAAATATGAATGTTGAATTAGGTGGTAGATTGTTTGATAAGCTTGGGTTAAAAGGCTCTAAAGATCTTGATAATCTAAAGATAAAAGATTTGGATTCTACTAGAGATTATGAAATTGGAGATTACGCAAAAGTCGATGGTGCTATATTTCAAAGGATAAATTCTAGTGGTTATTCTAATCCACTAGATGATGAACAATCGTGGGTTTTGGTGGATTCTAATGGAATTAAGGATTATAATGCGGAATCTATCTATGATATTAATTCATTGGTGAAAAGTGATGGTAAGGTTTATCAAAAAATAGGTGAATCTAATTCATCTTTAGATGATACGACAAGCTGGAGAGAGCTTGGTAGTGTAAAAAATATCAATATTGATCAATATAATGAAAATGATAATTATGCAAAAAATGATTTAGTTTATTTTAATAATTCAATTTATATTAAAATTGGGGATTCAAGTGATGGCAATCCAGAAAATGACAAAATGAATTGGAAAATATTAGATAATGAAAAATTCTTAAGCAGTAAAATGGGTGTTGCAAACTACAAAACAACTACAGAAATCTTTGATGAAAATGGTAAAAAGCAGCTTATCGTATCTAAATTTGTCCTTCAAGATAATTCAAGTGATGAAAAAATATGGAGTGTAAAAACCGCTGTATATGATAAAGATGGATCAAATATCATTAGTGATGAGGTGACTAGCAGTGTCAAATTTGATAAAGATGGCAAAATCATTCAAGGTGATGATATTGAGCTAAAAATAAATGATCGAATCATTACATATAGCTTGAATGGCAGTGAGGATAGAGGTAGCACAAGTATTTCTTATATTGATTCATCGATATTAGGTGAGATAAAAGATGGCGTGCAAAAAGGCGAATTAAGTGAAATTTCTATTGATAATAATGGGCTTATTAATTTAGCATTTTCAAATGGTATCACAGAGACAATGGGAAGAGTTGGTATAGTGGCATTTGTGAATGATCAAGGTCTGCAAAAAATAGGTGGAAATTTATTTGAAATGAGTGCTATAAGTAGAGATGGTGATGAGGGTGTTATTGCAAGCGGGAATCCAATACTTGGCTGGGATACAGATGGGAATCTTAGATTTGGTCAAGTGCTGCATAAATATCTTGAAACAAGTAATGTTAATCCTGCTGATGCGATGACAGATTTGATCGTATTTCAAAGGGGTTATGCAATGAATGCAAAAGCATTTACAACAGGTGATGATCTAATAAAAGAGGCTATCAATCTCAAACGCTAAGAATTATTTGCTATGTAGCGTTGGTAGCTTCCATTTTTTGATATATGCTGTAATCCGTAGCAAAAATGCGCTCATTGCCACAAATGCAATGATATATGCATTGTATTCATCAAAAAAATATGAATATATAAATAGAGCTAATGCACAATATATCGCGATGATTCCATATACTTCGCTCTTTAGTAGTAATGGAACTTCATTAATTACTACATCTCTTATAATACTTCCTCCAACTGCCGTGATAAAAGATAGTATCACAACGCCAAATAAATTAAAATTCATATCAATTGCAAGTAGTGCTCCAGAAATAGCAAATGCTACCAATCCAATTGCGTCCATTACAATAAATAAAATCTTTTGTTCTAGTGTATCATCAAGTAATTTTCTAAAAATAATACAGCCTATAAAAACAGCAAATAATGTAATGCTTGGGTAGTAAAAATTAAATACAAAAGGCATTCTAGAGACTATGGTATCACGCACGATACCGCCACCAAACGCAGTTGTAGCTGACATTATTGCGACACCCAAAATATCAAATTGCTTTCTTATGCCAACTAGGAAGCCACTCACTGCAAATGCGATAATCCCAATAATATCAAATACCCAAATACTATCCATTTTTTGCCTTTATTTATATTGCATATCTAGCTATTACTTTTCCATAATATTTAACAACTATATTGCCATTTTTATTGACTTTTTTTAGTGGCTGTCCGCCATCTCCTATGCCATAAAATTCTAGTCTTTTTTTCATTGTTTTATCATCTATTGTTATTTTAGAGATGTTTCTTTCTTTTAATTGTATGCTTATTTCTTTTGCAATATAGAATGAATTTAAAAATGATGGATTTTCTAATGCGACATACAAATACTTAGAGAGAATTAGTATTGATGCTTCGATTATAAGAAATGTTATCACTATAATAAATCTATTTTTGTATGAATTTTGAAATATGGGTAGTCTTACTCTTATATCGCTTAGAAATTGCCTTATCATAAGTGGGATTCCACATAATGACATAAATAAGAACACTTCTTTATCTACATTTTGTCTAATTGATAAAAGCATACTTACAACAAGACTACACACGCTTACATATAACAATAGATTCTTTTTTTCTTTTGTTATGTTTCTATAGAGTATATATACATAATATACAAATAGTGGTGGTGAATATAGTAGTGCAAGAGATCTGATCACATCTAAAAAATTACCTCTTGGTATCCCGCTAACATCAATACCAAATATATACATATTGATAGAAAAGCACATAAGTGCAAATATTGCTGTGTATGTTTTTTTAAAGCTTAGTGCATAGAAAAATAATGCTAAAAATAGCATAAAAATACTTGGACCTAAAAAGATTGATATAGCTAAAATTGGATATGCTATTTTATTGTATGCGATTTCTATATAACACACAAGTAGCACAACAAATAATATGATTGATGATTGATTTAGTATTGTGCCTTGCATAATTACACCAGGTATCAGTGCATATATAATAGCACATAATATAGCGTCTTTGGGGTGCTTTAGGACTTTTTTAGATATTAAATATATAAGTGTTAGATTGAGTGCAAACAATATAATATTTGGGATTCTAAATGTATAATCATTCACACCAAGTAATGATGTAGAGAATCTAGATAATCTTGATGTGATATTATTATCACTAAAATACAATACAGCTTCTTGATAGCTTATACTTAGCCCACTAATAATAAATAATATTATAGATATGCTGCATATTAAAACGAGTATAAAATAAATATCAAATCTATTAATAAAATTCATCAATCTTATAGCCAGCTTGCGCTAATTTATCTCTAATTTCATTTTGGTGATCCAATCCTTTTGTCTCTAGTGCCATACTAATTATTGCATCTCCATAATCAAGTGTTGTTGAGATTCTATTATAATCGACTTTTATGATATTTGCACCAGCTTTGCATAATATATTTGTAAGGCTTTGCAGGCTTCCTGGTTTATCAATCAATATTGTCTTAAACTGCATTTTTCTATATGATTTAATCAATCCTTTTTCGATGATAAGGCTTAGCATTGTTGCATCAATATTCCCACCACTTAGGACGATACCTACATTTTTGCCTTTTGGTATTTGGATTTTGTCGTGTAGTATTGCTGCTACACCTACAGCACCTGCACCTTCAACTACAAGCTTTTGTTTCTCTAATAAAAATAACACAGCATTTGCTATTTCCTCATCATCTACCATTATAATATCATCAACACATTCTAATATTAGATTGAGGTTTTTTTCATTGACATCTCTAACAGCAATTCCATCTGCTATGGTTTTTACGCTTTTTGAGTTACATACTTTTTTGTTTTTAAATGAATGATGCATAGCAGATGCCCCTTCTGCTACTACCCCGATGATTTTTGTATTTGGACTTATATTTTTGTATGCACTTGAGATTCCAGAGATTAGCCCACCGCCTCCAACAGGGACTAATACATAATCAAGGCTTTCTTCTTCAATCATTTCTAATGCTATTGTGCCTTGACCGATGATTACATCATCATCTGCAAATGGGTGAATATATTCTAATTCTTCAGTTTTTGCTAATTCTTTTGCGTATTTGTATGCTTCATCGTAGTTTTCACCTGCAAGTATCACTTCAGCACCAAGTGATTTTGTAGATACAACTTTAAGTAGTGGTGTCGCCTCTGGCATAACAATAACAGATCGAATTCCAAAATGTTTAGCGCTATATGCTACACCTTGAGCGTGGTTACCTGCACTTGCTGAAATTACTCCAAGATCTCGTTTTGTATCGCTTAATTCAGCTATTCTATTAAATGCGCCTCTTAGCTTATATGCACCTGTTTTTTGTAAATTTTCTTTTTTTAAAAACACATTGCAGCCGCTTAATTCGCTAAGTCTTGGTGCAAATGATAATTCTGTTTTTACAACGATATTTTTAACTCTAGCTCTTGCAGCTTTGAAGCGCTCTAAATCTATCATCTCCTCCCCTTTAAATGTATTTTGATTTCTTTGATGATTATAGGCATTGCAACTAAGATTCCAGATAAAATAATTAAACACATTCCAGTGATGCTATAAAAATCAGGAATTATATCACCTAAAATGATCCCAAAAATTAAGCTAAATACAATTCTAGTGTAATCAATAGGTGCGACTATTCCAGCTGGAGCAAATGTATAAGCTCTAGTGATGTAGTATTGTCCTATTGTCCCTGTAATTCCAACTAATAAGATAGCAATATACTCTTTTATACCTAGTGTGCTAAAAGAATCTTGAAAGAATATTATACCAATGATTCCAAGTAGGCTAGCACCAAGCCCGAAGCTTAGCATTATTGTTAAATCATCAAAATATCCTTTGAGTGATTTTATACTTATAAATGCGAGTGCTGCAAAGATCCCACTTAGTATCCCAAGTATGATGTTTATTGTGCTTAGATTTGATGTTTGTGGGTTGCTTATTAGTATCACGCCAATAAAGCCTATCACTACACTAATGATCACTCCTATGCTAGGCTTTTCTCTTAGTATGATCCATGCAAATATTGCAGTCCATATTGGCGCGCTTTGTGCAAATGCTACAGATGTACCAAGTGATATTGTAGATATATTATAAAGCATAGCATAAAGTGATAATGACCCAATCATAGCTCTAAAAATCAATCTTCCCCAGCCACCTTTTTTATTTTGATGATGTTTTTTGTATTGATTTTTTTTGATAATAATTAATGGTATTATAAATACAACCATAGTAATACCACGAAAAAAAATATTTTCATTTATGGTGATAGATTCTGATAATACTTTCATAAATGAATTCATCAGTGAGAAGAAAAATGCTCCTGCAAGCATATAAAACATACCAAAATTGATAAGTTTCGTCCTAGTCATTATCCCCTCCTATTGTATGCTATGGATTCTACTATCATTTATTAGAGTTGTTTGTAAAATTTTAGATTCTACGCAATAGAATCTAAAATGTGGGGATTATTTGACTTTGAAAATGTATGTCTCAAGTGGCATTCTAAATATATTTTGATGACCAAAAACACTATGATTTGATTTAATGAATGTTGTATTTATGTATTTTGCTAGAGATTTTATATTGATATATGGGATTGTTGTGAAATTTGTTTTATATATCAATTGATATTGATTTGATAGTTTATTGATGTATTCTTGTGTTGCGTTATTTGTTGTTGTGTTGTTTAGTATGATTAAATCACCACTTTTTGGTGTGTGGATATCTAGTGAATTAAAATATGTATAATCTTTTTTAGAATCTATTTTTATATCTTTTAAATTTGGATTGTTTGTTTTAACATCAAATTCTTTTATATTGTAGATTTTATTTAGATACTCTATATAATATCCGACATAATATTCTGCATATAGCTCCCTTCCTCTTCCTGTGCCATCAAAATAGATACTTGTATTTGGGTTTTCTCTTAAATAATTGGCACTAAAATCTAAAACATCATTAAATTGCACGCCTTGTGCTTTTAGATTGATTATATTGTAGATTCCAAAAGGCAGTGATGATGTAATAAATCCAAATATGCTTATTATGGATATGTATTTTATAAATCTTATTTTTATATATTCTTTATTTATTAGATAATAGATAATACTTCCACCACTAAAAATATAACAAGGTAATAAATAATATGTCTCAAAGATTCCAAGATATAAATAGGCACACAAATACACAAAGCCAGCACTAAGAAAGCTATCAAAAAATGGTTCAAATTTATCTTTTTTGATAAAAACTCTATATAGTCTATATATAAATATCGTTGTTAGTAAAAATATGATAATCCCATCATTTAAAATATAATTTATTAGTCCTTTTAGCTTAATTATTGCTATATCACTATTTTCAGTATATCGATCATATCTTCCTTCAAGCTTGTCAAATATTAAAATCATATAAAGCAATATATAAATCACACTACTTAGCATAATGAGAGTTGAATAAAGTTTTAGTATTTTGTTTTTGGTTTTAAAGCTTGTGATAAAAAATACAGTTCCAATGATAAATGCAGCAATGAATATTGGTTCTTTTAAGTAAATACTAAGATTTAAAAATAAGATCCCAATAAAAATATGTATTTTGCTTGATTTATAAAATACATAAAAGCTTGATAATATAAAAATACTCAAAAATAAAAGCATCATTTTATCACCATAGCAAATTCCAAAAAATATTATCACAAACCCTACGCTAAGCATTAGAAGTGATATGAGTAATAGGTTGATTTTTGATTGATTGATGTTGTTTAGGAATGTTAAGTATGTAAATGCAAACATAACCGCGACAAATGCGTTGTATGTAAAAAATAAATATGGTGAATTAGAAAATTGCATAAGTATGTTTAAATCAAGTGATGCCAAAGGGAAAAAGCGTCCATAACTTGGATTATATCCATTCCATATTGGTGTGTGATTGTATATATCAAGCCACATCCAAATATCATCAAGATTGAATGTATACCTACTAAATGCAATCAAAGCAACACTATAAAATCCTAAAAATATTAAAAATGCTAAGAAATATTTGTTTTTACAATTTATGGATTGATTATTTTGCTGCTGCCCCCCCCCTATTTATGAATTTTCCCATTTTAATCCTTTACTTTTATATATTGCTCAAAGAAAGCATTTTTGTTGTCTATTGTTATTTTTATCATCACTTTCCAATCGCCTTTTTCTAACATAATTTCATCTGATGTGAAAATTTTATTGATTTGTGATAATTCGCCAAGATTTTTATCAAATTTTGATGTTGCAAAGCGGGTTACTATAGCTTCCACTTTTGCAGAATCTATTATATTGTCATCATTATCTGTGATTTTTATATTTAATATAAACGGTTTATTTAAGTCTATTTCAATTGGTGTTGTTAATTTTTTATTTACTTTTCTTTCTAGTTGTTTGGCGTTATGGTTATTATCAATATAATAAAACTTATATTGATTTTCTAATTGACTTTGATTTGCCAAAATATTATTTATATCTTTATCGACAATTTGCCTTGTAGAGAAATATGCATTGTCATCTTCTGGAGCGGACTTTATAGATAGATATACAGTTAAAATAATCATAAACACCATTATGATTAAAAATATTGCTATTCCTACAGGCCAAATATTTTTTTTGTTATCCATTATTACTTCCTTTTGTTTCTAATAATATACATAAATGCCACAATTCCAAGCATAGAAAATAACATAGCATATAAAATAAGCTGCGCCACAGCTTTTGCGCCTTTTTCATCTTTTGGTATATTGTGTTCTATCTTTGTATCGAATTTATCTGCTATTAGATCTACGCTTTCAATGTATCCATTAAATACAACTGCAGATAGTGCTTGTGGAGTTAGCTCGGAATCTTTTGTTGGTATTAGTGGCACCATGTATTCCCAATAAACTTTTTTCTTATCAAATAAATCATCTTTAGAACTTATAATATCTATTTTTTTATCATTTCTAATTAGAACTATCGCAGCAAATGGTTTTTCAAGTTGTTTTATAAAATTTTCTTTAAAATCTAAATACTCCATTCCATTTAAGCTCTCACTCATATAAACATACAGACTTACACCTGTCTTTTGCAATAATTCTTGTGAAACTTTTTCTATAAATTCTGAACTTTTTTGTGTTAGTAGATTATTTGGATTTAAAACAAAATTATTCGCAGATAAATGAACGCAAGCTAGAATAATTAGGATTCCGTGTGGAATCCTTTTTATCATAGAAAGCAAAATTACACCAAGTGAAGAAACATATCTGGTATAAATGCAATTACTATGGAGATAATTGCTACGACTACTAAAGAGATTCCAAGTATTTTTTCAACAATAGTATAATCCATACTCATTCCTTTGCTTGTAATTTATAATGCTGTGAATTTGCACTATCTATCATTTCTATTTTTGATGTATCTATATTATAGTAATTTGTTGCTTCTCTTTTTTGCACATTGATAGCGCATATACCAAATATGACAACAACACTCAAAAGCAATACAACTGCAATGATGAAACCAGTTAAGCCATTTAGACTAAAATAACCACCATTCATTTACACCCTCCTTATTCATTAGATAATATGAAGCTATTTAAAGCTTTTTCTTGAATTTCATTAAAATTTACATAATTAAAAGAAGGCATTTTTCCTATATGACCATCTTTACCTCTTGATAATACTATTTGTAAAAATTCATATGTCCCATATTTTGATAAATCTGGTGCAAAATCAGGCATACCCTCTACACCTTTTCCATCTATGCCATGGCATGCTGTGCAGTTGATAGCAAATAATTCTTTACCTTTTGCAATAGTATCTGCATTTGCTGGAATCTTTGCATTTGATATTTCTGCCATAACGAAATCTGCTATTGATTGTGCTTCTTCTTTACTAACTGCAATAGGTATCATCTCGCCAGCTAGGAAATTCATACCTTTGCTACCATTTAAAATGACATTTACTATATGTTCTTTTCTTCCCCATTGGTTTAGGTCTGCAGCTTTACCATTAATTCCACTTTTGTCTATGCCATGGCATTGTGAGCATTGGACTTGAAAAATATTATCTCCCATTATTGCTAACTCAGATTCATCTAGATTCGCCCATTTTTCTTCAAAATTCTTGTTATAGTTATTAACTTCTCTATTATATTCGCCAATTTGAGAATATGCATTTAATGGGTATCCAATAAATATATACCACAATCCCCAAATAATTACACATAAATATATAGCAGTCCAACCTATTGGTAGATCATTCTTAAATTCTTTAATTCCATCCCATTCTTCTTGAGTTAAAACACCATCTGCCTTGCTATGTTTCATTTTTTTTAGATAAGTGCTGACTACAAATGTTGTCAATACTAAAATAGCAAAAGCTCCAAGCAAACCTAGTATAGTTACATTATCACTAAATAAAGATTGCATGATTTATTCCCCTTTATCTTTGTTAGTTCTTCTTAATTCTATAGGTGTATCTAAAATTCCATCATCTAAGGCAAGCCTTGCATATTTTTCATAGTCTTTTTTCCCACTTCTTTGCATACTATACATATGATAGATATACGAATACAAAAATACTACAAGTAATATAGTTACAATGAGATATATATATGCTCTAGCTTCTACTAAAAATTCTAACATTTTATACCTCTAAATCATTGAGCATTAGTTCGTCTTTTTTGACTTAGACTATTCATATAGGCAATTAATGCGACTATTTCTTTTACTTCACCTCTATTGAATGCTTCTTTTATTTCTTGATTTTTCATTTCTTCAACAATAACTTCTGCTTCTTTCATAAATTGTTTTTTAGCTTCTTCTATACTCCCTAACTTTATTGAATTTTCATCAACATCATATGGAACACCAAATAAAGTTTTTACTGTATATGCTTCTGCATACGCTGTTTCAAAATCAGTATCCTTTTTAAATGTGTGCTTATAATTTGGCATTATAGATTCTGGAACTACACTAGTAGGTTCATACATATGATTTGCATGCCAATCAGAGCTCCTTGAATCACCAACTCTATGTAAGTCTGGGCCAATTCTTTTTGATCCCCATAGAAATGGTCTATCATATGCATATTCACCACTCTTGCTATATTCTCCATATCTATCTGTTTCTGCTTTAAATGGTCTAATTAATTGAGAATGACAGTTATAGCAACCTTCTTTTATATATATTTGCTTTCCTGCCAATTCGAGCACGCTATATGGTTTTAAACCCTCTATTGGTCTTGCAGTTTTTGCAAAATCTGGAAGTATTTCAACTAGCCCTGCAATAGAAAATACGATTAAAAATGCAACTGTAAAAAAGAATGGATTTCTTTCTAACCAACTAAACATATATACCCCCTATTTATTAGACATAGGAGTTGCATATTGAGGCTCTTTATCAAGCTCTCTAGCTGCAATCATAGTCATTATAATATTATAAATAAACATGATAAACCCAACCAAATACAATACACCAGCAATAGATCGTATTACATAATACAAATGCAATACTGATACTGTATCAATAAATGAATATGCTAAGCTACCAAATTCATCAGTTGCTCTCCACATCATACCTTGAGTAATGCCTGATATCCACATACTTGAAAAATAAAGAATGATACCAAGTGTCATTATCCAAAATTGCATATCCATGATTTTTTTGGAATAAATTTCTCGTTTGAAGATTCTAGGTATCATATGATAACAAGCTGCAATAATTGTAAATCCTACCCAACCTAATACACCATCATGGACATGCCCTACAATCCAATCTGTAAAGTGAGCTAATGCATTAACAGATCTTATTGATTGTATAGGTCCCTCAAGTGTAGATAACATATAAAATGTAGATGCTAATATTAAGAATTTAATCATTGGCGATTCTCTTAATTGATGCCATTGACCTCTCATAGTTAATAGCATATTTATCGCAGTTCCCCAAGAAGGAAGTATTAGTATAACTGAAAATACAGAACCAAGTGTTTGAATCCAATCTGGAGTGGTAGAATATATTAGATGATGTCCCCCAGCCCAAATATATACAAACATTAATCCCCAAAATGAAAATAGCGTAAGTTTGTATGAGAAAATTGGTTGCCCAGATTCTTTTGGCAATATATAATACATTACTCCAATAATTCCTGATGTGAATACAAATGCAACAGCATTGTGTCCCCACCACCATTGCACCATAGCATCATTTGTGCCTGCATACATAGATACAGAATTCCAAATACTACCAACACCAGCAACTAAGTATGTTGGAATTGCTAAGTTATTAAAAATATATAGAACAGCTATTGCTACGAAACTTGCTATAAAATACCAAAGACTTATATAAAGTGTATGTTCTCTTCTAACTGCCATAGACCCAAATAAGCTTATTCCCCATAAAACCCACACTACTACAACAAGTAAATCAAGAGGCCATGCTAATTCAGCATATTCTTTTGATTGAGTTAATCCAGCAAATAGTGATATTACTGCTGCAATCATCAAAATAACATATAACCAAAAATGCAACAAACCAACCACTCTTAAAAATGTGTATTGTTTATATGTTATTTTTAGTACCCTCTGCCCTAAGTAGTACCAAGCAGCCCATATTCCACTAAGTGTAAAACCATATATTACACCATTTGTATGAATAGGTCTTAATCTGCCAAAAATACTATATTCTCCCGCAATATAATTTAGTGCAGGGTAAGCCATCTGAAAAGCAATGATTACACCAACTAGCATACCAACTAAGCCAAAAATCAAAGTTGTCCAAATAAACAGCTTTGCTATGGAATAGTCATATTCTAATACATTTCCTGTATGCATACACCCTCCTGTTTGTTTTTTAAAGTTTAAATAGCCACAATTATATATAAAAAATTATTTTTTATCATCTATACATGTCAATATGTTAATGAAATGTTAAAGCAAAAAAATAACTAATGTTTTTGTCTAGTATCTTAAAATAATGTTTCCATAATTTAAAATAATTCTAAAAAAATCTTTAAGGTTGTTTAATGCTATAATAATTACTTCGTAAAATAAGAGACAAGGATTACATATGCCGTTATTAGATAGTTTTAAAGTAGATCACACAAGAATGCCAGCTCCAGCTGTTAGGTTAGCAAAAGTTATGCAAACACCAAATGGTGATGATATATGTGTATTTGATTTGCGATTTACAATACCTAATAAAGATTTGTTAAGCGAAAAAGGGATTCATACGTTAGAACACTTATTTGCAGGTTTTATGAGAGATCATCTAAATTGCAATAATGTTGAAATAATTGATATTTCTCCTATGGGTTGTCGCACTGGATTTTATATGAGTGTTATAGGAAAACCTTCTTTAGATAATGTAAAAGAGGCCTGGGAAGATTCTATGAGAGATGTATTAAGGGTTAAAAATCAAGAAGATATTCCAGAATTAAATATTTATCAATGTGGTACTGCAGCGATGCATTCGCTAAATGAAGCACAAGATATAGCAAGCAAAGTTTTAGATTCTGGTATTGGGATAATGAATACAGAGGAATTGCTTCTTAAGGATATTAAATGAGAAAAATACTAAATGTCGATGGAATGAATTGCAATCATTGCATCGATAAAATTAAAAAATTTATTAGTGATTGCGAAGGCGTAGAGTTTATTAAAATAGATCTTGATGCTAAGACTTTGGAAGTAGAAATCGATAGCGAATCGCGCCTTGAGAGTGTTGTTGAAGCAGTAGAAGATGCTGGGTTTTTAGTGAAATAGATTTTATATCAAGACAAAGAGGGGCTAATGAAGTTATTTCATATTATTTTTATTTGTATATCTTTATTTTTTATATCTTGTAGCGATCAAAAAGGTGTTTTAGAAAGCACTAGTGGTGTTATACAAACGGATATGAAGCCTACTATTTTGTTTGATACAGAAGTAACCAAAAATAATAATAATCCAATTTCTGCAAATGGCGAGATACAAATTAATGATAGTTATTTTGTTGGTAGCTATGTGTTTAATAATGGCAATAGGATTACATTGTTGCCAGATGAGCCATTTAGCGCTGATAAAAACTATAATATAAAGATAGATTTTGATTTAATTAATAGAAATTCAGATTCTAATATTGGTCTTAAAAATTTCAAAATGAATTTCAAAACCGCACCTTTAGAAGCGCAATTTCAAAATGTTAATTTTATCAGAGATACGCAATTATTGGATAAACTCAAGCTTGAAGCTAAGCTAGAATTATCTCAAAATGTTCCACTAAAAGATATAAAAAAGAATTTAAAATTATTGAATCCAAATGGTAGTGAAATAGAAATAGATATCAACAAAGATTCAAATCAAACAAATATATACAACATTTCTTCAATACTTTTAGATTCTCCAAAAGAAAAAGATGAGATATATAATCTTGTGCTAAAAAAAGATATAGGTTTGCAAAAGGAGATTAGCACTCAAATAACAGCATCAAAATCTCTATCATTAGAAGTTATTGATATGAAGGTGTCAAATGGAGATAATATAAGTATAGCAATCAAATTTTCAGAAGCTTTGATTAATGATGCTAATCTATCTAATTTTATAAAAATCTCTCCTAAAGTTAAATTTAGTGTATCGCAAGCAGAAAATATCATATACATTACTGGTAAATTTGCGCAAGATGGCGACTATACAATTGAGCTGCTAAAGGGCATAAAATCGCAAAATAGTAAACTAGAAAAAGATGTAAAACTAGATGTAAAAGCTTATGATATAGCACCAAAGATTCAATTTTCAAATGATGGAATTTTCTTACCAGATGTGAATAATAAAAAAATCGCCTTTCGTTCTATTAATGTCAAAAAAGCAAATATCGTGATAAAAAAAGTTTATGCAAACAATATCACTCAATTTTTAAATAATTCATCTTTGATAAAAAATAGTTCATATGATTATTGGATTTATAATTTTGATTATATTGGTGATGTGATAAAGGAAATGTCCATTGATATTAATGCACCTAAAAATGTATGGGTGCAAAATGAAATTGATTTGAGCTCCATAAAAGATATAAATGGTGTTTTTATTATTAGTATGCATTTCGATAAGGATAGTGTGGATTATACATTTCCAGCAGGAACAGCTACTTGGAAGCAAAATAGTTATTTTTATAACAATGGAAATATATATAAACAAGTAGTGTTTTCTAATATGGCATTAGTTGCACAAAAATTCTATGATGGGAATCAGCCTAAAATCATTGTATCTGCGATTGATATACGAAATAATGAGCCAATTAGCGGCGTAAATATCAAATCTATAAGTAGAAATAATCAAATAATAGCAAGTGGAATTACAGATAAAAATGGAGATGTAATTTTGAACTATTATGGTGGAGAAAATATTAAAAATATCATACCTATGTATTTAAGTGGTATAAAAGATGATGATTTTGCTATTTTGCATTTTGATTCCACTATGCTTTCATTAGATGGTTTTGATGTTGGTGGTATAAATGATAGTAATAATATAAAAGCTTATATATACACAGATAGAGGAGTTTATCGTCCTGGAGATAAGGTGAATCTAAATATCATAGCAAGAAATGGATCTTCATCAATAGAACACCCAATAAAGCTAACTATCACAACTCCAAGGAATAAAAAGCAGGTTAATGAATTGAGCTTATCGCCTATAACTGATGGTATTTATTATTATGAATTTGACACAGATATTAATGCTGATACAGGAACTTATAATGCAAGTATAGATATTGGTGGTAATGTATTTAATTATAAATTTGCAATTGAATCAGTTGTGCCAAATAGAATCAAAGTTGATATTAATGCACAAGATGAAATTGATTTAAGAAAAGATAATAGCATTAAGTTTGGAATCCAAAGTGATTATTTATTTGGTGCTCCAGCAAGTGGTTTGCAGTATGCTTTAGATGTCGCTATTCAACCAAAGCAGTTTTTATCAAAAAAATATAAAGATTATATATTTGATAATAAGACAAATTTCCGCTATCAAGATAACAAGCATTATAATGGTAGTTTAAATGATAATGGGTTTACACAAGGCAATATCAATATAAGCAGTATCAATAAAATTGATAAGAATCTAGAAGCTATATTGATAGCAAGAGTTTTTGAAAATAATGGTAGGCAAGTAAATAATAGAAAAATTGTAAATCTAAAAATGTTTGATAGTTTTGTTGGTATTAAAAAGCCACCTACAAAATATATTAAGCAAGATGATAATGTGAATCTATCTGTTGTCTTGATAGATGAAGATGAGAAGCCTATTGCAAATAGGAAGTTAAAATATAGAGTTTATAGTAATAATTATTCGTGGTGGTGGGACCACAGTAGCTATGAACAATATATGTTATCTATAAAAAGTGATAAAAACACAAAGCTTGTATATGAAGATGAAATAATCACTAATGATAAAATTAATAATATAAGCTTTAAAGTCAAGGAAAGAGGAGAGATTCTAGTAGAAGTAATTGATACTACAAATAATCAAAGTGCATCAATATTCTTGTATTCATCAACTTGGGGCGAACCACTTGATGTAGATAAAATCACTCAATTACAAATCAAAACAGATAAAAAAGAATATTCTCATAATGAAACTGCAAAGGTTATATTTGAGAGTGTTGCAAATGGCAAAGCATTAATTACGATAAGCGATAGTAACAATATTTTGGATAGATATTGGATTGATACAAAAGAGGGGCAGAGTATTATTGATGTAAAAATGGATGAAAAATATTCCCCAAATCTATATGCAAGCGTATTGTTGCTTCAAGATTATCAAAATAATGACAATGATCGCTCACTTAGGCTTTATGGTGTAGTTCCAATCAATATAATCAATGATAAAACAAAATTTAATGTAGATATTCAATCAAATGATGAAATACTTCCAAATAGTGATCTAAATATAAAGTTATCAAATAGTTTAAATAAGCAAGTAACTTATACTATAGCTGTGGTTGATGAAGGATTATTGGGATTGACAAATTTTATCTCCCCTTCACCTTGGGATTACTTCTATGCAAAGATGAAATATAATATCGATGCATTTGATACATATGGATATGTTATAAATAAAACTACTGGTAGGATAGAAAAAGTGTATTCAATCGGTGGTGATAGTATTGCAGAAAGTGTATCCAAAGCACAAAATAGGCAAAAAGATGATAGTGCTGAGCGATTTAAACCTGTAGCATTTTTTATAAAGCCTATACAAAGCGATAGCTCTGGTAATGCAAGTTTTACATTTAAGATTCCATCATATTTGGGTAGTCTTAGAGTTATGGTTGTTGCCGTAGATGGCAATAAATTTAGTAATGCAAGCAAAAATATCAAAGTAAGTGCTCCTGTTGTTATGCTACCTACTATACCTAGAAGTTTAAAAATCAATGATTATTTTAAGATTCCAGTAGAAATAATGCCAATTAAAGACAATGTAAAAAATGTAACAATCAATATAAATAGCAATGGTATTATAAAATTTGATACGAAATCATACAATCTATCTTTTAATGACAAAAAGTCAAAGACAATATTTTTTGAGGGTCGTGTAAGTCAGGAGCTTGGTGTTGAAAATATTTCTATCACTTTAAAAAGCGGTGATTTTGTGATGAAAGATTCTACTGATATAGATATAAAAGCACCAAATCCATATACAACGCTAGTGGATAATTTTATTATCAATAGTGAAAATAAAACTGCTTTAATTAATTCTCCAGAATCATTTGTAAATAAATCAAATACAGGAAAAATCACAATTAGCACCACACCAATTATAAGCATCGATCATCGTTTGTTGTGGCTTATGAGATATCCTTATGGTTGTATTGAACAAACTACTTCAAGTGTGTTTCCGCAATTATTTATTGGTAAATTAAGCAATGCAGATTTCATAGACAAGCAAACAATTATAGATAATGTAAATGCAGGTATTGCAAGAATTGCATTATTTCAAACTTCTGATGGAGGCTTTTCTTATTGGAAAGGTCAAGGAAATAGCGATTTTTGGGGAAGTAATTATGCAAGCCATTTCTTATTTATGGCAAAGAAGCTAGGTTTTGCCGTAAGTGATGATATGTTAAAGAGATTGCTTGATTATCAAATCAATAATGCAAGAAATAAATATAATGATATGTATCCTATATATTTATTGGCACTAAGTGGAAATGCGAATCTTGGTATTATGAATGAAGTTTATGAAAATAATTTGCAAGATTTAAGTATTACAAATAGATGGTTACTTGCTGCTAGTTATAAACTTGCTGGATTTGATGATATAGCAACAAAAATTTCTGCAAATCTAAGCGTAGAACCAAATGATTCATATGATTATTATATTTATAGTTATGGTTCGGTTATTAGAAGTAAGGCGATGATACTTGAGGCGTATAAAATTGTTAATGGCGAAATACATAATGATTTGTATAATGATATTAAATCTGCTTTAGAGAGTAATGAGTGGCTATCTACACAAACTACAAGCTATGCTTTATTGGTTTTATCAAGTATTAAAGATGATGCTAAAAATGTAAATATAGAAGGTTCAATCACTATAAATAATAAGAAGCAATCATTTAGCAAAGATGCTGATAAAATTATTTTTGATTTTGATAGTGGAAATGCAAAAGTGGAATCTAATAAAAATCTATTTGTTAATTATACTTGGGAGGGAATTATTGCAAATAATGCTGGTGATAATATCTCTAAAAAAATGCAATTAAAAAGAGAGTTTGTAGAGATTGATACTTATGGAAATGAAGTGATCATAAATCCTAGAAATCTAAAAAGTTCGCATAGTTTTTATATTAAGCTTACACTTGAGCAATTAAATTCTTATGATAGTAAAACCTATTTAGAAAATATTGCTCTAGTGCAGAATCTGCCTAGTGGTTGGGAGATAGAAAATACTAGATTAAATAATGATCCACTTCCAGATATAGTGCAAAGAGCAAATTCAAGCATAACATATACAGATATTCGCGATGATAAGATTATGTGGTTTTTTAACTTAGGTAGAAAAGCACAAGTCGTATATGTCAAGATAAATGCTGTTACACCAGGTAACTATACGCTTCCACCTGCATATGCTGAAGCTATGTATGATGGTAGTTATCAAGCAAGCACTGATAGTTTTAGAGTGAATATTTTTGAAAAATAAAAGATATTGCGTATATGTATGTCTAATGATTTAAAAAAAAAGATTTTAAATAACAATATATTTAGAATCTTTTTGCTTCTATTTTTTTGCTTTTTAGTTTATTTTTTCTTTATTTTTTTTAGTTTTTATCCAAAAGGTGATCCATTTATTAGTCGTTATAGCAAGAGTATGCTTGATAGGAATGATGAGATTCTTAGCGTATTTTTAAATAAAAGTGAGCAATGGCATATTAAAAATAGTGCAGAAATTAGCCAAAAACTAAAAATAGCCACACTTACATTTGAAGATAGGAAGTTTTATTCTCATATTGGTATTGATTTTGGTGCAATTCTTAGAAGTATTTATATTAATACAAGATATAGTAAGCGTGTTGGTGGCAGCACTATTACAATGCAGACTATTAAGCTTCTGACTGGAAATAAACGAACATATTTTAATAAGTTAAATGAAATGATTTTATCACTTAGACTTGAAACTTTGTATTCAAAAGATGAGATTTTAGAGATGTATTTAAATAATGCACCATATGGTGGAAATATCGTTGGTGTGGGTGCTGCATCGCTTATGTATTTTAGAAAAAGTACAAAAAATCTAACTTGGGGCGAGAGTGCTTTGCTTGCTGTATTGCCAAACTCACCTGGATTAATAAATGTTGAGCGAAATAGTCATTTATTGTTACAAAAACGCAATAAATTGTTAGATGAATTATATAAAAGAGGGTGTATAGATGATGATAATCTAAAATTAGCAAAACAAGAGAGATTGCCTAGTATTAATCGCGATAAAAACCTAGCTCCGCATTTAGCATTTCGCTTTAATGATACACCTGTAATAAAAACAACGCTTAATAAAAATATTCAGATTCTATTAGAAGATAGATTGAAGCTTTATCATAAAAAACTGCTCAATCTTGGCATACAAAATGTAGCTGGAATGATTATTGATACAAAGAGCAGAGAGGTGCTTGCATATGGGGGATCACAAGATTTTTTTGATATTGATGGTTTTGGGCAAATAGATGGAATTGTTGCAAAGCGAAGTCCAGGTTCTGTGCTAAAACCACTGCTATATGCACTTGCTATTGAAAATGGAATAATAGCACCTCAATCAAAATTAGTTGATGCGCCTACATTTTTTGGTAATTTCAAGCCACGCAATGCTTCAAAAAAGTATTTTGGATTAATTAGTGCAAAAGATTCTCTAGTCAAATCGCTAAATATTCCTTTTGTATGGCTTTTGCAGGAGTATGGTTATGATAAATTTTTTTTCAATCTAAAAGATATTTTAGGATTTAGTGATAATGATTTTGAAAGATATGGATTATCTTTAATACTTGGAACAAAAGAAATTAGCATGGAAGATGTAGCAAAATTATATGTTGGATTTGGAAATTATGGTGAATTTGGTGATATTTACTACATAAAGGATGCTCAAAAATCAGATTTTGCAAAAAGGCTTTTTTCTAAAGGCAGTGCGTATTTAATGCTTGATGCATTAAAAGATGTTCAAAGAGTTGGAATAGATAACTATTTTATCAATAAAAAATTATTCTATTGGAAAAGTGGAACAAGCTATGGCAGAAAGGATGCTTGGGCTGCTGGAACATCACCTAAATATACTATAGTAGTTTGGGCTGGTAATTTTAATGGAGTTTCTAATCCTAATTTATTTGGTGTGGATACTGCAGGAGCATTATTGTTTGATATTGTAAATGATTTAGGGTATCTAGGCGGTGAGTTTGCAAAAAGTGATGATCTAAAGGAAATTTTAATAGATTTACCAACTGGATATAGATATGATGTAGATTATAAAGATATAGAATCCACAAGAATCTTGTATCCAAAATATGCAAAAACATTGCAAACTTCACCATTTTTAAAAAATGTATTTGTTAATCAAGATATGAAAGAGGTGGATTCTCTAAATATTGATTTTATAAATGCAAAAGAGATAACAAAAATTGATTTGCCATTGTCATTGCTTGAATATTATAAAGAGCAGAATATTAATGTTAAAAAACAAGGAAGATCATTACAAATTCTGTATCCAAAGGAGAATCTGTCAATTATTAGGACAAAAGATTTTAGTGGTGAAAATGAGCTTATAGCACGCATCGCAAATATTAATAATCATAATGTATTTTGGTATCTAGATAAAAAATACATAGGAGCTAGTAAAAATAACACTATGATTTTAAAGTTAGATGCTGGTTATCATACGCTTAGTGTGATAGATAGCCACGGCGATAGCCATAGCGTTAATTTTATTATTTCTAAATAATTATTTGATATATGGTGCATTGTATTTTTCAAATGGTAAATTTAGATCAACAAAATACGGCATATGCCCTGTGCGTTCATTTATTGGTGGCGGTGTCATATAATCCCCATAAAGTCGCGTTAGATATTTATCATAGTTGTTTGGTGCTTGAAATTTAGTATCCTCAAAGTCAAGCTCTATGCACGGCATAAAATCTTCATAATTGTGGTATGCATTTGGATATACGCTCAATACAAATGGTGATGCTATATATTTTGATTGAACAAAATCATAAATGCTATTTAGCTTTTCAGATTTGTTTTTAAAATAATCCATAACAAATTGAAATCTAAGTGATTGTCGTCTTAAGTCTAATATTAGTTGTTTAATTTGTTTAATTATTACGGGGTTTTTATTTGAAGCTTTTGCTTTCCAGTATTTGTCATATCGTCTATTAGCGCATTTTGTCATTTTTAAAAAGTGTATTTTTGCTGCTTCTTTGCAATCCCCCCCCCCCATCTAGTATGAAAATATCTATACCAACGCCACTTTTGTAATCAACATTGTTATTTGCAATGGTAGATTCTATTGCTGTTGTTGTAATATCTTCTAGTTTTCCAAAATTCCAAATATAATTTTTTGTTTTATTCCAATGTTTGAAAATGAATTTTTCTTGAAAAACTCCATCTTTGTCTAATTCTATGAGTTTTAAATAATCACTTCTTGGCATATAGAAATCCATATCATCATCCCAAGGTATAAAGCCTTTATGTCTCACTGCCCCAAGCAGCGTCCCACAAGACATAAAATATCGTAAATTATTCTCATCACACACACGCTTAAATTCTTTTCCAACACTTAAAACTCTATTTTGTAATTCATTCATTTTAATACTTCCTATTGGCAGTTATAGCACTCAATGCTTCTATCCATTGCTTCATCTTTTACATCAGGACTTTGACTTCGTAAGTAATAAGTAGATTTTAATCCTAGTTTCCAAGCTAGCATATATATATCATTTAGATATTTGCCACTTGCTTTATCTAGCTCTATAAATATATTTACACTCTGCCCTTGATCTATCCATTTCTGCCTTATACTTGCTGCTTTTATGATGTCTAATTGATTTAAGCTATAAGCACTTACATAGTAATTATATGTATCTATGTTTAGATTTGGCACTACATTTGGTATCATACCACTTAAATTTTCCTCTAACCATTTCTTTCTATATATAGGTTCTATTGTTTGTGTTGTGCCTACAAGTATTGATATAGAGCTTGTCGGTGCTATTGCCATTAAATATCCATTTCTCATACCTTGCGTGATAACCTTTTGTCTTAAGCTATCCCAGTCGCATCTATCAAATAAATCTCTATCTACTAGCTTTATTGCCTCAATATTTGCCACATCAATAGGGAATATACCTTTACTCCAATTTGAGCCTTGATAATCAGGATATAAGCCTTTTTCTTTAGCTAAATCACTGCTTGCATTAATAGCATTAAAGCTTATTAATTCCATAATTTTGTCTATCTTATGCAAGTGTTCATCACTGCCCCACATTATTTGTTGTGTTGCTAACATCTCTGCCTCACCCATTACCCCAAGCCCTATAGCTCTGTTTTTTAGGTTCGTGGCTCTTACTTTGCGTGTAGGGTAAAAATTTAAATCTATTACATTATCTAGCATTCTAATAGCAATAGGTATCACTCTTTCTATATCATCTTTTGTATTTATTTTAGAGAGATTTATACTTGCTAAATTGCATACTGCACTCTCTCCACCACTGCCATCTTTTTGTGTGATAAATATTTTTTTACCATTAATGCTATCTAGTGAAGTTAATTTATTTGCCTTTTTTTGTATTCCATTATCAAGCTTAATAATATCATTTTCCTCAAATAGTAGAATCTCGCCATCATCAAATTCTACTTTTACTTTATAATGGCTAGGAGAGGTATTTTGGAATATTTCTGTACATAAATTACTACTTCTTATTAAGCCACTATGTGAGTTTGGGTTTGTTTTGTTTGCATTATCTTTAAAGCATAAAAATGGTAACCCACTTTCAAAGTAGTTTGTAAGTATCTTTTTCCATAAGTCTTTTGCATTTACCACTTCTTTTGATAAATCTTCTCTTTTTTCTAATTCTATATATGCTTTTTCAAATTCATCGCCATATAGTTCTGTTAATTGACTTACTTCATAAGGGTCAAATAAACTCCATAATCCATTTTCTTCAACTCTTTTCATAAATAAATCACAAATCCATAATGCAGGGAATAAGTCGTGAGCCCTTCTGCGTTCTTCACCACTATTTTTCCTTAAATCTATAAAGTTCATAACATCTATATGCCATACTTCTAGGTAAGTAGCAATAGCACCTTTTCTTGTTCCTAGCTGGTCTACTGCTACAGCTACATCATTTGTAATCTTTAAAAATGGCACTACTCCGCCAGCAGCATTTTTATGATTGTCTATATAACTGCCAAGTCCTCTAATCTTTGATACATCATATCCTATGCCACCACCATATTTAGATAATAAAGCCATTTCTTTATAGCTATCAAATATACCCTCTATATTATCGGGCATACTACCTACATAGCAACTTGATAACTGATGTCGTGGTGTTCTAGCATTAGATAGCGTAGGTGTAGCTACCATTACTTCAAACTTAGATATTACATCATAGAATTCCATAGCTTTGGCATTGCAATCTTTTTCATTCTGTGCTAGAAACATAGCTATCGCCATAAACATCTGCTGTGGTAATTCTATCGGTTTGCCCTCTTTATCCTTTAATAGATATCTATCATATAAAGTCTTTATTCCTAAGTAATTAAATTGTAAATCTCTATCTGGCTTTATATAATCATTTAATAAATCTAAATCAAATCTATCTATAAAGCCTTTTAATATCTTACCCTCATTGATACCTTTTTCAAAATAGTCTCTTAAATGTTTATATCCTGTAAATCCACTTACCTTGTGATATAAGTCATACAAGAATAATCGTGAAGCCACATAAGTCCAATTTGGGCTATCTATATCTATTTTATCTACTGCTGTTTTAATTAGTGTTTGTTGTATTTCCTCTGTGGTAATACCATCTCTAAATAAAATCTTTGCATCTACTTCCAACTCACTTTGGCTAACTCCAGATAAATCTTTAACTGCAGAGCTAGTGTATTTTTGGATTTTTGTAATATCTAATTCCTCTATTCTGCCATTGCGTTTAATTACTTTAAGGATACTCATATATAACTCTAAAAATAAAATTAAAAGATGGGATTCTACTTAAGTTAATTTGATAGTAAGATAAAAATAAAATTTAAAATTTATTGCAATGAAATGATTGCATATATGCTATTTTTAAGTTTATTATGAAATCTAAACTTTAAGTAAACAGATTCCATAATAGCATCATCTTTAACTTTCTCTTATCATTCGTTTTAAGAGTTTATCTGCCTTTGTATCTTTTGCTTTTATAGAGCTATTAAACATAGCATTAATATAGTTTTCATATGCTTCTTGAGAGTTTGTGTGGTGTCCATTATTTGGTGTTAGTTTTATGTATGTGCCATCTTCTTGTAATTCGTGCGCCTGTGAGTTGTCTTCTAATTGCAGTGTTAGTATTCCAAATAATTTATCCGCTACTAGTTTGTTTGTAATTGGTGTCATTATCTCAACTCGTTTTTCTAGATTTCTAGGCATAAGATCTGCGCTTGCAAAATATATCTGTGGATTGTTATTCTTGAAGTAGTAGATTCTCGCGTGCTCTAGATATTTACCAATGATTGAAATCACGCGTATATTTTCGCTTATCCCTGCTACTTTTGGCTTCAAACAGCATATACCTCTAATGATCATATCTATTTTTACACCAGCTTTATTTGCTTCATATAGGGCTTCAATAACATCTACATCAACGATAGAATTAGCTTTTAGGATTATATATCCATCTTTGCCGTATTTTGTTTCTTCTTTGATTAAATGTAGAATCTTTGGTTTTATTTGTGTTGGTGCCATAAGTATGGAATCTAATTTTCCTTGTTGTGCGTATCCTGTGGATAGTGTATGAAAGAATTTTACTGCATCATTTGCAATGCCTTCATCGGAGGTGAAATAACTTATATCTGTGTAGATTTTTGCTGTTGCTGGATTGTAGTTTCCTGTTGATAAATGGACATACTTTTTGAATTCATTTCCAACTTTTTTGATAACCAAAGCTATTTTTGCATGCACTTTAAGTCTAGGTATCCCATAAATTACATGTGCGCCGGCTGTTTCTAACGCTTTTGCCCAATATAGATTATTTTCTTCATCAAATCGTGCTTTTAATTCAACTAATGCTGTTACTTGCTTATTATTTTCTGCTGCTTCGCTTAGTGCTTTAATGATTGGAGAGTTTTTTCCAGCTCTATAAAGTGTCATTCTTATAGCATAAACATCAGGATCTTTTGCTGCACTAGATATGAAATTCACTATAGGATCAAAGCTCTCATATGGGTGAAATAGTGCTATATCGTTATTGTCTATGGTTGTAAAAATATCTACATCATTGCTTAGTGGCGGTAAGATTTTTGCACTAAATGTAGGTAGCGTTAGATGTGCAAATTTTTTTGATCCGATAATTTGCCACAATGTGCCTAGATTCAGCGGTATGGCATATTCATATATATCTTCATTTTGGATTTTTATGTGGCTTGTGATGAATTCCAATAAGTTAGAATCTTCATTTTTGCCAACTTCAAGGCGGACAATCTCACCTTTTTTTCTCGCTTTTAATCCTTCTGTCATAATCTCCATAAAATCATCGGCTTCTTCTTCTTCTATTTCCATATCTGCATTTCTTGTTATTCTAAATGGCGTATATGAAATTACTTCGCAACCTTCAAAAACTTCCCCTATAAATTCACCAACAACATTTTCAATTGGTATATATACGCCTTCTGTAACCTCTATGAATCGAGGTAGCATTCTTGAGATTCTAACCATTCCAAATTTTATTTTATTTGTTGAATCTTTTAGTTTTATTGCCATAGCAAATGATAGATTATTAAGATGAGGGAATGGGTGTGTGGAATCTACTATGATAGGCACTATTACAGGGTATAGAGATGAGTGGAAAAATTCTCTTAAATATTTTTTTTGATCTGCTTTTAATTCATTAAAGCTTTTAAAGCTTAGATTCTCTTTTACTAATGCGCTGCTTATTTCATTAAATACATTGTGTAACTGCTCTTGTTCATTGTGGATATACTTTCTTATTTCACTTAGCTGTTGTAATGGTGTTAATTTGTCGGCACTATATTCTGCTATACCAGCTAGATATAGCCTTTTTAATCCCGCAACTCTCACCATATAAAACTCATCTAAGTTTGTTCCATATATTGCTATAAATTTCAATCGTTCTAGTAGTGGAATCTTTGTGTTTTTTGCTTCATTTAGAACTCTAGTGTTAAATGCAAGCCAAGATAACTCTCTATTGAAAAACAGCTTAGAATCTGTCTTCATCTTTGCCCCTTATAATAGTGAAATTTATATTATTATACAGCAAAAAATATTGACTTAATTTGTCTTATTTTTATATTGTTTTTCTATTAAATTACACAGCATATCTATTAAATCCGCAATTTCATTATTTGTTTGTTTGTTGTATAAAATTTTATTACTCCAGTAGTAAAACATCATTGTAATATCTACGAATTCAATTAGTGTTGTGAGTTTTTTATCGACTTTAATATCATTATATTTTAGAGCTTGAATGAGAAGTGATTTTCTATCATTTTTGATTTTTGTATATAGCTTTTTTGTATTTAAAAATTTTGATTGATTTGTGTATTCCTTGAAAAATAAATTGATATAAAAATTTTCAATATGTTTCAAGTTGTCATTATTTGGATCTATAACAAATGGCTCAAATAACAATAAAAACTGCTCTTTTAGATTATTTAGTTTTTTTATATTTTGTTTGAATTCTTGTGTTTGGTTTTTTATTAGTGGATTGATTGCTTGAAATAATAAATCATCTTTGCTTTTAAAATGATAATAAAAGCTTCCTTTTGAGATTCCAAGATGCTTTAAAATTACATTTAAAGTTAGACTATCTATTTTATTTTCTTTTGTTTCATTGATGAATTCTATTGTTTTTTGTATGATTTCTTCTTTTTTCATACTATGCCTTTTTATTGAACAACTACATTGAATTATATTACATTTTCTTTATAGATATGCCTTAAAGTAATATTTGTAAAATTTATATTTTTAAATTATTTTTCAAAAAAGGTTATTAAAGTGTCAAATAAATTTATTTTGATTTTATTTTTTTGTAGCGCTTTATTTGGGGCGCAAAATTCTAATCCTATAAATGATATAAAAGTATTATATGCAAATAGTATTTTAGATTTTGTATTGATGCACTCATTGCAATCAAATATACATTCATCACAAATTAAACATTACAAAAAAAATGATTTAGATATATCTAAGTCTGCCAATGTTGCTATGCAGACTAGACGGAGTTCTTTGCTAACTACACAAAGAAGACATGGCATAAGAAACTTGAAAAACCAAGTAAGTGAAAACAAAGTTTATGATAATTTTTACTTTATTGCAGGTTATGTGAATGCAAAAATTGATTTATTAAATACTCAAGGTTATAATGCAAATATGATATATAACATCAATCCAAATGATTATTTTACTTTTGCATTATTTGCTTCGTTTGCAAGTGTAGATTCAAAAGATTTTGCTCTCAATAGTATCAAACAAAACAATACAATAGCTGGTATGTCGATGAAATTTACAAGCTCTGTATTTGAACTAAGCATTACATCAGGTTTTAATTATGGCTTCAATTGTATAGATTCTAGTCTTTTTAACAGGGTTTCATTTAATCATAATTATGCTTTTGCAAATCTTACTGGCGGATTTGTAATAGATTCTGGTGATAACAATTTTATTAAGCCATTAATTGGGGTAGATGTTATATATAGTCCAAAATATAGCATTAAAGGTGATAGTGTGGCTATATCTACTAATAATTATCTTTCTTTAAGTGCATTTGGTGGGATAGAATTTAGCATGCATTATGAGAATGTTTTGTTATATTTTTTTCCTAGCTATCAATATAGAATCAACCCAACAATGAAGTATATAACAAGCGGCATTCAATCATTACCTGTTTATTTAGATGTTACAAATGGTATAAATGACTATATAAGTCTGCTTATAGGCTCTAATTTTGCTATGACTGATAATTCATTTATATTTATAAATGGTTTATATTTTGGTAATCTCAAAGGTGCAGTAAATAGTTTTAATGTTAATTTAGGGTTTAAAATATTGATATAAATTTTATGTGGTTGTATGGCGTGCCCAGAGGGATTCAAACCCCCGACCTACAGGACCGCAACCTGTTGCTCTATTCAGCTGAGCTATGGACACAAAATGAAATTAGATTATATTTTAATTAAACTTAAAATTATAGAATTATTTAAGTTTTTATTATTTTAAATTTGTTTATAATTAATTTACTTATTATTATAATAAGTTTTATGGTTTAGCGATATGTAGTTTTCTTTAAATATGTTGTGGTTGTACAAAAAATTAGGAAGGTTGCAATGAGATTATTATTATTTATTTTTATATTTATTACTATATCTAATGCTGCTGGTGGTAGTCAGGATTTTGTTTGTTTTGGATATGGTGACGGAAAGAATAAAGTTCCAGGAACAAAGTTTTATGAGGAGGGAAAAACCTCCTTCGAATCTGCAAGATGGTGTGAGCAAGCTGGAGGTTGCTATATTAATTGTATAGATCCTCGCAATAATGGGCTAAATAATAATGTTGAATTATTAAGTGGTCAAACCCCAAAATTAAAACTTAAGGATACAGATTCTACAAAAAATGCAGCTAAATTTTGGTGTCAAGTGAATTCCTGCTATCCACCAAATGGAAGCTTTAGTGGTTATGATTTTTCTCAATATAAACAAGAAGCAATTGTATGTAAAAGTTGCGGAACTCGTTGGTATGTATCAAGGCCAGGAGGTACTCCAATTCCAGATCCTGATCCTGATCCTAAGCCAGAATTAAAGGATTTAATAGTAGAAGAAGATAATTTAATAGGTAGTCTCCCTTCAAATATTATCTATACCAGGACTACTGGTAGTAATATTAAACTAAGAATTTTTCATAAAGATAGCTCAGGAGGCATAGGTGCCGGTTTGGATGGTGCTAAATGCAAAGTTTATTATGGTAGTGGTGTTGTATTAGAGCAAGAAGCTAAGTATAACTTTTGGAGCGGAGGTGGTGCATTCATATTTGAAAATGGTAGTGTCTTGTCAAAAGCAGGTCAATATTATGTAGAATGCACAGGATACAAATCAAGCAAAGAAGTCAAAGGTCAAAAATTACCTTTTTATGTAGCTCCTGCTAGCTATAGTGCTGAATTTAAAATAAATGCTAATGGAAAAGATTATGTAATCAATAGAAAACAAGGCACTTCTAATGGCAGCACTATTAAATTAAGTTTGGATGCAAGTTTGCTTCCTGTAGTAAAAGTAGGAGAAGAAATAGGTTTATTTTTATCTGGAAGTGCCAATGCTAATAGTGGCAGTGTAGATAGTGGCGTAAATACATCAATGCAGCAAAAAGGTCAAATGCAAAATGTTGTTGAAGGTCTTAATGCTAGTTCCGGTAATCGTATCTGTAAAGCAGATGCACCAAAATTACCAGACAAAAGCAGTATTAAAATCAATAGTGGAAATTTTAATGGCAAAGTTACATCTATTGTATTTAATGATGCATATAAAGGCACAATTACTGTATCTTATAATGATCAAGATATGAATAAGATTATTGAACAAGAAAGAGCAAGAGGTGGATGTTCTGGTAATGGAATAGGAAATGGCAAATGTCCATTTCCACCAACATTTGAATTTACTTTTAAGTATTTGGTTGTTCCAAATAATTTTCAAGTAACTTTAAAAAATAATGCTAATCAAGATATTAAAGTATTGTATTATGGTCAAGGAAGCTCACCAGAAAATGAAGGGACATCAAAGCTAAAAGTAATTCCATTAGATTCGCAAAACAACCCTTTAAAAAACTTCATAGATGGCTGTGCTGCAATTGATACTGATTTAGAGTTAAATGGAAAAGATATATCTATTGTGTTTATTGATCCAAATAATCCAAATTCAAGCTCTACATCAACTACAATATATGCAAAAGAATTTAAGTCAAATACTGATAATACCGCTATTGCTGATCTAAATAGAGTACTAAGTATAAAAAGGGCAGATGGTAGTGATTGGATACCATCAATGGTAGCTGAACCAGCATTTTTGGGTGCTGATGTAAAACCTCTTATGTATTTTACTGGAAAGAAAAATGATGCTGCTTATCCACAATATACCCCATTGTCTAATGCGTTAAATGATGTTGTCATATTAAGGGGTAGAATAAATGCAATAGATGCAGATAATGCAGATGATTATTCAAAAATGCCAGTTACTAATGTGTATTATGAGTTTTATTGTCAAACTTGTGATTTAAATAGAGTTGGTCAAATTACAGGTGTGCAAAAATATGTAGGTAGCACAACATCGCAAGGTTGGTGGTTGGATTCTACATTTGGTAATCATAATTCAAGCCGAATTGCAACAAAAAATATCACTACTACAGGGAATTTAAGTGTAAATAATGTGAGTCAATTTTCAAATGGTATGCAGAATATTAGCTATCAAACTGCTCCTGCAGGAAAATATGAAATCAAAATTAATCAGAGTTTAGATGCGACTAGCTTCCCATTATTCTTGCTATATAAGCCTTACTATAATCCAAATGCAACAAATGGAACAAGCGCATTTGTTACAATCTATAGTTTAATCAAAGGTGAAAATAGAGATTTTGGTGTTGATACAGGTGAGGGTAAAAATACAAGAAGTGGAAGCAGGACTGGTGGCTTCTAAAGACTTCAATGATAGATTCTATTAGAATCTATCATCTATATTCCAATAATGATTGAACAAAATTCCCTAGAGCAGTTAAAACAGATTATCAATATTGTTGATGTTGTGTCTAATTATATTGAGCTTCGCAAAGCAGGTGCTAATTATATAGCAAATTGTCCATTCCATAATGAAAAAACTCCAAGCTTTGTTGTAAGTCCTGCTAAAGGATATTTTAAGTGTTATGGCTGTGGCATTGGTGGTGATAGTATCAATTTTATAATGCAAAAAGAAAATTTAGAGTTTTATGAAGCAGTAGAGCAGCTTGCTTCTATGTATAACTTTACTTTATCTTATACAAATACTAAACATAGCAAAGATTCTAGCTATGAGGGTTTGTTGGAGAAGATTTCTAAATATTATCAAAAGCAATTAAATGCAAATCATAGTATTTTAAAATATCTTGATGATAGGGGCATCACAAGCCATTCAATAGAGAGATTCTCTCTTGGTTTTAGTGGTGAGAGTAATGATTTTATTAATTTTTTAAATCAGCATCAGATGCCATTTGATAAATTACTAGAAATTGGAATGATCGGCAAGGGGAATTATGGATATTTTGCAAAGTTTAATTCAAGGATAATGTTCCCAATATATTCTTCAAGTAATAAAATAGTTGGTTTTGGTGGCAGGGTATTAAGTGGAAACATAGCCAAATATATCAATTCACAACAAAGCAAAATTTTTAATAAATCTAGAATCTTATATGGATACAATTTTGCAAAAGAGAGTATATATAAGGATAAAAAAATCATAATAACAGAGGGTTATATAGATGTTATTATGCTATCACAAGCTGGTTTTGGTAATGCAGTTGCTACACTTGGTACGGCATTAACAAAGGAGCATATACCATTATTATCAAAAAGTGGTGGTGATATCTTGCTTTGTTATGATGGAGATAGCGCAGGAATTAATGCTGCATTTAAAGCATCATTGTTATTATTTAATAAAAGTGGTGGTGTTGTTTTATTTAGAGATAATAAAGATCCCGCTGATATGGTGCTAGAAAATAAAAAAGAAGAACTAATGAATTTATTAAACAACCCAATTCCATTTATAGAATTTATTATTGATTACATCGCAAATAAATTTAACTTACAGATTCCAATTCAAAAAGAAAGAGCATTGGCTGAAGTTTTGGAGTTTTATAAAACATTGTCTCCTATACTTCAAGATGAATATAGATTATTTGCTGCAAATAGGCTAAAAATTGCTCCATATTTATTAAAAACAAGAAATAAAAAAGAAAATAAACCAATAAATCATCAAAAATCAAATACTCAAATTGTAGAGGAAATCATTATAAAATCAATTTTAGAGAATCCAAATTTGCTTGATTTTAGTCTTGAATATGTAAATTCTAATGTATTTGAATTCAATAAAAATGAATTTGATTGTTTGATCAATGGGGATAAAGATGATAAAAATTTAATTGGAATAATGCTTAATCAATCCATTCGTACGCTAGATGGAGATGATTTTCAAAATCAATTGCGTTTATTTATAATAAATCAATATGTAAAAAAAATGCAAATTATCAAACTAAATAAAAATATTTCATATGATGAAAAATTTAGCAAATTACGCGAGATTCAAGATAAATTAGCATTGTTGAAAAATGGTATCTTAGTGAGATTTGATTAATTATGGAATATAATTTGCTTTAATTTTTTGAAATTTTATAAATAGAGGTTAAGGATATGTCAAAGATTACAATAGGGATAGCATCAAGTTTTTTAATAATTTTATCGGGCTGTGCTACATTTAGTGAAGATGCTGATACTTCGATGATACCGCCATCTGCGAATTACTCACCAATCCAAGCACCAGTTTATCCACCACTTAAAGATCCATATACACCAAATATGCTTACTGAAGATAATAGTAGAGTTATGAATATAGATAGGTTGAATGTTGGTGAGGCTAACATTCCAAGTATGCCACAGCCACAGGCTGCTTTGCCTCAAAATAATGTTCAACAACCACAAACCCAAAATCCAAGTGTTGATGTGTATATTAGAGATCAAAGAAATGATTATATGCCAAGTTATGTAGCGCCAAGTGAGGTTGTTCCATATGCGCAATCTTTACCACAAGATTCTGTGCCAGCCACATCGCCACAGCCAAAGCCAAATATTAATAATGATGATCCAAATATCATTCCAAACTCTCCAATTTTAACTCCAGATAATACGATAGAATTAAGCGCCGTTGGAATGGGAGTAGCACCAGAATCTACTATCTCACCCTCTCAAGCTTTAGCATTAGCAAAAAGGGCAGCAATAATTGATGCGTATAGACAAATAGGCGAAAAGATGTATGGCATTAGATTGAATGCGCAAGATACAGTTAGAGATATGGTGTTAATTAATTCTGTTGTAAAGACAAAGGTTGAAGCACTTATTAAAAATGCAGAGATTATAGAAACTGTTTATAAAGATGGTTTATGTCAAATTACTATGGAATTAAAATTAGATGGCAAGGTATGGCATAAGATTCTAAGTAATACTAATAGTTAAGCTAAATGAAATTTATTTTATTTGTTGTTATTTTTGGTGTGTTATTTACATCTTGTGGCACACCGCCTTTACCAAAAGACCAAAATGAGCAAACAAGTATCAATGAAAAAGACTTAAAATTAGTGCTTATTAAAAGTAATAATATTAGTTTCTATGATTTTGGAATCTTAAATTTAACTCCAGAGATTTCACTTGAATTATTTAAGCTTGGCAATTCAATAGGTAAATTTGTGATAAAAGATAGAGAAATTTGTTTTGTTGATGATTGTGCTCCAAAATGGGTTGCTAGTAAGGCATTTTTTGGAGATGTGGGATATGATACTTTATTTGAAGAAATACTAAGTAAAAAAGATATATTTGATGGCATTGGGAAAAGCGTGGGTGCAAATGGTGTAATAACGCAGAAATTCAGTTTTGGTGGCAATGATTTTTTGTATGAGCATTCAAATGATATTATATTTTTTAAGAATCTCACAAGCGGGATTACTGTTATTATTGAGAAATTTAAATAATTAGCATTGATTCTGCAAGATTAATATTTCATTAAATATGATTTTTTGTATTTAAGCTAACTATATTGTATTGTTTATTTTCATATTAAATGCTTATTATTTATTAAACTAAACTTTTATAAGATTTCAGCGTCAAAATGATAAGGAGTATTTATATGAGTAAGAAAGCAGATAGAGCAAATGCGATAAAAGAATTTTTCAAATTTTGCAGCGATAATGAAGTTGAATTTGTAGATTTTAGATTTACTGATATTAAGGGGACTTGGCATCATATCAGTTTTTCTATGAGTGCAGTTGATGAGGAAAGCTTTAATGGCGTTCCAATAGATGGCTCATCACTCCCAGCTTGGCAGCCAATTAATAAATCTGATATGCTACTTATCCCAGATCCAGTTAGATATTTTTTAGATCCTTTTACAGCTGATACTACTATTGTGGTTTTCTGTGATATTTGGGATATTTATAAGAATCAACCATATGAAAAATGCCCTAGAAGTATTGCAAAAAGATCAGTTGAGTATCTAAAAGAGCAAGGTATTGGTGATGTTGCTTATTTTGGTCCAGAAAATGAATTTTTCGTATTTGATAGCATAAAAATGAAAGATACAATTAATTGTCAATATTATGAGATTGATACAGAAGAGGGTGAGTGGAATAGAGATAGAGAGTTTGAAGGTGGGGTTAATATAGGACATAGAAGTGGGACAAAAGGCGGATATTTCCCAACTCCACCAATTGATACTATGGTTGATATTAGGGCAGAAATGGTAAAGGTTCTAAACCAAGTTGGTTTAGAGACATTTGTCGTTCATCACGAAGTTGGTCAAGCACAATGTGAAATAGGAGTAAAATTTGGTGATCTATTAGAAGCAGCTGATAATGTTCAAAAACTCAAATATGTCGTGAAAATGGTTGCCCATCTAAATGGTAAGACTGCTACATTTATGCCAAAGCCTCTTTATGGTGATAATGGAAGTGGTATGCATGTGCATATTAGTATTTGGAAAGATGGAAAAAATCTCTTTGCAGGTAAGGAATATCAAGGATTAAGTGAAATGGCATTATTTTATTTAGGTGGCGTGTTAAAGCACGCAAGAAGTATCGCAGCCTTCACAAATGCCTCTACAAATTCATATAAGAGGCTGATTCCAGGGTTTGAAGCACCAAGTATTCTTAGCTATTCTGCTCAAAATAGGAGTGCAAGTGTTAGGATTCCATACAATAGTGGTGAAAAAGCAAAGAGAATGGAATTTAGATTTCCAGATAGCTCTAGCAATCCTTATTTAGCTTTTGCTTCATTGTTGATGGCAGGTTTAGATGGTATAGCAAATAAGATTCACCCAGGTCAGCCTATGGATATCAATCTATTTGATCTAACTCTTGATGAGATTCGAGAAAGAAATATAAAGCAGCTTCCACATACTTTACGAAGTGCTATAGAAGAGATGCTTGCAGATAGAGAGTTTTTAAAATGTGGTGATGTGTTTAGTGAAGAGTTTTTACAAACTTACAAAGCATACAAATTTGAAACAGAAATTTGGCCTTGGGAGGCAAGACCACATCCATTTGAATTCGTAAGCACATATTCTTGCTAAGAATTTCAAATCTTTTATGATTAAAGATACTTGCGTAGTTTTATGTGGTGGTAAAAGTAGCAGAATGGGCTTTAATAAGGTCATTCTGCCTTTTGGTGATTATAGGCTTATTACTTATCAAATCATAAAGTTATCGCAAATATTTTCTAACATAGTCATTTCTCTTAAAGAAAGCAAAAAAGATGAAATATTCAATATCTTATATGATGATATATCAAAATATAATGCTAAAAATCCCGCAATAAACACAGAATCAATACAAATTGTCACTGAAGATTTGAGACATTTTAGTCCTTTATTTGGTATTTTGAATTGTTTTGAACAGCTGCATCATAGCAGTTTATTTTTTATTCCAATTGACTGCCCTTTTATAAAGTTTAATACGATTTCTACAATTATAGATCATAGTGAAAATTATGATGTGATTTATGCTAGAGATTCTGTTAAATTGCACCCTTTAATTGGAATTTGGAAATCAGATATAAAAGATAAGATTGCAAAATCACTAGAAAAAAATCAATTTAAAATCATTGACTTTTTATCTTTATGTGATACTAAATCCATTTGTTTTGATGCATATGAATTCATTAATCTAAATACAAAGCAAGATTATAAAAATGCAATAGAGATCCTAAAGGAAAGTTATGGCACAGAGTGAAGAAAAAACAGAACTCCCTAGTGAACATAAAAAGCAAAAGGCAAGAGAAGAGGGTAATGTAGGCAAAAGCCAAGAAGTTACCGGGTTTTTAGCTTTATTATTTGGGTTTGGAATTATATTTTTCTTATTTCCATTTTTGGGTGAGAGGATAAAGAATCTATTTGTTTATGTTATGAAATTTAATCTTGATGATTTTAATGATTTAGGCACGCTTAATTTAGCGATTTTTATTATTAAAGAAAGTATTATTATTGTTGCTCCGATATTTTTAGTTTTAATGATTGCTACAATCGCTGGTAATGTAGCACAATTTGGCTTTCTAATCACTATTAAAACAATTATTCCAAAATTTTCAAAAATCAATATGATCACAGGATTTAAAAATGTGATTTCATTAAAAAAGTTATTAGATGGTTTGCTTATCACGCTAAAAGTTTCAATCGCATTAAGTCTTGGATTCTTTATATTTTTGGGATTTTTGCAAGAGCTACCAAATATCGCATTTTTGAATATTTTTTCTCAATTGATGTGGCTAAGAGATAAGGCATTGATACTTGGATCAATACTGCTTATTTTATTTTTCTTTATGGCTGCGCTTGATTTTTATATTCGTAGAAAGCAATATATTCAAAGTTTAAAAATGACAAAACAAGAGGTAAAAGATGAATATAAACAATTACAGGGGAATCCGCAGATTCGAGCTAGGATTCGCCAAACAATGCGAAAAATGTCATCAAGGAAAATGTTAGCAAATGTATCAAAAGCGACTGTTGTTGTTACAAATCCAACACATTATGCAGTTGCATTGAAGTTTGTATTGCACGAAGATGTAGCGCCAATTGTCGTGGCAAAAGGCACAGATTTATTAGCAATTAAAATTAAAGAAATAGCAAGAGAGCATAATATCCCAATTAGAGATCAGCCAAAACTAGCAAGAGAGCTTTATAGGTTATGTGAAGTTGATGATTATATTCCACAAGAATTATTTAGGGCTGTGGCACAAGTATTGCAAACTACAGAACAAATTGCATCGCAAATGAAATAAAACAAGATTATTTATTTTAAGTATTAAGTGTTTTTAATGAAATCAAGGCTAAAATAAGCATTTTTTATTTTATCTAAAGGTTTGATATGCGCAAAAAAAGCAGTAATTTTCCATTTTATATTATTTTAATTGTGATTGTCTGCTTGTGCGTTTTTGTATATTTTTCTCCAAAATTTGAACGAACACCGCCAAAAATAGAAGTGCCTAGTATGACTTATTGGAATCTCAAATGGAATGTCCCAATAAAAATTTCAGATTCTAGTGGCATTAGGTCATATAAAGTTAGTTTAATTAGAGATAATGATAATATAGTTTTAGAAGAATACATTAGTAGTGAGTTTAAGACTAATATAGAATTCAATCTTCCAATTCCAAAGATAAATATCTTAAATGGTGATACATTGAGATATAAAATAGAAGCTATTGATAACAGCAAATATAATTTTTTTCTTGGCAATGTATCAGAAAAAGAATTTAACATTATTGTTGATACAGAGCCGCCTCAAGCAGGAATTATCGCAATGAGTAATAAAATTACTCGAGGTGGCAGTGGCGTGGTTGTATTTTTTGCAAAGGATGACAATCTAGCAAATATTTCAATTAGTAATGGATATCAGAGTTTTGTTGCTTTTCCATTTTTAAAAGATGGGTATTATGCAAGTATTATCCCTTGGTCTATACATAATCCAAATTTTAAAGGGAGGATTATAGTCGAAGATAAAGCAGGTAATATCAAGCGCTCAAATATCGGATTTGCAAGATATGCTAGAAATTATCGCACCTCTACTTTGACGCTAAAAGATAGTTTCATTGATAATAAAATCTCATCTGTTATTGAAAATGTAAGCTCTATACCTATAGATATTTTTAAATCAAGAATGGAGATGTTTAGATATGCAAATGAGACTATTAGAGGTAATGATGAAAAGATAATTAATTCTAAAATATTAAATATAGAATTAGAAGATAAACATCAAATCAACGCTTTTAAGCCACTTAAAGATTCTGTTGTTGTTGGGCTTTTTGGTGATCATAGAAAGTATGTATTAAATAATGAATCTGCAGGAGAATCTTATCATTTAGGGATAGATTTGGCTAATATTAAAAATGCACAGGTATTTGCATCAAATGATGGAGTTGTTGTTTTAAAAGAGAGTCTTGGAATCTATGGCAATACCATTGTTATAGATCATGGACTTGGTATTTCTACTTTGTATTCACATTTAAGTGAATTTTATGTCAAAGAGGGTGATGTTGTAAAAAAAGGTGATGTGATAGCAAGAACTGGCGCAACAGGGCTTGCTTTTGGTGATCATTTACATTTTGGTGTATTGATACAAGGTGTTTTTGCTCTAAGTGCAGAGTGGATGGATAGTAGATGGCTTAAGGTTAACATTAATGATGTATTAGATGAAGCAGTAAATATAATAGAGAATAAATAATGCCAAAAATAGATCAACAAAATATCAGAATCTTCCATATATTGGGTGATAATAGTGATGATGAGTTATTGGAGTTTTTGAAAAAAAGCCTTCCGCTTTTTAAAGGATATTTGCTTGTATTTGATCATTTAAGTGATTGCGTAAAAGAATTTTTGGATTCTAGTGATGTTGATTATGTTAAAAATAAACATCTTAGATTTGCAGATAATAAAGAAAAAACAGCAAATATTTTAAAGAAAATCAATGTTCAAAACAATATTGAGTCACAAAAAAATGATAATTTATATTCAACTTCGCAAAATATTGACTTATCATCTGTAAAATCAAAATTTATAACCAAATTGGTTAGAAGTGGTGAGCGTATTGTAAATAATGGCGATATTTTAGTCTTTAATCGTGTTAATAGTGGAGCAGAGATAGATAGTCAAAATAATATTTGCATTTTTGGTGAGTGTAGCGGCGATGTGAAATGTGAAGGAGAGTTTTTGATATTATCTAAAATAATAAAAGGCAAGGTGATGTTTCAAGGCGAGATAATCACACCCAATATGCTGAAATATAAGCTAAATCTCATCTATAAGGAAAATAATAATTTAAACATTAAAGATATTTTGTCGCTTTAGAATCTAGAAATTCATTAAGGTGGTTATGATGAATCAAAGAACTATAAAAAATAGTGTTGAGTTAGTTGGTATTGGACTTCATAAAGGCGTATCTGTGAAGATGATTCTAGAGCCTTTGAGTGAAAATAGTGGGATTGTATTTTTTAGAAGTGATTTAGGTGTAAGCATAAAATTATCACCTGATAATGTCATAGATACCACTTTGGCAACGGTACTTGGAAAAGGTGATGCAAGAATCTCTACAATAGAGCATTTATTGTCTGCTATACACGCATATGGTATTGATAATCTTAGAATCGTATTAGATAACGAAGAAGTGCCTATAATGGACGGTAGCTCTATAGGTTATTGTATTTTATTAGATGAGGCAGGTATAGTAGAGCAAAATGCAAAAAAAATGGCAATTGCTATCAAGAAACCTATTGAGATTAATGATGGAGAAAAATTTGTAAAAGTTGAACCTAGTAATCAAACTATTTTTGATTTTACGATTAATTTTGATCATCAATCAATTAAAGAACAGCATTATAAATTTGTGTACTCAATACAAGCTTACAAAGATGAGATTGCGCGTGCTAGGACATTTGGATTTCTGCAAGAAGTAAATTATTTACGTTCTATTGGTCTTGCAAAAGGTGGTGATTTGTCAAATTGTATAGTCCTTGATGAGAGCGGGATTTTAAACAAAGATGGTCTTAGATATAAAGAGGAATTTGTAAGGCATAAAATATTAGATGCTATCGGTGATATGAGTATTCTTGGAATGCCACTTATTGGGACATATATATCATTTGCTGGTAGCCATAAGCTTAATCATTTTTTAACCAAAAAAATCTTATCACAAAGTGATGCATTTGAGATAGTAACATTAGAAGATAGTATCAAAGAAGAGAATCTCCAGTATGCAACGACAAAAGTGTGATGTTGTTTTAGTTAGTGTTTCATCTCCAATTTTACTTGGAGTGTATATTGATAATAAATTATTTAAAAAATTCAAACTTTATGGTAAAACAAGTGACGTTTTATTTGCAATGTTTTATGATGTTAAGCGTGAATACTCGATATCTAGAGTGTTTTATGCAAATGGACCAGGTAATTTTAGCTCTCTTAAACTTACTCATATTTTTTTGCAAACATTAAGTATTGTAGAAAATATAGAGCTTTTTTGTGTGGATTCTTTCTATTTCACTAAAGATAACTTTATAGAGGCTTATGGTAAAATCCATTTTTTTAAAGAAAATGATGATATTAAAACAACAAAATTGGAGATCAAAAAAAGTGCGGTATTTGAGTTACCTGACATAGTAGATTCTACAAAATTTAGTAATTATTGTTTTCCACTTTATATTTTACCTGCTGTATAGGAGTTTGATTGATATTAAGGGTTCCTGCTACAAGTGCAAATCTAGGTCCAGGATTTGACACTCTTGGATTATCTCTTGGTTTGTATAATCGATTTAAGATTGCACCATCGATAGTGCAAAGTATTAAGATTGATGGGCAGGGTTGCAACATTCCAAAGCTTTTAAAAGATAATAATTTTATAAAAATTTTTAAAGATGTTTATTGTGAATTAAGTGGTGAAAAAAAGGAATTTAGTTTTTATTTGAAAAATGAGATTCCTATTTCTCGTGGTCTTGGAAGTAGTTCTGCTGTTGTGGTTGGGGCTATCGTTTCTGCTTATGAGGTATTAAAAGTGCCATATACACGAGATATGATTTTATCTAGAGCTATTAAATATGAAAAACATCCAGATAATATCACTCCCGCAGTAAATGGTGGATTTAATATCGCTATGATAAAGAACTCAAAAGTATTTTATATAAAACATAAGATCCCAAATGATATCAAGGCTGTTGTTGTCATTCCAGATAAATCCATATCCACAAGATATTCAAGAAAGACATTGCCAAAGCATTATAGTCTGCAAGATGCTGTGTTTAATATATCTCGTTCATCAATGATATCTGGAATATTTTTATCAAAACGATGGAATCTGTTAAAGATAGCAGCAGAGGATAGAATCCATCAAGATAAGAGAATGGCTTTGCTTCCAGCATTGTTTTCTGTCCGTAAGGAAGCGATAAAAAAAGGTGCTTTAATGAGTGTTCTCTCAGGTAGTGGCTCGACATTTTTGAATATTTGTTATCGTGATGATTCATCTAGGATTGCAAAACATCTAAGTGATAAATTTAGGGATTTTAGAGTGCTAGAGTTAGAATTCGACAATAATGGATTTATTATGGAATAGGCTTTTGATATAATGATAAAAATAAGAATGTGTATTTGCTGCAGGCAAAGATTTCTGCAAGATTCTCTTTTGAGATTGCAAATAAAAGATGGGGCTTTGTGTTTATATACTATGAGTGGCAGGAGCTTTTATATTTGTAAAGATTGCGTAACACAAGTAAAAGTAGTTAGCATCATTTGTAGAATTTTTAAAATAAAAAATAATGAAAATTTAGTGAATTTTTTTAAGGAGATATCTCATAAATGGCAAAAGAACAACTACCAAAAGTTAAAGTATCAGAAATCGCAAGAGATTTAGGCATAAAAGCTAAAGATGTTTTGCTTAAGGCAAGTGAAATTGGTATTGAAATAAAAAGTGTAAATAGTAGTGTTGAACAAAATAAAGCAGAGGATATTTATAAATACATAGCTCAAGGTATAGTTCCTGTGGCAATGCCTAAAGCATCAAAGAAGACTTCACAAATAGAATCTGATTCAAAGAAAAAAACACTTAAAAAACCATCTGTAAAAATACAAAAAGATGAGACAAAGAGTGATTCTGTTAAAGAAATGACTAAAAAAGATGAGCCAAAACATCAAGAGCCGAAAAAATCCAATAAAGAGCAGTCATCTATCAAAACGCCAGAAGTGAGAAAAATTATAATCGTTTCTAAAAATAGCACAAAAGATGATGTGGTACAAGAAAAGAATCTTGAAAATATAGAAAAAGCAAAAGAAGCTAAAGATAATATTTTGCACCCAATAGAAATACCAAAAGCAGATGTAAAAATAAAGAAAAAGCAAAAAGAGCATAAAAAGATTCAAAGCCACAAGGGTAATGAACAAAAAATTGATATTAATAGAAATCTAGGTGATACTAAAATTGATGATGATGACGAAGAAGTAATGATGTTTGATATCAATCAAACAGATAATAAAAATGATGAAGAAAAGGAAGAGAAAATCACAGATAGGATCAGAATCCAACGCGCCAATCCTTGGTTTTCAGATAATATAGGCAGAGATAGAAAAAAGGGTAAAAATAGAAATTATAGAAAAGATAGCTCAAGTAGTAATAATGTCTCCGCTTTAGATAATGCAAAGGGGATTATAAGTATTCCTGATGAAATTAGAGTGTATGAATTCGCAGATAAGGTGAATCTAAGAGTTACAGATATTATTTCAAAGTTATTTAAAATGGGTGAAATGGTTACTAAAAATGATTTTTTAGATGCCACTACTATAGAGATTCTTGCACAAGAATTTGATCTAAAAATAGAAATATCAAAGGCTGTCCAAGAATTAGAATATTTGCATTCTAATGAAGATATGGAAAAAGAGTTAATCCATAGGGCACCTGTTGTAACGATTATGGGGCATGTTGATCATGGAAAAACTTCATTGCTAGATTATATTAGAAATTCAAGGGTTACAAAGACGGAACACGGTGGAATTACGCAACACATCGGTGCATATATGGTGAATAAAAATGGAAAAGATATTACTTTTATTGATACTCCAGGGCATGAAGCATTTGCAAATATGCGCTCTAGGGGGGCTCAAGTAACAGATATTGCAATTATTGTGATTGCTGCAGATGATGGCGTAAAACAGCAAACAAAAGAAGCCTTAGCGCACGCAAAAAAATCTAATGTGCAAATTATTATTGCTATGAATAAAATGGATAAAGAGGGTGCAAATCCAGATAAACTAAAAGCAGAAATGGCTGAGCTTGGTTATAATCCTGCTGATTGGGGTGGAGAGTATGATTTTGTGCCAGTGAGTGCAAAAACTGGTGAAGGTATAGATGATTTATTAGATACGATATTGCTTCAAGCTGAAATTATGGAATTAAAGGCAAATATCGCGTCTAAGGCAAAAGCAGTTGTTTTAGAAGGAAGTCTTGATAAAGGTAAAGGTCCTGTGGTTACTGCTATTGTTCAAGAAGGAAAATTAAAGGTTGGAAGTAGTGTTGTTGCTGATACGGCATATGGCAAGGTTAGGGCGCTAATAAAAGATAATGGTCAAAATACAAATGAGCTAAATCCATCTGAAATCGCATTGCTAGTAGGATTGAATGAGGTCCCAAGTGCGGGATCTATTTTAGTTAGTGTAGATAGTGATTCCATAGCTAAAGAATATGCAAATAAAAGAAAATCTTATCTTAGAGCAAAAGAGTTATCAAAAAGCACTAAAGTTTCATTTGATGAGTTAAGTAGTGTTGTAGCAGAGGGTAGATTAAAACCACTTAGAATTATCTTAAAAGCTGATACTCAAGGATCTCTTGAAGCAATAAAGGTTTCATTGGAAGCACTAAGTAATGATGAGGTAAAGGTTAATATTATTATTTCTTCAGTTGGTAATATTACAGAGAGTGATATTGATATTGCTGCAAGTTCTAGCAATTGTTATATTTTAGGATTCAATGTTAAACCTCTTTCTATACTAAAATCAAAAGCAAAAGAGCATAATGTAAGCATTAATAGCTATTCAATTATCTATAATCTCATTGATGATGTGAAAGTGATCATATCAAATATGATGTCTCCAATTATAGAAGAAGAGATCGTTGGGAATCTTGAAGTAAGAGATATATTTAGCATAGGAAAAGGTAATATTATTGCTGGTTGTTTCGTGCTTGATGGTATTATTGTGCGAAATTCAAAGGTGAATTTATATAGAAATAATAAATTAATCCATTCAGGCAGTATTTCATCATTAAAGCGCTTTAAAGATGATGTAAAAGAGGTAACAAAAGGTTATGAGTGCGGGATTATGATTGATTTATTTAATGATATTAAAGTTGGCGATAATATAGAAGTGATAAAAGAAGTTGCAAAACAACAACAAATATGAATAATATCAAATTACTAAAAATACAATCTTTACTCAAAGAGTGCCTTCAAGAAGCGCTTTTTGAGCTTAATGATACTAGATTAAATAGTCTAAGTATCATTAGAGTTGAATGTAAAAAGGGTAAAGAGCACGCAAAAGTGTTGTTCGATACGACAGGTATTGATGAGTGCGAACAAAAAGAGATTTTAAAACTTCTTAAAAAGGCTAATAGTTTGATCAAAGAGCAGCTTCAAAGTTCGCTTAATTGGTATAAAGCACCGAATCTAAGCTATGAATTTGATAAAGAAATGCAGACTTTAAATAGATTAGATTCTATATTTAGACAAATCCAAAAAAAGGATAGCAATGATTAGTGGTGAATTAGAATCTCAAATTGCAAAAATTGTAGAGAATAATGGCTATTTTCTATATGATATTGAGATATTAAAAGAAAATGATGCATATATTTTCCGTGTTTCTATCACTTCAAAAGATGGTATTAATCATCAAGATTGTCAAAAAATAAATGATTTAATCTCACCATTTCTTGATGTATGTGATCCAATTGATGGGGAGTATTTTTTAGAGGTTAGTTCGCCTGGATTAGAAAGGATTTTAAAAAAACCAAAGCACTTTCAATTATCCTCTGGTGATAAAATTGAAATAAAATTAATAGATAAAACAAAAATCACAGGAATCTTAGGTGTTAGTGATAATGAGGGTTTTTATTTAGATTCTACTTATTATAGATACAGCGATATTAAAAAAGCTAAGAGTATTTTTGAGTGGTAGATTATGATTTTTATATGGATATTGCCATATCAAAGGCTTGGGAGTTTCAAGCTCTAGCATTGCCTAATCCATCTGTTGGAGCTTTAATTTTAGATTCTAATAATTCAATTATCGCTTTAGGTGCTCACGAGATATTTGGTGGCTGCCACGCTGAATTAAATGCTCTAAAATTTGCATTTATAAAACTTAATGGGGTTAAAGAATTAGAAGCAATCACAGATCCATTTGAAATTTATGATTATTTGATTAAAAATCATAATGGCTGTTTTGTGGATACAAAAATTTTTGTTACACTTGAGCCTTGCGCACATAGTGGTAAAACACCATCTTGTGCTGTTTTGCTTAGTATTTTAAAGCCTAGTGAGGTTATCATCTCTCATAAAGATATTAATAAATCCGCAAGTGGTGGCATTGAAATACTAAAATCAAGTGGAATAAAAATCAAATATGGAATTTTAGAAGATAGAGGTAAGGATCTACTTTATCCATTTTTTTGCATTTACAATAAATCATCATTTAATATTTTTAAAGTAGCACAAAGATTGAATGGTAGTTTTGAAAATGGGATTATTTCAAGTGAAGATTCTATGGTTTATTCACATAAAATGCGATCTATTGCAAATCATATAATCATATCTCAAAAGACTATTTTAAATGATGATCCAAAGTTGGATTCTAGGTTTGTTGATGGTAAAGCGCCAAATATTATTGTTGTTGGCAGAGAAAATAAATTGCATAAAAATCTAAATATTTTTAAAGCAGACAGGGAAGTAAAATTTATAAATAATATAGATGATATATCTCTTTGTGGATTTAATATCATAGAAGGTGGCGCATTATTTTTTGATAGCATAAAAGATAAGGCAGATTGTTTGCTTGTGTTTTTATCTCCAAATATGCAGCAAGGAAGAAATTTTACTAGCAATTTTAGTGGAAGGATTATGCATTCTATGCGCATTGGCAAGGATATTGCATTATGGATACAAAAAGACTAGATTTATATCAATTAGAAAATGGCTACTGCTACAATAGTGATAGTTTATTCCTTTATTCTTTTGTTAAAAGATTTTTAAAAAACAATATAAATTTGCTTGATATTGGCACAGGCTGTGGAATCTTAGGACTTTTATGCGCCAGAGATTTTAATATTAATCTTAGTTTGAATGAAATAAATAATACTATGGCAAGTATCGCATCAATCAATGCTAAGAATAATGGCATTTCGTGTGATATGATTGTTGGTAATATTTTGGAAACTAATGTAGGAAAGTTTGATTATATTATTTCAAATCCACCATTTTATAGAAAAGATATTATTGATTCTAAAAATGAATTTTTGTTTTTAGCACGACAAAGTGAGAATCTACCATTGCATCAGTTTCTTAGATTTGTAAAATCATCATTAAAGCCAAATGGTAAATTTATATTTTGCTATGATGCAAAAGAGATAAAAGGTGTATTTAGCGCGATTGAGGGTATTGGATTGAATGTCGATGAAATGAGATTTGTCTATCCAAATGAAAATAAATATGCTAATTTAGTGATGATAATGTGTAGATACTCTAAAAGTCAGACAAAGATTCTCCCTCCATTGTATAATTTTATAAATGGAGAGAATTCAAAAGAGGCAAAAGAGATTTTTAAGCTTTGTAATACTTGCAGTATCAAGATATCGCATTTGGAGCAAATACTATGATAGAAAAAGATGGTTTTGATTTTGTTTTTGATGAAAGTAAATGTATTGAATGCGGAGGTAAGTGCTGCATTGGCGATGGATATGTATTTTTAGAAATAGATGAGGCGAAAAAAATTGCAGATTATTTAAATATCTCACTTGATGAATTTGGTATGCAATATTTACGCAGGGTTGGCAATAGATATGCATTAAAAGAGAATGGCGACAATCCAGATTGTATTTTTTTAGATTCTAAAAGACAATGTCGTATTTATGAATGCAGACCGAAGAATTGTGCTAGTTTTCCATTTTGGGATATTTTTAAGAAAAATCCACAAGGAGCTTTTAGAGAATGTATTGGTGTTTTAAAAAAATAATAGCATTGTTATTTTGCTTTGTGGTTTTTAGCTATGGGCAAAATATTCAAGATGACAAGATTTTTGAAGCTTTATCTTTTATTGATGTTGGTGATTATAAAAGTGCGATAGGAATATATAATGAACTCTATGAAGCTACAAATAATCTTGAATATCTCCAAGAAGTTATAAAATTATCTGCTAGTATAGGTGATATTGATAATACATTGCGATATATCAATGAATATCAAAATGTTAATAACAACAACCTAGAGATTAAATATATTCTTGCAGGTATATATATGACTCTAAAAGATTCAAATAATGCAATTTCAGTATATGAAGAGATTATAAGACTAGAGAATAGGGATTTTTCAAATAAAACAAATCTAAAAACACTTGGTGGTTTGTATGCGTTGCAAAGGAGCTTTGATAACGCACAAAAATATCTAATGCAATCATATGCACTAGAAAAGGATATGCATACATTATTGCTTATTGCTTCAGTTGATATCTCTTTAGATGATTTTGATCATAGTGTACCTCTTATAAAGGATTATTTTAAATCTGAAATTGATGATGATTTTGCACAAGTGATAACTCAATTAGCATTTAGCAATAAAATATTAGATGATGTGGAAGATTTATTTTCTTTTTATTATGACAAAAATCCAAATGTAATTAATGCAAATAATTTATTTAGAATCTATGTTCTTGATGATAATTTTGATGATGCGCTAGATTTGGCATATAAATATGATCTTAATTTGGAAACTATTGTTGATAAATATCTATCTATTAAAGATTATAAAAATGCTAGAACGATTCTAAAGCAGCTAATAGACAAAAAGAATGATGTGTATTATTATGGTGTGATGGCTATCATTGATTTTGAGGAAGCAGAGGATAAGATGGTTGTTGTAGATAGTGTGATAAATAATTTTAAAATCGCTCTAAAAGATGCTAATTATCCGCTATTTGCAAATTATTTGGGATATTTGTTAATTGATTATGATATAGATATAAATGAGGGTATACAATATGTGAGAAATGCATTAAAGGAGGATCCTAAGAATCCTGCTTATTTAGATTCTCTTGCGTGGGGGTATTATAAACTACATCAATGCAAAGAAGCTTTTGAAGTGATAAATGCGATCCCAAAAGAAATCCTTGAGCATGAAAAAGAGATAAAAGAGCATTTAGGATATATAGAAAATTGTTTGCAAAAATAATTAGCACTTTTTTAGATTCTAAGAGATATTTAGTGGATAAAACAAAGCTCAAATATAGAAAAACGAAATAAGCAATTTGACTTTGATTTGTTTGGTAGAAGCTTATCTATCAATCTATATTTACCTAGAGCCTTTGATTTTGATTTTTTACCATTTGTAAGTGATAACATAATGAAATTAAAAAGCATTAATAATGAATCTGATATTCCTTTTTTTATCTAATGAATTAGGTGTGATTATCGCTGATACAACTCTGCTTTCTGATATTTCTTTGGTTGCTACGCTTAGGAGATATTTGCCTTATTTAATTATCCATAAAGATATTTTTATCTCAAAATATCAAATTTTAGAATCTGCCGTATATGGCGCTGATATGATTGTCTTAGATGCTAGTATTTTGGATTTTACATCATTTGAAATATTATTTAATTTTGCTAGCAGTTTGGGACTTAGGGTGATTTTAGATTCTATTGTATGTGCAGATGATAATATGCGTTCTAGTTTGGATTTTGTTATGATTGATAGATTAATCTTTTAGTTTTGATAGCAAAATTGCTGTGTATATAGAGAAATAATTTGCAAGTTAGTATCATTAATATATGCTTTATTTTGAAAATTAGACTTTGCTTTAATGATTTTGTTATTTTTTATGCTAAAAATCCAAATTACAAATTTTAAAAGGAGATAAATATTTATGTCTTTAATGATAAATGATGAATGCATAGCTTGTGATGCTTGCAGGGAGGAGTGTCCAAATGAGGCTATTGATGAGGGTGATCCAATATATATAATAGATCCAGATAGATGCACTGAATGCGTAGGATACTATGATGAGCCAGCTTGCATTAGTGTGTGTCCGGTAGATGCTATAGTTGCAGATCCAGACAATATGGAAAGCATTGATGAATTAAAATATAAATTCCAAAAATTATCACAAAAAGATTAGTATGCAATATTTTGTCTTACTCATTGTGTCCATATTTTTTACGGGTTGTATGCAAAATATTATATCACTTGATCCAGAAGCGAGATTTGTAAGAATTGTTACTAATGAACCAGATGGCTGTAAATATTTAGGTGAAGTTTATGGCTATCAATCTGGTTCTTCATTAAATGATTCTCAAAGTATGCAAGGTGCTATAAATAACGCCAAGAATGAAGCCTATAAAATAGGCGGAGATACGCTACATTTTTTATCAAATAATCAAAAAACATCATATATTTCTAGTGATAGAGGTGTTGTTATGCTAGATCCATCTAATGTATCAACAAATGAAACTAGCATAGTTGGTTTAGTGTATAAATGTAATTAGAATCTACTCGTGTCTTAGGGCATCTATCGGGTTAAGTTTAGATGCTCTTTTTGCAGGTAGATAGCCAAATAGTACACCTATAAATGCAGAAAATAAAAATGCTACGATTGCAACGGTTATGCTATATACAAATGGTATCCCAAAAGCGCTTGCAAGTCCAAATGAAACAACAAATGATAATGCTATACCAATTAGTCCACCAAGCGAACTAATCACGATAGCTTCTATTAAAAACTGCAATAATACTTCGCTTTCTAGTGCCCCGATAGCAAGCCTTGTGCCTATTTCTTTTGTCCGTTCTGTTACAGACACAAGCATAATATTCATAATTCCAATGCCACCTACTATGAGGCTAACGCCAGCAATAGATCCAAGAAATAGTGTTAGCATTTGTGTTGTGCTTGCTAGCATTTCTTCAATTTGTTTTGTATCTCTTATCTCAAAATTACTATTTTTAGAATCCTTAATATTTCGTATTTCATTTAGCACTTGTTTTATTTCTTCTGTTTTTTGCTTAGAATCTATCCCATCTTCGAGCGATATGATGATTCTTGTGATATTGTTTATTGATGTTTTGGCTCTTCCTAGTGTCCTTAGATATGATTTAAGTGGGAATATAATCATATCATCTTGGTCATTTCCCATTGCACCTTGACCCTTTGCATCTAATACCCCAACACATTCACAAATAATACTCCCTTCTTTGTTGCCAACCTTTATTTTTGCTCCAAGCGGTTCATCATTTTTAAATAATGCATTTTTCACACTATCACCTATTATGCATACATTTGCACCACTTTTGTATTCATCATCTCTAAATTCCCTTCCTTGTGCCATATTCCAATTTCCAGCGATAAAGTAGTCTCCTGTGATTCCATATGTTTCTGTTTCTTTGGAGTTTTGTTTGTATTGTATTAGCGCGCTACCATCGCCCATAGGTGATAATGCTCTTATGCCATACACTCTATCTCTTATTAAATCTACTTCTTGTTGATTAAAATATCGTCTTAGGCTTTGTCCTGATGTGTCAAGCCCTCTTGATGGCATAAGCATTAATATATTGCTACCAAGACTTGATATATCATCTTTGATTTGCTGTGTTGTTCCATTGCCCAAGCTAATCATTACAATAACACTTCCTGTTCCAATGATGATACCAAGCATTGTCAAAAATGCCCGTAGTAGATTCCTTTTAATCTGTCTAAATGCAAGCAAAAAAGCATTAAATATCATTAATGTCTTCCTTTTGTGTAATCAATATTGCCATCTAAAAAATGTATTTCTTTTTTTGCAAAGCTGGCCATCTCGCTTTCGTGTGTTACCATTAATATAGTGATCTTTAGATCTATATTTAACCATTTTAGTATATTCATAATTTCAATACTGCGTTTTGTATCTAGATTCCCCGTTGGTTCATCAGCTAATAAAAATAAAGGCTTGCTCGCAATAGCCCTAGCAATTGCCACTCTTTGTTGCTGTCCACCACTTAGTTTGTTTGATGTGTTATTTTCCCAGCCTTTTAAGCCAACCATCTCAAGTGCTTCAAGTGCTAATTCCCGTCTTTTTGTCTTGTGTATACCACGATATAAAAGCGGCAATTCTACATTTTCCAAAGCAGTTGTTCTAGGCAATAGATTGAATCCTTGAAATATAAAACCAATATAAAATCTCCTTAGCATTGCCCTTTCATTTCTATTTAAATCAAACACATTTACGCCATCAAAGAGGTATTTCCCACTTGTAGCTACATCAAGACATCCAAGTATGTTTGACATCGTGCTTTTTCCAGAACCACTAGGACCCATTAGCGCTACAAAATCACCTTTTTCTATGCTTAGATTCACGCCTTTTAATGCTTGAAAAGCATTTCTACCTTCACCATAGTATTTTGTAATATTTGATAACTCAATAAACATTGTGAATCTTTATTTTGTTTGAACTTGCAATATAACTTGTGTATTTGTATTTATATTGTTTGATAATATTTGGACATTTCTACCATTTGAAATTCCAATTTCTACTTTTATTTCTTTTGGGATTCCATCTTGCAAAATCCATATTTTCCCCGTTGAACCAATTTCTGAATATGATTTTTTTTCTCTCTTTGGCGGACCACCCATTGCAAATCCACCACTATTATTTTTACTTACATTATTTGTTGGTTTAAATAATAATGCTTGATAAGGTATGATTAAGGCATTTTTTTGTGTCTCTGTTTTTATTGTCGCAGTGGCACTCATTCCAGGTCGAAGTAGTAATTTATCATTATTAATATATGTTGTTACTTCATAGCTTACGATATTTGTCGCGCTAGAGCTAGATGATGAACCACTAGAGCTAGATGATGAACTATTAGATGATGTAGATGAAGAATCTGCATAATTCACCTTTGCCACCTTTGCACTAAATTCTTCATTTGGATAGGAATCTACACTAAAAATCACATCTTGACCTACTTTTACCTTGCCAATATCTGCTTCTAATACATTTGATATAAGTTTCATCTTTGATAAATCTTTTGCTATTGTAAATAGTGTAGGCGTAGAGAAATTCGCTGCAACAGTTTGTCCAGGCTCAATGCTTCGTGATAAAATGACTCCATTTGTGGGGCTTGTGATGATTGAATTCTTAACATCGATTTTTGCAGAATTTAGCGATGTTTCAAGCTGTTTGATAGCTGCTTTTTTTATTTCTATTTCTGCTTTTGCACTTTTGTATTCTAATTCAGAAGTTTTTAATTGCATTTGTGATGGGGATTTTCCATTGGTTTTATTATATAGATTGAGATAATTCTCATAATTCCATTGTTTGTTTTCTAATTGCACTTCAGCACTATATAATTCAGCTTTCGCGGATTGTAGTTGTGCTATAAAGTTATCAACAGATTGATTTAGTTTTTCTGGATCTATTATCGCTATTGTTTGACCTTTTTTTACTTCATCATTTACATCTACTAATACCTCTAGTAGTGTTCCAGAGATCTGGCTACCTACTTCAACTGTATCAGTTGGCGATAATGTCCCTGTGGCACTTACATCTTGTGAAATATCTTGTATGATTGGATTCTGCGTGATATAAATATCTTCTTTTTTGTTTAGTTGAAGCCATATAAATATAATGATTGCAATTAAAATAATTATTATGGCAAATATGATTATTGGTTTTAATTTATTTCTTTTTTGTCGTTTGATATTGTTATAAATTTCATTCATTACATTTCCTTTATGATAATATCATTCTTATTTCCACCAATGGAGCGATATAGATATATTGTTGCACTAATTGTGTTGAAATATGATGCATTATTGTTTTTTATCATTAATAAATTGCTATTTATTGCTTGTATGTATTCAGTAAAATCTATCAATCCAAGCTCATAGCTTTGTTTTAATGTCTCTACTATCTCTTTATTGTCTTCTAGCATTTGTAGGCTTGTATTTAGCGTATTATTATTTGTTTTCACTGCATATATTGCATTTTCTATCTCATTTAATGCTGTGTGTATGGATTTTTCTAATGTATAAAACGCTTCAAGTCTCATATAATCACTAATTTTAATGTTTTCATATATTTCTATGCGTGAAAAAAGTGGTAAAGCAAGTGAGCTTAGAATTTGATATGCCAAATCTGTTATGCCACTAGGTGATAGTAGTGCTTTTCCAATTGAGCCACTTATTGATACACTAGGATATGCACTTGCTTTTGTGGAATTTAAATTGTATATCGCTGCATTTAGATTTGCAATTTGTGATTTTATATCTGGGCGATTTAGGATTATATCAGCACTATTTTCTAAATTTACATAAAATTTTGGAATGCGAAATTCATAATTTGAATCTTCAAATTCATAGTCTTTATTATTAATCAAGATTCTAATTTCATTTTTTTTGTTTTCATATTCATTTAAAAGTGTATTTAGGCTTTGCTCCTCGCTTTGTAGCATTGCTTTATTTTCCATAAAGTCACTAAAGTTTATAAATCCACTTTCATACATCACTTGCATTACTTTGACTAACTCTTGATAGTTTGCAATTCTCTCTTTTGTAAGCACAATATCAGTTTGCAAGTATTTGATATTGAAATATGCAAGTGCTATATCGCTAATTAAAGATATTTTGAAAAAATCAAGATTCTCACTTGCGATTTTTAATTGCTCTTCATAAGCATTTTTTGATTGTGCGTATTTGCCAAATAAATCCAATTCCCAAGATGCCATTAAGTTTGTATCAATGGCTGAACTTCCATCAAATCTATATCCAATATCAGCATTTACATTTGGTAGGAGTTTTGAAGTGGCAATTTTTACTTGAGATTCTGCGATTTTAATCCTGCTATCATAGATGAAAATATCGCTATTATTAGATAGTGCCATATTAATTAGTTTTTTTAATTCATTATCATTAAAAATATCAAATAGAGAATCTGTTTTTTTAGCTGTTAAATCATAGTTATTTTTAAAATTATCAAGCTTGAATTCACTATTTATTTGTTGTTGTGTATATGGCGATGCACACGATGTAAAGATTAAAACAACTAAACTAATATAAAAAACTTTCATTTACAATTTCACCCTCAATAAACTAATAATTATTATAGTTTTGTATTATGATTTTAGTATAAATGATGTGAAATTTTTGTGAATTTTTTTGTTACAATCTATGTAAAAATTGTGTTTTTAAGGTTGTTTTAAAATGAAAAATACGCAGAATCTAAGCCCTATAATTTATCTTGTCGTACCTTGCTATAACGAACAAGAAGTCATACGCATAAGTTTAGAGGCTCTGCATTCTAAATTATCATCGCTAATTAATGCTCATCACATAAGTAAGCAAAGTAAAATAGTATTTGTAAATGATGGATCAAAGGATAAAACGCTAGAGATTCTAAAAGAGAACAAAAATGATAAAACCATTATTATTAATCTAAGTGCAAATTGTGGTCATCAAAATGCGCTAATTGCAGGATTAGAATATAGTCTTGATAAATGTGATTTAGCTATTAGTCTTGATTGCGATTTGCAAGATGATATAGATTTGGTGGATTCTATGATTGATAAATTTAAAAATGGCTATGAAGTGATATATGGCGTTAGAGATGACAGGAGCAGTGATACATTTTTTAAACGTTTTAGTGCAGAGAGCTTTTATGATATTATGAAAGTTCTAGGTGTAAATATCATACGAAATCACGCTGATTATAGAGCTCTTAGCAATCGCGCTATAAGATCACTTTTGTCTTTTAGGGAGGCTAATTTATTTTTACGAGGTATTGTGCCTTTGCTTGGGTATCAATCTTGTAAGTTGTATTATAAAAGAAATGCTAGAGTGGCAGGTGAGAGTAAATATCCATTTTTTAAAATGCTTAGTTTCGCACTAGATGGTATTACAAGTTTTAGTGTGCAGCCACTTAGAATCTTAAGCATAATAGGTGCTACAATCAGCCTTGCTAGTTTGATATTTGGCCTTTGGGCGTTGATTACTTATTTTATGGGAAGGACAATTAGTGGTTGGACATCTGTTGTTGTGCCTATGTATTTTTTAGGTGGATTACAGCTCTTAGGTCTTGGGATACTTGGTGAATATATAGGCAAAATCTATAAAGAAACAAAAAATCGTCCTAGATATTTTATAGATTCTATTATTGATTAATCTTTGATTGATTTTAGGAAACTATCATATAGCCTATCTAAGTCTTCTAACTCTTTTTTATTTTCATTGCAATCAATTTTAGATTCTAGGATTTGTATCCTCTTTAGCATATAATTAAATAGCTGTCTATCAATATCTGGAATTTTATTCATCGCGCTAGATTCTTTTATTCTTCCTTTTTGTATCACTCTTGCTGGAATCCCAACTGCTGTTGCATTATCTGGCACATCTCTAATAACCACAGAATTAGCACCTATTTTTGCATTTTCTCCAATTGTTATATTTCCTAAAATCTTTGCACCTGCACCTATGGTAACACCACTTTGAATGGTTGGGTGGCGCTTTGTGCCCTCTAGTGTAACGCCACCTAGTGTAACGCCTTGATAGATTGTTATGTTATCTTTTAGTATCGCTGTTTCACCAATAACAACGCCAATTCCATGATCAATAAATATACCCTTGCCGATGCTGCAAGCTGGATGTATGTCAATATTTGTTATAAATTGCGTGATGCCCATTATAATACGCGCTAATACTCTAAACTTTTTTTGATATAGCTTATGTGCTATTCTGTAATTAATTATTGCAATTAATCCTGGGTAATTAAAAAATAATTCTATATTCGACTTAATTGCTGGATCATTTTTTCTAATACTTGAAAAATCTTCTTTTATATCGTTAAAAATTCCCATATCTTGCCCTTTTAGATACTATGGATTTTTTCGTATAGTCCTTAGATACCCATTTTCACTAAGCATTATATAAAGTTGCCCCAATACTTCTTTTTTGCTTTCATCATCTAAATCTTGTGTTTCATCTATCCTTTGCTTTAAGCGTCTTTCTATATCTTTTGTATCATAATCTAAATCATCTAATACATCTAGTATATTTTGTGCTTCAAGTAGATTTTTAATCACATATCCACAATCCTCATCATCATCAAATATCACACTAAATTCTGTCGGATGTGTGAATAGATTATGCTTCATACCAAGCACTTCTTGATATGCTCCAACAAGGAAGAATCCTAAAAAATACTCTTCGCGTTTTACATCTACATCGTGTAAAAATAATGGCATATTTTTATTAAAACTTATTTCGCCATCGCTATCACAAGTAATATCCCAAAGACTGGCACTTCTTGTTGGTCGTATATTTAGTTTGTTTAGCGGCATTACAGGGAAATTTTGCCCCAATCCCCAATAATCTGGCATACTTTGGAAAAAGCTACAATTTAGCAAGTATCGCTCTTGAATTTGATCTTGGATCCTCAATATTTCGTTGTGATTTTTGTGTTTTAATGTGTCGATTACTTTTTTTATGATGAGATTTACAAGCACTTCTGAATTGCTTCGATCTTGTAAATCAATATAACCAAGCTCAAATAAAGTTAGTAAAGATTCCATATGATCGAGGCTATCATGTAAATATTCTATTGCATATCGTTCATTGATATTTTTGTATAAATCCAATAACTCTTCTATTAGCATTGGGTTTTTTTCTTTTAAACGCAAACTTTTTTCATCATATTCTTGTGAAAATAGCTCTAACACAGGGGTGATTAGCACAGCGTGTGATGCCGCGATAAATCTACCACTTTCAATAAAGATATCAGGTTCTTTTTCTTTTTTATTTTTTGCAATTTCTTTTAATCCAAATACAACATCAGCGCTAAATTCTGCCAATGTATAGTTTTTGTTATTATGTCCTGCGTGTTGCGTGTATTCTACCGCAAGCCCACCACCAATATTTACTATGCTTAGATTTTCACAACCCATTTTTCTAAGCTCAGCATATATATTACCTGCTTCTCTAAGGGCTTTTTTTAGTGGAGAAATATCACTTATCTGACTTCCTATATGGAAGTGAATCATCGTGAATTGTGATATTAGATTAGAATCTTTGAGTAAGTTTATAGCTTCCAAAAGTTCATTTGAAGTAAGTCCGAATTTTGAATTAATTCCGCCACTTTTAGCCCAGATTCCACTGCCCATAGAGTGTAATCTTATCCTAAGTCCGATATTTGGATATGGTGGCTTCATCTCTTTTGCCACTTCTATTATTGTTTCAAGCTCATTTAAGCCTTCGATTGTTAGTGTGATGTTGTGTCCCATATTTGATGCGATAAATCCTAGATGTATCATCTCTTTATCTTTGAATCCATTTACCGTGATTGGGGATTTTAGATTTGTATATGCCATTGCAATGATTAATTCAGCTTTACTTCCTGCTTCTAATCCATAATCCTTATCCATAGAGGCTTCTACAAGTGGAAGTATAAAATTTGGGAATTGATTTACTTTGAGAGGGAATACGGCTCTAAATTTGCCTTTGTATTTGTATTGTTTGATTGATGAATGAAATGAATTGAATAATTTATCAATTTGTTTTTGTATTAAATGTGGGAATCTTATAAGTAGCGGCCCTTTGTATCCACTTTCTCTTGCTTTATTGACAATATCAATGATTGCAATTTTTGGATTTGCTCCTAATTTTACCTTGCCATCTTCGATAATAAAATCACCCTTTGACCAAAAATCTATACCATAATCAAACATTTATATCCTTGTTAGTAAGAGTTAAATGTGCTTATTATACATTATTATGCGTATTTGGCTATCGAGTAGATTCCAAAACTAAATAGTAATGTATATATGATTGGGTTTATTAATTTAATCCATAATGTAAGTTTAATTTGCTCCAAATGTGGCTTTAGATTCTCTAAAGTGTTTATTTTGTTTGCAAAATAAAGTTTCGTTGCAATATCTAAAAATTTACACATTGCAACTATAACAATGCTAACTTCATAGAATTCAAGTGCAATAATCACAAATAATAAATACATAAAACTCAAATGACTAAATAAAAATTTAATAAATGAGAATCTAAATAGTTCTATGTTATATGTGATGTATCTGTATAGATTATCCCCTTTACTTGTTGTGATGAATTCAAATACCTCTAACATCGCATATATTGAAATGATTAATATAGATATTTGTAAATCTAGCATATTGTTCTTTCTATAAGTGGATTGTTGATTCCAAAATTGCTTAGAATTTCTATCTCTTTTTTCCTGTGTTCACCATTATCTATTTCGTGATCAAATCCTAATAAATGCAATATCGCGTGTGTGAATAAAATTGCAAATTCATCTTTTAGTGAATGCTGTAATTTGCTAGCTACTTCTATGGCACGATCTATTGATATGATGATGCTTCCAAGCGGTGGATTATTGATATTAATGCCATCAAAATTAAGCCCAAATGATAATACATCTGTCTCATAATCTTTGTTTAAGAATTCTTTATTTAGCCTCTTTATTTCATTTTTATCTACTATGATTAGCTCGACCTCTTGCATTGTGATACTATTTTTTATTGTGTGTAAAAACTCAATAATTTCATCATCGATATTAATGCTTGTTTGGTTTATAAATTCAATCATTGCTCTTCTTTTGATCTTAGTTTATGTAAGCCAGAGTGCCAACTCATCGCTTATAAAATAATTTGTAGAATAGATTCTATTATCTTTTTTTATACATTTACCTTCTTTGATTAGAATTTCTAATTTTTCTTGATTTGCATCATTTATCTCCACTCCCACTTCGCTTCTAAGTCCTAGAAAGATTCTCTCTAAGCGCAAATCATTATTACTTAGAGATTCTATACTGCATTTTGTAGGATTGTTTATGTATGATGTAAAATCATTTTGTTTGTAGATTCTGTTATTTTTTATCCTGCTTACTGCGCTAAGTCCGATACCTATGTATTCTTTAGATTGCCAATATGAAAGATTATGCTTACTTTTATGATTTTTTGCATAATTTGATACTTCATATTGATAGAATCCAAGTTTATCTAGCGTATTTTTTAGTGTGTAGCATAGTGTTTGTTCTATGATTGGATTTTTATTTTTTTTGTAAAATCTAGAATCTTCATCAATGCTTAATGCATAGCATGATATGTGTCCTATTCCAAGCTCACTTGCTTTTTGTAATTCTAAGATGAGATTATCTTTTGTATCAAGTTTTGTGTCATATATTAAATCAATACTCACATATACATCGCATTTTACCGCATTTTGTATAAAATCATAGGCTATTTTTGGATTATGATTTCTTTCTAAAAGTTTTAATTTATCTTCTCTAAAGCTCTGCACACCTATGCTAAATCGATTAATTCCTAGATTTTTAAATCCACTTAAGGTGCTAATATCTCTATTTGGATTGAATTCCATTGTAATTTCTGTATTTTCATCTATATATGGTGATAAAATCGTAAATATTTCTTCATAATCATTTGGAGTAAGCGTATTTGGTGTTCCACCTCCAAAAAATATCGAATCTAATGCATCTATGCCATTTATAGAATGTTGAAGATCAATTTTTAGCGCATTTAGATATTGTTGTTTAAATGTGAGCATATTTGTAAGCGAATTAAATGCGCAATATCCGCACTTAGAATCACAAAATGGAATGTGAATATAAAGTCTCACCAATTTCTCCTAATGTTGTTATAAAAGTTAGTTTTTATGCAATTTTTTATAGAATCTATAACTTATTTTTGCTTTAAACAAAGTTTTTCATATAGGGTTGATTATGCAGGATTTAGAACAATATCGTCCAAATGTCGCAGCTATAATATTATCAGCAAAATACCCAGAAATTTGCGAGTTTTTCATAGCAAAGCGAAGTGATATAAAAAATGCACGCAATGTTTGGCAATTCCCGCAAGGTGGAATCGATGATGGAGAGACACCAGTATGTGCGCTTTATCGTGAATTGAAAGAAGAAATTGGCACAGATGATGTAGAGGTTATTTCTGAATATCCAGATTGGCTTATATATGATTTTCCAAAGGGTGTTATAAGCAAAAAAATGTATCCATTTAAGGGTCAAAAACAAAAATATTTTTTAGTTAAGTTAAGGGAGACATCAAATATCAATTTAAATACGCCAATTCCTGAATTTGTGAAGTATAAATTTGTCAATTATGATAGGATTTTTTATAATATAGTTTATTTTAAGCGACCAATTTATAAAAAAGTGCTTGAATACTTTAAGAAAGAAGGGTATATTTGATGCTAATAGTGCAAAAATATGGTGGAACTAGTATGGGTGATTGTGCTAGGATAGAAAATGTAGCAAATCGCGTTGCAAAGGTAAAACAAGAGGGACATAGCGTAGTTGTGATTGTTTCGGCTATGAGTGGAGAAACTGATAAACTAATAGGCTATACGAAATATTTCAATGAGATTCCAGATGAAAAAGAAGTTGATAAAGTTATAAGCACAGGAGAGATTGTAACAAGCTCGCTTCTTGCAATAGCACTACAGAATCTTGGATTTAAAGCTGTTGGATTAAGTGGTAGTCAAGCAGGTGTGATAACTGATTGCATTCATACAAAAGCAAAAATTGAGCAAGTAAATCGTGAAAATATAGATAAATATTTAAGAGATGGCTATATTGTCGTGATTGCAGGATTTCAAGGTAGAAGCAAAGATGGTGATATCACGACTTTAGGTAGAGGCGGTAGTGATCTATCTGCTGTCGCCATAGCAGGTGCATTAAAGGCAGATTTGTGTGAAATTTATACAGATGTAGATGGTGTATTTACCACAGATCCACGAATAGAGCAAAGTGCAAAAAAAATCAATAAAATTAGTTATGATGAAATGCTAGAGCTCGCATCACTTGGTGCAAAAGTGCTTTTGAATAGATCCGTTGAGATGGCAAAAAAACTAAATGTAAAAATAATAACTAGAAATTCATTTAATAATAATGAGGGGACTTTGATTACAAATGAGGAGGAGATTATGGAAAAGCCTATAATATCAGGTATTGCACTTGATAAAAATCAGGCAAGAATTAGTATGGTAAATGTAGATGATAAGCCTGGAATCGCAGCTGAATTATTCACTTCGCTTGCTAATTCAAATATTAATGTTGATATGATAGTGCAAACAATAGGTCGCGATGGTAAAACAGATATTGATTTTACAATTCCAAAGACTGATTTAGCGCTTGCAAAGACAATTTTGATCAATTTTGAGCAATCTACACAAAGCATAGAATTTGATGAAAATATAGCAAAAGTTTCTATTGTAGGGCTTGGAATGAAAAGCCACTCTGGTGTAGCAAGCAAAACTTTTAGCACAATGGCTAAAGAAAATATCAATATTGCAATGATTAGCACAAGTGAGATTAAAATATCTATGATTATAGATTTGAAATATGCCGAATTAGCAGTTCGAGCATTACATTCCGCTTATGAATTAGATAAATGAATGACCTAAGCTTTGCAAATTGGACGCTAGAATTAGCGCGCAAAGATGGTATTGCTATGGGTTGGTTTGAGGAGCGTAGATTTGATTGGTGTCAGATTGCATATAGCTTTACAAAGGATATTATAAGCGGTAATACTATTATTATATGTTCTGACTTGCAGAAAAAGTGGTTTTGTGAGTATGCTATGCAAACAATAAATATTAATACTGATAGACCTCTAATCCCCATTATAAGCTTAGAATCTATGCTTCCAGTAGATACGAGTTTTGATTTAATGCTTGTTGAAGATATGCTAAATATTGCATTTGGTTATAAATATACTATATGGTATATAGGGCATGTAAATAATAAATTAGTAAAGCTTGCTACGAATCATCAAAGTAGTTTTATATGGGCGTTTGATGGTAATTTGCATACTGCATTTAATCTAAAATCAGATGATATAAACTCGGATATTAAATTATTGCAGTTATTTAAGATACTAAATAAAACAATTGATGCAATAATGTTTGATGAGATAAATGATGGATACTTCATCTAGAAATATAGGTGAAATTATTTTAACAAATGATATTGGTTTTGAGATTGAAAATATAAAATTACATTACCCAAATTGTAGAATCTATTTTGAGAGTAATTTTCAAATAGATCACGCTAGAGCCGTGATTGATGAGTGCTATATTTCTTCAAATACACTTAAATGTATTGTGATTGCTGGCGATAATTTTAATTCGCAAGCGCAAAACACCCTTTTGAAAGTCCTAGAAGAGCCTCCATTGAATATAAAATTCATACTTATTACGAAATCCAAAAATGCGATATTGCCTACTATTTTATCTCGAATGATTGTGTTTAATAAAAAATATACTATGCAAAGAGAAGAATTTGATCTTGATTTAAAAAGTTTGAGTTTAGCGTCAATTAGGGATTATATTAAAGATTTGAATTATTTATCTAAAGAAGATTTAAGGAGAAAAATTGAGGATCTTTTATTTAGCTTACAAAAAGTTGGTATTAGATTAAATAGCTCTGAATTAGATTGCTTTAGTAGCGCCATTAGTCAGGCTGAAAGCGGTGGAAATGCAAAATATATATTTTTAGTTTTATTGCTTATGATTTTAGAAAACAAAAGAAGGAATAATAATTTTGATAAAAATTTATAGATTGGAAAATCTTTCAAGTTTAGATGATATAGGTGCGACAAAATATGCAAATGATGTAGCTTTGAAGAAAGGGTCATTATTTTATTTTAAAATTATTGATTTAAAAAGTGCAGCAGTGCAGATTTTAAAACAAGAATGTATTAGTGTTGGTGGTGATTTTATCACACCAAAAGAAGCGATATTATGCAAAGAGGATTTTTATAGTGGAATCTTGATTGCTACATTATTGCAATTAGAGCGGATTGTGCAAAAATGCAAGATTCAGCCATTTGGTCTAAAAGAAGTGGCGAAATATTTAGAATGTCATATCAATAAAAACCATTTTGCTCCAAAAGTTATGGGTGTTATAAATATAACAGATGATTCATTTTATGCAGATTCTAGGGTGAAATGCATAGATGATATTATCTCAAAAGTAAATTATTGGATTGATAGTGGTGTTGATATTATTGATATTGGTGGTGCTTCCACGCGTCCTGGTAGTGAATTTGTAGATTCTAAGGTTGAAATATCTAGGATAAAAGATGCGATAAATGAGCTTCACGCACTTAAAATGACGGATAGAGCTATTTTTAGCATTGATAGTTATAATTTTGATACGATTAAATTTTGCCTTGATAGGGGCTTTAAAATCATTAATGATGTTTATTCTCTAAAAGATGAAAATATCATTTCACTTGCGAGGGATTATAAAGCACATTTGGTGCTTATGCATAATAGCTGGATATATCCACATAAATGCGATAATGTTATTTTGGAGCTTGATAGATTTTTTAATGAAAAGCTAGAAATTATCAATAAATATAATGTAAGTGATGTGATACTTGATATTGGTTTTGGCTTTGGCAAGGATTTATTACAGAATCTAGAATTAATTAAGAATCTTAGACATTTTTCTTATTTTGGTTATGAAATTTTAGTTGGTGCTAGTAGAAAAAGAAGTATAGGCGATATTGTAAAAAAGGATACACAGGATCGATTAAGTGGAACTTTAAGCCTGCATCAATGCGCTATTAATAATGGTGCAAGCATCATTAGGGCACACGATGCAATAGAGCATCTTGATATGATAAAAATACTAAAGGCGTTTTCTTGAAGCAAAAGGAATTATTGCTAAAGCAGCTAGAAAATCACGGCAAAAAGAATCTATCACATTTGGATAAAAATGAATTGCAAAATATGTTTGATGAAATAAACAAAGAGTGGATTTCTAGTGTTGTTGCTTACAGTAGTGGTGCAAGAGATGCAAAGATCATCAATGTAGATGATATAGAGCAATCTATAAAAGAAGAAGTGCTACATTCTAAAAATTTATATGATACATTTTATCACCTTTTGCAAAAGTATTCATTTGATATTATTTATGATGTAGTGCTTAATAGCGTGGATAGTAAGGTTGTTGAAAAAACATTATTTATACTAGATATCAAATATAGAGAATATCAAGAAATATTACTAGATGATATAATCAAACGAATGCAGCTTATGCCAAATGAAGAGGCTGCTGGGTTTATTGATTTTGTTGAGAATAACAGAGAAGATGTGGAATTTCTAAAAGATATATTATTGCAATTACAGGATTCTAAAATTGGATCAAATATCAATAAAATCACAAATATAAAAAAATATATCATTAGTAACTTTATGCCAGATGATTTAGAGATCGAATATAAACATTTTTTTGCACATTCTCAAGATAAGCAAGATCTAATTGCAAGACTTAAAAGAATAAGCAATGCCTACTCTAAAAAACAGCTTGATGATATGACAAAAGAAGATTTGATTGATATTTTGACTTCAATTAAGCAGAAAGAAATTGATGAGAAAAAGGATAAGGAAGACTATGAAAAATATTTGGCATTATTTAAAAAAGCACTTTATGAAGACGATAATACCACATTTAATACTCTTGTTATGAAGGTTTTAGAAGATGTAAGCATAGATTGTCTAAATAGCTTGAAATCCGTGTTGAAAAATGAAGATCCGCTATTTGATAGTAAGTTTCAAGCTGCGCAAAAAGAGTGGCATAAATTTAAATAGTTATTTTAGAAAATCATTGATATTAAATGGCATAGCCAATATGGCATTATCTATTTTGATATTTATTGTTGGAATGGTTTCTCCCCATATAAATTCTAGTATATGCAAATTCTTATCCATATCTTTATAATTTATGAAAATAGAATGAAAATCATCTTTGTATAATGCCATTCCTTTTAGTACCTTATCTATTATATTATACTCCCATAAAATCTCGTTTGTTAGCAGATTTTCATCAAGTTTGTATATGATCGCTTTTGCTTCTATACTATTATCAAATGTAATGATGTAGATTCTATCTTTGATGCTTAAAAAGTCTATTTTTTGCACATTTTCTATATTTTTTAGATTGCAGTTATTGCATATTATTTTGCTGCCTGTTGCATCGATTAGCTTGAATTTATTATCACTTCCACCAAAAATCCACTCTATGTTGCTTCTTTTATCTAATTTGATAATTGAATCTTTATAGCTAATTAGCAATGAATCGCTGTAATGCAAGCTTGAAATATCATTAAAAGCATCGATTTCAAAAGGGAATTTCCATTTATTTATAATCTTATTTGATTGATTAAGGCGCGTTATGAGATTTTTATCTATCATAAAAGTATCGCCATTGATGCGTAGGATTCTTGTGGAATCTTTTATGTTTAGTGTAAATACTTTTCCATTTATGATATCAAATGCTGTATTGTTTATCACAAACATATTTTTATTTGGATTTTGAATGAAATCTGTTTTGTTAATATTTGCAAACCATCTTATATTGCCTGCTATATCTATCATAAATGCAGAATCTTCATTTATTACAAAATAAAATCTATTATCAAATCTTTTATTGCTATTTTGGATTTCTATTTTTTCACTTGTAATTTTTTGTGTTTGTAGATAATATGTATCTTTTTTTATCTCATTATTTACTTGATATTCTATATCGATTTTATTGTTAAAATCTTCATATAGCCCAAATATTGGTACTCCATCGTATTGCTTAATTGTTTTATTATTAACTTTATATATAAATGGGAATTCTTGATTATTTTTTGGATTTATCGTTACTATCGCGTTTTTTATGTTTTTATCTTTTATGATTGCACTAAGCGGAGATAATTCAATGATATTAGCATTAATACTTGCAAATAAGATAGTTAATAAGAAGATTATTTTATTCATCGTTTGCCTTATAACAAAGTGGTGGACCTTGCAGGACTCGAACCTGCGACCTATCGGTTATGAGCCGATAGCTCTAACCAGCTGAGCTAAAGGTCCATCATTTAGTAAAAGGAAACGAATTATACTCAAAGATAAACCTAAAAGCAAGTAGATTTTGAAGTAGCGCAAATAATATGCCAAATGTCAAAAAACTACTTCCACCATAGCTAAGAAATGGCAGTGGGATTCCAGTTACAGGGGCTAGTTTTGTAGTCATTAATACATTCACAGATACATGTATAAATAGTAAAAACGCAATTGATGCACTTAATACTTGCAAGATCCTATCTTTTTTATTTGAATAGCTTAGAATGAGTAAATGTAGTATTAATAATCCATATAAAAATAGCACCACCATAGCACCTACAAGACCGAATCTCTCCATAAGGTAAGGAAAGATGAAATCACTTTCAGGCACGGGTAGAAACTTTAATTGTGCTTGAGTTGCATTTTCTAGCTCTTTACCAAATAATCCACCACTTCCTATTGCTATCATTGATTGTTGGACTTGATATTGTGGCTTGGGATCTAAAAATTGCTCGATTCTATCTAGTTGATATTCATTAAAATGGTTGTAAATAATTGGAATTGCAATTGGAATTGCAAGAAGTATAAATGCTACTATTGCACTTATTGTCATTATTATTTTTTTGTGGATTCCAACTAAAAATAATATCCCATATCCCATTATAAAAATTAATATTGATGTGCCTAAATCTGGCTGAATCTTTACCAATACAACAGGTAATAATATAAAAAATGAATATTTTAAGAATCCCTTTAGCTTGTATCCTTCTTTTGGTGGTGGATCATTGCTTATGCTGTATGCAAGCATAAGTATTAGCGCACTTTTTATAAATTCACTTGGCTGTATTGATAACCCGATAAATGGTATTTCAAGCCATCTTTGTGCGCCGAATTTCTTCACACCAAAAAACTCAACAAAAATAAGAAGTATAATAGAGCTCCAATAATAAAATGGTATCAACCAAAAAAATCTTTTTATCGGTAATATAAATATTAGCAAACTAATAAAAAGTGTAACAGACATATATATAATTTGCTTTATTGTGAGATTTGGATTGATTTCATAGATTAATTTTAAAGATATGAGAATGATTGGCAATGTTGTTAATATAATCAAATAATCAAAATGCGCTATAATCCTTCTATTTACATTAAACAAGCAGAATCCTTAAAACTAATTTAGCTAAAATTCTATCAAAAAACTAACCAAAGTGATTGAAATTGGAAATTAAATGTGATTCTGCAACGCAAATGCGACTTGATGTGTTTTTAAGTGCTAATTTGCACATTTCTCGAAGTCAGATTCCAAATTTAATAAAACATCAGCTAATCACCATAAATGGCAAGATTGCAAAAAAAGCTGGTGTTATAATCAAAGAAGATGACATTATAAAAGTAGAAAAACTCTCATTAGATGATAATGCTTTGTATAGCGTTGATTTTGATATTGAGATTATATATGAAGATGATGAAATATTAGTTATCAATAAGCCCCCATATATCGCTACACACGGAGCACCATCTCTAAAAGAGAGTAGTTTGGTTGATTGGCTTAAGGCTAATAACAAGCAATTATCAAATATTAGTGGTGAAAAACGAGAAGGTATCGTTCATCGCCTTGATAAGCAAACAAGTGGTGCTATGGTTATTGCTAAAAATAATACCTCTCATTCGTCCTTGAGCTTGCAATTACAAAATAAAACTATGGGGAGATTCTATATTGCAATTATTGATACGCCTCTAAAAGATGATATGCTAATAGAATGTAATTTATCTAGGAATCCAAAAAATCGTCTAAAAATATCAAAATCAGATAATGGTAGATATTCAAAAAGTAGGTTTTATAAATTATTATTAAGCAAAGATTTTAAAATGGAATTAATTCTAGCAAAGCTCTACACAGGACGCACACATCAGATCAGAGCGCATTTAGAGAGTGTTAATAGGCATATTTTAGGCGATAGTTTATATGGATATAAAGGTAAAGATATGAGGGTGATGCTCCATTCGTATTTTTTATATTTAGAGCATTTAAAAAATGGTAAAATGTCGTTTTTTGCTAATATTTTTGATGATATGCAATCTGTTTTAGAGAACAATTTTGATATGGAGATGGTAGGTGAGATTCTTTCAAATATTCCATTTGGTGATCTTAGTAGCGATATTTAGCGCTTGTTCTAGTACTTTATCGCAATTTAATGGAGTAAGTAGCAATATTCCAAAAATAAAAAATATCAAAACAATAGTTGGCGTTAGTTCTGTCGCATTTGAATGGGATATGATAACAGATCCAAATGTAAAAGGCTATGTCGTTTATAGAAATAGTGGCGATGGATACAAAGAAATAGCCCATATTGCAAATCCACTTACAAGCCATTATGTTGATACTTATTTAGTCCCAGAAAGAGAGTATAGTTATTATTTTCATACACTTGGAAAAGATGCGTATTCAGATAGAAGCGATATTGTTAATATTAAGACTTCATATATTGATCCAGTTACAAATCTCTATGCTTCAAATGATTATCCAAGAAGGGTAAAATTACTTTGGAATCCACATAAAAATCCATCAATATCGCATTATCTCATTCAAAGGGGCGATAATAATAATAACTTCAAAACGATCGCAACAATTGATAATAGATTATCTGTTGAGTATTTTGATAATAATTTAGATGATGCTAGTGTGTATAAATACAGAATTATAGCGGTTGATTTTTTAGGAACTCCATCGCGTCCAAGTAAAATTGTGGTTGCAAAAACAAAAGATCGACCTACATTAAATATCAACCTTAGCGCTTCAAATAGCTATATTGATAGGATCGAATTGCAATGGAATCCTCAAGCAAATATTTCAAGCTATAAGGTTTATCGTGCAAATAAAAGCAATGGTCAGTATAATCACATCGCAAATACAAAAGATACGAAATTTATAGACACGCATAAATCACCCAATGTAGAGTATTTTTATAAAGTTAGTGGTGTTGATATGGCAAATATCGAGAGTTTGTTAAGTAATGAAGTTAAAGGCAGCACAAAAGGTTTGCTTGAATCTCCAAATATCCTTAAGGGATATATTGATAATAATAAGGCTAGAATAGAGTGGAGCGGTAATATTAATGCTAAATATTATATTGTTTATAGATCAAGTGGGTTTTTTGGCGGTGTTGTGAAATTTAAAGTTAATGAAACTTATTTTATAGATAATGATATGGCAAATAATAAAGAATATACATATTATGTCGTAGCTGTTGATGAATTTGGTATGGAATCTAAGCGATCCCAAGAAATAACATTGCAGATCAAATAAATGCCACATTTTTATGCACATAAAATAGATGATATCGCGTATCCAGCGATTGAAAATGGCTTTTTAGTTTCCTTTATAGCTAAGAATATTAAATATGATAATGATCATTTAGTATTAATTAAATATGGAGATTCTAGTTTTTTCTTTACGCAGCAAAACAGAGATGATAAGGTATTAGTAAAATATAATAAACACCTAAAATATAATTCTCTTAATGCCATCAAAATGGCATTGCAAGCGTATATGAAATTATGTAATGCAGATGTTTTTTTTCATAATCTCAATACAAAAAATCACAAAAATATTGCAAGTCAATATCTTTTGCTACCAAATCAAGAAAGTATCACAAAGCTTTATAAACAATCAAGCAATTTATCCATAGAAATAGGATTTGGTTCAGGTAGGCATTTGTTAGATTTAGCACAGAAAAATAAGGATATTGTTTTTTTAGGTATTGAAATCTACAATCCAGCAATAGCGCAGGTTTTAAATCAGATTCAGCTATTGAATTTAAAGAATCTATACATTATCAATGCAGATTGTAGAATTTTATTTAATATTTTGGATTCTCATAGTGTAGATTCTATATATTTGCATTTTCCAGTGCCTTGGGATAAAAATCCTCAAAAAAGAGTTTTTAGTAGAGAATTTTTAAAAGAATGTGAGCGTATTTTAAAGATTGGCGCATTTTTGGAGTTGCGTAGTGATAGTGTAGAGTATTTTGACTATGCTATAGATATATCAAATAGTTTTAATTCATTTGAAGTTGAAAGTTCTATAAATTCGCAAGCACGCATTATTAGTAAATATGAAGCAAGGTGGCAAAGGCAAAATAAGGATATCTATGAAGCTAGATTTGTTTTAAGAAACTTTGTAGAATCTATAGATAACATAGAATCTAATTTTAGTTTTGATCATCTTGATATGCAAAAAATTTTAGATTCTAATGATTTAAAGATACTTGGTGATTCATATTTTTTGCATATAAAAAATATTTATAAGTTTAATGATGGATATGTGCTATTTGTGTTGTTTGGAGCATTTAATGCGCCAAGTAAAATTTATCTACTAATAAATAATAATGGAAGCGTAGAAATATTAGGTGATATAATAAAAACTAAGACAAATATACAAGCACTGCAGCTAATTAAAAAGTGGAGTAAATAATTTGAAACAAGCAATTATTACGGCATCAAATCTTAATCTTGGATACAACAAAGATCCGCTTGTTATCTCAAATGCAACATTCCAGATTAAAGAAGGTGAGTTTGTATTTATCACAGGTGTAAGTGGAAGTGGCAAATCAACATTACTTAGATCTATGTATGGGAATCTGCCAATTCGTGATGGTCATTTAAATATATGTGGATTTAATCTACATCATTCAAATAAAGCAAATATTATGAAATTAAGGCGTCAAATAGGTATTGTTTTTCAGGATTATAAGCTTATTAAGGAATGGAATATTGAAAAAAATATTATGTTCCCTATGATAATCAACAACTTTCCTAAACATACTTACAAAATCAAAACAGAGCGTTTACTAAAGCATGTGAAATTGGATCATAAGGCAAATAAATATCCATTGGAATTAAGTGGTGGAGAGCAGCAGAGGGTAGCGCTTGCGCGTGCATTAGCGGGGAATCCAAAAATTATTTTTGCTGATGAGCCAACAGGGAATCTTGATGATTTTAGCAGTAATGTAATTTGGAATCTTTTGCGAGGTGTCAATGAGCAGTTGAAAATTACAATTGTAGTTGTAACGCATAGAATGCCAGATAAAATAGATAGTAATTATAGGCATTTATTTATTGAAAATAAGGTCGTTTATGATATGGTTTAGACAATATTTATCGTTGCTTGTGCCGCTTATTGCGCTACTTATTGGTATTGAGAGCATATTGCTTATTAATCGTGCTGTTAAAAGCCACGAGGAAATTATCGGAAAAAATTATGCAATAGTTGTTGTTAGCAAAAGTGAAATTAAAGAAGAAGAATTAAAGCAGGCTATAAGCGATATTTATTCTATTAGAAATCTAGATACAAGCATAATTTTGAGTGAAATTGATGCTAAATTTAAGGATTCCAATATCAATGATTTGAAAAAATCTCTCCCATTTTTCTATGCAATTACTCTAAATTCATTCCCTAGTCAAAGTAAAATCAAAGAAATAGAAACAAGCTTGATGGCATTTTCTGGGATTACTAGAGTAGAGGCATTTAGTAAAACTCACGATCAAACTTATAGATTGCTTGTTTTGTTAAAGGGTTGCATTATTGTTTTATCTGGGATTATTTTTATAATAAGTCTATTTTTGATGATTAAGCAAATTGAAGTTTGGCGTTTTGAACATAGCGAGAGAATGGAGATACTCACCTACTTGGGCGCACAATCAAAGCTAAAAAATGCACCACTTTATCGCTTAGCACTTATTAATTCAATGTTGTCTTCTTTGATTGTTGTTGTAATTGTTGCATTTATTGTAAATACAAATAAAATTTCATCTATTGTTTCTATGTTAGGGATTGATATATTTGGTGCTACCACATTTATCATAGACTTTTTTGCACTTTTATTGATAGCTTGCATTATATCGATAAGCTCGGTATTGATGGTTATTTTATTTCAAAAAGAACCTTAATGCGTATTTTAATCCTTCTTTTATTTGTATTGTTTAATAGTGTTGTATTTGCTGATACAGCCTCTAGAATCCAGCGTAATGAAAAGCGCTTAAATACAATTAATTCTAAGCAATCAGCACTTAGTAAAAAGCTAAAGAGTATTGGTGATAATATTAATGACAAAAATGCAAAAATAAATAATCTTGATAAGGAGATAAAAAGCTTGCAAAGATCCATAGATCTAAACCAAAAGCTATATCTTGAACAAGAAAAAATATTTGATGATTCACAAAAGAAGTTAAATTCTTTAACTGATAGATTAAATGTGTTGCAAAATGAGCTTATAGGTGTGATATTAAAAGATATGACAATTGCTATGATTTTAAACTCTAAAGAGCCTTTAAATGAAGATTCAATTGCAAATGAAGAGATTTTGAAGCATTTAAGTGATTCTGCAAAAGAAAAAGTTGCTATGTTAATAAAAGAAAGAGAAAGACTTCAAGTAAATATTAAACTTGCACAAGAAAAAATTAATAATGCAAGAATGGTTATCGTCGCTCAAAAAGAGAAAAAAATAAAACTTGAAAACTCAAAATTAGAGCAACAAGCTTTGGCTAAGCGTATGAAAGATGAAATAGAATCTTATAATGATGAGATAGAAAAATTAGATAATGAAAGGACACAGATTCAACAAATCTTGGTTGATTTAAATATATTACAAAAGAAAGAATTAGAAAACCAAGAATCAAAGCGTGAAAAATTACAGAAGGATGATAAAAATGCTCCTTCAATTGGAAACAATATTGCACCAATTGAAGTAAGACAGATTGGTAGTTCTTATCGTAATGTAAGCACTGCGCGATACACTGGGAAAAAAACGATCGCACCGCTTAAGGATTATACAATTGAGACGAAATATGGACCATATTTTGATCCTGTGTATAAAATAAAAGTTTTTAATGAATTTGTAACTTTTGGCGTAAAAAGGCGTAGCGCAGTCTTAAGCGTTCTTGATGGAAAAATCGTATTTGCAAAAAGCACAGCTATGCTAAAGATGGTAGTAATTATAGAGCATAGCAATGGAGTTCATACGATTTATTCATATTTAGATGAGATACCAAGTAATATTAATGTTGGTGCTAGAGTGAAAAAAGGTAGCACGATAGCCTATGTATCGGATAAATTGAATTTTGAAGTTACGCAAAAAGATAAACATATAAATCCACTTGATTTTGTATATATAAAATAAAAAAAACTAAAACTATGTCGATTTTTTAATATTATTTTCATATATATAAAGGGAGTTATTAATTATGGATACAACTATACAAAATATTGGTTATCAGGCACAATATAGTGTATTACAAGAAAGTAATTATGATGCTTCATCACAGCAAAATGTTTATACAACTAAGCTAAAAGTCGAAGATTCTAAGCTTAGCAATTTAAGCAAGGAAGAAAAAGATAATTTGGAACAACAACTGCTTAATTTAGTAAAAGAATTGAATGAAGAGATGGAGACAATCAATACTGATTTGATGTTTGATTATGAAGATTCTATTTCTTCATTTGTGGTTACAATTAAGCAAAAAGACAGTGGTGAGATAATAAGGCAGATTCCAACTGATGAAGCAATGGAATTAATGAAAAAAATGCGTGATATTGTAAGTGTGATATTAGATACTCAAGGTTAAAAAGGCAATTTATGAATCCACTTAGCTCGCTTGGAGTTGGTAGCGGTGTTTTGAATTATGATGTTATTGATAAGCTAAAAAAGGCTGATGAAAACGCACAAATAGCGCCTATTGATAAAAAACTTCAAGAAAATATCAATAAACAAACTGAACTCGTAGGGCTAAAAACAATGCTTGATACGATAAAGAATAGCTCAAGGAGAGTTTCTGATTACTCATCATATCTTGAACGCAATGTAACATCAAGCGATGAAAGCTCTCTAAAAGTTAGTGTAAATGCTGGTGTCCCTGTCCAAGATGTATCTGTCAAAGTAAATGAAATTGCAAAAAATTCTATCAATGAAATTGGTTTAAAATTTGCTTCAAGAGATGATTTATTTTCTAAAGCAGATACTATGATAAAGCTATATGTCAATGATAAACATTATCATATAAAAATATCTGCCACAGATACATTAGGTGATGTCGCTCAAAAGATCATTGATGAAACAAAAGGTGATATCAATGCGTCTATTATGAAGACTGGAGAGGGTGATAGTGCATACTCATTGATGATAAATTCAAAAGAAACTGGTGCTAGCAATAATATATATTTTGGTAATACTTTAGTATCAAAGGATATTATGAATGGTGCATTAAGCCTTGTTGATGGAGATCTAAGTATTACTATGATGGATTCCAATGGTGTGAATAAAACCTTTTCAATCAATGTATCAAACAACAATACAGAATCTAGACAAAATGCAAACATACTAAAAGAGGCGATTATCACTGCAATTAAACAAGATGCTGATATGGCAAAACTGCTTGAAAATGGTGATATTAGTGTTGATGTAAGCGGTGATGGCAAGCGGATTATTTTAAATGATAAGCGTGGATTTGGTATTAATATTGGTGGCACAAAATCAAATCAACTTTTTACAAATAATAATATTTCTGAAGATGATACAATAGTTGGCAAAACTCAAATTGCATCTGGGTTGATTACTGGTGTTATCACGATAGGGAATAAGAATCTTGATTTATCCACAATAACTTCAGCTAAAAATACAAAAGAGATGAATGAGACCGCGATAATTAGTGCTATTAATGCAATTGATGGTTATTATGCAAAGCTGAATGAAGATGGCTATCTTACGATTAATACAAATACTGGCGAAGTAATAATCAAGTCTTCAGAGGGTAATGGAGAGGCATTAAAAAAGCTAGGTTTGGAATCTGGTAAATTTATGGACTGGAGTGTTTTTGCAAAAAAACTTAATATAATGAATATACAGCAAGCATCAAATGCAAATATCACTTATAATGGTGTTAGTATAAGTCGCCCAAAAAATACCATTGATGATATTGCAAGTGGTATAACACTTGAGCTTTTATCTCCTAGTGATAAGGATATAAATGTAAGTATCGGAAGAAATAATTCTATGATTGTGGAGGAGATCAAGGCATTTGTAGAAGGATATAATCAATTAATACCAAAGCTAGATGAGCTTACTAGATATGATGAGGATACAAAAATTGCTGGAATCTTCAATAGTGTAGGTGATATTAAAACAATAAAAGGTTCGTTGCATAGAGCGTTAGCTAGCACCAGCTTTGTTGATGGTAGATATGAAAGTATGATTGATTATGGGTTAAGTTTTAATGATAATGGCTTGCTTATTTTAGATGAGAGTAAATTGCAAAGTGCTTTGGCTACAGATTCTGATAAAGTGAGAGATTTTTTTAGAGGTGGCACTACGACAATTAATGGAAAAGAGGTGCAAACTCAAGGTATTTTTAGTTTTGTTTTAAAGGAATTAGATAATTTAACTACAGGCGATAATTCACGATTGAAATTATTTGAAGAAAGTATAAAAAATGACGATAAACGATTGAAAGCTGATAGAGCTAGGAATCTTGAATTATTAAATAGTAGATATGAGATTATGGCAAATAGATTTGCTGCGTATGATAGTCAAATAGCACGCGCTAATAATTCATTTAATAGCTTAAATATGATGATAGAACAATCCATAGCAGATAAAAAGAAAAATTAATAATTGAGGAATTTTATGAATAGTCAAAATGCTTATAATATATATCAGCAAACTCATTCAAGAGTAGAATCTCCATCAAAATTAATAGAAATGTTATACGAAGGAATACTTAGATTTTCAAGTCTAGCAAAAAGAGGGATCGAAGTAGGTGATATAGAAAAAAAGATTTACTATATAAATAGAACTACAGATATTTTTACAGAACTTTTAAATGTGCTAGATTATGAAAATGGTGGAGATGTGGCGCATTATCTTACAGGTCTTTATATGCAACAAATAAAATTTCTAACCCAAGCAAATGTTGAAAATAATACAGAAAAAATAGATATTGTTATTAAAGTTACCAGAGGATTATTAGAGGCATGGAGAGAGATACATCAATATGAACTCTAGTCAATGGTTAAATGAGTTAAAAATTGCAGTAATAAATAAAGATGATGAAAAAGTTCTTTTTTTAATAGATGATTTACCAAAATTTGATAGTATTGATGATTTAATTTGTGCTAGAGAAATTGTAAGAGATTTTATAAAAAAGCTTCAATTTGAAAAAGATGCATTGCATAAAGGTATTTTAAAATTGAAGCAGACTCGAGTATTTTTGGAGGGGTAATTGCAGTTTTTACCAATTAATATTTATTCTAAAGATATTGTCAAGAGTTTTTTTGATATGCAAAGAATCGAAGCAAGTGATATGCTTTTTGGCAATCTTTATATTTGGCATTTTAGCAGGGATATAAGCTATGCGATTTTGAATGATTGTTTAGTTATTAAAACTAAATTCCCTAATGAAAAATATCCATTTATTTTTTATCCTCTTGGACTTGGTGATAGACAAAAAACTATAAAAGATGTTATGGATTACTTTTTATCAAATAATATGAAATTTGCTATCAAATCTCTTGAGCCGTATCAAAAATATGAATTGGAAAAAAATATGCCTAATATATTTGATATATCTCCAAATAGAGATAGATTTGATTATATTTATAATGTGTCAGATTTGATTAATTTAAATGGCAGAAAATTACATAGCAAGAAAAATCATTTAAATAAGTTTTTAAATCTTTATCCAAATTTTGTATATGAACGAATAGATTCTAGCAATGCCATAGATGTTTTTGAATCTTATGTAGAATGGTTTAATAAGAATCCAAATATCACTGATGGATTAAGAAATGAATTTGTAGGTATAGAATCTGCTCTTAGAAACTTTAATTTGCTTGATATGAAAGGTGGTGTTATAAAAATTGATAATAAAATAGCCGCATTTACCTTAGGGGAGCAGATTAATAGTAATAGTGTTGTTATACACATAGAAAAAGCAAATACATTTTATGAGGGTATTTATCAAGCTATCAATCAACAATTTTTATGCAATGAATGGAATAAAATGGAATTTGTAAATAGAGAAGAGGATTTAGGTATTGAAGGGCTACGACGTGCTAAAATGACTTATAACCCTATTAGATTTGTAGAAAAATTTGAAGCGGTATTAAAGGAGTGACTATGATTAATAGTGTAGATGAATTTAAAAAATTTGTAGAAGAGGAAAGTAAAATAAATAAAAAACCACTTGGTTTTGGTATTTGTAGAGTAGATCTAGGAAGTAAAAATAATGTATTACAGGCTACATATCCTGTGCTAAACTGGAGTGGAGAAAATCTTGGCTCATATGCTGTGTTTTCTAAAGTTGCAAAAAAAGTGATATCTAAAAGTGATAGTGAGGCTGTATTTGAGGTTGATTCTGATTTTATAAAAGAAGCATTATCGTTTTTTAATCCATTTTTATTTGATGCTATTAATGATAATAAATTGCATAAAAATATCCAAGTATTGCTTGAATTACAAAAAATGCAGAATCTAAAAGGTGATGATTTTGCATTTAGATTTGTTGTTATTTATGAAGATGTGAAGTGTCAAAGTGTAGAAAGTTCATATATGAAGCTCCTTGCACTATCTCTTGGTAAGGCAGAGTTAAGAAGCTTGATGCTTGATGGCATTTTTGGTTTATTGGAAAATGTCGCCTGGAGTGGCAATAAACCTTATGAATTATCATATCTGCGTGATAATGAGATTTATCTAAAGCTAAATGGTCTTTATCCGCATATTGATTTTGTTGATAAATTTCCTAGATATTTGATGCAGGTTATCCCTCAATATGACAATATTAGACTTCTAGATTCTGCGAAAACTAGATTTGGTGCGTATTTAGGTAAAGGTGGATATACACAAATGCCTGGTGCAAGCTATGTAAATTTTAATTCCGGTGTTCTTGGTGCTTGTATGAATGAAGGTAGAATCTCATCATCTGTGATTGTTGGAAATGGTAGTGATATAGGTGGTGGTGCTAGCATTCTTGGTGTGCTTAGTGGTGGCAATTCAGATCCAATTTCAATTGGTGAAAATTGTCTTCTTGGTGTAAATAGCTCTACTGGTATTAGCCTTGGTGATGGTTGTATTATCGATGGTGGTATAGCAATTCTTGCTGGAACGATAATATATATAGATTTAGAAGAAGCAAAGAAAATACAAGAAATAAATAGTAATTTTACTATCAATGAAAATAATTTTTATAAAGGTAGAGAATTATCTGGTAAAAATGGTATTCATTTTAGATGTGATTCAAAAACTGGTAAAATGATAGCATTTAGAAGTAAAGTAAAAATCGAATTAAATAAGGATTTGCATTAATTTGCACTCTAGGAAAACCCTAGAGTTATTCTAGAACTTCACAGCTCCAGTTGTTGCAAGAGGGATAACTCTATTGCTTCCACTTGGGTAAGAGTTCTTTAATGTTTCACAAAATGTTCCTTTTGCTTGTCCAGCTTGATTGATTACTGATGGATCAAATATTAAATTTCCATTTGTTTTATCTATTTTAATAATTGCATTACAACCACTAGTTTGTGTTGCTCCAGCATTATTAACATTCCCTATAGGTTCTATTCCATCATCACCTTTTGCCTGCCATCTACCTCTATCTAATCCACCTGTATCTATCATCCATTCACCCCAGCTAGAGAATCCAGCAGGTGTAGATTGTGTAGGATCTATATTTTCAGCAAAGATTCTTGCAGGAATTGCTTTCATTACGCTAGCAATATCACTTCTTGCCATTGCAACTTGTGCATCAGTTCTTGTTGTTACAAATCTAGGAACAGCAACAGCTGCTAATACTCCTAAGATTACGATAACAAATACTAATTCGATCATTGAAAAACCACTTCTTTTCATTTTATTCTCCAAAAAGTAAATTCTTTAACTCTAAAAATATAATAGAGTAAAAGTAAATGAATTATAAACATTTTTTTTTTGAATTTCTGCTTAAAAGCAATTATTTATAAATACCAATTTATTAACTTTTTGTTTTGTAAAATCACTTACTACATTGCATTTGATTTTAAATAATAAAAATAATCTTTCATCTTTTGTGGATTCTAGACATTCAAAATTTCCCATACCTTTTGCAAGTATCAATGATGCACAATCAAAATATTTTTTTGTATCTTCATTTGCTAAATCATATATAAAACCTGGTGATGGTATCCCACTATCTTTCACATCACATAGTTGAAATAAGCTCTTATGTTCTTTAATATCCTCTGTAGTTAAATCATTGATTATTGCACTTCCTCGCACGATGTATGTGATTTTTACATTGTAATTTTGTTTTATAAACTTAATTAATATCTCATCAAAATAATTCTCCCCTGCATTATCCGCTATAAATAGCATTGTTTTTGCTTTTTTTAGTGCATTATCGAATTTTTCTACATCATTAATTGCAAAATCTTCATTCATTGTGTTTTGTAAAGCACTTTGTATATCTTGCGTACTTTGTGAGCCATAGTCGATAGCATTTCCAATGACAGATGCTTTTATGGCTTCATTTAGATTGTTTACATTGATTGTTTTGCTAATAATTTTTGCAAATTTTATGGAATCTTCTTTTATCTGCTTGTATGGATCACTGCATTGTAGATTCTCACTTAATATTTTATAGATTTCAATTGCTGCTTGTGGTGGCGGTATATTTGTATCTAGAGTTTCTATTTTATTGTTTATTTTATCTAGGATATTGTTATTGTTTCCTTTTAAAAAGCGTTCTATCTGATTGTATAAGCATATTTTGCATTCATTAGTTAGATTCAAGAATTTTCCTATATGTTATTAGTTTTATTTAGTGTTTTGCCCCACATAAGTTTATATTTTCGATTTATTGTTTCTAATTCTTGTTTTTTTTGTTCTAATTCTAATTTTAAACTTTCGATTGTTTTTTTATCATCTAATTGTGCTTCTTTTGCACTAAGTAGGGAATCTTTTAAAAATTGATTTTCATTTTTTATAGCTAGAATCGTTTCATCTTTTGCCTCTACAACTTTTTCGTGCAAGTTTAGGATAGTGCCTATACTTTGCTCTACAAAATCAGCATCTAAGCTTTTTGATACAAGTGATGTTTGTGTAGTTTGAATTAGCGCATTTGTGCCACTAATGCTATCAACACATAATATATCATTGATATATTTAGCATTGATTTGACCGCTTGTGATCATCGCTTTTGCTTGCTCTCTATCAAGCCCAGTGATATTTAGGAATTCTTCAAACCTAATCCAATTTTCTTTCATTTATATAATCCTAACTTCTATCTCATTTGAATCTAGTTCAACCTTTTTAGATTGTATCACTCTATCTTCTATTAATTTACCGCTTAATTCCTCATTCTTTAAGGCAAGAATTTGCATTGCTAAATATGCTGCATTTATCGCTCCACTTTTACCAATAGCCATTGTAGCAACAGGCATTCCACTTGGCATTTGCACCGTTGATAAAAGAGAGTCTAATCCATTTAATGAGCTAGAATCAAGCGGCACACCAATGACAGGTTTTGAAGTTTGCGCAGCAATGCTTCCTGCAAGATGTGCAGCCATACCAGCAGCAGCGATAAATACACACGCACCTCTATTTTGTGCATCATTTATATAATCTTTTGTTCTTTGTGGACTTCTGTGTGCAGAGCTGATTATCACCTCGTATGTGCAGTCAAATTTTTTTAATACATTTACACATTCTTGCATAATATTCCAATCACTTTTACTTCCCATAATAATGCTTATGAATTCCATTTGTTTTACCTTTTTTTATTTTTAAGTGTTATTTTACAGGGTTTGTCTTTTGTTTTTAATAAATGATTTTATCACGAATGTAGTAGCTATCAATAATGATGTTAATCCAAAAATTAAAAACATATTGATAAGCCCAAATACTTCTACAATAGGTTGCGTAATAATTGGTGAAAGAAATTGTCCTATGAACACTGAACTTGCCAGGAATCCATATGCTTTTGCCCTATTTGTTTCATTTGTTAGTGAAAATAGCCAAGATGAATTTGTAACAAGAAATATAGCAAGACCAAAGCCCATACATATCAATGCAATCAGTAGCATAAAATAAGAGTGAAAAATATTAATTATACATAATCCGATTCCAACGATGCTAAATCCAAGCACATACATATTATCAAGGCTTAAATACTGTCTAATTCGTGCATATAATAATGATGTCAGTGCAGTTACAATCGAGCTAAGGGCTAGGGAATTTCCTACATATTCGCCGCTTTTATGTAATACATTAATAATCATAAAAGGTATTTGCGTTGGCACGATGTAAAATAAACTCATTCCAAAAAAACTAAGCATATAAATTGGTAAAAATGTAAAAAAATTAAATTTATTTGAATCTGCGTGATTTAAGCTTGTTTTTTTGTTTTTTTGTGGTTCAAATAAAATAATAAATGCAAAAATGAAAATTACAAATCCAAGAATATATACCAAAAATGGGTATCTCCAGTTTATGTTTGATAAAAATCCACCCATAATGAGAAATAATGTTCCACCAAAAGCGGTATAAAAATTTTGAAGTCTTAATGCCTTCTCTCGTTTGATACCAGTGTAATAATCCGCAAGCAATGCACTAGATCCAGTCATAACAAATGCAGTTGCAATACCAAAAATAGCTCTAGAAATTAGAATGTAGTAAATATTATCTAAGAAAAATCCACTAACTCCACTAATGCTCCATATTATAATTGCTGGATATATAAGCTTTAAACGATTATATCTATCAAATAAATATCCACTAATTGGTGAGAAAAAAACAATAAATATAGCAGGTATTGTTAATACTAATTTGACTAAAAATTCTATATTTTCTATGTCTAAAAAATGCTTTTCAAGGTTTGGAAGTGCAGGTGCTATAGCAGTGCTACCAAGCACGGTCATAGCTGATACTGAAAATAGCGCAAAATAAAATATTTTGCTATCTAGTAGTTTTTGTCTATCTTTCATTATTGAAATATTTATCTAATACATTGTCATAAAGCGGCACTTCAAATTCTAGAATCTCATATTTTGCGATTTTATTTAGATAGAATGGATCATTTTTTGCAAAATCATTTGCTTCGCTAATATCGTTAAATTTTCCAATGATAATTCCACCAAATTGACCTTCAAATTCTTTGTGTGGACCACTTAAAAGTAGCTTTTTATCTTTATATCCATTTTTTAAATATTCCCTATGTAGCGGGCGTATTGCTTCTACTTCTTTCATTTCTTTTAGATATGTTATTTTGATTAAAAAAAGTCTATTCATCTTCCACCTCTTCTATTTCTTTTAATTCATCTATCATAGCAATTTCATTGTATTCAAGTGGTTTGTATATCGTATCTTCTATTCTATACCATTCCAAAGTGATACCTATTATCCCAAAACTATCTATGCTAACTTTTAAAAAAAGTGTATTTTTGTCTTCTGATAAATATGCTTCGGCATAGTAGATTCCGCCGTTGTTTGGATTGTATATTTTGCCATTAACCCATCTTTTTCCATTGAATTCTAAATTAGATAAAAATATCTTACCTCTTAAATCTTTTGCATTGCTTTCTTCATTGGTAAGCTCTCTATCGATGATTTTACCATTTTCCATTTTTGCATAAGCAAATGCATAAGCCTGTGCTTTGTTATCTTGTGTGAAAATCTCTCCTATTGATATATTGTACTCTATTTCTTCTGGAATCGCCCAAATCCCATTGATATCGCTTTCTTTTACTGATTGATTTGCAAATGTATACCCTATAGTAATTATTAATGCTAGTATTAATTTCATAAACTGCCCCATTCCCAAAAATCAAAGTTAAAAAAATGTATTATAGCAATGCAAAATTGAATTATGGATTTGAAAATGAAAGAGCATTGTTTTACACCACCAAAATCGCAAATAGAAAGCGTATTGCATAAGATTAATAAGCCAACATATGTGCTTGAAGAAGCAAAACTGAAATATAACCTAGAGATTTTAGATTATGTTCAAAAAAATAGTGGAGCAAAGATTTTGCTAGCATTAAAGGGTTTTGCCTTTTGGAGTAGTTTTGATTTAGTATCAAAGTATTTAAAAGGCATTACAGCAAGCGGAATCTACGAAGCAAGGCTTGGATTTGAAGAGTTTAGAAAATATAATCAAGATGCTGAAATCGCGGTATTTTCACCTGCATTTAGTAAAGATGAGATAATGGAACTACTTCCTATTGCTAATCATATTATTTTTAATTCATTTAATCAGCTAGAGATGTTTCAGCCTATACTTTTAGATACTAACATTGATATTGGAATTAGGGTGAATCCTCTGTATTCAGAAGTAACACCCGCTATATACAATCCTTGTATAAGTGGATCTAGGCTTGGTGTAATCCCATCTGAATTCCAAAAAAGACTTGATATGCTAGATTTAATTAGTGGAATCCACTTTCATACTCATTGCGAACAAAATAGCGATGCATTGTTTAGGACTATGGAGCATTTTAAAAAGTATTTTGGAGATTATATATCGCGTATGAAATGGGTGAATTTTGGCGGAGGTCATCATATTACAAGAGATGATTATGATGTTGGTTTGCTTATTAAGATTATTAATGATTTTAAAAGCGAATTTAGTGGAATAGATGTTTATTTAGAGCCTGGAGAGGCTATTGGGTGGCAATGTGGCAGTTTGGTAGGTGAGGTGCGTGATATTATCTCAAACAAATACAATATCGCAATTACAAATATTAGCGCAGCAGCTCATATGCCTGATTGCCTTGAAATGCCATACACTCCGCAAATTAGAGGTGCAAAAATAACAAATCTAGATTCTAATATTTCTACTACATCATATAGGCTTGGCTCTCCTAGCTGCCTTGCTGGTGATGTAATAGGTGATTATGAGTTTGATAGGGAGCTAAACATTGGAGATAAGATTATTATAGAAGATATGATCCATTATACTATCGTAAAAAATAATACATTTAATGGAATCCCGCTTCCTGCACTTGCGATACTTAGAGAGAATGGAGATCTTGATATTGTAAGAGAGTTTGGATATGATGATTATAAAAATAGGAATGGATAATTTATGAAGAGAATTTTGTTTTTATTGTCTATATGTATATATGGATTTTCTTATGATATTAAAATGGAACCTGTTTTAACTAACGAAATTGTTGAAGATATGTTAGATAGAGCAAAGCAGCGTGCAAGAGACTATGGTGCATCAGTTACTATTACTATTGTTGATAAATCTGGCGAAGTATTAGCTGTATTTAGAGATCATAATGCAGGAGTTCATACAATAAGGGCAAGTTACAAAAAAGCCTATACTGCAAGTTCTCAAAAACGAGGGACAAAAGATATTCTACTTGGTGTAGAAAATGGCAATATACCAGGAGATATTAGATTTTTAGATGATAATTTCTCTATTATGAAAGGTGGAGAACCAATTGTGATAGATGGATTGGTTGTAGGTGGTATAGGCGTAGGTGGTGCACATGGTGATGCAGATGTAGATATAGCCCTAGCTGGTCTTTCTGTATTAAAATAACCTTATGAGGTTATTTTAATTTTTCTTTTAAGAGTTCATTTACTTTTGCTGGATTCACGCCTTTTAGATTTTTTAAGACTTGACCAACAAAGAAACCAAATAGTTTTTCTTTGCCATTTTTGTATTCTTCTACTTTGTCTTGATTTGCGTTAATTACTTCATCTATTACTTTTATGATCGCCCCATCATCATTGATTTGTTCTAATCCTAGCGATTGTATAAAATGATCAACATCATTATTCTTATTTTCTAGCATTGCATCTAGAATTTCTTTTGCGCTTTTTCCGCTTATTTTACTCTCATCTATGCGTTTTACTAGTGTTGCTAAGCCTTTAGAAGTGATGCCACAATTATTTAAATTCATATCACCTTTTAGTCTTCCAAGTAGTTCTACAATAAGCCAAGTTACACTATTTTTGACGCTTGCACCGCAATCTAGCATATCTTCGAAGAATCTCGCCATTTCAAGCGAACTAATAAGTATTTTTGCGTCATCTTTTTTGATATTTAGTGTGTTTATAAATCTATGAAGTTTTTCATCTGGTAATTCTGGTAGTTTTTTGCATTCATCAAGTATTTCTTGCGGGATATGCACTTGCAATAAATCAGGATCGCTAAAATACCTATAATCTGCAGATTCTTCTTTATTTCTCATACTTCTTGTGATACCTTTTTGTGTATCAAAAAGCCTTGTTTCTTGTATTATTTCATTTTTATATATACCATCTTCCCAAGCTTGTATTTGTCGTTCAACCTCATAGTCAATAGCCTTTTGTATAAATTTAAAACTATTTAGATTCTTAATTTCAACCCTTGTGTATAGATTTGTATCTCCTTTTGGACGGATAGATACATTTGCATCACATCTAAAGCTTCCTTCTTGCATATTTGCATCTGAAATTTCTATAAATCTTACTATTGAGTGTAATTTTTTTAAGTATGCTATAGCTTCATCACTGCTTCGCATATCAGGTTCGCTTACGATTTCAAGTAGTGGAGTGCAAGCACGATTGAGATCTACTTGCGAGTAATTGTCTTGATGTATATTTTTTCCTGCATCTTCTTCTAAATGCGCCCTTGTGATATTTATCGTTTTATTATTGTCATTTACTTCGATATTAATACTTCCTTTACCAACAATAGGTCTTTCAAACTGGCTTATTTGATATGCTTTTGGTAAATCTGGATAAAAATAATTCTTTCTTGCAAATATAGAATCTTGATTGATTTGTGCATTTATTGCATTGCCAAATAAAATAGCTTTTTTTAGTGCTTCTTTGTTTAATACAGGTAACGCACCTGGAAGTCCTAAACAAGTGGGGCATACATTTGTATTTGGATTCTCACCAAAGCTTGTGGCGCACGAGCAGAATATTTTGGTTTTTGTGTTTAGTTGGACATGTACTTCTAGTCCAATGATGATCTCAAAATTCATAATATAGCCTTGAATGTTATTTGAAATGAGGGATTCTACTTTTAAAATAATTAAATGGCACTTTAGTTTTGTAAATAAGCAGCAAATTATTATATAGCTGCTATATTCATACTTAGGCAGTGTAGTGAGCCACCTTGTCTTAGGAATATCTTTGAATCAATTGGGATAATTTCTCTATCTTTGCATATATTTTTAAATACCTTAATTGCTATATCATCATTTTCATCACCAAATACTGGTAAAATCAAGGCATTATTGATAAATAAGAAATTGATATAGCTAGCAGGCAGTCTTCTATCATTGTGATATATAGCCTTTGGCATAGGGATTGGTATGAGATTAAAGGGCTTGTTGTTTGTGTTGGTGAATGTTTTTAGTTGAGATTCCATTTTGTTTAGTGCATTGTAGTGTTCATCATTTTTGTCATAACATTTTAAATATACGATTGTATCTTTATCTATAAATCTTGCTAGATTATCTATGTGAGAATCTGTGTCATCACCACTTAAGTATCCATAATCAAGCCATAAAACTTCTTTTAGATTGAAATATTTTTTTAGCTTTTTTGATATTTTGTTTTTACTTAGTTGGTTTCTATTTTTTTCTAGTAAGCAATTTGATGTAGTTAGTATCACTCCATTTCCATTGCTATCTATGCTACCACCTTCTAATATAAAATTTTTTGATTTTAATTTTGTTTTTTTGAATATATTTTTAGCCAATAGTTGTTTTGATATTTGATTGTCAAGATTTGCGCTAAATTTCATACCCCAAGCATTAAATATAAAATCAAGCATAACAATTTTGTTATTTTTTATGCAGCTAATAGGTCCAAAATCCCTGCACCAAGTGTCATTTGTAGCTATATTTACTAAAATGATTTGCTTGTTTGTTTGTAGAGGTTTTATATCTTCTTTGTATTTATAAAGCATTATAACTTTTTGAAATCTTGAGATATGATTTGCAAACTCTATCATCTTTGATTGTGCTTCTTGTAGGTATTCACTCCAGTCGCTATCTATATGTGGCATAGCAAGTAAAACATAGCTTTGTTTTTCCCATTCACCTATGAATCTTAGTTGTTTTTCCATTGTCGCCCTTGTGTGTTTTTAGGTTATAATTCTAACAAAAAGAGAGTTTGTTTGGATTCTAAGAGTTTGATTTTAAGCATCGAGAGTAGTTGTGATGATAGTAGTATAGCAGTTACAAGAATTAATGACTGCAAAATATTATTTCATCAAAAAATTTCTCAAGATATAGAGCATTCAAATTATGGTGGAGTTGTACCAGAGCTTGCATCACGACTTCATTCTGTGTGCTTGCCAAAAATATTAAAAAATCTTAAAGATGAAAATATTAACTTTAATGGTATTGCCGCAATAGCAGTTACAAATGAGCCTGGTCTTAGTGTATCGCTTATTGAGGGTGTGATGATGGCAAAAGCATTGCATTTAAGTTTGCAATCTCCACTTATTGGTATCAATCACCTAAAAGGGCATATTTATTCCTTATTTTTAGAAAAAGATAGTATTTTCCCAATTGCTATTTTGCTTCTTTCTGGTGGACATAGCTTGATCTTGGAAGCTTATTCTTATGATGATATTAAAATTATTGCAAGAACACTTGATGATAGCTTTGGTGAATCATTTGATAAGGTTGCAAAAATGCTAAATCTAGGCTATCCAGGTGGTCCAATAGTGGAATCTAGAGCGAAATTTGGTAAAGGTGATATTGTGTTTCCAATTCCACTTTTACATAGTAAAGATCTTGCATTTAGCTTTTCTGGGCTTAAAAATGCAGTGAGAATGTTTATAGATGATAAGAATATTGATGATAATTTGATAAATGATATTTGTTTTGCATTTCAAAAAAGCGCAATTACACATATCACCAAAAAAACAAAATTTTATTTTGAGCATTATCTAAAAGATTCAACTATTAGACATTTTGGCATTGTTGGTGGAGCAAGTGCAAATATATCACTTAGGGAATCTATCTCTTTGCTTTGTGAAGAATACAATAAAACGCTTTTATTTGCTCCTTTAGAATTTTGTAGTGATAATGCAGCTATGATAGGTCGATGCGGGGTTGATGCATACATATTAAAAAGATTTATTGATGCTAAAGATTTAGATATTTCGCCAAAGTCTAGATTTTAGTATCCCATTTATCAAAGCTTTCTTTAACACAAAATAGCACGCTATCTATACACCCAGCAAGTGAAAATAACCATTGTTTATGAGCAAAAAGCCATTCTAATTTTTTTGCATTTACTTCAGTTTCATTACTTGTATATTTGGTTATGATTTTTGCAAGTTCCATTTCTTGATGAAAGATATATGCTTGTGTTGCTTCATTAAAAATACTCATAAATTTTTTGCTTTTAAACAATCCCTTTATTTCTTCAATTTCATCAAATATCTCATTTAATGTATTAAAATCAAAAGATTCTATATTGTTTTGTTTATTTAGTTCTTCTAACTCATCTGTTTTATGCGCTACTTTTAAAAATAATTCTTCTATTTTTTGTTTTTTTGCATTCCCATATTTTAAAATTTCTACTACTTTTTTTCTTGCTAGTTTTAAATTATTGTTAATTTGATTATCGCTTGGTTTTGAAAGCGTGATTTGCTTTTTTTGCTTTGATTTGTCTATATCTTTTATTGCTTCTTGAAAACTAAGTTCTATTGTGCCAGGTATGCGCACACCGCCTTCTGTGGAGTTTATAACCTGTATTCTATCTTTTGTATCATATATGTCTTTTACAAAAAAAGTCCAAAATAACTTCCATACTTTTGTAGATTCTACAAATCCATTTCCACCATATTTTGGCAGCATAACTTTAGAATCTTGATTTTTTGATATTTCATTTTCTCCATATACTGCACCTTTGCTATGACTTGTGCCATCATCACCAAATGCTAAATCTTGACCAATTAATATGCACTTTTCAAAGCCACAATGGACTACTAATTCGTATGCCATATTTGCAGCGCTCATTCCAATCCCTATATATCCGTATTCATCAAAACCAAAATAACTCGTATATCCAAATGGGCGTTGGCTTATTTGGATATTTCCACCTTTTTTTTGTATCTCATCTAATAAATCTTTATGGACGATAGATGTGGCTTCAAATATCACTCCATTGAAGTATTGTTCTTGTGTTTCTTTGTAAAATTTTGCACTTTCTTTTACTCTCTCTAGCGAGAGCACTATGTCTGGTTTTATATTGTGTTTTGAAAGTATAGGGAATGATGCATCAATGCAAAAAATACTAACATATGGCGCTATTTGTTTTAGTGTTTCTAGCTGTTTGTTTAGTGATGGTCCTGTTGATACGATGATTGCAGTATTTGTATTTTTTGCATTTTTTATTAGATTAATTAGGCTTGGTAATTGAAGCATTAGTGGTAGATTTTCAATGTGTTGTTTTATGCCTATTATCGCATCTTTTGAATCATTTCCAATTGAAATTACCCCATGTTCTATAATTTCTATAAATAGTTTATTTATTCTATTTGCCTCATTTATAAATAAATCATAATATTCATTAAAAATGTGCAAATTGTATAGCTTTGAATGTATTAATGCGTGTCTATTTTGGTGTAAAAATGGTGCTAATATCTCTAGTGTTAAATTCTTTGAGTGTAATAAAACTAGTCTTTTTGATCGTAGCTCATCTTTGAAATCAACTAAATTTAGCACACTAAATAGTATCTCTATATTTGGCTCAATAATAATTAATCGTTTAATATTTTGATTTGTAAGTAGCATTTTATAGAAGATTCCATTGCCAATACCAAAAAAATACAAATATGGATATAGGCTAAATTGATTAAATTCTTTGATTTTATTTATCGTAAAGTTTATTCCACTATCGCAAAAGAGGAATTTATTATGCTGTTTATCAAGGAAATTTATATCCGCAGAATCTCTGCCAACAAAAATCTCAAGATTTTCATTTGGCTTTGTATTTGTTAATAGTGTATATAGTTGTGAATCTATAGCCTTTATAACATCAAGATTCTGTGAAAAAATATCCATTATTGAAGTAATCTCAAGACATTTTGTTGCACTAGGTTTGCTTGTGCCATAGCAAAGCTACCTGATTGCGCTAATATATTATGCTTACTAAATGTTGCACTCTCTGCTGCAAAATCCACATCTCTAATTAAAGATTCTGCAGCTTTTACATTTACTTGTGTTACTGAAACATTGTTTATCGTTGCTACAAGTTGGATTTGTGCTGAACCAATATCTGCTCTGATTTTATCAAGCTGTGCTCTTGCAGATTCTGCCATATCCATTACAACCATTGCACCTTTTAGGCTTGTAACACCAGCTCCAATACCATTTATATTTAGCTGTGCTTGTGCTATGTTTGCATTTGCACCAGATGCAGAAGCGATATTTGCGTCAAATTCACCTCTTAGTGCTCTTAGATTTACCGTGTATTCTGCTGTTCCTTGTGCAGAGTGGAATCCTATATGACTATAATTAACACCAGAGATGATAATATCTCTTGCATCTGTTCTAATTAGTGTCAAGCGTCCAACTATCGCGTGGTTGTCTCCTTCTATACCTGTGAAATTCCCTCCACCAAATACTTCGTGTCCTTCAAGTGTTTTTACGCTAATTGCACGACCATCTATGCTTCGTAGATTCATTCTTCCTGTAATATCTGTAAATGCTTCAACTCCTGTTCGCTCTTTAACAGAGTTGATCGCATTAATCAATCTTCCATCAGAATCGTTTTTTCTTACATCATTGATAGCACCAATTTGAACACCATTTATGGTTAGCCCTCTAATTGTCCCAGATAGCACAGCACTACTTCCTGTTGCCATAACATTATATGAAGCCCTCATACCAAGCTTATCAGAATATCTATTTATCACTTCGCTTAGCACACCAATGCCAGTTCCCGCAGATGTAGAAATCTTTACTGTTTCTAGCTCATAACTATTAATCCCATCTACTTCAATAGCCCTTAAAGCCACTTCTGTGAGATTTTCTTTGCCATTTTCTGGTTCCATTCCTGAACCTGAAAATGATGAGCTCTCCATTCTTACATGTCCTATTTTATCACTGCTTGTTGGTCCAATGGAAGCTTTGATTGTTGTGTTTGAGTATGCGCCAATTTGGAATTCTTTATTTGTAAAGCTACCAGATAGCATTTGTTGGCCGTTGAAACTCGTCGTATTTGCGATATTGTCTAATTCTTCTAATAATCTTATGATATCACTTTGTAATGCTCTACGACTTTCTGTCGTTTGCCCATCTTGTGCAGCTTGAACGGCTTTTGTTTTGATTGTATCTAGAATCTTTAGCTGCTCGTCCATTGCTTTATCTGCAACTTGTATCATACCAATTGCATCATTTGCATTTCTTACAGCTTGACCTAGAGCTTCTGATTGTGATCGAAGACTATCTGCGATAGCCATACCAGAAGCATCATCTGCCGCTTTGTTTAATCTAAGCCCTGAACTAAGTTTTTCCAATGCACTATGAATGCTTCTATTATTTTGAACTCCAATTGTATGCGCATTTAATGCGGATACATTCGTGTTGATCCTAAAACTCATATCGCTTCCTTTGCTTTTAAATTTAGCAATATGAAGCAAATAGTATTCCATTATTTTTTTATAAATTTGAGTTGTAAAATTCTTTTTGTGTTAAAATGCTAAATTATTCACGACTAATCTACAAAAATTGAAGGATAATCATTGAAATTAATCATAGTTGAATCTCCAGCTAAGGCTAAAACAATAAAAAATTTTTTAGATGATGATTATTGTGTTGTTGCTTCAAAAGGGCATATTAGAGATTTACCAAAGCGCACTTTTGGTATCAAAATCCAAGATAAACACTTTAATCCAGAATATGAAATCTCAAAAGATCATAAAGATGTAATAGAACAAATAAAAAAATTATCAAAAAATGCAGAAATAGTATATATCGCAACTGATGAAGATAGAGAAGGTGAGGCAATAGGTTATCACATTAATCAAATCATTAATAAAGATGTATCATATCCGCGCATTGTTTTTCACGAAATTACAAAAAAAGCAATACTTGATGCACTTAAAAATCCTAGAGATATAAATATGGATATGGTAAATGCGCAGCAAACTAGACGACTGCTTGATAGGATTGTTGGTTTTAAGCTTAGTCCTCTTTTAAACCAAAAAATACAAAAAGGTCTTAGCGCAGGAAGGGTGCAGAGTAGTGCGTTAAAATTGGTTGTTGATAGAGAAAAAGAGATTAGAGAATTTAAGCCAATTGATTATTTTAGTATTGATGCTATCTTTGAAAATGGTAAAGATAAGGTGGAATCTATTTTGATTGAATGGGAGGGTAAAAAAATAGATAAACTAACCTTGCAAGACAAAGTAGAGGCAAGCAAAATATGTGAACATATAAAAGATTCTAATTTTTTTGTAAAAGAAATAGAAACAAAAGTAAAAAAAGTCTCACCTCCAGCTCCTTTTATGACTTCAACACTACAGCAAAGTGCATCTAGTAATCTTGGGTATTCTCCATCAAAAACAATGCAAATTGCTCAACGATTATATGAAGGCGTGCTTAGCGATCAGGGTGTTATGGGACTTATTACATATATGAGAACTGATAGTTTAAATATCGCTAAAGTTGCACAAGATGACGCAAGGAAACTAATAGAGAAGAATTTTGGAGAATCTTATATCCCTAAAAAACCACGAATCTATACTACAAAGCACAAAAGCGCACAAGAAGCTCACGAGGCTATTCGTCCAACAAGAATTGATTTCACACCACAAATAGCAAAGGACTATCTAAAAGGCGATGAATTAAAGTTATATACATTGATTTATAATAGATTTTTAGCATCACAAAGTAGCGATGCGGTATTTGAATCTCAAAGTGCTTTTATAAGTGATAATAAGGCTATGTTTAAAGCTAGTGGATCAAAATTGGTTTTTGATGGATTTCATAAGATTTTAGGTTCTACTGATAAGGATAAAATTCTATCACCATTGATTAAAGATACTAATTTGGCATTATTAAAATGCGAGCTAAATGCTCATCAAACAGAGCCTTCGCCTCGATTTTCTGAAGCTTCACTTGTAAAGACGCTTGAAGGTTTAGGTATAGGTCGTCCAAGCACATATGCACCTACGATAGCACTTTTGTCAAATAGAGAATATATCAAAATCGAAAAAAAGCAAATTTTTGCAATGGATATATCATTTGTCGTGATTGATATGCTAGAGAAGAATTTTTTAGAAATTGTGGATTCTAACTTTACTGCAAAGCTAGAAGAAAAGCTAGATAAAATAGCAGATTCCAAGCTTGATTGGCAGGGCGTGCTGTGGGATTTTTATGAGCCATTTAATCAAAAAGTAAGTGATGGCAAGACTAATATTGCTTCTCTTAAAATAGCAAAGCAAACAGGTCAATTTTGTCCAACTTGTGGAAAAGAGCTCGTGATTAGAAATGGCAGATATGGAGAATTTATAGCTTGTAGTGGCTATCCAAAATGTAAATATATTAAGCAAGATGATACAGATAATGTAACAAATGAAAAATGCGAACTTTGTGGTAGCGATATGGTGAAAAAAGTCGGTAGATATGGAGAATTTATAGCTTGTAGTGGCTATCCAAAATGTAAAAATATTATAGGTCAAAAGCAAGCTCCTAAAAATATCCTAGATGGGGTGAATTGTCCTTTATGTGGTGGTGGTATTATAAAGCGATTTTCTAGGCGAGGTGCGTTTTTTGGTTGCTCTAATTATCCAAAATGTGATTTTATTAGCAATAATGAACCAGTAAATATTAAATGTAAAGAATGTGGCTATTTAATGGCAAAAAAAGAAACAAAAACTAAAAAATATCTACAATGTTTAAAATGTAAGACTAAGGAAGATTTATCGTGAAAAAAATATTTTTGTGTTCAATTAGTAATGTAACAAGTGGAGCGTGCAAGGAGGATTGCGCGTATTGCACACAAAGTGCAAAATATCGCACAAATGTAGAAATTTATAAAAATAAACCAAAAGAGAAGATTTTAGAAGAGGCAAAAGCATTGGCAAAATTTGGTGCAAGTGGTTTTTGTCTTGTTACTTCAGGTCTTGGTTTAGATTCCAAAAAATGTGAATATATAGCAAGTGTAGCATCATATATTAAAGCAGAGTTGCCTCAAATGTTGCTTATTGCTTGCTGTGGTCAGGCAGATAGAGATTCTCTAAAGTATTTGAAGCAAAATGGCATAGATAGCTATAATCATAATTTAGAGAGTGCTAAGAGTAATTTTTCAAATATTTGCACTACGCATAGTTTTCAATCTAGAGTTGAAACTTGTCAAAATGTGCTTAGCGCAGGATTGAAACTATGTAGTGGTGGTATTTTTGGTTTGGGTGAGAGTGTAGAACAAAGAATTGAGCTTTTAAAGTCGCTAAAAGAACTAAACCCGCATAGCTCCCCTATAAACTTTTTTATCCCAAATCCAGCTCTTCCTATAAAAGAAAAGGTTTTAAGTAGAGATGAGGCTTTAGAGTGTATTATACTTGCTAGAGAAATGTTAAGAGATTCTATTTTGATGCTTGCAGGTGGTAGAGAAGTTGTATTTGGTGAGGATCAAAAAGAAATATTTGATTATGGGATAGATGCTATCGTGCTTGGAAATTATTTAACTACAAATGGAGAAATTCCAAATAAAGACTTAACTATGCTTCAACAATATAATCTAAAAGTAGGGCATTTGATACAAGATAGACAATGTGCGGTATAGTAGCAGATTTTATTAAAATCTGCTTTATTTTAGAACTTCACAGCTCCAGTTGTTGCAAGAGGGATAATTCTATTGCTTCCACTTGGGTAAGATTCTTTTAATCCTTTACAGAATGTTCCACCATTACCATTTTGGCCAGCACCTCCAGCTAAGTTTATGTTTTCAGGATTAAATATTAAGTTACCATTAGCTGTATCTAGTGTAATTATTGCTCCACATCCACCAGTAGTCCCAGCAGCTCCATTAGATGTAACATTTCCAAGTGGTTGAATCCCATTATTATTATTATTTGCTCCATGTCCACCTACCTGCCATCTACCTCTATCTAATCCACCTGTATCTATCATCCATTCACCCCAGCTAGAGAATCCAG
>CALUTR010000005.1 GCA_944323755.1 uncultured Helicobacteraceae bacterium
ACTCATTAAAGAACTCTTACCCAAGTGGAAGCAATAGAGTTATCCCTCTTGCAACAACTGGAGCTGTGAAGTTCTAATCTACTTCAACCCCACTAAAGATTCTAAGCATAGCTTAGAATCTCAATATTTTTCTTCAATCAAATTAAAAATTAAACTCCATAAAGTTATAATTATCAATTTCACAAACTTATTACAAGGAATTTTATGGAGCTTAATTTTTATGCTACTTTAGTGTGTATGGTTATTGTGCTTCTTATTGGTAGATTTATCATCAAAAGAGTAGCATTTTTTTATAAATACAATATACCAGAACCTGTCATAGGTGGAATTATTGCTGCAATTATATTATTTATACTAAATACAAAATTCAATATACAAATTAAATTTGATGAATCTATAAAAGACCCTTTAATGCTTGCATTTTTTACTTCAATAGGGCTTAGCGCAGATTTTGCTTCACTTAAAAAACAAGGTAGAATTTTAACTATATTTTTATTCTGTGTAGCAATATTATTATTTATGCAAAATATTATAGGTGTGTTATTATCACAAATGATGGGCGTAAATCCAATTCTTGGACTACTTGGTGGCTCTATTACAATGAGTGGAGGGCACGGCACAGGCGCTGCTTGGGCTGATACATTTATAAAAGAACCATATTTATTTAGCCCAGCAAAGGAAGTCGCTCTTGCATCAGCGACTTTTGGGCTTATTATGGGTGGGATTATCGGTGGACCTGTATCTAGATATCTAATAAATAAAAACAATCTAAAGCCAGATATCACAGAATTTAAAGATTATGAAATAAAAGATGGTGATTATAAAGATGAAAGTCTATTATTTGAAACACCAAAAAAACAAAAACTAATCACTAGTGATACATTTATAGAATCTCTAGCACTAATTGCAATACCACTTCTAATAGGGACACAGATCGCTGAAACACTAAAAAATGCAACATTTACACTACCTGCATTTGTATGGTGTTTATTTATTGGAGTATTAATTAGAAATACATTACAAGGCCTAAAAGTTCATAAAGTCTTTGATAGAGAGGTATCAGTTATTGGAAATGTAAGTTTGTCTTTATTTTTAGCACTTGCATTGATGACAATAAATTTATCACAATTGGTAGCATTAGCCATGCCAATACTAATCATTCTAATAGCACAAGTTGGATTAATGATTATATTTGCAACATTTGTAACATTTAGAGTAATGGGTAAAAACTATGATGCAGCCGTATTATCTGCTGGACATTGCGGATTTGGACTTGGAGCTATGCCTACTGCAATGGTAAATATACAAACAATAACAAATCACTATGGACCAAGCCATTTAGCATTTATCATCGTGCCTTTAGTTGGGGCATTTTTCATTGATATAATAAATTCTGTCGTGATACAAGGATTTTTATATTTTATTAAATATTTTTCTCTAATTTAAAAATGATTGCATTAATTATTTCATCTGCACCATTTGGAGATATAATGTTTGCTAGATTCCTACTAGCAATACATAAATCTAGATTATCCACATAACTTAAAAAATCTTTTTTATTTAATTCATTTTCAGTAGCAACCATACATAGATCACCTAAAAATAAGGCATTATAATATTGATGATTTTTTGCAGCATAAGGATATGGTATGAAATAACTTGGCAATCTATTCGCACACAATTCCCAAAGGCTACTAGCACCAGATCGCGACACACAAAAATCAGCATTTTTAATGTGATGGATAAGATTCTTATCAAAGCTAAACAACAAAACTTCAGAGCCATTTTTATGTACAAATCTTACATTATTGTCTCCTATATCAACATCTTTAAATGTAAGATTTTTATATCCACTATAGACGCGATCAAAATCTAGCTTCCCACATTGATGAATAATATTAATCTTTCTTTTTAGCAATTCGCTAGATAATTCTAAAGCAAAGGAGTTTATAGCATATGCACCTTGTGACCCACCAATAAATAATATAGTATCTAATTTATTACGATCCCTTGCATAATAAAAAAAATCTGAATTTATAGGATATGAAGTTTGTATAAAGCCATTTAATTTAAAACTACAAAATTTAGCTTTTGCAAATGGAGATAAAATCTTATTTAATGTGCCAAGTATAGAGTTTTGTTCGTGGATAAAAAGTGGGATTCTACATATTACACTAGCAAAGCTAGCTCCACCTGCACTAAAACCACCAACACTAATAACCGCATCAATTTTATTCTTTTTTATAATTTTTATACTTGATAGAATCGCCTTTAATTGCAAATACAAAGAATAAAATCGCGCAGCGCCTCTTTTATTAACAACGCCAGTTGAATCTAAAAAATAACATTTTTTAAAAATATCACTATTTTCAAACCAAAGTCTGTCTTGACCACTTGTAGAACCAACATAATAAACATCAAACCCCCTACTTTTACAAGTAATACCAAGAGCCTTTGCAATGCTTAAATGCCCACCTGTGCCTCCACCTGTAATCAATACATTCATAATAAATCCCTAAAAAGTTTAACAATCAAAATAACCACAAAAACAAGAAATATAAATGCACAAATTTTATCAATTATATTAAATAATTTATTTGTTACAAATCTTCTAAAATACGATGCAATCAAAACAACAAATAGAAACGCACTAAATAATCCAAAAAACAAAAGCATAAGATTAAATATCATATTGTTATCCATATATGGCAAAACAACAACACTAAAGAATAAAATTGCCTTTGGGTTTGAAAGATTTACAAGCAGACCTTTTTTATATCCACCAATAACCCTAGAATCTCGAAATTCTAAATCATTACTTGGTTTTTTATACAGCATAAAACTAAGATAAGAAAGATAAATAATCCCAAATACACTTAACAGAATCTGTGCGATATTGCCTGTAAAAATCTTTGCAAAACCAAAATACAAAATAGCTAAATAAAAAATCCAGCCACTTGCAATACCAAATAATGTTATTAACGCTTTTTTAAAGCCATATCTAAGCGTTGTCTGTATAATCAATAATATATCAGGACCTGGAGTGATAGCCCCAATAAATGCCACAATGAAAATCATAAATAGCCCCTAGAGTGAGTTAGTTGGTGAATTTAAAGTATTTCTCCAAAACTAAAAGCGATATTATAGTCTCTCGTTCTTTATCCATAAATTCTTTGCAATAAGAATTTGCATTTTTTATGATTTGTTTTGCTAGATGTGGATTGCGTTTATAATAATCTATCTTTTCAAAAACATTGCTATAATCATCATTAATTTCAATATAGTGATAATCCGCTATCAAGCGCCCTTCCATAAACCAAGTCTCAAATTTTGGCTTTGGCATTATGGCTAAGGAGTTACTATTCATAATCCATTTTAAATTACTAGCTACATCATTTCCTTCAAGAGATAAGATGAATTTATGTTTTAAATGCTCGTGTTTGCTTGATTTTGGTTTTGAAATAATTTTATAATAGTCGCTATTTCCACACCCTGTATGACCTAAATCACATCTACTATCATAAAAATATTTATCAAAAAATTTTATACGATGATCTTGATATACACCACCCCTAAAATACAAAATATCATCTTTTTGTTCAAATGGGATCCTATCTTTTATAAATGCAAAATGCCTTACCTTATCTAGATTTAAAATTACATTATTAAAATTATTTGAATCTATTGGCCGAGATTTTGTGATTGCAGGGTATGAGATATTATAATTCACATCTCCACTCTCTAAAATAAACTCTAATTCTTTATCAAAATACATCAAATATTCATAGCTATCATAAAAATAATTAACCAATCTCTTTGGTATTTTAAAATCTCTAATTGAAATCTTTTCATCAAATGATTTTATATTAACCCTAGAATCTAGCTTATTATAATAATTCACTCTATCAATGATGTATTCATAATCACTTCTTTGCTCTACATTGTTTAGATATTTGTGTTTAGAAAATAATATTTTAGGAGCGATATAGCGCAAAATCCTTTTACATTATATAAAAATCGCCCCATATCTAAATAATATCTCTTAATTTATTTGCACTTGTCATCCACTCTTGCAACTCATCAAACTTATTATTTCCAATGAGATATTTTGCATAATGAAGCTCATCTAATATTGTATCAATAGATTCTAAGAGATTTTCTTTATTCTGTTTTGATATTGCAGACCACATAATCCCACTACTTTTACTAATCCTGCTCATACCTTTAAAGCCACCACCTGCAATAGCTACAATATCTTGTGGATTCTCTTGTTTTAGCACTGTATTTGCTAATGCATAGCTCAAAATATGAGGCATATGGCTTATAAATGCTGTATGCCTATCGTGATTTTTAGAATCCATTTTAACTATATTCATACCAAGTTGCATACAAATCTCTCTAGCTAAATTCACTTGATACTCTCCGCTATCTTTCATATCAACAAAAATCATAATTTGATTTTTATATAACTCTTTAAAAGCTGCCTTTGGTCCAAAATTTTCTGTACCACACATAGGGTGCAAACTCACAAAATTTAATCTCAACTCTTTTGGTATAGCTTGTATAATCTCTTTTTTTACTCCACCAAAGTCAATAACAAGCTGATCTTCTCTTAGTGACTTTATATCCTTGATTAGTTCCACGATAGAATCCACAGGTGTGCAAATAAAAATCACATCACAATCTAAAATCCCATTTAAATCCAAACACTCATCTACAAGCCCAAGATACACGGCTTGTCTTCTATGCACGGGATTTATATCATCGCCTACAATAATATTAAATAATGAAGTCTCTTTTAATGCCAAACCAAGAGAGCCACCCATAAGCCCAAGCCCTATAATTCCTGCTTTCATTTTATTCCTTTTACTCCTTAAGCAAAATGTAGTAGAATTATAGCTCTTAAAATTTAGAATTATTTTTACAAATTTTTATCGCTAAATGTCGTAGGCAGTAGCATCAAAGGCTAAAAACTTAATGAGAATCCTTGTCATAATTTGTTTATTTAATACATTAATCTTTGCAAATGAAATAAAATCTATAACATACAACGGCTTAGTTAGAATGTCAAACTTAATTGCAAATGAAATTGCTAGTATTAAAGTTGGAGATAAACTTGACAAAGAAGCAATAAATCAAGCAATTATTGCATTTTATAAACAAGATTATTTTGATGATATATATGCAGAATTTGATGAGACAAATGGGAATCTAAGCTTTCACTTCAAAGAAAAACCAACAATAAATAACATAGAAATTAAAGGCTATGGAAGCGACACAGAAACAAACGATATCAAAAAACTCATAAACATCAAACGAGGCGATACATACGATATATACAAAGAACAATACGCAAAATCAGTTATTATTCAAGCACTAGAAGATAAAGGCATATATGGCTCTGTGATAGAAATCGATAATATTAAAATTGAAGATTCCATAAGCCTTATTTTCAATATCAATAAGGGTGAAAATATCATCATTAGAAAATCATATTATGAGGGTGCAACACTACCAAAAGAAGAATTAGAATCACTTAGTGCAAACAAAGAGCGCCATAGCTGGCTTGGGTGGCTTCCTTGGTGGAGTAGCGGTGAGCTAAAACTCAAAGAACTAGAATTTGATAATCTAAGAATTCAAGATGTATATATGCGACAAGGATATCTTGATGCAGTTATTTCAAATCCACTTGTAAGCGCTAATTTCTTAAATTATGATGCAGTTTTGATGTATAAGATTATAGAAGGTAAAAGATATAAAGTAAATGGTATAAGAATAAAAAAAATAGGTGATGTCGATGATGTATTCCCCATTGAAACACTAGAATCGCTAAGTAGCATTAAAGTGGGTGAATACTTCAATATAGAAAGTGTTAGACGAGATATTGAAGTTATAAAATCACATATAATGGACAAAGGCTATGCATACACAAGAATTACTCCTGATTTAGACAAAGATGAAGAAAATAGTGAAGTAGGTGTAATATTTAATATAGAAGTGGGTAATAAAGTCCATATAAATGATGTAATAATCACAGGTAATACAGTAAGTGGAGATAGAATTGTAAGAAGAGAGATGCTTATTGCTCCAGGTGATACATATAGCATCACACAAATACGAAAAAGTGAAAATGCGCTAAGGCGAACTGGATTTTTTGATAAAGTGCAAATATCAGAAATTAGAGTTGATGAAGATTCGATGAATTTATTAGTCGAAGTAGCTGAAGGACGAACAGGTGAAGTGATGTTTGGACTTGGATATGGAAGCTATGATAAGCTAATGGTAAATGCATCACTAAAGGAGAGAAATCTCTTTGGCACGGGAATGAGCGCACAATTTTATATTAATTATAGTAAATACACGCAATTATTTAATCTTGGATTTACAAATCCTAGAATCTTAGATTCTGAATATAGTTCATCCATCAATGTATATAAAAGCTTCTTTAGAAATTATGATTATGTAGAAGATTCTATAGGATTTAATATATCTGCTGGAAAAAATCTAACAGATGCTCTTGCTGCAAATGTGGTATATGAAATATCAAAAACAAAGCTTAGTGATTTTAGAGATATAGGACAAGGTGGTGGTATTTATGCTTCATATTTTCCAATAAGAGGTATTTTAAAAAGCTCAATTACACCAGGATTGTATTTTGATAATACAGATGACTACTACTTTCCAAAAAATGGCGCAATAATAGAATCTAGTGCGGAATTTGCAGGTATCGGTGGTGATGCAAAATACATTAAATTATTTGGCAAGGCTGGATTCTACTATCATTTAAAAAACCTAATTGATTTTGATTTAATTCTAAGATACAAAGCCCAAATAGGTGGAATTATAGGAGAAATTGGGAATAAAGATATAAAAGGAATTCCAATTACAAGCACATTCTATATGGGTGGTATCGGGACAGTTAGAGGATATGAAACATACTCTCTAACACCTAGAGATGCAAATGGATTAAGGATTGGTGGTAGATATATATTTGCGAATTCTATCGAGGCGAGTTATGGGTTTTTAGAAGCTGTCAATATGCGTATATCTGCATTTTTTGATTATGGAATGATTGGCAAAGACAGATTTGATGAGATATCTAGAATGTCTTGGGGATTGGCACTTGAGTGGGTATCACCAATTGGACCGCTTGTGTTTGTATTCCCATTTGCAATCAATCCAAAAGAAAATGATGATACATCTAGCTTTGAATTTACAATGGGAACTAGATTTTAACCAATTAGCAAGGAATATTTATGAAAAGAGTTAGTAATGATGAGATACTAAAAGAAATACAAAGCACACCACTAAAAGAACTAGGAAAAAAAGCATTTGATATTAAAAGAGAGCTTCATAGCGATAAAATCTCTACATTTGTAATTGATAGAAATATAAATTATACAAATATATGCTGGGTTGATTGTAAATTTTGTGCCTTCAAAAGAAAGGTAAATGAAGAAGGTGCATATATACTTAGCTTTGAAGAAATAGATTCTAAAATTGATGAATTAATTGCAATAGGTGGAACGCAAATATTATTTCAAGGTGGCGTCCATCCAACGCTAAAACTTGAGTGGTATGAAAAGCTAGTAAGCCACATACATCAAAAATATCCAAACATTACAATACACGGATTTAGCGCTATTGAGATTGATTATATATCAAAAGTATCAAAAGTATCAATCAAAGAAACATTAAAAGCTTTAAAGCAAGCAGGGCTTAGCTCTATACCAGGCGCAGGAGCTGAAATACTAAGTGATAGGGTAAGGGATATAATAGCACCAAAAAAGCTAGATTCTAGTGAATGGATAGATATACATAGGCAAGCGCATTATCTAGATATGAAAACAACAGCAACAATGATGTTTGGCAGCATTGAAGATGATAAAGATATCGTTGAGCATTTTCATAGAATAAGAGAATTGCAAGATGAAACAGGTGGCTTTAGGGCATTTATTTTATGGAGTTTTCAGCCAGACAATACACCACTTATAAAAGAAATACCAAATATCAAAAAAGCATCATCAAATAGATATTTACGCCTTCTTAGTGCAAGCAGAATCTATCTTGATAACTTCAAAAACATTCAAAGCTCTTGGGTAACACAAGGGAAATTTGTAGGGCAATTAGCACTTAGCTTTGGTGCAAATGATTTAGGAAGCACAATGATGGAGGAAAATGTTGTTGCAAGTGCTGGTGCAACAAACACGACAAACACCGAAGAATTAATAAAGCTTATCCGTGATGCAGGGGAAAGACCAGCGATACGAGATACTGCATATAATATACTAAAAATGTGCTAGGGAGGATTATGTTGAAGATATTATTTATTTTTATGCTAGCAATTTGTTTAATGAAAGGAAACAATATGAGTGAAATAACATATCTAGAAGTCAATGATAATAAAATACCAATCATTAAAGAAATATCAAATACGCTTCCTATCGGTTCCATTAAGATTATATTTAATGGAGCTGGTTTATTTGGAGAATGGAAATCAGGATTATCGACATTTAGCACATCAATACTAAATCGCGGTAGCAAAGAAAGAGGTGAATACGGATTTGCAAAAGAATTAGAATCTAGAGCAATCTCAATCAATGTAATCAACAGCAATGAAAGCATCTCATTTAATATATCATTCTTAAAAGAATATCAAAGCAAAGCAATTGAAATGCTAGGAGAGCTTTTTGTAGATCCTAATCTAACAGATGAAGCCCTAAATAAAACAAAAATCACACTAAGTGGGTATTTGCTATCTAAAGAGAATGATTTTGATTATATTGCACTAAATAATTTATTTTATACTTTATTTAAAGGCACACCACTAGAGAATCCAAAAATACGATCTATTGATGATATAGAGAAAATAACTCTAAATGATGTGGAAAAATTTTTAAAAGAAAAGCTAACACTAAATAATGCAGTTATCTTGCTTGGCGGGGATTTAGATGTAGATGATACGAAAAAACAATTAAAACAGATTCTCAAAGTTCTAAATAACGGTACTAAATACACCACAAAAACATACTATGCAAATGCAGATTCTAAAGAAGTCAAAGCAATAAAACCTACAAAACAAGCATATATCTATTTTGGCTCTCCATTTGATTTTAAAAGCTATGAAGATGAATTACATAAATCAATCATTATGAGCTTTATTATGGGTTCTTCAGGATTTGGCTCAAGGATAATGGAAGAAATCAGAGTGAAACGAGGTCTTGCGTATTCTGCGTATTTTTACAATGCAGTGGATAATACAAGTGCAGCAACGATTGGGTATTTACAAACAAAGTTAGAAAACAAAGATGAAGCTATAAAAGCTATCAAAGAAACTATCGCAGATTTTCTAAAAGGTAATGTAACCCAGCAAGAGCTAGATGATGCAAAATCATATATTCTAGGATCACAAGTATTAAGCGATGAAACAATAAGCAGCAGACTTGGTAAAAAATACAATAATTTTTACCGAAATTTACCATTAGATTACGATAAAACATTAATCCAAAAAATCAAAAATTTAAGCCTAAATGAATTAAATGAATATATACGATCACATAAAGAAGTAAATAACCTAAGCTTTAGTATAGTAGTTGATAAATGAATAGATTGGCTAAAATAGGCATAAACAACCTATTTGACGCTATATTATACACACCAAAATCCTACACAAATACAATACTCATAAATTCACTAAATAAAAGCATAATCAACGAAGGCGCAGTAAGAATCACCATAAATTCAAAAACAAAATTTGGAAAAACACTCAAACTTCAAGCATATATGCTAGATTTTCAAGAATCCTTAGAAATAACAATATTTAACCCAAAGCCATATCACAGCAAAATATTTATCCAAGATAAAGAGTGCTATATTTTTGGAAAATTCGAATACAAATATGGAATCTGGAGCATAATACAGCCAAAAATCACAACAAATATCAACAAAATCACAATGAATTTCAATACGACAAAAATGCAAAACAATAATTTAAATCAAATCTTTAGAGAAATCATCACAAAAGAGAATTTAAACAATCTCCATCTAGACACAAATACAACAGAATCTATCTTTACTATATTTAATCCAGAATCTAATATGGATTATCTGCATGGATTCAACAAACACAATGGACTTTTTGGCAAATATCTTGAGGCTATAAAATTTATAGAAATATATTATTATATACGCTCACTACGCAAAAAACGCTATCACTTTGAAGCTACAAGCATATTAAATGGTGATCACAAAGCTTTTGTGGATTCTCTGCCGTTTTCTCTTACAAATGATCAAGAAAAATGTATCAATTATTTAAGCAATAAATTAAATTCAAATATAGCAACAAGATGCGTAGTAATGGGTGATGTAGGGTGTGGAAAAACAATTGTAATCCTAGCTTGTGTTATGATGGCATACCCAAAAAAATCAATCCTCCTTGCACCAACAACGATACTTGCAAGCCAACTATATAACGAAGCAGTAAAATTTCTACCACAACATATAAGTGTTGGCTTAGCCATAAAGGATAATAAAATTGTGGAATGTGATTTTCTAATAGGTACACATTCGCTCCTATACAAACAACTATCATCTTTTAGCCTATTTATGACCGATGAGCAGCATAGATTTGGCACAAACCAAAGACTTGCGATAGAAAAAATGCTAGAAATAGAGGGCAAAAAACCACATACCATACAATTTTCTGCTACACCCATACCAAGAACAATGGCACTCATAGAATCTAACATAGTTGATTTTTGCACCATAAAGGACATACCATTTAAAAAAGATATAAAATGTCAAATCATCACCAAAAATCACTTTAGCACACTAATAGAACACATAAAAAATGAAATCAAAAACAATATGCAAATTGCAATCATATACCCACTAGTAGAGCAAAGCGATACCATAGCATACCAATCAATAGAAGAAGGGCTACCATTTTGGCAAAAAAATTTTGATAATGTATATTCAACACACGGTAAAGATAAAGATAAAGAAGATATTATCAATAGATTTAAAGAAAATGGAGATATTCTCATTGCAACTACATTATTTGAAGTTGGAATCTCACTTCCTAGATTATCAACGATCATAATAGTCGGTGCAGAGAGGCTTGGATTTGCGACTTTACATCAATTAAGAGGCAGAGTAAGCAGAAATGGCGCTAAAGGGTATTGTTTTTTATACACCAATGATATAAAAAAAGAAAGATTAAATGATTTTATCAAAACTACAAATGGATTTGAGATCGCAGAACTTGATTTAAAATACAGAAATAGCGGTGATATCTTAAAAGGAGTGCGACAAAGTGGAATGCAATTTAAATACTTTGATATGGCAACAGATAAAGAGATAGCACAAAAAGCAAATGATACAATCACAGCAAAAGGAGATCAAAATGAAAATAGCATTTGAGGCAAATGTCCTTACATATCCACACACAGGCATAGCAAAAAGTCTAATAAATCTCATCAGACATTTACATGATATAGAAATAATATTATTTACTAGCAATAATAAAGAAATAACACAGAATCTAGGATTTTCATATACATTTATCAACGCGAATCTGGGGGGGGGGGGGATAGAGAATATTATCAATCTATGCGATTATGTGCATTATCATTGGAATGGCGGAATTCTATCAAATTCTAATAAAAACATATTAATGCTACACGATGTGCTGCCACTAATACTAGATAAAAATCCTATAAGAAATTTCAAATATAAACAAAACATAAAAAAACAAATAAAATTAGCAAAAATCATTCTAACACCAAGCCTATATTCAAAAACACAAATACAAAAATATTTTAAAATCAATAAGGAAATTTATGTATTGCCACATGGAGTAGAACACATAGAGCAACCAAACAAAATAAGAGGAGACTACTATATATATGTAGGTGGATATGATGCTAGAAAAGGGCTTGAAAAGTTATTAGAAACATTTATAAGACTTGATAAAAAAATTATTTTTGTTGGTGAAATAAAATATTTTTCAAACAATTTTAAAGCACTAGCCATAAAAGCCATTAATCAAGGAATTTTAAAACAGAGTGGATATGTAAATGAAATTGAATTAAAAAAACTAATCAAAAATGCAAAAGCTATGGTATATCCATCAAAATTTGAAGGCTTTGGATTACCTCCATTGGAATCTATGGCACTTGGCACACCTGTGATTACAACCCCATTTAGCAGCATAAAAGAAGTATGTAAAGATTGTGCTTTATATTTTAATCCAGATGAAAATAATAGCCTTTACAACACAATCATAGAATTCGAAAAAAGTAATATGAAAGAAAAGCTAATACAAATGGGATTAAACAATGCTAGAAATTTTAGCTGGGAAAAAAGTGCTAAAAAATATATAGAAATTATAAAAGATTCTATGTGATTGCACACTGCCTAAGCAATATGCATTAGTTTTTATCCTTATCAACAAGCTTATTTGCCCCAATCCAAGGCATCATAGATCGAAGCCTTACGCCTACGCTTTCAATTTTGTGATTTGCTAGATTCTTACGCTCTGCATTCATTCTTGCATATCCTGCTTTTCTCTCTAAAATAAAGTCTTTTGCAAAGCGTCCTTCTTGAATATCTTTTAGAATCTCTTTCATCGCCTTTTTAGATTCTTCGTTAATCACGCGAGGACCACTTACCATATCGCCATATTCTGCGGTATTTGAGATAGAATAACGCATATTTGCCAAGCCTCCCTCATAGATTAAATCTACGATTAATTTTAACTCATGCAAACACTCAAAATACGCCATCTCCTCAGGATACCCCGCCTCTACTAGCGTTTCAAACCCAGCTTTTACAAGACTACTCACACCACCACAAAGCACAGCTTGCTCGCCAAAGAGATCGGTTTCTGTCTCATCTTTAAAAGTAGTCTCAATAATCCCACTTCTACCACCACCAATAGCGCTTGCATAACTTAGCGCGATAGCCTTAGCATCGCCTTTGCTTGTATCTTGCTCTACTGCGATTAGATCAGGGATTCCGCCCCCGCGCACAAACTCACTTCTTACAGTATGACCAGGTGCTTTTGGTGCTACCATTATCACACCCACACCTTTTGGCGCTTTGATTTGTCCAAAGTGGATATTAAATCCATGCCCAAAAGCGATAATTTTATCTTCACTCAAATGTGGCTTAATATCTCTCTCAAACACATCTGCTTGAAGCTCATCAGGGATTAAAATCATAATCACATCAGCAACCTTTGTCGCTTCGCTTACCTCTAGCACTTTGAAGTTTTTAGCCTCAGCTTTCGCCCAGCTAGCACCTCCACGATAAAGCCCAATAACTACATCAACGCCAGAATCTCTTAGATTCTCTGCGTGTGCGTGTCCTTGACTTCCAAAGCCAATTACTGATACTTTCTTCTTTTGGATTAATCCTAAATCACAATCTTTGTCGTAATAAACCATCAATGCCATATGAACAACCCACCTTAATATTGAAATTCAAATTTAATATCTGCGATTATAATTTATTTTGCTTTAATAATTCCATTTTTTCAAATAGCTTAGTTTGAAAAAAAATGATGCAAATTTACACTTTAGCATAGATTTGGGCTAAGATTCAAACAATATAGATTAAAATAAATGATTCTATTTGGATAGGGCACATTATGAAGATCACAAATAATATCATACAAAATATAAATTCATTTCCACCTCTATCTAACATCGTTGGAGATGTGTTTAAAACTTGTCAAGATCCAGATTCTAGCATAGCGGATCTTGTAAAAATCATAGAAAAAGACCAAGGCATTACAATTGATATTTTAAGAATTGCAAATTCTCCAATATACGGATTCACACGAGAAATTTTAAACATACAACAAGCTGTATCATTATTTGGAATGGGGACTATTAAAGGCTTTGTAATCTCATCAATATTTAGAAAATCAGTAAAATTCAATCTATCTCCATATGCAATTAGTATGAATAATTATCTTGATACCTGCAGAGAATGCAATAAGTTTGTAATAGAAGTCTTCAAAAATGAAAGCGACCACATAAAAAATATAATCTACCCTGCTTCATTCTTGATGAATGTGGGCACACTAATCATAGCAAACGAGATAAGTAAAACAGAAAATGCAAAGAACTTCACAAATGCTATACAAAGCACGGAAAATATAGCAGATATAGAGATAGAATTCACAGGGATTAGTGCTACTGATGCTACAGCGATATTGTTTGAACATTGGAATTTTGATATTGATCTAATTGATTCAATAAAAAATATTTCAAAATATAATACTTCAAATAGAAAAAGAGAGCTATCAAATCCACTTAAAGCTACGCTAAAATGCATAAACTTTCATCACAAATACACGCCAAAACAAGTGGAAAATACAAAAAAATTCATTAAAGAGAATCTTATTAATGTAGATCTTGATTACTTCGATGCATTTATATCAAATCAATCAAAAATAGCTACACAAATGTAGCAGATCCAAAATGGAGCAATTTTTATTAAATCTTACTTTTGGAATAAGCGAGATTCCAAGAAATAAAAAGCAAATTTTTGAAGAATTAAAATCTCTAAATGCAATAGAAGTAAAGCAAAAATCATTCAAACTAAAACAAGAATTCACGATAGGATACATCGATGTAGTAGAAAGTAAAAATCAAAAAATATATTTTCTAAAACCACTAAAACCAAGCAATAGAGATTATAAGATTCTAAATAGAATCCACTTATGCAACAAAGATTTAGTAATCGCAAAAGTAAAACCTCAACGCAATAAAGATAAACGCCCCAAAGCGACATTAATCAAAATTCTAAAAAGAGAAAACATCAAAGGCATTGGTATTTTAAAAAATATCAAAAATAATCTACGAATTTGCAATCTAAAAACCGGCGAGATATTACAAATAAAAGCATCTCAAAAATCACTAAAAACGCTTCCTTTGCATTGCCTATTTGAAATTGATTTAACAAATCTCAAAATACTAAACCTCATAGGAACGCTAAATGATGCAAAAAATGACCTATCAATAGCACTTTTAACACATAATAAAAATGAAATTTTTAGCAATGAGATTATAGATTTTTGTAAAAGCTTTGATTCCAAAATAGTTCCAAGCTATTATCCAAATAGAGTAGATTTAAGCAGCTTACCATTTATAAGCATTGATCCAGATGATGCAAAAGATTTTGATGATGCAATATATTTTGATGGCACTTATTTGTATGTAGCAATAGCAGATGTAAGCCACTATGTTGCATTAGATTCTGCTATTGATAAAGAAGCGCTAAATAGAGGCTTTAGCATATATTTTCCAAACAAAGTAATACCAATGCTACCAGATATACTTAGTTGTAATTTATGCTCACTAAAAGAAAATAAAAATCGCTTAGCATTCGTATGGAAAATTAAAATTAATAAAAAAACAATGCAAATCACACAAAGTGAGCTATTTGAAGCTATAATAAAAGTATCAAAAAACTACACATATAAACAATTCAATAAAATCTTAAAACAAGAAAATAAATTTCACAAACTTTTTAAGATCACTTCAAAAATACGCAAAAATAGATTGCAAAATGGACTTGATTTTCAAAATAATGAAATAAAGCTAGAGCTTGATTGTAACGATGAAATAGCAAGTATCACTAAATATCAAGAGCTAGATTCTAATCATTTAGTAGAAGAATGTATGCTCCTTGCAAATAAAGAAAGTGCAAAAATGCTAGAAAATCACAGCGGGATCTATAGAATCCACGATGAAATTGATGAGAATAATTTAAAATCACTATTTAACGACATATCACTATTAAGTAAAAAAGAAAATATCACTTTCAATAAAAAACTAAGCCAAATAGAAAATATCAAAGCGATACAAAGCATAGCAAAAAAGATCAATTTAAGCCATATCATAGATAAAATTATTGTCACATACCTTCCAAGAGCGCAATATTCAACGAATAACAAAGGACATTTTGCATTAGGATTTGATGCATATTTACACTTTACATCGCCAATTAGGAGGTATAGCGATCTAGTTGTGCATAGGATATTAAAAGAAATCATTCAAGGCAATCAAAAAAAGATTAATTATTTAAGCAAGAATCTCGATGCAATCTGTGCTAGGCTAAATTTTTTAGAAAAAGACATTGCAAATATAGAATTTGAATTCAATGATAGAAAATTTGCTAGATTCTACAAAGTTGGTGATGTAGTAGAGTGCATAGTAACACAAACAAAAGATGAAACAAAAGCAAAAATAATTGATTCAAATGCGAGAATATTCTTAAATAAAAAATGCCAAAAATTCTCAATCATAAAGGCAGAAATCACATCAAGCGACATAGAAACTTCAAGGATTGAAGGAAAGATTCTAATTTAAATATTTCATAAAATAATCTTAAGTATAATGCATTTGCAAATTTTAAGGAGGTTTCTATGCTACATGAATACAGGGAAGAAATTACAGAATTAAAAACTACAAATGCTCATTTCGCAAAAATCTTTGAAAAACATAATGAGCTTGATGAGCAAATCACAGAAGCTGAAAATGGTGCAAAATATATAGATGAATTTGAATTAGATAGAATGAAAAAAGAAAAGCTAAGATTGAAAGATGAAGCTTTTGCAATAATTTTAGAGTATAAAAAAACAAAAAAATCATAAATGCGAACAAAATATATTTTTGTTACGGGGGGAGTTTTAAGCTCCCTTGGTAAAGGTATTTCTTCATCTTCTATTGCTACATTAATAAAACATGCTAACCATAAAGTTTCAATACTAAAAATTGACCCATATATAAATGTAGATCCTGGCACAATGAGCCCACTTGAGCACGGAGAGGTTTTTGTAACATACGATGGTGCTGAAACAGATCTTGATCTAGGTCACTATGAGAGATTTTTAGATATGAATCTTTCATCAAAACACAATTTCACAACAGGACAAATATATTTATCAGTCATTGAAAAAGAAAGAAGTGGCTACTATCTTGGCAAAACGATACAAATTGTCCCACACATAGTTGATGAAATAAAAAATAGAATCAAAGAAGCCGGTGTTGGCAGCGAATTCCTAATAGTAGAGCTTGGTGGAACAGTAGGTGATATAGAAGGTATGCCATATTTAGAAGCGATGAGACAGTTAAAACATGAGCTTGGAGCTGGTATGGTAATTAGCATACATGTAACACTCATTCCTCTTATTAAAGCAGCAGGTGAGCTAAAAACAAAACCAACTCAACACTCTGTCCAAGAATTAAGACGAATAGGAATAAACCCGCAAATCATACTTGCAAGATGCGAAAAACCTCTATCAAGAGATCTAAAACAAAAACTAGCACTAAGTTGCGATGTAGATGATGATTGTGTTATTGTTGTGGAAGATAGTGATAGCATTTATAAAGTCCCTTTAAACTTGATGAGGGAAAATATACTTAGTCCGATATCGCGGTATTTTAATCTTGATTATCAAATAAACCCTAAAATGGAAGAATGGGATATATTAGTAAAGCGAATAATCTCACCAAATAGCGATGTAAAAATTGCATTTGTAGGAAAATATCTCGATTTAAAAGAATCTTACAAATCACTTACAGAAGCACTCACTCATAGTGGTGCACATACTGATACAAGAATTAATATAAAATGGATTGATAGCTCGCTGCTAGATTGCAACAATATAGAATCTGAATTATGTGATATTGATGCTATTTTGATACCAGGTGGATTTGGCAAGAGAGGGATTGAAGGAAAGATTCTAGCTACAAAATATGCAAGAGAAAATAACATTCCCTTTCTTGGAATCTGTCTTGGAATGCAGCTTGCAATCATAGAATTTTGCAGAAATGTATTAAATATCAAAAATGCTTCAAGCGTAGAATTTGACAAAGATACGAAAGAGCCTGTGATTTATCTAATAGAAGACTTCATAGACCAACTAGGAGAAAAGCAGTTTAGAACACACACTTCACCTATGGGTGGAACTATGAGGCTTGGAGAATACCCTTGCAAGCTCAAATCAAATACAAAAATCCAAAAAGCATACAATAAATCTACAATTTATGAGCGACATCGTCATAGATATGAAGCAAATATCAAATATAAAGAGATTCTAGAAAAAAATGGAATGATAATAAGTGGCGAATCAAATGGCTTAATAGAAACAATAGAGCTAAAAAATCATACTTGGTTTGTTGGTGTGCAGTTTCACCCAGAATTTACATCAAAATTACAAAATCCTAACCCTATCATACTAGAATTCATTAAGCAAGCAAAGCAATACAAAAACAGCAAAGATGAGTGTTTTAAAACAAGTTACTGATATTTTAAAAAGTAGAAATTTAGACACTTTTGAAAAAATCAATCAAATACCATCTTTTGATACACTTCTTGGTGTAGATAAAGCAAGTGAAATAATAAAAAATGCAATACTAAATGATAAAAAAATAGCAGTTGTTGGTGATTATGATGTAGATGGAATCTCATCTACTTGCATAATGTATTTTTTCTTCAAAGACTTAGGATATAAAAATATTGATTTTAAGATTCCAAATAGATTTATTGATGGATATGGAATCAACATCAATATCATAAAAGAACTTGATGCAGATGTGTATATCACAGTTGATAATGGAATTAGCGCATTTGATGTTGCTGATTTTTGTAATCAAGAAAATAAGATTCTCATTATTTCTGATCATCATAAACCACTACTTATAAATGGAGAAGAAAAACTCCCAAATGCCAATGTTATAATCAACCCAAATCAAAAATCTTGTAATTTTATACAAAAAGATATATGTGGTGCAGTGGTAGCATTTTATCTATGTGGTGGGATAAAAAACGCGCTAAAAGCAAATATTAAACTTGATAAATATACACCATTTTTAACACTAGCAATAATAGCAGATATGATGCCGCTTACATCGCTAAATAGAATATTATTCAAATATGGAATCAACAATATTAAAAAATCTGAAATAACAGCATTTAAAGTACTAAAAAATATATATGGTGAAATCAATGCACAAAACATAGGATTTAATATCGCACCTACGATTAATAGTGTAGGCAGGCTAGAAGATGCAAAATTTGCCATTGATTTTTTCAAAGAAGAAAACATTGCAAAAGCGGATATGATTTTTAGACAATTAATAGATACAAACAAAAAACGAAAATACATACAAAATGAAATCACACAAAAAGCGCTACAAGATTATAAGCTTACTAAAAATTTTATCATCAGCTATGGAGAGGAATGGCATGAAGGTGTGCTAGGAATAGTTGCTTCAAGACTTGCTGAGGAGTTCAATACAAGTGCATTTTGTTTTAATTTAAAAGATGGGATATTAAAAGGCTCTGGTCGCTCTAAAAATGGGATAAATATGGTGCATTCTATACAAAAATGCAAAGATTTACTCATTAGTTTTGGTGGACATAGCGGAGCTGTAGGATTAAGCCTTGAGATGAATAATCTTGATAATTTTATAGATAAATTAGATAAAAACTGCATTGTAGATTCCAATGATTGCAATAATCAAGCAATTTATATTGATCTAGATGATATAAATATTGAATTATTAAAATTATTAGAATCTTATGAACCATATGGAATGGGAAATGAACAAATAGAATTTTACGCAAATAATGTCCATATCACACACTCAACTCCACTTGGCAACAATAAAGAACACCAAAAACTTAGACTCACTCAAAATGAAATCACACAAAATAGCATCATATTTAATAATAATGATAACTTGATCAACAAAAATACCAATATAACATTCACTATTCAAAGAAATAAGTTTAACAATGAAATACAATTAGTGATTAATAGTATAAATTTTAGAGATTAAGAGCATTTTTTGTAGAATCATATTTTTTTAGAAATCAAAAAAGAGTAAATATATGGTTGATATAAGAAACAAATTTTTAAATTTTTTTGAAAGCAAAGGACATAAAGTATATAGCAGTATGCCACTTGTCCCTGATGATCCTAGTTTATTATTTACAAATGCTGGAATGGTGCAATTCAAAGATATTTTTACAGGAAAGATCCCATTACCAGCAAACAAAAGAGCTACAAGTTCTCAGTTATGCATACGTGCAGGTGGAAAGCATAATGATTTAGAAAATGTAGGATACACAGCTAGACATCATACACTTTTTGAAATGCTTGGGAATTTTTCATTTGGTGATTATTTTAAAGAAGAAGCAATCTCATATGCTTGGGAATTTATCACACAAGAGCTTGGATTTAACAAAGAAAAAATATATGTAAGCGTACATACAAGCGATGATGAAGCATTTTCAATATGGGAAAAATACCTACCAAAAGAAAAAATAAAAAAATTTGGCGATAAAGATAATTTCTGGCAAATGGGAGATACAGGACCTTGTGGTCCTTGCAGTGAAATATATATTGATCAAGGTGCAGAAAAGTTCAATTCAAAAGAGGATTATTTTGGTGGTGAAGGTGATAGATTCCTAGAAATATGGAATCTAGTATTTATGCAATACGAAAGAGATGAAAATGGCAATCTAAATCCACTACCAAAGCCAAGTATCGATACAGGAATGGGGCTTGAGCGAGTTAGTGCACTACTTGAAGGAAAAACTAATAATTTTGATACAAGCTTGTTTATGCCAATCATAAATGAAAGTGTAAAACTCACAAACAAACCATACAAAGATGAGTTTCAAGCATCACATAGAGTAATTGCAGATCATTCAAGAAGTATAACATTTCTCTTAGCACAAGGTGTAAATTTTGACAAAGAGGGGCGTGGCTATGTCCTAAGGAGAATCTTGCGTCGTGCTGTAAGACACGGATATTTACTTGGTGTCAAAAAACCATTTTTATATAAACTTGTTGGTGTTGTATGTGACAATCTAGCTTATCATTATTCATATTTAATAGATAAAAAAGAGCATATACAAAATCAATGCAAAGCAGAAGAAGAGAGATTTTTTACAACGATAGAATCTGGTATGGAAATCTTTAAAAAAGAGTTAGAGAAAACGCAAGATATTTTTAGCGGACAGATAGCCTTCAAGCTTTATGATACATATGGATTTCCGCTTGACTTGACACAAGATATGCTAAGAGAGAAAAATATAGATATCAATTTAGATGATTTTGAGCAATGTATGAACGAACAAAAAAAACGCGCCAAAAATGCGTGGAAAGGCAGTGGTGATGAGATCAAAAATGGTGATTTCTTAAGTATACTAGAGAATTTTGGTGAAAATAATTTCATAGGATATGATACAAACAAAGCAAAATGTAAAATTTTAGCCCTCCTTGATATGGATTACAAACAAATAGATGAAATACATAATAAGGGCTTCATATATATGGATCAAACACCACTTTATCCAGAAGGTGGTGGGGCTATTGGAGATAGTGGAGAAATATATTTAAAAGATAAAAAAATAGGCGAAGTAATATACACAAAGAAATATTTTGGATTAAATATTAGTGAAGTAAAAATCAATACGAAGCTAAAAATTGGCGATGAAGTAGAAATCATCGTAAATCAAAATAGACTTGAGATAGCAAAACATCATAGTGCTACACATTTATTACACGCGGTGTTAAGGAAGATTCTAGGCACACACATAAATCAAGCAGGAAGCCTAGTAGAATCAAATAGATTGCGCTTTGATGTAACACATTCAAAACAGATATCAAAAGAAGAACTTGATCAAATAGAATTCGAAGTAAATAAAATCATCAATCTTGGCATAGATGTAAAAATAGAATTCCTGCCAATCAATGAGGCAAAGAACAAAGGCGCTATGGCATTATTTGGTGAAAAATATGGTGATATTGTTAGAGTTGTTAGTTTTGGTGATGAAAGCATAGAACTATGTGGTGGTATACATATAACAAACACTGCTCACATAGGGAATTTTTATATTACAAAAGAAAGTGGTGTATCAAGTGGAGTAAGGAGGATAGAAGCAGTATGCGGTCTTGCTGGGTATGCTTATGCAAAAGAAAACTTAAGAATTACAAATAAAGCAAAAGAGTTATTAAAGCAAAATGATATTATGGCTGGGATTAACAAATTAAAAGATTCTATTCAAAAATTAAAAGAGATAAAAAATAATACAGATGAAGGCATTGGACTAAAAAGTCTAAATTTTGAGATGATCAAAAATACAAAGATCATCATTGCAGAAGTTGGGGAATCAATAAATATACGAAAAGCAATAGATGAAGCAAAAAAAGACAATGAGAGTGTAGCTATATTTTTAATAGCAAATGATAATGGTAAAATAAATATTGGCTGTGGCGTAAAAAATATAAATAACCTAAAAGCAAATGAATGGATAAAAGAAGTCTCTAAAATCATTGGCGGTGGCGGTGGTGGAAGAGATGATTTTGCTACAGCTGGTGGAAAATATGCAGATAAAATCACAGAATCTTTGTCAAAAGCAAAAGAATATGTGATTTCAAAAATATAAAACTATAAATGATAAGGAATATAAGTGAATAACGAAATAATTGCAGTAATGCTTGGAGTCTCTCTTATGATGGGTCTTTTAGGGCTTATTGCGTTTATTTGGGGACTTAGAAGTGGGCAATTTGATGATAAAAATAAATTTACACACGGAATCTTAATGGATGGTGTAGATGAGTTAAATGAAGCGTATAAAAATATCAACAAAAAGGAGAAATATGAAAGAGAAAATTTATAACATAGCTATAGTTGGTGGTGGACCTGGTGGGATTGCATCTGCAGTTGAGAGTGTGATTTTAAAAATTGATGATATTGTTTTGCTTGAAAAAGGTGAAAATCATTCAACTACAATTAGAAAATTCTACAAAGATAATAAGAGAGTTGATAAAGATTACAAAGGTGTAAAAGTAGACCTAAATGGAAATATATATTTTATGGATGGCACAAAAGAAAGCACGCTTGATTTATTTGATGAAATCCTATTAAAGAACAATATTGATGCTAGATTCAAAACAGAAATTGATAATATAACAAAAGAGAATGATATTTTCGTATTAAGAACGACAAATGGAGATGAGTTAAAAGCAAAATTTGTAGTGATTTCTATTGGCAAAATGGGCGTCCCTAATAAACCTTCATATCCTATTCCACTTGATATTAGAAATAAAGTATTTTTTAATGCAAATTCAATCAATGATGAAGACAAAGTGCTTGTCGTAGGTGGTGGAAACTCTGCTGTTGAATATGCATATTTTCTAGCTGAAAAAAATGATACAACGCTAAATTACAGGAGAAGCGAATTCAATAGAATAAATGATACAAACAAAGACTTGCTAAATAAAAGCATACAAGAAGGTAAGCTCAAAACAAAGCTTGGTATAGATATAGTTGGACTTGAAGTAGATAATAATAAACCAAAGGTTAATTTTACAGATGGTAGCACAGAAGTATTTGACAAAATAATATATGCAATTGGCGGTGTTGCGCCTATTGATTTCCTAAAAAAATGCGGATTAGAATTAGATTCTGCTGGTGTGCCATTGGTAAGTGATTCATGTGAGAGTTCTGTAAAAAATATATTTGTGGCAGGTGATTTATTATTCAAATCTGGTGGATCTATCGCATCTGCGTTAAATAATGGATTCAATATAGTTACAGAAATCCATAAAAGAATAAAAGTATAAAACAAACTGCTAGCTTAAGATTCTATATTTAAGCTAGTTTTTTACTAAAATCAATAGAATATCAAGTTTATTTTTAATTAAGAGGTTAAACAAAATGGCAAAAAAATGTTTTTTTAGCGGCAAATCGCCTATGGTTGGCAACAATGTAAGCCACGCAAACAACAAGACAAAAAATAGACTCTACCCAAACCTAAGAACAATTAGAGTTACACTTGATGATGGAAGAAGAGTTAAGCTAAAGGTTGCAGCTTCTACACTTAGAACAATGAAAAAAAGCTCTTAATTTTCGTGGCTTTTAATAGCTATGGCTAAGTCATTATGGTTTTTAAACTTTGATCGTAGCAAAAAGCCAGACATTGATTTAACTCCAGAACTTCTAAGCGAGTTAGCTCGCTTTAGATTCCCATTTGTCATTGTCCAAATATTTTTAATTATTGGAACACTTGGATATTTAGCACTAGAGGACTACACGCTGATTGAAGCTTTCTTTCAAGCTTCATATACATTTACAAATACAGGATTTGGTGCTTTAAAGGAACACCAATTCAGTCCAATTACGATAATCTTTACAACGATTTTGATGTTAATTGGTGCTGCTACTATCACATTTTGCGTTGCTGTCGTCGTAAATGTAATTATGGGTGGCAAACTAATATCCATAATCAAGGAAATGAAAATGATAAACAAAATAGCAAGACTAAAAAATCACTATGTCATTTTTTATCACAATGAATTCTCAATTCAACTATCCGAGCATTTTTTGCAAGCACAGATTCCATTTGTTGTTGTAGATCCAGATAAAGACTTTGAAAAAGAAGCAATAAAACATAGATACCCATACTATATTAATGATGATCCACACTCGATGAATTCTATACTAAAAGCTCATCTATCATCAGCAAAAGGTGCTATTATATTTTCAAAAAATACTACCGATAATATCGCATTAATTGTTTCAATCAAGCTCTATGAAAAAGAACTTAAACGCTATGCTTACAATATCATATCAATTGCAAACAATAATGAAGAAATGAGTAAGCTAAAAAAAATTGGAGCAAATTATATCATATCACCTACAAATCTTGCCGCACAAAGGATAAGCTCAATTATCATTCAACCAGGTAGTGAAAATATCATAGAACACTTTATGAGTAAAAAAGAAAATTCATTAAGCCTAGAAGAAGTTGTAGTTCCAAAATATAGCTGGCTTGTGCTAAAAAAGCTAAAAGAAGCACATTTAAGAGAAGTAACAAAGGCAACAGTAATTGGAATAGAACAAAAAGATGGAAAATATATATCTATGCCAACAGGCGATGTATTGGTTACTAGTGAGTGCAAATTGCTAATCATAGGACATTCAAATCACATAAAACAAACAAAGCGAATTATTATGAAAAGAGAAAAACCTGAGGAATTAAAATATGTTTGATATTATCCCTATTAATGGTGGAATCACTGCAGTTGATGGAATCTATTGTGATGGAATTCATTGTGGATTAAAAACAAATAATGCACTTGATTTAGCATTTATTTATAGCGATACGATGCTAGATGTGGAATCCATTTTTACAAGTAATACATTCAAAGCAGCGCCGATTGAGTATTTTTTAAAAAACACAAAAGGCAAACAAAGCAATTTCGTCCTAATCAACACCAAAAATGCAAATGCAATGACTGGAGATAGAGGCATAAATGATGTAGATGAAGTTCTAAGTGCTCTCCAAGCAAAGTTTAAAAACATTAAAAATCCTATTTTCTCTAGCACAGGTGTAATTGGACAATATCTGCCAAAAGAGAAAATTATAAGTGGTTTTAACTCATTTAATCTAGAATCCAAAAATCACACAAATGCAGCAAATGCGATTCTCACAACAGATAGATTTAACAAAGAGATCGCACTTAGAGTTGATATAGATGATCTTTCATTTACAATTGGTGCTATGGCAAAGGGTGCTGGAATGATAAATCCATCTATGGCTACAATGCTGTGCTTTATCGCAACAGATGCAAATATTCCACAAAATGATATGAAAGAATTACTAAATGAATGCACTAAGACTACATTTAATGCAATTAGTGTTGATGGCGATACAAGCACAAATGATAGTGTATTTTTATTTACAAATAGAAAATCAAAGGCTTACAACAAAGAAGCATTTAAAACAGCACTTGAAATGATAATGAAAAAACTAGCTATTGATATATTAAAAGATGGTGAGGGTAGTTCTAGAGTTGTAGCATTTGAGGTAATCAATGCAAAAAATCAAATCGAAGCCACAAAATGCGCAAAGGCATTATCAAATTCGCTACTTGTAAAAACTGCATTATTTGGGTGTGATCCAAACTGGGGAAGGATAGCATCTACAATCGGCGCATCAGGCATCTTTGCAAATCCAAATACATTAAAAATATATATTGGCGATGTGCTTATCTATGAATGCCAAAAAATCCATTTTCAATCTGAAGAAAAAGCCGCAAAAGTAATGCAAATGGAAGATTTTAAAATTACTTGTGATTTAGGTGTAGGAGATGGGTCATTTATCGCATATGGTTGCGATCTTGGTCATAAATATATAGAAATCAATTCAGATTACAGAAGCTAGAATCTAAAAATGTATAAAAAAGATCTAGACAATCTATTAAAGTCTTATATCCCAAAAGCTAGTTTTTTATATGGTGAATGCGATTTTTTAATAGACTACTATGGTAAGAAAATAAAAAATCTCATACTAAAAGATAACAATATTGATGTATTTTCATTTTATTTCGATGAATATAATAAAAGTGCAATCATTGATATATTCAGCCAACAATCATTATTTGCATCAGCTAGCCTTGTATATGTAAAGCTAGATTCCACAAAAATCAAAAAAGGTAAAGATGGAGACTTCAAAGAATTTATTAATATTTTAAAAAATAACCCACAAAATTATTTTATAGCAGAGTTTTATAACAATGGATCACAAAATTATTCAAAAGACTCAAAAACAATCTCTGCATATTTCAATAATAATGATTTCATTAATGCTAGATTCTTCAAACCAAATATAAAAGAAGCACTAGAAATACTACAGGATTCCGCAAAAACCTACAAAATAAACATCAATCAAACAAATTTAATATATCTATATGAGTTACAAAATCACGAACTTGGAATCTGTGTAAATGAATTACAAAAATTTGTAGTGTTTGATAGGGAAATCACAAAAGCCGATATCGATACACTATGCTATGGACTTTTTACAAATACAATAGATGAGCTATGCGATGCGATCCTTGCAAGACGAGATTATATAAAGATTCTAATTAAACTAGAAGAACATGGAATATCTGATATGGACATCATAAATACGATGTATGGATATTTTTATAGATTATTTTTATTTTTTTCGTATATTAAAACAAGTGGAAAATACAGCTCAAAAGATGTGCTTGGATATGCGTTACCAAAGAATCTTGAAGATAAATATGTTCAATTTGCAACTAGATTAAAAGAATCTCAATATTTAGAAATCTTTAAAACACTTAATAATTGGAGACTTTTTAGCATCACAGGAAAGGAAAAAAATTATTTACCAAATTTAATAAAAATTCAAGCAATAATTAAATAGAATGTGTGCTTTTAATTTTAATTCCTTGCTTTAAATATGAATATTTAAGGCATAATCCATAAGGAGAAAATATGCGATACTACGAGACTATGTTTATTTTAAAACCTACTCTCACTCAAGAAGAAATTGATTCAAAAATTGAATTTTTCAAAAACATACTTACAAATAATGGTGCAACTATCGATGGCTGCATTAATATGGGTATGAGAAATCTAGCTTATGAAATCAAAAAAAATAAGCGTGGATATTACTATGTAATATACTTCAAATCTAATGCCAATTTAATCGTTGAATTAGAAAGAAACTATAGAATCACAGAAGATGTGCTAAGATTTATTGTAATTAATTATAAAAATAAAAGGGAGCAAAAAACTTGGCAAACTTTAGTTGATATTTCAAACGGTAAGCCAGATCCACGAAAAGAACGACAAAAACAAAAACCAAAACCTGAAGAAATAAAAGCAGAAAATGAAATAAAAGAGGAAATGACTATAGATTCCCCTAATGAAGAATCTGAAAACAAAGAATAATAAAAGATAGACCTATGTTTAATAAAATCATAATAGTAGGCAATCTTACTAGAGATGTAGAATTAAAATATCTACCTAGCGGAAGTGCCGCAGCTACAATAGGACTTGCTTCAAATAGAAGATATAAAAAGCAAGATGGCACAATGGCAGATGAAACTTGTTTTGTTGATGTGAAATTATTTGGACGAACAGCAGAAGTTGCAAATCAATATCTTAAAAAAGGCTCGCAGATTCTAATAGAAGGAAGATTAGTGTTAGAAACTTGGAATGATACAACTGGAGCAAAACGAAGCAAACACAGTATAATGGCAGAAAATATGCAAATGCTAGGAAAAGCTTCAAATAATGATAATTCAAGCTATAATGATGATTCTATGCAAGAATATCAAAATCACGGCACTATGGATAATAAACGAAACATACAAGTTGATATAAATGAAGATGAAATACCATTTTAATTAAGGAGAATAATATGACAGAAAAGAAAAGATACTCAAAAAGATATTGCAGATACACAGAAGCAAAAATTGAATTCATAGATTACAAAGATATAGAAATGCTTAAATATTCTTTGTCAGAAAGATATAAGATTATGCCAAGAAGATTAACTGGAAATACGAAAAAATGGCAAGAAAGAGTTGAGGTAGCCATCAAAAGAGCAAGACATATGGCGCTTATTCCATATATTATTGATACTAAAAATGTAGTAGAAAATCCATTTAAGATAGGATAGTTGTGAATAAACTGCCATACTTAATAGCATTTATATTTATAGTATTTTTTATAAATGCTTGTTCAAGCCATACAGAAATCAATAGAAGTTTCGATCCTATATCTTATATGCCAATAGAAGGTAAAAACTGCAATATGTATTTTGAAGGCACACCACCTAGTAATGCATCATATAAAGTTTATTGGGATGGAAAATGCAAAAATGGTTTTGCAGATGGCTTAGGCAGGGAATTATCAAATAGAGGTGTAGAATTTATCGCTTTATATGATGATAAATTGCCATATTATGTATACTCTAAACACGATATAGATGAATTTAAAATTGGCAATGTACTTGATAATGGAGACTTCATTGGGATACAGTTCAATAAATATAATTCAAATCATCAAATCACATATAATAAAGATGGCAAATATTTCATATTAGATACTAATGCAATTGGTCGATGCAATATGCTATTTACACAATCAAAAGGACAATGTATCACCAAAAATAATATTAAAGATAAAAATATCATAACAAATGAAGTAAAAGATGCACTAAAAATAGCTATGAATGAGTATGAAAAGGCGCTAAAAATAGTAAATCAGTATAAAGACAGAATCTGCTCTATGAAAAGCTTAGATAATGAAGCATATAATGTTATGATAAATGCGTATAAAAAATACAATCTATATGACGCAAGCTATTTTAGTATATGTAATCAAAATATGGATTATCGCACAAATAAACCACAATACATTATAGATTTTCTAGAGTCCCTATAGCCACTTTGGATTTTTAGTGAAGCTTAAAGATAACCAGATTTTATAGCTTGGAATATTTAATGACCTTTCAATCTCATCTCTTATATTATCAAAATCATTCACACTAAGAATCTTAGATTTATCATCAAGAAGTATATTTACCTCTATTATAAAATCTACCACTTTTTGCTATATGTGTATCATAATTACCAAATACATATTCCCTAGATAATCTATCCATAATATCAGTAATTTTACTATCCATATCACTTGGAGCAACCATAATCAAGTCTTTAAAATTAGCAATTGCAATCTTTAATGGAGAGAAAACTAAAATCATCGATAATAGCAGCAACAAAACAGGATCAATCATCTTAGAAAAAGTAGAATTTTGCACACTATCAAATACATAAACAAGCCCAAATGCAACAATGCCACCAATATATAATATGCAATCTATTTTCCACTCCACATTATCCACTTTTATTAAATCAGATTCTAATGTTCGATAAAAATACCTTGTGATAAAAAACATAGCAGATGAAATAACAAAAGCAAAAATACTATAAATAGTAGCAGCACCCAAATAAATATCATATCCTCCTTTAATAACACCACTTAATGCGCTAATAAATGCATAAACACAAACGATAAGCAAAATCAGCGATTTAAAAAGATTAATCATAAGCTCAAAGCGAACATATCCATATTGGAAAATATCATCATCATCTTTATAAATATATTTTGATGTAATGACACTCAAATACACAAGCCCAACGCTAACAAACGCAACAAATCCATCAAAATTATGGCTTGCGTTTTGCTAATCACCCCAAATAATATCCCAAACACTGCAAGGAGTAGCGCCATATACATAGAAAGCTTTAATACAAACTGCTCTTTTGTATTTAGATTTTCATTTTGTATTTTATATTTTCTAACTTTTTTCTACAATTGTTCATTATTTACACTTTATAATAATTTTCCAACACTTCTTTTAATTCTACAAAATTACCACGACAAACATCACGAAACTGGGTTTTATTAAATGTTCGCTGCCTTTTTGCTAGCTGTATTGTATTTTTAATAATTAGCTCCTTGCTTTGATCAAGTGTAATCTTAGAATCTAAAAAATCAATAATCTCTTTTATGCCTATTGCTTTTAGCGTCTGTGAATGCGGATATAATGTAACAAGATCTCGCACCTCATCTATCAATCCATTTCTAAACATATCATTTGTTCTTATTTTTATATCTTTTATCAACATATCTTTTGGTTTTACTAGCTCAAAAATATTGATTTTAATATCAAGTTTTTGTTTTTTATTTTCCGCAAAGAATACACTTGGGATCTTCCCTGTAAGAAAATAAATCTCAAGTCCTTTTGCGATTCTATATGTATCATTTTGATGTATTTTTGATGCATAAACTTCATCAATTTTAAGCAGTAAATTATAAGCATCTTGTTTATTTGCAAGTAAAGATTCTATGTATTTAGCGGTATTATAATCTACTTGTGGCATCTCTGATAATCCATCAATCATAGATTTTAGATAAAAACTACTACCACCTACGATAATTACGCGTTTTAGTGAAAGACTATCTAATAAATCAAAAAACAACTTTGCATTGCATTTTTCATCTGGATTTAAAACATCAATACCATAATGCTTCACTTGATGTAATTGCATCTTGCTTGGTTTTGCAGAAGCTATATCGATATATTTATAAACACTAAGAGAATCTATTGAAAAAATATCAAGCTTATATTTACTAGCCAAATAAAACGCAAGAGCGCTTTTACCGCTTGCTGTAGAGCCTATAATAGCATTCAAGATAGGGTTTTAGCTTTTTTGTGTGCAGCATTCACTGCATTGATAAATGCGGATCTAGTGGCGCTATTTTCTAATTCTAAAATACCCTCAATAGTAGTGCCACCTGGACTTGTAGTATCATATCTAATTTCATTTGGTGCTTTTACTTGAAGTAATTTTGCAAAACCATCAAAAAGACCATTAACAAGCTTTACAGACAAATCAAAATTTAATCCTTCTCGGACACCCGCATCAATCAAAGCTTCAGCCACAAGTCCAAGATATGCGGGACCACTTCCAGATATAGCACCTGCACTATTTATATGCTCTTCTTTATCCACAAAGATACTGCTACCTAAAACATTAAAAATATCTTTTGCTAATTGTTTAGTTTGAATATCATCGCTATAAATCACACTCACACCTGAACCAACAAGAGATGCGACATTTGGCATAACTCTACAATATGACCTAGAATCTAAAACTTTTCTTAGCTTGTCTATACTAACACCAGCCATAATGTTAAAAACTACTTTGCTTTGATTCTCATATTTAAAATACTCTAGTGCATAAGGCTTAATAGCTAAAATTATAATCTTATCTTTTATATCTATTGTTGATTTGATATTAATAGAAGTGGTATTTAAAAGACTATTCTCTTGTATAAAATGTTCTATTTTTTCTCTATCTCTACCAATAATCTCTAATCTAAATCTGCCATTAAGACCACAAGCGATAGCCTTTGCCATTTTACCATAGCCAATGATTGAAATTGTATCCATTATTGTTCTTTTAAAAATTTTGATATTGGTTCAGATATGCTATATTGAGGATATTTCATAACATCTAAAACAACTTGTGCCATAGTTTGATTATCAAAGTTAAATATAAGAGGAGCAAGGAAATTAATAGTAGAATCTTTTATTTCTTTATAAATAACCATAATATTTGCAATCAAAATATTTTTGGTTTTTTCACTATCAATTTCTAATAAAACTTGTATTGCTGTGGGTATTTCAAAGTTATATTCGCATAATGCAAAAGGATTCACAAGAGTAAATGATGGCAAATCACCACTTACATTATCTAATCGCATAAAAATATCATCAATTTTTTCTAGTTTCATTCTGCTGACATTTTCAAAACCAAGTATTGGTGATTTTACTTCAAATTCCATATGAAAGCTTCCTTTTTTGAGTTATATTATTTTACTTGAATTTTTTTTAAAAATTATAAAACTAAAACGCCCTAAAAGACAATGCTTCAAGTAAATGGGCTCGCTTTATGTTTTCACTTTTATCAAGATCGGCAATAGTTCTACTTAACTTTATGGTTTTCACCCTACCACGATGACTTAAGCCAAATCTATTAACTGCATCATTTAATAATTCTTGTATATCATTATCTAGTATGCAAAATTTATCCAATTCATTATCATTTAATTTTCCATTCAATCTAATCTGCCCTCTCTCTTTTTGCATTTTAAATGCACTTAAAACATTACTAAAAAGATCTTTAGAGTGGATTCTCTCACTACTTTTTGTTTCCTCCATTTTAACAAACAAATCAATCCTATCCAAAAATGGCTCTGATAGTTTATTTCTGTAACTTTTTATTTCACTATCTTTACACCTACATTCTTTTGTAAGGCTGTATAGATTCCCACAAGGACAAGGATTCATAGCACCAACAAATAAAATAGATGATGGATATGTAAATTTTAGATTCACTCTTGAAATACTTAATTCATTATTTTCTAGCGGCTCCCTTAGAGATTCTAAAATACTTTTATGAAAATTAGGCAACTCATCAAAGAACAATATACCATTGTGGCTTAGGCTAATCTCACCCGGTCTTGCTTCATTTTGCATAATTGATCCAAGTATCGATGCTTTCGAGCTGCTTTGATGTGGATTCCTAAATGGACGAATCGGAGAATAAGATATATCTTTATTATTCATTGCGCTTAATTTTACACATTCACACATTTCTTCAAAACTAATAGGTGGTAAAATATATTGCATTCGCTTTGCAATCATACTTTTTCCACAACCTGGACTTCCATCAAATATAATATTATGCATACCAGCAGATGATATAAGTGCTGCCCTTTTTGCTAAAACCTGCCCACTAATATCATAAAAATCAAGTTCAAATTTATCATCAAAATAATATTTCCTAGAATCTATCTCTAAAAATTTAAAATCAAAATCATATTGTTTAGATTTATTTTGTGGATTTTTAATTAAATCTATAGCTTCTTGCAAATTTTCTGCAAAATAAATATTTAGATTTGGCACATTTGAGTAAAGATTCTTGCCATTTTTAGGAAGCAAAACATTACTATTTGGATACATATTTGCCACTTCTAGTAAAAGAGGATATATAATAGGAGAATCTTTAATACTAGAATCTAAACCAAGCTCACCAAAAGCAAACCAATTTGATAAATCTATATCAATTCTATAAAGTGCAATAAGTAATGCTATTGGTAAATCAAAATGTGATCCATTTTTGCTAATATCTGATGGAGCTAAATTGATTGTAATTTTAAAATTTGGATTTTCAAAATTGCTATTTGATAATGCCCCAATTACACGCTGTCTAGCTTCTTGTATAGAGTTTCCTGCGAGCCCTGTAATAGTAAAACTAGGAAGTCCTTTTTGAAAAATGGATTCAATTTCAATAATCTTTGCCCCTATGCCAAATCTAGTTGCACAAAGTAGCTTTTTTACCATTTATTTGTTATTAAACTTTTTGTCTTTTATATTCTTTTTCAAACTTTTTACGCTTCAAAATAGATAATTTATCAATAAATAAAACACCATTTAAATGATCTATTTCATGCTGCAATGCAACTGCTAGATAGTCATTAGCTTCAATTTCTTTTACCCTACCCTCTCTATCTTGGTATTGAAGCTTAATATAACTATATCTTTTCACATATTCATAAAAATTTGGAATACTAAGACAACCCTCTTGAAACAGAATTTCTCCACTATATTCTAAGATTTTTGGATTAACCACTTCTAGCAAATCCTCTTTGTATTGCATTTTGTCATCTCGTGGAATATTTACAATTAAGATTCTATCTAGCTTGCCTATTTGCACACCAGCCAAGCCAACACCACTTTTATCCATCATTGTTTCATACATATTATCTAAGGTTTCTTTAAGATTACTACCAAATTCAACAACTTTTTTTGACACTTCCCTTAGCCTTTCATCTGGATAAATTACAATATCTTCAATCATTGTCGTCCTCTTTATATACTAAATACTCGACTTTATTTTGCTGTGCCAATCTCAATGCTGAAATAGAATAATTAAGGGAATCTTGAGCACTTCTATCTGGTTTTATTTTTGCTATACCGATATTTAAATTTAAATTTAATTCATTGCTACCGATAAAAACATTTGTATTTTTCAATAACTCAATCAATCTCTCACTTGCCTTTTTTGAGCTAAAAACATCAGAATGCTTTAAAAGCATACCAAAGATACCATTTCCAATATAGCCTATCATATCGCTTCTTCTTGATGTTTTTAAAAGCAATTTAGCAACCGTTTTCATAATCACGATAGCCATTTGATCATTATTTAAATACTGCGTGATGCTATGAGGTAATGCCATCATTAAAATGGTTGAAATATGCTGAAATTTTTGCACAGATTTAGATTCTTCTTGGACTAATTGCACAAAATACCGTTTATTATAAACATCAAATTTCGAGTCATACATAGTATTTGTATTTATATTCTCCAAAGCCTTATTACATTGTTGGTATAGATTTTTTAATTCAATTACTTGCTTATCAATGTTACTCTGGCTTTGTTTAAGCTTATCAAATGTTATACTATCAATTTTATCTGGTCTAGATTTAATTATCTGATTTTGAATCTCACTCATTAAAATAAAATTTTTATAAATCGATGATGTGCATTTAAGTAAATCTTTTGTTTTTGCAAAAGCAATATGAATATTTTTCTCAAAATTTATATTTCTATCATCATCTTTTGCATCTGTTTCCATTAAATCATAAATTTTCTTTTGAAATTCAAGATCATAGCCATTTAGTATTTGCTCAAAGAATGTTTGATAATTTGCTGGAAGTGGTGGTATATTTTTGCTAGTTAATGCCTGCATCACCTCATTTGACAGCGAATCTAAACTAGCTTGCTTTGGAGTTTGACTATTATATGCTTCTACACCATCTTCTGTATTAATACCTAAATCATCAAGATTATCTAAATCACTACTATTAATATTATCATCTAAATTTAAATCTAGCGATTCTACATCTTTTGGTGATTTGTTTTTCTCTAGTCTTATCAATTTTATCCCTTATTTTAGACTTTTATCTAATATATTATCAATAATCCCATAATCTTTAGCTTCTTTTGCACTCATAAAAAAATCTCTATCTGTATCTACTGCGATCTTTTTTACACTTTGTGATGTATTCTTTGCCATTATTTCATTTAGACTTTTCTTTATATATAAAATCTCCTTTGCCTGAATCTCAATATCACTTGCCTGCCCCCTTGCACCACCTAATGGCTGGTGTATCATTATCCTTGCATTAGGCAAAGCATATCTCTTACCTTTTGTTCCACTGCTTAGCAAAAATGCCCCCATAGAAGCAGCTTGACCTATACAAATCGTAGAAATATCAGGCTTTATATAATTCATAGTATCATAAATACTAAACCCACTTGTGACAGCACCACCTGGAGAATTAATATAAATAAAAATATCTTTTTGCGGATCTTCTGCCTCTAGAAATAATAGTTGAGCCACAATAGATGAGGCGATATTGTCATCTATTTCACCGCTTAAAATAACAACTCTATCCTTCAACAATCGTGAATAAATATCATAACTTCGCTCGCCTCTACTTGTTTTCTCAATAACATAAGGAATATAATTCATTAAAACACCTTGTAAATATTTAAAAATACCCTCTAAAACCAACTTGGATTCTAGCACAACCACCAGATAAAGCAGTGCCTAAAGAGTGACTACTAGTTGTATAGCTATAACCACCACCTTCTTCAATTACAACACTGCCTACACCAGTAACAATATCAACACCACCTCCACAAAATCCTTCCCAAAGATATGGAGATGCGAACATTTGCGATTTTGTCCTTACATCACTAAATACCCCAAAACTCCCACCAAAAAAACCATACAATCTAATATGACTATGACTAAAATCACCTATAGCAAGCTTTTCTTGCAACATCAATGCAGTATTGCTATTTTCACCATACCCAAGAATGCTTATATAATTATTCAAAGAAATGCTACCATCTTTAAGCAATGGCACGCCAAACTCGATGCCACCACCAGATTTAATGGTATCAATAGATACAACACCACCAATAGATATACCACTATTTGCAGATGCAAGACTAGCAAAAATAGCAACAAAAGAGAAAAATCTAATAAAACATTTCATCATTGCATTCTTTAAAATTAGCTAACCTTAGCTATCACTTTTAATTGTAGATTCCAATAAATTACTTAGAATCTTATTTTCTAAAATCGTCATTTTTAACGCTGGTATCATATTATTTTTTTCATAATGCTCAATAACATCTTTTGGATTTGCACCCATCATCATCGCTTCATAATATATCACCTGATACAGCTCATTTTCATTTACTGATACATTATCTTTTTTTGCAAAAGTATCAATAATAAATGTCAATTTCACGCTTTTCTGCGCCTCTTCTCTGTGAGATTCTCTTTTATCTTTTGCTTTATCTTTATCATTTTGCAATTCTTGCAACTCATCTTTGCTAATACTTTGCAAACTATTCCTAAAAATTACATCAATTTCTTGTTCAACAATATTATCTGGTAAATCAAAATTAATCCCATCTATTAGATTCTCTATTAATTTTGGCTTTAACTCATTTAAGACTTTACTTTTATTTTCATTATGCAATTGAGTTTTAATATTTTCTTTTAAAGTATCTAGAGTTGCTTCACTATTATTTGGGATCATTTTTTTTGCAAAATCATCATCAATTTTACTTGCTTTTCTTTCTTTTATAGTGTTTAGTTTTACGCTAAATCTCGCTTCTTTACCCGCTAGATGGGTAGCATTATAATTATCTGGGAATTTAACATTTATATCTTTTGTGTCACCTTTTGCCATACCAATTAATTGCTCTTCAAATCCTTCAATAAAGCTATTTGAGCCAATTTCTAAATCATAGCCTTCTGCCTTGCCACCTTCAAATGATACATCACCTAAAAAACCTTCAAAATCGATATTTGCCACATCTCCGGATTTTAATTCCCGCTCTTTTTTAATTTCAACTAATTCACCGCTAGATTTCGCTAATTCTTTTATCCTAGAATCCACATCTTTATCACTAACATCATTTAGCTCAACAATGGGAATTAATTTTTCATAATCTTTTAGTTCGATATTTGGGAAGATCCCAATCTTTGCCTCCACTTCTATACCATTATCATTTTTTTGAAATTTTGTTATCAAAGGATTCCCAATCACCCTATCTAGCTCGATATTTAGCTCTTTTAAAGATTCTCTAATTAAGTCATTCAAAGCTTCATTTTGACTATCTTGCTCGATTCTATCTTTAAATCTATTTTCAATCACACTTAATGGAACTTTTCCTTTTCTAAAGCCATCTATTTTTACATTTTTGCTTATATTTTGTGCGATTTTTTTCTTTTTTTGATCTATTTGATCATTTTTTATTGCAGTATTTAAAAAAATATTTGCATCATTTATTAATTTTACACTCATTTTGTTTCCTTACTCAAAGGCTAGATTTAAGTGTGTATTTTAACAAAAAAACATACAATATCCACAATAAATAATATTTTAAGGTATTTAATGTCTTTAGATAAACTAAGAATAAAACTAGAAACTAAAATCAATCTTTCTCCACATTTTGGTGAAATAACACATATCTATTCAAATAAGATAAAAGCAAATGGACTAAAAACATCAATAGGTGATATAGTTAGCATAAAAGGCACAGATAATCATATTTTAGGGATTGTAAGCGCAATAGATGTAGAATCTTTTTCAATCATACCATTTACATCTACACAAGGATACAGAATAGGCGACAAGGTATTTGTAGATCAAAAAGGTCTAAAAATAGGCGTTGGAGATGGATTACTTGGGAGAGTAGTAGATACTATGGCAAATCCTATCGACAATCTTGGTGAAATCAAAAAAGATACCTTTATTCCAATACTAAACAAGCCAATCAAAGCAATGAATCGAGGGCTAATTGATGAGAAATTTAGCGTTGGAATAAAAAGTATTGATGGATTACTCACTTGTGGCAAAGGGCAAAAAATGGGGATATTTGCAGGTAGCGGAGTTGGCAAATCTACACTACTTGGAATGATAGTAAAAGGATCAAGTGCTGATGTCAAGGTGATAGCATTAATTGGAGAAAGAGGCAGAGAAGTGCCAGAATTCATTATCAAGAATCTAGGAAATGATCTAACAAATACCATTATAGTAGTTGCAACAAGTGATGATTCTCCACTTATGAGAAAATATGGTGCATTTACAGCGATGTCTATTGCTGAATACTTTAAAAATCAAGGGAAAGATGTCCTTTTTATAATGGATTCTGTAACGAGATTTGCAATGGCGCAAAGAGAAATAGGATTATCACTTGGCGAACCTCCCACATCAAAAGGATATCCACCATCATCTCTAAGCCTATTACCACAGCTAATGGAACGAGCAGGAAAAGAAGAAAACAAAGGATCCATAACTGCATTTTTTACTGTGTTAGTTGAAGGAGATGATTTAAATGACCCAATAGCAGACCAAAGTAGAAGTATTCTTGATGGGCATATTGTATTAAGTAGAGAATTAAGCGAATTTGGGATATATCCACCAATAAACATTCTATCATCTGCATCGCGTATAATGAATGATATCATCGACAAAAAACACAAAGAAAATGCTATGAAGTTTAGAAAAACATATTCACTTTTAAAAGAGAATGAGATTCTAATAAGAATTGGATCATATCAAAGGGGGAATGACAAGGAGCTAGATGAAGCATTGAATAAAAAAGAGAAATTAGAAAGTTTCTTGCAGCAAGATTCTAAAGAGCAACTAGAATTTAGTGATATTTACACAAAACTTAATGAAATTTTTCAATAATTTTGAAAGAAAATTAAAAATGTTAATCAATTTTTTTACTTTTAAGGATATAATCGAGCCCTAAACAATAATTTTTCTTAATTAAACATATTTTTAACAGAATTTAACTAAGGAGACATAGGATATATGAGAGAAGTTTATTTGGATAATAATGCTACCACAATGGTGGATAAAGAAGTATTTGAAACAATGCAAGAGTATTTTTGCAAAAACTATGGTAACCCTAACTCACTTCATCGCTTTGGGACAATCACACACAAGCCATTAAGAAATGCTTTTGATCAACTATATGACGGAATCAATGCAGATTCTAGCGATGATATAATCATAACATCTTGTGCGACAGAGAGTAACAACTGGGTTCTTAAGGGTGTATATTTTGATAAGGTGCTAAAAGAAGGCAAAAATCATATTATAACAACACAAGTAGAACACCCTGCAGTCGCATCAACTTGTGCTTTTCTCGAAGAATTAGGTGTTGAAATAACATACATACCTGTAAATAGTAAAGCAAATATTGATGTAAGTGCTATTAGAAATGCAATCACACCAAAAACTGCACTAGTAAGTGTAATGTGGGCAAATAACGAAACAGGCGTTGTATTTCCAATAAAAGAAATTGGTGAATTATGCAAAGAAAAAGGTGTGCTATTTCATACTGATGCAGTTCAAGCAATAGGAAAAATAAAAGTTGATGTAAAAGATGTCAATGTTGATTTTTTAAGCTTTTCAGCGCATAAGTTTCACGGACCAAAAGGAATTGGTGGATTATTTATCAAAAAAGGTGTAGAGCTCACTCCATTATTCCACGGCGGTGAACATATGCATGGCAGAAGAAGTGGAACACTAAATGTGCCATATATCATTGGAATGGGTAAAGCGATGGAATTAGCAAATCAATGGCTTGATTATGAGGGTAATAAAGTAAAAGAGTTACGAGATATGCTAGAAAATGCACTGAAAAAGAATGATGACATTATAATAATTGGAAATGATACAGAGCGTGTCCCAAATACCATACTTGCAAGCGTAAGAGGGATAGAAGGCGAGGCTATGCTTTGGGATCTAAATAAAGCTGGAATAGGAGCATCAACAGGTAGTGCTTGTGCTAGTGAAGATCTAGAAGCAAATCCTATTATGACTGCTATTGGAGCAGATAAAGAATTGGCACATACCGCAGTTAGGTTGTCATTATCAAGATTCACGACAAAAGAAGATATTGATTACACGATTGATGTGCTAAATGCGGCAATAAAAAGATTAAGAAATATATCAAGTTCATATTAATTACAAAGTTTAATTTAGGGGAATAAAATGGGTAAAGATACATTAATTGGCGGCTCATTATGGGACGCATACTCAAAAAAAGTCCAACAAAGAATGGATAATCCAACTCATCTTGGTGTTATTACACAAGAACAAGCTGATGCGCGTGGTGCTAAACTTATAATAGCTGACCATGGTGCAGAATCTTGTGGTGATGCGGTGAGGTTGTATTGGCTTGTAGATAGCAATGATGTAATTATTGATGCAAAATTTAAAAGCTTTGGTTGTGGGACGGCGATTGCAAGCTCTGATATGATGGTAGAGCTCTGCCTTGGCAAAAAAGTGCAAGATGCAGTAAAAATTACTAATCTTGATGTGGAAGAAGCGCTTAGAGATGATCCTGATACTCCAGCAGTACCTGGACAAAAAATGCATTGCTCAGTTATGGCATATGATGTTATCAAACAAGCTGCAGGTATGTATTTAGGGAAGAATCCAAATGATTTTGAAAATGAAATCATAGTGTGCGAATGTGCTAGAGTAAGTCTTGGTACGATAAAAGAAGTTATTCGCCTAAATGATTTAAAAAGTGTGGAAGAAATCACAAACTATACTAAAGCCGGAGCATTTTGTAAAAGCTGTATAAAACCTGGCGGACATGAAGAAAGAGAATACTATCTTGTGGATATCCTAAGAGACACAAGAGCAGAAATGGAGGCAGAAAAAGCAAAACAAACAGCTGATAAAGCTGAAAGTGGTGAGATTAATTTCACAGAAATGACGACTGTTCAAAAAGTAAAAGCAATTGATAAAATTATAGATGAAAATATTCGCCCAATGCTTATGATGGATGGTGGAAATATGGAAATCATTGATATAAAAGAAACGAGTGATAGCTATATTGATGTTTATATACGATATTTAGGTGCTTGCAATGGCTGTGCTAGTGGATATAGCGGAACTTTATTTGCTATAGAATCTGTATTGCAAGAAAAATTGGCAGAAAATATTAGAGTATTACCTATATAAATTCAAAGGAGTTATAATGAAAAAAAGAATTACAATTATTGGCGGTAGTATTGCAGGATTAACTGCTGCATTGATATTTGCTTCTGCAAAAAATAATGAACTAGATTTTGATATTAACATTATTGATGATGGTAAGCCTGATTTAGGTGCTGTAGCAATCTATAACTCTCCATTATTTCCTAGCGGAATTACAGGCAAAGATATAATAGAGCAAACATTAAATCAAATCAATTCTCTACTAAAAGTGAATTACATAAATGGAAAAATAACACAAATCACTGGAAGCAAAGGCGCATTTGTATCAAAAGGTGACAATATAGAATTCGAATCTGATTATATTATTCTTGCAACAGGTGCTAGCAGCTTTGAGATTCAAGGATTAGGTGATATAGTAAAACCTCATCAATTAATGAACAAGCCAAATAAAATTCGCCTAGAATACACTGGGAGACAAGAAGTAAAACCTGGAATCTATGTCGCAGGAACTGCATCTGGTGTCACATCTATGGTTACAACTGCTATGGGTAGCGCATCTGAAGCTGCATGTGCGATATTAAGCGATATAAAAGGTGCTATTACTGTGATTCACGATACTCCATCTTCTAGAAAATAATTTTTGGAATCCATTGGATTCCACTATATTTTCTCCATAATGAATACAATAAAAATATATATCAAAGAATTATTCACACTAGATAAAACAGAGCGTGTTTGGCAAATGCCATTTTTTGCTGGATTAAATGTAGCTGTCATATTATTTATAAGTGCATATTTCAAAAGGCCTGATTTGGGGCTCATATCAATGATTGGAACTACGATATTTTTATATATTCCCAATACATCAATGTATCACAGAATGATAGTGCTTATGAGCTGTGGATTTGGTATAGGACTAAGTTTCACACTCGGTCTAATTGGACATTTTTTTCCATTTTTGACACCAATAATAATCTGTATCACAACAATTATTAGTGCAATGATTGTAAGATACTACAATTTAGGTGCTCCTGGATATTTCTTTTTTGTTTTTGCGTGCATTCTAGGCTCGAATCTGCCATTCAATCAAGAAGATTTTATTATGCTAATTGGACTAGTAGCAATAGGTGCTATGAGCGCGGATATAACAGGTTTTATATATAGCATACTTGTTATTTATGTATTTAAAAATGATATGCCAAAAGAAAAAATAGAAAAACAAGGCAAACTAGGCTTTGATATCATTATCATAGATCCAATTATTATTGGCTTTTTTGTTGGATTTGCTGTATTTATTGGAGAGTTTTTCAACCTAGAGAGAAGTTATTGGGTTGGAGTAAGCTGTGCAGTGATTATGCAGGGACTAACTTTTAAAGCTGTATGGATAAAACAAATCCAACGAATCATCGGCACATTAATAGGAGCCATATTTGCTTATTTCTTACTTGATATTAGATTTGGCAATATTGAATTTGCGATATTGATGTTTGCATTGGTTTTTATGACTGAATTTTTAGTTGTTAGAAACTATGCATTAGCAATTATTTTTATCACTCCATACACTACATATTTAGCAGAAGCAGGAAGCTTTATGAGCTATAAGCCAGATATCATAGTAAGTGCTAGAATAACAGATGTAATCATTGGAAGCATTATTGGATTTATAGGAGGGATATTCCTCCATTCAAAACTATGCAGACCAAAAATCACTATAATTGCAAAAAAAATCTTCAAAAGCATTAATTAACAAGATTCAGATTCTATATATTTTTTTATCCTTTTTTCTACATTGCTATCAATTTTTATTTCAAGTGCCAAAATGCTAATTGGTAGCTTGCAATTTTGAAGTTTGACTAAATCTTTTTTTGTTACTAGCAATGAAGTTGCATTAGTGTTTTTATACTCTCTATCAAGAGAATCTAAATCAAAACTAGAATGATCGCTTAGCGTAATTTTACCAACTACATTAGATGGTAAAAATACATCAAGTCTAGATGGATTTGCTATTGCCGTTACAAGAAGCATTCGATCTGTGGAATTTTCAATAGTAACCTCTCTTTTATAATCAACACCCTCCTCTAAAAAAATATCCTTTGGGTTTTTATAAAATGGATTCTCTCTATAAATGCCACTTGGAATTGTAAATCTAAAATACGGCTTTAGTTGTGGCACAAGTATAATATTTAGTTTTTTAAAATTAAATCTAAAACCATCATCTAAGAAAATAGCCTTTACGCCAAGCTCTCTAGCCTTTAAGATTCCAAGCTTTCTGTTTTTACAAACTATAACACTAGTATTAGGTAGATTAAGTGCAAGCATATACGCTTCATCTCCACTCTCTTCTTGAGTGGCTTTTATATCTCCATTATGACTAACAACAAGCAGCCCTTTGCTTTTTCTCTTATATCCTCTAGATACAATTGCGATATTGTCATATTTCTTTGCTATTTCTTGCAACACAGGTGTTTTACCACTACCACCTGCTACAAGATTCCCAATACTTATAATTGGAATTTGAAAATCAATATAAACTTGCAATTTACGCCTTATTGTAGCCGCAATAAAATACAAAATAGAAATAGGAAGCAATAAGATACTCAAACATTTTTGATAAATATTGGGTCTATAAAAATAGCTATCAATAAATCTCATTAAATTACACCTTTGCTATCTTTGGAGTTTTGCTTTTGAATTTATTATTTTTAATTCTATTTTTGATTGATTTTACAAATTCCCTTTCAAAGCCATTTTCTATCAATTGTCTTTTATTTAAACCATTATCAATTTGCTCCAATAATTTATCAATCATTTCATATGAATACCCCAAATCAGACTCATCACTTTGACCTTTAAATAAATCTGCAGATGGTTTTTTATTAAAAATATACCAAGGGATACCAATCTTTTTTGCAATCTCAAAAATTTCAGTTTTATAGATATTTCCTATTGGATTGATAGCACACGCTAAATCACCATACAAAGTACCATACCCAAGCATTAATTCACTTTTATTGCTTGTGCCAACAACAATTGATCTATGTAAAAATGATTTATCATACAAAATTGACATTCTTATCCTTGCGCAAAAATTACCGATTCTATGTAAATTGCTAGAATCATTTGAAAGCTGCATCATTTCAATAAAAGAATCTTGCATTTTTCCAATATTAATCACCTCATAATAAAGCCCTATTGATTGAGCAAACTTGATAGCATCTTGCGTATTTTGTGGATTAGAATAATTAGATGGCATAATAAAAGCTCTTGCATTTTCTTTAAATATTTTATTACAAAAATATCCAACAACAGCACTATCTATACCACCACTAAGTCCAAAAACGACACTATTAAATCCTCGCCTTTTAGTTTCTTTGTAAAGGAATTCCTCTATTTTTTCTATCTTTTTTTGCAAGCTATTTACTCCAATGGTTTTGGCGTGTATTTTAATCATATTTTATTAAATCCACAAATAAACAATCTTTATTTAGACTATAATAACAACTATGAAAGATTTAACTTTGCAGTTCTTACCATACATAAAACAACATAAAAATAAATTCATAATAGCAATGACAGCTGGAATTATAACAGCACTTTGCACATCACTTATTGCATATCTTGTCAAACCAGTGCTTGATCAGGTATTTTACGCAAAAAATTCATTTATGCTAATGATATTGCCAATAATAGTAATACTAGCTTATCTTGGGAAAAGTGGTGGAATGTACATACAATCATATCTTATGAATTATATAGGACACGATATAGTACGGCAAATACGAAACGAGCTACTTGAACATATCTTAAAACTTGAAATTGATTTTTTTAATAAAGCAAGAAATGGCGAGTTAATAGCAAGGGTTACAAATGATATAGAAGCTATAAAAAGTGCTGTATCAAACTACATTGGAGATATAGCAAGAGAAAGTGTAACATTTGTTGCGTTAATTGGCGTTATTATATATCAAAGTCCAAAATTAGCACTATTTGGAATCATCATAATGGCACTCTCAATGCTCCCTGTAAATATCATTTCTAAAAAAATCAAAAAACGCTCAAAGGCATCAATAGAGCAAAATTCTGATATCACATCAAAATTAAATGAAATATTTAATAATGCGGAGTTAATAAAAGCAAGCAATAGTGAAAAAATGGAAGTTAAATACTTCAAAGAGGAGAATTTTAAATTCTTTAGAATCAATATGAAAGTAGTACAACAAAATCAACTAATCACGCCTCTTATGGAATTTTTAGGGGCAATTATCGTTGCAATTGTGATTTATATCGGTGGTAATGAAGTTATCAATGGCAGAATGACTACAGGAGATTTCTTTTCATTTGTAACGGCACTTTTTATGACATATACTCCACTTAAAAAGCTAACATCAATATATGCGGGAATGCAAAGCGCAGTAGCCGCAGGAAATAGGATTATTGAAATATTACAAAGAGAACCAAGAATTAAAGATGGTGATGCAATAATTGATAAAAATATAGAAACAATACAATTCAAAAATGTATGCTTAAATTATGATAATGTGCAAGCGTTAAATAATATCAACATCGACTTTAACAGAAATGAAATTATCGCATTAAAAGGAAAAAGTGGAAGCGGTAAAAGCTCGATTGTAAATCTTATACTTCGATTATACACCCCAACTAGTGGCAATATAACAATTAATAATATACCTATCAATCAATATTCACAAAAAAGTATATGCGAGAATATAGCTATTGTTACACAGAGAATCTTCATATTTAATGATAGTGTCGCAGCAAATGTCGCATATGGTCAAGAAATAAATGAAGATAAGATTATTGATACACTAAAGCAAAGTTTTGCATATGATTTTGTAGAAAAACTTCCCAATGGAATATATACAAAGCTTGATGAATATGGAGCGAATCTAAGTGGAGGACAAAGGCAAAGAATAGCTATTGCAAGGGCAATTTATAGAGATCCCAAAGTGTTGATATTTGATGAGGCTACAAGCGCACTTGATAAGAACACTGAAGATTCTATAAAAAAGACAATAAATTTAATAAAAAAAGATAAAATTATTATCATAATAGCTCATAGACCAAGTACAATAGAATTAGCAAATAAGATCATAGAAATAAAAGATGGTGAGATAAAAAATATAGAAATATCTTAAAACTTTATCTCCAAGTATCAATGAGATTCTTGCTAAAAGATTCTGTATTTTTAAAGTAAATAGATTTTACAATACTTAGAAAACCATTAAATGACTTATCGAAATCATCATTAACAATTACAAAATCAAAATTCCCAATTGATCTCATCTCATCATATGCGAGACTTAAGCGTGTATCTATACTCTCTTTGCTGTCTAAAGCTCTATTTCGCAGTCTATGTTCTAATACAGCCATATTTGGTGTCGTAATAAATATAGATGTAGCATTTGGATAAAATTTTTTAATAGATTTTTGACCTTGTATATCAACATCAAATAAAACAATTTTACCTTGATTTAGCGCATCATCTACTTGCTTTCTTTGTGTGCCATAATAATTATTATGTACTTTTGCCCACTCTAAAAAAAGATTGTTGTTAATACCATTTATAAACTCTTCGTGTGAAATAAAATGATAATGCACTCCATCTATCTCACCATCTCTTATATATCTAGTAGTTGATGATATGGAAAAATAAATATTATCAAAATGCTTAAATAGCTTATCACACAGGCTTGATTTACCAGCACCGCTTGGACCTGATATGATAACGATGTTAGAATCTCGCATTACTGCTTTTTTGTCGGAAATGTAATATTTATAGTAATTTGAACACCACTTAAAAGCTCTCTTAATTTATCTACAGGGAATGATTTTATAATCTCTGTTAGATCTAAATTTGGATTGCTTAGTATATTTGGCGCAGCACTATTAGAATCACTATGAACATCAACTGGATTTTTTGTTAAAATCTCTTGTTTATCCATAGCAGCTGGAATAGGTTCTATTGTATCTGTTAATAATTGATTATCTAGTGAAGATAAATCATCATCAAAATTAAAATCATTATCCATATTTGTCTCATCAATAGCTTCACTTAACGCCTCTTGCGTAAGAGAATCTAATTCATTGTTTTCCATTTTAAATTCACTAGTATTTAAAGTATTATTTAGCCCCATATTTTGCGTATCTTCTAAGATTGTAGCCACTTCTTCTATATCGCTTTTATTTAGTATTTTTGGCTCAGCTGCTGTATGTTTTATATCTTCTTGAGGTTCTTCTTGTAATTTTAATAATGCTTCATCATCAAGATTATCCAACTCTTCATCACTTAGATTATCAACATCAAAATCATCATTAGAATCAACAAAATGGCTATCATCACTTGATTTATTTTCTTCTAGTTGTTGAGATCTAAAATCCTCATCAAGTAAATTCAAGTCATCATCAAAACCAAAATCATCATTTTCATCAAGTTCATCAAATTTATTAACTCTATCAGTTTCACTGCTGCTATCAATGTGATTTATTGAGATGTTTTCATTATTTTCATTTATTTTGTGCTGAAGCAAATCATCATTAGTAATATCATTTAATGGCTGCCCGCTATGGCTTTGAGTTTGACTGGTAGAATCTTTTTTAGTATATATATCACCGCCGATAATACCTTTTGGCTTGTCTTTGTTTTGATTTTTCAAAAACTCATCTTGCAACGCAAAAATCGAACTAAAATCTATATCATCACCGCTTGCGTTATTAGATATATTAGATTGCGGCTCTAGCTCTATACTATGATCGCTATTATCATCTACTATTGTATTATCAACGATATCCTGCCCAAGATTATCACCAGAATCCAAGAAATCATTAGAATCACCAAATATATTAGTAGAGTTAAATTCAATAGAATCTTGTGTTGAATTACTGTTATCATTACTATCAAAAGAATTAGATTCATCTAGTATATTAAAAGAACTATCATTTATAGAATCTACCAAATTTATAGAATTATCAGAATCTTCGTATGTGAATTTTACTTCTTCATTATTTTGATAATTTATTGAAGTAGAATCTTTAGTGCCAGATAAAAACTCATCATCATTATCGCTAAATTCAGATAAATCTATATTATTAATATTACTATTTACATCAGAAGCAATACCTGAATTATCCACTTCATCGAGTAAATCTATATTTTTTATTCCATTGTTTATATTGCTATCACCAAGAATAGAATCATCTTGCATTTCTGCTTCAAATGAAGAAAAACTCATATCACTGCGCTTCTCTTGCTTTAATACTGCATAAATATCTGTCGGCAAAAATGGCTTTTTTATGTAATTATCAAAGCCTGGAACCACATCAGAATCTTTTGACATTATGAGACAAAACTTTGTGGTTATCATTTTGTTTTTAATGCTTTGAAAGTTACCAGTATTTAATACACCATCATCTATAAAAATACAAGTATAATCTTCTTGAATGGAAATTTCTTGAATAGAATTAGCAAAATCAAGAAGAATTGAAGCTTTTCTTGCAGCAATGCTAAAGATTTTTTTAACTGCTGCATTTGTATTAACAAGTAAAAATTTCATTGATTCTCCAAACCAAACATAACTAGTAAATTATGGTGTGTATTCTACCAAAATCTTGAATACAATACTAATGCTCATATTTTAATAAATAAACAAATTATACTAACATTATCAATATAATTCAATTACAAAATATAATATAAATATAAAAAGGAAACCAAAATCTATGAGAAGCTTATTTTTAATCTTGATTTTGCAATGTTTTGCATTTGCAGATTCTATGTATTTTATGCCATATCAAGCTAAAGATGCGGTAAATGCACTAATAAAGGAAATAAGGCAGGCAAAGAAAGAGGTTAAAATAGCTATTTATAGTTTCACAAACAGAGAAATAAGCAAGGCAATCAGAGATGTAGCAAAAAAAGGTGTAAATTTCAAAATAATCTATGATTATAAAAGTAATATTGATGATGATAAATCGACAATAGGATATCTAGCAAAATTAAAAAATGTAAATGTATGCACGCTAAAAGGAAGGCAATCAAACAATGGTAAATATTATGGAATAATGCACAATAAACTAGCGATCATAGACAATAAAACGATAATTTTTGGCTCCGCAAATTGGTCAAAAAGTGCATTTGATATAAATTACGAAATGTTATTAATTAGTCAAAATAAAGAATATATAGTAGATTCTGCAAAATATTTTGATCAGATGTTTAAAGAGTGCCAAGCATACTAAAAATATTGCATTTTATGCTTTTTATTATAAAATACACTATTATATTTATCTAAGGGGATTAGAATTATGGCAATGCCTAGTGTTCCAGAGTTATTAATTATTTTGGCGATTGTTGTTTTATTATTTGGTGCAAAAAAGATTCCAGATTTAGCAAAAGGCTTAGGAAGTGGCATTAAAAACTTCAAAAAAGCTGTAAAAGATGATGAAGAGACAGAGGAATTCGCACAAAATAAAAATACAATCAATGCAAAAGAAGTGGAAAATAATCAAAACATAAAACAAAACGATACCATTATACAAGAAACAGAAAATATAAAAAAAGCATAGGGCGTTTATGTATAAACACATAAAAAATTTATTAGATTCTACTATAAATGAAGATGTCATTTTAGAAATTCCAAAAAATTCAAAAATGGGGCACTTCTCTACGCCAATAGCGATGATGTTGGCAAAAAAACAAAACAAAAATCCAAATGAAATAGCAGGTGATATTAAAAAAAAATTAGAATCTCTATATGAATTCAAAGCCATAAACATAGTAAATGGCTTCATCAATCTTGAATTAAGCGATGATTTTCTATCAAAAAGTGCAAAAGATGCAATATCAAATCCAAATAATTTCGCAAAAAACAATCACAACAAAAAAATACTACTTGAGTTTGTAAGCGCTAATCCAACAGGACCGCTTCACATAGGACACGCAAGAGGAGCAATATTTGGTGATACTTTAGCTAGAGTTGCGACACATCTAGGATATGACATAAAAAGAGAATACTACATTAATGATGCTGGCAGTCAAATTGATATGTTAGGTAATTCTATACTTTTAGCAGGAAGAGAAATATTAGGCTTTCAAGTTGAATATCCAGAGGAGTTTTATCGTGGAGATTATATTGTAGATATAGCAAGAGATACGATAGATTCTCTTGGAAAGCAGGTATTTATAGATTCTGATATAGATACTATTTCGCAGTTTGGCATGAAAGCAACACTTTCATTAATAAAATCAACACTAAAAGATGCAAAAATATCGTTTGATTATTTTGTAAGCGAAAAATCACTCATAAATGAATTAGATGGGGTATTAAAAAAGCTAAAAGAAAATAATGCTATCTATACAAAAGACTCCAAAGTATGGCTAAAATCAAGCCTAAATGGCGATGAGAAAGATAGAGTTATAATAAGAGATAACAACGAGCCGACATATCTAGCAGGTGATATCATATATCACGATAATAAATTCAAACGCCAATATGATTCATATATAAATATATGGGGTGCAGATCATCACGGCTATATAGCAAGGATTAAATCTAGTATTGATTTTTTGGGATATGAAAGTGCAAAACTTGATGTGATACTATCACAAATGGTAAGCCTATTAAAAGGTGGGAAACCTTATAAAATGAGCAAGAGAGCTGGGAATTTTATATTAATGCAAGATGTGATAGATGATATAGGTATCGATGCACTTAGATTTATATTTGTAAGTAAAAAAGCAGATACGCACTTAGAGTTTGATGTTGATGTGCTAAAAAATGAAGATTCCAATAACCCGATCTATTATATCAATTATGCAAACGCTAGAATCCATACAATACTACAAAAAAGTAATGCAGAAATCTCATATGATTTTAGCAATTTAGATTCTATGTGGAAAGAGCTGCTAATCAGTGCATTATTATTGCAAAAAGTGCTAGAAAACTCATTTGATGAATATGCTATACAAAAATTACCCGAGTATTTAAAAAATCTAGCCTCAAAATTGCATTTCTGTTATAACGCATCAAAGATACTAAACAACCCAAATGAAGGTAGTATACTTTGCATACTAAAAGTAGTATCTATATCAATTACAACAGGATTAAGCTTAATGGGAATTCAAGCAAAAACAAAGATGTAACAGGTGGCAATTAACAATAATGAATGAAAAAATAGATATAGCAGTAATTGGGGGAGGCGTTTGGGGGAAAGCGCTTGCATTTTGTTTTAGCCAGAAGAACAATGTTGGCATCGCATCAAGAAGAGAATTAAAATTCCTAAATACATACTACTCACATAAAGTAACACAAATAGATCTAAAAGATGCCCTAAAATGCAAATACATAATCATTGCGATTAAAAGTCAAGCTATACGAGAGTGGCTACAAAATATAGAATTTGAAAAAGATTCTATTGTTATTGTCGCATCAAAAGGTATTGAAGTAGATAGCGGTGCATTCATAAGTGATATTTTTAAAGAATATTTCCCGAATCTAAAAGTCGGATACCTAATGGGGCCATCATTTGCAAAAGAAGTATTAGAAGGTATGCCTTGTGCACTAAATATCCACACAGAATCTAACATAGAAAGCGTTGGGGCGATTTTTCCTAATTTTATGAAAATATACTTCAACAATGATATTATCGGCGGTGAAGTTGCTGGTGCATATAAAAATATTATTGCAATTGCAGGCGGGATTAACGATGGATTGAATCTAGGAAATAACGCAAAAGCATCTATACTTGCAAGAGGATTAGTAGAAATGTGTAGATTTGGTATGTATTTTGGTGCAAAAGAATCAACATTTATAGGACTAAGCGGTGCTGGAGATTTATTCTTAACTGCAAACTCATTATTATCACGAAATTATCGAGTAGGAAACGCACTTGCAAAAAATAAGCCATTAAAAAATATCTTAGATGAGCTAGGAGAGATTGCAGAGGGCGTATTAAGCACGCAAGCAGTCGTGAAACTCGCAACAAAACACAATATCTACACGCCAATAGCAAATCAAGTATATCAAATTATCAATGGAAAATCACCACGCGATAGCGCAAGAGAGCTTATTGGAAATAATTTTGAATTCTAAGACAAATCTCTTAATTTATTTTTACTCTCACCATTGGTAATAATCTTTAAAAAACCATAATACAAAACACAATACCAATATTTCAAAATATATTTCAAAGGTCGCTTATATTTAGGCACTAAAATATCTTTTTTTGCATCATTATGGTGTGTTTTTGCATCAGTGATGATAATTTTAGCTAAAGAATGAAGCATAGAATACTCGCTAAGGACGATTTTTCTAGCCTCTAACAATGCATTAAAGTTTTTCTCATAAAAATCAGAATCTAAAATATCTTCAATAATTTTTATAGAACTCTCTAAATCATAAATATCAATTTTTATAAATGAATTTTTAGGAAAATATTTATCAGCATTGCCTGCACCAAAATAAATTGGAATGCTATATCCAAGATAAGCGTCCATTATCTTTTCGCTTACATAGTCATTTTGTGCGTTATTTTCTATAGCAATAGTATATTTATATGGCAAGATTCCATCTTTTTTTTCTTTTAACTCACATTCAGTTTTATTACCAAAGAAATCAATTCTATGTCCAATTCTTGATTTTTTAAGAGCTTTAACAAACTTTATTCTATCTAGATGACCATAGAAAGCTTTTTTATCAAAACTAGCTATACAAGATATATCTTTTGTTTTAACTGGAGCAGGAAGTGTGCATAAATTTTTATAATCAATATCACCAAATAAAAAATAAAGTGCTGGATGATGCTTAATAAATACCGTATTATCAGCTATAAAGGTTTTAGGATCTACAGAAATTAAGTTTTTGTGATCAAATAATCCATCATTAAAAGCAAGAACGATATCACAAAATGAATAATATCTCTCGCTAATAGCCCATTCATTTTTAAATGGGATTGCATATTGTTTAGATTCTCTTATGTATGGCTCTTGTTGTAATGCAATAATTCTCTTTGTTTTTACAATAGTGTTTTTATTAACTTTATTAAGCACTACAACATAATCACAATTTACATCATCGCAAACTTGAAATTCTAGCTCAAAGTCATCAATACATACCTTACAGTCATTATTTGGCGATAATCTTTTTAATAAACCTTCTACCCCCCCCCTATAATCACTCAATACACAAACTTTTAATTTCATTCAAACTCCAAAATATAGACTAAAAATAAACTAACATAATAACAAAATACTATAAACAACACATAAGGAAAAAATTATGGAAATCAAAAGAAAAAATTAAAAATATCACTGAGATTAGTGATATAAATAATGAAATAAACAAAGCAAAAGAAGTAAATAAATAAAGCATAGAATAATAAAATAGCTAAATCTAATACGACCTATATGTTTTAGCAATCTAAAAAGATTTGGTGGTAGCAATGATGGTGGATACAATGGCAGAATCTTTTATAACAATGGACTACCACTAAGCGATACAATATAGATATCACATATCAATAAAGAACTCGTAAAATCATATAAATATAAAAGTGGATTTGCTAATTTGCTATAGCTAGATTCTCCAAATATCGGTGCTTTTCCTAATACCCCTATCATATTTCAAGAGATTAATATTTTTGTGCGATAAAGCCTCGCACAAACTTTGAATAATCCCTATAAAAGCTAACCTCATCATAATGCGCCATATAATCTTTTAGATATTCTTGATCATAACCTATCTCGCAACATAAAAACTTTGCATTAAGATTGATTATATCTATCAATATTTCATCACCTTTTTCTCCACCAAATAGTGCGTCTTTTGGCTCAAAGTGTAAATTTGGTGGAATCTTATATGAATTTTTAATGTATGGAGGATTTGATATAACACAATCATCTTTACTTCTATCTAAACCATCAAGTAAATTCCCTTTGACAAGCTGGATTCTACTATGTAGTGAGCTATCAAGTATAGATTTTAATTTGATATTTTTTTCCGCGACCTCTAATGCCCTACTTGATTTATCTATGGCAACAACCTCCAAATCCTTATGAAGCAAACAAAGCATTATGCTAACAACACCACTCCCAACGCCTATTTCAAAAATTTTTTTGATATTGTTTTGTGTAACTAATTTAGATGCATAATCAACAAGCAATTCCGTCTCTGGTCTTGGTATTAATGCGCCTTCATCTATGTAAAAATACTGCGAATAGAAACTAACCTTATTTATGATATACTCTATTGGATAGCCACTATTAAGCTTAGCAACATATTGCAACAATAACTCAAAATCACTATCTAAAATTTCAAAATCACCATTTGTATGCAAAAAGATTCTCTCTTGCTTTAAAATATAACTTAAGAGAATCTCGCATTCTAGCAACCCTCGTGGATTGTTATTTTTTTGCTTTGCTAGATTGATTGCATCTTTAATTTTCATTAAATTTATAGTTTAATGCTTTCAATCTATCAAGCAATGGAGGATGCGACATATAAAAAAATACATATATTCTATGCGAATAAGGAAATGCTTTATTTTCATTAATAAGCTTTACAAGTGCACTTCCTAAATCATCTGCATTTGTAAGTGATGAGCCGAATTTATCAGCTTTATACTCCGCTTTTCTGCTAAAATAATTAATAATAGGCAAAAAATAAAATGATATTAACGATGAGATTAATATAAGAACACAAATTATACTTGCAGCATTTTTTGTAAACCCATCAAAAATTATATCAGGCAAATTACCTGCAACACAAAATAAACTAAACAATACCACAGCCATAATACATATATTTTTAATCAAATCTTTGTGTTTAAAATGAGCCAACTCATGCCCTAAAATAGCAAGCAATTCATTTTGTGTAACTTTTGATAATAATGTATCAAATAATACCACCCTCTTACTTTTTCCAAGACCACCAAAATAAGCATTCAGCCTGCCATCTCTTCTGCTTGCATCCATAACAAAGATCCCATTTGCTTTAAACCCAACACTATCCATCATATCTACAATCTTTGATTTTAGATTCTCATCATCAAGCGGAGTAAATTTATTAAAAAGTGGAGCAATGATAGTTGGGTAAATTAAATTTATTAATACCACAATTAAAAATATCAAAATAAAGCCAAAAATCCACCAATTAGTAAAATTATTAATAAAATAAATTAAGACAAAAGATATTAATGAAGAAAAAATCACAAGCATAACAAATGATTTGATAGTATCGACAATATAGAGCCTAATTGTAGTTTTGCTAAAACCAAAACTTTTATCAATAACAAGTGTTTTATATGCAGAAAGTGGCAGCATTAAAATAGAATTAAAAATCAAAAACAAAACTACATATAAAGTCTCATTAATAAGCCCTCTGCCAAAGATTTCCTGCAAAGCATAAAAACCAAAATTCACCCAAAATACAAAAATAATTGTGCTAAAAATAGCCTCTAAAATATTAAAATATTGACTAATAATGGCATAGTCTTTAGCAATATTAAAATCCATAGCATCTAAAATTACAACTTTATTACTTGCCTTAATATGCTTAATTTGAAGTGCAGCTATCAAACAAACTGGTATCATATAAAGCACTATAAATATTACACCAATTAACATTCTAAACCTCTTATAATTGCTGTTTTTTGATCATTTTTTTGTGAATAAAAACCAAAAATATTATTGATATCATAAGTGTAATTATAGATAATATTTGCCCCATTGAGATTCCATAAAAATATCCAATTTGAGAATCTGCCTCTCTAAAAAACTCCACAACAAACCTAGCAATAGAATAAAAAAGCAAATAAAATCCTATTAATTCGCCCTGATACTTGAGTTTGCGTCTAATAAAAAATAAAATCACAAAAATACAAAACCCTTCTAAAAATGCCTCATACAACTGACTTGGGTGCACAAGTTTGTCATTTACTAAGATTCCAATTGAAAGATCCGTTTCCCTGCCAACTAATTCTTGATTTAAAAAATTACCAATCCTTCCTAAAATATATCCAAGAGGCAGTGCAATAGCAGTAGAATCCATCAAAAGCAATACAGATTTTTTATATCGTTTCGCATACAAATACGCCCCAAGGATAAAACCAAAAACAGCTCCGTGATAACTCATACCACTAATACCGACAAATTTACCATTTACAAATGGATTAAACATCTCCCAAGGACGCAACAGATAATACATTGTATTTGTATCATATATTACGATGTATCCTATCCTAGCACCTAAAATCACCCCAATTTCAACATAAATAAAAAACATATCTAATTCGTTATTATTAATTGGATATTTATCTTTATTTATAAAGTATTTCACAGCCAAAAAAGCAACTATCAAAGCTGATGCATAGCAGATTCCATACCAATACACATTAATGCTAAAAATATTAATTGCAACGCGATCAATGTGCTGATATATAAGATTCCAGTTATTCATATTCTTTTATCTTTATGTCAAAAAAATGATCAAAATCTATATTTTGTAAAAAATTATAAAGCTTGGCATTACTAACAACGATATCGATATTCCGCTTATCAACTTCTTTTAACTTCAAAATATATCCTAAAATATACGAACTAATGGAGCTTGCATTAACAAAATAAAAAATCATTTTTGCATCACTATTTGATTTTTCTTTTATGATATTTTTCATATCTACATACTCGCTGTATTCATTCATAAAACCATTGATTAACACCTCAATTGCACCATCAATCAATCTTGTAGATACTTCCAAAAGCTTCCCTTATCACTGCAAAATTCATAATCAAATAAAGAAATTTTATAGCTATGAAGCATTAATCTAGCAAAAGGCTCTTTCCCATAAATATTATCACCTAGCACAGGGTGTTTTATAGAATCTAAGTGCAATCTAATTTGATGCGTCCTGCCAGTTTTGATAATAACTTTTAGCAAAGTATTTTTATTGATCAACCTAAGCGGAGCTATGTTTGTTATAGCTCTTTTACCTAATTTATTGTCAATCTTACTCTTAGCATAATTACCTTTTATTGTTAAAATCGGCTTATCAATGGTCATTTCTTGCGGCACAATACCTTTTACTAAGGCTAGATATTCTTTATAAACTCTTTCATTCTTAAATTCATTGATTGCTTCTTTTCTAAACTCGTCATCTTTTGTTAAAAGTATCACACCACTTGTATGCTTATCAAGGCGATTAAGTAGTACCCAGCCGCTAAATTTCTTTTCTAAATCATAAGAATCAAAAAATGCTGGTTTATTTATCGCAAGTATAAACTTATCCTCAAAAATCACCTTTGGTGTTTCTAATAACATCACTTTTAATGGCATTTTTGGTGATATTAAATCACTTGCACGAATCTTCTTTCCATTGGAAAATACAAGCCCTAAATCAAGCAATTCTTTTGCTCTTCTATTTGAGATATTTTCCCGTATTGATAATATTTTATATGCTTTATCTACCACTTAAAAATCCAATAATTTTAATAATTTATCTAATTTGTCATTTTGATTTTTAATGCAACTATTTTCTAAAGATTCTAAAGATTCTAAAGTCATCTTTAGCTCATCATCTCTTATAATCTTATAATTATCTATTAAATCAAACAATGCATATTGATTAAAAATATATACTCCAGAAATCAATTTTACATTAAAAAATGCACATTCAAGGGGATTATGCCCCCCAATTTTTACAAAGCTTCCACCAAGTATTACGACACTAGATACATTATAAATATTTAATAATTCACCAATTTTATCTATCAAAATGACATCATAATTATAATCTAATCCAACTTCACTAAATCTAGCACAATTAATATCATATCTTTGCAACAAATTCCACACCTCATCAAACCTTTCTGGGTGACGCGGAGCGATACATAATCTGTAATTCTTTAATCCTATATATAAATCCATATAAGCATTTAATATAAGTTCTTCTTCACCTCTATGCGTGCTTGCTGCAAAAATTAAATCACCGCTAAATCTATCAAACTGCCTAGAAATCTTAAATATATTTAATGCCTTAATATTTCCAAAGACTTCTACATTTTTGGCACCAAGTTCAAGCAATCTATCTTTATCATCTTCTAATTGACACAAAATCAAATCAATATACTTAAAAACTTGCTTATAGAAAAATGATATTTTTTTGTATTTTGGGAATGATTTTATTGAGATTCTAGCATTTAATAAAATTGTATCTGCACCTACATTTTTGGCACAAATAAACAACATAAACCAAAGTTCAGCTTCAAGAACTATCAACTTCTTTAATCTCTTTGGCATCAAAAATGGTAAAAAAATCTCAAATGGCAAAAATATAACTTCTATATTTTCATTATCACCAAAAAGCTCTAATGCCCTCTTATATCCAGTATTTGTTATCGTTGAAATAATTGTTTTTTCTTTTAAATGGGGTTTTAAAAATTCCAATGAATTAATCTCACCAAGAGAACAGGCATGTATCCAAACATCGCCACTAAATTCAGCATTTTTTAAGAAAAATCTACCAGGTATAGAATCTTTATATTTTGGTTTAAAAATACAAAGAAACGCTAAAAATGGAAGCGATAATACATACAATATGCCACAAAGAATATAATAAATCGTGGCAAACACAAAAATCCTATTGCTCTATGTATAGGATTCTACCGCAGTGCGGACAAGTAATAATATCATCTGATTTCAAAAGCTCACTATATACCATATCATTTATTTTGATATAACACCCACTACAAGCTTGCTTCTTAACGACAACAACACTCGTATCCTTAGCCCATTTTCGTATTTTTTCATAAAAAATTAAAACTTTATTATCGATTGTTTTTGCTATTTTTTCTTTATTATCAAATATTTTTTTAAGCTCAACTCTAACTTTTGCAGTCTTCTTTTGTGCTTCTTCTCTATCTTCTTGAATCTCTTTTTCTAATTCTTGGATTCTATGTTGTATTTCTTCTTCTTTACTTGTAAAATTCTCTAATTCTTTTTCAAATTGCGATATTTGCTCATTTGCATATGCAATCTTTTCTTTTGCAAGTCCATTTTCTGCATCAAGCGCTCTTAGCTCTTGTTCACTCTTTACACTCGCCATTTTTTTATCAATTTGCTCAATTTTGTCATTATTTTCTTTAATCACTAATTCATTTGCATGAATATTGATTGTTGCCTTTTTTGCATTATTTCGCAACTCTTCTAATTCATCTTGAACCTGCACTTGAAGCTTTATTTTTTCATTTAGTTCATTTTCAATATGTGTTATTTTAGGCTCTAGATGTGATGCTTCCTTATCAATTTGAGCTAATGCAATGAGATTTTGCAAATCTTTATTCATTTTACTATTCCTTAATTTTTCTTAATGCTAAATGGATTCTCTAAATCGAAAATTATAGCATTATAGGAAATATCTTTCAAATATGAAGCTAGCACATCGCCAAAAAAACATTCTGAATGATAATGATTCGCATCGATGATTGAGATTCCAAGACTTTTATATTTCATAACATCGTGATATTTTACATCACCTGTAATTATGCAATCAATGCCATTTTCTTTATAAACACTATCAATCTCACTCATTCCAGAACCACATATTATGGCAATTTTATTTACAGAATCTTTACACTTACTAAATCTAATAGAAGCATCAAATAATGCAAGCAAATTATCAAATTTAAACTCACCTTCAACCAAGCATAAAGCACCTTGCATATAATAATTTTTAAACCCTAGAATCTCCTCTGTAAAATACTTATTTAAATGAGTGATGTCAAAATTTGTATGCATCGATATTAATGCGATATTTTTTTTGATTAAAATTTCAATAATATTACTTGGATATTCGCTGAAGTCTAGCTTTTTTAATCCCTTAAAAATAAGCGGATGGTGAGAAATAATAAGCGAATCTTCATTTGCACTTAATGCTAATTCTTTAGTAACTTCAAGCGTTAGATAAATATCATTTATACTAGATTGCATATCCCCTATTAAAAGACCACTATTATCCCATTGCATTTGTAAAGAAAATGGTGATATAGAATCCAAATAACTATAAATTTCTGCTAGTTTTAGCATCATTTAGCCTTTGTAATCGATGATTTTCTTGATCCTTATACATCATCGCACAAGATTTTGATAACTCTCTAATCTTTAAAATATAATTTTGTCTTTGTGCCACAGAAATTGCCTTCCTAGCATCTAAAATATTAAAAAAATGTGAACACATCATCGTGCAATCATATGCAGGAAGTGGGAGATTTGCCTCAAGTGATGCTTTAGCTTCATTTTGCATTTCATCAAATAGTATAAATAGCATTTTTGTGTTTGCAACTTCAAAATTATATTTTGAAAACTCCCACTCACTTTCTAAATGAACATCTGCATAGCTAAAAACCTTCGAATCTGCATTTGAAAACTCTATATCAAAAATTGATTCCACACCTTGTATATACATAGCAAGACGCTCTACTCCATATGTAATTTCAATTGGTACTGGATAGCAAGGTAATCCTCCTACTTGCTGAAAATATGTAAATTGCGTTACTTCCATACCATCAAGCCATACTTCCCAGCCAAGACCCCAAGCACCAAGAGTTGGAGATTCCCAATTATCTTCAATAAATCTCACATCGTGTTTATTTACATCAATGCCTATAATATTCAAGCTATCTAAATAAATATCTTGAATATTATCCGGACTTGGTTTTATTAAAACTTGAAATTGATAATAACTACCAAGCCTGTTTGGATTCTGTGCATATCTACCATCTGTAGGTCTCCTTGATGGTGCTACATAAGCCACACTCCACGGCTTTGAATCTAAACTCCGTAACAATGTAGCAGGGTGAAATGTGCCTGCACCTGCTGGAATATCATATGGTTGCAAAATAAGACAACCTTGGTTTTTCCAAAATTCTTGAAGCTTCAATAAAATATCACAAAAACTAAGCATCTCAATCCTTATCATATGGAATCAATATATTACACGAATTATTTATTTCATCTAGAATCTTATACCCACTTGGCAAGCTATCTTTTTTAAACTCACAATCAATAATCATAGGCTTATTTTCATTGATATATTTATTAAATTCATTATTGATTTCTGGGAAAATCATCTCCCTATTAAACACACCATAATAATAAGGAAATTTATGTGCGATATCAACCTCTGGACCACTAAATAACAAAAACAAATAATTATTGATATTAATCAACTCGCCATTAAATATAATTTTTGTATTTGGATTCTTAGTGTAATAATCCTCAATGCTTGATAATAATGAATGAATATGTAATGCATAATCATCTTTAAAAACCATATTTTTATATGGTGAATTATCTGGCATTTTTTGATAACTATCTTTTACCTGAAACATATTTACATAATTTATCTCAACCTTATTTACAAATTGCACAATTTTAGAATGATGAATAAGCAAAAACACCAATGCTATCGCTATAAATGAAATAAACTTAATATTTTTATGATAAAAGCATAATCTTAAAGATTCTACAAACAACCATATACCAACACCAAATTGCACTCTCATTCTAGCATCTTCATTAATTGGGTAATTAAAAATAATAGTGGATAAAACAATCAATGAAGCAATAAATCTTATGCTATCTTCTTTTGTTATAGTAGATTCCTCTCCATAGCCTTTTTTAAATGGCTGATACAAGAAATACAAACAAGGGAGAATTACAATAAACCAATATGACAAAAACTTCATAGAATACCCATGCCAATCCATACCATCTGCAGTGTAATTAAACAATGAATTTGCAACACTTGAAATACTATTTTCATACCCAATGGCAGGCTGTGCCATATCTACAAGCTCACCAAAACTAGTATATAAAATCTCAAGCCCCAAAAAGCCATTTTTAATAACAACAAAAACAAGAAATAGAAAATTAGATATCAAAAATGTATAAACAATACAAGAGAGCATCATTTTATATTCAAGTAATTTTAATTGCTTAGTATAAAACAAAATTACAGGCAATAATAAAAAACAAAAGCTAATCACCAAGCCTTGTTGCCTCATATATGGTAATAAAAAAGCAATAATCCCAACGATAATAAGACTTGTTTTTTTAACAAAAGTTTTAGATGAGCTAAAATAAAGTGCAAAATAATAGATTCCAATAGCTACAAATAACATAATAACATCATTAAACCATGGATTGTCCTTTCCACTATGACTAAGTAATATAGTCAAAACGGCTAATTTCGCAAACATACTTGGCATAACAAGCCTTGCACATTTATAAATGAAAATCATTGTTATAAATACAATCACTCCATCGCTTATCCCAAGACTAACCTGACTAATACCAAGAAATTTAAAAAAAATACCAATAACAAGTGGAATAAAAACAGAATGAGGTGAATAAAAATCTATACCAGGAAATATTCCATTTGCTGCCATTCCACCTAAAAATGAAAAAAATGCTAAATGATGATCGTGATTATCCTCATATGCAAAAATACTACCAGCAGCATAAAAATTAATCAAAACGACACAAAAAACAATAATCCAAAAAATTGTATTTACTACAATACTTAAAATATTTTTTTTATAATTTTTTGATTTCAACATCTGAAATAAGTCCAAATCTACACTCTCAAACCTTAGAATAAATGAAATGTTTATTGTAGCTAAAAAGCGCTATATTATGAATTTTAAGATATTTTAAAATGATATTTAAGTAGATTTTATCATCATATTAGTAAAAGGAAAAAAATGAATATTTTAGAATTTAATGGAAAGATTCCAAATATACACAATAGTGTAAAAATTTTCCAAAATGTAAATATTATAGGCGATGTAAGAATTGGGGAAGATTCTAGTGTATGGTTTGGCAGTATTATACGAGGTGATCTAAACAAAATTACTATTGGCGAGAGGACAAACATACAAGATCTAGTAATCATTCACGCATATCAACCAGATAATGGGATCTTCCCAAATGGGCTTGAAGTAAATATTGGAAATGATGTAACAATAGGACATAGAGTTACAATACACGCATGTAAAATAGGAAATCGATGCTTAATTGGAATGGGCTCTATAATACTTGATAATGTTGAGGTTGGAGATGATTGTTTTATTACCGCAGGAAGCCTGCTACCAAAAAACAAAAAATACCCACCAATGTCGCTTATATCTGGGAATCCTGCAAAAGTTGTAAGACCTCTTAGAGATGAAGAGATTATAAATATAAAAAAAGAAGCCGAACTATATATAAATCTAAAAAATAAATATTAAATTAATGCAAGATTCTAGGTTTTAAACCCTAGAATCCTATCTATTTATGGCACCAACCAAGGTATCCAAAATGCAATTGCATAGGTAAAGATCCCTATACCAATTACAAATATAATAGAATACTTCACTGTATAGCGGAAGAGTTCAGATTCTCTACCTACTAATCCCACTGCCGCACAAGCAATAGCAATACTTTGAGGGCTTATCATTTTACCAACGACACCACCAACAGAGTTAGCTGCTAAAAATAATACTTCTGGAACGCCAAGTTGTCTTGCAGTTAGTTGTTGGAGTGTTCCAAAAAGTAGATTTGAGCTTGTATCACTACCAGTTAAAAATACTCCAATCCAACCAACAATTGGTGAGAAAAACGCGAAAGCATTTCCAGTTTGAGCAAGGGCTAGTGCAAGAGTAGCTGACATACCACTATAGTTTGAAATAAAGGCAAATCCAACCACAAGCGCAATAGTTAAAATAGCAAACTTCATTTCATTTAAAGTCTCGCCAAAAGTCTGTATTGCTGTGCCAACCTTAACCTTTAACATAAACATAGTAATAAGTGCAACAAGTAAAATTGAAGTACCAGTAGTATTTATAAGAGAAAACTCAAATACAGATTTTACAGGCACTTGTCCTTTTTCTACAGGTACAACAGGTGCTACTTGCATAATCTCTGCAAGACTTTGGAAATTAAAATTAAACACAGAAAATGCCATAACACCTTCTGGAGCAAATAAAGATTTAAACCAACCTTGTGTCCAAATTATAATTACTACAATAAGTAAAACAAACGGCATCCAAGCTAGAACAATATCTTTAGTGCTATATTTTTTTGCCTCTATTGTAGCCTTACCACCTATAGATTCATCAAATGTAAATATATGTTTAGGCTGCCAAAAGCGTAAAAACACTGCAACACAAATAATTGACACTACTGCTGAAGCGATATCTGGAAGCTCTGGTCCAAGATGTGTAGCTGTAATAAACTGCACGATAGCAAAACTTCCTCCTGCTACAAGCGCCACAGGCCAAGTTTCTTTTACACCTTTAAAACCATTCATCAAAAATATAAGGAAAAAGGGAATAAAAAGTGATAGTGGTGGGAGCATATGTCCTGCCATAGCTGAAATTTCAATTGCTGGGACATTTACAGCACCTGCCATAGCTATAATTGGTATCCCAACCGCACCAAAAGCTACAGGAGCAGTGTTAGCAATCATACAAAGCCCTGCTGCATAAAGTGGCCTAAGTCCCAATCCAACAAGTAAAGCTGCAGTAATAGCCACCGGTCCACCAAAACCAATCGCACCCTCTAAAAATGCACCAAAACAAAATCCAATTAAGATAACTTGGATTCTCTGATCGGGCGTGATAGCAATAATAGATTCTCTCAAAATATCAAAATACCCAGATTTTAGCGTGAGCTTGTAGAGGAAAATTGCAGCGATGATAATCCACGCAATTGGCCACATACCATACAATGCACCATATAAAAAACTATAAAGCATTTTATCAATAGGCATACCAAATACACTAACTGCCAAAATAGCTGCCACAACAATAGTCAAAAACCCTGCAGTATGACCCTTTGTCTTAAACACTACAAGAGATAGAAAAAATACCACTATTGGTATAAATGCCATAAATGCACTTAGCCAAATATTGCCAAGCGGATCATAATTTTGAATAAACATAAACAATCTCCTTTAAAAACACTACTTTAATTTTAGAATAGAATCAATGATTCTCAAACCAAAATAAAGTAACATTATAGCTATAAAACAAATATTCTTTATTCTTTATATTTTAAGAATAAAACAAAATTTAATTAATAATTCAAATTTCAAATATAATTTAAGGAGAATATATAATGAAAGCTGGAGATAAAGCACCAAATTTCAATGCTAAAAATCAAGATAATCAAGATATATCACTAAATAGTTTTGGAGACAAAATTATCATTTTATATTTTTATCCAAAAGATATGACAAAAGGATGCACGATGCAGGGCAAAGAATTTAGTGAGTTAAAAGAAGAATTTGAAAAATTAAATGCTGTTATTGTAGGGGTCAGTCCAGATAGCATAGAATCTCATAAAAAATTCATATGCAAAGAAAATCTAACACAAATGCTAATAAGCGATGGCGATAAATCTATAGCAAATGCCTATGAAGTATGGGTAGAAAAAAGTATGTATGGAAGAAAATATATGGGTATACTTAGATCAACTTTTATCATACAAAATGGAATAATAAAAGAAGCGCTATATAATGTAAAATCAAGTGGTCATGCAAAAAAGATTCTAGAATTAATAAAGCAATAATCAAAAATATATGGAAAATACAAATATCCAAGAACTTACAGAATTCTTGATGGATTATACGATATCTATGCTATCTGTTGGTACCTACACATCTAGAGTTGTAAAATGCACAACTAGAATCGGAAAAGCATTTGGATATGAAGTCAATATCTCTATATTTTCAAAAAATATAACAATTAGCGTTTTTGCACAAGATGATTATTCGCTGCAAAGAACTTATGTAAGGAGATATACAGAATCTCCTATAAATTTTAATGCTATATCTTTACTAAGTGCTCTTAGCTGGCACGCATACGATGAAAAAATTACGCTAACACAACTAAAAAAATTATATGACAAAATTATCCACAAGAAACGATATAGCTACATTAATACATTGATATTGACTTGCTTTGCAAATGCTGCATTTTGTAGATTATTTGGTGGCGACTTACAATCAATGCCAATTGTATTTATAGCTACTTTTATAGGGTTTAATATAAAAAAGATTCTAATGGTAATGAATGTTGATATTAGATTTATTTTTGTGATTTGTGCATTTATTGCTTCAATGATTGCATACATAGGAACTAGTATCATAACAAGCAAAACTCCCGATGTGGCAATAGGAACAAGTGTATTATTTTTGATACCAGGCGTATATCTAATAAACTCCGTAATAGACATACTAGATGGGCATTCACTCATTGGAATTTCAAGGGCTATAAGCACACTTATCATCATATCTTGTATTGCAATTGGGCTTTATATTACACTTAGCATTACTGGCATTAGAATGGAGTATTAATGGAAATCTTAATATCTGCATTAATTGATGGCGCATTTGCTGCGATAGCTGGGTTTGGTTTTGCCTTTGCGTGTAATCCACCAATAAAAGCACTATTCCTATCTGCATTACTTGCTGCGATAGCACACGGAAGCAGATTCTACCTTTTGCATTTTATTGGAATTGCAAGTGCCACTTTCATTGCTGCATTTTTTATTGGATTACTTGGATTGATATTTGCAAAAAAAGTAAAATGCCCTATGGAAATCATCGCATTCCCTGCATTGCTACCTATGATACCTGGAATGTATGCATATAGAACCATTCTATCCATTGCATCATTTGCAAATGAAAATGAATTAGAAAATCAATACAAATTGCTAATAGAGATCACAAATAATCTTATGACAACCATTTCTGTGGCATTTGCACTCGCTGTTGGAATCTCAATCACACTTATAATATTTTATGAACAAAGCTTGATGATGACAAGAAGAAGCTTTAAAGGAGATAGACTAAAATCTAAAGTCTATCATTAAGCTTTAAGCTCTCTAGAAATGCTCTTTCATCATCATCTTCTTCATTTGCATTTGAAGTAGAACTAGCATTGCTATTTTGAGATGTATTTTGTAGCGAATTATCTTGTTTATTTTTTTGTGCTTCTTTTGCTTTGAGTTCAGGGCTGTATTTAATAACCCTATTTCTACCTTTCTCCTTTGCTTCATATAATGCCAAATCTGCTTGATTGATGCATTCCCAAATATCTTTTGAAAAATCCGGCATAACAGAAACACCAATGCTAACAGATTTATTAAAATTAATCTCTATTAGGCTACATTTATCATCTGAAGCACAGAATCCACAAGTTTTTGCAACAATAAACATTGTTCTAATCTTCTCTGCGACAACTTGTGCAGATTTCATATCACAACCCTCTAAAATCACTACAAACTCTTCACCACCATATCTAAATAGCTTGTCATTAGCGCGAATTGCCTTTCTTATGGTATCTGTCAATAAACAAATTGCACTATCACCAACAGCATGACCATATGTATCATTTACTTTTTTGAAATGATCAATATCAAGCATCAAAACCCCAAAACTTATGTGCTGCTTTAATTTGCCTTCTATACTTAATGCATACTTTTCTAAATATAGCCTATTATAAGCCTTGGTTAAAGGATCTGTATATGATGATTCTTCTATACTTTTGACAAGTATATTATTCTTGATGATTGGTCTTGCCTCGCGAATATAATTATAAATTCTAATAATAGAATTCTCTTTTTCAATCAAATCTTTTTTAGAATTTAAAACAATGGAGTAATAAAACATAATATCATCAGAAATATAAATCTTTAAATCTATAACATTGAGTTGATCAACCGATGTAGAAATAAATACACAACCTTTATCGTCATTAAAAATAATATTTGGATTCTCTGCTTCAAGGCGTTTTTCTATACTTCTTACATCGCCAACTACGATTTTACTTTCATTATTATCTTCGATTCTGCAGCCACTTACGATATTACCATCAACAATTTCTGCAAAAATCAAATATTTATATTTAATATATCTAGATATTACATTTTGTATTTCTCTACAAACTTCAGTATTTTTCCTAGCAGCCTCTATTTTATTTTTAAATAAAAATAAATTTGTAATTTCTGCTATTAATTCTGTGATTCTAAGCAATGGATTCTTGCTGTATGAACTCTTTTTATAAATAAAGATAGAAGCGATTTTAACATCAATTGAAGTAATACTTTTATCCAATACTTCTAGTAATTGATTGGACAATTTCGTAGCATCACTAAAGATTCCAACGCCGTGCTTTTTGATTCTAATTGTAAAATCACCACCTATAGCACCTTGTATTGCGTTTTTTAGGCTAAATACCAATTTTGTGAATGAATTAATACTAGATAGCATAATAAACATAAATACCAATGATGCGACAACAATGATTGATAATAATTCAATTTTCATAGAATCATATATCGCAAACATAGTATCATTAAAGATAAACGAAGCATTCACAGAGCCCGCTATATCACCAGCTTTCAAACCACTATGACAAGACAAACACGATTGTGATGCGATAACTGGAACAGAGATTCTAAATAAATTTTGATTTGTATTATGGATTTTTGTAATAGATGCTTCATTTGATTTTGTTAGATTTGCTTTTCTCTCTATCACATCTTTAAGAGATGCTCTTGGCTTACCCAATCCATCACTTATCACATCACTTCTACTAAACCAAAAATCCTTAAAACCAGATTGAGTCTTTAATGAATCAAATGCAATAGTATGATGAGCTGGGGCATTGTGCATTATATTTGTATTTGAAAAAACAATATTTGCCACACTTGATAATTCAGAAGAAAGTATAGAGGCAGCTTGATTTTTCACATAAATATCTATTTTATAAATCAAAAAATAACTAAATGAACCAAGCAATATAGCAGCTAACAAAAAAATCTTTAATCGAGTAAAAAACATATATAAACCTTATTCAACAGTTACACTTTTTGCCAAATTCCTAGGCATATCAACATCATTACCAAGCCTTATTGCAATTTCTAATGCAAGAAGTTGCAAAACAATCATCATAGCAAAAAATTCTTCCATATAGCTATCAAATTTATCAATAAGCACTATATCATCAGCAACATCATTATATTCCTGTGCCACGATACAAATAGTTGCATCTCTTGCACTAAGCTCTTGGGTATTGTTTTTAATTTTATCATATAGCAAATGTTTTGGCATCAAACTAACACAAAATAACTCACTATCAGCCAATGCTATTGGTCCGTGCTTCATCTCACCACCAGGATACCCTTCTGCGTGCAAGTAACTAATCTCTTTTAATTTCAATGCACCTTCTAATGCCAATGGATAGAATATATCCCTTCCAATGAAGAAAAACCCATGTCCATGCAAATACCGCTTAGATAGTTTTTTTAATTTATCGTGTATATAAGAATTCACCTTAACAGCTTCAAGCGAAGATTTTATGCTAGCTATTTGAGCTTTGATTTGGGTTTTTGAAATAAGATTTTTACGCTGTGATATGTAGATTCCAAGTATCCAAAGAAGCATTACCTGTGATGAAAAAGCTTTAGTAGATGCAACACCCTTTTCTATACCTGCCCTAGTTAGTAAAGAATACTTTGCCTCCCTTACAATTGAGCTATTATCCACATTGCATATCGCTAGTGTTTTTAGATTATTTTTATTTGCTAATTTCAAAGCCTCTAGCGTATCTGCTGTTTCTCCACTTTGAGATATAACAATAAATAGGGAATCTTTTTCCATTATTGGTTCAGCATATCTAAATTCACTTGCAATCACAACATCAGTTTTGATTTTTGCTTCTCGTTCAAATAAATATTTCGCACTAAGCCCCGCATTATAACTCGTGCCACAAGCACAAATCAAGATTCTATTGACCCCATTTACAAAATCATCTGGAAGCTCTAAATTCACATTATTATCTAAGATTCTACCGCGTATAGTATCTTGAAGTATTTTATGCTGTTCATATATTTCTTTTTCCATAAAATATCGATAGCCATCTTTTTGTGAAGACATTTTTTCACCACTCATAGGTTGGATATTTGTCAAATCATTAAATGAATCAATATCCATAACGCCAATATCACCATCTTCTAAATAACACACTCTGTCAATAAGACCAATAAGCGGAGTTGATGAGCTTGCAAAATAGATTTCATCTTTACTTGCACCAACTAATAATGGCGAACCATTTTTTGCATAAAATATTTTATCTGGTGCACTCTTTGTAATAAGTAAAATTGCATACGAACCAATTAAGCTATTTATAGTATTTTTAAATGCTTCTAAGTAATTTGAACAAATATTTAGATTCTCTTCAAAAAGATGAATGATAACTTCAGTATCAGTTTGACTTAAAAATATTTTACCCTCACTCTCTAGCTTAGTTTTTATTTCTAAAAAATTCTCAATAATACCATTATGGACCACACTACTTGTTTCACCAAAATGAGGATGTGCATTAATCTCTGTGGCTTTGCCGTGAGTAGCCCATCTTGTATGGCCTATAGCTACACCAAAACCGCTAGATTTAAAGTCTTTGCATTTATTTTCAAGATTTATCAATTTTCCTGTGGTTTTAAATGTGGATAATACATCACTGCTAAGCACAGATATTCCTGCACTATCATACCCTCTATATTCAAGCTCTCTTAGACCACTAAGCATAACTTCTTTTTTTTCTTTATTACCTATATATCCAACTATACCACACATTACAATTTCCTTTTAGCTAGTGATTGCATTAGTAATTGCTAATTTTGCGTATTTTATCCAAAACAACATTAAAGGTTTTAAACAAAGTAATGATATTGCATCATTTAATTATTGTTGAATTAATAAAATATTATTATATTAAGAAAATATTTTCTAGGTATCACCAAAATGAGATCTTTTTTAATGTGGTTCATATTATCATCTATGCTTATTGGAGATGATATAAATAATAATCAAACAATAAATACGCACAATGAAGATCAAGAAATATCAGAAATTGATGACAACCTTGAAGATGAAGATGCAATCAAAAACTATGAATTCCCAAAATATGATGATATCAATACTACAAATGATATGCTTCAAAGATTTTCCATACATAATGAGAGTTATTTTATCCCAGTGTATTACTCAATAAGTGGCATAAGAGCACCATATAAGCCAATTGAAGTAAAACTACAAATAAGTGCGAAGGTGAATCTATTTGATGATATTCTATTTGGTATAGGATTATTCTTTGGATATACACAAACATCATTTTTTCAAATGTATTCTGGAAATATTTCTGCGCCATTTAGAGATAATGACTATATGCCAGAGCTTACATTTTATAGAGCATTAGATTGGAAATTATTTGGTGGAGAGTTTTATAATATTAGACTTGGATATTTGCATAGATCAAACGGCGAAGAGCTTAGAGAGCGTTCAAGAGGCATTGATAGAATCATAACTGAATTAATGTATAAAAATGGCAATTTTAATGCGAATCTAAAAGCGTGGTTTTATATCGGATATGATCCTAGAGATATAAGAAGATACATAGGATATAGTGATTTAAAACTTGGATATAAATTCTTAGATAAAAATCATATTAGCATTACAATACACAATCTCATTCATAACTACAAAAAATACAAAGGCTCATTTATGCTTGAATATAAATTTGATTTAGAAAGGACAAGCCTATATGTGCAATATTTTCAAGGATATGGAGATAATTTGTATCAATACAATATAAAGTCTAAAAGTATAGGATTAGGGGTATCAATCAAGAAGTAATTGATGCTCAATTTTAATACATTTATCTTGAACAAAATATATATCATATGGTTTTAACAAATCTTTTATATCATCATTGATAATGCCAAGTTGAAGCCAAAATGCTTTCAAATTAGTTGAATAATTTATATTATCTATAACTTCTTTTGCAATATTTAACGCTACTTCACTTTTTCTAAATACAACTATTATATCTATATCATTTTCCCTCAAGGCATCACTTATATTTCTATAAACTTTGCAGCCAAGGATTTCATCTTCACTTGGATATATAGGAACTAACTTATAGCCATTATTTTGTAAATACCTAGCAACCATATTGCTATCTTTTGTGGGATTTGGACTTAGCCCAACTATCGCAATAATCTTAGAGTCACGCAAAATATCTTTTATCATTCATACTCCTTAAATCATAATTCCATTTCATATAGACGCTTTCTTTCACCTGAACTTGCTATATTTAGCTGTTTTCTATACTTTGTGATAGTTCTTCTTACCATTTTTATTTGATATTTATTTTCTATCAACTCTAGAATCTTAACATCACTCAAAGGTGATTTTTTGTTTTCATATTTTATACAATCTAGTATGAAATCTTTTATGGAAGTATTTGATGTATCATCTGAAATTGCAGCTGTAAAAAAGCTTTTTAATGGATAGATTCCGCGATTACATTCTAGATATTTGTTTGCAATGGCACGAGAGATAGTGCTTGGATTATGACCCAACTCTAATGCAATATCCTTTAATTTTAGAGGCTTTATACTACCACCTATAAAAAAATCATATTGATACTCTAACAACATAAGACCTATTTTTTTTATCGTGCTTTTTCTCATATTTAAAGCATCTATTAGATCTCTAGCCTCTTTTAACTTCACTTTAATAGCATTCTCTTTAGAATCTTTGATATGATTATCAATGATAATTTCTGGATAATAATCATCATTTAAACTCACTTCAAAGCCATCACTTGTGTGATTTATCATAATATCTGGAATGACACTTAAATCAGCAGCAAAATAATCCAATGCAGGCGGATTTTTAAGCCTTGAAATAAGTTTCATAGCTTGAGTATAGAGTCTATTATTTATATATTTTTTGTGATTTTTCAAATCATTAATAAGGCAAAAACACAAATCATACAATTCCCTGTCTAAATCAAAACTATCAAGCTGAAAAATCATAGATTCTACATCATTTATAGCACCAACACCAGATGGATCAAGCTTGCTAAATCTTAGTCGGATATTTTCTACAAAATGAGATTCCACACCATATAAATTTGCAATTTCACTAACACTACCTTCAAAATATCCATCATCACCGATATTATCGATAATTTCAAGTGCTATTTTTTGACTTATTGGTGTTGGAAACAAAGGTGGGAGAATTTGCGATTCTAACATCTCATAAAGACTCTTCTCATAAATACTTAATGCCTCTATCTTATCGCTCATATATCGTTTAGAAGCAATATCACTACGCCTGTAATTTTTAATCGCTGATGGCGGAAGATTCTGCCTTATATTGCTTTGTATATCTACAAATGGATTTTCTACGATAAATTCACTTAAAACTTCCTCTAAATCGATAGTTGAGCTTTGCAATATTGGAAACCAGCTCTTTAGTGTGGGGCTTAGCTTTGTTTTTGGGCTTTGAGATTGCTTTAATTTCATATTTTAAAATTTTCACCAAGATAGTGGATTCTCACTAATTCATTATCATAGATTTCATCACTACTTCCGCTTGCAAGCAAACTGCCACTCTTTATCACATACGCTCTATCACATACAGACAAAGTCTCTCTCACATTATGATCTGTTATCAATACACCTATATTTAGTTCTATTAGTTTTTCTATAATATTTTGAATATCTATTACAGCGATTGGATCAACCCCAGCAAATGGCTCATCTAATAATATAAATTTTGGATTTTTAATAAGTGCCCTTGCAATTTCAACCCTCCTTCTCTCTCCACCACTAAGAGATAAACCCTTGCGTCTCCTAATAGTAGTGATATTAAATGCTTCAAGCATCTCCTCTATCCGCTGTAATCGCAATTTAGAATCTTTTATGGATACTTCTGCTGCGAATTCTAGATTATCCTCAACACTCAAATCTCTAAAAATGCTAGATTCTTGTGGAAGATAACCTATACCCATATTTGATCGCTTATGGAGAGGCAAAGTTGTGATATTTGCATCATTTAAAAAAACATTTCCATTGCTTGGGACTAAAAGACCACAAATCATATAAAATGTAGTAGTTTTTCCTGCACCATTTGGTCCAAGAAGACCAACTACCTCAGCACTATTTACTTCTAGTGATACATCATTCACAATTTTTGTTTTTTTGATCGTTTTGCTCAAGTTTTGCGCTCTTAGAGTATCCACATATATCCTTTAGCTAATCTCATAATTTCTGGATTCTAAACTTTTATCTATCTTTATAGTAATGATATTAGAAAATGCATCATTTAGTATTGATTTTAGTTCGTTGTTTGCCCACTCAATAAAATGAACACCTCTATTTTCAAGCAAATCCAAGATTCCAAGATGCAATAAATCACTTATCTCTCTATTATATAAATCATAATGAAATATCTGATTATCATATTCGTGCATTAAACCAAAAGTAGGCGATGTTACATAATCATAAATTCCACACAATCTTACATATTCCTTTATTAGGCTTGTTTTACCTGCACCAACATCACCATATAGCAAAAATATAATATGCTCTTTATCTTTTGTAATTTCATTGATTTTAGAGCAAATTACCTCTAAGTTATTTAAATCAATATCATAAAAAACCATATCATCACTCTTTGATAAAATCACTATTTAATACTTGTTTATCAATGATTGTAAAAACATTTTCTATATCTTTTATAATTTCTGGCTCCAAGTGTTTATTTTTTTCATTCTGTTTTTCTTGTTTTGGAGCCACAATTTTTGTATTTTCACCAAATACTTCACACACAAGCTCCATAATAACATTAAAAAATTGCCTTAGCTTATCTCTATCTTCTCCTTGTGCTTTGCTGTTCCAAGTAAGAGTGGAATCTCTAAAATCAACAAATTCGATATTTTTCTTAAAAATCTCCCCTAACTCATAATCACGATTATAAATTTTATCTATCAATTGCTCAAATTTTGGCTTTATCTCTATTTTTATCTCATTAGTAGGACTTATATCATTTTGAGCATCTATATCTACAACATTAGTAGTATTTATGGATTGATTATCGCTTATGACTTCTTTTTCAATTTTGGCAATGATTTTGTTGATTTCATTTATATTTAGTGCCTCTTTAAATTTCAATGTTGTCAAAAGCAGCACAAAAGAAGATTCTGCATTTTGTGATAGCATATTTTTTGCATCACCTAAAATCCTAAAAAATCTATCAATCACAATCAAGCTATATTTAGAATCCTTGCTTAGCATTCTGTATTTTAAAAATATAATCATCTCATCGATGATATTTTCAACTTCATAAGATTCAAATTCTTTGAGTATAGATTCTATTTTAGGATCATTTTTTGATAATATGGAGTTAAAAAAATCCTCTATCATACTTGGATTTAGAGCACCAAGCATACTTGATACACTCTCTAATGTAATATTTTCTTTAGAAAAAATAATAGATTGTTCAAGCAAAGTTAAAGCATCACGAAGACTTCCACCACAATTCCTAGATAGTAAATCAATCGCATCATCTTCAAACTTCACACCTTCTAAGCCAAGTATCCTCTTTAAATGGACAGCGATGCTATTTTGTGGAATCTTTTTAAATCTGAAATGCTGCGTTCTACTTAATATCGTAGGTGGCAATTTTAACGGATCTGTCGTAGCAAGTATAAACTTCACATATTCTGGCGGTTCTTCTAATGTCTTTAAAAGTGCATTAAAAGCCTCTTTTGTAAGCATATGAACCTCATCTATGATAAAAATCTTAAATCTACTATATGCAGGCTTGTATTGGATTTGCTCTATTAAGTCTTTTATATCATCAATTGATCTTGATGAAGCAGCGTCCATTTCAATGATATCCATATGAGTATTATTAAGCGAACTTTTGCAAGATTCACATTCTCCACAAGGTACACTTGTTGGGAATTTTTCACATTGTAATGCTCTAGCAAAAATCCTAGCACTTGAAGTTTTCCCGCTACCTCTAAGCCCAGAAAAAAGGTATGCATGAGAAACTTTATTTAAATCAAGTGCAAGTGATAAAGTCTGTGAAACAGAATCTTGACCTATCAAATCACTAAATTTTGAGGGACGATATTTAAGTGATAATGCTTTTGACATTTTTACCCTTTAGGTGTTAAAGTGAATTTTTAATTTTAAATTTTTTAAGCTTTATTTACACTATTGTTTTAATATAATCACAAGCCATTTAATCTTGCAAAAGGAAACAGAGTTATGCCTACTGCAACTACAAATAAAATGACAGGCGCCAAAATGGTTATGGAGTCCTTTAGAGAAGAGGGTGTTGAGGTTGTCTTTGGATATCCAGGTGGGGCTGTTTTGTTTATCTATGATGAAATATATAAACAAGATTATTTTAAGCATATTTTAACAAGACATGAACAAGGTGCATTACACGCTGCTGATGGATATGCAAGGGCTAGTGGGAAAGTCGGAGTAGCAGTAATCACAAGTGGACCAGGATTTACAAATGCAGTTACAGGTATCGCGACTGCATATACAGATTCCATACCACTTGTGATAATAAGCGGACAAGTGCCTATAACACAAATTGGTACAGATGCATTTCAAGAAATTGATGCTGTAGGCATCTCGCGCCCTTGCACAAAACACAACTATCTTGTCAAGAATATAAAAGAATTACCTAGAATCTTAAAAGAGGCATTTTATATAGCGCGAAGCGGAAGACCAGGTCCAGTTTTAATTGATTTGCCAAAAGATATAAGTAACACAATTGGAGAATTTAACTATCCAAAAGAAATAGAATTACAAACATATAAACCAACAATAAAAGGTAATACAAGGCAAATACTAAAACTAAAAGATGCAATATGTGAGGCAAAAAAACCTCTATTTTACATAGGTGGTGGGGCTATCATTGCAAATGCATATGATGAAATTAGAAAACTCATTGAATTAACACAAATACCAGCGGTTGAGACATTGATGGCTAGAGGTATATGTGGAGATTCTAATCATCTATTTCTTGGTATGGCTGGAATGCACGGCAGCTACACTTCAAATATGGCAATATCAGAATGTGATTTATTAATATCACTTGGAGCAAGATTTGATGATAGGATCACAGGCAAACTAAGCGAATTTGCAAAACACGCAAAAATAGCTCATATAGATATCGACCCAAGCTCTATTGGAAAGATTGTAAATGTCAATTATCCAATAGTTGGTGATTTAAAAAATGTATGCAAAGAATTATTAAAGAATTTAGGTGATTATGACAACACAAAAACAAAAAAATGGCTAGAAGTAATAGAATCATACAAAGCAAAACACTCTTTTTATTACAAAGATTCAAACGATGTTTTAAAGCCACAATGGGTTATTGAAATGGTGTGGCAAATGGCAAATGGCAATGCGATCATATCAACAGATGTTGGGCAACATCAAATGTGGGTGGCACAATTCTATAAATTTTTAAATCCTAGAGAATTTATAACAAGTGGCGGACTTGGGACGATGGGCTTTGGACTTCCAGCTGCAATTGGTGCAAAGATCGCTAAAAAGAACCATTACTCAATCAATATTTCAGGCGATGGATCCATTATGATGAATATACAAGAATTGATGACTTGTATAGAACAAAGCATTCCTGTTATCAATATCGTGCTAAATAATAATTATTTAGGCATGGTGCGGCAATGGCAGACATTTTTCTATGATGAGAGATATTCAAGTGTAGATCTAACATATCAGCCAGATTTTGTAAAATTAATAGAATCTTTTGGTGGCATAGGATTTATAGTAAAGACAAAAGAAGAATTCAAAGAAGCATTACAAGAAGCAATGAAAGCAAATAAAGTAGCATTACTTGATGTAAAAATTGATAGAATGGAATCTGTATTCCCTATGGTGCCAAGCGGTGAAGCACTATACAATATGATATTAAATTAATTAGGAGTTGGTTATGAAAAAAAGAAGAATTGTATCTGTAACCGTTCTTAATGAACATAGCGTTTTATCGCGTATTGCAGGATTATTTGCAGGCAGGGGATATAATATAGAATCTTTAACCGTAGCTCCACTACAAGGCGATGAATTATCAAGAATCACAATAGCTACAAGTGGTGATGAAAGGGTATTTGAGCAAATAATAAAACAACTTCACAAACTAATACCAGTCCTTAGCGTGATTGAAGATGAAGATTTAATTCAAAAAGAAACAGCACTTGCAAAAGTATCAATTAATGAATCAATTAGCGATATTAACGCACTATGCAAGGCATACAATGGTGGTATAGCAAATGCAAATGACAAATATATTATATTAACAATCACAGATAGTCCACAGCGTGTTGATAGCTTCATAAAAGCACTAAAGCACTTCAAGCCAAAAGAAGTGATACGAAGTGGAGTAATAGCAATTGAGCAACACTAACAAAAAGGAGTAAAAATGAGATTACACAAAATGCTAAAACAACTAGATATAGATCCAAATGGAGTAGAAGATTTTGATGTAATTTCTTTAATGCCTCCACAATACGCAACAAAAAATGATATAAGCTATATAAATGATGAAAAATATCTATCCTCATTGCACACATGTCAAGCTGGAGCTGTATTTGTAGATATAAAGTATAAAGATACAAATCTTGGTAAAAATATTATTTTTGTAAAAAATCCATATCTAGTATTTGCACATTTAACTCATTTTTTCAAATATGATCAAATTAAACATACACAATCCACTACACAAAAACAAAAAAATACAAAAATATACGAAGGTGTATTTATTGGAGAAAATGTAAAAATCGGAGATCATTGCGTTATTATGCCAGGTTGCGTGATTTGCGATGATGTAACAATAGGAAACAATGTAAGAATCTATCCAAATGTAACAATATACAAAGACAGCATCATTGGGGATAATGTGATTATGCATTCAGGTTGCGTGATCGGCTCTGATGGCTTTGGATATGCGCACACTAGTGATGGACAACACATAAAAATCGAGCATTTAGGCAATGTAATCATAGAAGATAATGTAGAAATTGGTGCAAATACCACAATTGATAGAGGCGTATTAGATAGCACAATCATAAAGAAAGGTGCAAAAATCGATAATCTCGTTCAAATAGGGCATAACTGCATTATAGGTGAATATAGTATCTTAGTATCACAAGTTGGATTTGCAGGAAGCACAACAACAGGTAGAAATGTAGTTTGCGGCGGTCAAGCAGGAACAGGTGGGCATATACACATAGGCGATTTTACTCAAGTTGCAGCAAGGGCAGGAATATCAAAAAATCTACCACCAAATACAAAATGGGCTGGACACCCAATAATGGAACTAAAAGCATGGCAAAAATTGCAAATCAAAATAAGGAATCTATTAAAGTAGCTTCCTTAAGACTTAAATATACCTAGCAAATCATCTTTGATATTATCAAAATCACTTACATTAGCTGTATCATCTTCGCCACTTAAGCATTTACTTATTTGCGATTGAAGCATATTTAATTCATTAATTTTAATAGAGCAATACCCATAAAGATTATCATTGATAAAATTGATAGGACTAGCTACATCAAGATTAAATTGCCTTCCATTGATCAAACAAGATAATTCAACATCAAATAAAGCAATGCCCATAAACTTTGCATTATCAACCAAATGTTGGATATTTGATAGATAATTTTGCCTTTCTGTTTGCATTGATTGCATCGTCTGTGCATTAGATTCTGTGTTTAATAAATCATCAATCCACTGAATCTTCTCTACTAAATTTTTAATTTTATGCAAATTAAGATTGATGATTTGAACAGCACCGATAAATTCATTTATCCCTTTCATTGTTTCACCAAAATTATGTATATGCGTCTTTGTAAAACTAGAATCTATCTCTTCTATGCCTGATAAATGTTTTTTAAATGTAGCTAATATATCATCATTATTCATCTTTTTGCTCCTTTATTTTGCCCTTATAGAAGCATATTTTATTCCATTTTTATCTGCTATAATTACTAGCATTTTATTATTTATTGCGGTGGTAATTTTGAGATTTTTATTTTTTGGTTTTATATTCTTTTCTTTATTTACAAATGCAAAACCAATAAACTTCAGTCTATATAAATTAGATTCAAACAATCAAAGCAACAAACCTGCATTACTTATAATATCTGGGATACAAGGAGATGAGCCAGGTGGATTTAATGCAACATCAATACTTATAAAGCATTACAAGATACTTGATGGCAATATATGGATAGTACCAAATCTTAATCAACATAGCATTCTAAGGAATAATAGGGGAATCTATGGTGATATGAATAGAAAATTTGCAAATCTAAGCAAAAATGACCCCGAATACCAAATCATACAAAATATAAAAAAAATTATACTAGATGAAAATGTTGCAAGAATTTTGCATTTACACGATGGAAGTGGATTTTATAGAGAAACATACATAAACAACCTCTTAAACCAAAATAGATGGGGGAATTGCTCTGTAATAGACCAAAAAACATTATTTGAAATCAATGATCTAAATAACAACATAACACAAGTAGTGGATTACATAAATACAAATCTTTTAGATGAGTTGCATAGATATAGAGTTAGGAATACAAACACATCAAATGGCGATACAGAGCAAGATAAAAGCCTTACATACTTTGCAACTATTAACAAAAAAATGGCATTTGCAAATGAAGCATCAAAAAGCTTACCACTAAATCAAAGAGTGTATTATCATTTGCTTGCAATTGAAGGAATGATGAAAAGTATGGATATTAAGTTTGATAGAGATTTCAATCTTGACATAAAAAGCATTGACAAGCTTATAAATCACGAAAATACAAATATAGTAATAAATGATATTATAGAGATTCCATTACACGATATAAAACCTATTATCAATTACTTTCCAGCGCAAAAAGGAGATATGAATTTCTACTCAAATACACCTATCGTATGGCTATTTAAAGATGGGAAAAATTACAGAATAAAACACGGAAACAAAAATATAACACAGCTAAAGCCATTTTACATAGAATTTGACTACTCTTTAAAAAGTATCAATATAATCATTGATGGCAACGAAGTAGAAGCACCTATTGGCACGATAGTATCACTAAAAGATAGCTTTATCATTCCGCAGCTTGATTATAGAGTAAATGTGATAGGGTATTACAAAGAAAATATAGATAGTGAAGTTGGAATCGAAATAAAAAAAGATGATTTAATGGATAAATTTAGCATTGACAAAGATGGTAAAAAATATAGAATTGAATTTTACAAGCAAACAAACGGCGAGGAAGATAAATTCGCAGGAATGATAATACTTGACTTCAAAAACTAATCACAACACACGATCTGGACAACAGCCACTGCATAATCTCTATCGTGGCTTATTGATAAGTGAATATCTTTTATATTAAATTTTTTCATCAATGCAGAATCTAAATGCACTTTTGGTGCGCCTCTATTATTTTTATAAATACAAATATCATAGAATCTCAAATCTCCACCAATACCACAACCAAGCGCCTTAGACAAAGCTTCTTTCACAGCAAAAAACCCTGCGATTCTATGGATATTAAAATTTGAATCACTTCTTACAAGCGATATTTCATCATCATTTAGAATCTTTTTCAAAAAAACAATATCATATTTTTTTACCAAAGATTCTATGCGTCTTATCGATACTAAATCAACGCCAATCATTGAATAGCAGAATCAATGAAAAATACATTTCTTATTTTTCCATCAACAAGAAATTCATTCAATCTCTGGACGATTTCTTCTTTTACCTTTTCCTTCCCTCTTGTAGTAGAAACATCTTCTAATGATTTTGATGAAAGAATATCAATAATAGTATCCCTAACTGCCGGTAATTTAGCAGAAAGCTCATTTTGTAAATCTGCATTTGTCATTTCCAAAGACATAGTAACCTTAAGATATCTTCTACCACTTTGAGTAAGTAGATTTACTATGAATTGATCAAGCTGATAAGTAGGACCAACTCGTATATAATTCCTACTATTTACATTACTACTTGTCTGTGCATCGCCTAAACTAGCGCTATTTTGAGATGTTGATTGCATTTGAGATGAATCTTCTTGCGATGGGCTCTTTGTCATAAAGTAAAACACTGCTCCAAGCAATAAAACGATTACTAAAAGAATTGCAATGATAATGATGATAATTTTGCTCTTGCCTTTATTATTTTGCTCATCTGCCATTTATACACCTTGATGTGAAGTTAAAGCAATATTCTATCAAAATTTTAAGAATAATAACTAAGAGCAGTTCTGCCAAATTTGCGGCTTTTGTAGAGATTAAGATTATTTAGATTCTGCGGCATAGCAAAACTTGAAATGTGTTCAAAAATGATAAGCTTATTATTCAAATTTATTTTTGATAATAATGCAAAAATCTCATCATAATCCAGACAAAAAGGCGGATCTATATACAAAATATCAAACTCTTCACTATTACATATTTGCTCTAAAAACAACATAGAATCTCGATTATACGCTACTAAATGATTGCTATCAAATAGATTTATATTATTAATCAAAATAGAAAAGGAATTTGGATCTTTCTCTATAAAAATCACTTTTTTGGCACCTCTACTATAAGCTTCAAAACCAACACTGCCATAGCCTGCAAACACTTCTATTAAAGTCTTATTTTTTATATCATCTTGAAGCGTGTTAAATAGTGATTCTTTCACTATTGATTTTGTAGGGCGTGTATTTGGCAAAAGATCCATATGCAATACTTTACCCTTATGCTTACCTGCGATTATTTTTATGCTAGATTTGTTCATTATTTTTTTTGATTACATCATAAAGCTTATTTGCAAAATCTTGAAATATATTATCAATTTGAGATTTTAGTGGATCTATATTGGAGCTATTTTTAGAATTCAAATCATTTATAGAATCCAAAGATCGCCTTAGATTTTTAAGTTCATTTACATCAAGTATATTATCTATTTTTTTAGTATCATCTTTTGGTAGTTTATTTAAGTTTTCATAAAATACACACAAATCTCTAAATAAAGATTCCCTATGCATTGGACGCCTAATATCAGAATCTTCCCTTAATGTCGCTAAACAAATTGGCTTATTTATATCATCAGAGATTTCATCAGAGATGACAAAATCACAATTATCATAACTTGATATATAATCTTTTAAATACAAATCTAGAGTTTTTTGCAAAATTGGACTCTTGCAACATATATTTATTTTCATAAAAATCCTTTATTTATAGTAATTGCAGCGGGTCAATATCAATTGTTATTTGCTCATATTTTAGTAAATGAACACATTCTAAAAGCTCTTTTATATTATTGGAGCGAAGTAGCATAAAATATCTCCAGCTACTATTTATACGCTCTATTGGTGCTTTGTTTATCCCAACTATTTCAATATTTTTGCAAGATTCTACTATCTTTTTACAAGATTCAATTATATCCCTTGCTGTTTTATCATTTTTATTACTTGATAAAATCAAAGCCAGCTTCACATAAGGTGGGTAAAAATCTCTCCTATGATTTAATTCAAAAGATAAAAAATCCTCATAATCATTCAAAAATGGCATAAAAATATTTTGATTTAGTGTTTGGATAAATACCTCTCCATCTTCCTTCCTAGCACAACGACCAGAAATTTGATAAATTAATGATATTGATTTTTCTAATGCTCTAAAATCGCTACTATGTAGCAAATTATCAATTCCAAGTATCACTGATAAATATACATTATGATAATCATGCCCCTTGCTTAGCATTTGTGTTCCAACTAAAACATCAATCTTATTATCATTGAATTCATTTAATACTTTTTTTAGTTTTCTGTCTGTTTTTATCTCATCTCGATCAAAAATCTCTATTGTATTGTTTGGAAAATACTCTCTTAGCTCCTTTGCTACTTCTTGAGTTCCTATATTTAACGCCTTTAATGCATCGCTACCACAATTATCACAAATACTCCTTAGCTTTTCTGTATATCCACAATAATGACAAATTAAAGCATTTTTATTTATATGCAAACTCATTGAAATAGAACAATTCTTGCATTTTATACTGCTACCACAAGTGCTACACATAAGGGTTTTAAAATTTGCTCTAATTGGTATAAATACGATCACTTGCCTTTGATTTGACAATGCATTTTGAATCTTTTCAATCAAATTTGAAGTAAGCTTTGTATTTGAATTTTCAAAAACAATATCTTTTTTACTATCAAAAAATCTCCCTTTAAGCCTAAAAATTTCATTGCTATTTTTAAAATGATAATAACTCACCAAACTCGGCGTAGCACTGCCTAAAATTAATTTTATATGATGCTTAATTGAAATATATATGCTTAAATCTCTTGCATTATATTTTGGACTTGTATTTGATTTATAAGCATCATCGTGCTCTTCATCAACAATAATCAAGCCAAGATTTTCTATTGGGAGAAAAAGCGCAGATCTAGCACCAGCAATGATTTTTATTTGATTATATTCTAACCCTTCTAGAATCTCCTTTTTTTTCTTTGTACTAATTTTTGAATGCCAAATACATACTAAATCCCCAAAAACAATCTTTAATCGTTTTTCCATTTGCGGCGTAAGGGAGATTTCTGGCATCAAAAATAAAACATTTTTTCCATTATTTATGGTTTCTAAAATCATATTAATATAAATTTCAGTTTTACCACTACCTGTATCACCAAATAAAAGTGTTTTTTGATGCTTTCTTATAAAATCTAGAGCTAGATTCTGCGAATGATTTAGAGTGTTTTTTAATGTTATATTCTGGATTTCATTATTTTTATTATCATTTTTAGCAAATGGGACAAACTGACCAAAACAAAGACCCAAATTTGAACAATAATAATTACTCATAAAATGAGCTAGAGTAATTTGAATATCATTAAAAAATAATTCTTTAGGAGATGCTTTAAATGTAACAAATTCTGGTTTTTGACATTGCGATATAACAACACCTAGCGTATTTTTATTCTTGACTTTTATGTCTACTAATTGATAATTTTTTATCTCTGCATCACTATGATAAACCAAAGGTGGAAGATTTAATTTTAATGGAGCGATATTGTAGTAATTCAGATTTGCTCCATTTTATTTAAAAGATTCTGTATCTTATCTTCTAACTCTGCACATTCCTGTGACTTTTGGATATATGCTTTAAGTATTTCTTTGATGTCTAAATGCGGTTTTAAAAGCAAAGCTTCAATTTCATTTTTAGCGTTTTTATTGATACACGCGATGTTGATCTGTATTTTTCTACCATTTAAAACCAAATTTAAACTAAGCTCTGAATCCACCTTATTTTTTTGCTCCATCTATTTTATTTATCAAATCTTCATAACTCCTATCTCGCGATGCAAGCTCTTCATAAAGAGCATTGATCTGTCTTTCTTTTTCTTGAGATTCTGTGATTAATGCACTATTTTCTAATTGTAGCTTTCTATTGTCGTTGCTTAATTCATCAAGTCTATTTAACAACTCATCAACTCTTTGCGTAAGCCTCTCTAAAATACTCATTACAAGCCTTTATTATCAATTTAAAATATTATAATTGTAACAAAATAATAATTCATTTTAAGGCAATCTTCAATATATGAGCAAATTTACTTTAAATTCTAATTTCAAACCAGCAGGTGATCAGCCTCAAGCAATAGAAATGCTAACAAATAGCATCAAAAATGGCAATCAATACCAAATGCTACTTGGCGTTACAGGAAGTGGAAAAACATACACGATGGCAAATATCATCGCAAATCTACAAATGCCAACACTTATAATGTCGCATAATAAAAGCTTATGCGCACAGCTTTATAGCGAGTTTAAAGGATTTTTTCCAAAAAATAAAGTAGAGTATTTCATTTCACACTTTGATTATTATCAACCAGAAGCATATATCCCGCGCCGTGATCTCTTTATTGAGAAAGATTCAAGCATTAATGATGATTTGGAGCGATATAGGCTATCTGCCACCACCTCACTTCTTGCGTATGATGATGTAATTGTTATAGCGAGTGTATCGGCAAATTACGGCTTAGGAAATCCTAGCGAATACCTACAAATGATTGAAAAAATACAAATTGGAGATAAAAAGAAGCATAGAGATTTTTTAGAGCGTTTAGTCAATATGGGCTATACAAGAAGCTTAACTCATCTAAAACGAGGTGAGTTTAGAACAAATGGCGATGTAGTAGATATATATCCAGCATATATCGAAGATGAAGTGCTTAGAATTGAATTTTTCGATGATGAAGTTGAAAGAATATCTTTTATAGATTCTATTGACAATAAAGAAATAAGAAAACTTGATAGCTATGTATTATATGCTGCAAATCCATTTATAGTGGAACAAGATAGATTAAAATGTGCAATACGAGATATAGAAAGTGAGCTAGAATCTAGACTTAATGACTTTAAAGACAATGAAATAGCATACACAAGGTTAAAAAACAGAACAGAATTTGATTTAGAAATGATAAAAGAAAATGGTATTTGCAAAGGAATAGAAAATTATGCACGCCATTTAACCGGTAAAAAACCCGGTGAGACGCCTTATTGCTTGCTTGATTACTTTGAACAAAAAAATAAGCCTTACCTTGTAATAGTAGATGAATCACATGTAAGCTTGCCGCAATTTGGAGGAATGTATGCAGGTGATAGAAGCAGAAAAGAAGTATTAGTAGAATATGGTTTTAGACTTCCAAGCGCACTTGATAATAGACCACTTAATTTTGATGAATTCATAAATAAAGCTCCTCATTATTTATTTGTATCAGCTACCCCACAAGAATTAGAATTAAAACTTAGCAAAGAAAACATAGCAGAACAAATTGTGCGACCTACAGGGCTACTTGATCCGATATGCGAGATAAAGGATAGCTCAAAACAAGTTGAAATCTTATATGATGAATTAAAAATAGTCATAAATCGAGGTGAAAGAGCAATAGTAGGCGCATTAACAAAAAAAATGGCTGAAGATTTGTGTAAATACTATAACGACTTAGGGATAAAATGCCAATATTTACATAGCGATATAGATGCTATTGAGAGAAATCATCTAATTAGATCTCTTAGGTTTGGGGAATTTGATGTATTAATAGGTGTTAATTTACTTCGTGAAGGGCTTGACTTGCCAGAGGTAAGTCTTGTTGCTATACTTGATGCAGACAAAGAAGGGTTTTTAAGAAGCCAAACAAGCCTAATACAAACTATGGGAAGAGCAGCTAGAAATATAAATGGAAAGGTTATATTTTTTGCACAAAAAATCACAAAAAGTATGCAAGCTGCACTAGATGAAAGCAATTATAGACGAAATAAACAAGAAGCATTTAATAAAAAGCATAATATAACCCCAAAAAGCACAAAGAGGGACATAGAAGAAGAACTAAAAATATCTAGCAATGATGAAAAGCCTAAATTAAAAGGAAAGATTCCAAAAAGTGAGCGTGATAAAATAATAAAAGACTTAACAAAACAAATGCATACTGCTGCTAAAGCACTAGAATTTGAAGAAGCTGCAAGACTAAGGGATGAGATAACAAAAATAAGAAATATGAAATAATAAGGTAAAAGATGCAACATATCCTAAAAGACTACCTATCACAAATCCAAAATATCACAGAAAAAGACAAAGAGCATACTTATCGCACATTTTTGCATACGCTTTTTATAGAGATCAAAGAAAAAGTAGCATATACAAATATAAAAATTATCCACGAACCAAACAATGACAAAGAAGGCAGAGGTGCGCCAGATTTTCTCATCACAAAAGATTCTCTAATACTTGGATATATCGAAAACAAACGCATCAATGAAGATCTAAGTAAGATTCTCCAAACACAACAAATCAAAAAATATTTAGACCTTTCTTTAAATCTCATACTCACAGATTATTTGCGGTTTTGTCTCATAGGGCTTGATAATAAAAATAATCCCATCATTGCAAAAGAGCTTAGGCTTTGTGAATACTCACAGCTAAAAGCTATCACCAAAGATAATGCACATTTGCAAGATAAAGCCCAAGAACTCTTAGAGTTTTTCACCCTCTTTTTTTCCAAAAATCCAAAACCCATAGCAAATGCCAAAGACTTTGCTGATGCCCTAGCCCTAAGGACTAGAATCTTAAAAGATGAATTACTCCTAAATGATACAAATGAATATATACTAAGCCTTTTTAATACCTTTAGAGAAGTTTTATACAAAGAGTTAGAATATGAAAATTTTTGCGATAGCTTTGCTCAAATGCTTACTTATAGTCTCTTTCTCTCACGCCTAAACAACACCACACAAGAAAACATCAATCTAGTCAATGCCAAAAAATTTATCCCAAAATCTTTCCCACTTATTAGAGCGATGAGCGGATTTTTGGACAACCTAGAAGAGCTAGATTCTATCAAATGGCTTATAGAAGAAATCATCTCTATCATTAATCACATAGACATAAGCGAAATGATAAAAGAGCTTAATAAAATCTCACAAAAAGATTTATTCGGGGATTCTCTGCATAAAGACCCTTATTTGCACTTTTATGAGACTTTTCTAGAGAGTTATGATCCTAAGCTTAGAGAGATTAGGGGCGTGTATTATACCCCCGCTTCAGTGGTAAGCTTTATCATCAATGCCATAGATTTGACACTACAAAAAGACTTCAATAAAACAGGATTAAATCAAGCAATGAGTGATAAGGCTATCACACTTCTAGACTTTGCCACAGGCACAGGGACATTCTTGCTAGAAGCCTTTAGAAAAGCCCTAAAAGAGAGCAATAAAAACAGCCCAAAATATAATCCAAAAGCTTTGATTGATAGATTCTATGGATTTGAATTTTTAATCGCTCCTTATACTATCGCACATCTAAAAATCTCCCAAAGTCTAAAAGAAGAGTTTGACACAGAGCTAAAGGATAGTGAAAGCCTAAATATCACCCTTACAAACACACTTTATTTTAGTAAAGAAAAAGATGAACTAAACAAACAAAACAATTTCTTGGCAGGTATGATAGAGCTTACAGAGGAATTCAAAAAAGCCCAAAAACTAAAAGAGCAAGAAATCCTAATCATCACAGGCAATCCACCCTATAGCGGCGCAAGTAGTAATAAAGGGCTTTATGAAGATGAGATTAGAATTAGCTATGGATTAGAGCCAAAACTAGCCACGCTTACAAAAGCAGAGCAACAAGCCTTGCAACGCTATTTTGCAGACAAAAGCAAAGACAATACAAAAACCTTTAAAAGCATACTTGATAGACACAAACTCCAAAATGAAAAAAATTCAAAATGGCTTCTTGATGATTATGTGAAATTTATCCGCTTTGCAGAATCTAAGATAGAAAATCAAGGTAGCGGTATATTTGCATTCATTTCTAACAATAATTTTATTGATGCACCCACATTCCGCGGTATGCGATACCACTTATTAAAAACCTTTGACAAGATTTATATCCTTGATTTGCACGGCAACACAAGAAAAAAGGAAACCACACCAAGTGGAGAAAAAGATGACAATGTCTTTGATATTATACAAGGGGTAAGTATCAATATCTTTATAAAAACTACGCAAGACTCTCAAAATTTAGCCAAACTCTACCACGCTGAAATTTATGGCAAGAGAAAAGAAAAATATGATTTTCTCTATCAACACACCCTAGATTCTATAGAGTGGAAAGAGCTAGATCCACAAGAGCCTTTTTATCTCTTTATCCCCCAAGATGATAATCTGCGTGTAGAATATGACAAGGGCTATAGCATAAAAGATATGTTTAGAATCTCAAGTGTGGGGGTTGCTACAGGAAAGGATTCTGTGTTTATTGCAAATACACAAGAAATGCTAAAAAACCAAATATTAGACTTATTTGATGATTTTGATGAAAGTTTCATAAAAGAGATAAATTACAAACCATTTGATAAGAAATTATTATACTTTGATTTAAAAAAGATAGAAAGACCAAGAATAGATGTTTTTGAGCATTTTTTAGAGGGTGAGAATCTAGGGCTTGTTTGTTATAGGACTTGTGGTGCAAGTGGATTAGATAATATTTTTGTTTCTAAAGGTATTATAGATTTGCATTTTGTAGGTTCTGGAAGTCAAATATTCCCCCTTTATCTCTACCCTACACAAAGAGCAAAAAAACACCTTGAAAAACAAGGATTTGACATCACTTCCTTTGATACCAAGATAGAAAATTTCACACCAAGTTTTAGGGAATTTATAGATTCTAAATACAAAGAGCATTTTAGCCCCGAAACGATACTAGGCTATCTCTATGCCCTGCTTTTTCATAAAGACTATAGAGAAAAATACATTGACTTTTTGAAAGTGGATTTTCCAAAAATCCCCTTTGTAGAATCTAAAGAGCTATTTTTACAGCTTAGTGCTTTGGGAAATAGTCTCATCACACTGCATTTGCTAAAAGAGCAGGATTTACCGCCTATTGGAGAGCCACTTTATAAAGATATTGCAAACAAGGATTTAAAAATCTCTAAAATCACTTATGCCAAAGAGACAAAAGAGCTTTTTATAAACAAAAGCCTATATTTTGAAAAAGTAGAATCTAGCGTATGGGAGTATAAAGTCGGAGGGTATCAAGTATTGGATAAATACCTAAAAAGCCACAAAGATGAAGCAATCAACTTTGAGTATTTTCAAAAAATTATCCAAACTTTACATAAAAGCTTGGAGATTGAAAGAGAGATTGCAAAAGTAAAGCTTGTGTGAAGATTTATAGCTCACACAAAGCAATATTGATAACACAAAATATTTTTAGCACTTTTTATAAAATTACAAAACCCCAAAAACACTATCAAAATATCGTGCATCAAAGCAGTCTTAAATAGTAACAGAATCCACTTTCACATTGATTAATCATATGTGAATTTAGTGGCATTAGACTTCCTATAGCACCAGCTCCATCACCAGAACAATCAAAGAATGATAAAAGAGCTGAAAGATTTCCTTAAAATGCATTTCTTGTAGTTACTTGCATTGCACTCATAGCAACTATCTCTCTTTCATCAGAAAGTATCTCTCTAAGTGATTGCCTACTTCTAAGTGGCTGCATAATCTCAACAAACAAATCATATTCTGCATCCGCTGCATTCACAGGTATCGCTACCGTGCCTCTAGAGGTATTTACTACAGGTTGTATATGACCTCCTAACTCTCCACTTTCTTCCAATCTAAATAACACAACCATCCAAATACTTCCATTTAGAGAATTTAAGATTCTATCAAGCTCTTCATTAACACCTGCATCATCTCTCACAATATCATTAAACAAAGTCATATTGCTATCCTAAAGTCATATCTAAAGTGCCTCTAGCAACCCTTAGCGTCCTATCAAAAACATCTTCGCCCACAATAAGTGGCAGCCCTTGCACATAGGCAAAATGCCGATAGTTCCTAGAGAGTTCTGGAAATCTACTCCTAAAAGAAATGAAAGGGTTTCTATTTGTTTGATATTCAAATAGATGCGATCTAGTAGGCAATGCAGGATAAGAGCTTGCAAGCTGATATATCATCTCCATTGTTTGCAAGAAGCACACGCCACAGCCTCCAATAGTTTCCCCCTCTGGATTATTAAAATCAGTGCTAATAGAATAAAGCAACCTTACCCATTCCTCATCAAAGTTAAAATCACTAGAGAATTGTTTGACACTTGGTTTTACTTGATTTTCTCCTGGCTTGGGCAGTATTCTAGATTTTTAGAGAGATTCCCACCTAAAAATTTATAATACAAGCGCATAAAAGGATCAAGCACAAAGTATGAAGTAGGTTGATGTGTTGAATCTTGACCAATATAAGAGCTGTTCACAGTGTATAAACTCCCCCAATTTGATCCATACCTAGGTGTCCTTAATAAATGTTGATTATGGTCTAAAAATACCGTACCAAAATCACCTTGATAAATGAGATCCCATTTATTATTATCTGCTTCTTCAGAACCTACGCAAGAATGCATAAAAGTCCAATTACAAGTGTCATCTTTTTTGAATTAGAAAGAGGCATTGTAAGTCACCATTTACCTGATCATAAGTAAAGAAATGTTTATTTTCTGGATTATAGAAGAAACATCTAGGCTCATTGCTTGCCTTCATTTCCTCACAAATATAAGTTTTTGTATCATTGCAATACCAAGCAAGAGTTGTTTTGAGATTTAATGAATGAACTCTTGCTTTTGTAGTAACCTACTCTCGCATATCAGAAGTAAGATTGTGATTATAGTAGTCTTGCTTATTTTGAGAAATATATAGGTAGTATTTATAATCTTTAATTCTATAATCCCTTATCTTGCTATAAAATCCCTCTTCTTTGTAATATCAAACTTGAGCAGGATCATTGATAGCGCAAGGACGAAGACGGATGTAATCCCATTGTTCTTTTTTATTTAAAATAGAATAAAGCACAGATAGACATAGCCAAGTATTACCACTTACATTTAAAGAAATTCTGCACAATACATCGTATCTTGCCTGTGTTTTATACTTGCAATCCTCCAGACTTGCATAACTCTCACCTGCAGTAAAAGTCGGTGCATAGCAGTATTCATAGCCATCGTGTGTTGTTATGCTATGGCTCTATCTTTTGGATTTTCTGCGAGCTTTTGGATTACTTTTGGAGGCTTAACATTTCTTGCATCATTTAATAACTCTTCAGATTTAACACTTTGAGTAAAAATACCTAAAACTAAAAACAACAAAAATAAATTTATTTTTGTTGAAAAACAATATCATCTAAAATCCTTACTTAATTGAGATACAGCCTTATAATACACTAATTTATTAAAAAAATTTGTATAAAAAATCAAAAAAATAAACTATAAAAATTATTATTAGCAATAAGCAGAAAAATAAATAAAAAATAAACAAATAAATTATTTAATAAATATTTGCCTTTATAAGGCTATATTTAAATATTTTTTGTTAATAATTCATTTAACTTTTAGGTTAAGAGATAAAAGGAGTTATTTATTAAATGAAAAGAAGTGGTTTTTCAATGATCGAATTAGTATTTGTTATCGTAATTCTTGGAGTTTTAGCAGCTGTTGCTGTTCCTAGATTTGTAACAACAAGAACTGATGCACAAGTTGCAATGTTAAGAAGTGATATTGCTAGCGCAATGAAAGCAATCCCTGCAAGAATCTTTGCTGAAAATATAGATCCTACACAATCTGCTCCAAAAGGATTTTCTAGTTGGAACGAATGGATAATAGATACAGGCGGATTAGATAGAAGTAGATGGGGTTCTGTAAATCTTCCTATAGCACGTGGAATAATGCCAATTAGCAAAGTAGAAAATGGGAAGAATTATTATTGTGGGGCTTCACAAGTTAGCGATGCAGTCATTGCAATCGACACAAATGGTGATTTAATTTTCAACCCAAATAATCTAAAGTCAGATACAAATGAGACTCTATGTAAGAGCTTAAAAGATTCCTACCCAAGCGGAAGCAATAGAGTTATCCCACTTGCTACAACTGGAGCTGTGAAGTTTTAGAATCCTAATTTCAATAAAGCATAAATATTTAATGATGGCTTTCATATAAATATGGCTTTATTGTGTTAAATCTGCTATATTATAAGATTTAATAAATCTTTATAATTTAATAATTTTAAACAAGGTGATTTAGTGGGAATTGTTATTACTGTTACTTCAGGTAAAGGCGGCGTAGGTAAATCAACAGCAGTTGGGAATCTATCTGTTGGTCTTGCAAATCGTGGGAAAAAAGTCGTAGCGATAGATTTTGATATAGGTCTTAGAAACCTTGATATGATACTAGGGCTTGAAAATAGAATAGTATATGATGTAATTGATGTAATGGAAGGCAAATGCAACCTCAACCAAGCATTAATAAATGACAAAAAAGCAAAATCGCTATATTTTTTACCAGCTTCTCAAAATAAAGATAAAAACATTCTTGATAAAGAAAAAGTAAAAGTCCTAATTGAAGAATTAAAACAAAATTTTGACTTTATTATCATTGACTCTCCAGCAGGAATTGAAGGCGGATTTGAACACGCTATTTTTTGGGCAGATAGGGCACTTATCGTAGTTACTCCTGAAGTAAGCAGTGTAAGAGATGCAGATAGAGTTATCGGGATAATTGATGCAAAAAGCGACAAAGCAAGAGAAGGAAAAGAAGTAGGGAAACACCTAATAATTAATAGAATCAAGCAAGACTTAATAAAAAAAGGTGATATGATGAGCAGCGATGATGTATTAACAATACTTGGTATTCCACTTATTGGGCTTGTTCCTGAAGATGAGAAAATTGTAGCAGCGACAAATAGCGGAGAACCTGTAATATACAACAAAAAAACCAAAAGCGCAAAAGCATATGAAAGGATAAGCGATAGAATCTTAGGCAAAGATGTCCCATTTGTATTAGAAAATGATAGCTTTTTTAGTAGGTTGTTTAAATGATATTTTTTAGAAAGAAAAAGTCTGCAGAAGAAGCAAAAAATAGACTATTATTTGCCCTAGCTCACGATAGAACATCAAATATACCATACATAGAAGATATGAAAAATGAGATTCTAGCAGTTATTAGAAAATACACACAAACAAATAAAATCAACATCAAAGCAGATTCTAATCAAGATATAAACACGCTAGAAATAGAAATTAAATTAGATGAAAAAGCTACATAAATTTATGATTCTATCTTTAGTATTAGCAATATCATATCTAATAATAGATCTTGGTTTAACCCAGCCTAAACCAAAAGCTGATAACATCATACACTTAAGCAGCAATGAAAGCAAAATAACCCAAATTGACAAAGAGATTAAGCAATTAGAGCAAGACGCAAAAGATATAGAATCCTACACAATACAATACAAAAAGAGGATAGACTATAGCAACCCAACATCATCAGAGATAGCTGATTACAAAGACAATATCATACAAGAAGTAATAACACCAAAAATAGAAAACATACCAAATAAAACACCATATGAAAACATAATCAAAGTCTCAAAGCCAAAAGTTGTAATAATCATTGATGATGTTTTAAATACAAAGCAGTTAAATGATATAAAGGCGATAGATTTAAAGCTTACGCCATCAGTGTTTCCAAGCAACAACAATGATATGATCAATGCGATTAAGGATTTAGATTTTTTTATGGTACATCTTCCATTAGAGGCAAAAATATATACAGATGAGCTAGATACAATTAAAATAAGTGATACCACTGATAGGATAAAACAAAAGATACAATCCATAAAATCATCTATGCCAAATGTAGCATACATCAATAACCACACAGGAAGTAAATTCACAGCAGATAAAGCAAGTATGCAGAATCTACTAAATATCCTAGATGATAATAAAATAAAGTTTGTAGATAGCAGAACAACACCAGATACAACACTAAATGAAATAGCAAATGAGCAAAATAGATTAATTTTATATAGAGATATTTTTATAGACAATAAACTTGATAGTAATTCACTTAATAAGCAAATATTAAATGGTGTAAAAATAGCAAAAAAAAGAGGATATGCAATACTCATAGCCCACCCACACAAAGAAACACTAAGGGCGCTAAAAGTTGCAAAAGAAAATATTCTAAAAGATGTTGATGTAATATATTTAAATGAGCTAGATGAAATATTACAAAATGCAAATATAACCAAATATACTCAAAGAATCATCAATGAATAACATTGATATAGTAAATAGATTCCACCTAAAAGGAAGCATTCTAAGTATCAATCAATCAGAAGATGGATTGATTGCAATAACACAAAACTATCAAGCATTTAGAATCGATACAAAAACGATGCAGATAAAAAATCTATCTACACTTTTACACTCAAAAGAGTTACCACACAAATATTCAAAAACAACAAGTGCGAGCAAAAACCTAATAAGTATCGCAGAAAGTTCATCAAAAACTTTATCAATTGCAACAGCAAAATCACCAAGTGAGATATTTATAAAGCTTGATTATCATAAAGGATCAATTAGTGCATCAAGCTTTTCAAATGATAGCAATACACTTGCAAGTGGCGGAGAAGATGGGAGAATCCACATCTATGATACACACAAATTTCAAAAAATAATCACGCTACCTTATCGCCCAGATTATATTTCAGCGCTTCATTTCTCTAAAGATTCTAGATTTTTATTTGCATCGTGTTTTAACAAATCAAATATGATATTTGACTGCCAAAGAGCAAAAACAACAAATATATTTAGCACAAGTGAAGTTGTAGAATGGGCAGACTTTTTCGATAAAAATTCAAAATTATTTATGATTCTAAGAAATTCAAATTCAATCATATACGATATAAGGACAAATCAAACATTAAGCATTGCAACACCATTTACATCCTGGCCAACGATATTTTGCATTAATGATGATGAGAATCTTGCAATAGTTGGATCACGAGATTCGACTATATATATAATCAATCTTAAAGAAAACAAAAAAACATTCAGCATAAAGCTAGATAACACAACAGGGATAAGCGCCCTTTATTTACATTTAGGGAAAATTTTTGTTGGTTTTACAAATGGAGAATTGCTAATCATAAGCTATAATGATAAAAATAGTGAATTCATACAAGCTTGCAAAAAGAAGGACTACAAAAATGCTGCGAAACTACTAGATAAAAATATTTTCTTATCTTTGCTTCCTTGCGCAAGTATTTTTGATGATGACTGGGAAATAATCCTAAAAGATGCAATAGAGTTATTAAGCAATGACAAAATAGACGATGCAATTGAACTTGTAGAACCTTTTATGCGTGATAGTGCAAAAAAAGATGCATTTAATGTGTATTTAAATTCAAAAAACACTTTAAAAAAATTCCAAGATTTAATCGATAAAAAATCATATGAAGAAGCATATAATATGACATTACAAGCGAAGTTTTTAATAAAAACTTCACATTTTGAATATCTAGAAAATATCTGGCACAAAGCATTCAATAATGCAAAAAAACTGCTAGAAGATGATATAGGCAATATAGATTCTGCAAGAAAAATCCTAGAGCCATTTTTAAAAACACCAAAAAGAACCATAATAATGCAAATATTAAATAATATCAATATTTTTAAAGATGCTGAAAGACTGGTAAAAGATCAGAATTTTAAAGATTATTTTGCACTTACGGCAAATTTTGTCTATTTAAAAGATACAGAGTTATACAAAAAAGTGCTAATACTTGGTGATAATTTATATGAAAAAGCGATAAATTATGAAAACAATGGACATTATGATGAATTCGAAAAATTAGCGAAATTTTTACAGAATTTTCCATCATATAAAGATGTAATTACGGATTATCTAGTATCTGCATCTAAAAAAATCGAGATTCTAAACTTGATTGCAAATAAAAAAACAAATGAAGTTTATAAACTTGCTTTAGAATTTGATGAATTGCAATATTTAGATGAATTTAAAGAGTTTTCTAAAGAATTTAATGCTTTATATAACAAAGCAAAAGAAATGGCATTTAAAGGCAGGGCAGATATGCTAGATGACATTTTTAAAGATTATATAAAAATTGAATACTGGATAGACAATATCAAAAATATTTACAAAATCGCATACATAGAGGAATTCAAACTACGCATCAAAGAAAAAAATGTAATTAATTGGACAAAAAGTATTAATAATTATATTGATATATTTGGCAAAGATGATGAGATTATTGATTTTTGCACAGCAAATAAATTAGATTACATACTTGATAACACAAATGATGATGAAAGAATAAAAATAGAATTTAGACACCAAAAAACACTAATACAAAAATAATGAAAATACTTCAAATACCAAAATCACTAGAATCATTAAAAAATCCACCAAAAGAATTATATTACACAGGAAATATAGATCTATTAAATCAATTTAAAGTAGCGATTGTAGGCACAAGACGACCAAATCAATATACAAAAACTATAACCTCAACACTAGCTCAAAAAATAAGCCAATATGCTGTGATTATAAGTGGTGGGGCAATTGGAATTGACTTTATCGCACATACAAATTCAATACCAAATACAATAATGATCTCACCAGCAAGCCTAGATATATATTACCCAAAGGAAAATAGTAAATTAATAGATGATATAAAAAATACAGCCCTAATTATTAGTGAATACAAAAATACATACTTCCCTAAGAAACACAGCTTTATTGAGAGAAATAGAATAGTTATCGCACTAAGTGATATAGTAATATTGCCTCAAGGTGATTTAAATAGTGGCACTAGCTCAAGTGCAAGGATTGCAATAGAGTTAAACAAGCCAATATTTACACTACCACATCGATACAAAGAAAGTCCACTTACAGATCAATTAATAAATAATGGAAAGGCTAAGGTAATCTATGATATTGATGATTTCATCAACGAACACATACAAACTTCCATCAAAATAACTAGAGAATCTAAACAATCAAGTGATGAAATTTTGGAGTTTTGTAAAAATGCACCAAGTTTTGAAGTAGCATTAGAAAAGTTTGGAAATAAAATATTAGAATACGAGTTTATGGGACTTTTGGAGAGACAAAACAACACAATAAAAACAAAATGATAGCAATAGATTTTGGATTAAAAAAGATAGGAATAGCGCACTACATAAATGGCATCATCTTGCCGCTTGAACCAATAATTAGAAAAAATAGAAATCAGGCTGCTTCAAGCTTAGATACTTTATTAGTGCAAAAAAATGTAAAAATATTAATCATTGGCATAGCAAACGAAAATATGAGAGTAAGAATAGAACATTTTATTACTCTTTTAAAGTTTAGAGGTGAGATAAAATTTATCGATGAAACACTAAGTTCAAAGGAAGCAGAAGAAAAAATACAAGCCAGAGATAACAGCCATATAATGAGAAAAAATGGCATCATAGATAGCATAAGTGCAATGATAATAATGGAGAGATATATAAAATCTATTCAATAGAATCTAAATTGCTTGATTTTTTCACCGGTATATCAACAAGCCAAAAATACCCTATATTATTATTTTTATTATACAAATCAACCTCTGCAACGATATAACCATATTCTTGAGACACCTTTTTTATCTTTCCTACTTTAATGCCTTCAAAAAAGATTCCATCTAGACCATTTGTAACGACCTCATCGCCTACCTTAATCTCACTCCAAGCATTAATATATTCAATAACGATATTGCCATTTGTATTATTTTTTAAAATCCCAACTGACTTTGAATCACCTATATAAACTCCATAACTAGCTTTAGAATCGCCATTTAAAATACCAATTAAATCACCATTTACATTGAGTGCGATTCCAGCAGTGCAACCATTTCTAATAAGCCCAAAAATTTTATTCTCATCAATATTCCCAAACTCGTCACTTTTTAGCCAAACTTGCGAGTATTTACCCATATTTACATAAGAATAAGCCTTCACCAAAAACACATCTGGCAAACTTGGCTTTTTATTCACCTTTAGCAATTCAAGCAACTTCTCATTTTCTTTTTCTAATGCTGATAATTTAGATTCTAAGCGCTCATTTTGCAATTTTATATTACCTAGCATCTCTATTTCATCTGCTTGATTAAAATACTTATTTAAAGCAAGAGATATATCATCTTTAATAGTAAAAATATTCTCTCTAACAAAATTATTAATCAAAGTAATATAAGTAAATATACCCTTATTAATTTCAAGCATAAACAAAATACATACAATTACTATACTGATCCATAAGATTCTATTGCGCTTTTTCATATATTAAGCATCAATCTTCATATATCAATTGTTCTAAAATCCCATCTTCATCAAGAACTTTTCCTGCACCCTTAGCAACAGATAATAATGGCTCATCAGCAACATACACTGGAAGCTTAACAATATCTGCTAAATATTTATCAATCCCCCTTATTAGTGCACCACCACCAGTTAGGACAATACCATTTTCTACAATATCACCAGATAAATCAGGTGGCATAACCTCTAAAACACTCTTTAATGCATCAACTATATCTCTTAGTGGCTCTTTCATCGCCTCTCTAATATCTTCACTAGTAAGCTCAATAGTATTTAACAATCCACTAACCTGATCTCTACCATTAACCTGCATAGATAGTGTATCTTCAAGCGGAGCAGCACAGCCTATTTTTATCTTAATCTCTTCACCAGTCCTCTCTCCTATTAGGAGATTATATTTTTTTCTAACATAATCAACAATAGATTCGTCCATTTTATCACCTGCTACACGAATAGATTTGCTAATTACAAGTCCTCCAAGCGACACAACACCAATTTCTGTAGTCCCGCCACCAATATCAACAACCAAGCTACCTTGAGGATCTTTTACAGGCAATCCAGCGCCAATTGCAGCAGCCATAGGCTCCTCTATAAGAAATACCTCTCTAGCACCAGCACTTGTGGCAGATTCTTTTACAGCTTTTCTCTCAACACCTGTAAGACCATATGGGACACATACTACGATTCTTGGACGAATCATCTTTTTTCTATTATGCGTTTTTTCTATAAAATGTCTAATCATTTTTTCAGTCATATCAAAATCAGCTATTACGCCATTTCTCATAGGTCTTATAACTTCAATTCCATCAGGGGTTTTACCTAGCATACCCTTAGCTTCTTTCCCTATAGCTAAAGTTTTATTTCTACTATATTTATTAGATTGAACAGCTACAATACTTGGTTCATTTATCACAATTCCTCGACCATTAACTAATACAACAGTATTTGCTGTACCTAGATCTATTGCAATATCTTGTGAGAACATACCTATAATGGTGTCTAAAATCATTTAATATCCTTTTTATAATTTTTAATCAATCTGTTCTTTTGGTTTTTTTACTATTTTTTGGATTCTTTTTAATCAGCATTGGTGGCTTACTATCTGATACAAAATCAGCAGTAACAATTAGCTTATAACCCTCATAATCTTTAATATCAAACATCAAATCAACCATAAGGCTCTCCATTATAGCCCGCAATGCACGCGCTCCCGTCTTTCTATCTATAGCTTTTTGAGCTATAAGTTTCAATGCTTTTTCCTCAAACTCCAATTCTACATTATCAAGTGCAAATATTTTTTGATATTGCTTAATCAAGGAATTTTTAGGCTTTAGCAATATATTCAACATAGCATCTTGATTAATCTCATTAAGAGTAGCTATAATATGTAATCTTCCAATAAGCTCTGGAATCATTCCATAATTCATCAAATCACTAGAATCTACCAAATGAAAATAGTTTTCATCATTGTTAATAATCTTCTTATCACTATTAAATCCTAGCATATTACCGCCAAGCCGCCTTTTAATTATATCATTCAATCCATCAAATGCACCGCCACAAATAAATAAAATATTTTCCGTATTAATTGGCACAAATTCTTGATGAGGATGTTTTCTACCACCTTGAGGAGAAATATTAACAACACTTCCCTCTATTATCTTAAGCAAAGCCTGCTGCACGCCTTCACCAGATACATCTCTTGTTATAGAGCGATTTTCACCAACTCTAGCAATTTTATCAATCTCATCAATAAAAACAATCCCCATTTCTGTTCGTTTTACATCATAATCAGCTGCTTGATAAAGCCTAGTTAAAATATTTTCAACATCTTCACCAACATATCCTGCTTGAGTTAAACTAGTGGCATCAGAAATTGCAATAGGGACATTTAAAAATCGTGCAAAAGTCTGTGCCATCAAGGTTTTTCCACTACCTGTTGGACCTAATAATAAAATATTTGATTTTGCAATCTCTACATCATCACTATTATCATTATTTTGATATAAGATTCTCTTATAATGATTATAAACGGCTACCGATAAAAGCTTTTTAGCATCATCTTGACCTATGACATATTCATCTAATGTAGCCTTTAGAATCTTTGGAGAGGTATTGCTAAAATCAACACCAATATCATAAAAATCATCACTCTCATTATCCATATCAAGCCTATTTATAAAATCATCTATACTACTAGCCCCATATCTATTTTGACAATCTCTGCAAATAAAAAGTCCATTTTTTGAAAATACTGGATTAATATCACTATCTATAGCACTACAAAGACTGCATTGTTTTTTACTCATTTACACTACCTCTTTTATATGGGATTCCACGCTTAGAATCTTTAATAAACATACAAATACTCTTTATAGAATCAAAAGTAGTATTAGACAATATCTCATCTGCAATTTCTTTAATTGGCCTACTTCCAGATAAAAGCATTTTATATGCACGACTAATCTCATCTATCTCATCTGATTTAAAAATTTTACGCATTCTATATTTATTCAGCCCTCTAATAATAGCTCTATTGCCTTCTGCAAGACAATATGGCGGTATATCTTGAGACAATGCCGAAGCACCAGCTATCATAGACCCATCACCAATATGAACAAATTGATGAATGGCGCTAAGACCACCAATATTTACACTATTTCCTACCTTTATATGACCACCAAGTGTTGCACAATTTGCAAATATACAATTATCGCCTACAACACAATCGTGTGCTATATGGACATAAGCCATGAACAAATTTCCATCTCCAATAATCGTCTTACCACCATTTCCTGTGCCTGTATTAAACATAGCAAATTCTCGTATAATATTGTTTTTGCCAATAATTAATTCAGTCTGCTCTCCATTATATTTGAGATCTTGAGGGATAGTTCCAATTACAGCATTTGGGAATATGCTAGTATTATCACCAATTGTTGTATAGCCATCTAAAACTACATTATTATGGATTTTGCAATTTTTGCCAATTTTTACATTTTCACCAATAACGCAAAAATCTCCAATTGTAGTTCCTTCTCCTATGTGCTTTGTTTTAACCACAGATGTATTCATATTTATTTAATTCTTTGCCTCATCATCATTATCAGCAAGCATAGCTTTCAACTCTGCTTCTGCAACAAGCTTGCCATCAACAAAAGCCTTAGCATCAAGAATCCAGATTTTACCCTTATTCTTCAATACTTCTAGTCTATAATCCAACCTATCGCCTGGTCGCACCATAGACCTAAACTTTGCCCTATCTATACTCATAAAATAAACCAATTTATCAGCTACTTCATCAACTTTATTGCCATATGCACTATAAAAAGCCAAAATGCCACCAGCTTGTGCCATACCTTCAATAATCATAACACCCGGATATATAGCCTTGCGTGGAAAGTGACCTAAAAATATTGGCTCATTAATTGTAATATTTTTATAAGCCTCAATAGCTTCAGGCTTTAATGAAGTAACTCGATCAACTAATAATATTGGGTATCGATGTGGTAATATTTTTAGTATTTTGTCTATATCTATCATTAAAATAGTCCGTGATTTTTAAGATTTAAAGAGACAGATTCTACTAAAATATTTATAATTAAAGCTTAATAACCTCAAAAATATCTACATTTTGAAATACACTATCTATGTTGATTTTTAAAAAAGAAAGCATAGAATCTAAAACAATAAATGGCTTTACACTTTCACTTCCAAGTATTTTTATCCTAAAGGCTAATTCATCATCATAAAGCGGTGGATTATAAAGCATATCAATCGTATTTTTATAATTCATACCAAAAACCAAATTAACACTACAAATGTCAATAAACAGCGCATTATCACAGAATCCAAGCATAATTTTTTTACCATTATAATCTATATCACTCCACAATACTTCACCGCTTTTTAAGTTTTTTGATGATTTTGAATGTGTAAAAATATATGAAGGGATCACATTTTTATCTGTGCTACTTGATGACTGCTCACAAACATAACCACTAAGCAATCTATAAACATTTATGCTATTTTTTTGCAAAATATGTGGTATATTATTTTTTTCACATCTGTGCAGTTCTCTAAAAGTATCTAGCGTCCAACTTGCACTACCTTTTAAGACTTGCCTTCCTATATTATTAAACATTTCTAAAGCTATTTTACTTGAACGAACCCTCTGTTTATCAAGCGCATAAACACAACCACAATAATTTTGTCTATAAAGATTAGAATCTTTTGCCATTTTACTTTGCCTTTGTGTACCGCCATTACTTCTAATGTCAAGACTTACAAATTCAAGTCCATATTCTTTTGCAATACTTTCACCTTGATTGAATAAATCATTTTGACTTTTCATAGGACTTGTAAGCAAAGTTGTCGTCAGATATTTTTCATTAAGCTGCATAGCAAGCGCTGCACTTTTTAGCAATCTCTCATCAAAACATATCTTACATCTATCACCTTTTTCTTCTGCATCTTCAAAGCCCTTTACTCTATCAAGCCAAGATTCTAAATTATAATCCCCTACAATCAAATCAACACCAAGAGAATCGCAACTTCTCTTCACATCAAAAAGTCGCAAATCGTGCTCTTCTTTTGGGTGTATATTTGGATTATAAAAAAATCCTATCATTTTCTCATTTGGATATAGTTTTTTTAATTCTTGTAAAAAATAATGACTATCGACAGAACAACAAATATGAACCAACATTTACTACTTTTCCTTCGAATACATCAAGAATCCAACGATACCTACAATAAAAACTATTGCCAAAAATATCATCAACATAAAATCAAGAATCATAAATTTCCTTTTGTTTCACATGAAACATTTATTTTTTATTTTTATATTTTAACTGCCCGCACGCAGCATCAATGTCAATACCTTTAGATTCTCTTATAGTGCATAAAAGACCTTTACTGTAAAGATAATCTGCAAATTTTTTTGCAAATTCTGCATCTGGTCTTTTAAAATTGCTACCCTCAAATGGATTAAATAATATTAAATTTACCTTTGCTTTTATCCCGTCTAAAAGTCTTAATAAATCTTTTGCATCATCTATACTATCGTTTACATCTTTTATCATAAGATATTCAAACATAATTCTTTTCCTAAGATCAACTGGAAATTTCTTTACACTATCAATTACGCTATTTATATTATAAATTTTATTGATAGGCATCAATTTATTCCTAATTTCATCATTAACAGCGTGAAGTGATATTGCAAGCTGAACACCTAAATCTAGACCACCAAGTGCATCAATCATAGGTGAGATTCCACTTGTTGATACGGTTTGTCTCCTTGGCGATATAGAAAGACCATCTATATGAGAAATGATTTTTATAGCTTTTACTAGATTATCAAAATTATCAAGAGGCTCACCCATACCCATATAAACAATATTCACGCATTTTTCTGGAGCAATATTATTATCCTTTTTTATAGTTACGATCTGTTCTACTATCTCACCTGTGCTTAGATTCCTAGTAAAGCCATTATTCCCAGTGCAACAAAATTTACAACCAATCTTACACCCAATTTGCGATGAAACACAAATTGTAAATTTCTCTGAACTTTTTATATTGCCATTTTCATCAAACTCTTTATCACGCATTTTTAAAAGCACAGATTCAAATGTATGATTATCGTGAGTTGAAAACAAATACTTCTTCGTTCCATCTGAACTTAAGGCTACATTTGCTATATTCAAATTTTTTGCACTAAATTGATCTTTTAGTTTATTTCTTATTTCCTTTGGAAGATTTATCATTAAAGAAAAATCATCTTCATAATGTATATATAACCAATTCCAAACTTGTTTAGCACGAAAAGATGGATTTAATAAACCTTTTAATTCATCAAAACTATAGTCAAAAATATTTTGCATAATTCTCTCTTACATAAGATTCTAGATATTTTTTTGCCAATAAATGATTTTTTAAGAAACTATTATGAGCATCTAAATCACAATAATTAGTAACACAGAAAATACCAAATGCTGGAATCTCAAAATATTGAGCCACTCTCAATACACTAAAAAATTCCATATTTTCAAGCTTTATGCCTGCATATAAAAGCTGCTTTGATAAACTTTCATCTGTTGTAATATAATTGCTACTATTTACTATAATATTTGTTTCACATGAAACATTTTCTATTTTATTAAATATTGGAGTATATGAGTTATGAGTTATAAAAGATGTTTCGATCTGCATCGCACTAGAACTCTTAAAAATATCAAAAATCTTTATACCTTTATCATAACTACCAGCACTTCCTATAAATATCAATTCTTTTGGATTCTCTTTTAAGATTATATTACTTAACATCATAGCACTATCTACAAGTCCAATACCAATTTCTTTTGCGAATGAAAAATTTTCGCCACTAGCACAAATAAACACAATCAAATCCTGACAGAAATATTACAATCATTCAAATACTTCTTCAAAACCGGAATCTCTATTTCTTTATAATGGAATATGCTAGCAGCAAGTGCAGCATTAGCTCCGGCAAGATATGCTTCTTTTATATGTTCCATTGTTCCAGCGCCACCACTTGCAATGAGTGGGATTTTAATATTTGAGGAAGTCCATCTAAGCAAGTCTAGATCGTATCCATTTTTTGTCCCATCTCTATCCATACTTGTTAGTAGTATCTCTCCAGCACCAAGATTTTCAACTTCTTTCACCCAATCAAAATAATCAATACCAGTATCGATTCTACCACCATTAATAAATACATTCCATCTAGTTTCAGAAACCTTCTTTACATCAATTGCAACAACAATACATTGAGATCCAAATCGTTTTGCCCCATCTTGTATCAAAGATGGTGTTTTTATAGCAGATGAATTTATACTAATCTTATCACAACCAGAATCTAAAAGATTATACATATCTTGTAAATTTTTTATACCACCACCAACGGTAAATGGAATAAAAATTTCTTTTGCAACAGATTTTACGACATTTACCATCGCACCCCTATCTTCATTTGTAGCTGTAATATCCAAAAAAACAATTTCATCAGCCATTTGTATATTATATCCACTTGCTATTTCTACAGGATTGCCCACATCTTTTAAATCTATAAAATTAACTCCTTTTACAACTTTACCATTTTTGACATCAAGACAAGGAATGATTCTAAATACTAGATTATTTTCCATACAATCACCATTTAATTTTACCCTTATGAAATACTTGATATTTTAACAAAAAAAAGTTAGAATAGTAAGCAATCGCCTTAATCAAAAATTGTGTTTTATTAAAGTTTGGGAGATTTTAAAATAATAAAAGCAAATAAAAAATTTGGGCAAAATTTTCTAAAAGATGAAATTGTATTAAATAAAATCATCGAATCTGTATCCAATATGATAAATGAATTTAAAGATGAAGAAAAATCTTTAGATATTATTGAGATTGGACCTGGCTTGGGTGATTTAAGCGTAAAGATATTAGATAACTTTAGTTTGATTGCTTATGAAATTGACAAGAGGTTATATAGCTATTTAGAGAATAGATTCTCTAAAGATAGATTTAGGTTATACAATAAAGATGTTCTATCAATAAAATTTAGCATAAATGATCAAGGTGAGAATATTTGGTTACACAATAAACCTTATATATTAGTATCTAATTTGCCTTATTATATAGCAACGAGGATTATACTAAATGCCTTTGAAGATAGAATGTGTATGGGGATGGTGGTTATGACACAAAAGGAAGTTGCTTATAAATTTTGTGCTGAAAATTCAAATAGTGACTTTTGTGCCATTAGCGTCATAACACAAAGTGTAAGCAAAGAGGTAAAGTTGATATCAATAGTTCCACCAAGTGCATTTAATCCAGCTCCAAAAGTGGAATCAGCTGTTTTTAGTATCAAAAAAAATAATAATAATTTAGAAGATGATTTTAAAGATTTAATCAAAAAAGCCTTTGCTTCGCCTAGAAAAACGATATCCAAAAATCTATCTCATATAGAAAATATAGAAGAAATAATAAGTAATCTAAATATAGAAAGAAATGCTAGAGCACATCAAATAACTACATCGCAATATCACCAAATTTTTAAACTCACGAGGAATAAATAATGGAAGAAAATAACCAACACAGAAAAACAATACAAGATCAACCAAATATAGAATCTGAAAATAATCATAAAAAAAGACCATTTAGAAGATGGAAAAGAAAAGATGATGATAAGGATTTTCAAAGAAAAGATAAAAAAGAATATTTCAAAAATAATGAAACACAAGACGGAGTGAGCAGCATTCAAGAGGGTTTAAATGAGAAATCAAATTTAGGATTACATAAAGATCTAAAAAAAGTTGTTGAGCTAAACAACAAAAATCACAAAAATACTCTAAATCCACATTATAAACTTGATTTAAAGACAAAAGCAAAAATTAGAATTACTCCGCTTGGTGGGCTTGGCGAAATTGGTGGAAATATCACTGTTATAGAAAGTCAAGATTCTGCAATAGTTGTTGATGCGGGTATGAGCTTCCCAGAGGCAGACATGCACGGAGTGGATATTTTAGTGCCTGATTTTAGCTATTTGCACGCGATTAAAGATAAAATAGTCGGATTAATAATAACTCACGCACACGAAGATCACATAGGGGCTGTGCCGCATTTATTCAAACAACTACAATTCCCAATATATGGAACACCTTTACCACTTGGAATGATTGGAAATAAATTTGATGAATGTGGATTAAAAAAATTCCGATCATATTTTAGAATTGTAGAAAAAAGAAAGCCAATCAAAATTGGCGACTTTGAAATTGAATGGATTCACATAACTCACTCTGTAATTGATGCAAGTGCATTAGCTATAAAAACTCAAGCTGGTGTGATACTTCACACGGGTGACTTTAAAATAGATCACACACCAGTAGATAATTTCCCCACAGATTTACATAGACTAGCATATTATGGTGAAAATGGAATTATGCTTATGCTAAGTGATTCTACAAATTCACATAGATCTGGATATACTCCAAGTGAATCTAGTGTTGGACCATCTTTTGAAAATATATTTAAAAATACACAAGATAGAATCATTATGAGCACATTTAGTTCAAATATCCACAGGGTCTATCAAGCGATAAATTATGGTTTGCAATTTAATAGAAAAATATGCGTTATTGGTAGATCGATGGAAAAGAATCTTGAAATTGCAAGACAGCTAGGTTATATAAATATCCCACAGAATGTTTTTATTGATGCACACGAAGTAGAAAAATATAGTGACAGTGAAGTATTAATCGTTACTACAGGCTCGCAAGGCGAAACTATGAGTGCATTATATAGAATGGCAACAGACGAACATAGACATATAAAAATAAAACCAACAGATACAATCATCATATCAGCAAAACCAATACCTGGCAATGAAGGCAATGTATCAAAAGTTATAAATTTTTTAATGAAATCAGGTGCAAAGGTAGCATATCAAGATTTTAGTGAGATTCATGTAAGTGGGCACGCTGCACAAGAAGAGCAAAAATTAATGCTTAGATTGATAAAACCAAAGTTTTTCTTACCAATTCATGGCGAATACAATCACTTAGCAAAACACAAAGAAACAGCAATAAAATGTGGTGTTTTAGAAAAAAATATACTACTTATGGAAGATGGCGACCAAATAGAAGTATGTCCAAACTATATCAAAAAAATAAGAAGTGTAAAAAATGGAAAATTATTTATAGATAATCAACTAGGCAAAGTTGTCGATAACATAACCGTTTTAGATAGGCAAAAACTAGCAGAAGATGGGATTATAATAATCGCTATGCAAATAAAAGATTCTAAAATAATAGATAACCCTAGAATTCAAACTTTTGGATTACTTGGAGATAAAGAAGAAAGAATATTTATAAAAGAGCTAGATGATGCTATAAAGCTATATATGAGCAATGCAAAGCCAGAATCTTTAAATAAAAATTTAGAAAGTAATCTTAAAAATAATTTACGAAAAATTGCATTTAAAAAGTTTAAAAAATACCCAACAATGGTGCTAAATATTTACTTTTTATGATATTTTGAGGAATGTATGGATTTTAAAGAAATTGCAAAAGAAGTTTTAATCAATGAGGCAAATGAGCTGATAGAGGCTTCAAACAAAATAGATTCTAAAAATATAGATAAAATCATTAATGAAATCTATAATACAAAAGGTAGAGTTGTTGTAATTGGTGTCGGAAAAAGTGGGCTAGTTGGACAAAAAATAGCAGCAACTCTATCTAGCACAGGAACACCAAGCTTTTTTATACACCCTACAGAAGCAATGCACGGGGATTTAGGAATGATAGACAAAAATGATATCATACTTGCTATAAGCTATAGTGGTAAAAGTGATGAGCTATCAAGCCTTATGCCACACTTAAAACGATTATCACACAAAATAATCACAATGACAAAAGATAAAAATAGCCCCATATCTAAACAAGGTGATTATTTTCTTGATATTAGCGTCTCAAAAGAAGCCTGTCCTCTAAATATAGCACCAACATCATCTACAACATTAACACTCGCATTAGGCGATGCAATAGCCATATGTCTAATGAAAAAAAGAAATTTTAAAGATAGCGATTTTGCAGCTTTCCACCCTGGTGGTAGTCTAGGGAAAAGACTTTTTGTAAAAATTAAAGATTTAATGCAAAAGGAAAACCTACCAATAGTATCAAAAAATGTAACATTAAAAGAAGCGATAATAAAAATGACTAATGGAAAACTAGGAAGCGTATTAATCGCAGAAAATAATAAATTAATAGGAATGCTAAGTGATGGCGATCTAAGACGCGCAATGTTAAGAGATGATTTCAATCTAGGTGCAAAGGCTATAGATTATGCGACAAAAAATCCAAAAATTTGTGATGATGAAAATACACTAGCATTTGATATATTGCATTTAATTGAAGATTCTAAGATTCAATTACTTATAATAACCAATAAAAATAAAGAAATAAAAGGTGCAATCCATATACACAAACTTGTAGAAGCTGGAATCCAATAAAAAGAGCAAAATAATGTTTGATAAAATAGATATAATAATACGAGATATAGAAGATATACAACAAGAAATAAAGATACTATTAGGTATGCACAAAATAAGCCTTATAGATTATATTATGATAAAAAGATGCAGTATGGATTATCCACCACATTTGCAAATGTGGATGCTAGAACAAATAGATGCAGAGATAGATAAGCTAAAATCAAAAATTGATGAATTAAATAAAGTAAAAAAAGAATTCTTGATTTGGTGAGGGTTTGTTTATGTATAGCACAATAAGACCTCTTTTATTCAAATTTGATCCAGAAAATATACACGCAATAACAGAAAAACTTCTAATTGCTGCGCAAGCTACACCTATGGCTTTAGAATATTTAGCAAAACGATACTGCATTATAGATGATAGATTAAAGCAAAATATATGTGGATTAAGCTTCTATAATCCAGTTGGGCTTGGGGCAGGATTTGACAAAAATGCAACAATGGCAAAAGCACTTAGCGCGCTTGGATTTGGATTTATAGAGGTAGGGACAATCACTCCAAAACCACAAGATGGAAATCCAAAACCTAGAATCTTTAGATTTGTAGAAGAAAAAAGTATTCAAAATGCAATGGGTTTCAATAATGATGGTGGAAAAAAAATACTCCAAAGACTCAAAAGAATATATCCATATGTGATACCAATTGGTATAAACATAGGCAAAAATAAAATAACAGAGCAAGAAAAAGTAATATTTGATTACAAAAAACTAGTATCAACTTTTAAAGATACTAGTGATTATTTTACACTTAATCTATCATCACCAAATACACCAAATTTACGAGATCTACAAAATGAGGAATTCATAAAATTACTTCTAGTAGAGCTAAGATCGCAAACAGATAAGCCTATATTTTTAAAAATCTCTCCAGATATGGATATAGATTATATGCTAAATGTATGTGAGTGTGCTGTGGATAATGGTGCTGATGGAATCATTGCTACAAATACAACAATTGATTACTCGCTAGTAAAAAACCCAAAAGATAAAGGTGGAATAAGTGGACAAGCCCTGAAAAAGCGATCAAGGGAAGTATTTCAAATACTAAGTGAAAATCTATTTGAAAAAACAACATTAATTTCAATAGGCGGAATAGATGATGGCGAGGAGGCTTATGAGAGGATAAAACTTGGTGCTTCACTTATCCAAATCTACACAACTATGATATTTGAAGGTCCTTGTGTGATTAGAGAAATAAACAAAACAATATTAGAAAAATTAGAAGAAGATGGATTCAAAAACATAAGTGAAGCCGTTGGAAAAAGTCTATGCTAGGATTTATGATGATTAAAAATATTTTCTTTGGAGTAATTTTAATGAGTAGTTATATGTTTTCAAGTGCATTGTATAAATATGAAGAGTTAGAGCTAGAAAATGGGTTAAAAATTGTTGCAATACCTATGAACAACAATAGCAGTGTTATTGATATTAATGTTTTTTACAAAGTTGGAAGCAGAAATGAAATTATGGGCAAAAGTGGTATAGCGCATATGCTAGAACATATGAATTTTAAAAGCACGAAGAATCTAAAAAGTGGAGAATTTGACAATATTGTAAAAAGATTTGGTGGAAACACAAATGCCTCTACAAGTTTTGACTACACTAGATATTACATAAAAGCAAATAAAAATAATTTAGATAAATCTTTAGAATTATTTGCAGAAATGATGAGTAATCTATCACTAAAAGATGATGAATTTCAAACAGAAAGAGATGTTGTAAGCGAAGAAAGGCTATGGAGAACCGATAATTCTCCTATGGGTTATTTATATTTTAGATTGTTTAATACCGCATTTTTATATCATTCATATCATTGGACACCAATAGGATTTATGGATGATATACAATCTTGGAATATAACAGATATTAGAGAATTTTATAAAACATACTATCAGCCAAAAAATGCAATTATCGTAGTAGCTGGAGACATAGATGCAGATATTGTATTTAATAGTGCAAAAAAATATTTCAATGAAATTAAAAATACAAAAGAAATACCAACTATACACACGATAGAGCCAGAACAAACAGATAAAAGATTTATTGATATAAAAAGAGAAGATCAAGAAGTTGAATTATATGCTTTAGCATATAAGATTCCAAACTTTGAGCATAAAGATCAAAATGCTCTATCTATTCTAAGCTATATTTTAAGTGGTGGAAAGAGTTCAATTCTAGTTGAGAATCTAGTAAATAAAGAAAAAATAGCCCAAAGTATAGATGCATACAATATGGATTTAAAAGATGAAGGTTTATTTATCATAATGGCTATGGGCAATAAAGATATAAAAGCTGAAGAATTAGAAGCATCAATATTAAAGCAATTAGATGATATCAAAGCAGGCAAAATAGAACAAGAGGAGCTAGATAAAGTAAAAATAAATATAAAAGCTGATTTTATATTTGGATTACAAAATTCATCACAAGTTGCATCTCTATATGGTAGCTATTTTGCAAAAGGCAACATAAAGCCACTATTAGAATATGAGAATAATTTTGATAAACTAAGTTTGAATGACATTATAGAAGTCGCAAACAAATATTTTAAACAAGAATCATCAACTACGATATTTTTAAGAAAATAAGGGTTTAAAGTGAAAGAAGTTATTGGGGCAATGAGCGCTTTGATCACGCCATTTAAAAATGATAAAGTGGATTTTGTTTCTTATGAGAAAATAATTAAAAGACAAATAAAATATGGAATGAATGCGTGTGTTACTATGGGTACAACAGGAGAATCTGCCACTCTAAGCCACAAAGAACATATGGAGTGCATAGAAGCAGCTGTAAACATATGTAAAAAAAGTGATACTTTGGTATTGGCCGGAGCAGGAAGTAATTCAACAAAAGAAGCAATAGATTTGGCAAAATTTGCACAAAAAGCCGGTGCAGATGCTATCCTTTGTGTATCTCCATACTATAATAAACCCACACAAGAAGGATTATTTCAGCATTTTTTGACCATTGCAAATAGTATTGATATACCAATGATGTTATACAACATACCAGGTAGAACAAATATAAATATAGACATAGATACGATACAAAAGCTTCATAATGCAAATAAAAATATCTATGCCATAAAAGAAGCTGCCGGAGATATAGAACGAATAGTTGAAATAAATGCTAAAATACCAACCCTAAAAATATTAAGTGGAGAAGATTCTATAAATTATCCAATCCTTGCAACAGGTGGATGTGGCGTAATATCAGTTACAGGCAATCTTCTTCCAGATAAGATTGTAAATCTAGTCAAATACGCAAATAGCGGCGATTATAAAAATAGTCTAAAAGAAAATGCAAATTTATTTGAAATTAATAAGGTATTATTCTGTGAGACTAATCCAATCCCTATAAAAACAGCTATGTGGCTGTGTGGTTTGATTGATACATTGGAATTTAGGCTACCTTTAAGTGAGATGAGTAAAGAAAATTTGAAATTATTAGAAAAAACTTTAGAAAAATATGAGGTAAAACAATGAGTAATGAACTAAACACTGTAGAATATATGAAAGGGAAAACTCTAGTTATAAGTGGCGCAACAAGAGGAATTGGCAAAGCCATACTTTATAGATTCGCGCAAAATGGTGTAAATGTCGCATTTACTTATAATAAAAATGAAGAAGAAGCTAAAAAAATTGCTGATGATGTTAGTAAAAAATACAACATAAAAGCAAAATACTACCCACTAAATGTATTAGAACCAGAGCAATACATAGAACTCTTCAAGCAAATAGATGAAGATTTTAGTAGAGTAGATTTCTTTGTTTCTAATGCAATTATTTATGGACGAAGCGTTGTAGGTGGATTTGCTCCATTTATGAGATTAAAACCAAAAGGCCTAAATAATATTTACACTGCTACTGTTTTAGCATTTGTTGTAGGAGCACAAGAAGCAGCAAAAAGAATGAAAGAAGTAGGTGGCGGAGCTATTATTTCTTTAAGCTCTACTGGGAATCTTGTATATATGCCAAACTATGCAGGGCACGGAAATTCAAAAAATGCTGTAGAAACGATGGTTAAATATGCCGCTGCAGAACTTGGAGAATTTGGAATCCGCGTAAATGCAGTAAGTGGTGGTCCAATTGATACCGATGCGCTTAGGGCTTTTCCAGATTATGATGAAGTTAAAGCAAAAGTAGAAGAACAATCTCCATTAAAAAGAATGGGGAATCCGCAAGATTTGGCAGGTGCTGCATTTTTCCTATGTGATAAAACACAAAGTGGCTGGCTAACAGGGCAAACAATAGTCATTGATGGCGGAACAACATTTCAATAATCATTTACATTATTAGATAATCTATGTATTACAAAAATATACCAAATATACTAACAATAATTAGAATCATACTAACAATATTAATGCTTATTGTTATATTGTATGGTAGAAGCTTATTGCCAAGTTGGGTTGATTATTCGTGGGTTAATTATCTTGCTTGTTTGATATTCTGCATAGCTAGCTTTACTGATTTTTTCGATGGATATATAGCAAGAACTCACAACATAAAAAGTAAGTTCGGAGAAGTATTTGACCCTCTTGCAGATAAAATGCTAATACTTGGTGCATTTATTGGATTATTAATATTAGATAGAGCTAATCCTTGGGCTATTTTTTTGATTTTAAGTAGAGAGTTTTTCATAACAGGACTTAGAGTAATGGCTGCTAGCGATGGGAAAGATATAGCAGCTAGTAATCTAGGGAAATACAAAACTGGTCTTCAAATTGCAGCAATTGCATTTTTATTAGCTGATTTATTTCCAGGTGGGACATTTTTATTATGGTGTGCAACAATAATAACAATATACTCCGGGTATGAATATACAAAACAATATTATAAAAGTTAAGACATATGTGGCTTATTGTTTCAATCATTGTTTTATCATTTTTGATATTTTTTCACGAAAGTGGACATTTTCTTACTGCAAGATATTTTGGTGTAAAAGTAGAAGTCTTTAGTAT
>CALUTR010000006.1 GCA_944323755.1 uncultured Helicobacteraceae bacterium
CTTGCATTTACATCAGCACCATTTTCAACCAAGAATCTAACCACATCTAAATGTCCTTTAAATGAAGCACTCATTAAGGCTGTGTATCCATCGTTTTTACTTGCATTTACATCAGCACCATTTTCAACCAAGAATCTAACCACATCTAAATGTCCTTTAAATGAAGCACTCATTAATGCAGTATAGCCATCGTTTCTAGCAGCATTGACATTAATGCCACTATTTATTAGATATTTAATAATATCAATATGATTAAAAGAACTAGCCCACATTAATGAATTCCACGAATTTTCATCAGATGCATTTATATCTGCGCCGTTTTTATGCAAATATTCAACAATATCGAGATGATTAAATGAACTAGCAAGCATAAGAGCTGTCGTACCATCATCTCTTTGCAAATTTACATCAGCGCCATTTTCAATAAGAAGCTTTACAATATCTAAATGCCCTTCACTAGCTGCACTCATTAATGCACTCCAGCCATATTTATCTTGTATATTTATATCCACATTAAAATCAAGCAACTTCTCTACAACATCAACATTTCCACCAAGTGATGCAAACATCAGCACAGAATAACCATTATGTGCTAGAAAATTTACATCAGCATCATTTTCAAGCAAAAGATTTACCATATCTAGATTACCATCTTTTGCTGCCCACATCAACGCGGTGCAACCATCATTATCGCAGTAATCAATACTAATACCATTATCCAAAAGATATTTAACAACAGAAGGCTTATTTTCATTTACAGCCTTTATAAAATCCTGCCCTAAAGCTCCCAAAGATAGTAACTCCATAAAATAATTTTGATAAATGATTATAACCTAAATTAAAAGTGCAAATGCATACAAAGGCATATTTTTAGCATCAACTTATCACACAAGTACCTTATTTTGCCATTTACGAGACTTCCATCTATATGCATTACACATACCTCTAAGCCACTCATCAGCGCAAAATCCAATCCATACACCAATAATTCCAAGCCCAAAATAAAAACACAACACATAACCAACAGGTAGACTAACACCAAGCATAAACACAACACCAGCTATAAATGGAAACTTCGCATCACCACTAGCACGCAGTGAATTCACCATAACAATATTAAATGTCCGCCCTAACTCTAAGATAATTGAGATTCCAAATAAAGGAAGCATTATTTCTCTAAAAATAGATTCCACTCCAAGTCTATCCATAATAAAATCTTTGCTAAAAAACACGATAAGCACGACAAATAAAGTCGCTATAAGACTTAAATACAAAGCCACCCAAGTATGCTTATATGCCACATTAACAAAACGAGCACCAACTAACTTACCAATGATGATTTCATTTGCAAGGCTTATTGCTTGTCCTGTAAGCATTATAAACATAGAAATTTGAAAATAAATAGTCTGCACGCTTGCATTTTCTTCACCAAGTGTATATACAAATGATAAAGCTATCATATACTGCACTATCCAAATTAGATTCTCTCCAGCAGAAAATGATCCGATATTTAGCACTTTTTTTAAAACATCTTTTTGCAAGTTAAATAATTCTTTTATTACTATTTTTATTTTCAATCTAAAATACAACACAAATATTAAGATAAAAATAGCGCAGATTCTACCTATAATCGTAGATAGACCAACGCCCCAAAGCTCCCAATCCGTATAATTGAGTGTATAATAATTTAGTCCAACTGAAACAAAATTCATAATCAATGAAGTTAATGTTACAAAATAAGCAAGATTATAAACTCTAACAATAGCAGCAAGAACTATACCAATAGCATCAAAAAACAGACAAATTCCAAGCATATGTAGATATATTGATGCTTGTTCAAACTGACCTTTTGGGACATTTAGCATTGATAATAACACATCTCCAAACAAAATAATAACTAGCGCACATATAACACCAAGTAAGGTATTCAAAAGCAAACTTTGATGCATAGCTTTATTTGCCAAATTAAAATCTCTAGCACCAATTGCTTGCGCTATAACAACACTGCAACCAACACTAAGAAAGCTAAATATCGTTATAAACAAATCCAACACTTGATTACCAGCGCCCATCGATCCAACAAGATAACGCGAATGATTGGATACCATATAAGTATTAATCATTAATGAAAAATAACGCAAAAACATCTCAAAAAAAATCGGCACAGCAAGGGCTTTTAGTGATAGCTGCCTTGACATTGGAATCTCCTAATTAAAGTATGGAATTGCAATTTGAAAGATAAAAAACGGATTTTAACCAATCAATATAAATTGAAAATTAATTTTATGCTAATATTGTAAATTTATTTTATACCGGTGGTGCAAGAGTTGAATTACATAAACTACAAAATATCAATCATTACTGCTACATTTAACTCACAAACCACAATCAAACAAACATTAGAATCTGTGATAAATCAAAATTATTCAAATATAGAACACATAATAATTGATGGCAAAAGTAGCGATAAAACACTAGAAATTGTAGAATCTTACAGGGAACTATATAAATCTAAAAATATTAATTTAATCATATCAAGCAAAAAAGATCAAGGCATATATGATGCGTTCAATAGAGGGATAAAACTATCTAGTGGTGATTTGATTGGGTTTTTAAACTCTGATGATTTTTTTGCAAATAAAAATATACTAGATATCATCAATTGGGCATTTAATAAACCTACAAACAAAAAAGTGGAATCTATTAGTGCAAATTTAGAATATATAGATTCTAGATACCAAATAATACGAAAACTACAAGGACGAAGCATCGATAAAAAAGGATTTCAAAAAGGATTTCACCCTGCACATCCTACATTTTATGTGCGAAAAGAAATATTTGAAAAGTTTGGAAACTTTGATTTATCATACAAGATTGCTGGTGATTATGAATTAATGCTAAGATTTATTGTAAAAAATAATATTAATAATTTATATATAGATGATAATTTTGTCAAGATGAAAATAGGCGGCATATCAAATCAGAATCTAAAAAATATATATAAAGCAAATTTAGAATGCTTCATGGCATGGAAAAATAATGGCTTATATATGTCCCCATTATTTATCATCATAAAACCACTTAAAAAAATCAAAGAAATAAATTTTATAAAATATATAAAATATATAATTTCTAAAATAGGGGGGGGGCAGCACCTAAGCTATCCGCTACATACATCACATAATGTAATACAAGCAAGAGTCTTGGTATGCAGCTAAGATTCTACTTGCTTGGTAAGTGTGATTCTAAAAATCCAAGTGCAATACCAAAAAAACAAATAGAGCAATGGAGCGATAGCGGAATTATCACATATTTAGGTGAAAGTAATGATGTAAGAGAATTTATCAAATATGCTTCAGTGGTAGTACTTCCTAGTTATTATAAAGAGGGGATTCCAAGAGTGCTTTTAGAAGCCCTTGCGATGTCAAAACCAATCATAACAACAATAAACAATGGCTGCAAAGATTTAATAAATCTTGATAACATCAATAAAAATGATATAAATATAGGAAACAATGGGATTCTCATACAGCCAAAAAATGCACATTTACTATACAAAGCTATACTTAAATTTAGCACCATTAATAGAGACGAATTAGAGAAAAATGCATTAATAGAATCCAAAAAATACGATATAAAAATCATTAATGAAATATACAAAAACAGAATCCTAGATAAATATCTATTAAAAACACACAACAAAAATATCGTATTTGTATCAAATTCGTGCTTTGGTATGTTTAACTTCCGATTAAATACCCTACAGTACATAAGAGACAATGGGTATCAAATCCATATTATTGCGCCATTTGATGAAAGCACGCAAAAATTAATTGATAATAATTTTAAATGCTATGATATATTTATCGATCCAAAAAGTATGAATCCACTAAAAGAATTGCGCTTTATAAAAGAACTTAAAAATCACATAAAAACAATTAATCCAAGCATAATCATCAACTACACAATAAAACCAGTAATCTATGGCTCATTTATAGCAAATAGGCTAAAAATCCAAAATATCGCTATCACAACAGGGCTTGGATATATATTTATACCAAATGGAATAATGAAAACCATACTTAAAAAATTTGTTGTAATGCTATATAAAATAGCGTTAAAAAATACAAATGAAATTTGGTTCTTAAACAAAGATGACAAAAATGAATTTATCAACCTAAACATCACAGAATCTAGCAAAACTTTCATACTTCCAAGCGAAGGTATAGATCTAAACCATTTTAAGCCAGATTTTAAAAAAAATGAAAATTTCAAACCAAACAATAAAGCACAAGAGCAATACCTACAAAATCCACCAAAAGATGATGAGATTCGGTATTTGCTAATTGCTAGAATGCTTTATGATAAAGGTGTCCAAGAATTCATCAAAGCAGCAAAACTCCACCAAAATAGCCTTAAACACTAGGTTTTGTGAATTTATGCATAATAAAAAGGCTAATTTGTTGAAAAAATGATAATTTTTTATCTGTATGTGCCATCAATAAATCAAAAATATCAGACCGCCTAAACATTATCGCACAATTAATCGGTGTAAGCCCCATTCCATTATCTTCATTTGGGTTTGCGCCATATTGCAATAATAATTTAGCCATATCAAAATATCCTTTAAAAACAACACCTGCAAGCGGAGTTTGTGCTCTATCATTTTTCTTATCAACAGATGCACCATTTTTTAGCAACAATTCCGCCACATCAAGAGAATTATTATAAGCAGCAAGCATTAGCAATGTATTACCTTTATGATTTGCTAAATCAACATTCAACCCATAATCAAGCAATGTTTTTAATGATGCAACATCATTTTCTCTTGCAAAATCAAAGGCAAGGGCGCACAATTCTTCTAATTTTTTCTCTTCTTTTGCACTAATTTCCATATAAAATCCTTTGTATTTAATTTACACATTCTACACATTAAAATATTTTTATTCAATAAAAAAAAATATTAAATAATAATTTTTACTATTTATTATAAAAATTTATGCAATAATAATAGCCTCAATTAATCAAAAATGAGGAGAAATTATGAGTAAAAAACTAACAACTGCTACAGGAACACCAATAGGTGACAATCAAAATTCAATCACAGCAGGAAAAAGAGGTCCTACACTTCTTCAAGATACTTGGCTATTAGAAAAGTTGGCACATTTTGATAGAGAGAGAATCCCAGAACGTGTAGTGCATGCTAAAGGGAGTGCAGCTTATGGCGAACTCACAATTACAAATGATATAACACAGTATTCAAAAGCTAAAATTTTTGAGAAAATAGGAAAAAAAACAAAAGCGTTTTTAAGATTTTCAACTGTGGCAGGTGAAAGAGGTGCAGCTGATGCAGAAAGAGATGTAAGAGGATTTGCACTCAAATTCTATACAGAAGAGGGTAATTGGGATATAGTAGGAAATAATACTCCGGTATTCTTTATAAAAGACGCTATTAAATTCCCTGATTTTATCCATACACAAAAACGAGATCCAAAAACAAACCTAAGAAGTGCTACTGCTGCATGGGATTTTTGGAGTTTGCACCCAGAATCTTTGCATCAAGTAACAATTTTAATGAGTGATAGAGGAATTCCAAGAAGTTATAGAGAAATGCACGGATTTGGAAGCCATACTTATAGCTTTTTAAATGCTAAAAATGAGCGATTTTGGGTGAAATTCCACTTTAAGAGTATGCAAGGAATCCACAATCTAACAAATAAAGAAGCAGAAGAAATAATCGCAAAAGATAGAGAATCTCATCAAAAAGATCTCTTTGAAAATATCGAAAAAGGCAATTTTCCAAAGTGGAGATTCTGTGTGCAAATAATGCCTGAAAAAGACGCAGAAACTTACAGATTCAACCCATTTGATCTTACAAAAGTATGGAGTCATAAAGATTATCCATTAATTGAAGTTGGGATCTTAGAGCTTAATAAAAACCCAGAAAACTATTTTGCAGAAGTAGAACAAGCAGCATTTAACCCTGCAAATATCGTGCCAGGAGTTGGATATAGCCCTGATAAAATGCTTCAAGGAAGACTATTTAGCTATGGTGATACACAACGATATAGACTTGGAATCAATCACTCTCAACTCCCAGTAAATGCAAGTATAGCTCCTGTATCTACGACACATAGAGATGGATATATGCAAATGGGTAAATTTGGTGGAGAGAGAAACTATAATCCAAGCTACTATAATGACTATAGTGAAGATTCAAATGCTATTGAGCCACCATTGCACATAAAAGAGGGTGATGTGATGATGAAATATAATCACAGAGAATATGAAGATAACTATTATGTGCAAGCAGGGGATTTATATCGCCTTATGAATGCAGAGCAAAAAGAAGCACTATGCCAAAATATCAAAGAAGCAATGGAAGGTGTGCCAGTAGAGATTAAAAAACGCCAACTAGAGCACTTCAAAAAAGCAGATGAAAACTATGGCAAGAGGGTAGCAGAGCTACTTGGGTTGTAGAACCTCATAAAAAGGCGTTTAAGCCTTTTTATGGTGTGCAATACCCATTCTACCCCCCCCCATAAATGATCTACAATAATCCACTCCCTAGGAAACTCGTCTTTATTTCTATCATACGCAAATCTATCTGGTGATACAACTATCTTATTAATATTTGGATTCATCAATGCTGCCCAAAATGAAAAAGTGGAATTAGCAATTATCTGATGATTGCAGGAACTCATTAAATAAAGTTCAAATGCTGAATTATTATCATTAATATCCACTATAGTATATTGTATCTTTCTATTTAAAGATTTAATAAAATTATTTTTTATAAATTCTATATCATTACTAAAAATAAAATAATAACAATCACCTAACCTATTGCTAATAATATCAATTGCACTATCATAATAAGTTTTTCCAAGCTTTGCAAAACCATGTAGATTCATATAGTCGCCACGTCTTATATGTATAGCTACTGAATTTTTCTTACTCTGTATTAAATGAAGCATATTAGTATTTTTGTCATCTAAATCATGAACTAATGATAAGCTCATATCAATATCCATAAAATATCTATAACTTGCAAAATGTCCACTAATATAAGACCTATCACTTACATGCAACATTTTTTCATCATAAACAAGCCTTAAATCTTCAATTGGCATATATCTATTATGCAATAAACGTAACCCTCTATAAAAAGTCCTATATGCAATAGCATTGACAACATATTTCAACATACCACTAAATGGCATTATTTTTATTTTATCAATATTAGAGAGTGATAAAATTGGAAGCTGAATGTTAAATTTATTTAAAGATAATTCTCTTTTTTCTTTATTATCACAATCAAATCCATATTTATCAAACCAAGAAGAATCTAAGACTACATCATAGTTATAACGCTGCTTTAAATATAATCCATAAGCATATATACATAATTGATTGCCAAGCCCACCAACTAAACTAATTGCAACCATAATAAATCATTTCCTTATAAATAACTTTATCTTTGATTTTATAGTGTTTAATTTATCTTCATCACTGATTATTCTTCTTGCAATCTTTCTACTTATATAAACCAAATACCACTTAAAACTAAAACTTACTTCCTTCATTCCATATTTGTATTTTAAAATTTTTAGCGCTTCATTCATTTTTTGTAAATTTGGCATAGCAATTGATATAGAATCTTCGCCTTTACCATACTCTTCACCCTTTGTAGAACTAAAAAAGTCCCTATTATGATGCGGTGGAACAAAAGTACTAATATTTAAATATTTCTTTAATGCAAACGACAAATAAGCATCTTCTGCTACATTATTTAATGCATAAAATTCATTTGACCCAATCCACATAGCACCTAAATAATCTTTTTTTAAAAACCAGCTATGACCTACAAAATCAACCTTAATTGTTTTCTTATTATTTAATGCAAAAGGTGGATTATAATTCCAACCAAAAGTGCGGTGCGCTAGATCAAATGGGTATTTAGAAAGATCATTTGAGAGGATTCCAATGCCACCATAAAGACCATCTTTTTTCAAGATTTCATAATGACAATTCTCAAGCCACCTATGTGCAGGTATTGTATCATCATCAAAAAAACAAACATATGTCCCTTTTGATAGCAATCCACCTGCAAACCTCCCCCAAACACCTACATTATAATCTACTCTAACAACATTATCAAATATAGATTCTAATTCTTTTGGGATTTCACTAGCATTACAAGGAGAATCGTTTTTATTTGGAGTGTCAATAAATAAAATCAATTCTTTTGGCTTCAATGATTGATTTAAAAGTGAAGCGACCTGCTCTCTTAGTATCTCACCGCGTTTATAAAGCGTCAATACAACACTCACATCACAATTAAAATCCTCATACATATAACAATTTCTACTACCAAAAATAGAATGTTTATCCTGATATGGCCTAGTTTGAGTATCTATATAGTAACTATCAATAGAACTACCAAAATCGATGTATGTATTATATGGATTAAATAAAAATAATTCTTTTATAATAGGTGAACTCATCGGACCTGCACTAACTACAAATAACAAATCCTTACTATCTTTAAAATCATTTTTAATAGAATCTAGCATTTCTGAAGCATTGTTTTCCCAAAAACTAATGCAATCATCATCAATTTCATAATGTTTTAAAATATTTAGATTGCCTATTTTTGCATCTCTTGCCCTATAATTTGCTATCAAGACGGCATCTCTTTTTATCAACTCAAATTTTGATTTAAAATGCCTAAAATTATGATTTATCCAAAGATTTGCAAATGTAGTATTTTTTGTTTTTATTCTACTTGTATACCAATAATAGGCTTCCCTATCACAACAAGGACAAGAAATGGCATAATAAAAATTAGAATCTACAATATCAAGAGAATGATGAATACTCTCACCTAACTTTGATATATAATTTGGTGATGTCCATTTTTTCTCTTGAGATTCAACACTAATACCAAGCATAATAGCACGCTCACCATCGGCATTACGAGCAAGTGCAAAATTCTCATTGTTTAAAATTTTATTTATAAAAAAATCAAGCTCACTGCTCAATCTCTTTAACTTATGCTTTCTTATGTATGGATTTGTAAGCTTTGAGGTTAAATAAAAATTATAAGCGTGATTTATTAAAATATAAAAAAAGCGTATTTTATAGAGAGTTTTTATAATTTTTTTCAATAGCTTGCCTTTAGGTGAATTTTGTAAGGAATAGATATAAGATTCTATCTAAAATACCCCTATTTTTAAATCTAAGCTCCCCTTTTGACCAATTACTATTTAAGATATAACCAATATATTGACTTTTCAAGTTTGATATGCGATTACCACTTAATCTATCTAAAATATATTCAGATTTTGTATGATACATCTTAAAAAATGGCTCAACTGCAACCTCTCTAATCAATGAAGTTTTCTGAAAATATGCGTTATACCAAGTAAATTCAAAAGGAGCAATCAATAACAAATCACAAAAAGTGAGATTCTTTGATTTCATAAACTCCATCAAACTACATAGCACTTTATGTGAAAAAATTTGACCATTATGGCAAGTCCTTAGCCTACTATCCTCTACTTCTAAAAAATCAAATATCTTTTGTATGCACTTAATTCTATCTTTTGCAAAATTGATATAATAATTCTTAGCGTGCAAATCTTTATCCTGAACAAGCACAATATATGGTGTAATATCATCATAGAAAAAATCACTCACATAAAAATCTCTAATAAATATAGTATCACTATCAATACACAAATAATGCTCTGCAAATTTATATTCAAAAAATGCAAGCTTTGCTATTTCTTGATTTAAATATCCGATACTTAGATCACTTTTTACTTTATTTTTTATTAAATACGAAGATGCAAAATCTGTATCTTGTATAACTTTAATGCAATCATCTTCAAATGCTTTAAAATCATCAAAAGTGCCTACATTAGCTACATCGTGCCACCCCCCCCCCATTTTGGGTGTATATATTTTCATTTTGCACAGCAACAATAAATGGAATCTTACTAGCATTGTGCTGCTTAAAACTATTAATCATAGAAACAAAGGCCTTATAATCTCTACTATAAGTAACACAAAAAAAGCAAAACTTTATCATATGGCTTTTGCTTTTAACTCTAGTATGGATTGCGATAGTAGCGATATGGAATCTTCATTTAATCTCTTATTTAATCTGCATAAATTTGCCTTTAAATTGCTGTATGCATTAGTATTGATAATATTTATCGCGTTTTTAAGCGCATACTCAAGATTCTTATCAAAAAATATCGCGTTACTAGCATCAAATCCAAAGCTAGATCCAAAATTCTCACTAATTACAAATGGCAGATTATACATAAGGCTAAATTGTCGAAGCCCGCTAGTACAAGTTTGCAAATAATGCCTATGCGCGAAATTATCAAAGATACCAAGTGTGTAATGAGGATTATGCAATTTTAAAATTTCAAGTAAATATTCATTAGTTGGATTTTTATAAAACAAAATATGCGAATTAAACTGCAAATCTTTAAAGTCATTCCTTCCAATTAGAATAAACTTAAAATTTACAATTCCACTTGCTAAAAGCATTTCTATCGCGCTATATAGTCGCTTTCTAAAGTTTCTATGATAGATTGGAAAGCCTATGCTAATAAATGTAGCAACATCATTATTAAGAAATTTAATATCAACTTCTTTAGAGCAAGAAAGTCCATTTAGATGGATTTTATGAAATTTTAAATTTCTAAGAGAAAAGTAGCGATTTTCATTATAATTTTTAAAATCTCTAAATCTATAAATATCATTTATGCTGTGATAGATTCCAAGTATTCCGTATTTTGATTTTATTTGCGCTAATTGTAGTATGTGATGATGTAATTTTAAAGACAAAAGCATCGTATTTAAAAACACAAAATCATATGATTGCAATTTAGGCGATCTAAGCAAACACAGAATCTGTGATAATGATAATTTTGTAGCATTTTTATAGCTAGATTCAACCCTAACTACGACATCAACGCCATATCCAATACTTTGAAAATAATAAACAATAGAATCTAAACATTCAAAATGAAAATTATTAATTTCAACAAGCAAAACTTTTGCTTTAGGAGATATTTCTACGCAATCATCACTACACAAAGAATCTAAAAATGATAAATCGCTGCGGAGATTCTTTTTGTAGTTGATAAGATAGCGGATTTTATTTTTACACCAATGAATTAAATCAAGCAAAAATATAGTCATAAATTTTTAATAAATCGTATGATTTTCTTAGCACTCTCTCCATCGCCAAATACAAGCGGATTTTTAGGGTTTGCCATTTTTTTATAGATTCTGCTATTGCTAAACATCTCTAAAACAGAATCAACGATTCTATCTTTATTTGTGCCGATTAAACGCAATGTTTTGCAAGATAGTGCCTCTTTTCTTTCCGTGGTATTCCTAAGAATTAAAGTTGGTTTATGGAGATAAGTAGCCTCCTCTTGTATGCCACCACTATCTGTTAAAATCATATAACTTTTATCCATCAAATATACAAATCGCTCATAATTAAGCGGTGCTATTAAATGTATATTGGATATACCACCTAATATCTTTTTCATAGGAATTTGTATATTTGGATTTAAATGTAAAGGATAGATTATATGCACCTCTGGTAATTTCATAGCTATTTCTTTAATTGCATTTGCTATATTTTCTATATCTATCCCAAAACTCTCCCTCCTATGCGCAGTCATCAAAATAAACTTAGTATCTGATATGCAAAATGGAAGATTAAGAGATGCAATGATTTCTTGTTCCATATTTTTATTTGAATTAATTTTTCTTAGCATAAGTTTTAGGGCATCAATTACACTATTACCAACAATTTTTATATGCGATTTTTTCACACCATCTGCCCTTAAATTTTTATATGCTAGCTTGGTTGGAGCAAAATGATATGTAGATAATTTTGTAGTAAGCTGCCTATTTAACTCTTCAGGGAATGGATTATATCTATCAAATGTCCGAAGACCTGCTTCAATATGGGCTACTTTTATCTTAAAATAAAATCCCGCAAGTGCGGATACAAAAGTCGTAGTAGTATCGCCATGCACAAGTATCAAATCCGGCTTAAATTCTTCTAAAATCGGCTTTAGTTTTGATAACACATTTGTGCTAATGCTAAATAAATCTTGAGATTCTTGCATAATATTTAAATCATAATGAGGGCGTATATCAAATGTCTGCAACACTTCATCAAGCATACTTCTATGTTGTGCTGTTATACAGATCTTTGTGTTAATTGATTTCTCTTTCTGAAGTGCCAAAATAATTGAGCAAAGCTTTATCGCCTCAGGTCTTGTGCCAAAAATTACTAAAACTTTTTTCATAAATTAAACTCTAAATTTTGAACTTATTTTAAATTATTTTGTGATTTAATTAATATCATTAAGGAAATATATCTAAAAAAGGTTGATAATTTGAATAGCTTAAGCAAAGAAGAGGAAATCGTAATAATACACAAAGGAACAGAAATGCCATTTAGCGGCGAATATAATGACTTTTTTAAAGATGGAATTTATATTTGCAAACAATGCGAAGCGCCACTTTATGATTCTAAGGATAAATTCTCATCAGGCTGTGGCTGGCCAAGTTTTGATGATGAAATTAAGGGAGCAATAGCAAAAGAAATAGACAAAGATGGAATAAGAACTGAGATTATGTGTGCTAACTGCAAAGGACATTTAGGGCATATATTTGAAGGCGAAGGATTCACAGCTAAAAATACAAGGCATTGCGTAAATTCAATATCTTTAATCTTCGTGCCAAGAAATGAAATAAAAGAAATATCAAGTATAGAACAATACGAAAATGGGCTTATAAAAGATTAATTTAGTAAAAAATACACAAGTACAGGCATAGTAATACCTGTGCATACGATTCCAAATGCAAGTGAGCTGACGGCTAGATTTGAATCTAATTTTGATTTTATAACTATTGCACAAGCAAGTGTCATTGTTGGCATCGCAGATTCTAATACCGCAACAATAAGGCTTGGTGAATATTGAATATCAAATAAAAAAATAATTAACATAAAAAGCAAAGGTGATATTATATTTTTTGATAATATCACGATAGTAGCAGCTTTATATGAACTCTTAATAGCACCAAAACCAAGGCTTAATCCAATAGCAAATAAGGCAACTACAGTAGCTGAATTACCAAACATTGTAATAGGCCTAAAGATGAACTCTGGTATTTCAATTAACTTTAATACAAAACCAAGTACAAGGGCCATAAATGGCGGGGAAAGTAATATCTTTTTAACTATGGATAAAAAATATATTTTCTCATTATTCGCAAAAGATAAAACAAATGGTGCAATAAATGCTATAGGTATATTTGTAGCAAATGAGTCATATAATATTACCTCGCCTATGTATTGTGTATCAGTATAGATTCCAGAAATAATTGGCAATCCAATAAATAATGTATTACCAAAACTTGATAATAAAAATATACTAAGTATGGTTATCTTTGAGAATTTCAAAAAATATCCCAAAATAACGGCTATACACCCAGAAATAATACTACTACAAAATCCAATAAAGATAAACAAAAGTAAGCTAAAATCAAAATCTATATGATATACACGATCAAAAATCAAGCATGGTAATGCAAAAATAATAGCAAAATCAAGAAACATTCTTGCTTGTTTTTGCTTCAAGATTCCAATACGCTTAGCTAAATATCCACCAAATAATAAAGTAAATATAGTAAATAATGGAATAAAAATAAACATATGACACACTCCTTAAATCAATATCTATTTTTTAATGCTGCCTGTATCTCTCTATCAAGTGTTTTTTGCTTAATACTCTCTCTTTTATCATATAGTTTTTTACCTTGCACTAGAGCTATTTCAACTTTTAATAAATTTTTCTTATTGAAATATAAGCTTAGTGGAACAATAGTATAAGTCTTTTGTGATACAAGTAAAAATAATTTATTAATCTCTCTCCTATGCAATAATAATTTTCTTGGCGCTTTTTCATCTGGCTTAAAATATGCATTAGTAGTTTTTAGGTATGAGATATGAGCATTAAATAAAAAAGCCTCATTTTTTATAATTCTTACAAAACTATCCTTTATATTTGCCTTTCTTGCTCTTAGAGCTTTTACTTCAGAGCCGCTAAGGACAATGCCTGCTTCAAATCTATCAATAATAAAATAATCAAACATAGCCTTTCTATTTGTAGCTACAATATTTCTCATACAAACTCACTTTAATCTAAAAAAACTACTTCCACTTCCACTAAAAAAATATCCATCTTTGCTATATTCTAGCAACTCTGGATAAAGCCTCAATGCTGGTGCGTATAAATCATTTAAAACATCGATAGAAAAACTTTTAAGTAAATTTATAGAATCTAACACAAACATCTGCCTTGCAAGATCGATATTTAATGCATATTCTTTCTTAAACTCTGCGAAAACTGCATTTGTATGCGCATTAATATTTGGCGTTAGAATCTCAAATTCCAATGTATCTTCTATATATTCTTCTACAATATCGCCAATGCCACTTACATTACTACTTTTATAATCATACACAAAAAAACTCACATCAGCACCAACCTTTGATGCAATCAATCCTAAAGTCTTTTTATCTAATCCAAGATCTAGCATTTCATTCATAGCAAGTAGATATATCCCTGCATTTGAGCTACCACCACCTAAACCCGCAAATATAGGGATTTGCTTATCAACATCAATACTAAAAGATTCCAAATATCTTGATTTTTGTATATCACCTAAATACTCTTGCAAAGCCAATTTTGCCCTGAAAATAGTATTTGTTTCCAAAGGACAATTAAAATTACCATTGAGCTTAAAACAAGGAGAATCTTTGATCTCTAAAACATCAAAAAAAGTATTTTCTACCTTAATATATCTAGACAAAATATCACAATAGCCAGTATTTAAAAATCCTATCACCTTAAAAAAAATATTAATTTTTGGATAAGAAATATAAGCTTTAGCCATCTTTACTTTTTAAAATCTCTCTTATACTTGTTAGGTTCTTATCTTCTATCTTATTTGATGCCTTAAAATTCTCTCCAATAATAGCATCTTTTAATTCACCACGAAGTATGACTTTATCTTGTGGCGCTTCAAATCCAAGCTTTACAATACCATTTTGAATGGATATGATTTTTATGCTTATATTATCACCAATAATGACTTCTTCATTTACCTTTCTTGATAAAACTAACATCTATAATCCTGATTATTTAAAATATATTTAATTTGTCCAAAATCATCAAATTCAATTATAGAGAAAAAATCTTCAAATATAGCTATATATCTTTGATTTTTAAAAACATTCATATTTCTTATATTTATAGATTTTCCAACTCTAATATCATCTCTATATGGCTTTAAATCAATTCTCTCATATGGTATAAAATCAAGTGGATTTAAGCTTTTATAATTATCAAACTTAAAATCACCCTCGCTAATTCTAACCAAATTAGATAACAACCCACACACACCCAATCTCTCTGCGATGATTGCTCCAATTGATCTAATATAAGCACCTTTTGAAACGATAATCTTAAAACTTAAGAATGGGTGAGAGTAATTCAACAATACTGCATCAAAAATCTCACTTGAAATATCATCTAATAACACATCTTTATCATCTCTTGCAAGCTTGTATGCTCTAATTCCATTGATTTTTTTTGCACTAAATTTTGGTGGCTTGTATGTGATTACACCTTTTATAGAATCTAAGACTTCTAATACATCTAATATTGGAATTTCTTTAATAATATCTATATTTATTATATTTTCTATATCTAGGCTTTTTGATTTTGCGCCAAGCCAAAGTGTCGCGATATATGTCTTTTTTGATAAATCAAAATGACTTAATAATCTCGTATATCTTCCACTTGCAACCACTAAAACACCACTTGCAAATGGATCTAATATCCCACTGTATCCTATTTTGTTTAATTGGAATCTATACTTGATTGATTGCAAAAATTTATTTGAACTCACAAAAATCGGCTTTTTTGCGACAAAAAGTCTATCTTGATTATTCAATATTAGATTCCAATTGTTTTATGAAAACTTCAAAAATATCCATCAATTGCAGTATTTCATCGACTTTAGCATTTTCATTAATTGCGTGAATGCTACTATTTAATAAACCAAACTCTACGACATCTACACCAAAAGCACTAAAATATCGTGCATCACTTGTACCACCACCTGTATCAAGACTGCAATCCACCTTTGCAATATCTTTAATAGCATATCTCAAAGATTCCACTAGCACTCTAGAATGTGTAATAAATGGATACGAACTCTGCTTTAACTCCAAATGATAAGGTAAATCACCAAAAATAGAATCTAAATATTTTTTTAGCGTATCTTGCGTTGTAAGCGGATTATTTCTTACATTAAACATAATCTCTAAATCATTTGGAGTAACATTTACCACACCCATTCCAGCTGCAATATTTGTAATAATCAACCTACTTGCTAAAAAATCATTATCTCCGCTATCAAGCTCAACATTTGACAATTTAGGAAGTATTGGCACTATTAAATCTATTGGATTTATGCATTTATTTGGATATGCCACATGCCCTTGCTTGCCTTGTATTACTATCCTACCATTAATTGAACCCCTCCTGCCTATTTTTATCACATCGCCTAATACTTCATTTGATGTTGGCTCTGCAACAAGCACAAAATCTGGTAAAAGATTAATATTGTTTAAATGCTCTAGCATTATTTTTGTCCCATAGATTCCATCGCCTTCTTCATCACTTGTAAGTAAAATAGAGAGAATCCCGCTAAATTCCTTTATTTTCTTGATAGCATATACAAAACTTGCCACACCTCCTTTCATATCGGCAACACCACGACTATATATCACACCATTATCAATCACGCCACCAAATGGTGGATAATCCCAACCATCACCACTTGGCACAACATCAATATGACCACCAAAACAAAGATGAAATTTAGGATTTTTATCCTTTGAGAAATCCTTGTATAAAAAGATATTTTTAACACCATTACTATCTACATTAATACACTGAAAATCGCTTAGTTCCTGTCTTATCAAATCAAAGATACCACATTCATTTGGCGTAACACTCTGCCTCTTTAGCATCTCTAACAAAAATTCTATAACACCATTTTGCATTTCATTCCTTTATAGCGATAAATGTCGCAAAATTCGCAAAACGAAAAATCATCTCGACACTACTAAAACCAACCTTTTTAAGCAATGCTATATTTTCTTCTTGTGTGTATGGAATAAGTATATTCTCTAGCGCTTCTCGTTTCTTGCTTATCTCTGTATTACTATAACCTTGATCTTTTTTAAAATTATGATAGATGTCTATTAATTCTTTATCTAGCCATTTATTATGCGATATTAGCTTTTCACTCAAGATGAAAATACCATTTTGTGGAAGTGAATTGTGTATTTTAGATAGTAGATTCTCACGATTTATAGGGCGAATAAACTGAAGTGTATAGTTTGATATAACAACATCAAAAGTAAAATCAAAATCTAAAATATCAGATTCTATGAATTCTATTTTCACACCATAAGCCCTAGCCTTTGATCTTGCAATATCTAGCATACTAGATGAATTATCAATACCAAATAGCGATACATCACTAAGATTCTGACTTAATTCTAACAAAAGATTCCCAGTAGAGCAGCCAATATCGCACAATGAATGAAATTTTCTAGATTTTAAAATTTGTGTTATTAGATGAATATTATCACGATAATATGGGATTGATCTTGTAGCCATATCATCAAACACAGCAGCAACTTCACTATTAAATGAGAATTTTTGATTTATTTCTTTTTGGAAAATTGCATCGATATTATTATTTTTCATTTTATACTATCTGTGAGAAATTCTGTGCTTCTAATACACTTCTAGCTATATTTATATCTGTGCTAATTTGTGCTTTTAATGACGCTAGATCATCAAACTTTTTATTATCTCTAATTTTTTCTACAAAAAATATTTCAAGCATATTTGGCGAATCTTGTATATCTTTATCAATTATGTGTGTCTCAATTGCAAAACTCATATTCGTACTCAACCTATACCCTATAAATGAAATGGATTGAAAAAAATTATCTTTTAGCTTTATATATGATGCATACACACCATCTTTTGGCAATATATATTCATCTGCTTTGATATTTATCGTTGGAAACAGCTCTTCCTTTCCGATCCCTTGACCTTTTACAACCTCACCTTCTATTGAATAAAATCTACCAAGAAGCTTATTTGCAAGGACAATATCTCCGCTTAAAATATATCTTTTGATATATGATGAATGGATTGGGATTCCATTGATGCTCATTTCATCAATTATAGTAGTATGAAAATCTGAAATATGTTGTATATCTAAGGCGCTACAAGATCGATTTTTACCAAATTTAAAATCACTGCCAACTATAATAGATCGCAAACAAGGAAGTTTAGATCGCAAAAAATTCAAAAATTCTACACCACTTAAATGACTGATTTCATCAAAATCAATATAGTAAATCTCATTTTGAATGTAATCTTTGCGCTTCGCATAAGGCACTATAAATTTATTGTCTAAATATGGCATTTTTATCAACAATACTATTCCATTTGATTCTAGTTTATTTAATATAGCTTTATGCGCTAAATGCATACTATCAAATTTACCAATAGCAATAGATTTAGCACTAGCGTTTTTTGATATTGATGAAAATTTCTTCATTCCCCTCTTTTCCCTTTAATGCAGAAGATTCTACATTTAATACTTCAAAACCATACTGCATTATTAATATCAATAAATCATCTAATGCAGAATCTATTGCATCTTTTTGGATTACTACGCCCTTTTTGTTACGTTTAGCAACTCTACCAACTTCAAATTGCGGCTTAAATAACAAAAGTGCCTCTCCGCCCAACAATCTAAAAATGGAATCTAAAATATGCTTAATAGATATAAAAGACACATCACATACGATAAAATCAAATAATTCAGTACTTTTAAAATCCCTAATATCACACGATTCAAAAAGTTTGATCTTTGGATTGCATTTTAATGAAATATCTAACTGATCTCTTCCGACATCAACACAAGTAACACTCTTTGCATTGTATTTTAATAAAACTTGAGTAAATCCACCCTTAGAACTACCAATATCCAACACATTCATATCACTAAAATCTAAATGATGAGCCCTAATGTAAGAATTTAGCTTTTCACCAGATCGACTTACAAAAATCTCTTTTAATATCTCGATACTACAATTTGAATCAACAATAAAACTAGGTTTTGAGATGATTCTACCATCGACTTTAATAAAATTATTTTTGATTAATTCACTAGCCTTATTTCTACTTGTAACAAAATTATTAATAACCAAAAAACTATCCAATCTCATTGTGATATTGTAACTTGAATCTGCTATAATTTGATAGCACACTTAAGGTAAAAATATGAATGACAATCCACTAATTGGTGTTGTAGTACCAATATATAATGTAGAAAAATATCTAAAAGAATGCCTAGATTCAATCATTAATCAAACTTACAAAAATTTAAAAATCTTACTTATAAATGACGGAAGCACAGATAATTCACTTGATATTGCAAAACAATATGCAATAAAAGACAATAGAATAATGATAATAAATAAACAAAATGGCGGTGTTGGATCTGCTAGAAATGCAGGTATTGATTATTTTTGTAATTCATATCAATTACAATATAACGCAAATGGGGGGGGGGGTTGCATTCATTTAATATAAAGAATCATAACCCATATGATATACAAAGCATCTATCAAGCAGAAAATAAAGATGATGCAAAAGAGATTGATTATATTATTTTTATTGATCCTGATGATTATTGGGAATTAAATTGCATAGAACAATGCTTAAAATACATTCAAAACAAAGATCACAATATAGATATAGTCTGGTTTGAACATAATAGCATTTATGATGGAGTAGAAGCAAAACCGACAACACAGCTAAGGCAAGTAGAAAATACGATTCTAACGCCAATTGATCTAATAAATGAATATTCAAAATATAAAATTGTATTTTTCTGTGCTACAAACAATATATTTACAAAATTTAAACTCATAAAAGACAATAATATATGCTACATAAACAATATAATATATGAAGATGTATTTTTTGGGATTGCACTAGTGCTAAATAAGGCAAATAAAATCTATCAAACAAACAAAAAATTATACAACTATAGAGTAAGACCAAATAGCATAACAACCACAACAAATATAAATAATATCAATCTTCTATCAACACAAACAAGGCAAGAATACTGCAAATTCAAAACAAAGAATCTAAATGAAGCAAAAGAGCTATTTAATGCGGCTTGTATGAGCATCACAGCGATAAAAACAATAGAATATTTAAACAAAAATCCAAGAAACAAAGATGCAATCATAGGACAATTTATGCGCTGGCTATGTTCATTTATCCCAAAATATTTAGAATCAAAAAATGATCCTTATTGTTTAATCTCAAAGTTTGATATACTAAAACCATATATTTCTACTTGCCATTATCACACGAAACTAGCTATCAAATACCCAATGCAATATAGATTATTTGCAAAACAAATATCAAAAATTATACAAATGGCAAGATTTATAAAAAGAAAATTAAAACACTAATCTATTTTCTATTAAAATCATCTTCTAATCTTACTATATCATCTTCACCAAGATACTCTCCAACCTGCACTTCAATCATCACTAAATCAATTTTTCCGGGATTTTCTAATCTATGTATCTGCCCCATTGGAATATATGTGCTTTCATTTGCTTTTAGAAAAAATTCCTCATCACCAAGCGTTACAACTGCGCTACCACTTACAACAATCCAATGCTCACTTCTATGAAAATGCTTTTGTAAACTCAAGCGCTTTTTTGGTTTTACAACGATTTTTTTGATTTTATAGTTCTGCGCATCAAGCAACACGCTATAGCTACCCCAAGGTCTATATGCAGTGCTGTGAATCTGTGCTAATGGGCTATTACTTGATTTTAAAATCTTTACAACATCTTTTATTTTTTGACTTTCCCCGACCTTGCTAACAAGAAGTGAATCTGCCGTATCAACAACTATTAAGTCATCTACACCAACTGCAGCTGTAAGCTTATTTGATATGATGAAATTATTTGTAGAATCTATAGCTATGAGCTCGGAATTTGTAGAGTTATTATTTGAATCTTTTGGATACTCTTCTTTTAGTGCATCAAAACTACCTAAATCATTCCAGCTAAAATCAGCTTTGACAAGCTTTAATTTCTTAGATTTTTCCATAATCGCATAATCAATACTAATCTCTTCAATATCAATACAATCTTCTGCTTTAATCCTTAAGAAACTATCAGAATTAACAGCAGAATCTAAAGCTATTTTGCATTGATTTAATAATTCTGGCTTATAAGTTTTAAATTCATCAATCAAAACACCAGCTTTGAAGCAAAACATTCCACTATTCCAATAATAATTTCCATCATCTAAATATCGCTCTGCAGTGTCTTTATCAGGCTTTTCAAAAAATTCTATACTATTTTTCCCATCTTTTATGTATCCATATCCCGTATTTGGCGATGTTGGTTTAATACCAAACACCACAATATTGCCATTATTTGCTAAATCTTTTGCCTCTAAAATTGCATTTTTATATGATTGCATATTTTTGATTATATGATCACTTGGAAGTGCAAGTATAATATCATCAGAATTCGCATTTAATGCTACAAACAAAAGTGCTGCGGCTGTATTTTTTGAAATACTCTCTAAAATATAATTGAATTCCGTATTTTTTGCATTGATTTTTCCTATCTCATCTAGTGCTAAAAAATAATGCTTATCATTTGTTACAACACAAAATTTATCGCTAAAATCGAGATTCCGTAGAATCGTCTGCTGAAAGAGTGATTCATTTATTAATGATACAAATTGCTTTGGCATTAACTCTCTTGAAAGCGGCCAAAGTCTCGTGCCACTACCACCACATAAAATTGCTACAATCATTTAGAATCCTTCAAGATGTGAAATAAAGATTTAAGATTCTAGTATTTTAAAATTAATTTTAGATTGCAAAATGATTATTTTACAAGGTTTGCAAACTTATCTAAAACAGCCATTCTTATAAACACACCATTTGATACTTGATCTAAGACCTTACACCTGCTATCTTTTAGCATTTCATCATCAATATCTATATTTCTATGAACTGGACCAGGGTGCATCACTATAACATCTCTATCTCCTATTAAATCTTTTGTAATGCAAAATAAAGAAGCATAATCCTTTAATGAACTATAAATTTGATAATTATGTCTTTCAGTTTGCGTTCTAAGGCTCATAATAACATCGCAATCATCAATACAAGATTTTATATTATCTACTTTTTTTAGATTCTCCTCTTGGTTAAATAAACTTTCGAAATGAGGTGGCGCAACCAAAATCACTTTCATTCCAAGCCGTCTAAACAAATCTATACCACTTGTTGCAACTCTAGAATTCACTATATCACCTACAATTGCAATTCTTTTGCCATCTAAATCACCAAAATGCAATTTCATTGTCATTGCATCAAGTAATGCCTGAGTCGGATGTGCGTGCGCTCCATCACCACCATTAATAATAGGGCAAGATACATATCGCGCAAGATATTCCCCAGCCCCAGCATTGCTATGTCTAATGATAATTGCATTTGGATTCATAGCATTAATATTTGATGCAGTATCTGCTATCGTCTCACCTTTTGAAGTGGAGCTTTTATGCACATCAAGCCTAACTACCTTTGCACCAAGTCTCTTTGCTGCGATTTCAAAGCTACTTAGAGTGCGCGTTGAATTTTCAAAAAAAATCGTAATGATAAGCTTATCTAGCAAAGTTTGTGGAATCTCATTGCTATGTTTATATTCTATTGCTTTACTTATAATATTATTAATGGTTTCTAAATCCAAATCTTGAGTGCTAAGTAGGTGCCGTAACATCATAACCCTTAAACAAAAAGATGTTAAAATCATACCAAAATGCCATTTAAAAGAGTTTTGAATTTGAAAAATATTTTTATTATGTTATGTTTTTTATTTAATGGATGTGGGATCTATAATAACAGCTTCAAGCCAGAAGTATTAGCAGAAAAAAAGATGCTCTCAAGCAGAAAAGATGAAATCATACAGGATGATAAAGTAGCAATAGTTGCTATTGCAACATATTTAAACAATGTCAATCCAAGCATATATCATACAAGAGAGTATTTTTTTATAGAAATTTTTAGCGAACTTGATATTCCATTTATAGATTATATGAAATTTAGTATTACGAACAATGAACGCTTTTTATGGGCAAGAGAAGTCAACAAAGATGAATTTGATGAAGTAATAAATGTATCAAATCGTTGGAGCAAAGCGTATTTAATAGCATTTAGTGATATCAATGAATATGATAAAAAGAATCTAAAACTAAATTTAGAAATTGATAATATAGGTGAGATGGATTTTGATTTTGCATATCAAGTATTAGAAATACAGCTATGATAAACCCTTTAAACAAGGGTTTATTTAGGATTTAGAATTTATGACTATACCCTATCTGAACTATATAAGTAGTAAGTTTCGCACTACCAGATTGTTGCAATTGTGCAATACTTGTCTTGTATTCATAATTTATCAATGGTATTTTTGCACTAAGAATAATGCTATTATTTGGATTAACATTAAACATAAATCCTACATTTACTGGTACTGCAAGACCACCTTTTGCTTTCCCAGATACTACTGAAGAGCTATCACTAGAAGAAAAAGTCCATTTTGATTTAAAGAATGCATATCCTACACCGACACCAAAATACATACCAAATGAATCTACAAAATTAAAATAGTAATCTACATTAAAAGTGGCTAATTGATTAATGATATCAGCTTTTGTATCTGACTTAATAACTCCACTTGTCGGAGGCTTTATCGTAACACCCTTTCTACTTCCAAATGATTGGTTATAAATGTATTCAACATAATATCGCAAGCCGTGTTTATCGCTAATTGCTTGATTGCATCCTAGATCTACACTAGCAGCAAATCCAAATCCAGTTTTTGGTAAAACAGATGAAAAGTCTTTTAAAATTCCACTACAACTTGGTGTAGTAATTGGAACACCAGCATTAACACCTACAAATACACCGCTATTAGCACTCAAGCTAATGCTTGATAAAATGAAAAACCTAACAAATATAACTTTTTAGCCATTTTTACTCCTTAATTTGAAATTTGAAGTTTGTCAATTTTCAATAAATAATATAAAAATAAGCTCATATTTTTCAAATACTATCATCATATGGATCAAGATGAGACAATATTATCCATTTATATTCATTTGTTAGTTTTTCTATATCATTTTCTATAGTATTTGATATTGTGTGTGCATCAAGTAAAGAAATAGAATTATCAAACACCAAATGATAAGACAAAAAGATCGTATTACCACTTATTCTACTTTTTAAATCGTGATAGCTTGTAATTTCGGTATTTTTATCTAAAATATCTACAATACTTTTAAATAAATTATCATCAATTGCTCTATCAAGTAGCATAAAAAAGCCATTTTTTGCGATTTTAAAAGCATTGAAACAAATATAAATTCCAAGTAATCCACCAACGATACTATCAAATAACTCAAAACCACTAAATTTAACAATGATAAGCGAAATAATAATTGCTAGATTGCTAAGCAAGTCTGTCTTGTAATGCAGTATTTCAGATTGCAAGATTAAATTATGATTCTTTCTTAGAGCAATCTTTAAATAAAATACAATCAATGCTGTCAAAATGATAGATACAATCATTACAAACAAGCTTTGATTAATGCTAGAGACGCCCTCGTTATTTATGAATTTTAAAACAGATTGATAGATGATATAGATTCCAGATGCAAATATAAAAAGCCCTTCAAAAAACGATGCAAAGCCCTCTAGCTTTCCAAATCCGTAATTAAAATATCTATTTGATGGAGATTCTATTTTTTTAATAGCAAAAAAATTCAATAACGAAAACAAAACATCAAATAGCGAATCAAGCGCTGATGCAAGCACGACAACAGACCCACTAATCACACCAACAATAAGTTTTAATAAAGCTAATAAAAATGCAGTAAAACTAACAATCAATATTGTATGTTTTATAGCTAGCAACTATATCTCCTTTAACTTGGAATCCTCTGTAAAATGCAACATTATTTTAATAATAATCATAAATAGTACAGCCTCAAGCATCGCGCTTAGAACAAAAGAATAATATTGTTCTTTTTGCAATGCACCAATATTTATTCCAAGAGTTGCAGTAGCAACAAGGAATGTAAGAGGCATCGCATCACTTAGTGCAAACAAAAACACTCCATTTGCCTTCTTGAAAAATGAATTAAACACGATGCTCGCTGCAATAAATCGAATTGCAATCATAATAATACATATCTGCAACGCGTGCAACACAATACTTATATCAGTAAAAATTAGCTTAAAATCAAGTGTCGTTCCTATATAAACAAAAAATAATGGTATTAAAAAACCAAAGCCAAATTCATTTAATTTATGATGCAATTCTTTTTTATATTTAAAAAAACTAGATATGATAAGCCCAGATAAAAATGCCCCAAGTGCCGGCTCAATATGCAATAATGAAACAATTACAACCATAATAAAAAATAACATCACACTATATCTAATATCTTGATTTGATTTACTTGAATCTGGTATTAAAAGCAGTCTCAAATCAGGAAACCACCAAAAAATAATGCTAAATACTTGAAATACAACAATCATAATGGCCAAAAATATAATCAAGATTCCAAGCGATTTATACAACTCATAACCAATCCCAAATGAATAATATCCATTTAAAAGAACAAGCATTAAAATACTTACTAACTCCCCTATAATGCCTATTTTAAGGCATAAATTAAGCCAGTCATATTGTTTGCCATAATCTTGTATAAGCACCATAATCATACCAAGCGACATCACAGGAAATGCAACGATATAAATCACAGGTAAATCAAGTGCTAAAATCACAACAAAAGTAATGGAGTAAAGTATGAAAAAATACATTGCAACTTGCTTTAAAAAGCTCTTCCCCATTGCTTTAAAACTTTTTAAATCAACTTCCATTCCAGCCAAAAACATCAAAAACAAAAATCCAATATGCGCTACTTCTTTGACAGAGTGAGATTCTATGATTATCCCCGTATTTACAGCTAATGCTCCAAGCAAAATCTCTACTACAACAACTGGAATCTTGATTAAATTATTTATCATTGGTGCAACAAAAACAAGCACTGAGATTACAGCAAAAAATATCAAATCTTGCATTCTAAAAGCACCTTTAGCACTGCCTTTGGATAAATTTCATATTCTAAATTATGAATTCTATTTTCAAATGATTTTAAATCCTCATTATCTATTTTTTTTAGCGTATCTTGATCGATTAATTCACCAGAATCAAGCTCACTGCTTACATAATGCACGCTCACACCCGCGACTTTCATATCACTTTGATAAGATTCCACAATCGCATTAGCACCTTTAAATAATGGCAATATAGAAGGATGAATATTGATGATTTTATAAGCATTAATCACTTCATCGCCTAATATCCTCATAAATCCAGCCAAAACAACCAAATCTATACTATAAGGCTTTAAAATATCCAACAATTTCAAATCATAATTTTCTTTATTTTCTTTGCTTGATAAAATCTCACATTTTAAACCAAGATTATTACATCTAGTGATTCCATATGCGTCTTTTCTGCTACTTATGGCGATTTTGAACTCGATTTTAACATCATTAAAAATTTTATTATGCAATTTTAAATAAAGATTTTCTAAATTACTTCCATTTCCACTAAATAAAATCGCAATATTTTTTGCAACCATATATTAATAAAATAGCTCCCCTCGTGTCTTTTTAAGCCCCATAATAACTCTACAGATTGCTTTATAGTCGTATTCCTCATCATCACCTATATCATCTATTGCATTTTCATACGCTTTAAGCGCTTCTTGCATACAATCATCTTTTACACCAGAAATACTAAGTGCCGCCATTAAAATAGTGATAATCTCATCTAATAGCTCATTTTCATTTATCTTATCCATTTAGATCCTCCTTTGAGCTAATCAAATTCACAACTTGCTCTTTTGCTTCATCGTATAAAAATGTCTCTTTAAATCCATCAAATTTACCACCTGAAGCATTTTTATGCCCACCACCACCAAAAAGCTCTTTTGACATCATACTTACATCACAATTACCATTTGCACGGATTGATACATTCCCTCTAACGCCAATATCCATAAAAAAATCAAACTCGCTATTTTCTTTTAAAAACAAATTCGCAAGAATTGAGATTCCCCCAATAGCGTATGTAAGAAGCCCTCTTTTATTTTTGTAAAAAATACTGCATTGCTCTTTATCTTGACTTAATAATTCTACTTGCTTGATAGATAGGATTTCTTCCATTGTTTGCACATCCACATCACCGCCAAGAATAGACTTTTTAAATAAGAAAATATTATTATCAAGATTAACATTTGCATTATCACGAAGCTTGTTATTTGAATCTAATAAATATTTCTTTGCTTCATAGAGCATATTAAATTTGAAAATCCTATCATAATCATCAAACATAAATCTAGTAAACTCCCTACTTTGTGCGATCATACCAAGTGCTACCTTGCCAAAATCAAATGCAAAACCATCCTCTTTCCAAGTATCAGCAGAATTAATCATCTCTACAAATGGCTCAAGCCAAGCACTTTTTTCACTATCTATTCCATATTCTTTTTGCAAAACATTAAATGTGATCTTTGAGGCACAAATGTTTGAATCCAAATGATACCACTCAAAGCTCTGTGCACAATCTCTACCGCTTATATGATGATCAAGTAATTTTAATTTAATATTTTTATTTGACATATTTAGCATATTTATTTCATCTTGAATAAACTTTGCTTCGTTTAAATTGAGATTCAAATCAGTAATAAGTATCAAAAAATCACTATTAGAATCTTTTTTGATATTATCAAGGATATTTTGCAATCTAACCTCAACTTCTTTGCCATAATTTGCATTATAAAATCTAATATCATTAAATGTTTCTTTTGCGACTAATTGCGCTCCATATCCATCTAAATCGATATGTGATAGGTGATGAACCTGCATTGTTATCCTTTATGTTTAGTTAAATTTTAATTCTAGATTCCCTAAAATTTCGCATTTTGCATTACTGCTTATTTCACTATGACCTATTACTTTGATGGCTAGAGCATTACTTTCCATTTCTTTTGCTAATGCCCTACGCAAAGTCGTGCTAACAAGTAATATTGGCACGATGTGCAAACTCTGTGCTTTTATTATAGCCACATCAATTGCATTTCGTAAAATCTGTGTCTCACCTATGCTTAATATAAGCTTTTTACCATATGGCTGCATATCTTTTAATTTTGATAGCAAATAATCCTCACTTTCTTGCGGCATTATAAAAAGCTTTACAATACCATCATCATCTTTTAGTATATCAGTAATCACCCGTGAGAGCGCACTTCTTACATAATCCATAATAATAGGCACACTATTTTGCGCTCCTGGAGCTACCTCTACGATAGTTTCAAGTATTGTAAGCATATCTTTGATTGGTATTTCATCGTGCAATAACTCCTTTAGCACTTGATGTATCACACCAAGTGGGATCTTCTCACTATCAGCAACAAGGCTTGGAAAGTCATCTTTTAGGCGATCGATTAGATTTTTCACATCTTGCCTTGTGAGTATTTCTTCAGCATAGTATTTTATAATCTGTGATATATGCACACTTATAATATGCGCAGAATCTACAACCGTGTAACCTGCTATTGTAGCGTCATCTTTATCCTTTTTCTCTATCCAAAGGCCGTCCATATTAAGCGCTGGATCTTTTGCTTTTATGCCTTCTATTTCTGTTATCTCCATACCAGTTGAATTAATAGCTAGGAATTTATCAGGCATCACTTCACCCTGCCCTACGCTAATACCCTTTAGCAATATCTCATAACCATTTGGTGAAAAATCATAGCTTGGATTTGCTTTGATTCTAATGTGAGGCACAATAAAACCATACATTTGAGCGATATTTTCTCGCACACCACGAATCCTCTCAATCAGCGGGCTATCTGGGTGCTCTGCTAATTTTGTCAAACCATATCCAAGCGATAATTGCAATACATTAATCTTTAGTTTATCATTTAGACTTGCTTGCTCTTTTAATCTTATTTGTTCCTCTAGCTCTCTTATACTTTTTGCGCTTCGTGGCTCTTTTGTAAGCTCTTTTGGCATTTGTTTTATTTGTGGTTTTGCCTCTATATCCATTTTTTTAAATAGCCATTTTTGCATATTTGTAAATACATTATCACTTCCTTGTGTGCTAAGCAAGTAACTCATCAAAAGAAAAATAAATCCCACAAAACTAAGCGAAAAGCTAGGCAATCCCGGTATCAATGCAAAAAATACTAAGATTCCACCAACAATTAATAAAATCTTACTATTTCCTAAAAGCTGACTAACAACACCTGAAGCAAAATCCTTTTCTTCGCTTTTTGTAGCCCTAGTAATGACAATACCCGTAGCAGTTGATACAATCAATGCTGGAATCTGACTAACCAAGCCATCGCCAATTGTTAGTATCGTAAAAGTGCTTGCGCTATCTGCAATAGACATACCATGACCAAATGCACCTATTAAAAAACCACCTATAATATTTACAAAAGTGATGATTATACCAGCGATTGCATCACCTTTTACAAACTTTGAAGCACCATCCATTGATCCATAGAAATCCGCTTCTTGAACTAGAATCTCCCTTCTTTTTTGCGCTTCTTCTTTATCTATTAAACCTGAATTCAAATCTGCATCAATTGCCATTTGCTTACCAGGCATTGCTTCTAGTGTAAATCTAGCTTGCACTTCTGCCACTCTTGTCGATCCATTTGTAATAACCAAATAATTCACAATCACAAGAATAGAAAATATAATAATCCCAATTACATAATTACCACCAACGACAAAATTACCAAATGCACTTATAATCTCACTTACATTTTCAATACCCTCGTGCCCTTTGCTAAGTATCATTCTAGTGGTAGCGACATTTAATGCAAGTCTAAATAATGTAACCATAAGCAATAGCGTAGGAAATGCAGAAAAATCCGTAGGCTTTGAGATATACAAGCCTATTAAAATAATCAATACAGACAATGCAATAGATATAGTCAAAAATAAATCAAGCAAATAGCTAGGCAGTGGAATAATGATGATTGCCAAAATCGCCATAATGAAAAATATTACTATCAAATCCTTAGAAGCAAGAATGTTCTTAAAGATAGGAGTAATCACACTTAGCACCTGCCCTTTACCCTTTGCCATCTACACTCCATTTGCATTTTGATTAAAATTTGAAATTGTAACAACTTTGAATTAAATCTTTGCTTTTTTTACGCATTTTATAGTAGAATTACCACTTTTAATTTTATACCAATCAGGAGAAGGTCAAATGGCTTTAGATTCGGCGAAAAAGCAAGAAATCATTTCAAAATTTGCAAGAAAAGAAAAGGATACTGGATCAAGCGAAATTCAAATCGCTCTACTTACACATAGAATCTCAAATCTAACAGAACATTTAAAAGTAAATAAAAAAGATCACTCAAGTAGACTTGGAATGCTAAAACTTGTAGGACAAAGAAGAAGCTTGCTAAAATATCTAAAAAGAACACAACACGATAGATATATGAAGCTAATCAAAGAATTAAACTTAAAAGATAAGTAAGCCTTTTTTTGGCTTGCTAGCTACAAACTGCACTTTCATTTAATATTTTTTTATTTTAACCCACATTAAGTTTTACCATTACACAGCATACATTAAATTTTATTTGATTTTACTTAGATTATAATTCTAGAATTCATTTTAACTTTAAATTCAAGGCTACTGCAATGGATAACCAAAACACTACTCAAACAACAAAAAGCTATTTTGATATCATCTTAGAAAAAACAAAAAGTATAAAAAATAAAGAAAAAGGCTCTATCTTTGAAAAACTTTCAAAACATCTTTTAGAAGAGAAAGATACAGCAAATATTTATAAAAATATTATCTTTTGGAATGATTGGAGTAAAAAAGATGGAAATGATTCTGGCATAGATATCATTATAGAAACAAACAATGATCAATACATAGCCGTTCAATGTAAGTTCTACGAAGCATCAAAAATAGATTTAAATGATCTAAGCACATATTTTAGTAAATTACAAAGTGGTGTTGGTGATATAAAATTCAGCAAAGGCATTATAATTATTACAAATGACCTAACACAAAAAGCTAGAAAAGAAATAGCACAAATCTCAAGAAACATCCCTATAGAATTAATCACGCTAGAGGATTTTATAAATTCCAATATAGATTGGGAAAAATTTGATCCCATAAATTCCATAGTTTTACCTATTTCTAACAAGAAAAAACCAAGAGAGCACCAAATACAAGCCATAAATAAAACAAAAGAATATTTTGCAAATCAACAAAATAAAAGAGGCAAACTAATAATGGCTTGCGGGACGGGCAAGACTTTCACTTCATTAAAAATTATAGAAACACTTACACCAAAAGATTCTGTGATTTTATTTTTAGCGCCTAGTATTTCTTTGGTTGGGCAGACTTTTAGAGAATATAGAAAAGAAAAGACAGATAATTTCATCGCTTGCATTGTGTGCTCAGATAGTAAAGCAGGGAAAAATAATAATGAAGAAGAAAATCTACTAGAGCTTCCATTATCACCATCTACAAAAGCACAAAATATACTTGAAGCATATAAAATGGCAAAGAAAAATAATGTAAGATTCATTATATTTTCTACTTATCAAAGCATTCAAAAGATTATAGATGCACAACAATTAAATTTCATAGGTGAAATTGACTTAATGATATGCGATGAAGCGCACAGAAGCGCTGGGAATCTCTACTCAAGCAATGAAAAAGATAGAATAAATGACTACACTAAATGCCACAATGATGATTTCATAAAAGCAAAAAAAAGAATCTACATGAGCGCCACGCCAAAGATTTACCCAAAATCACAGCAAAGCAAAGCTTTAGAAAATGATAATGAAGTTTTCTCAATGGACGATGAAGAAATCTTTGGCAATGAAATTTATAATATCAACTTCCGCCAAGCCGTAGAGCAAGATCTACTTACAGATTACAAAGTAATTATATTAGCTATCAAGCAAGATGGCATCGCAGATATTGCAAACAAAGCTATAGCAAAGATAAAAAGCGAAATTAAGGGTGATAAGCTAATAGACTTAGAATTCGTATGCAAGATTATAGGTACACACAAAGGGCTGGCAAGAAATGATTTAGTTACACTTGATGAAAATGGCAATATAGATAATGACTTCATAGAAGAAATGGACAAAAATCGCTCAAAAAGCGTTATTAATTTTTGTAGAAGCATAAAAGCCTCTGAAAATATCAAAAAATCCTTCAATATCATTATGGGGTGTTACAGCGAATTAGAAAAACGATCTTTTGCAGATATTGATATACATATAGACCACATCGATGGCAAGATGGACGCAGCCACTAGATTACAAAAGCTAAATACACTAGCCTCCCCAAAGATCAATACTTGCAATATCCTAAGCAACGCAAAATGCTTAAGCGAAGGCATAGATGTGCCAACGCTAGATTCTGTTGTGTTTTTTGATGGTAGAAGTTCTATGGTAGATATTATTCAATCAGTTGGTAGAGTGATGAGAAAAGCTCCAAATAAAAATACAGGATATATCATACTACCTCTTGCAATTAGTGAAAGTGAATTATCAAATCTCGATCTAGCGATCAAAGATACGAAATTTGATAGCATTTGGAATATCCTAAAAGCACTACGAAGCCACGATGATTCTCTAGTAGATGAAAAAGTATTCAAAGAAAAGATCAAAATAGTCGTAGCTGATTTCAAAGATAAGGATAAGAATCCAAGCAATAAATCAATAAGTTTTGAAACATTAGCGCTAAATACATCAAACAATGATGAAGGCTATACGACAGAAGAAAAAGATAATGATTTATTATTTGATACATTCACACTAAATCAGCTTGCAAACACAATGTATAATGCCATACCAACTAAGCTTGGCGATACAGGATATTGGAAAAGCTTTAATCAAAAAACAGCAAAAATTGTAGAGCGATTAAATGTGCGATTAAATGCAATTTTTGTAGAGTATCCAGAGATTCTATCTACTTTTATACAATCATTACAGAAAAATATCCACCCAAATATCACAGAAAATGATGCTATTGATATGATATGCTCACATATCATTACAAAGCCGATTTTTGATGTGCTATTTGAAAATGATATAAATAATCCAATCAAAAATGCACTAGATGCAGTAAGTAATGAGCTAAATAAAGTTGGTTTAGATAATGAAGAGACAAAATCACTAAATGCCCTATATGACAATATAAAATACAATGCAAAGCTAGCAAAAAGCGAGAAAAGCAAGCAAGAATTAATCAAAAATCTATACAACACTTTCTTTACTACTGCATTCTCAAAGCAAGCTAAAAAGCTAGGTATCGTCTATACACCTATAGAAGCTATAGATTTTATACTACATTCTATCAATGATCTTTTAAAGAAGCATTTCAATACGGATTTTAATGATGAGATGATAAAAGTCTTTGATCCATTCACAGGCACAGGTAGCTTTATCACGAGGCTTTTAAGCAAGGAAAATAGTCTAATCAAAGATGAAAATCTAAAAAATATATATTCAAAATGCATTCTAGCACAAGATATAGTCCTCTTAGCCTACTATATCGCACTTACAAATATAACCAAAACAGCACAATCAAGGATAGATTCAATTGATGAATTCAAAAACATAGCCCTAGGCGATAGTCTAAATTATCTAGAAGAGGAAAATACAAAAAGCATAGACACCTTAAAGTATGCAGAACTCCATGAAAATCTAGCAAAAAATCAAGAAATCAAAAATCTAATAGAAAGAGAGCATATAAGAGTAATAATGGGCAATCCTCCATACTCAAGTGGTCAAGAAAGTCAAAATGATAATAATGCAAACATTCCTCATCCAAATTTAGAAAAACGCATAAGAGAAGCTTATGGTAAAGAAGCAAGTGGCAACAACTCTGGCAAGAATAATAGAGATACGCTAATCCAAGCTTTGCGTATGGCAAGTGATAGAATCATACAATGCACTACTACCCCCCCCCACAAGGCGAAAATAATCAAGGCGGCATAATAGGCTTTATTGTCAATGGAGGCTTTATAGATGCAACAAGTGCAGATGGCTTTAGAAAATGTATAGCTAAAGAATTTAGTAATATTTATATCTTAAATTTAAGAGGCAATACAAGAACTTCTGGAGAAAAAGCCAAACAAGAAGGCGGAAATATCTTTGATATTAGAGTAGGCATAGCTATAATATTTTTTGTAAAAGAAAAGGATAAAAAAGAATGCAAAATCCACTACTATGATATAGGAGACTATCTAGATAGAGAGACAAAGCTTCAGAAATTAGTAGAATTTAAAAGTATATTAAATGTGCCACTTACTCATATCACACCAAATAGTAAGGGTGATTGGATTAATCAAAGAGGAGATGAATTTGACAAGCTAATCCCCCTAAAAAATGACAAGAAAAAAAGTATAGACGATCAACAAAGTATATTTACAATAAATTCTTGTGGCATAGCAACAAGTCGTGATAGCTGGGTTTATAGCTTTTCTAAAGATAGACTTAGAGATAATATGCAAAAATGTATAGATACATATAATGATGATTTAGAGAGATTTAATAAGCTTTATAGAATAGAATTTTTTCAAATACACAAAGACATTAAAAAATCTGAACTTTATAAAAAGTTAAATGATAAGCATATAACCACAGATGAAACCAAAATTTCTTGGTCTAGAGCTTTAAAAAAAGATTTACTAAAAAATAAAAAAATACAAAATTTTGATGAAAATAATATAAGAATAAGCTCTTATTGCCCCTTTGTCAAAGAATATCTTTACTATGATAAAACTTGGAATGAAGAGCAATCTCAATTGCCACAACTTTTCCCTAAAAATATAGATGAGAATTTGTTAATAAATACCACTAGAGGAAATTTTTCGGCTTTAATATCTGAAGATATACCTGATTTGCATCTTATAGGTGATACTCAAGCTTTTCCGCTTTATTTTTATGAAGATGAAAATAAAGAATATGCTATAAGTGATTTTGCTTTGGATAAATTTAAAGAGCAATTACAAGATGAAACTATTAGTAAAGAAGATATATTTTATTATATCTATGCGATTTTAAACCATAGAGGCTATAAGAATAAATACAAATTCCACCTAGCAAAAGAACCACCAAGAGTAGCTATAAGCAAGGATTTTAAAAATTTAAGTATTTTGGGTAAAAAACTAGCTACTTTGCATCTAAATTATGAAAATAATGAAATGTATAAAAATGTAGAATGCAAAGATAGGGATTTTGATGATCTAGATAATGATGGCTACTACAAAGTAACCAAAATAAGAAAAATAGGAAATGATATTTTCTATAATCAAAATATCACTATAAAAAATATACCAAGCAAAGCTTATGAATACATAATCAATGGAAAAAGTGCGATTGATTGGATCATAGATGAATATCAAATAAGCATAAATAAAAAAAGCTTGATAGAAAACAATCCAAATGAATATCAAGGCGGACAATACATCTATGAACTACTTCTAAAAATCATAGATTTATCTATCAAAAGTGTAGATTTGATAAATGAGATTAGTAAACTTGAATTTGAATAAGCTAAAACTATAAATGGTGTCAAGAGAGAGACTTGAACTCTCGACCTCCGGCTTATGAGACCAGCGCTCTAACCAGCTGAGCTACCTTGACTAAATGAAGTAAATAAAGGCGTAATTCTACTTGAAGCAGCGTAAAAAGTCAATTAGATTCTAGAACTTTTAGCAAAGTATCCGCTACAAACTCCGCATCTTGTAGCGACATTTTTTGATGACAAGGAATACTTATCTCGCTTTTATAAAAATCCTCAACACTATCAATCAAATAATTAGAATCCTTATACAAACTAAATTGATAAATCGGCTTATAATGCACCTGTACGCCAATACCATATGATAATAAAGATCTAAAGATCTCCTCTTTATTGCACCATAAATTTTGATGTAGCAAAATAGGATACAAATGATAAGTGGATTTTACATAGTCTTTTATCTCTAGTGTATTAAAGTATGAATTCCCTTTAAATCTCGTATCATAGAATGCAGCTATCTTGTGTCGCTTCTGAATAAAGCTATCAATCTTTTGTAATTGCGATAGACCAAGCGCACAAGCTACATCACTTAAGCGAAAGTTATATCCAATCAAATCTAATTTGCTATTCCAAAGATATGTCTTTTGAATGCCGTGAGAACAAAGCAACTTCGCCTTGGTATAGAATTCCTCATTATTTGTAGCAATAGCACCACCCTCAATCGTAGTGATAGGCTTAAGCGCGTGAAAACTAAAGATCGTCATATCTGCAAAGCCACCTATCTTCTTCCCTTTGTATTCACCACCAAATGAATGCGAACTATCCGATATAAAATAAAGATCATTTTGCTTACAAATCTCTAGTATTTCATCAACCTCTACGCTATTCCCTGCATAATCCACACTAACAATAGCCTTTATTGTAGATTTTGCATTGTTATTTAGTGTATTTTTAATAGAATCAATGCTTATATTACCATTACTATTGCAGCCACAAAAAATTGGTGTTATGCCATTTTCAAGCATCATATTTGAAGTAGCACAAAATGTAAGCGGTGTCGTAATCGCCCCATATCCCCTAAGTGACAGAATCTTATAAGCTACGTTTAATGATGAAGTTGCGGAATTAAACACAACCACAAACTTCACACCCAAATATTCTGCAAGCTTCCTTTCAAATCTATCAACAAGCTCACCTTGTGTGATATACTCCCCTTTTAGCGCGGATAAAACAGCAGCGATATCATCATCATCTATACATTGAGTGCTATAAGGTATCATAAAAGCAGTGTATCTATCTTTGAAGCAAGTGATGAGATATTATGTGATTTAGCAAATAATGAAGCATTCGATACTAAAAAATCCTTATCAAATGCAATATCCTCTACATTTAAAGCTTGTTCTTTTAAAGCCCTAAGGGTATCTTTAATAGCCTTATCTTCAATCTTTAGTGATTTTTTAAAAATAGCAATATCTCTATCGCTATCTGGGAGAGAATCTAAGATTCTATTTGCATCAAAAATGATATTACCATCATCATCTTTTATAATCTGACTTTGTGTAAATATCTGTTTATTAAAAAGCTTTGCATCAGATAATTTCACAGTAATCTCTGCCAAAGAATCACTATTTAACATATCAGTGATAGTTTGACTTACAATTTGCAAAATACCAATACTATTATTTAGCTCTCTAGTTTTTATAGTGGAATATCCATTATCAATATATCGATTACTAAAATTTACCTTTTGTTTTGGGGTAATACTGTCGTTATCAGCGACCTTTGTAGAATCTAGCGTAGTTAAATTTGCAGTATTTTTAGAGTCTATTCTCATAAAATGCCTTAGTAAATAAATTTACTAAGTTACAGCATTTTTTGTTCCAAATATTTAGTATGGATTCTTGATTTTTGAAAATCCTCATTATCCATCATATCTATATGAAATGGGATCGTAGTTTTAATGCCCTCGACTTTGAATTCCTTAAGTGCCCTTTTCATTCTAGCTATAGCCTTTGGTCTATCTTCTGCCCAAACAATAAGCTTACCAATCATAGAGTCATAAAACATAGGCACACTATATCCTGCATAAGCGTGAGTATCCATTCTTACATTGCCACCACCTGGTGGTATCCAAGTAGTAATCCTACCTGGACAAGGATAGAATTTCTCTGGATCTTCTGCAGTAATCCTACATTCTATAGAATGCCCTCTAAAAATAATAGAATCTTGACTAGGAAGTTCCTCTCCCTCTGCTATCCTTATCATAAACTCTATCAAATCAAGATTGCTTACCATTTCACTCACAGTGTGCTCTACCTGCAATCTAGTATTCATTTCCATAAAATAAAAATTTGTTTTATTCTCATCAAGCAAAAACTCAAAAGTCCCTGCGCCTTCATATTTAATATATTTTGCTGCTTTTACCGCTGTCTGCAATAGATTTTTTCTCACTTCATCACTTAATACAACTGCAGGAGATTCTTCTATTAACTTTTGCTGTCTTCTTTGAAGCGAACAATCCCTTTCTCCAATATGTAAAACATTACCATATTTATCTGCGATAACTTGCACTTCAATATGTTTTGGATTTTTGATGAACTTCTCTATGTAAATAGAGCCATCGCCAAAAGCACTAATTGCTTCAGATTCTGCTGCAAGAAATGAATTTTTAAAGCTTTCTGCATTCTCTACTATTCTCATACCTCTACCGCCACCACCTGCAGCAGCTTTAATAATCACTGGGAAACCTATCTTATCTGCTATTGCTTGGCCTTCTTTTACATCTCTAACAACACCATCACTACCCTCAATCACAGGGATACCCGCTTCTTTCATCACATCTTTTGCTTTACTTTTATCACTCATCAACGCCATAACACTCTGACTTGGACCAATGAAAACAACATTATGATTTTCACAAATCTCAACAAAATTTTGATTTTCACTTAAAAATCCATATCCTGGAAATATCGCATCTACTTTAAACAAATCAACAACAGTAATAATAGCTGGGATATTTAAATAACTATCGCTTGATTTTGGACCACCTATGCAAACCTTAATATCAGCGACATCTAAATAATGCACATCTTTATCTGCAACAGAATAAATCACAACTGCCTCTTTGCCCATATCCTGTATAGTTCTAATAGCTCTTAACGCGATCTCTCCACGATTTGCAATTAAAATTCTTTTAATTTCTTTTTTAGTAGTTTTACTCATTTATATCTTCTCAACCACAAATAATTCACTACTAAATTCTACACTTTGTGCATCAGATGGAATAATATCAATTATCTTGCAATCAAATTCTGCTTCGATTTCATTCATTATCTTCATAGCTTCAATAATCGCTATTGTTTGACCTTTTTTCACTTTATCGCCAATATTAACATAAGGAGCAGAATCTGGAGATGGAGCACGATAAAAAGTACCAACCATAGGAGAAGTAATCACTTCTGTATTTACACTTGTTTTTTGTGTAGTAGGAGTTTGAGATTGTGTTGCAGCTGCTAAATCGTGAGCATCTGTCTGAATACTTGGCATTGATACTTGTGGAGCAATATTTGCAGGTAATTTTTTTTGTGATTTTGCACCACTTTTTTCAAGCGAGATTTCAAAATTCTCATTTACTATTTTTAGCTTTACAGAATTAGAATTATCAAACATTTCAAGTAGTTTTTTTATTTCTTGTATATTCATTTTTAAGCCTTTATGTATAGTTTATTTTGTTTAAAAAAGATAGAAATCAAGTAATCAATTTTGTATAATAGCATAAAATTAATGAAAGGCTTACTTTGATATGGGTTTAAAATCTGATAACTGGATAAAGAAAATGTCCCTGCAGCAAGAAATGATAACACCATTTGCAGAAAATCAATTAAGAAAGGGAATCATCAGTTATGGTGTAAGCAGCTATGGATATGATATTCGCGTGGCCAATGAATATCAAATTTTCACAAATATTAATTCTACAATTGTCGATCCAAAAGATTTCAACGCAAATAATGTAGTGCATTACACAGGCAATATTTGCATTGTTCCACCAAATTCATTTGCACTTGCTAGAACTATAGAATACTTTAAAATTCCAAGAAATGTACTAGCGATATGTCTTGGGAAGAGTACATATGCAAGATGTGGGATTATAGTCAATGTAACACCATTTGAACCAGAATTTGAAGGACATATCACAATTGAAATATCAAACACAACTCCTTTGCCTGCAAAAATATATTCAAATGAAGGAATTGCTCAAGTATTGTTTTTTGAAGGTGATGAACAATGTGATACTAGCTACAAAGATAGAAATGGTAAATATCAAAAACAAACAGGGATAACACTACCAAAAGTATTATAAGTATTATAAAATGAAAGAAATTCTTTAGAATCTTTAAATGAATTTAAAGATTCTAAACTAACATTATTTTACAAATTCAATCACAGCCATAGGAGCAGCATCACCTCTTCGAATTATAGTCCGATGAATAGATGTGTAACCACCATTTCTTTGTGCATATCTAGGCGCAATTTCTGCAATTAATTTTTTCGTTGCTGCTTTATCTTGCAACTTTGCAAATACTTGCCTATGAGCATTACTATCGCCAACTTTTGCTTGAGTAATCAATCTTTCAATAAAAGACTGCAATTCTTTAGATTTAAATAATCCTGTCTGAATCTTTTCATATTTTATTAATGAAATAGAAAGATTCTTTAATAATGCTTTTCTATGAGATGAAGTTCTCCCAAGCTTTCTATAATCATTACCATGTCTCATATAAAATCCTTAATTTTGTTTATCAAATTTTTTAAGAAGAAGCTCTCTGATATTATTTGGTAATTTTGCACCTATTTGATAGCCTATTTCTTTTAATTTTTCTGCTATCTCATCATAAGATCTTTTTCCTAGATTTTTAATATTTTTTAATTCATTTTCTTCCATTAAAACTAATTCACCAATATATTTCAATCCTATCTTGTCAAAACAATTAGAACATCTAGCACTAAGATTTAAACTATCAATTTTTTGAAATAATATCTTGACCTCACTTGGCTCTTCCTCGACACTCTTAGCAGATGTATCCATTATATTTAATTCTTGACTAAAAATGCTCATTTGCTTATACATAACAGAAATAGAGTATTTAAAAGCTTCAATAGCAGTAATTCTTCCATCAGTTTCTATATCAAAAACAACTTTTTCAAAGGTAGGATCATCTTTTACAAGAACATTTTCTATATCATATGTAATTTTTTTAACCGGAGTAAAATATGCATCAATTGGTATAAAAGAATCCAATATTGACCCTCTTATATCTTCACTAGATACATATCCTATGCCTTTATTAATAATAATAGAAAAATCAATCTTAATATCATCATTTATAGTAGCAATATAAACATCTGGATTTATAACATCAACTTTATCAGTTTTTAAATCAGCTCCAGTTAGTATTTTTTCTCCCATAAAAGAGTAGCTGACAACAAGACTTGTTTCATCTTGATCTTTTAATTTAAATTGCAATTTTCGTAAATTGATAATAAATAAAGACACATCTTCTGTCATACCTTTTATGGAATCAAACTCATGGGATACGCCATCAATTTTTATACCAACTACAGAGTATCCAACAGAACTAGACATCAATAATCGTCTAATAGGATGAGCTAAAGTTATACCATAACCAGTTTCAAATGGATATGCAGAAATCTTTGCCCTATTTGGGCTTATTTGTTCTACATCTATATTTGTAGGAATAAAAGGAAAAGTTTTAATAGTTTTCATACAAAATACCACCTAGCTATTATTTAGAATACAACTCAACAATAAGTCGCTCTTCTACAGGAATCACAACTTCATCTCTATTTGGCAACCTTGTAAAAATACCAAACAACTTATTTTCATCAACATCCACCCAAGGAACAATTCCAGTCTGCTTTGTTAATTCTAAAGATCTAATAATTTGTTTATTATCGGTGCTTTTTTCTCTTATACTAATTTTTTGACCAATTTTAACAAAAAATGAAGGTATATTAACCTTCTTACCATCAACCAAAATATGTCCATGCGTAACTAATTGTCTAGCAAATCTTCTTGTCGATGCAAAGCCCATTCTATAAACAACATTATCTAATCTTTGTTCTAATAGTTTTATAAGATTCTCTCCAGTATTACCTTCAATTCTATGAGCCTCATTAAATATAGCTTTAAACTGCTTTTCTGAAACACCATACATAAATTTAGCTTTCTGCTTTTCTCTTAATTGAAGACCATATTCTGATATTTTACCACCATTTTGTCCGTGCTGGCCAGGTCCATATTTGCGTGAATTTAAAGCACACTTTCCAGCAAGCCTTCTTTCACCCTTCATATCAAGACTTACACCAAATCGTCTTTCAATTTTTTCTACAGGTCCAATATATCGTGCCATTTAACTCTCCTTAAACTCTTCTTCTTTTAGGTGGTCTACAACCATTATGTGGCAATGGTGTTACATCTTTTAACCACAAAACCTTAATGCCCTCTATAGAGCCAACACTTTTTATTGCAGTTTCTCTACCACTCCCAGGTCCTTGAACTTTAATTCCAACTTCCTTGATTCCACATTCTTTTGCTTTCATTAAAGCAGATTCAACAGATTGTTGAGCAGCATATGGAGTTGATTTTTTAGAGCCTTTAAATCCAAGTGCTCCTGCAGTACTCCAACACAAAACATTACCCATTTCATCAGTAACAGTTACAGAAGTATTATTAAAAGTAGCAGATATATGAACAATACCTCTAGCTATATTTTTCTTTGCAGTTTTTTTTCTCGTATTAGTTTTTATATTAGTCTTAGCCATTGTTACTCCTACTTGCTACCTATTGTTTTCTTTTTGCCTTTTCTAGTTCTGGCATTATTTTTTGTTGTTTGTCCGCGAACTGGAAGCCCTTTTCTATGTCTAATACCTCTATAACTTCCAACTTCCATTAATGCTTTGATATCCATAGTAACTTTTTTACGTAAATCACCCTCAACGATATAACCCTCTTGAATCTTTTTTGATATTGAAGAGACTTCATCTTCGCTGAGATCATTAACTCGCTTATCAAAAGAAATATTTACAGCATTAAGGATATCTCTTGATGTTTTCAATCCTATACCATAGATATATGTAAGAGCATATTCTACTCTCTTCTTTTTTGGCAAATCTACACCAGCAATTCTAGCCATATTTTATCCTTGTCTTTGTTTATGTTTTGGAGTTACACATATTACACGAATAACGCCTTTTCTTTTTATTATCTTACATTTATCACACATTTTCTTTACAGATGGTCGAACTTTCATTGCTTCTCCTTAAAAAATAAATTTTAAATTTATGAAATTTAAGTGAAAATCTAAGATTCATAAAAAACTTAGATTATATAAATTATTACTTTAAAAATTACTTATAAATTTCATTTAATCTTAATTGAATATCTATCAATTCTTGATCTTTTTGTATATCTTCTGTCTTATATCTAAGTGTAATCCTACCCTTATCTATACTATATGGTGTTAATTCTAGTTTAACAATATCTCCAGTTAAAATTCTAATATAATGCATTCTAAGCTTGCCTGCTATATGGCACAAAACAATATGTCCATTTTCAAGACCTACTCTAAATGTGGCATTAGGCAATACTTCCATTACCTTACCATATATTTCAATTACATCATCTTTTACTTTCTTCTTTTTATTTTCTTTATCATATTTATCTTTTGCCAAAATTACTCCTCTGATAAAATAACTGCCTTATTATCAATAATCGCAACAGTATGCTCATAATGACTTCCATTCAAGCCATCTTCTGATACAACAGACCAATTATCTTTTAAAATCTTGTAATTCCCACTTTTATTACAAATCATAGGCTCTATACAAAAAACCATACCATTTTTAATTTTTGGTCCCTGCATTGCACTTGTATCTATATAATTTGGTATTTCTGGCTCTTCGTGTGGCTTCCTTCCTATTCCATGACCACAAAATCCGCGAAGTGGAACATATCCCTTTGATATTATAAATTCCTGAATCAAAAAACTAAGTTGCTTAAATCTCATACCTGATTTAATACTATCTATGGCATACAACAATGCTTCCTTGGAACAACTAATTAAACATTCATCATCTTTAGAAATTTCACCTATCCCAAATGTGATTGCAGCATCGCCATACCAACCATCATACTCTACACCAATATCAACGCCTAAAATATCGCCATTTTGCAATTTATAAGAATCTGGAATACCATGTATTATTACATTATTCACGGATAAACATATAGATTTAGGAAATCCATACAAACCTTTAAAAGATGGTTTTGCATTGCAACTAAGAATAAAATCATTTGCTATCAAATCAAGCTCTTCTAAAGAAACTCCTACTTTTGCATAATCACGAACCTTATTTAAAGCCTTAGCTACTATATTATTAGGATATCTTAAAGATTCTATCTCTTTAAGATTTCTTATCGCAATAGACATTATAAGCCTGTTGCACTTAGAGTTTGGTATTTATTCATATAAATCTGGGCTTCAATTCTTCTCATCGTATCAATAGCAACTTGAACAACAATCAAAACAGCCGTTCCACCAAACACAAATGGCACACCAACACTTTTTAAAACTATCCAAGGAATAGTAGATATAGTAGCCAAATACAATGCCCCCCAAAAAGTAAGATTGCTTGCCGTTGTATTTAAAAAATTTGCAGTCCCCTCGCCTGGTCTTAAACCTGGTATAAAACCACCTTGTCTTTTTAGATTCTCTGATATATCTTTAGAGTTAAAAACAATAGAAGAATAGAAAAATGCAAAAAACATTACTAAAAAAAACATAATAATATTATACGCATTGCCATTTGGGCTTAAAAAATCTGCAATTGCAAGCATTGTGCTATTTGATGAAGCTTGTAAAATTGTAGATGGGAAAATCAACACAGCCGATGCAAAAATAGGAGGTATAACACCACTTAAATTTAATTTAATTGGTATGTAATTCATAATTCTCTTATTTTGATTTTGCATAATAATTTTTCTAGCGTAACTTACTGGGATTCTGCGTTCTGCAAGCTCAACATATATAATAATAAATATTGTTGCAAGTATGACCAATACAATCAATATTAAAACTAAGAAATTGATTTCACCAGTATTTACAAGTTCAAATGTGCTGCCTATAGCAGATGGTATTCCAGCTACAATTCCAGCAAAAATAATAAGGCTGATTCCATTTCCAACACCCTTCTGCGTAATTTGCTCACCTATCCACATAAGCATCATTGTACCAGCTAACATAGAAAATACAGAAATAACAATAAAGGTATTCATATCAATCAAAATTGCACTACCATAACTTCCCTCTAGAGTTTTCAAGCCTATAGAAACGCTTACAGCTTGAACAATAGTTATAGCTATTGTTGCATATCTAATGATTTGCATATATTTTTGCATACCATCGCGTTCTTTTTTCATTTTAGCAAGATTTGGAAAAGTGGCAGCAAGAAGCTCCATCACAATTGATGCAGTGATATATGGCATAATACCAAGCGAGATGATACTAAGTCGCTCAACTGCTTGCCCGCTAAACATATTAAATAAACCAAGCGCATTACCTGAATTAGAATCAAAAAATCTTTTTATTACATCTACATCAACTCCAGGTATTGGCACATAAGCTAATATACGATAGGCAAATAAAAAAACTAAAGTAATAAGTATTTTGTTAATTATAGTTTTATCCATTACTGCTTTCCACTAACAACAATGCTATCATCTTTAATTTTTGAAACAAGATTATTTGCATTTTTTCCTATTAGTTTAATTTTATTCACTTGAGATGGATATTTATGCACACTTCTTATTGTTAATTTTGTAATTTCATCAAGAGTAGAAACTTTTGTAATTTTATCCACATTTATTGCGTAAGGTTTAACAACCCTGCTATTAAAACCAATTTTTGGCAATCTCCTTTGCAATGGTTGTTGGCCACCTTCAAAACCTATCTTCTGACTATAACCACTTCTAGCAGTTTGCCCTTTACCACCTCTTGTAGAAGTTTTACCCATACCACTACCTTGACCACGACCAACTCTTTTAATAGACTTGATACTATTTTTAGCTGGTTTAATGTTCTCTAATGCCATTTTATTTCCTTCTTAAACTATATTTACGCTTTAATTCTACTTAAAGCATCAACTGTGGCTCGAACTACATTATATGGATTGCTTGAACCAAGTGATTTTGTTAATATATCTTTAATTCCTGCAAGCTCAATTACTGGTCTAGCGCTACCACCTGCAATAACTCCTGTCCCCTCACTTGCTGGTCTAAGCAAGATTCTACTTGCATTATATTTATGCTCTATATCATGAGCAATAGTAGTGCCCTTAATATTTACTTGAACAATATTTTTAAAAGCATCATCAATTGCCTTTTTAATTGCATCTGGAACTTCTTTTGCCTTGCCTAATCCAAAACCAACAAGACCATTTTTATTTCCAACTACAACAAGAGCATTAAAGCGAAATCTTCTACCACCTTTAACAACCTTAGTTACTCTACCAATATTTACAACTACTTCTTTAAATTCTTCTCTATTGATTTCCATTAATATTAGTCCTTATTATAAAGATATGCCATTTGCTCTAAGTGAATCTGCAAAACTAGCAACCACACCGTGATACAAATATCCATTTCTATCAAAAACAACTTGTGATATATTCGCATCTTTAAGGCTTTTTGCAAAATGCTCTGCTATAACTTTTACATTTTCAATATTATTTGATAAGCCTAATTTTTTACCATCTACACTAGCAAGTGTAATACCCCTAGTATCATCAATTGCTTGAGCATAAAAATATTTATTAGATTTGAATACGCTTACTCTAGGTTTTTCAGAGCTTCCAAAGATTCTGCCTCTAACTCTAGCCTTTCTCTTCAATTGAAGCTTCTTTTTTAATTTTAAAGTATTACTTAACATCTTAATCAACCTCTATTTAAAATCTACTTTTTAGCAGTTTTACCAGCTTTACGCATTATAACTTCATCAACATATTTTATACCCTTACCTTTGTATGGTTCAGGAGCTCTAAATGATCTTATTTCAGATGCAACTTGGCCAATTTGTTGTTTATCTGCACCTTTTAAAGTCAAAATATTTTTATCTAAAGTTATTTCAACACCATCTGGGATATCATAATTAATAGGATGAGAATAGCCTAAAGAAAGCTCTAAAACTTTACCTTTTATTGCCGCCTTATATCCAACACCATTAATTTCTAGTTGCTTTGTAAATCCACTTGTCAAACCAACTACAATATTATTTGCCAAAGCTCTATAAGTACCCCAAAACGCTTTTGCCTTAAGACCTTGAGATTCTTTTAGACCAAATGATAACAATCCATCAGCAAGGCTAATCTCAACTCTATTGTAAGTCTCTAATTCTTTTTGTATTTTAGTATTTTTAAAAATAAGCTTTGTTCCATCTAAAGATACATCTAAACCTTTAGGAATAGCTATTGCTTGCTTACCAATTCTTGACATAATAATCTCCTACCATATACTGCATAAAGCTTCGCCGCCTACATTATTTTTATAGGCTTCATCATTTGCAATTACACCCTTGGAAGTGCTTACAACAATAGTTCCATAGCCATTTTTAAATCTTTTCAACTCTGTTCTATTTTTATAAACTCTTCTTCCAGGCTTACTAATTCTTTTAACCTCATTGATCAAAGATCTTCCTTTTTCATCATAACCAAGCATCACTGTTATGCTCTGCTTATTATCTTTAGAATTAACTCTAAAATCCTTAATAAATCCTTTATCCTTAAATACTTCTAATATTGATACAACTATTTTTGCATAATAAAGATTCGTATGTTCTAATTTTCTCATAGAAGCATTTCTAATTCTAGTAATTGAATCTGAAATTATATCATTAACCATAATATTCCCCTTACCAACTAGACTTTCTAAGACCAGGTACTAATCCTTCGTTACCCATTTTTCTTAGACAAACTCTACATAAATTAAAATCTCTATAAACAGAATGCGGACGACCACAAACTTGACATCTTGAATAAGATCTTGAGCTAAATTTTGCTTTTCTTGCATTTTTTGCAATCATTGATTTTTTTGCCATCTATTTTCCTTTCCCAAAAGGCAGACCAAGAAATTCTAATAATTTAAAAGCTTCCTTATCACTATTTGTAGAAGTTACTATAGTGATATTCATACCGTGAGTAACCATAATATCATCATAAACAACTTCAGGAAACACAAGCTGCTCTTTAAGACCAAAATTATAATTACCATTACCATCAAATCCGTTTCTAGGAATACCTCTAAAGTCTTTCACTCTTGGCAAAGAAATAACAATCAATTTCTCAAGAAAGTTATACATTCTTTTACCTCTAAGAGTAACTTTAACACCCATCAAAGCTCCCTCTCTCATCTTAAATCCAGCAACAGATTTTTTTGCTTTAGTGATCACAGCTTTTTGTCCAGCTATCAAAGAAATAGTATCTGCAATATTTTGCATAATCTTTGCTTCTTTTGAATAATCACCAGCTCCAACGCTTATTACAATTTTTTCTAGTTTTGGGATAAGCATAGGATTCTTGATGTCAAATTCTTTTGATAGCTTATCTATAACTTCATTTAAATATAATTCCTTTAACTGATACATCTTAAACCTTCCTATGACTTTTTAACATTTGATATATGGATTGGTTTCTCTTTAGTAATAAAACCGCCTTTAGGATTATTATCACTTGGCTTGACTGCTTTTTTTACGATATTGCAACCTTCTACAATAACTTTAGAATCTTTAGGAAAAACTTTTAGCACTTTACCGCTTTTTCCTTTATCATCACCAGCAATAATAGTCACCATATCATCTCTTTTAATTTTAGCCATTATAATACCTCCGGAGCAAGTGATACAATTTTCATAAAGTTAGCATATCTAACCTCTCTACCAACTGGTCCAAAGATTCTAGTACCAATTGGCTCTCTTTTTGCATCTAAAATAACAGCTGCATTATCATCAAATCTAATCAAAGAACCATTTTCTCTATGTATTTCTTTTTTTGTTCTAACTATTACAGCTTTTACAACATCACCTTTTTTTACTTTTCCATTAGGAATAGCTTTTTTAACAGATGCAACAACTACATCACCAACACTAGCATATCTCCTATGACTACCGCCTAATATCTTAATACACATCAATTCTTTTGCACCGCTATTATCAGCGACATTCATTCTAGTAAAACTCTGTATCATTACTAAACTCCTGCAGTTATTGTCTTATTCAATTTAAAAGACTTACTTTTAGATATAGGCTTGCACTCGATCGCTTCAATCACATCACCTACATTACAAGAATTGTTTTCATCGTGAATTATGTATTTTTTAAATCTTTTTACAATTTTTCTATATTTTGGATGAACAACCTTTCTTTCAACTAAAACGCTAAAACTCTTATCACCGCTTTTTTTAACAACTTTTCCTTGAATAACTCTTTTATATTTTTGCTCTTTATTCATCATTAACCTCTTTTTGCTGATATAGCAGTATTAATTCTTGCTATTTCTTTTCTTACTGCAGAAATCTCACAATAATTAGTAAGTTGCATTGTCTTAAGTTGTAATTTTAATTCAAATAGTTTTAGCTTTTTCTCTTTCAACATAGCTTGCAATTCTTGTATATCTTTATCTTTAATATCACTAAATTTTATCATATCAGTAGATTTCATTTTCACTCTCACTAGTTATAATTTTTGTCTTAAATGGGAGCTTGCTTTGTGCCAATGCCAAAGCTTCTCTAGCCAAAGATTCTTCCACACCAACCATCTCATAAATAATTCTTCCTGGCTTGATGTTCATAACCCATTTATCAACAGCACCCTTACCCTTACCCATTCTTGTCTCTAGTGGCTTAGCAGTAATTGGTTTATCTGGAAAAACACGAATCCACACTTTACCAGATCTTTTAATATGTCTTGTCATAGCAATTCTTGCTGCTTCAATTTGTCTTGAATCTATTCTTCCAGCTTCAATTGCTTTAATAGCAATATCACCAAAAGCTATTTTATTACCGCGAGCAGCTTTACCTCTGTTACGACCTTTCATTTGTTTTCTATATTTAGTTTTCTTTGGCATTAACATAATTTATTGCCTCCCTCGTTTTTTACTAGCTTTATTATCTGTTTTTGCATCAGATTCTTTTTTATCAAGCTGAATCCCTTTATGTAAAACTTCACCCTTAAAAATCCAAACTTTTACACCAATAATTCCAAAAGTTGTTTTAGCTTCAGCAAAACCATAATCAATCTTTGCTCTTAATGTATGAAGAGGGACTCTACCTTCCATATACCACTCTGTTCTAGCCATTTCAGCACCAGCAAGTCTTCCAGATACCTTCACTTTAATACCTTTAGCTCCAGATTTCATAGCTGTTTGCATAACTTTCTTCATAGCGCGTCTAAATGCAACTCTTCTTTCTAATTGCATAGCAACATTTTCAGCTGCTAATTGTGCATTAGCTTGCGGTCTTTTTACCTCTTTTATATTTATTGCGACATCTTTCTTGACTAATTTTTTTAAATTTTCTTTAATCTTCTCAATATCTGCACCTTTTTTACCAATAATAATACCAGGTCGAGCTGCCACAACAGTGATTTTAATCTTTTTTGTTGTTCTTTCAATAATTGTCTCACTAATTCCAGCATAATACAATTCATTTTTAACAAAATTACGAATTTTATAATCTTCACCTATGTTAGATGCAGTTACTTTTTGAGAAGGAAACCATCTAGATATCCAATTTCTATTAATACCTAATCTAAGACCTATTGGATTAACTTTTTGACCCATATTACTTTACCCCACCTTTTTTAACTTTATCTTCTTTTACTTCAGCAACCTCAACTATCACATGCGAAGTAGGCTTTCTTATTGGAGCACCTCTCCCTCTAGCCTTTGGCGTCATTCTTCTAAGCACTGGACCTGCATCGACTCTACAAGATTTGATAATTACGCTTTGAGCATCATAGTTCCCATTAGCAACAGCAGATGCTATAACTTTATAAATCACTTTTGCTGCTTTATTTGGAGTAAATTCCAAAGTAGCAAGCGCCAATTCAGCATTCATTCCCTGAATCTCTCTTGCAATTAATCTAGCTTTTGTAGGTGATAATCTAATATATTTTAATATTGCTTTACTCATATTTCCACCTCTTATTTACCAATCTTCTTTTGAACAGAGCCTTTATGTCCCTTGAATGTTCTTGTAAGAGCAAACTCACCTAATTTATACCCAACATGAGATTCTGTTACATACACAGGAATAAAAACTCTTCCATTATGAACATTAAAAGTAAGCCCTATCATCTCAGGAGTAATAGTGCTTCTTCTTGACCAAGTTTTAATAGGCTTATTATCCTTAGCTTCCTTTGCTTTTAAAACTTTTTTTACCAAGTAATCGTCAGTAAAAGGACCTTTTTTTATCGATCTAGCCATTTGTGTTCCTTATTTTTTTCTTCTTGAAATAATTAATCTATCACTAGATTTTTTGCGTCTTGTTTTGTAACCCTTAGCTGGTGTTCCCCAAGGCGATACAGGATGACCACTAGAACCAGTTTTACCTTCTCCACCACCATGTGGGTGATCAATAGGATTCATAGCAGAACCTCTTGTTTGTGGCCTAATGCCCATATGTCTAGCTCTACCTGCTTTACCAATAGAAATATTCATATAATCTTCATTACCTATACTTCCTATCGTGGCTCTACACTCTTCTAAAATATATCTCATTTCACCACTTGGCATTTTAATAATTGAATATTTACCTTCTCTCCCCATTAATTGAGCACTTGCACCAGCACTTCTCACTAATTGACCACCAGCACCAGGATGAAGCTCTATATTGTGGATTATAGTTCCAATTGGAATAGCTCTTAGCTTCATAGAATAACCAACTTTAACATCTATACCTTCATCAGCAGCTAAAATTTTATCTCCAACACTAAGACCACTTGGTTGCAATATATACCTCTTTTCACCATCAACATAAGCAATAAGAGCTATACGGCAATTCCTAAATGGATCATACTCTATAGCTTTTACAACACCCTCTATATTTAGTTTATTACGCTTAAAGTCTATAATTCTGTAGAGTTTTTTTGCTCCACCTTCTTTATGTCTAGAAGTAATTCTGCCATTATTATTTCTACCAGCAGTTACTTTTAACTTTGTTAATAATGTTCTTACACTAGCTTTAGCAGTAATATCACTAGAGCTAAGACCAGACATAAACCGCCTACTTGGCGTATATGGTTTATAAGTTTTAATAGCCATTCACAATCCTTATGATCTTAAAGATTCTATCTTAGCACCCTCAGGCACCTTGACATAAAATTTTTTAAAACTACTTCTACTGCCTTCTACACCTCTAAATCTCTTTGACTTACCTTGTTGATTAAGAGAATTAATTCTAATTGGAGTAAAGCCAAAATATTTAATACAAATATTTTTTAATTGATTTTTGCTAACTCTTTGCGAAGTTTGCATAACTATAATCCCACTCTCTTGCTGGTTTAGGGACTTTTCTGTATACATTATCGTCTTAATGTCTGTTATATCTGCCATTATTGCCCCCTTGAGTTATTAACCAAATTATCAAACACAGCTTTTTCACATACGACAGCTCTAAATACAGCTATCAAGTAAGCATTTACTTCATTTTCTTCTATTACATAACAATCTTTTAGATTCCTAAATGCAAGAAAAGTGCTATCAGTGATATTTTTTACAATAAATAACACACTCTTTTCATTAAGCTTTCGATAAATAGAAAATGCATATTTTGTCTTACCGCTAGAAACATCAACAGAATCTACAACATAAAGCTTATCCAAAGAAGCTTTTTGATTAAGCGCATACTCTAGTGCTAGTCTTTTTTGCTTTTTATTTATTTTAATATTGTAATTTCTATTATTTTGAGGACCATGTGCCACACCACCACCAACAAACACAGGCGATGTAATACTTCCTGCTCTTGCTCTACCACCACCTTTTTGACTCCAAGGCTTTTTACCACCACCGCTTACTTCACCTCTATTCTTTGCTTTTGCAGTATTACTTCTTAATGAAGCTAAATATGATTTTACATATAAGTATAAATTATGCTCTTTTACCTCTGCATATCGCTCTGGAAGAGGCATATCTGACTTTTTTTCAAATTGTTCGTTTAATAAGATAACTTTACTCATTTTACAACCTTTATTCGTCCATAAATTCCGTTATATCCAGGAACTGAACCTTTTAACACTAACACTGAATTAGCCTTATCAAATGATATGATTTCATTTTGTGTAGTAACAAGCTCATCACCATAATGACCAGACATTTTTTTACCTTTTTGAACTCTTCCTGGCCATTCTCTATTACCTATTGAACCTGGAGCTCTATGGAATCTAGAACCATGTGCCGCTGGACCGCCTTGAAAATTCCATCTCTTTACAACACCAGAAAATCCTCTACCTTTTGTCTTTAATGATACTTTAACCCTTTTTGCACTCTCTAGTATGCTTAAATCCAAGTTACCAACCTCTGTATTAGCCACACTAATTGTCGCAAAATTGTTAAATTCTTTTGTAATATTATATTTCTTTTGTTGGCCAAGTATCGGCTTATTAACAAATTTGCCTTGTTTGTATGCAACGATTGCTTTGCCATCATCAAGCAATTCACATACTTTTGTATCAATAATCTTAAGTAGAGTGACGGCTATACTGCTTGTGCCAACCGTTCTACTCATACCTATTTTTTCTACCAAAAATTCCATATGACTATTCCTTTTTAAGCTTAATTTATGAATATAACTTCTACTTCTACTTCTGGTGCTAAATCAAGCCCCATTAAACTATCAACAGTTTCTGGAGTAGCAGACATAATATCAATTATTCTACTATGGATTCTCATTTCAAACTGCTCTCTAGAATCCTTATTCATATGTGGTGATCGCAACACTGTATATTTTCTCTTTCTTGTGGGCAAAGGAACTGGTCCAATTATTTCAGAACCTGTTCTTTTTGCTGTTTCAACAATAGATGAAACTGACCTATCTAACACTCTATGGTCATAAGCCTTTAGTTTGAGTCGCATTTTTTCCATTTTTATATTTCCTTATACTAGGTATATAGAACGCACAAAGCAAATCTTGCTTTTAGTTTTAAATAAAGGTGAAATTCTATAACAAAACAATGAAGTTAGTCAACATTTTTTACTATAAATAGGGAAATATGATAAATTTTATTTCCTTATAAAAAGGATAAAATAGCAAATATTTAATTCTTAGAATTCTTTAATTTTATTTTCTACTTTATCAATAATCCAATCTGGAGTAGAAGCACCAGCAGTAATACCACAAATCTTTTTATTTAGAAACCACTCTTTTTGCAGTTCATTCTCATCTTCAACACAATAACTATCTTTACAGCAATCAAGCGAAATATTTAATAATTGCTTTGTATTTGAGCTTTGTTTACCACCAACAACAATAACAATATCACATTCCTTAGCAAGCTCTTTTACAGCTTCTTGATTTTCAAAAGTGGCATTACATATAGTATTAAATACACGCACTTCAGGACTTATTTCTATCAAATAGTTTGCAATTTCTAAAAATTTTGATAGGTTTTTTGTCGTTTGTGACACTAATGCAACTTTATTTTTTGCGATACTGCGATCAATACTCTCTTTATCTAAAACCACTTGATAAGGCCTAGAGCAATAACTTGCAACACCTTTCACCTCTGGGTGATCTTTATCACCAAAAATAATGATATTATAGCCTTCATTGCTCATCTGTTCGCAAATTTTTTGTGGCTTCGTTACAAATGGACAAGTAGCATCAATGATATTACTATTTGTTTGTTTTAATTTTTCTAGATCATTTTTTTGGATTCCGTGTGTTCTAATAATCACATTTGAACACTCCCCTATGTTGTTTATATCTGTCTCCACATTGATATTAAATTTTATTTTCAACCTATCAATTTCTTTTTGATTATGTATCAAAGGACCAATTGTAATTGCATTTCTATTTTGTTCAGCGAGCTTGATTGCTCTTTTTACACCAAAACAAAATCCATATTTATCAGCTCTTTTTATCTGCATAAAGTCACCTTTAATAATTTTTGATCTCTGTTATAGTTTTCAAAATATCTAAAAAATTTGGAAATGAAACATCAATACAAGCAGAATCTTTTATGATCACTCCATATACGATTCCAAGTATAGCAAAACTCATAGCAATCCTATGATCTCCATAACTATCAATGATTGTGTGTTGATGAATTTTATTTATTCCACCCTCAATGATAAATCCATCATCTAGCTCTTCACATTTCACACCAAATGCTCTCATTCCCTCTAGTGTCGCTTTTATCCTATCGCTTTCTTTAAATCTCAATTCTTTTGCATTTACAACTTTGCTGACACCATTTGCACAAGCAAATGCAATAGCCAACGCAGGTATCTCATCTATAAGCCACGATATATTAGAATCAATAGTAATTGCATTGAGATTATTATTTTTTATAGTGATATTGCCTACATTTTCGTATTGACTACTTGTAATCTCTATATCTATATCAACACCCATTTTTTGCAACACATAAAACGCTTCAATTCTAGTTGGGTTTAACAAAATATTTTTCAATACAACTTTAGTATCTTTTGATATAGCAGCAAGAATGGCAAAATAAAATGCACTTGAAGGATCGGCTGGAATTGTTATATCAAGTGGATTCAATGGATTTTTGTTTGAAAATATAGTAATTTCATTACTATTTATTTCCAGATTCGCGCCCATTCCAATAAGCATTCTTTCGCTATGATCTCTACTTTTTGAGATTTCACTAAATTTACTTACACCATCTATTTGCAACGCAGATAATATCATTGCACTTTTTACTTGAGCTGATGATATATCACTAAAATAATCAAATGGCTTCAATGTAGCACCATTGATGCAAATCGGCGCCAATGTATGATCGCATCTAGCAGAAATATTAGCACCGATGCTATTTAGAGGTTTTATTATACGAGCCATTGGTCTAGAGTTTAAATATTTATCTCCACTTAATATAAATTGCCCTTTATTTGGTGCCAATAATCCCATATAAAGTCGAATCGCAGTACCTGCATTGCCGCAATAAAGAATATCTGATGGTTCATTAATACCATTTCTAGGATATAAATATATTTCACTGCTATGTTTAATAGAATCTACATCATTGAGATTTCCATTAGAATCTAAAACTTCTAAGCCAAGATGTATAGCAACTTTTAGCGTATTTAGCGTATCTTCACCAAATAAATAATTTTTCACTCGGCTTTTTTGATTACTAAGAAAAGAAAAAATAACACTTCGATGTGATATGGATTTATCTGCAGCAATAGAATCTATGCACATATTTGCAATATTTACAACAGGACAAACCTCTGTAGTCCTCATCTAAGCTCAGCCCCAAATCTATTAGTTAGCACTTCAACTATATTATCAATCTTTAATTCATCTTCACTTAGCGTCTTATTTAATGATTGGAATATAATTCTAAAACTTAAACTAACCTTATCTCCAAGCTCATCGCTTTTGTATAAATCAAGAGGAATAATTGATTTTATATCATTAAAATTATGGTTTAAAATCTCTTTTTTAATTTCAGAAAATTCTACATTTTTATCAACTAAAATTGTTACATCTCTTTGTGATGCTTGGAATCTAGAAAACTCCCTAAATTGCGATATATTACTCACATTGCATAATAAATCAAAGCAAATCTCGCACATAAAAGTATCCTCACTTACATCAAGCTTATTTGCAACAAATGGATTCAGCTTCCCAATTAAACCTATTTGGATTCCATTTTTTATGATTTTCGCACAGATATTTTTATGATAGATCATATTTGCACTACTTATTTCCAATGTAAAATGCCCCACTATATCACTTACAACATATGCAAAGCTATAAAAATCCCATAATTCACCTTTTGGATTTGGATACACAGGATCGACCTTATTTCCACTTACTACAAATGCTAAAGATTGAGATTCCACTCTTTGTTTATCATAAATACTACCTATTTCAAACAGCCTAATTGATGTGTAATTGTAGTTTTTATTTCTTGCGACACTATCAAGCATAGCAGGCAATAACGAACTACGAAGCGTATCTAAATCACTAGTGATTGGATTTATTATATCAAGACTCCTATCTAGTATATCATAGCCATAAGATTGCAACACCTCTTTTTTATAAAACACATAGTGCAGGCACTCAAAAAATCTATTTGCAATTGCCTTATTTGCAATAAAACGCTTAAACTTATATAGATGATAATTCATATCGACATTTCTAAGTTGTGTAAATTTTTGTGGGATAGATACAACCTTATCAATACCCCTAAGTCGCAGTATTTCCTCTGCAACATCTTGTAGGCTACATATATCTTGTCTATATAAAGGTGGATTTAATGCAATAAAACTATCATCTGCAGCAGAATTAATCACAAAATCCATTTTCTTTAATAGATCTGTGATTTCTTCGTGTTTTATTTCATTTCCTATAATTTTACTGATATCATCAAAACTGCAATCAATCCTTACAACGGGGTAATCTTGAATAATATCTTGAGATGCTGAATAAATTACACTATCTGACATATCGCCTAAAAGATTACATAAAAACTCAACACCATCTTTTATAAGTGGTGAACTTCCTCTCTTGCTTAAATACAATATCTTTGAATCAATATTGATTTTATTATTAAATGCGACCTCTGATATATAACTTGCAGGAATAAAGCTTGACTCAAAAACCACAAGCCTGGAATCTTGATTTGCAGCACTTTTTTTATTGCATTCAATTCCAATATCATACAATTTATCATCACCGCAATAAACGCTCTCAACACCACTTGAATCCTTCTTAATATTTATATGGATTTTTCTATTATCATTTGAAAATTCACTATCATATGTATCAAATTTATAGGCATTGACAATCACACCTGTCATATAAGTGGTGAATTCTAAGAGATTCTGCAATGCATCATCTTGTAAATTATCACAAATTGCAAGTGAAATTTGAGTAGCCACATCAACACACAATTTATCCAATTTAGCCACTTTATAGCAAAGCGATGATTGTATAGCATTATCAAATGAAATATTTAAGATTCTACCTATACCTGGTGTAATTTCATTTTTTATATCCTTTTCTTTATGCGTATTGAGTTTAAGATTAAGCGCAGCAACCAAATCACGAGCAATACCTATCAAGCTAAACCAATCACCTCTATTTGGAGTTACGCCAACCTCAAACACCACATCATTAAATAAAGGATACTCACAAAGCTCTTTTCCAAGCTCCAAATCACCAATGCTAGAATCTAAAATCAATATCCCATCATTGATTTTTGGCATTCCAATTTCTGTGCTAGAACATATCATACCAAAGCTATCTACACCCCTTAGATTACTTTGCTTAATTTCTACCTTATCGAGCTTTGCACCGATCAATGCAATAGGAACAAACTGTCCTTTTGCAACATTTTTAGCACCACATACAATTTGAAGAATTTCAGAACCAATATCAACCTTGCATATATTTAATTTATCAGCATCTGGGTGCTTCGTCTTCTCAATCACACAACCAACAACAACTTTACTTGGAACTCTTAATATTTGCTTATTTTCTACTTCTAAGCCTATATCATTTAAAGTTTTACAAAGAATCTCATCATCTATATGAGAAATATCAATAAATCGCGATATTAAATTCCTACTAAATTTCATTAAAATTGCTCCAATAATCTCAAATCTGTTTCAAAAAATGACCTCAAATCATTTACCCCATATGAAAGCATAGCAAAGCGTTCAACTCCAAGCCCAAATGCATAGCCACTAACATTCTTTAATCCAACTGCCTGAAATACATTATCATCTACAACACCACAGCCTAATACCTCAAGCCAACCTGTATTTGAGCACACTCTACAACCTAAACCCTTACAAAAAATACAACTAATATCAACTTCAGCACTTGGCTCCGTAAAAGGAAAGAAGCTAGAACGAAACCTAATCTTAATATCACCAAACATATAAGTTAAAAAATCCTCTAAAATACATTTTAAGTTTGCAAAATTTACTTCCCTATTTTTATCTACAACAAGCCCCTCAACCTGATGAAACATAGGAGAATGCGTCATATCATAATCTCTTCTAAATACCGCACCTGGACTAATTATCCTAATTGGCAGTCTCCCCTCTTCCATCGTCCTAATTTGCACAGGAGATGTATGCGGTCTTAGAAGCATTCCATCATTAAAATAAAATGTATCTTGCATATCTCTAGCAGGGTGGAATCTAGGCAAATTCAAAGCCTCAAAGCTATGAAAATCATCTTCCACTAAAGGGCCATATTTTAAAGAAAAGTCCATACCAACAAAATAATCAATAATCCTATCAAATGTGATATTAATCGGGTGCCCATATGTTGGCAACAAAGTAGAGTTAAACAAGCTCACATCGATTTTTTGAGATTCTATCTTTTGATTTAAGACCAATTCTTCAAGCTCACTTTTCTTTGCAGTAAGCAAAGATTCTATACTTTGCTTGGCATCATTTAACGCTTTTGCTACTTGCTTTTTATCGCCATCACTAATATTTTTTAAATTGCTAAATTCATTTGTAAGAAGCCCCTTTTTACCAAATACTCTCAAACGCAATGATTCTAAATCCTTGATTTGATCACATTGCTTTATTTCTTGTAATATTTCATCTACCCATTTCACTATAAAACCTTCGATTATATTTTTTAATTTAGAGTCTGTAATTGTATTGAAATTTTGGCTAATTTTGTAGATTCCACAAAGTTTTGGTTTTTAGATGTATCTATATTGTAATACAATCATTAAAAATATACAATTCTATTTTAGTAAATTTATTTTTAATGACTTTTTTTAAAGGACACCAATAATGAAATGCGCATTATTTAAAATCATTGCACTCACCATAATAACATTAAATTTTGTATATGCATTTAACTTTGATTTCGTTGATGCTAGAAAAAAGGGTTATAGTGATACAGAAATATTAGATTATGTATCAAAAAACTTCAATCAATACGATATATCAAGCGTAAGACAAGCTGGACTTAGTGATACAGAAATTGTTGATTTTTTTATACAAAAAGATTCTGTAAATTCACAGCTAGCAGACCTAGCAAAAGGTACATCTAAAAAAATTCAACCAAATAAAATAAAAGTATATCCCGAAGAAATATCTTCACGATTGGCACTTGGTTGCCTGGTATATACAGGAAGAACGAGACAACAAGATGGATGGAGTCATATAGCAAAATTAACAGATTTTGCAATTGCAATATACACAGCTGCATATCTAAAAGAAGCAAACTATTTTGACATTAATAACAGTGAAGGTGTAAGCTTAAAAGATATATGCGTTGCTTGGATTGACAAACTAAAAACACAAGAAGAAATAAGTAAATTATACGCATTATCGCTAGTAAATGAAATAAATAAATTAGTAAAGCAGAAAAAATCACTTATTTTAGACTAAAATTAATTCCACTACTTTGAAGCCGAAATAATTAAGGAAAAATATTGAAACACATAATACTTAGTTTTGCTGCATTTGCAGCATTAAATGCAGATGATGCAATTATAAATCATAGCACAACACAGCAAAATCAATCCCAACAAGAAGAATACGAAACAGAATTAAAGCCAATACTCTCGCCACTAAAGTCATTACTTGAAGAAAACACACAAGAAGAACAAGTAGAATCTAATGAAAACAACGACAATAAAGATCAAACCAAACAATATGACTTTTCTGGGCACATTGGAATCTTCAACAAAACAAATCTTGGTAGCATAAAAGATAACTACAACAACTTTAGTGCTTCAATTGAGCTTGGTTACAATATACAAAATACATTATTTTTTGGCATTGGAATCTATGGAGCCACACCGCTTTATGAATACCCAAAATACAATGCAATCAATAATTACATCAATAAAAAATTCATTACAAACACAGCATATATCAAATATGTAACAGAAGGATTTTTTAATATCAATGCTGGAAGATACCACGAAGATAGAGATTGGCTTAGACATTACATACAGGGTGTAGGTGTTGATATACAATACGGCAACTTCAAGATATGGGCAAACTGGGTTGATGAGCAAGCTCATGCAAATAGAGAACATATCACAGATTTTGATATATACAAAAATACTTATAATGATGAGTTTTTGTGGGCTGGGGGGTTGATACTTGATGCACCCTTTTTTACAATAGCGCCTTATTATTATGCAATGAATAAATATTTCTGGAGTGTAGGTGGAAAACTAGAATCTCAACTCAAAAATGACAATGGTTGGGGATATCAAACAACACTACATTATACATACTTAAAATCAAAAACAAATAACTTAAAAAATGAGCATTCGCACGATCATTCACATTCTAACTTAACTGGTGATAGCTCCATAGTATGGTTTGACCAAGAAATAAAATATTCATTCGATAATGGCTCTGTATTATTTGGTGGAGGATACTTACAAGTATGGAAATCATATTTTGAGCTAGCAAGCATCGGAAATAAGTCAAGATTTGAAACACATAGCCATAGTGAATATGATGTAATAGAACCTGGCGGTATTGATAATGGAATCAACACTTCAAATATGTTTAATGCAAATACGAGAACCTTTTATGGATTTGCTGGTATGGAGATAAAAGACTTTGCACTAATGGCACTTGGAAGAAACTCAAAAGGAAATAATATTACTCAAGATGCTTATTCATTAGGATTCAAATGGAATGTGATGCTTGGAGTAAGTCTAGGCGGAATAGGCACATATATGATAGATAATAAAAGAAATTTAAGTTTTATAAAAGGATATATAGAGTTTAAAATCTAATTCATAGTGGAAAGAAATCCACTATGAATCTCACTGAAGACTTTTTAGATATTTTAACACCTTAACACTACTATCCCTTTGCGCAATATCTAATGCTGTTTTACCATCATTATTTACAATGCTTATATCAGCACCAGATTCAACTAGCAATTTTGCAATTTCTAAATTATCACCTGAAGCAGCAGACATCAATGCTGTCCAATTATCATTTTTGCCTACTGCATTGACATTAGCACCAGAATCTATTAGCAATTCAACTATATCCAAATAACCTCTAAATGAAGCTATGGCAAGTGGAGTAGAATCATTATCATTTTGAAGCTCTAAATTTGCACCATTTCTAATTAAATACTCGGCAATCTTAGGATGATAATCCCTTAGAGCAAGCAAAAGAGGTGTATAATCTTTAGAATCTTGCACATCAATATCAACTCCAGAATCTAATAGTTCCTTCACAAGCAATAAATCTCCGCTTGATACAGCGGCAAAAATATCCGATGTTTTATTATTTGATGAGTTAGATGTATTTTCCTTACCACTTTTACCACCTGCATCTAATATCGTTTTACGCGTTACTTCATCATCTGCAAGATCTAAAGCAGTTTTGCCTTCATTATTAACTAGATTTACATCAGCACCAGAATCTATTAGCAAATGCACAATATCATCATTACCAACCGAAGCAGCAGACATTAAAGAACTCCAGCCATCATCATCTACTGCATTAATATTAGCGCCATAATTAAGCAACTCATAAACAATACCATAATAATTTTGATACGAAGCTATCATTAATGGTGTAGCTTGTGAGCTATGATCTGCCATATCAACTTTTGCTCCAGCTTTAAGCAACAAACTTGCTGCGCGCTCCTTGCCTTTAAAAGCAGCCATAACAAGTGGTGTATCACCAACTGAATTTCTAAAGTCTATATCTGCATCGTGTTCTATCAATAACTTTACCAAGCTTGAATGCCCAAGCTGACTTGCAATAAGAAGTGGAGAGCTCAGCGTGCCATCATATTGAATTGGAGTATCTACATCTATATCATTTAAAAACTTCTCTACTGCATTGACATCACCATTAATCACCGCAGTACGGAAAGATTCCAATTTATTTGTATTGATATTATCATTACTTACATTTTCATCATTATCAGATAGCAGCTTAAATGAAGCAATGCTGTCTTCTTTTGCGATATCTAATGCTGTTTTGCCATCATTATTTACAATGCTTGCATCAGCACCTGCTTTAAGCAGTAATTTTACTATTTCTAAATGATCACCTGAAACAGCAGACATCAATGCTGTCCAATTATCACTTTTGCCTACTGCATTGACATTAGCACCAGAATCTATTAAATACTTTACTATATCTTTATATCCGTGATATGATGCAAGGACTAATGGAGTTGCACTAATGTCATTTTGAGCTTCAATATCAGCACCTAGATTTATTAAATCTTTTACCATTTCTAGTTGTCCATTTGCAGCCGCAACTATAAGTGGTGTATCATCGCCATTTGCCCTGCCATTTATATCAACTCCAAGCTCAATGTATTGTCTAAAAACTTTATACTTACCATCTCTAATAAAATCATAAAAAGTAGGCAAATCAGTAATATCAATTCCATTGTCATTATCTGCAACCCTTAAAGATTGAGAATCTAACATTTTTATCACTTTAGTAGAATCATTCTCTTTTGCAAAATCAAGCGCATTCATTCCATTATTATCTTTTATATTCTTATCAGCACCAGAATCAAGCAGTAATTTCACGATTCCATCATTATCATACATATGATTTGCTGCCAGCATAAGTGCTGTGCGACCAGCATAATCAACCGCGTTTACATCAGCACCAGAATCTATTAGCAACCTCACATAATCATTTTTAAGCTGATCAGATGCGATCATCAATGCTGTGCGACCATTTGAATCTTGCGCATTAATATTATCATTTAATTGCGTAAGCACAAATTCAAACATATCTAATGAATCCATTAAAGAAGCCACCATTAAAGGTGTTAGCCCATTATCATCTCTTACCCCTTTCCACTTTGCCCCTCTATCTAACAATGCCTTTAAAACCCCCACATTACTAGATGCAATAGCTGTAAACAATGCTGTCATATTAAACTTTGAGACATAATTCACATCAGCACCAGAATCTATTAGCAATTCAACTATATCAAGATTTCCAATATATGCCGCAAGCATCAATGGTGTTAGCCCAGATGTATTTTGAATTTCCAAATCAGCATTATTTTCAATTGCTTCTCTTACATCTGATATAGAATTATTATTGATTGCATCAAATATATCAGAAGCACCACAAAAAGAGATAGCAAAAGAAATTAAAAATAAACCAAATAACTTAGACATTCAACTCCTTTTATAATAAATATTAAAGTATAGATTATAGCCTAATATTGCAAATAGTATTTAACATAGATTTTAATTTTAGTTTTAGTGGTTGGACGTGGATAATCCTTGTATGCTATCTGTATAACTGTGATTGTATTTTTATCAAGTATCATAGATTGCGTTTCTTGTATAATTTTTAAATCACTGATATCGCCATTTGGATACAGATAAAATTCAACAGCATTCGTCCCTTGTTGTCCTAAGTATCCAGCATCAGGCGGATACCCTCTGCGACTTAAGTGGTATTGCGTAATGCGGCCAATTTCTCGCAAATTATTGATAATAAAATCCTGTTCTGCATCACCATAATCTCCTAGCTCATCACCATATAATTGTTTTATCTCATTTTGTAGATCTCGTGGTAAAGACTGCAATTTTCTAGCGACACTAGCTAATTTTGTATCTTGCATTGTTGCGGCTTCATTGGCAGTATCTAATGGATTAAATAATTTTAGATTCGACAAATCATACGAACTATGCGATGGCTTCTTTGGCGATACAGCATCGTTTGCATTGATATCTTTTGTCTGAGGTGAAGGAGGTATTTGTTGTTGTGGTGATGGCTGTGTAGCTGTCTTTGGATTAGTAATTGGCGTGTTTTCTTTTAATGTGCTATCTTTTTTTGCGATATCCCCACCACGCTTAAATGAAAGCTTGACTTTCTTATCATCATTTGGGTTTATTTTTTCTATTTTATCAATCAAAATATACGCTAGTACACCAAAAATAATGTGCAACAAAAAAGAAATAATAAAAAAAACTAAATATCTTTTAGTCTTCTTCATCTTTATAATCTCTAAGCATAAATGGCAATCTAGCTTCTTTCCTCTCTAAAATTTTGTTAAAGCTTATATCATCAATATCATTAAACTCATCATTGCTAATTCGATCAATCAAAAAACTACTATGCTCACCTATAAACATCAAATACTTATAATCCCTGCTATTAATCACTATGATTTTATTATTTGAATCTATATTTATAACCTTACTAACCCCTATGCTAGATGTATTTACATTATCAACAATATCTACTAAATTCTTATTATCTCCATTTTCTTTTGTTTTATTTTGTTTGTTAAAATATGAAAATTCCTTATTATCATTTTTTGCTTGCATTTTTCGTTTTGTAATAATTAGCGCAACTAACAATGAAGATAGTACCAAAATAACAGCAACATAGCGCCAAGTTTCAAGCTCAAGCGGTGATTTTGGTGTGATATAGCTATTATTTTTATCTGAATTTGACTTGATTGCGCTAATTGCTCCCTCTAATGATGATGTAGTAGCAGTAGCACTAGAAATCAAATCTGATGAAATGCTTTCATTTTTGGTAACGATAACTTTTAAGATTCTATTTGAGTTAAGGACATTAACTGAATATTTAACACCAAAATCACTTTGAGCAAAAACAATATACAAGTCATCTGATTTTTGAAAAATTTCAACTTGCTTAATCAACTCCGTGCTATCTATCACTTTTTTGTGATTAAAATGCACTCCTTTTAAAATCACAGCACCAAATGAATCGGTATATTCTCTTGATACTCTACTTTTAAATGTAGAATCTAATAAAAAAATAATTTCGATTTTTTGAGAATCTGATGATATGTGAAAATCTTTTACTCCTAAAGCAAACAACAATAATGGAAAAAATAGGCAAATTAATAATCGCATAACAGCTTTATGATTTGTCTTTTGTTAGGTAATAAATTATTGCATTGGAATCTAAAATTTCATTTATTCTAATTGCAAGGCTTTTTTCATACACCATAACCTCGCCTTTGCCGATGATTCTATCATTTACAAAAACCTCAACACTCTCACCTGCTGGCTTCTGCAGATCAATCACAGTGCCTTTATCAAATTTAAGAATCTCTGCAATCGTAACTTTTGTCCTGCCAAGCTCTGATTTAAAGGTTATATCCATATCAAGAAGACCAGAATAACTCTCCATCATTTCTTGAAGATATTTTGCCAACTCAATATCTTTTGGATTATGAACCAATCTGTCATCTAAGATATCATCTTTAGCCATATATTCCTCCAAGATTAATCTCATATATACTACATCTCATTTTACCGCTCTTATATCCAATACATTTATTATAATTGCCAATTATTTTATTTCCAATAAATTCAGGAATACCAAGCTGTAAAATGCTTCCACTTTCTTCATATAGCACTTTTGCCCTACCGATAGTTATATTTGCCATTTCTTTTGAAATATCAATTAAAGTGTCGTTATCTGGATTATCTTCAAATAAAAAATCTTTAGTAAATCGCATAAGAAGCGCTCTATTAGAAACAATAAAAAACATTTTACAATCTAACATAATCTTTGAAGTGAATGATTTTTTCAAAGGATTTCTATCTTCAACCATAGAAATATTAAGCGTATCTCTTATTGTAAATAAAAGCGCATTTTGCAATATCTCCATTTACTACCCTTAATGTTACTTCTTTAATTTGCCATTATACACACAAAAATCATATACAAAACATTCATAACATTGTGGTTTTAAAGCTTTACACACATACCTCCCAAACAGCACAAAACCTTGATGCAAAATATGCCTATTATGTTTAAATATCTTGTTTAGATCTTTTTCTGTTTCTTCTACACTTTTTGCCTTGCTTAAACCTAAGCGATGAGAAACACGAAATACATGTGTATCAACAGCCATAAGATTCTCATTATTATATTCTAACAAAACAACATTTGCAGTTTTTTGACCAACACCTGATAAAGTTTTCAACTGATCTCTATCAAGTGGGATTCTGCCTTCAAACTCATTTAATACTTGATTTGCAAGCTGTATAATATTTTTTGCTTTATTGTTAAAAAACGAACAAGTAGAGATTAATGCCTTTACATCATCAAGTGAAGCTTTTGATAAAGATTCTATATCTGGATATTGTTTAAATAGAGCTGGAGTAATTATATTTACACGCCTATCAGTGCATTGTGCGGATAAAATAACACAAATTAACAACTCATATAAATTTGAGTATTTAAGCTCTGTTTTTGCATTTTTATATCTTTGGACAAAAATAGATTCTATATTTTTATATACATCTTTCTTTGTCAAATTAAACAAGCTCCTTAATACTTACTTCTTTTGCCTCTGTCATACGCAATGCTATTCTTGTATTATTTGCCATAATCGCAATTGTAGCCCTATCAATTGACTTTTCAAGCAAACTTGCATAAGCACCTTCACAAATACCTAACGCAACAAACCGCTCTCTTAATATATCATTATTCGTATTAATCTTATTAATTTGATAAGTTTTATTTTGTTTCATATCTGCTAGAGTCATAATCAATCCCTTTTAAAATAAAAATAAGAATGGTTATTATACTACCACAAAAAATCTTTATTGAACCTCATCATCAAAATTTACGAAGATTCCATCTTGTATTTTGTATAGATTGATATTATATGAAGCCTGATTTCCACTAAAAGATTCTATAAAATATCTATTAAATTCACTTGACATATCATTTAAAAATATATCCATTCCAAGCGCTGTTGAATAATTTACCCAATCATATTGCAAATCACTTGATAAAAGCATTCCATATTCAACTAGTTTTTGCTCTGTTTTACTAATAGAGTTTGCAATTATCACATTACTTACATCATTTCCTCTTACAAGTGATAATAAAGCTGGGTTATAATTAACCTGTGTTGATAATATCCTAGCTGGTTTTTTTCTAGAGACATCAAGCTGAGAGAGTAACAATCCTGATTTCACAACTGGCGTATTCAGAAAGATATTTCCATCAAATAAAATATCCTTACTCTCTTTTATACTATTTGAAAAATTTGCTGCTATTTTATTTGTTATGGTTTGTTCAAAAAATATATTTGGCTCAAACGATTTTACAATATTTCCAAGGGTGCTTCCAAGTGAGCTATCATCGTTGTAGCTTATTATTGCACCATTTGTATTTATCTTAGTCATTAAAGTATTTATTTGTGCTTCATAATCAATACCACCAAAGACAATATTTGATCGCGCTTTTATGTCTTTGTTTGTCATTGTCGGAACATAAATTGGTATATCAATAGAATCTAAAGCACTTATAGAATCTTTATTAAATAATATCGCAATTACAAAATGGAAGCGCTCATCACTAATCTCATCGACACTCTTTTTTAATGAATCATACCCTTCATCTAAGCTATCAAAAATCTTAAATCTAAAGTCAATATCCCTTGAAAACAAATATGCAAGAATTGTATCAATAGTTGTTGCAGAATATTTGCCAATAATTTTTTTAGGCATAAGAAGTGCTACTTCTAGGCTTTTACCAAGTGGATTGAATCTAAGCTTGTAATAAATACCTATTTCTCTTGAATATACCTCCATCAAACTATGCAGCTCATCATCTTCTATAAGACTTTTATTAAATCTAGCAACAAATGAAAAAAGTTTTTTATTATCACTTAAATAAAATAAACATTTATCGTCGCAAAATTCTGGGTTAATATCCAATACTTCAATACTAGCAGGCGGAATATCTGAAAAAACATTCTCCTCTGCAAATAAAAACAATGGCAACAATAACAACAAGAATCTAATTTTCATTTACACGCCTCATATCACACAAAGTCATCATTTACTTAAAAATTCCTTTGCTATTTTAAAATCATCAAATGCAAGAGGTTTCAATGATGGATTTTTCAATAAATCATTAATTGCATATGTTACTATAAAATCCTTTTCTTTATTTAAAAGATTTTTACTTTTTAAGATTCTACCTCTAAGATTTTCAACCTTATCTTCTGTTTGCAAAATATGTCTAGCTACATCTTCACCAAATAAAATAATCAATTTTGGATCGATAGAATCAATTTGTGATTTTAGATATTCCTTGCATATATAGATATATTTATCATTAATACTTGCGTTTGAATTACATTTAATCATAGAAAATGAACTATAAGAATCTGTATTAAATATATTTTTTGATATATTTTTTATCATCACTTCACTTGCACTAAATGGCAATATAGGCTTTAGTGTAACAAACACAATCCCACCGGATGCGCCATTTAAACCTAGAATCTTTTCTTTAGAATATTTTGACAAATCACATAAATTGCAATTTTTTATCACATCATCTATATTTCCTGATTTAAATATCGCGTCTTTTTTGATATTTAAATCGATATTTTCGCAATACTGCTCGCCTATTAATCGCCTAAGATAAAGCTGTTTTAATAAAAATATTTTTGTTAGCATCATTTAATCAATATAATTATCACTCTTTAAACAAGCAAAATATGCCTTACTATCAACTTTAGAATCTAGATTTGAAAAATCCAAAACCATAGAGCTTGACTTTGTGTGCATTGTTTTAGATTCTATATACTTGATGATAATAAAGCAATTCTCAAATAACATATCGCCAACATAAGCCCTATATACTCCATTCACACTTTCTAATTCTATTAATTCCTCTTTGAAATCCATAAATTTATTTGTATGATAATAATAATTTAGATTCTTATCCATTACAACCTTGCTGTCTTTTGTTTTAATACTTTGATTTGATTGCGTGTAGGCTTTATTATCCATATACTTTACATATAAGATTCCATTTTTTACACTAAAGTCATTTTGATTTAGATGATATATGTTCTCTACTTCAAAATCAAAATCAAGTCCATATAAAAGAATCGAAATAAAAAATAAACTAAAAATAAATCTCATACACAACCAAGCAGTTAATGTTTTGGTATGATTCTAAATAATTTTAAATAAAGATAAAGTAAAAAAATGAATAAAATTATAATACTAGGCAAACCAAATGTAGGCAAAAGCTCGCTATTTAACTGCTTTTTTAAAGAGCGAATTGCAATTACTTCTGATATAAGCGGAACAACACGAGATATAAACATAAAACCAATTATAATTAATGATATAGAAGCATTATTATGCGATACAGCTGGCATAGTCGAAAAAGAAGAAGGTATTTTTATTGATATAAAGCAAAAAGTTTTATCATTTGTAAGCGATGATGATATAGTGCTATATGTAATTGATGGCGGAGAAATAATTGATGATTATGATGTAAAACTTTTTAGAAAATTTAAAAATGCCACACTTGTTGTTAATAAAATTGACAAGAAAAAAGATGGTCTAAATGACTGGGAATACGGAATCTTTGGAGCAAAAAATATATTTTTTACATCCACAATGCACAATAAAGGATTGCATAGCTTAAGAGAGTTTGTCTCTCAACAATTAAACAATAGCATCAATCAAACCCAAGATCTAGTAGAAAATTTTAGCGATACAATACAAGATTCTAATGAGATAATAAACATAGGCATAATTGGCAGGGTAAATGTAGGCAAAAGTTCTATATTGAATGCTTTATTAAACAAAGAGCGCTCCGTTGTAAGCAATATTGCAGGAACTACAATCGATCCAGTAGATGACAGAATAGAATACAAAAATAAGATTCTAAATTTTGTCGATACTGCTGGGATAAGACAGAGATCAAAGATTGAAGGAATCGAAAAATATGCTCTAGATCGCACAAAAAAGATTCTAGAAAAAAGTGATATTGTATTATTAATACTTGATAGTTCAGCTCCATTTGTAGATTTAGATGAAAAAATAAGTGGACTTAGTGATAAATATCACCTAGGAATTATCATCATACTAAATAAATGGGATATAAGATATGCAGAATTTAAAGAAATTGAAAAAGAGCTAAAGAGAAAATTTGCATATCTAAGCTATGCACCAATTATCACAGCAAGCGCTATTAATAAACGACATATACAAGATATAAAAGAGATGATTTTAGAAGTGCATCAAAACTACAACAGAAGGATACCAACAGCAATACTAAATGCAACAATAAAAGATGCAACAATTAAGCACCCGATACCTAGCGACAAAGGAAAAATGATAAAAATCTATTATGCTACACAAATACAAAGTGCGCCACCAGAAATCGTGCTAGTGATGAATAAGCCAAAGTCTCTACATTTTAGTTACAAGCGATATTTAGTGAATTATTTAAGGCGAACCTTTGATTTTAGAGGAAGCCCCATTTTAATTAATCCTAAACCAAAATCATCAAAACTAAATGACGAAGAAAAAGCAGAATCTGAATAATTATGAAAATATTTATAAGTGGGACAAATACAGATGTAGGCAAAACCTATATCACAAATAAAATTGCAATAAATCTAATACAAAAAGGGTTAAAAATAATCATCTCAAAACCAATTGAAACTGGAGTAATTAATATACCACTTGATGCGATGCTACATCTAAAAACACAAAATATTAAATGCAATATTAATGATATTTGTTTCTACCAATTTTCACTTCCTGCTTCTCCATTTGTCGCAGATAAAGAAAATATCATTGATATACAAAGAATAAAAATAAACCTAAATAAGCTAGAGAAAAAATGTGATATTTTACTAATTGAAGGTGCAGGGGGTTTGTTTGTCCCAATAAAAAAAGATTATTTTATGATTGACTTAATAAAAGATCTAGATGCATTTTGTTTTTTAATAAGTGATTCTAAACTTGGGTGCATTAATAACATAATTAGCGCAAGAAAATTATTGACAAATTATGATATAAAATTTAAAAGCATAATAAATTTACTTAATGATGATTTTATGCAAACTAGTTATCCATTTATAAAGATTCTAGATGATAATTTTATATATCAATTACAGCAAAAAGAGATAATAGAATTTATTTTAAAATTATTAAATATTTAAGCATATCTATACAATAATCCTAAAAAATGTCGCTATAAGTGAAACAAAACAAAAAAGGGGAGAAAATGAAGGATTTGAATATTTATTTTAGACAAAAGCGCTACATTATGTATCTAATAACAACAATCATTATAATGGGGCTACCATTTATCACAATCAATAACAATCAAATATTCCTACTATCATTTGATAAAAAACAGCTTCACATACTTGGTGTAGTATTCGATATGCAAGAGCTATATTTAATGCCATTTTTACTTATTATGTTATTTGTTGGAATCTTTCTTCTTACGACACTAGCAGGTCGCGCTTGGTGTGGTTGGGCGTGCCCACATACAATTTTTAGAGTAATATATAGAGATATAATTGAAACAAAAATATTAAAACTAAGAAAATCTATTGACAACAAACAAAAGAATCCTGATTTAAGTCTATGGCAAAATAAAATTAAAAAAGTTATTGGTGTTTTCATCTGGGCTTTCCTTTCATTTATCGCAGCATCGAATTTTTTATTATATTTTGTGCCACCGAGTGATTTTTTTAGCTATCTTGCAGATTACAATAATCATAAGATATTACTAGGATTTATAATTGCAATAGCAACATTTCTCACATTGGAAATTATTTTTGTACAGGAAAATTTTTGCATATATGTATGTCCATATTGTAGAGTGCAATCTGTCCTTTATGATAACGACACCAAAACCGTAATATATGATACCAATCGTGGATCAAAAGTATATGATGCAAATGGAGTTGCACTTAGCAAAAAAGAAATCAATGGAGAATGCATAGATTGCCATAAATGCGTAAGAGTATGCCCAACACATATCGACATAAGAAAAGGTCTTCAGCTTGAATGCATTAACTGCCTTGAATGCGCCGATGCTTGTAGTAGCGTAATGGGAAAACTTGGCAAAATATCACTTGTTAGATGGAGTAGTACAAATAGTATGAAAACAAACTCACAAGTAAAATATTTTAGAGGGAAGACGATAGGTTACATATTAGTTATCATTATTGCGCTATCAACTGCTGTATTTTTATCATTTAACAAATCTACAATGCTGCTTAATATAAATAGATCATCTGAAGCATATAAGATTCTAGAAAATGGTGAAATAGAAAATCATTATCTAATGCTGTTTCAAAATACAGACAATAAAGCTCATAAATTTTATTTTAGAATCACGGATAATGATAATATAAAAATTAGACAACCAAAAGAAGAATTTGAAATAAAGGCAGGTGGAAAAATAAGAAAAAGAGTATATCTATATACATTAGAAAATCATAATACAGAATCTAATGATAAAATAATCCCTATTACTATTGAAGCATATGCAACTGATGATGAAAATATAAAAATCACAAAAAAGAGTATCTTTGTATATCCACAACAATAGAAAAAATATAAAACAAAAGCTTGAGGCAAATAATATTGCTCCAGTGAGCAATATTATTGCTTCTCTACCAAGAGAATCTAGTAAAATCACATTAGATGATATCATAACAATAGAAACCAAAAATGCAAATCAAAGTCAAATTATAGATATTGCACACAAACTAAAGCCGTGGAGAAAAGGACCATTTGATATATGTGGTACTCTAATTGATAGTGAATGGAATAGCGCAATAAAATACAACATAATAAAAAACCATCTAAATATAAAAAATAAAACAATAGCTGACATAGGCTGCAATAATGGATACTATATGTTTAGAATGCTCAAGCTAAATCCAAAAGTCATCATTGGATTTGATCCTAGTGCGCATTGCTTTAATCAATTTCATTTTATAAATCACTTCATAAATAGCAATATAAAATTTGAATTATTAGGAATTGAAGATCTAATGCACTATGATATAAAATTTGATGTTATACTATGTCTTGGTGTGCTATATCACAGGACAAATCCCATTGATTGCATAAAAATACTAAAACAATCATTAAACAAAAATGGCGAATTAATACTTGATTGCCTCATTATAGATTCAAATGAACCAATCGTATTAAGCCCACTTAGATATGCAAAAATGAAAAATGCATACTTTATACCAAGTATAAGAGCATTGAAAAACTGGTTAATTCGTGGTGGTTTTAGTGATATAGAAATCATTGCTACAAAACAAACAAACCTAAATGAACAAAGAAAAACAGATTGGATAAATGGTGAAAGTCTTGATGATTTTTTAGATAAAAATGATCCAACAAAGACAATAGAAGGCTATCAAGCGCCAAATAGAATCTATCTTAAGGCGAAATAAGGGGAATATATGGATAATGATGAATTATTTGAAGTCAATGATGAGTTAAAAGTTTGTAAAAAAATTAATAGAGATTTGTGTGGTGAGATCACAAAAATCTCCAAAAATAAAGCTGAAGTTAGATTTATTCCTACAGAATCTATGATAACAGATGATAATCTGCTTATTCATCACGGATTTATATTTTCAGCAGCTTCACTTTGCGCTATGGCTGCGGTAAATGAGCCAAATTCAATGATTATATATTCAGAGACAAAGTTTTTATCGCCAATAGAATTAAATAGTGATGTCACATTTAAATCACACGCATTGCAAAACGATACAAAAAAGCGCGAGGTTATGGTCGAAGGATTCTTATATAATATCAAAATATTTGATGCGATATTTCATATTATTGTCTTTGACAAAAGTATACTTAAAATAGATTTTAAAAATATAAATTAGATCTCAACATCATATAGATATTCAATAGCTTCAACCAACTTTAGTGCTATACTCCTCATAAATGATAAATCATTTAGCATTGAAGTTCCCTCTGATATGCTTATTGATTTTTGAGAAATCAACCAATCAATTTTATTTAATATATCAAGATCATCATATTTAAATGATGCTTTAAATTTTGCTATTTTTCTTAAAATTGATAGATTATCATCACTAGATGCAATCCTTAGCTCCTCTATGCCTCTTAGCAAATATGCCATCGTAATTCGCATATGATCATATTCATTACTTAAAGATTGATGTGCTGATAGTGAGTATTTTTGCAAGTTTTTTTGTACAAGACGCATATGTTTCGTTGCCTCTACAATATTTTTTGCAGAAATCTGCAATCTAAAAACTTCTTTCATTTGATCTTCATTATTCATATGAATCTTAGCCTTAGCAGTGAATTCCATAATCGCATTAGATAATGATTTTATTTTTTCATCATACAAAGTATCAATATCAATATCATCTTTTAATATCATTTTATCTTTTGCAAGACTTTCTATTGGCTCAAATGACCGAATCTGCCCTCTATCAAAACCTATACTATGAACAATAATACCCAATGCATTATCATAGAGATGTTTTGTTTCATTTTTGATAGCATCGATAGAAGCATTAGCATAGTCGATTTTGGATTCATCTAAATAAATTGGATTATTAATATAATCTTGCTTTTTGCGTGATATAAATTTTGTTAAATAATACACAAACTTCGATAAAATAGGAAGCATTAGTGCTATACCAAGCATATTAAATAAAGTATGAAAAACAGCAAGCTTGAGATTTAAATCATTTATACCAACGAGTGAAGCAATAAGTTCCACAACAAAAATAATTTGCTTTGAAAGAATAACTGCAACAAGTGCTGTTATAAGATTAAACACAATATGCGCTACAGCAAGTCTTTTACCATCAATACTAGCATTAATAGCACCAAGCCCTGTTGTAATGCTGCTTCCTAGCTGCGCTCCAATTGTTAGCGCCATAGCATTATCTAATGTGATTTGATTAATAGATAGGGCTGCCATTATCAAAACTAAAGTTGCGTGTGTAGATTGCATAATAAGTGTTGCAACCAAGCCTATAAAAGCAAAAATTGCCATACCTTTTATGCCATCAACGCTATATTTTGTAAGATCAAAGGAATCTTGATAACTATTAAATCCAAGCTTAATATAAGCAATACCAAGAAAAATAAACCCTATACCAGCAAGTATATAACCTGCGCCTTTTATTGATTTTGTTTTTTGAAACAAAAATATTACACCAAATGCAATAATTGGTAAGGCAAAAGATGATATATTTGCTTTATTTCCTATAATAGCAATAATCCAAGCACCAGTGCTGTTTCCTAAATTAGATCCAAATATAATACCAACACCCTGCAATAATGAAATAATGCCAGCTGATACAAATGAAATAGAAAAAAGTGATACAAGTGTGCTTGATTGCATAATGGTAGTAGAAAACGCACCAAAAATGATACTTGTAAAGGTATTTCCAGTAACCTTTTTCATCATCGTTTCTAAGAATCCACCACTTAGCATCTTGAAACCATCTTCCATAATAAACATACCAAATAAGAAAATAGCCACACCAGATACGATCTCTATGCTATTTTGAAATTTGTAAAAAATAACACACAATACAATAATGGACAATGGGATTAAAACTTTTTTCATATCAAACCTTTAATTTTCTATCCAAGAATTGATTTTTTTGTAAAGCTGTGCCTTTAATCTATCTAAAGCTATATTTATATCCCTAGAATCTTGAGAAGCCTCAATTGAAGTATCAAAAACAATATTGTTGCTGCAATCTTTAATGCTCGTATGTAATGATATAGAAATCTTATTTATGCCACGACTTATGTTATATCTATTCTCTATGTAATAAATATCAGAATCAGCTTTTTGGATATGAAAAAACTTATTATATTCATTAGCAATAGCTGTCTGTATCAATGAATAATCCGCAGTTTTACCACCTTGAGCAAATGATGCGTAATGCGCTAATGGCTGATTTTGTAGCACCAAATTTACATCATCTATCAATGCTTGATTTATAATCTTCCCATTTAGGGCTTTGATTTGTTTTGCATATAAATTAATTTTTGACATAAACAAAGAGAGTTTATATCTATGTTTTGGCGACAATGTCCTGCAATTAGAGTATTTTATAGAATTTAAAATATTACGAATATCTGTAGTATAAATATCAATATTAGAATTTAATTTAGAAATTACTATTTCTTTTTTTATTCTTGCTTGCACAAAAAATACATTACCAATTTCATCAATTTGTGGATATTCTAAACTATCTAGCTCTACATCATTTATATTTACACCTATATTGCTACTAACGGCACTAGAAAAATGATCATTGCTATGCTCTTTTGATATATTAATATCAGATTCTATGCTTAGTGATATTTGAGAAGCCATATCATTTAGTGCTTCAAATTTTGCATCTTGAAGGTTACTAGATGATCCAACTCCATATAAATAATTAGAATCTTCGCCACCTACTAAATACCAATTAGGATATTGCATAGAAACACTACAAGATGAGATCAAAAATCCAACAAACACAAAACTAAGCACCTTGATATACATAGCAATTATAAGCCATTACTTAATGCTCTATCAAGCGCATCTAAAAATCTATCTTTCTGTACTGGCGCATTATCATCTTTTGCAATACTTTGCATTATGCTTTTTTGCACCTTATCAGATAATGCAGAATCTAGCTCCACTAAAACATAAATTTGCTTACCATCAGATGTAATCCAAGTATCCTTTTGCTTTGTCCCAACCATAGTTTGAGATACGATTTGTCTCGTTATTTGCTCACCATATTTTTCAACATTTGAATCATATGCATTATTGCCTATAGATTGGCTAACTGCATTGCTTACTAAACCTTCAATTTTCACAGAAATAATCCTTGATAGTTCATCTCTAGCTAATGCCAAAGCCTCATTCCTTGCAAACTGCAATCCTGCTTTAGTAATATCTGCAGAACCTATCGCACTAAGCCCCTCTCTTCCACCATTTAGCACCCAAGATGGTGCATTTACTAAATTATTAGCTTCTAATGCAGAATCCTCTATACTACTTGCGCCCTCACCAAGTTGATATTTTGATGAGCAACCAATAATCAACAAAGAAGCACACAAGATAGATAAAAATACCTTTTTTATCATTGAATTCATTTTATTTCCTTACTTAATTAAATTAATCATAATTTACCATGCAACATTTCTACTGCTACCCACTTTGATGATATTTACTTCATCATCCCATAAAACAAGTCCGCTTTTTAGATCAACTAATGTTAGCAAAAAATAATAATCTATTCTTTGCTTTGATGATGAAATACTTGTATTTTTTTGAACAATTTTTCCAGATAATGATAATTCTGGAGCTATTAATTCACCTTGCTCGATTGTAGTATATTGATTAAATTCATCATTATCTCTTGCTCCTCTTGATGTATCAATCATAGAATCCACACTAGTGCCACTACCACCCATAGATAAGGTTAATATAAATTTACCACTATTGCGCATTTCTCTTGTTATCTTTCTAGTTAATTGCTCTGTATCTATCATTTGCATAGTATCATTAATAACATCAGAGATTGCAAGAACTTTTGGTTTATCAGAATGTATTTTTTTTGCATAATTACTAGATAAGAGAGATTTAATGCTCTGCTCTGCCGCATTTGCTATATCGTGATAATCAAGACCTGTTGTTGTGTATTCTTTAGAATCTACTAGATCTACATATTCCGTCTTTGTTGAGCACCCAATAAAAAAAATAGAAATCAATACCAAAATATACTTCATTTACCACTCCTAATGCTATGGGTTAAAGTGCTTATTATACCATTTTGCAATACTCTAATATAAACAATATTATCACTAAATAAGCATAATTTATTGCATTCTTTATCAAATGATAAGCTATACAATAATTTTCTATCTCCAAAAAGCCTAAATGGCACATCTTCATTTTGAATCCTAATAGCCAAAAACCTAAGTGGCAAGATTCTTGAATTTCTAATATCTGCATTCGTACTAGCAGAGCTAAACGCAGCACCACCAATAGCACCTAAGATTCCAAAATTTTCACTCAAAATATTTTGCAAATACACTTTATAAGTCGATGAAACAAGAGAAGTCATAATGATATATGGTAATTCAACGCTAAATTCATTTGCAATAATAGATTCCATATTTAGCAACTCAAAACTATCAGTAGATTTCATATCTGATTTCATATAATATTTAGAGTAAAACAACTTCCCAGAATCAAGCTGTGGTAAAGCAATATTAAAATAAAAAGCACCATAATTCAACAAAAACAAAGGCACATCAAGTCGCATTTCATATTTTTTTGGACTTCTACCATCTTCGATGAAAATCCAAGTATAATAATCTACATTTTTGCCTTGCTTTCTATCATTTAAGAGATGTATATCATCTAGAATTTTTTCTTTTTGACTAATGGCATAAGCTTCTTTTAGTAAGTCATTTGCTTTATTAAAATCATTCTGCAACAAAAAAAAGATTCCTGATACATAACTTACCATCGGATTTACATAGCCACTATAAGCCCTAAATTTATCCAAATTTTTATAACGAGATGTATATATCGAGCTCATAGATTGGAATGTTTTTTCACTATCAATGCTATCCATATCATCACCATAAACCCCATCACCATTATTTAAAGCTTCATTAATTTTGTTAATTCTATCAGCAAAAAATTCTTTTGATCGGCGCTGTCTATCATTCGCACGATTAAATTCAACCCTAGATGACGCATAATCACCAAGCATCATAAAACTTAATGCCTTATAGTAATTTACAAATACAGCTTCATATAAATTACCATAATAATCAAACATACCATTACTAACTAAAATCGTCGCTAGCGTCTTTAGCGTGCTTTGAAAGATATTTTCTTTAGCATTAATTTCAAAATAAGTTTCAGAAATGTTTAAAAATTTTACACTATCAGAAAAATTCCCTGTTTGAAAACCCAAAATCCCGCTTTGAAATGCCCATAAAAAATCATCATTAAAATATTTCACAGCATACTCATATGCACCATTTATATTAGAATCTTGATAATATATTGCATCTATCTTCTTTACATCACCCATAGATGAACAAGCACTAAATAACAAACAAGCAAAAAGCAAAGCAAGCTTACAATAAATCATTATAAAATCTTTAAACCCCTCATCTTTAAACATTAAAAACAAAATATTTTGATAGAATCTAGAGCAAAATTATAAACTAAAGTTAAAACATTTTACACAGCAAAACAACAATCTACAATAACTGAAACAATTAAGGAAAAATAATGAAAGTTCTATTACTAAAAGAGGTGAAATCATTAGGGAAAGCTGGTGATATTTGCGAAGTAAAAGATGGATATGGTAAAAATTTTCTAATAGCAAAAGGTATGGCACAAATTGCAACAAATGAAACAATCAATAAATACAAAAAAGAGGAAAGAATAAAAAAAGAAAAAGAAGAGGCGCTAATAGAAGAGTTAAAACAATTAGAAAGCAAACTAAAAAATATCACTCTTGTTTTAGTGAAAAAAACTGGAGCCAATGGCTCATTATATGGAGCAATTACAAAAGAAGAAATAGCACAAGCCTTTAAAGAATTTCACAATATAGATATTGATAAAAAAGCACTTGATTTAAAAAATCCTATAAAAAGCACAGGTGTATATGAAATTGACTTAAAACTAGGATTTGGCATACATGCAATATGTAAAGTCGATATTCAAGCACAATAAAGGAGCAAATATGTTTGAAGCTACAACGATACTTGCATATAAAGGAAAGAATAAAGCTGTCATTGGCGGAGATGGACAGGTTACATTTGGAAATTGCATATTAAAAGGCAATGCAACAAAAATCCGATCACTGTATGATGGAAAAATATTAAGTGGTTTTGCAGGAAGCACGGCTGATGCATTTAGCCTATTTGATATGTTTGAGAAGATACTAGAGAATAAAAGAGGCGATCTTGAGCGCTCTGTAATAGACTTTAGTAAAGAGTGGAGAAAAGATAAATATTTAAGAAAACTAGAGGCAATGATGATAGTTTTAAACAAATCAAACATATATATACTAAGTGGATCTGGTGATGTCGTGGAGCCAGAAGATGGAAAAATTGCAGCAATTGGAAGTGGGGGTAATTATGCTTTATCTGCAGCAAGAGCACTTGATAGAAATATAGATAATATTGATGAAAAAATGCTAGTAGAACAATCATTAAAAATTGCTGGGGAACTTTGCATTTATACAAATACGAATATTAAATTATTGGAGATAAAATAAAAAATGACTGACAATAAAACACCAAAAGAAATAGTTGAATACCTTAATGAATACATAATAGGACAAGATAAAGCTAAAAAAGCCATTGCTATTGCACTAAGAAATAGATATAGACGAATGCAGCTACCAAAAGAAGCTCAAGAGGAAATTGTGCCAAAAAATATATTAATGATAGGAAATACTGGAGTTGGCAAGACAGAAATTTCAAGAAGAATGGCAAAAATACTTGGATTACCTTTTATCAAAGTCGAAGCATCAAAATACACTGAAGTTGGTTTTGTTGGACGAGATGTAGAATCTATGGTAAGGGATTTAGTTAATGCTTCAATGAATCTTGTAAAAAATGAATACAAGGATAAAAATACAGATAAAATAGATTCTTATATAATTGATAAAATTGTAAAAAGTCTTATTCCACCACTTCCAAATACTGCAAATGAAACAAAAAAAGAAGAATATAAAGTATCATTTGACAAGATGATACAAAAAGTAAAAGATGGTTCTGTAGATCATTTAGAAATAGAAATAGAAATAACTGAGGCCCCTTTAAATCCTTTGCCTATACCAAATATAGGAATTATTGAATTATTGCCAAAACAACAAAAAATAAAAAAAATAAAAACAACAGTAAGAGAAGCTAAAGAACTATTAAAAAATGAGGCAATAGAAAATATAACAAATATCGATGAAATAAAAACAGAGGCGTTAAAAAGAGCTGAGGAAAGCGGAATTATATTTATAGATGAGATAGATAAAACTGCAACAGATCAAAATCAAAGTAAACAAAACCCAAATAAAGAGGGTGTCCAAAGAGATCTACTACCTATTGTTGAAGGAAGCATAGTTGATACAAAATATGGTTCTATAAAAACTGATTATATTTTATTCATCGCTGCAGGTGCATTTGCATTTAGCAAACCAAGTGATTTGATACCAGAATTACAAGGAAGGTTTCCAATTAGAGTTGAGTTAGATAGTTTAAGTGAGGATGATTTATACAAGATTCTAATACAAACAAAAAATTCTATAATTAAGCAATATAAATTATTGCTTGAAACAGAAGGAATAAAGCTAGAATTTAGCGATGACGCATTGAGAGCAATTGCAAAATTTGCATTTATTGCAAATGAAAAAACAGAAGATATAGGAGCAAGGCGGCTTCATACAATCGTTGAAAAAGTATTAGAAGATATTAGCTTTGAAGCACCAAATATAAATGACAAAACAATCAATATAACACAAAAAGAAATAGAAGAAAAATTAGATTCAATTATACAAAATGCTGATACAACAAGGTATATTTTATAGTGAGTAAAGCTGGATTTGTATCAATCATTGGACGGCCTAATTCTGGGAAAAGCACATTATTAAACACACTTATTAATGAACAAATAGCTCTTGTATCACACAAAATCAATGCAACAAGAAAGCGAATGAATATAATAGTGATGCATAATGATACGCAGATTATTTTTGTCGATACACCAGGTATACACAATAAAGAAAAGATGCTAAATCAATTTATGTTGCAAGAATCTATAAAAGCAATAGATGATTGCGATTTAATTATTTTTCTAGCACCTATAACAGATAGCATAGATGATTATGTAGATTTTTTAAAGCTAAGTAATGGTAAAAAACATTTATTAATACTAAGTAAAATAGACCTTTTAAGTAAAGATAAAATCATTACAAAAATCACTAAATATGAAAAATACAAAGATAAATACTTTGCATTAATACCAATTTCTAGCGTAAAAAACACAAATTTAAAATCTCTACTTGATGAAATCACAAAATATCTACCAGAATCTCCATATTTGTATGATACAGACATTATAAGCACTCAAAATTTAAGAGAGATATATAAAGAAAAAATAAGGGAAGCACTATTTGATAATCTAAACAAAGAAATACCATACCAAAGCGATGTAATAATAAAAACAATACAAGAAGATCATAAAATAGACAGAATCTATGCTGATATTATCGTTGAAAAAGAAAGTCAAAAAATCATTGTCATTGGAACAAATGGAAAAAGCATAAAAAACATAGGCATAAATGCAAGAAAAAAATTAGAGCAATTTAGTGGTAAAAAAATATTCCTAAAACTTGAAGTTATAGTAAAAAAAGGTTGGAGTAAAAATAAAAAAAGTCTAAAAGAAATAGGGTATGATTTTTAATAATCTAAAACAACAAAATTGTATAATATGGATTCTATTAAAATTAAACACAAAGGAAATTTCACTTGAAACTTCTAATTACTCTTTTACTCATTGCTATAATACACGCTGATGATCAAATATATGATATTGTTAGCGAATATAGAAATGAAGGAATAAATAGCGTTAAACCTACTTTAGAAAAATATCTAATCAATAAAAAATATTGGGATAGCGTAGTAGCGTCTAAAGATACAAGATATGGATACTATGAAAGTATAAAATATATTTTTATGGCATCAAAAGAAAACAATAATCTTTTATTGTTTGAACTTGATAGCAATAAAATATCTCAAATTGGAAATAGTAGTGCAATATTTGGAGCAAATAAAGGCGACAAGATAAAAGAAGGAGATCTTGCTACACCAATTGGTGTGTATGACCTAACAAAAAAGCTGCAAAATCTTGATCAATATTATGGACCATTAGCATTTGTAACATCGTACCCAAATCTATATGATAAACTAAATAGAAAAACTGGATATGGCATATGGATACATGGTCTTCCTTTGAATGGTGATAGAAGTGAGCAGAACACAAAGGGTTGCATAGCAATAGAAAATAATATATTGTTGCAATATGAAAAAATAATCAACTATAAAGATTCCATACTAATAACAAGCAGTAAACCCATAGAAGAAACACCAAAAGAAATATTTGCAAACATACTTCAATCACTATTTATATGGAGAGATGCTTGGATAAACAATGATTTAAATCTGTATTTATCATTTTATGATGAAACATTTACAAGATTTGATGGAATGAAAATAAATGAGTTTAAGGATTTTAAAAAGCGAGTATTTAACAAAGATGAAAGAAAAAGCATAGAATTTAAAAATATAAATATTGTGCCATATCCAAATACACAAAATAAAAAAATATTTAGAATTACTTTCTTAGAAGATTATAGATCAGATAGTGGATATACTTTCTTAGGAACAAAAGAACTCTATATAACTTTATCAGAAGACAATAAAATAAAAATTATTGTAGAAAAATAGAATTTTAATCTGATAACTTTAAGTTATCAGATTAAAATTTACTTAGATTGAGGAGTTTTGCTATCTACAGTTATACTTGTTTTTATTTTATCAAATAACTTATCACCTATACCATTCACCTTTTTCAAGTCTTCTATAGAATTAAATTTACTAGTTGATCTATATTCAATAATTGCTTCAGCTTTTTTAGCACCAATACCCTCTAATGTCATTAATTCTTTTTTATCAGCTGTATTAATATTAACTTGAGCAAATAATAAAGTCATAAATGACAGAAAAATAAATAAAAATTTATACATTTAATCTCCTAATAGTTAGATTAGAAGAATATTATAACAAAAATATAATAACAAATTAATAAAGAAATAAAAATAGAAAATAAGATTTATAAGAAAGTAATAAAAAGAAATTTTCTCATTCCCTGCATCAACCTACATTCCCACATCTGAAAGATGCAGTATTATTAGCGACTAGAGGCTTAACTTCCAGGTTCGGGATGGTAACTGGGTGTAGCCCTCTATCTATAAACACAAGGAAAAGAGAAAGTAAAAAATACCAAAATACTCTTTACTTTCTCTTTTAAGTTAATAACCAAAATAGACTAAACAAGGCAGTGAAAAAAATCAAAATACAAAATAAGCCAAACGGTCTATTAGTAGTAGTCAGCTAAATATATTACTATACTTACACATCTACCCTATCAAGCAGCTAGTCTTGCTGTGACCTTCAGGGAAAGTTAATCTTGGAGTTGGCTTCCCGCTTAGATGCTTTCAGCGGTTATCACATCCATGCGTAGCTACCCAGCGATGCTCTTGGCAGAACAACTGGTACACTAGTGGCATGTCCATCCCGGTCCTCTCGTACTAAGGACAGCTCTCCTCAACTTTCCTACGCCCACGGCAGATAGGGACCGAACTGTCTCACGACGTTCTGAACCCAGCTCGCGTACCGCTTTAAATGGCGAACAGCCATACCCTTGGGACCTGCTCCAGCCCCAGGATGCGATGAGCCGACATCGAGGTGCCAAACCTCCCCGTCGATGTGAGCTCTTGGGGGAGATCAGCCTGTTATCCCCGGGGTACCTTTTATCCTTTGAGCGATGGCCCTTCCACACAGAACCACCGGATCACTAAGACCGACTTTCGTCTCTGCTTGACTTGTATGTCTTGCAGTTAAGCTGGCTTATACCTTTATACTCTACGAACGATTTCCAACCGTTCTGAGCCAACCTTTGTAAGCCTCCGTTATTATTTGGGAGGCGACCGCCCCAGTCAAACTACCCACCAGACATTGTCCCACTTGAGGATAACTCAAGCTGGTTAGCTACCCAAATAAGAAAGAGTGGTATCTCAACAATGGCTCATATACAACTGGCGTCATATACTCAAAGCCTCCCACCTATCCTGCACATTCTTATCCAAGTAGCAGTGTCAAGCTGTAGTAAAGGTCCACGGGGTCTTTCCGTCTTGCCGCGGGTAGGAGGAATTTTCACCTCCACTACAATTTCACTGGATCCCTCTTTGAGACAGCTCCCATCTCGTTACGCCATTCATGCAGGTCGGTATTTAACCGACAAGGAATTTCGCTACCTTAGGACCGTTATAGTTACGGCCGCCGTTTACTCGGGCTTCAATTCAAAGCTTCACATTGCTGCTAACTAATCCTCTTAACCTTCGAGCACCGGGCAGGCGTCACACCTTATACTTCCTCTTACGAGTTTGCAAAGTGCTGTGTTTTTGGTAAACAGTCGGGAGGGACTCTTTGCTGAGACCTAATACTAGGCACACCTTATTGCGAACTTACGGTGTCAGTTTGCAGAGTTCCTTAAAGAGAGTTCTTTCACGCGCCTTAGAATACTCATCTCATCCACCTGTGTCGGTTTACGGTACGGGCAATTATTGCTAAATTTAGTGGCTTTTCTTGGCACGACGGTATCAATGATTCTCCTTTCCATCCGAAAACTTCAAAGAGCCTGTAATGTTTCAAATACAAGAGCGGATTTGCCTATCTCTCAATCTACGCACTTCGACTAGCTATTCCATCAGCTAGCTCATCTAACCCTATGCGTCCCCACATCACACACAATAATTGGTATAGGAATATTAACCTATTTTCCATCGACTACCCCTTTCGGACTTGTCTTAGGACCCGACTAACCCTACGATGACGAGCATCGCGTAGGAAACCTCGGATTTACGGCGAATATGATTCTCACATATTTTATCGCTACTCATTCCTGCATGCTCACTTCGCATCGCTCCAGCACTCCTTACCGGTATACCTTCAACGCAATACGAACGCTCTTCTACCACTGTGCATCAGCACAATCTACGAATTCGGTGTCTATCTTAGCCCCGTTATATTTTCAGCGCATAATCACTAGACCAGTGAGCTGTTACGCTTTCTTTAAAGGATGGCTGCTTCTAAGCCAACCTCCTGGTTGTCTAAGTAACTACACATCTTTTTCCACTTAGAATAGAACTTTGGGACCTTATTCGGTAGTCTGGGTTGTTCCCCTTTTGACGATTGATTTTATCACCCACCGCCTGACTCCCAAGATACGGTAATAGGTATTTGCAGTTTGACAGGGGTTGGTACCGCGGTGAGCAGCCCTAGCCCAATCAGAGCTCTACCCCCTATTACTATCACTTGAGGCTATACCTAAATATATTTCGAAGAGAACCAGCTATCACTAAGTTTGGTTGGCCTTTCACCCCTATCCACAGCTCATCCCAACCCGTTTCAATGGGTACGAGTTCAGTCCTCCACGAGCTATTATACTCGCTTCAACTTGGCCATGGATAGATCACTTAGCTTCGGGTCTGCAGCATCTGACTAAACGCCCTTTCAGACTCGCTTTCGCTACGGCTTCGCGTTTGCTTAACCTTGCCAGATACCACAACTCGCAGGATCATTATGCAAAAGGCAGTCCGTCACCCTGATAAATCATAGGGCTCCGAATGATTGTAAGTAAATGGTTTCAGGTTCTATTTCACTCCGTTCACCACGGTTCTTTTCACCTTTCCCTCACGGTACTTGTCCACTATCGGTAAGTCAGTAGTATTTAGGGTTGGAGAGTGGTCTCCCCTGCTTCAGTCTGGATTACACGTGTCCTGACCTACTCTGGATACTGCTACCTATATATTACTTTTCGTATACGGGACTATCACCCTGTATCGCTTACTTTTCCAAATAATTCTACTAAATAATATAATTGGATACTGCAGTCCACAACCCCGAATGCAAGCATTCGGTTTGCCCTCTTCCCTGTTCGCTCACCGCTACTAAGAGAATCTCTATTGATTTCTTTTCCTCTAGGTACTGAGATGTTTCACTTCCCTAGGTTCGCTCCTATATAAGGTAACTAATATCACTATTAGCTGGGTTTCCCCATTCGGAAATCTATGGATCAAAGCTTCTTGACAACTCCCCATAGCTTATCGCAGTCTAGTACGTCCTTCATCGCCTCTGACTTCCAAGGCATCCACCATTTACTCTTTAAAGCTTATAAATATGTATTCTAATTCTGCACTGCCTTGTTTAATCTATGTAAATTAAACAAAACATTTGTAGTCTCATTATTTTTGGCTATCAACATTAAATTTTTAAATAACTCTAGACTTAATAAAAGCCTAAATATATGATTCTTTAAAACCATATATTTAAACTTCCAATTACTCTTAATGGTGGAGAATAGCGGGATCGAACCGCTGACCTCCTGCGTGCAAAGCAGGCGCTCTCCCAGCTGAGCTAATTCCCCTCATGGTGGGCTTAGGAGGACTTGAACCTCCGACCTCACCCTTATCAGGGGTGCGCTCTAACCACCTGAGCTATAAGCCCCTAAAAGCTTTTAGGCAATTGTAATCCCTGAAAACTAAGCAAGCTAACATATTTTATATATTTATATTTTATAAAATTTTATAATTATGCAAATAAATGATAATTAATATCTCTAGAAAGGAGGTGATCCAACCGCAGGTTCACCTACGGTTACCTTGTTACGACTTAACCCCAGTCGCTGCATCCACCGTAGACGGTAGTTATTTTAACATCCCGGCTTAAGGCGAATACAACTCCCATGGTTTGACGGGCGGTGAGTACAAGACCCGGGAACGTATTCACCGCAACATAGCTGATTTGCGATTACTAGCGATTCCAGCTTCATGTAGTCGAGTTGCAGACTACAATCCGAACTGAGAGATGTTTTAGAGATTTGCTCCATCTCACGATATTGCTTCTCTTTGTACACCCCATTGTAGCACGTGTGTAGCCCTAGGCGTAAGGGCCATGATGACTTGACGTCGTCCTCACCTTCCTCCTCCTTACGAAGGCAGTCTCCCTAGAGTGCTCAGCCGAACTGCTAGCAACTAAGGACGAGGGTTGCGCTCGTTGCGGGACTTAACCCAACATCTCACGA